>NZ_CANLMM010000001.1:0-1194145 GCF_947492115.1 uncultured Aquimarina sp.
GGTACTACAATCGTGGGAGAGTAGGTCGCCGCCTTCCTTGAAAACCCTTCATTATGACAATGAAGGGTTTTTTTATGTAGTAAACTGAAGCTGTATAGAATACATACCACTTACTGCTAATAGCAGCAAAGAACTAAAAAGCACTCAGAGAACAACCACGAATACGCGCTACTGGAAAACCAGGAAGAATGGGTCTACATTGAGAAGCAACACTACAACTATGACCAGTAGCACCACTGCCATTGGATGGACAACTCGATGGATAACCACCGTTTATACTTGATTGCTCTTCTTTGTGTAATTAATTAATACTTTCGATGATTGTTGATTGGTACGGGGTAAGTGTTATAAATTGCTATATCTTAAAAATAAAAGCCCAAATTAAAAATGAAATTTGGACTTTTAAAAGAGAATATTAACCAGTAGCTAATATCTTTAATGCGGTAAATAATATAAATCTAGGAGGCCTTAGAAATTTCTCCATTTAGATTTGTTTCAATTTTGTTAAAGAATTCTTCGTTCTTATAGGGTTTTCTTAAGAAATCATTGAAACCTGAGTTCGGGTCTAAAATTGCTTGTACAGTATCTTGTGTGTCAGATGCTGTTAATGCTATGATAGGAACTGTGGGGTTAAATGTTCTAATTATTTTAGTTGCTTCCATACCTCCCATATTTGGCATGTTCAGATCCATAAGAATTAGATCGTAATGATTTTCCTTAACCATTTGCGTAGCTATTAGACCATCATCAGCGATTTCTGAAGGATAACCTTTAGTTTTTAGAACATTCTTAGTTACGATTTGATTTATTTTATTGTCTTCAACAATAAGTATTTTATAGTCTTCTTTATTTAAAAGAGGAATACATTCTTTTTGTTTGTTAATAGGACTACTATTTTCTTTAGTTGTATCAATCTCAAAATCTACCGTAAAATAGAATGTAGTTCCTTTACCTGGAGTACTGTTGATTTTTATATCGCCTCCATGAAGATTTACTAAATTTTTTACAATATGTAAACCTAAACCTGTTCCTGTAGTGTGATCTTTGGCATCCGCTTGAGAAAATTTTTCAAATATTATTTCTTGTTTGTCTAATGGAATACCTCTTCCATCATCTTTTATTTCAAATGTGATTTCTACTTTGTTGTTTTTTACAATTGGATTGATAAAATTCAGCCATATGTTTCCATTTTTGGTAAATTTATTTGCGTTACTAATAAGATTAATAAAAATTTGAGATAATCTTACTTGGTCTCCAATCAAGTGATGTGGAATTTTTTCATCAAAATTTAAGTGTAATGTATTTCCATTTTTGTCTGCTTGATATTCAAATGAGTTTTTGATATCATCTGCCAATCCTTTTATATTGTAACTAGTTTTATCTAATGTAATCTCGTAAGATTCCATTTTTGTTACTTGTAATACGTCATTAATAAGGTTTAGTAGATGATCCGCAGAGAATTTCATTAGTTTTATAAATTTATGATTTTCTTCATCTTTAATTCTTTCCATAAGGATAGAAGATAAACCAACTACTCCATATAACGGAGTTCTAAGCTCATGACTTACAGTAGAAATGAACTTTGTTTTAACAGCAGCTAATCTGTCGGACTTTTCTTTGGAAATTTTAAGTTCTTTATTCCTAATGGCTAAAGATTCACCTAGAATTTTTGTTTTTCTATGATTATAAATAAAGAAACAAAACAGAATCAAACATAATACTAATAAGGATAATGTGAAAATTGAAATTTTTTGTGACTGTTTTGCTTTTTCTGTTTGTATAGTATTATTCTTATTACTAACAACTAGTTTTTCTTTAAACTCATTATTTTCTAATTTTTCTATTTCTAGTGCAGTTTCATGATGTGTTGTGTATTTTTTTAAAATGGCATAGGCTCTATCTTGCCTTCCTAGTTTAACAAGCAAATCTTCATACTTTTTGTAAACAGTCATAGCTTGTCTGAACATTTTGTTTTTTTCTGCAATTGAGGCAGCCATTTCGAAATACCGTATAGCATTGCTATAGTTTTTGTGAATCACAAAGTATTCTCCAAACCTAGTATAAGTGTTTAATAGATTAACTGGGTATTGTGAATTGTTTCTGAAATATTTTTGACATTTCTCTAATAAAGAATATGCTTTTCTATAATTTCTTGTTTTTAAATAAATGTTTGCCAAATTAAGTTCCACTACATGCAAGGAATGCATGTCTAAATCTTCAGAATATTTGTAGATTTCTTTGATTCTTTTTAAAGCTCTTCCAGGTTTATTAAAGCCTTCTAGATATACTAATGCAAGATTGTTGTTTACATCTATGGTAAGTTCAGAATTATCCTTCAGTTCTTTTATAAATAATTCAGCAACTTTATATTCTTTTAGGGCTTTTTTGTATTCTTTGTTTGAATAATAAATATTACCTAGTAAATTGTATGCATACCCCTTAATATAATATTCTTGTTGACTATTGAATTTAGAAGAAACATCAATAATCCTTTCAATTATCATAACACCATTAGCTCTTCCAATGGAGTTTAAATGTTCTTCGGTATCTGTAATTGTACAGGTAAGTTCCGAAAATGACATTTCTTCATATTGATTTGCGTATATGGTAGAATGAAATAGATTAATACATACGAAACATATAAAATACTGGGCTATTTTAGTACTTTTCATTGTTTATGACAGATTTTAGGGCAATCAAATATAGTTAAAAAAAACAAAATAACGGTTTAAATACTTATTAAATACGGTTAAAGTGTAATTTTTTACGTTTTATGATATTTAAAATAAGTTTATTCTTACGTAATTAATTGATATTTACAAGTAATATATTTGAGTAAGTACAAATCACTTTTTTATTTTTGTGTTTAATGAAACAACAATCTGATTTAGAAGAAAAGTGGAATTGGTTAAGTCATGGTTTAGGATTTATCATGTCAATATTAGGTCTATTTGTATTGATATTTTATGATAATGGCAAAACACCTTTCAGCAAATTTTCAATTTGCATATATGGAGTATCTTTAATTGTTTTATATTTTTCTTCTGCACTATATCATTATACAAGAGATCTTAATTTAAAGAATAAATTAAGAATCATGGATCATGTAGGGATATATATATTAATTGCAGGAACTTATACTCCTGTAACCCTAATAGCTTTAGTACATAGTAAGGGATGGTTGCTTTTTATCTTAGTTTGGTCGTTAGCACTCTTAGGTTCAATTTTGAAGTTGTTTTTCACTGGTAAATACGAAGTTGTGTCGGTTCTTCTTTATTTATTAATGGGATGGTTAATTGTGATAGATTTTTCGCAACTTACAGAAACAGTTGGTAAAAATGCAATCATGTATTTGATTTATGGAGGTTTAGCTTATACTGTTGGGATTATTTTTTATGCGGTTAAAAAGCTAAATTTTAATCATGTGATTTGGCATTTTTTTGTTCTGGCAGGAAGTGTTTTTCACTTCATATTTATTTGGAAGTTTGTTATTTAAGATAATACTATATCAGGCTAGTGAAATTTGCCTGATATAGTAAGTAGTACTTTATAATTGAAGTTTATCCTCGGCATCCACGAATGACACCAAATACATAATCATCGGCTGCTTCATTAAACTCATCACCACAATTACGATCACTGCTTCCGCCACTTGCATTATTCACATTACTACATTGATCATGATCCATACAATCTTTTGTCCAGGCACTAGGAATCCACCATCTTCCGCAATCAGCACCACATCTTCCCATACAACCATAATTTCTTCTTGGTTTACTTCCAACTTTTACACGATCTCTATGATTACCGCTAGAATCATCATATTCTGCTGTTACGTACGTGTTTTTTCGTATACATGTAATTCCTTCATTTCTACTTTTTAGATTTATAGAATTTGATGGTGATTGAATACTCCTTTTTGCGTAGATGTACCCAACAGGTGATTTACCCCAATATTCCATTAATGTTAGCAAAGTATATTCTGCCATTGAGATTTCTCCCTTTTTAGAATCTAGTAGGTAGTCTGAGATGATTTTTCCTGTATTAAGTAATGCTTCTTTTTGAGGTTCAGAAAAATTATTGTCATGTCCATCAATGCTCATTTTTTCTTTACTAAAATCAATGAGAGCATCAATGTTCCGTTTATCAATAGATATTGATACTTTAAATTCAAGCTCAGATATTGCTTTTACAGAATACTCGATAGTGCTATTATTAGTGTCTAACTTACCAGATAGCATATCTTCATTTTGTATTTCTAGACCGATTTCTTGAGCTTCGGGAGAGCTATTTTCTTTAGTACATTGAAGACATAAAAGTGCGCATAGCACAATTGCTATGGAGTTAACATAGTTTTTCATAATTACTGAGTTTGTGTTTTAGTTACTTGTAAGATAAGAAAAACTACTAAAAATGAGAATTTATTAAAATTTTAGTGCTAAAATTAAAAAATTGTTATAAAAAAATATTTAAAAATGCCATAATGTTAATCTTGGATAATGTCTTTGTATTCTAAAAAGAAGTTTTCAAGTTTGTCCATGTAAGTGTTTAGAAACTTCATCGTTGTTTCCCATGTTTTTTTGTTATGAATACTTACATCTGGTAACTCGATATATATTTTAGAAATTACTTTACCGTTTTCTAGAATATATTGTTCATCAAAGATAATGTCACTAATATATTCTTCTTTAAGAATATTCTTCAGACTTAAAAATTTATCATAATAATATGCTCGAATAAGATTATCATGGGGTTCAATATCAATAGATACTTGAGCAATTTTGGTAGTAAACGTAAACTTAAGTGTAACATCTTTAATTTTGGTGTTATACAACAACCATTTTCTTGGATACTCAATCCCAAAATTGGTCCAAAATTCCTGTCTTATTTTTTTCGATTCCTCTTTGCTAAACATACTATATAATATAAGCACATGCTGTGGCCGCTAGAATAACCATCAATTTAGTAATATTAAATTTATGGCCTTCGTTGCTTTCAAATAATATGGTTGTAGATACATGCAAAAAAATACCAATTACAAGAGCTGTGATTTCCTTATAATATTTTTGTACGGCTTCAAAATGTTCCGAAATCAATGTTCCCAAAGGAGTCATTAAAGCAAAAATGAAAAGTAAACCAAGTATGGTTGTTCTTTTTATTTGAGTATTAATTAAAAATGTTGTTAGAATCATAGCAATAGGAATTTTATGAACTATAATTCCCACAAGTATTCCTTCTGTATGATGAATAGGAAAACCTTCTAAAAGCGCATGAATACCTAAACTTATAAATAACAATTTAGGGATTCTTGTTGTCTTTTTCTGAAGGTGAATATGTCCGTGTTCTGCACCTTTCGAAAAATACTCTAATATCTTTTGCAGAAGAATTCCAATCATAATCCAAACACCTGTTTGTTTGGCGTGCGGATGATCTTCGAAAACTTCGGGTAATAAATTGAATATAGTAATTGCTAATAAAAAAGCACCACTAAATGCTAAAAGTAATTTTAGGTTTTTCTGATTGCTAGGCTTAAATATATATACAATTAAAGATCCTACGAAAACTGCTAATATGGAAAAAATGTGGTGATACACTATTTAAAAATAAGAATGAGTCTAGAAGAATTGGTTTTGTGAAATTTTTGGAGTTGGTAATTTCCAAAAATGTCAATTAAATCTGCTTTAGCTTCGTTAAAGTATGCTTTAAAATCTTCTAATGTTATTGCTTTTACTTTCTCTGTAAAGAAATAGTCTTCATTATTGTCTTCGAATCTAATTTCTTTATGGATGTATCCTTCTTTTACATATCTTTTTATGTGAAAGGTAATTCCTGATACTTCCTTAGTTTCTTCTGGTACAAGATGATCAATAACATAATCTACATTCATAAAATCAATTACTCCAAATCCAGTTTCGTTTAAATTTGATTTTATAGCTTTAATTGTACTTAGGTTGCATTCTTCTTTTTCAAAATATCCAAAACTCGTAAATAGATTAAAAACTCCAGAAAACTTTTCATGATAAGGTTTAGACATATCATGTACTCTAAATCTCAGTGTTTCGTTTTCAAATTGAGAAGCATATTTTATGCTGTTTTTCGATAAATCCACTCCTGTAACATCAAAACCCAATTGATTAAGATAAATACTATGTCTTCCTTTTCCACAAGCAAGATCAAGTAATTTTTCTCCAGGTTCTAGATTTAAATAATTACTTAAGTTGTCCATGAATTGCTGCGCTTCTTCATGACCTCTATCTTTATATAATATATGATAATATGGTGTATCAAACCAAGATGCATACCACATTGTAGAATCTTTTAGCATAGGGCGCAAAATTAATGTATTTTTGCCGTTTAATAATAGCGAATTAGAAGATAGTGAGCAATTCATTTAAAATGGTGGCCAAAACCTTCTTTGGTTTTGAAGAAATATTAGCACAAGAGCTTAGGAATTTAGGTGCCCTAAAAGTGCAAGTAGGGAATAGGATGGTTAGTTTTTATGGAGATAAAGGATTTATGTATAAGGCTAACCTTTGTATGAGAACTGCATTAAAGATTTTAAAACCAATTGGCACGAAAAAAATTCGGAACGAGAGAGATTTGTATAATTTTATACAATCTATTCGTTGGGAAGAGTATTTGAATGAAAATGAAAGCTTTGCAATTTATACTACAGTGAATTCAACGATTTTTCGACATTCGCAATTTGTTTCCCTAAAGTCGAAAGATGCAATTGTAGATAAATTTAGAAAGGAAAAAGGCAAACGACCTAATGTAAATACAGATTATCCAGATTTAACTATCAATATACACATACAGCAGGATTTATGTACTGTGTCATTAGACAGTTCTGGAGGGTCATTACACCATAGAGGATATAGAACGGCAACAAATATAGCGCCTATTAATGAGGTTTTGGCAGCAGGTTTGTTATTGCTATCTGGATGGGATGGAAGATCTGATTTTCTAGATCCTATGTGTGGTAGTGGGACACTCGCTATAGAAGCTGCTATGATAGCCTGTAATATTCCTGCTAATCTAAATCGTAAAGAGTTCGCTTTCGAAAAGTGGTTAGATTGGGATATGGATTTGTTTGAAAAAATAGAAGCTGCTTGCCTGAATAAGACCAGAGAGTTTCAACATAAAATTGTAGGTTTTGATAAGGCGCCTTCTGCAATAAGAAAAGCGAAAAAAAATGTAGAAAATGCCAATCTTTCGGATTTTGTTACGATCGAACATCAAAACTTTTTTGAAAGTTCTAAAGAAGTAGAAGGTAAATTACATATGGTTTTTAATCCACCTTATGGAGAACGTTTAGAACTTAATGAAGAAGAATTTTATGGTAAAATAGGAGATACATTAAAACAAGAATACCCAAATACCAACGCTTGGTTTATTACTTCTAATCTCGAAGCTCTTAAATATGTAGGGCTTCGACCTTCTAGAAAAATAAAGGTATTTAATGGTAAACTAGAATCTCGATTGGTGAAATACGAAATGTACTCAGGAAGTAAAAAAGCAAAATTCCAAAAATAGATTTAAACTAGATTATCTTTTCTTTTTATAAAAAGGGATTAAGTAACTTACCGTATAGGTGTATCCAACATTAAATTCACTAAAATCGTTAGTTTTCCCAAATCCAGGAATGAATAAATTTTCAAATCCTGCAGGATCTTGTTCGTTTACAATTCTTCGTAAAGACACGCTCGCACCTAAATAGATATTTTTAAATAGTTCTACTTTAAGGCCTAATACTAGTTCTATCCAACCAGCGGTTAAGCCTGTAGATTCTCTTGCTTGATTTCTGAAGTTATCAGGATTATTATCCAAATCAAAAAAGTCAGTTCCTGTAAAAATACTATAGCTATTTAGTTTTTGATCAAAATTAGAAAATCCATACCTAAGTCCCGCAAAAATGCTATTCTGCATTCCATACCAATTCTTGTAAGTATTATAGTCAATTCCTAATCTTACATAGCTTCCAGATCCTTCCACATTAATATTGGTCTCATCTCGAACGAGGGATTCATTACCAATTTCGGCAGCGATATAATAATTTTTATAGACTCGATAGTCAGCATTAATCTCGAACCCTGAATAGTCATCATTTACAGCAGTTCTTATAAATCTTGCAATATCTACACCAAACCTTAATCCATATTTCTCCGATGGAGGTAGTGTATCTCTTTCAGTAAGATTAGGCTCTTCCTGAGAATAAATAATGCCTGAAATTAGGATGCTAGTGAAAAATAAGTACGTGCGCAGCTGTTTCATCAGTAATGTTATCTTCTTCTATAGTAATTCTTTTTATCCAGTTTCCGCCATCTTCTTCATTTTCGAAACTGGCTGTAAGTCCGTTGTAATTCACTTTAAAACCACAAGCACTACTTACATACTCTTCAACAGGAGTATACTGAAAACTAACCTCATCTATATTAGGTACTACTTCATCATCGGTGGTATCGGAATCGACAGTAAATTGAAAATTAGTTAACAAACCTCTAGTTCTAAGTGGAATCATAATTGAATCTTGGTTAGTTTCATAATCAATGATATTGAGAAAACCAATTGCACTCACTTGTAATTCATTAGGTTGTTTTATGTCAGCACCTGTTTCATCATCAATAAATTTGATTATTAATAATGGGGTAGTGGGTGTGTCTTCTGCGCAGATATCGTCACGTTCACACCCTGTACTTATATACATAATACTCAGGCAGCAAAATAGTATGGTAAGAGTTTTATATAATTTCATTCCTATCTTTTTTCTAATAAAACCACGTTTTCTACATGATGTGTTTGTGGAAACATATCTACAGGTTGTACTTTGGTAACCTTATACATGCTATCTAATAACGACAGATCTCTTGCCTGTGTTGCACTATTGCAGCTTACATATACAATTTTGTTTGGTGATATGTTGAGTAATTGTCCTACGACATCCTTGTGCATTCCATCTCTAGGAGGATCGGTGATCACAACTTCTGGTTGTCCATGCGTTGCAATAAACTGAGCTGTAAATACTTTTTTCATATCACCTACATAAAACTCCACATTATCTATTCCATTATGTTTAGCATTTGCTTTTGCATCTTCGATTGCTTCAGGCACTGCTTCTACACCAATGACTTTTTTCGCTTTTTTCGCTACAAACTGAGCTATAGTCCCAGTCCCCGTATATAAATCATAAACTAATTCTTCTCCGCTAAGACCTGCAAAATCTCGGGTAATTTTATAGAGTTCATAGGCTTGTTTGGAATTCGTTTGATAAAATGATTTAGGATTTATTTTAAAACGAAGCCCTTCCATCTCTTCTTCGATATGATCTTTTCCGTGATAACAAATCACTTCCTGATCGTAAATAGTATCATTGCCTTTAGAATTGATTACATATTGCAGGGATGTGATTTCTGGAAATTCTGAAATAATGTAATCCAATAATAAGGTTCTCTTTTCAACATCCTCATGAAAAAACTGAATCAATACCATTATTTCACCAGTTGAAACAATACGCATCATCAGGGTTCTCAAAAACCCTTTTTGATTTCGGGCATTATAAAATGCTAGGTCATTTTGTGTAGCAAAAGCTTTAATCTTATTTCTTATAGCATTACTTGGGTCTTCTTGTAGATGACATTTATCAATATCTAAGATTTTGTCCCACATTCCAGGAATATGAAACCCTAATGCGTTTCGATTTCCAATTTCCGTATCACTTTGTATTTCTTCTAATGTTAACCATCTGCTATCACTAAAAGAGAATTCCATTTTGTTTCTATAAAAAAAATGATCTTCAGACCCTAAAATAGGAGTAACTTCTGGTAGTTGGATTTTTCCTAATCTTGTTAGGTTATTAACTACTTCCTGTTCTTTATAGGCTAATTGATGTTCATATGCCATAAATTGCCATTTACATCCACCACAAGTTCCAAAATGTTTACAAGCAGGAGTTACCCTTTTTTCAGATTTTTTATGAAAAACTGTAGCAGATCCTTCATAATAAGCTTTTCGTTTTTTAATAGTCTGAATATCGACTATATCTCCAGGAACTGCATTGTTTAAAAATATAATCTTCCCGTCTGGAGCTTTGGCGATGCTTTTTCCTTTAGCACCAGCATCGATCACTTCTATGTTTTCAAAAACCTTCTTTCTATTCTTTCTGGCCATAGCGCAAAAATAAGAATAGAAACCATATACTTATTAAATATTCAACATATCTTATAAAAAGATTGAAAAAAATGAACCTAAAATTTATTTCTACGTCTATAGTATAAAGGTTACCATGAAAGATGCTGATAAAATATTTGATTCCTTATTGGTTTTGAGATGCCAATCGGGAGATAAGAAGGCGGCTACAATTCTTGTAAAAAGGTGGCATAAAAAATTGTGTAAGCAAGCAAATTGGTATGTAAAAGATATGCATATTTCTAGAGACATTACCCAAGATTGTTGGAATACGATTTTTTTAAAAATATCAGATCTTAAGAATACCAATAGCTTTGGTAGCTGGGCATTGTCTATAGTAAATAGGAAATCTATTGATTGGCTTCGTAAAAATAGGAAAGAGAAAGAAGTATTAGATTCCTATTTGAAAGAAATAAATCCTCCAATTTTGGAATATGAGATAATTGATGAATCTGAAAATAGGAAGCAATTATTGAAAAAGGCAATTAGAAAGTTATCTATCGAGCAACAGATGATTTTAAATCTTTTTTACAAAGAAGAGTATAGTATAAAGGAGATAAGTACGATTGTAGGGGTCTCTTTAGGAACTGTAAAATCCCGCTTGTTTACTGCAAGAGAAAAATTAAAATCAATTTTAAAAACCAAAAACAATAAATACTGATATGGAAGATATTGATAAATTAATAAAAGAAACACTAACTGAAGAAGAAGCTAAATTCTATGATGATTTAGACGAACAAACTATTTTTGAAATGATAGGAGGATTATATAAGACCAAAAATAGGTGGATCATAGTCATTATGAATATCGTTAACTTAATTGCATTTGGTCTATTTATTTATTGTATTGTAAAGTTTTTAGAAACAGAAAATACTAACGAGCTTATAAAATGGAGTGTAGCTGGTTTGTTGAGTATTATGGTTGCATCAATGCTTAAAATATATTCCTGGTTACAAATAGACAAGAATGCCTTGATTAGAGAAATTAAAAGATTAGAACTACAGATTTCTTCTTTAGCTAGTAAGAAATGAATAGTCTTTCTGAAAAAGATGATGTTAAAGAATAATCATGGAAATCGTCTATTATTTTGAATAATTAAAAATTGTAAGCTGTATAGTTATGAAAATTAAATAATCCGTAAAGATTTAGTAATTTGCGCTTCTCTTAGGGATGATTTCTCTCCCACGCTGAATTTTCGTTCCGATATTTATCGGAATTTGCGAAAGGATAAAGGTACAGAAGGAATGGTTATTTTATCAATTTAAATTATTAAAAATGGCTGTTTTAGAAAAATTAACTTCTCAACAAGCAATCGATTTAGAAAACAAGTATGGAGCTCATAATTACCATCCTTTACCAGTGGTATTAAGTAAAGGTGAAGGGGTATATGTATGGGATGTTGAAGGAAAGAAATATTATGATTTTTTAAGTGCGTATTCTGCAGTAAATCAGGGACATTGTCACCCAAAAATTGTGGGTGCAATGATGGAACAAGCACAAACACTTACACTTACATCAAGAGCATTTTATAATGATAAATTAGGTGCATATGAAAAATTTGCATCAGAGTTTTTTGGTTTTGACAAACTATTACCTATGAATACAGGTGCTGAAGCTGTCGAAACTGCTCTAAAGATATGTAGGAAGTGGGCTTATGAGAAAAAAGGTATTCATGAAAATGAAGCACAAATAATAGTTTGTGAGAATAATTTTCACGGTAGAACTACTACCATCATATCATTTTCTAATGATCCGGTAGCAAGAAAAAATTTCGGACCTTATACATCAGGTTTTATAAAGATAGAGTATGATAATCTGAAGCAATTAGAAGAAGCTTTGGAGGCTAATAAAAATGTAGCTGGTTTTTTAGTAGAACCTATACAAGGAGAAGCAGGAGTTTACGTACCGTCAGAAGATTATTTAGCTAAAGCTAAAGCGTTATGTGAAAAACACAATGTTTTGTTCATAGCAGATGAAGTACAGACGGGTATCGCAAGAACAGGAAGGTTATTGGCAACGTGCGGTAATTGTTCTTGTAGTGATAAAAATTGTTCCGGTACTCCAAATGTAAAACCAGATATTTTGATTTTAGGGAAAGCTCTTAGTGGAGGAGCGTATCCTGTTTCAGGTGTACTGGCTAACGATGCTATTATGGAGGTTATACGACCAGGTAATCATGGTAGTACTTTTGGTGGTAATCCTGTGGCTGCAGCAGTAGCTATAGCGGCTTTAGAAGTGGTTAGAGATGAGAAACTCGCGGAGAATGCTTTTGAGTTAGGTGAATTATTCAGGGCTGAAATGAACGAGTATATCAAAACATCAAATATAGTTACTTTAGTTAGAGGTAAAGGATTATTAAATGCGATCGTAATTAACGATCATGAGGAAAGTGAAACTGCATGGAATATTTGTGTAGCACTTAAAGAAAATGGTTTATTAGCAAAACCTACTCATGGCAATATTATTCGTTTTGCACCTCCGTTAGTAATGAATAAAGAGCAATTGCTGGAGTGTGTAGATATCATTAAGAATACACTTAAAGAGTTTGAATAGAAATACCTTTTTTACTAGAATGTAAATTATAAAAGAGTGGGGCGATTGTTCCGCTCTTTTTTATGGAGCCAAATGACAAAACGGAGGAGTAGTTATGTTTCTTAAGATCCAATAAAAGATAATTATTAAAAATATGGCAATTGTAAAATACTTGTTGTAAGTCCAATCTGTGACCGTTTTATTAAAAAACGTTTTAGCAATATACTTATATCCCTTAATGCCCAATACAAATGTTAAGATTACAAAAAGAAGGTTGTGTTGTAATGCTTGTAAAATGCGACCATGTAATAAATCGTGTACTGCACGTTGACTTCCACAGCCAGGACAATGATACCCCGTAAGAGAGTGAAAAATACAACTAGGAAAAAAACCATCACCAGTTTGAGATTCTGGATCATGTAAGTAGTAGTACTGAACTAAAAAAAATATAGGTACTAGCGCTAACAAGTACCCATACTTTAAATATTTATTTGGTAATTTAAAATGCACTTTGACTCATTCCAGAAAAGATTGCTATTCCAAAAAAGATAAAGTATAGCACCCAGCCAATAAGACTTACTCCGATACCTATCAGACCCCATAGTTTTGCATTTTTAGAGGCAGTGACGGCGCCTTCGTAGTCTCCAGCATCATATTTTGTATTTACTTGAGTTGAATAAATAATACTTACAATACCTGTGATCATGCAACATAAAATTGTAGAAATGATTGCCAACGCTAGGTGATTGTTAGGTCTTGGTTGATTAGCTTCCATATATATATAAACTTAATTAATAATTAGTATTTATTGAAACGACAAACGTTAGAATATAGGGGTGTTAATTATTTCAGACCTACAATATACACAATTTGAGTATTCTATAAATTAATGTGTATAAAAAATCTAATATTTGATACTTTTGCGATATGGATAAAACAAAACTCAAGAGAATTTTTAGTATTGTGTTGATTCTTGCAGGAGCTATTCTTTTAATTTTAGAATTAGCCTCTCCTGCAAAGAACTATTATTTGCAAGCTATAGGGATTGTATGTTTAATGACTGGTTTGTTTATTGTGAACACTTCTGTTTCTAGCAAGTCTGAAGAAATAGATCCTGCATTATCCAAAGTATCGGAGGAAGAAGAATAAAATACTATGATAAAAGTTGGTGATTTTGTATCAGTTTTAGATGAGCCTATTAGTGGTAAGGTCATTTCAATTAATGGAGATGAGATTACAATAGCTTCTAATGATGGGTTTAATATGCATTTTATGAAAAATGAGTTGGTAAGGGAGGAATCTGGTAATTCTTTAGTACCGTCTTATGAAGAGGTTCAAAAAAATCTTCAACATAAAGAAGTTTATAGAAAAAAGCCTAAAAGACCAATAGCAAAACCTAAAGAAAAAAATGTTCCAGCAATGGAAGTCGATTTGCATATTCATAAATTGGTGAAATCAACTGAAGGAATGTCTAACCATGATATGGTCACCTTGCAATTAGATACAGCGAAACGACAATTAGATTTTGCTATTAGCAAACGTATCCCAAATGTAATATTTATTCATGGAGTAGGGCAAGGAGTATTAAAAGAAGAGCTACGTTATTTGTTTGGGCGATATGATAATCTTAGAATTTCCGACGCAGATTATAAAAAATATGGTTTAGGTGCGATGGAAGTTTATATTGTTCAAAATCCTAAAAAATAGTGTTTAGTTGGTTACTGTTACAGTGTCAGTTCCCAATACTAAAAGTTCTCTGCGAATTCCAATGCCATTGCCTTCTAAAGTAACGTCATTTAAAGTAACTGTTCTTTCGTATGTGGTTTCTGTAGCAGTTGTGTTTTGAAGAACATAGCTAATCTCTACAGTCCCATTAGAACTAACTAATTCTTGGGTAACATTAACATTGCTTATTGGTACACTATTGCAAAAATAATCATCACCATTAATTGAAGTGTCGAACTCTCTATATAATAGTTGATTTGTAGTTGTGTTTAAAGTTATAACTACGGGCTCATCTACAGAAACATCTGCAACGGTTGCAGGTTCGATTTCGAAACTAGAATCTGTGAAATTTACAGATAGAGATCTGTTGGTGTCCTGATCTATTACGAAAAAAACAAATGTATTATCATTTTCATTTGAGCAATTTTGGAGCTCGTCATCACTAAAAATGTCTAAAGGAATTTCAAGAATGTCTCCTTCACTACAACTTGCAAAAAAAAGCACTAAAACTATTATATAGATTCTATTAATCATGGGGCTAGTCATTTTTTGGAGTAGTAATCGATACTGTTTCATCTCTGAAACCAAAAGAAAAATTATCATCAGTAAATTGATCATTTTCCTCATTAAGAATCAAATTGGTAATGGTAACAGTAGTTCTAAAAATTGTAATAACAGTATTGTCCAATATAGACGGATTCACTTCGTTTGCATTAGATACATCATTCATGGGATTGTTAGCATCTAGGTAATTAGGAATTCCATCGCCATCATCATCATCATTTAAAGGATCCCCATCACCATCGGTGTCTTCATCAATAGTATTTATTCCATCATTATCATCGTCCATATCTAAGTAATTTGGTTCACCGTCCCTATCGGTATCATCATCTCTAGGGTTTCCATTTCCATCCACATCCTCATCAATGGTATTAATTCCATCATCGTCATCATCTTTGTCTAAATAGTTTGGTGTTCCATCACCATCAGTATCTGCAAAGCTACTATCATTGGGATCGCTATTTGGTAACTCCACACTTGTTAATATATTATCATTATCATCATCTTGATCTCTAAAGTCTGGAATTTGATCTTCATCAGAATTATAACCTGCTTCAATGCCCAATGAATCTGCAGTAGCATCTTCATTCCCAATTGTCGGGTCACTCATGTCGTCGTCCAAATAATTTGGTACTCCATCTCCATCAGGATCCGCTTCTGGATCAATTTCATTAGGACTTTCTAGAGTTGATTCTACTCCATCATTATCATCTTCGCTAACAATAACATTAGTTATAACAGCTTGTCCACCGATTCCGATAAGTTCATCGGTAACGCCAATACTACTATCAGGGATATTGCTACAATAGTAATCTGTAGTAATGGCAGAGTTAAATTGTCTGTAAATAAGATTATTATCTGGATCAGTGTTTAGGTCGATGATAATATCGTTTTCCGTTTCTGATGTTTGAGAATAAGTATCGCTTATAAACCGGTAAGCAATCGTCTCATTAACAGAAGTGTTTATTTTAAAAAAAACAAATTCATCAGTTATTGAACCTTCACAAAGTTGTAGATCAACATCGTCAAATTCAAAACTAGTAACAATGATATCACCATCATCACAGGAAAGTATGATTAAAAAGATAAAAGTGGACAGAATTTTTTTCACTTAAAATATTTTGATTAATAACTCTATAAAACGTCCTTAATACCAAATGTAATTAGAGAACCTGCTTTAAAGACGATTAAAATAGTCAGATGTTCACCATTTTGGTAATTTTTTACAAATCTGAACAAAAATAAAGGAATTGAAAGATTATAACGTGCAGTGTGGAAAATAATTTTATTTGAATTAGATTTGCGCTACTAAAAATAAGAATATGATAATATGTTTTTCTTATTTCTGTGGTTATCATATTTTTCTAAGAGTCATTAACTAAATTTTTGAATTTAATGCAAAAGGTTTATTTCGATAGTGCTGCTACGACACAATTACGCCCCGAAGTAATTGAGAAAATGACTACTGTGCTAAGAGAAGATTATGGAAATCCTTCTTCGACACATGGATTTGGTAGATCTGCAAAGAATCATATTGAGCAAGCTAGAAAAAATATTGCTAAGTATCTTGGTGTAAAAGCTTCCGAAATTATTTTTACCTCTGGAGGTACAGAAGCTGATAATCTAGCATTAAATAGTGCAGTTAGAGATTTAGGTGTTCGAAGGATTATCACTTCTAAGATAGAACATCATGCAGTCCTGCATACGGTGCAAGAAATTCAATCACATACAGATATTGATGTTTGTTATGTAGATATAGAATCAAATGGAGCTATTGATTATAAACATTTAGAGAAACTTTTAGAAGATTCTAGTGCTAAAACATTGGTAAGTTTAATGCATGTAAATAACGAGGTGGGGACTATTTTGGATATTGAAAGGGTAGGTACATTGTGTAAATCTCACGAAGCGCTTTTTCATAGTGATATGGTGCAATCTATTGGTCATTTAGATGTAAATCTAAATGAATTAGAAGTAGATTTTACTGCAGTAAGTGCACATAAATTTCACGGTCCGAAAGGCGTAGGTTTTGCATACATAAAAAAGAACTCAGGACTTAAACCATTGATCTACGGAGGGGAGCAGGAGCGAGGATATAGAGGAGGAACAGAAGGTGTTCACAATATTGTTGGAATGGATGAAGCATTAAGGTTAGCTTATGAGCATATGGATGAAGAGAAGCTGTATGTTTCAAATCTAAAACAATACTTTGTTGATCAATTGAAGACGCAAATAGATGGTGTAAAGTTTAATGCGAATTGTTGCGATTTGGGACATAGTACATATACCTTGATTAACGTCTGCCTACCAATTTCACAGGAAAAAGCTGGAATTTTATTGTTTCAGTTGGATATTAAAGGAATCGCTTGTTCTAAAGGAAGCGCTTGTCAAAGTGGAAGTGGTAAAGGATCTCATGTCTTGGCAGAGATTTTATCTGACGAAGACATGCAAAAGCCTTCTGTTAGGTTTTCTTTTTCCAAGTATAATACAAAAGAAGAAGTTGATTACGTAATTGAGGTCTTAAAAGAGTTTGTAGAAAACTAAAATCTCATTCCTAAACGCACATTAAAAACTCGTTGTGTTAAAAAGTTTGGAATCGAAAATTGTCTCTGGGAAGCCGCATCCCTAACAAATGTATTTGTTATTGAATTTAGGTTGTCAAAAAGGTTAAAGATTTCAAATCCGATACTCAAATCTTTAAAGTTGTTGAAAAAGCTACCTTCTTTTCTTCTAATTTTATTATCCACTACAATATAAGAAATACCTAAATCCGCTCTTCTATAATCTCTTAAACGTGTTTGGAAATCATAAGGATCTGCGTTGGTGGGAGAACCACCTGGCACTCCAGTTTGATAAACAAGGTTAAGATACATTTTCAGATTTGGAATGGTTGGAACATAATCCTGAAATAATGCTCCAATCTTAATCCTTTGATCTGTTGGTCTAGCTATATAACCTCTATTGTCTAAGTTTTCCTCAGTTTTTAATAAACCTAGGCTAAACCAACTTTCTGTTCCAGGAACAAATTCTCCGTTTAGTCTTAGATCAAAACCAGCTGCATAAGCTTCAGCATTATTATTTGCTCTATATCTAATACGAACGTTTTCTATAGTATAAGAATTAACGTCGGTTAATTTCTTATAGTAGAGTTCTGTTGTAAGCTTAAAAGGTCGTTTCCATAAATTAAAACTGTAATCATTTCCTGCAACTATATGAATCGATTGCTGAGCCTTTACATCAGGTTGTACAGTTCCTTGCAGATCTCTTAATTCTCTATAAAACGGAGGTTGATGATACCATCCTCCAGAAAGGCGAAATACCATGTCTGATTTCCAATCGGGTTTGATAGCAACTTGTGCTCGAGGACTAAAAACGGTTTGAGAAGAATTACTTATTCCTTCTCCTGATACATTCCAATTATGAGCTCTAACTCCTACATTTGCCCAAACTTCGTGATCCTTAATATTTGTACGTAAACTATATTGAGCATATCCAGAAAAACGATCAATGTTTACCATATTAGTTGCTCGTACACTGTTAAAAGGTACAATTGGACTTGCATTTGGATTATAAGGTTGATCATTTACAAAAGTTCCTGGTGGACGGATTGAAAACCCTGCGGAATCTATCACTTCAAATTCTTGAATTCTATCTCGAATATCTTCAGAGGTATATTTTACACCCCAATCAAATTGATGCTCATCAGCTATGTAAGTACCTTTATGTTCTATATTAAAGATAAGCGCATCCAGATCATTTCTAGCATGCGTTAGCTGTGATCCAACACCTTGATTAAATTCGGCTTCTCCCAGATCTTCACCTCCAATATCAGTATTTACTGTACCAAGAAAATAAGCTGCAAATATGTCGAAATACTCTTGTTCTTGTGTATGGTATGCTGATCCTATTAATTTAAGGGTCAAATTCTCATTCGCTTGGTAGGCTCCTTTTAAAGCTCCAAAATATGTTTGATAACGATCTCTTTCTTGTCCGTCATAAAAAACAGTTAATGCAATTGGATCGGTGATAGGCCCAAAGTTGGTTCTCCTGGTAAGTGGTTCGTAGTCATATCTATTGATAGCGATGTTTCCAAGGAATCCAAGTTCAAATTTCTTTGAAAAGTTATAAGAAAGATAGGTTTGTACATCTGCAAATCGAGGTCTAAAATTAGTTTCGGTTTGTCTGGCATCCACGAGTAAACTATTATCTCTGTATCTAACACCAACTACACCAGCAAACTTCTTGTCTTTTGTGATACCCCCAGCGGAAATGCTTCCTCCAAGTAAGCTTAAATCGGCAGATAAATCAAATCGTGTAGGTCTTCTATAAGTAATATCTAATACTGATGATAATTTATCACCATATTTTGATTGGAAGCCACCAGCAGAAAAATCTACATTTCTTACTAGATCGGTATTTACAAAGCTTAGCCCTTCTTGTTGTCCAGACCTAATTAGAAACGGTCTATATACTTCAATTTCATTAACGTACACTAGGTTTTCGTCAAAATTACCTCCTCGTACGGCATATTGCGTACTTAATTCATTATTGGAGCTTACTCCAGGTAAAGTTTTAAGTAATCCTTCCACACCCGCATTGGCCGAAGGGGTAATCCGAATGGTTTCGGGATCCAAAGTTGTGATTCCTTCAACGGCTTTTCGTTCTCTTCCGGTAATAATTACTTCACTTATCTGTTCAAATTCCGTCTTTAATACTGGATTTAATTCGTATTCCTGATTTTCTTGTAAGTTAATTGTAAAGGTAATGTCCTTTAGTCCAACATGGCTAATTTTAATAGTAATGTCTTTATTGGCAGGGATGCTTAATACATAAACACCATTTTCATCCGTTTTAGTGCCAGAGGTTTCATAAGATACATTTGCGTTAGCAACAGGCCTGTTGGATTCGTCTAGAACCACACCTTTTACAACTGCTTCTTGAGCAATAATCGAGTGACTTAAAATAACAAGAAGAAAAACAAAAAGAACGGGTAGATTTTTCAAAGAGTATGTGTATTTACGGTTTTCTAAAGAATGTTGTTTCAAAAGTAGTACTATTTCCTACTTTATCTAACACGATAAGTTTGAATTTATTTTCTGTTTCTGAAATTATTTTATCATTAAAATCATAAACAAGCATTCCAGTTTTATAGTCATACTCCATTAATACGAATTTTCCATTGATCGTAGCACGATAACTTTTAATTCCAGAATCTGTATCGTCAATTTTAATTTTTAAGAAATTGGCTTTTGACATCCATTTCTTACTAGAAACGTTAATAGGTACGATAGTTGGTTTTTCGTTATCTGTGAATAAAGAATAACTTCCTAAAGTTCTTGTTCTGGTAGAAAAACGATTCCCTTTCTTATTCGTTTTTACGTGATAATGTTTATCGTTATAACCAAGTCTTCCTATATATAATTTTTTCTTGTCTGTTTCGCTATAATTAGCTACGTCAAAAACAACGGTCATGTTTTTATGCAACGGAATTTCGTCTTCATGAATTTTAATGGTATCACCATTTGCAGCAATATCTAGGTAAGCATTTTCATAAAGACTTCCTTTAGGGATGTATAAATCAAATATTCCTGAATTATAAGTGAAGTTTTCTGAAGGTTGTATGAAATAGGGTGTTTTGACAATTTCTTTTTTAGTGATTTTTTCAATGTTTTTTCCTTGAATAGGAATACTTATTTCTGTAGTGTTATTATTAAAATCTTTTACAAAAACTTTTGCAGTATAAGATAAGCTATCTTCGATGTTGAAAATACCTTTGTCAACTGTATTTTTATAGATGCTGAGAGGATTATTTTTTTCAATAAACAACTTGGTAATTCTACTGCGGTTTTTCTTATAATGAGCATAATCGATCAATCTATTTATATAACGTGTTTCGGAAAATGAAAATCGTTTCATCTCCATAGAAAAATTTTCCTGACCATTGATTTCGGTAGTGATTTTGTAAACACCATTTTTATTAGCAGCAAGATTTTGTTGGTCGATAGTAGATACTCCAATGCCAATTTTCCCGATAGCGGTAACACCTTCAGCTTTAAAATTTCCGTTGTCTAATGGAATCAATCTAAGTTTCGAAGGATTTTGGTTTCCGTTAATATGTGATTTTTCTTCTAAACTGTACAGCCATACGCTGTTGATTATAGGTTTTTTGGTATCCTTTACTTCGATACCAAAAGTAAGGGGGTTCATTGGTCTTGCCTTGGTATCCCTTATTTCAAAATGAAGATGCGGACCGCCACTTCCTCCCGTATTTCCGCTATACGCAATTATTTCTCCTTTGGTTACCGATAAGGCGCCAGCTTTAGGAAAAAGCTCAATTTCATAGGATTCTTTTGCGTATTGTCGTTTCTTTATGTATGCTTCTATTTCTGGTGCGAATTTCTGAAGATGGGCATATACGGTTGTGTATCCATTCGGATGCGAAATATAGATAGCTTTTCCATATCCAAAATGAGAGATTTTTATTCTGCTTACATTACCACTAGCAGCTGCATATACAGGTAAACCTTCTTCTCCGTTAGTTTTTAAATCTAAACCAGAATGAAAATGATTAGATCTTAATTCTCCGTATGTTCCAGATACTGCCAGAGGGATATCCAAAGGATTTGAAAAATAATCAGTAGGAACGTTCTTTTGACCATACCCAATAATAGTAAAACTGAGTAATAATAATGTAAAAACTCGCATAGAAGGTAAATGTAAATATTTAGAGGTTAAAATTAAAGTGATGGTCGATGAAAAACTAAAAGTCTATAAATTAATTACTTGATTGGTTAGATCTTTTAGCTTTAAAATTAGTTTAAAAACTATTGGGTTTTTTCAATTGGTATGTTAACTTTGTGTAACGAAGTATTGCGTAAAATTATAATGAGTAATTTGATTGAAATTGTTGATTCTCTTGAGAATAGGATTAGTAAACTGCTCCATAAATATGATTTGATGAAGCAGCAAAATGCCGATCTTAAGGAAAAAATAAAGAATTTAGAATCTAATTCTGAAATTCAAAACGATCAATTAAAGCAATGGGAAGAAAAATTCAGTGCACTCAAAAATGCAAACGCAATGCTCGGCAGTGACGAATATAAAAGGGAAACCAAGCTCAAAATAAATGCCTTAATAAGAGAGATAGATGTCTGTATAGCACAGCTGTCGGAGTGATAAAAAAAACATGGCAGACAAATTAAAAATCAAATTATCAGTTGCGGATAGAGTATATCCATTAACGATCAAGCCAGATCAAGAAGAAGGCTTGCGTAAGGCTGCTAAGAAGATTGAAGCCATGATTAAGCAATTTGAGCAAAGTTATGCTGTTAGAGATAAGCAAGATGTATTGGCAATGTGTGCTTTACAGTTTGCTGCACAAGTAGAACAAAAGGTTATAGATAAAGATAGTGATGAAATAAATGTAACAGGAAGGCTTAATGCCTTAAATGATTTGTTGCAAGATCATCTATCATAAACGTTCATTAAAATAAATAAGGTTACTGCCTGCACTAGTTGTTATTTTTTGATAAACTCAACAAGAATTATTTTAAAAAGGGTGAGTTTAAGTTGTAAAAGCAAGCCGTGCTGATTTTTTCAGTTTCACGGATCCTTGACCAGCTTGTTAGCCCTAAACCTGTTTTTACAGAGTTTATACAAAACCCAAACTAGTGCAGGCTTTTTTTATATATAAACACTAACTAGAATTATGGATAACATTATATTTTTGATTATTGCTGCGGTTGCAGGTTTAGTGATAGGTTTTATTATCGCTAAAGTATTGGAGCGCAACAAAGCCTCAGAAATTGTCAAAAACGCAAAAAAGACTTCGCAGAGTATTATAAGAGATGCTAAAAGCGAAGGAGAAACAATTAAGAAAGATAAAATTCTTCAGGCAAAGGAGAAGTTTATAGAGCTTAAATCGGAGCATGAAAAAGTAATTTTATCTCGAGATAAGAAGATGGCAGAAGCCGAAAAAAGGACAAGAGATAAAGAATCACAGGTTTCTAATGAACTTTCCAAAGGCAAGAAGTTAAACGCAGAATTAGAGCAGAAGATTAAAGATTATAATCATAGGAATGACTATCTTGAGAAGAAGCAAGGAGAATTAAAAAAGCTTCATAAGAGTCAGGTACAGCAATTAGAAGTAATATCAGGGCTGTCTGCTGATGAAGCAAAAGATCAGCTTATAGAATCGTTAAAAGAACAAGCCAAAACAGATTCTATGGCATTAATTCAAGATACAATAGAAGAGGCTAAGCTTACTGCACAACAAGAAGCTAAGAAAGTTATTATTAATACGATCCAAAGAATCGGTACAGAAGAAGCTATTGAAAATTGTGTATCTGTATTTAATATTGAAAGTGATGATGTAAAAGGACGTATTATTGGACGTGAAGGTCGGAATATTAGAGCTATTGAGGCTGCTACAGGTGTAGAAATTATTGTGGACGATACACCGGAAGCGATTATTTTATCATGTTTTGATTCTGTGCGAAGAGAAGTTGCTAGACTTTCTTTACATAAATTAGTTACGGATGGTAGAATACATCCTGCTAGAATTGAAGAAATAGTAAAAAAGACAAGAAAGCAGATCGATGAAGAAATTATCGAAGTAGGTAAGAGAACCGTTATCGATCTTGGTATTCATGGATTGCATCCTGAGCTTATAAAAACTGTGGGGAGAATGAAATACCGCTCCTCGTATGGCCAGAATCTACTGCAACACTCTAGAGAAGTGGCTAAGCTTTGTGGGGTGATGGCTGCGGAGTTAGGGCTTAATCCTAAATTAGCAAAGCGAGCTGGTTTGTTGCATGACATAGGTAAAGTGCCAGATACAGAAACAGAAGTACCTCATGCTATTTTAGGAATGCAATGGGCAGAGAAGTATGGGGAAAAACCTGATGTATGCAATGCGATAGGTGCTCACCATGATGAAATCGAAATGACAGCATTAATATCACCAATTGTTCAGGTGTGTGATGCTATTAGTGGTGCTAGGCCAGGTGCACGTAGACAGGTGTTAGATTCCTATATCCAACGATTAAAAGATCTGGAAGACATCGCATTTGGATTTAGTGGAGTTAAGAAAGCTTATGCGATACAAGCTGGTCGAGAATTGCGTGTAATTGTTGAAAGCGAAAAAGTAAATGATGAAAGGGCTGCTAGTCTGTCATTTGAAATTTCTCAGAAAATACAAACGGATATGACCTATCCAGGACAAGTTAAAATTACAGTGATAAGAGAAACCAGGGCTGTAAATATAGCAAAGTAAAAAAACACAAAATTTTTATAAAAAGGGCGTCATTTGATGCTCTTTTTTTGTTTTTCCTTTGGAGTTATTGTTTTATAAGGATGTTTTTTTATCAATTGATCTTTCCAAGTTAAAGCTGATTCCAAATCATCAAATCTCTTAAATTCTTTTTTAAAGAACTTCTTTTCGTATTTGGTTAGGGTTTTTTGAATTGGATCATTTGATACCACTGCAAACCCTAAAAGAGAAGGAATTTTTGCGGTTTTGATATATACAATTGGATCTACTGAATACGAATTGATTCTATTTGTTATATAGACAAAAGGGGTGTTTTTAAAATGCTTCTCAGCTATTCTTATTAGGATAGCGTTATTTTCGACCGAAACCACAATCCCTTCGTGCATTGTGGCTAATACATAATCATCATGTATTTCTAAGTCGCAAAAATCTAATTCATAAGATCTAATCATGTGGGGAGTTTTCTCAATGTTGTATAAAATAAATGAATTATTTTATTAATTCATAAACTATTTAATATTTTGTTTTTCCATTTCAAAGCTTCTTTTAGGTTATTGAAGTATGCTATTTCTTTATTAAAAAATTTACTTTCCAGTTCTGTCAGTTTTTTTTGCCTATGGTTTTTTGACACGATTGCAATACCTTTTAAGGTGTCAATTTTTGTAGTTTCATGATAGACAGTAGGGTCTACTGCATAATTATTTATCCTGTTAGAAATGTAAATAAAAGGTTTGTTGTTAAAATATTTTATAACAAATTCTAATAGTAGATTGTTGTGTTCAGGCATGACCAAAAAGCCTTCTGAAATTGTGTTTTTAAGATAATCTTGGTGTATTTCTACTTTAGCGAAACCTAAATCATAGTATTTTGTCATATTTCATTTCAAAACTATTATTTAAGTATGGTTAATTTAGTATAATTTACAACAAAACTATTACTTATGAAAATTTGAAATTTTCTTTGTTTTGAGATTTAGGGGAATTTTCAAACTAATGAATTGGAGTAATCTTGTAGTAATTCATCCTTCCATATTAAAGCTGATTCCATATCATCAAACCTTTTTAATTCTTTACTAAAAAAAGCTTGCTCAAGTTTGATTTGTTTTTCTTGTAAAGGATCTTTAGATACCACAGCAAATCCCAATAAGTTGCAGATCTTTGTAGTTTCTAAGTATATGGTAGGATCTACAGCATAAGAATTAATACGATGAGTAATATATAAAAATGGTTTGTTTTTGAAATGCTTTTCTACCATTTCTAGTAAAACATTGTTGTGTTTTGGGGTTATGGTTATTCCTTCGTTTATAATAGATTTGATATAATCATCATAAATTTCGATAAGCCCAAAATTTAGTCGATAAGTGGCAATCATTAGGGGTATTTTAGGTGGAGCAAATATATAGTTTAGGATTTAAAAACTATAGTTTTTTAAATAAAATTTTGGGATTTTTCCCTTGTTTGTATTCTTTGTTTATGAGTCACTTTTACGGTAGTTTCAAATGCTTTAATCTTGTCTTTTAAGAAGTTCCTCTTTCCAGATTAATGCAGATTCCATATCATGAAAGTGTTTAAGTTCTTTATTAAAGAATGTTTTTTCTATTTGCGTTTGATTTATTTGAAGAGGGCTATCGGAGACTACAGCAAGGCCAACTAATGTTTTAATTTTTGCTGTTTCAAAATATACGGTTGGATTGATAGCGTAGGAGTGTATTCTATGAGAAATATATACAAAAGGTTTGTTTTTGAAATGATTTTCGACCATTTCTAAAAGTGTATTATTGTCTTCAGGGGATACTGTGATTCCTTCGTTGATGACTACTCTCATGTAGTTATCATATATCTCTGCCAGACCAAAATCTGTTTTATAAAAGGTAATCATTAGTTTTTGTTTGTTTCAAGTAAAGATATGTTTTTAAAGTATGAAAAAGTAAGTTTTTTCCGTAATTCGAAGAGTATTCTTAAATTTTAAGAAGTGTTTAGGTTGCTAGAAATGCTAGCCTGAAGTGAATTGCAAGTTTTGGCGATGATCAACCAAGAAAAAAGACCTCTTGATTAAAAGAGGTCTTTTTATTAGTATCATTTATACTATTTTAATTCTTTCCTTTTTCTAGATAGATATGGTTTTAAGATTCGGTAGATTCTTCGGTTTTATCGATTCTTATGGTTAATTCATTAGAATCATCGTCTAAATCCATAAAGATACTATCTCCTTCCTGTAGTTGTGCATTGATAATTTCTTCAGCCAATGCATCTTCAATGTATTTTTGGATAGCTCTTTTTAATGGTCTCGCACCATATTGCTTATCAAAACCTTTTTCGGTGATATAATCCTTAGCTTTTTCGCTTAGAGATAAATCATATCCTAATCCTTTAATTCTTCCATAAAGTTTCTGTAATTCTATATCGATGATTTTATGGATATCTTCTCTTTCAAGAGCATTGAATACGATTACATCGTCAACTCTATTTAAGAACTCTGGTGCAAAAGCTTTTTTCAAAGCATTTTCAATAACTCCTTTTGCATAACTATCAGATTGCGTTTTCTTAGCTGTAGTTCCAAAACCAACACCTTGACCAAAATCTTTAAGTTTACGAGCTCCGATATTTGAGGTCATGATAATGATCGCATTTCTAAAATCAATTTTACGTCCAAGACTATCAGTTAAATATCCATCATCAAGAACTTGCAACATCATATTGAAAACATCAGGATGCGCTTTCTCGATTTCATCAAGTAATACAACGGCATAAGGTTTTCTTCTCACTTTTTCTGTAAGTTGTCCACCTTCTTCGTATCCTACATATCCTGGAGGAGCACCAATAAGCCTGGAAACTGCGAATTTCTCCATGTATTCACTCATGTCTATTCTGATTAGTGTGTCTTCACTATCAAAAAGCTCTTTGGCTAATACTTTTGCTAATTGTGTTTTTCCTACTCCTGTTTGACCTAAGAAAATAAATGAACCTATTGGTTTGTTAGGGTCTTTTAAGCCAGCACGATTACGCTGGATAGCTTTTACAACTTTAGAAACTGCTTCGTCTTGACCAATTACTTTACCTTTTATTAGATTTGGTAATTCAGCAAGTTTGTTGCTTTCTGTTTGCGCTATTCTATTTACAGGAATTCCAGTCATCATAGAAACTACATCTGCTACATTTTCTTCATCTACAGTTTCTTTATGAAGTTTGGAGTCTTTTTCCCATTGCTCTTGCGCTTGTGCTAATTCTTTTTCGAGATTTTTTTCATCATCCCTTAGCTTAGCAGCTTCTTCATATTTTTGTTTTTTGACAACGCTATTCTTAAGCTCTCTAACCTCTTCCAGCTTTTTTTCTAGATCTAAAATCTTTTTAGGAACATCGATATTAGTAATATGAACTCTAGAACCAGCCTCATCTAAAGCATCAATTGCTTTGTCTGGTAGGAAGCGATCAGTCATATATCTATTCGTAAGTTTTACACAAGCTTCAATGGCACTGTCCGTATAACTTACATTATGATGCTCTTCATATTTTTCCTTAATGTTATTAAGTATTTCTATGGTTTCCTCGATGTTAGTAGGTTCAACTATAACTTTTTGGAAACGTCTTTCTAAGGCACCATCTTTTTCGATGTATTGTCTATACTCATCTAAGGTTGTTGCACCAATACATTGTATTTCTCCTCTAGCTAGAGCAGGTTTGAACATATTGGACGCGTCAAGGCTTCCAGTAGCGCCTCCTGCACCAACGATCGTATGAATTTCATCTATGAAAAGAATAATATCATCATTCTTCTCTAATTCATTCATAACAGCTTTCATACGTTCTTCAAACTGTCCTCTATACTTGGTGCCAGCAACTAAACTGGCTAAATCTAGAGTAACAACACGCTTATCGAAAAGGATTCGAGAAACTTTTCTCTTAACTATTCGTAGCGCCAGTCCCTCAGCTATAGCTGATTTTCCAACACCAGGTTCTCCAATAAGAAGAGGGTTGTTTTTCTTTCTTCTACTGAGTATTTGAGAAACTCTTTCAATTTCCTTCGTTCTACCAACAACAGGATCTAATTTTCCTTCTTCTGCCATAGCAGTAAGGTCTCTTCCAAAATTATCTAATACAGGTGTCTTAGATTTTTTATTGGTTTTAGCACCACCAGTTGGTGAATTAAAAGGATTTTCTTTTGAAGCATCTCCCGCCATATCATCATCATCATCAGAAAATGATTCAGCTTTTGGACCTTCTGTGTATTCATCTTCGTTAGCAATCATAAATTTAAATTGATCTTTAACATTATCATAATCTACTTTAAGTTTGTTAAGTAACTTAGTAGTAGGGTCGTTTTCGTTTCTTAATATACATAATAACAAGTGAGCGGTATTAATCGATGAGCTTTGGAATAACTTTGCTTCCAAAAAAGTTGTTTTTAAAGCTCTTTCGGCTTGTCTTGTTAAATGTAAGTTCTTTTTTTCGTTAGTAGCAATTGCTACATTGGGGTTTGCGGGGCTTAGAATTTCAACTTTTCTTCTCAAATTCGTTAAATCTATATCTAACGCATCAAGTATACTAATTGCTTTTCCACTTCCATCTCGCAACAGTCCTAACATAAGATGTTCCGTGCCAATAAAGTCGTGCCCTAATCTTAAGGCTTCTTCTTTACTGTAAGCGATAACATCTTTTACTCTTGGTGAAAAATTATCATCCATATAATTAGCTTCTTTCTTTTTCTCTGTGTTCTTTATTACTAAATATAGTAATTTTTAAAATTACTTTGTCAAAAACTATTCCTTTTAACCATACTTTACAAATAAGCTGACATAATATCCAACTTGTGTCATACTTTTTTCAAAAAAAGATATTTAAATATGTCAAGTTTTAGAAAATGACAAAAAACTTTTTTGTTTTCCGAGTAAATAGACGAAAAAAGGATTAATAATCAAAATGTATATATATTGACTTATTAACCATTTGGGTCGTTTAAGTTGTTAATAAATTACGTATATTACAAAGACTATATGCTGTTAAAACCGTCTTAATTTACTTAAATTAGCGCGTTTAATAAAATCAATTTTAGAATAAAATAATTTTTATGGCAGAAGGAGAAAAGCTAATACCTATCAACATAGAAGATGAGATGAAGTCTGCTTACATTGATTATTCAATGTCTGTGATCGTATCACGAGCACTTCCGGATGTTAGAGATGGACTCAAGCCTGTACACAGGAGAGTTCTCTACGGTATGTATGAGTTAGGTGTAAGAGCAAATAGTGCTCATAAAAAGTCAGCCAGAATAGTAGGGGAAGTACTAGGTAAATATCACCCACATGGTGATACTTCGGTATATGACACAATGGTTCGTATGGCTCAGGAATGGAGTTTACGATACATGTTAGTAGATGGTCAAGGTAACTTTGGATCCGTCGATGGAGATAGCCCAGCAGCAATGCGATATACAGAGGCTAGAATGCGAAAGATTTCTGAAGATATGCTTGCAGATATCGAAAAGGAAACAGTAGATCATACGTTCAACTTCGATGATACTTTGCAAGAACCAACTGTATTACCAAGTAGAGTTCCTGGATTATTAATTAACGGGGCTTCGGGTATTGCAGTAGGTATGGCAACTAATATGCCTCCTCATAACCTAAGCGAGGTTGTAGACGGAACAATCGCTTATATCGATAATAACGATATTGAGATTGATGAACTCATACAACATATAAAAGCACCAGATTTTCCTACCGGTGGAATTATATATGGTTATGATGGAGTAAGAGAGGCTTTTAAAACTGGTAGAGGTAGAATCGTAATGCGAGCCAAAGCAAGTTTTGAAGAGGTAAATGGAAGAGAATGTATTATTGTGTCTGAAATACCTTATCAGGTAAATAAGGCAGACATGATTAAGAAAACAGCAGACCTTATCAACGATAAGAAAATTGATGGAATTTCCTCTATTAGAGATGAATCTGATAGAAAAGGGATGCGAATTGTATACATCCTTAAAAGAGATGCGATTCCTAATATTGTATTGAATCTTCTATATAAATATACTGCCTTACAATCTTCATTTAGTGTAAATAATATTGCACTAGTTCAAGGAAGACCTCAGTTATTGAATGTAAAAGATATGATTCATTATTTCGTAGAACACAGACACGATGTGGTTGTGCGAAGAACAAAATATGAATTAAGAAAGGCAGAAGAGAGAGCTCATATACTGGAAGGATTAATAATTGCTTCAGATAATATCGATGAGGTAATTAAATTAATTAGGGCATCTTCAAATGCAGACGAAGCGAGAGAGAAGTTGATTAAACGATTCAAGCTTACTGAAATTCAGGCTAAAGCGATTGTTGAAATGCGTTTACGTCAACTGACAGGATTAGAGCAAGACAAGCTGCGCGCAGAGTATGAAGAATTAATGAAGACTATCGAAGATCTTAAAGATATTCTTGATAAGAAAGAACGTCGAATGGATATCATCAAAGAAGAGCTTCTCGAAGTGAAAGAAAAGTATGGTGATGATCGTCGTTCTCAAATAGAATACGCTGGAGGAGATCTTAGTATTGAAGATATGATTCCTAATGAGAAAGTGGTAATTACGATTTCTCATGCAGGATATATAAAAAGAACGTCTCTTACTGAATATAAGAAACAAAATAGAGGAGGAGTAGGTCAAAAAGGTAGTACTACGCGTAATGAAGATTTCTTAGAGCATCTTTTTGTTGGTACGAATCACCAGTATATGTTATTCTTTACTCAAAAAGGAAAATGTTTCTGGATGCGTGTTTACGAAATACCAGAAGGAAGTAAAACTTCTAAAGGTAGAGCTATCCAAAATCTTATCAATATTGAAAATGATGATAAGGTTAAAGCCTTTATTTGTACTCAGGATCTTAAAGATGAGGAGTATATTAATTCCCATTATGTCATCATGGCTACTAAAAAAGGTCAAGTTAAAAAGACCTTGTTAGAGCAATATTCTAGGCCAAGAACTAATGGTATTAATGCAATTACCATTAAGGACGATGACGAATTACTTGAAGCGAAATTAACAAATGGTAAAAGCCAGGTAATGCTTGCTGTAAAATCTGGTAAAGCTATACGTTTCGAAGAAGAGAAAACTAGACCTATGGGTAGAGGTGCTTCTGGAGTTAGAGGAATTCGCTTGGCGGATGATAATGACGAAGTAATTGGTATGGTAGCTGTAAATGATATGGAAAGTAATATTCTTGTTGTTTCTGAAAACGGTTACGGAAAGCGTTCTAGTTTAGAAGATTATAGAATTACGAATAGAGGAGGAAAAGGGGTTAAAACAATATCCGTTACTGATAAAACTGGAAAACTAGTTGCTATTAAAAATGTAACAGACGCTGACGACCTTATGATTATCAATAAATCAGGAATTGCTATAAGACTTTCTGTAGAAGATCTGAGAGTTATGGGAAGAGCTACTCAAGGGGTTCGATTAATAAATCTGAAGGGGAAAGATTCTATTGCTGCAGTAGCAAAAGTTATGCAAGAAGAAGAGGATGTTGATAATATAGATGAGAATATTGAAGAAATTGATATATCTTTGCAAAATGGAAATGATGCCAATGATGGCACAGCAATTGATGAAACAAAAGAAGAATAACAAAGAATCCCATAAAAAAACGAGTAATGAGAACTAAATTTATCTTGGCACTTTTTTTAACAGTTAGTGCACTAGGATTTTCACAAAAGAAAGCTTTAAATGCTGCAAAGAAGGCACTAAAGTCTGGTAACTTAGAAGTTGCCAATGAGGCACTTAAAGCAGCAGAAGGGCAAATAGAAACTGCAGAAGATAAGCTTAAAGCGCAATATTATTTATTAAAAGGACAAGCTACTGCAGCTTCTCCAGATAAGTCTCTAACTAAATTTGAAGAAGCAGCTAATGCTTACGCTAAAGTGGTAGAGATTGAAGAAGCTTCAGGAGGAAAGAAATTTTCAGCTCAAGCGAATACTGCATTGCAAACCTTACGCCAATCTCTAGTAGAGCAGGCAGTAGCAGACCAGAATGCAGGAGATAATTTAGCCGCTGCAGAAAAGCTATACTTAGGGTATAAGACTCAGAAAAAAGATACAGCATATCTTTACTTTGCGGCTTCTAATGCTGTAAATGGAAAGGATTATGACAATGCTTTAAAATACTATAACGAGTTAATTGAGGTTGGTTATAAAGGTATTGAGAACAAATACACAGCAGTGAATAAAGAAACTGGTGAGGTAGATCCTTTTGAATCTAAAGAGTTAAGAGATTTTTCTGTAAAAGCTGGTACACATATTAAGCCAGAAGTAACAAAGACGAAGTCGAGACAAGCAGAGATTACTAAAAACATTGCACTTATCTACATTACACAAGGTAAAGATGAGGAAGCAATAAAAGCTATGGAAGCTGCAAAGGCTCAGAATCCTAACGATCCTGCTTTAATGCAAGAAGAAGCGAACATGTTCTATAAGTTAGGTAATTTAGAAAAGTATCAGGAGTTAATGCAAGCAATTGTTGCTAATGATCCTGAAAATCCAAACCTTTTATATAACTTAGGAGTTAGTGCTTCTCGTTTAGGAGATAATGAGCAAGCAATTAAGTACTATGAAAAGGCATTGGAGATTAAGCCTGATTATAGTTCTGCGCAAATTAATATTGCTGCGATTATTTTAAGTGGAGAAACTGCATTAAATGAAGAAATGAATAGTCTTGGTGGTTCTGCAGCAGATTATAAAAGATTTGATGTTCTTAAGAAACAAAAACAAGATTTATATAGAAAAGCTGTTCCTTATTTAGAAGGAGCTCTACAATCTAAGCCTGATAATGTAGAAGCGGTTAGAACGCTAATGCAAATCTTCTACCAATTAGATGATCCTAAGGCAGAGGATATGAAAAATAAGTTAAAAGCTTTAGAGGGAGGCAACTAAATCCTTCTAGTTTTTATAGATAAAAAAAGAGCGAATCAATTAGATTCGCTCTTTTTTTTATTAATGTACCGCTAGAGGTTTTTCTAGTAACTGAAGATTACTTTGCAATCTTTCTCTAACAATATTCATCATTCTTTTATTCAATGCGGATGAATTTTTAATGTAAATCAAATATTCATCGACAGTAAATTGACCAATGATCATTCCTTTAAGGCTATTTCTGAATTTCATATCTTTTTGAACTGCATTTTCAATGTAAAGCAGTCTTTTTTCAACAGATAATTCATAAAAAGTGTTTTTTCTTTTTTTGATGTAATTTCTAAACACTTCAATTAATAATTCATTTTGTAATTTAATAATGGGCCGAATAGTCTTGTTCTGAAATTGTTCGTCTTCTGACATATTTTCAGTCACTCTGGCATTTAAAATTTGAGGCCTAATCGCCAGTAAATTTGATTCCCTGTTTTCCATAATAAAGAGCGTTTACTAAAAATACTGAATAGTTTTATCCAAAATTAAGAAGTATATGTAGAGTTTTAAACCATTTATGAACATTTATAAATAAGAAAGAGCTCCATTGTGGAGCTCTCTTGTAATTCGATAGATAAATGATATTATTTGCTAATGAATTCTTTTTTAGTTTTCATTTCAACTGGCTTTATACTATTTTTTTCTAAATACTTATTGAATTTAGCCAATTGTTTGCTTTCTATTTTTTGATAGGTTGCGTTAGCATCATTTAATCTTTTTTCTAATACACCTTTATTCTCAATTTGAGATGAAGAAGGCTTTTCATACAAATTTGCAACTTCACTATATAATAGTGCAAGCTTTTCTCTTAATTGAGGTTCAGCTTCAGCAACGTAATTATCACCAGTTGTTACTACCAGAGATTCTTTAAGAGTAGTTAACTCTTTGATTAAAGCATCGGAAACTTTAGTTGATTTAGGATCATCTTTTTTAACCTTTTCAGCTTTGTTAATTGTCTGATTAATCTGATATACTACGTATGCAAGTTCTTCCATATCATTGTAAAGTTCTTTTGTAGTTTTAGCCTGAGCAGCACGATCGGTATCACTTACTTCAGAATTTGGATCATTTTTAACCGTTATAGAACTTTCATAGGAGTTTTTACCTTTTTTAAGTACTATCTTGTAAGTTCCTGCAGAAGCTCTTGGGGCAGTAAATCCCCCAGCAGTATAAGATTTACCCGCTGCTACCTTCGGAGCTTTAGTTCTGTAGTTCCAATTTACAATGTTAATTCCTTTAGATTTACCAGGCACAAGGGAAACGATTTCATTCCCTTGATTATCTTGGATAGACAAGGTCATTTTTCCAAACGTATGTCTTTTCTTTAAATAATATATAATCTGTCCAGCTGAAGATGGATTGCTTCCCACAAATTGTAGTTCTGTACTTCCACCACCAAAACCACCTTCTTCTTTTATAATACCTGGTTTTGTAGTAAAGAAATGTACATCTTTTTTAAGAACCTCCTGATTAATCTGCCTTAATGGTGAGATGTCATCAATAATAATAACACCTCTTCCATGAGTCCCTAATACTAGATCATTTGTTTTTTTCTGTAAATCTATAAAATGAACTGCAGTTGCAGGCATATTATTAGTAAATCGAGACCAATTCTTTCCCCCATCTATTGTTATAAATAATCCAAATTCGGTACCTAAATAAAGAAGATCTTCATTTTCATAGTCTTCTTGTATATTTCTTGCAAAGCCTATAATGTCATCAGTAACTAATGATTTCCAAGTCTTGCCAAAATCTGATGTTTTGTAAACATAAGGTTTCATATCGTTTTGAGCGTGACCATCAAAAACAACATAAGCAGTTCCTTTAGTATGACTACTAGCTTCTATATGGTATACCCAAGTATTCTTAGGTACTCCTTGCAGGTTAGGAGTTGTATTGGTCCAAGTCTTTCCGCCATCTTGTGTAACTTGTACATTACCATCATCGGTTCCTACCCAGATAATTTTTTCATCCAACGGAGATTCTGCGATGGTAAATATTGTCGTATGAGTTTCTGCACCAGATTTATCGGTAGAAATACCACCTGATTCTTTATCTTGTTTAGTAGGGTCGTTAGTAGTAAGATCAGGAGAAATGATTTTCCAATTATCTCCCATATCCTCACTTATATGTAAAAATTGACTACCTATGTATAATCTATCCGGTTGGTGATCACTAATCGCGATAGGAGCATTCCAATTAAATCGCAAGTCAGCTTTTCCTTTCACTTCTAGTGGTTTTACATTTTTAGTGCTGTTTTTATCGATATCATATCTCCAAACGTTCTGAGCGCCTTGCATTTCTGAATAGATGATTTTTTTAGTTGGATGTCTTAAAACTCTAAAACCGTCTCCAACTCCAACACGTTTCCAATCACGAGCTTCTATACCACCAGGAGAAGATGAAGGCCCATACCAGGAACCATTATCTTGTAATCCTCCATAAATATTATAGGGTTCTTCATTATCAACACTGATTTGATAAAATTGTGATAGCGGTAAGTTGTCTACTATATCTAAAGTAGCGCCACCATCCCAACTTCTATAAACACCCCCGTCAGTTCCTACATACATTCGATCTGAATTGTTGATATCAAAAGTAATATCATGAATATCGGAATGCATATTACCAAGATTTTTAAAGGTTTTTCCTCCATCTCTGGATATAGAACCTGATAATCCACCTTTAACTACAATATCCGGATTCTTCGGGTCAACTACAATTCTAGCAAAATAAAAAGGTCTTACTACTAGTCCAAAATCTCCATTAAGCAGCTTCCAACTAGCTCCAGCATCATCAGAACGATATAAACCCTTATCTTCTTTACTTTCTACTACAGCGTATACAATTTTTGGATTAGACGGAGCTACTGCAATAGCAAATCTTCCTAAATCTCCTTTAGGGAAACCATTATGGATTTTATTCCAAGTTTTCCCTGCGTCAGTAGATTTATAAAGAGCACTATTAGACCCACCAGAATTAAAATTCCAGGCAGTTCTTCTAAATTCCCACATAGATGCGTATAATGTATTTGGATCTTTTGGATCCATAATTACTTCATTGGCACCAGTTCTTTCATTAACATAAAGGATTTTATTCCATGTTTTTCCTCCATCGGTTGTTTTATAAACACCTCGGTCTTCACTATCTCCCCATAACGCACCAAGAACACCCACATATATTTCATTAGAGTTTTTTGGATTGATTTGAATACTACTAATTCTTTCAGAATTTTCAAGTCCCATTTTTTTCCAATTGGCACCTCCATCAGTTGTTTTGTAGATACCGTCTCCAATTGAAACACTGTTTCTTGTCCATATTTCTCCTGTTCCTACCCAAACGGTATTATCAGGATCATTGGGATCTATCGATACAACACCTATAGATTGTGCATAATCATCGAACATAGGTGCAAAACTGGCACCTCCATTAGATGATTTCCAAACTCCACCACCAGCAGTACCCGCATAGATGATTCTATCATTGGTAGGGTGGTTTTCTAAATCAATGATTCTACCACTCATAAGCGCAGGACCAATATGGCGCGCTTCTAACTTACCAAAAAGTTCTTTGCCTTTTAGAACTATATCTTGAGCCTGAATTCCTAAAGAAAATAGAATACTAAGCCCAGTAATTATAAATTTTTTATTCATAATTTTCTTGATTGATTTGTGTTTAAATGAAAAAAATCCCCAAACAAATGGGGATTGTATTTTTTTTTATGAATTATTTTTTCTCAGGAAAAGCAAATTTAGCAGTATCAATTTCAGGGTTTAACTTGATCTCCTTGAAACTCATTGTAGTAAAGTCACTACCAACAGTGAACGGAAAGTACATTCCGTTTACTTCCTGGTAGTCACTAATAGATGTTTTAACTGTTTGACCTTTCATAGGACCCGCATTAACCTGTGTTTCCATGATAATAGGAACAAAATTTTCAGTATCAAAATAATAGTGAACAATATTTGGAGTAGATTGTCCATCTACAACGATTGGATCTTTAGTCATCTTGATTTTAAAAGTTTCTGTACCATCAATAGTCTCTTTTCCAACTAATTCTACGGTGTATCCTTTTTCTTTATAGTTTACAAATGGATCGGGAAAATCTTTTGTTTGTTTTTTCATATTCTCCGTTGCTTCGTTATCACTTTTTTCAGCTTCCATCGTCATTTGATTTCTTTGCCATGAAGTAGTTCCGTCAAAAGCAGACCATATCATACGATTACCTTGTAATTCAATGGTTACCAATTGTTTTCCATCTTTTGTAGAAACTTGCTCAAATGGGATTTCCATACCTTGCATTTTCATAACGCCAACCATTTCCACTCCTTCTAATTTTTCCCAATTTTCTTTTCCACCCGTATTTTCAAGATAATTTGAAACAATTTCCTCAGCAGTTTGCGCATTTGCTGGAGCAATAATTGCAATAATTAAAGCTACGATTAGTGATTTTAAAGTATTCATTGTTAAATTTTTATTATTGTTACTGTAAAGTTAGACATTCGAAACCTATTTTTGTTACACTTATTTACAAGATATTTTAAAAAAATAATTATGAAGTTTGGTAAAGTAGAGCATCCTGAGCAAATCAATTTTATGTTACCCAAAGATCACAAGGATACCAAAACAGTTTTGGAAAAAGGAATATCCAAAGAAATTTCTATTTATGTGGGATGTGCCAAATGGAATAAACAAGATTTAAAAGGCTTCTACCCGAGAGGAACCAAAGATGAATTACAGTATTATTCAAGACAATTTAATTCCATTGAGTTGAATGCTACTTTCTATAGAATTTTTCCTGAAGATCAGTTTAAAAAATGGTATGATAAAACACCAGAGAATTTTAAATTCTTCCCTAAATTAGTTCAAAATATATCTCATCTTAAAAGGCTAAACGATGATGTACAACCTTATGTAGATCAATATTTGGCGAGTGCAATTCATTTAAAAGAAAAGTTAGGAACTATTTTTCTACAAATGCATAGTAATTTTGCACCTAAATATTTCGATAGAGTAGTGAGTTTTGTAGAGCGATGGCCGAAAGAATTACGTTTGGCTATCGAATTTAGACATACCGATTGGTTTAATGATGATTCGGTAGCAAATGAATTATATCAACTTTTAGAAGATAATAACATAGCAAACATCATTACCGATTCTGCAGGTAGAAGAGATTTACTACATATGAGACTTACAAATAAAGAGGCTTTCATTCGCTATGTAGGAGCTAATCATGAGACAGACTACGGAAGATTAGATGTTTGGGTAGAAAGACTAAAATCCTGGAAGGAACAAGGTATAGAGGATATTCATTTTTTTGTGCATCAAAATGTGGAAAAAGAATCTCCATTACTCTCTAAGTACTTTATTGAACTTTTAAATAAAGAATTGGGAAGCCAACTGACCTTACCGAATCACTCCTCTGAGGGAGCTACTTTATTCTAGTTCTTATTAAAATTACGGTTTTCACTTTCTTGTGTTGATAAAAAGTTGTAGAAAATAGTGTTAAAGTTTTAAGATTTTTTGCACTTAATCTTGTTTTTGTGTATTTTGCCGATGTTTTTAAGGATTGTTGTTAAGATTTTCCGACAAAATACTAAGGTAATGCTTTAATTTGAACTTGTATTGACGAACCAAAATCTCCCCCTATGACTAAACTATTACGCTTCACTTTATTATTTGTTTTTGTATTTACAACTAATTATATCTTTTCTCAAGAAGATCTTTTAAAAGAAAGAAATAGTACTTTTACAACTCATTCAACTGATTTAAACGAATTCAATTTAGTGCCATTTACTAATTTTTCACAGAAAGAAGTTTTTTCCTACAAAGAGTGTAATGGAGTACACAGTCATGGACACCATGAACATCATGAAGGTGATTTACATTCAAATAGTTTCACATTAATAGATATTATTTCTTCAGATGAAGGAGCGGACTTTAACTGTTCTGGTGGTTTCTGTATGGATGAGTCACATTTCCATAAAAGAGGACTTACGCTTAAGAAACAATTATTCGATTACTTTATGAGTATTTCTTGTTAGTATACTTTACTTACTAAAAGGTATTTTCTCAATTTTATTGGGCAATGAATATATTCATCTATTTTTGTAGTCAAAAAATAGCATGAAGTTTTCCGAGTTAGGTGTTCCTAAAAATTTGAATAAAGGTCTAAAAGAGATGGGAATTATTATTCCCACTAAAATTCAGGAACAAGCGATACCTGTATTGATTAATGAAGATGTTGATTTTATCGGTAAGGCTCAAACAGGAACTGGAAAAACAGCGGCCTTTGGTATTCCATTATTGGCAGCAATTAATCCTAACAAAAAAGAAGTCCAAGCTCTTATTCTAGCTCCTACCAGAGAATTAGGCCAGCAAATAGCTAAGCAGTTATTTAAATTCACTAAGTATACAGAAAAAATCTATACCGAATCTGTGTATGGGGGAGAACGTATAGAAATACAGATATCCAGATTAAAAAGACCCACTCATATTATTGTAGCTACTCCTGGTAGATTAATAGATCTTATGGAGCGTAAAGCGGTTGATATTTCTAAAATTAAGACAGTCGTTTTAGACGAGGCAGACGAAATGCTTAGTATGGGCTTTAAAAAAGATCTTACAACAATTCTAAGTAAAACCAAAGGACGAAGAAATGTTTGGCTTTTTTCTGCAACTATGCCTGCTGCACTTAACGAAATTATAAACTCGTATGTAAGTAGAGATGCGATTAGAGTTTCGGTGGATAAACAAGATGCAGTAAATAAAGGTATCGATCATCACTTTGTTGTAGGAGAAGAAATAAATAAACTGGACACTTTAACGTATTTTTTGAAATCTCATAAAAAACAACGAGGTATTATTTTTACCAAAACAAAAGCCGCAGCACGAAAGCTATCAAAACAGTTAATCGCAAAGAACTATGAAGTTGGTTTGTTAGAAGGTGATATGACACAAAAAGACCGAGATAAGGTAATGAGAGCTTTTAAAAAAGGTACTATGGAATTATTAGTGTCTACTGATGTGGCTGCAAGAGGAATTGATGTGGCTAATCTAGCTTTTGTAGTGCATTATCAATTACCAGATCAAATAGAGTATTATACACACCGAAGTGGAAGAACTGCCAGAGCTGGTAAAACTGGCTTATCATTAGCATTAATAGTACGTCAAGAAATCAAAGCTATAAGGGAACTTGAGAAAAAACTAGGGATTAGATTCACCCAAATTCGTTAAATTATCTACAAAATACCTGAAAACAGGGGGCAATACTTACCCAAAAACGAGGTAAATATTTCTTATTCTATGTATTACTTTTGATTCGTATTGTAAATAATCGGTTAATTTTGAACAAAATATTAACTGGTATTACGTAAATACGGTAATTTAGAGCCAGCAATGATATAATTTTTTGCTAATTATTAGGTTATTTATTTACTTTACGAAAAACCAACTTCATGCAAATATTAGACTACAAATTGTCATCAAAAGTTGATAACGCAATTCACATAGCGCAATCGATCGCTAAAGAATATCATAATGATGAATATAATGCTGCTCATTTATTAAAAGCACTTTTACATAAAGATGTAGGTTTAAAAGATTTTTTTAATCAAATCGATGGTGATATTTATTATTATGAAGAATGGTCAGAGGTTAGGATAGAAGCACTTCCAAGAGTAGTAAATGTGCCCGATACAATACAGGGCGATAAATCGATAGAAGCTGTTTTTAACGAAGCGGATACATTAAAGCTTAAGTTAGGAACTGATGAGATAACTCCACATGCAGTTTTGATCGCTTTATGTACTCCAGGAGTAGGGTTCTCATATGAGCAATTAAAAACGTTACCATTGAAAGCAGATGAAGTATTGATCGCTGCAAGTCAAGGTAAATCTACTTCAGGAAATAAGGTTGTTAAAAATGGATTAGAAAGTTCTGGTGGGAAAAAAGTTGACGCTGGAATATTAGATGAATATTGTATTGATAAAACTTTTGCTGCTAAAAATAAACAATTAGACGATGTATTTGGGAGAGATGCAGAAGTGAAAATGATTACTGAAATCCTTGGAAGACATTCAAAACCTAATGTATTAATTACGGGGGAACCAGGAGTTGGTAAGACCGTTCTTTTAGATGGTTTTTCGGAAGCTGTTATTAATGGTAATGTTCCAGAAGGATTAAAAGAGGCTCAGATATACGAATTAGATTTTATAAATCTGGTTTCCGGTGCTAGTTATAAAAGTGAAGTCGAAGATCGATTTAAGAAGATTTTAGCTGCACTGAAAGAGTTTGATAAGCCAGTGTTATTAATTGATGAACTCAATAATTTAACAGATAAAAATAGTGGTAATCAAGGTTTAGTAAATATCTTAAAGTCTGAATTGGCTAAAGGAGAAGTTACTTTTATTGCTACAGCAACGAATGATGCTTTTAGAAAGCATATTGAAACGGATGAAGGGCTTGCCAGAAGATTTGAAATTGTGGCGCTAGATGAACCTTCAGAGCAGGATGCATTAACTATGATTTCTAATACCATTGATAAATATAAAAAGCATCATGGGTTAGATATTATTGACGAGACGATTGCAGAAGCTATTAGACTTTCTAAAAGATTTAATAAAGATAGAAGTCTTCCAGATGCGGCAATAGATCTTATAGACAGGACCATGTCTGCCTCTAGATATATGATAGAAACTACAGCTAATAATGTAGAATCCTTGTTAAAGGAAGTTAAGGAGATAGGAGAGAACAAGACAGAAGAATCCGATAAGGTAAATTCTATAAGTTGGATGTATAATAATCTCAAAAGTAAGTTCAGTTATCTTTTGTTTACCGAATTAGGAGAGGAAGAGATGATACTAGGCGAAGAAACTTTTGAGAATTACAAAACTAAAGTAGTTTCTATTTTGGATCGCTTTTTTAAGAAAGCTTCCGAAGAAAAAACCTTTATAGATAAGAATGATGTTTCTGCTACTATTGCTAATAAAACAGGTATTCCAGTAGGGAAACTTCAGGCAGATGAAAAGGAACGTTTATTGAATATGGAAGATCACCTTAAGAAAAGGGTGATTGGTCAGGATCATGCTATTAAAACAATTTCTGAAGCGGTACTGGAATCAAGATCAGGTTTAAGCAAACCAGGACTTCCTATAGGTTCTTTCTTTTTTACAGGACCAACAGGTACTGGTAAGACGGAATTAGCCAAATCCCTAGCGGAGTTCTTATTTCAGACAGAGGATGCTATTATTAGATTCGATATGTCAGAATTTAAAGAAGAACATTCGGCAGCACTTTTATATGGAGCACCTCCAGGATATGTTGGATACGAAGAAGGAGGTTTATTAGTAAATAAGATCAGACAAAAACCATATTCGATAGTATTGTTTGATGAGATAGAAAAAGCACATCCTTCTGTATTTGATATTTTTCTTCAGATTTTGGATGAAGGTAAGTTAAATGACAGGCTAGGTAAAACTGGAGATTTTTCTAATGCTGTGATCCTTTTTACTTCTAATATAGGAAGTGAACATGTGGTGAAATCTTTCACGGATGGAGAAATTCCTGCATCTTCTGATTTATTAGAAATCATGTCGAGACATTTTAGACCTGAATTTTTGGGAAGGTTGACTGAAATAGTGCCTTTTGCTCCTATTACTAAGGAGAATGTCGTGAAGATCTTCAATATTCAATTAAAGGATCTGCACAAAGCATTGAATAAGCAAGAAGTTACTTTGGAGCTTACAGAAGCAGCTCAGGAATTTTTAGCATATAAGGGATTTACCCCCAAATATGGAGCAAGACCATTGCGTGGGGTGATTAGAAATGACTTAAGAGGTCCTTTATCTAAAATGTTGATTACAGGAAAGATAGGTAAAGGAAGTAACGTTAAGTTAGATATAAAAGATGAAAAAATGCAGTGGACATACGAATAAAAATCGTATCCTGCGATAAAATTAGTATATTTATAATTCACAATCATTATTCAGAGAAAGTATGAGCAATAACACATATGGATTAGGAGGAACAGAGGTAAAAACAGATGCCAGTGAAGCGATATTGGAAATCGGACAGAATAAAACACTTCTTGTTCAGAAATTAACTCAGGATCAACCAATAAAACCACAAATAGTAAGTGGATTAACTTCTATAGATCACGTATTTGAAAATTATAAACCTGAAGTAGAGGTGGAGTTTGAAGATGCTGATGGTGTTGAAAGTAAAGAAATGTTGAAATTCAATAATTTAGGAGATTTTGGTAAAAAAGGAATAACCAATCAAAGTAAATTTCTTAATGACTTAGATACAGAAAAAGATCAGTATCTAAAGGTTGTAAAACAACTGAAATCAAATAAGATCTTAAAAACAGCGTTGGCAGATCCAGATGCAAAAGCAGCGTTAATTAGATCGATACAATCATTATTAGCAGAGTTACAACAAGATTAAAAAGGATAAACAAATCATTTTATGGCAGCAGGAAAACAAGCTCAAGAGAGTGTTAAAATAGAAAATCCAGCAAAGGAATTAAAAATAAATGAAGAGAAATTAGCTAGATATGGTGGTTTTGATCTTTTAGAGTCATGTATAGATGACGTTCAGAATATGAACCCAGATCGTAAGGCACGTAAAAAGATTTTTCTTACTGAGTCTACAAAAAAATTAGAAAGAGCCAAATTAGAGAAGACATTAGAAATTTGGAGAGATGTTCTTTCTTCTTCGGATGATTTATCAGAAATGGTAGAAGAATCAGAAAAGCGTTCTGAAATTGCTGGTAAATCTTTAGAAAGAAATTTAGGAGCTGCTTTAGAGCAGACAAGAGATTTAGAACAATCATATAGATCTGTTGCTTTATTCTTTAAGAATACAGAATCGCAGAAAGTAAAAAATATCAATATTATGAATGCTGAGCTTGAGCAGCTGAAAGATCTGGATAATACTAGATTTATTGATGCAGTTCAGGAAGAGCTAGTACAAGGATATGACCGTTTAGATCTTAGAGATAACTATGGTATTCTTGTGATACCTGGTTATTTAGGTTCTAATAAGGTTGTAGAGAAATGGGCTAAAATTGCTCATGAGAATAAGGTAATGATGATTACAGATTTTGAGCATCTTGATGAACCAGATGATGTAATGGAAATGTTTGAAGCTGCGAATCTTACAGGTGGAGATAAATACAGATCTAATGTAATGATGACCTGTAACTGGTTAGTAGGACGCGGAAAGCATGATGAGGTAGGAGAGGAAGATGATCTTTTTGTTCCGCCTTCAAGTGCATTAGCAGGTCAAGTATATAGAACATTAATGTCTCAGGTGGCTGCTGGTAAGAAACATGGTGGAATTAATGAAGTAGATGGTGTTCGTTTTGACCTTAAGAAGAGTGAGATTGCACAGTTAGAAAAGCTTGGATTAGTGCCAATGGTAAATGAGTATGGAAAAGTAATGGCTTTTTCTGCTAAAACTTTATTTAATGGAGATAATCTAGGATTACAAACATATTCTGTAGTTAGGGTGTTTGATTATGTGACCAAAGTTTTAATGGACTTCTTAAATAGAAGAGCTTTTGAAAACTTTAATGCTAGAACTCGTAAAGAACTTATGGGACAAATAGTGAAGTTTTTGGATGGTATTACTGGTCCAGACAAGTTAATTGAAGATTTTTCTATCAAGCGTTTCGAACAAGATCCGAATCAGAAAGATAGAGTATATCTGGATATTCATATGAAACCTTATTTCCCAGCTAAGAACTTTATGATCAAAATGGATGGTCAAAAAGGTGATGATGGAACGGAATGGGATGCTGATTATGAGCAGCAGTAAATAGAAAATATTACTAAATCATATTTCTTAAAAAGCGAATGTTATTATTAATGTTCGCTTTTTTTATTGTTCATTCTTGACTGTACTTTGGCAATAGCCGATAATAACTTTTCGAAGTTTACGGGTTTCGAAAAATATTTGTCAAATCCAAGCTTTAAGAATTTTTGGGCATCACCAGGCATAGCATACGCAGTAACAGCATATATTGGTGTGTTTTTAAGTAACTCTAGTTTTTTGAATCGTTTTAATAACTCACACCCATCCATTTGATTAAGTCCTAAATTTATATCTACCAGGATTAAATCTAGAGAAGATTTCTTAACAATTTCTAGGGCAGATGGCCCATTTTCAGCTATAACCACATTAGATGCATTTTTGGTAAGCATCTTATTCATCACCATTGCGTTAATTTTATTATCCTCTACGTAAAGTATATTCATATGTTTTTCGGAATTGTAATCACAAACTTAGTTCCTTGGTTTAATTTACTAGTTACTTTAATTTTTCCTCCCAAGATTTCAATATATCTTTTAGATAAACTTAAACCTATACCTGTACCTTCATACTTTCGACTTAAACCAATACTCTCTTGTATAAAGGGATCAAATATCTTTTTTAGATTGTCTTTCCCTATTCCTATCCCAGAATCTTTAATAGATATTTTTACTGTCGACTTTTCATCCTTCACCTTTACCATCACTTTACCCGTATCTGTATATTTTATAGAATTGTGAATGATATTGTTAAGTGCTGTGCTAAAAATATCCTCATCTATATTAGCAGATGGACAACGTTCATCGAGTTTTAAAATATACTCTAAATTTTTAGAATTCGCAAAATGACGATATTCTCTAAATGAAGTTTCTACTGTATAGTTCATATCTACTTCCACATAATTCAGATTTTTTTGTATGGTTTCAATTTCGCTATAATGAGATAGATTATTGATGGTAGCAAGCAAACGTTCTTTACTTTCATCCAAAAACGCACTTAGCTTTTTCCGATCACCAGGGTTTTCTTCCTCTAGTAATAGCATATTACATATGGTCATAATACCATTTAGTGGTGTGCGAATTTCATGACTGAAATTCGAAAGAATGTTTGATTTTAGATTACTAAGTTCCTGTTCTTTTAGATGCGCTTCTTTAATGGCGAGTTCTGCCGTTTTTTGTTCTGTGATATCATGAAAACTTACTAAAACAGCATTAATACTATTGTTTTCATCTTTTATTGGAGTGTATTTTGATTCTAACCATTGTACAGCTCCTTTGCGAGTTGTTCTTTCTATCTCTTTTTTAGCAGTATTACCTTTTAAGGCTTCATTAAACTCATTGGCAAAAGTACTTTTAAAATTTACAGGCATCACATCTATAAAGCGACATGTGGTAGTCGTGGGATCGATGTTAAAATCTCTTTTGATAATGTTGATGGAGTCTTCATCTGCCATTAAAATTTCGCCACTTGTGTTAAGCAAAATGGTATAGGAAAAACCATTATTTACCATAGCAGCCAATCTACTTTTATCTTCAATGATTGTACGTTCATTTAATTTTTTCTGGTGTACATCAATCAGATTTCCAATCATACGAATAGTCTCACCTTTATTGTTTTTTTTGCGATAACCATATACTTCATAATGTCTGTACTGACCATCGAGATGTTTCAGACGATAATGATTAAAATAATGATATCCTGTTTTTTGAAGATTAGCTTTATGTCTTTCCATCGCCTCTTCAGCATCCTCTGGGTGAATCATTTTTCTAAAGGCTGCTTCAGGAACAAAATCAGTGTCTATCGGTAATCCTAACATTCTGCGAAAATCCTTACTATAAAAAACCATGTTAGTTTTTATTTCATGATCAAATAATCCAGATCGTATTCCTTTAAGAGCAAGTTTCTTAGTTTCCTCGTTATATTTGAGTTGCTCTACATAATTTTGTTGTTCAGTAATATCCGAGAAACACCCATTGATGAAGATAACTTTATCTTTATGTTTTATGGCTTCTCCTATGACTCTGATCCACTTTTTATTTCCTTTCTTAGTAATTATCTGATCTACATAATCATAAGAAACCCCATGATCAATGAGATTATCCCAATAGTTTTTTACACGTTCTCTAGAGGCTTCGGGATAATAATGAAGTGCCTCTAGCATATTTAAAGAAGTACCGACTTCCAGGTCGTGCAAGTGATAACATTCATCAGAAAAATATACATTATCATTGATAGGATCGTAATGCCAAGCTCCAGTTTTGGTTAAACTTGATAAACTTGTAAGAAGCCTGTGTTCTTCATGTTCTCGAGTTACATCAATACCAAATGCATATATTCTTTCTTCACTATAGATCAAATCAAACTTAATATATAGAATAGTATCTGAAGCTAAAGTGGCAAAACCAAAAGTTTTGCTTATTTGTTCTTGGTTTTGATAGAGTAGGGAAATTGTATCTCTAAATACGGACTCTTCATCATCTAAAAGAAAATTATAGATGGATTGTCCTTTGATTTCATCTTTAGGAAGTTTAAAGAGTATTTCACATCTTTTATTCACCTCACAAACGTTTCCTTTTTGATCAAAAATCATAAGAAACAAAAGTGTTTTTTCAGTGAAAAAACTAAATTCGTTTGTGTTTAATGTCATAAGTAGTGGATGGTAGTTCTTTTTTTAAAGTTACAAAATTGATTGAGATAAAGAAATTTTCTTCAGAATAATTAAAACACAAGAATGACACAGATTTATTTAATAAAAACTAATATTTCCCCATGTCTTTATTAATAAAATACTAGATTAATTGTTGGTTGTGTTCTTATATAGAGGTGGTTAAAATATTTTTCGCATTAAATTTTTAACGAAAACAGATTACAAAACAAGCTTATTTGGGTCGTTTTATGAAACGATATACAAGTATGATGATCCCAAAACCGATAAGGATATATAACCCATATGATTGCCAGAACGAACCACTTTTGGTAGTTAATAAAAGTGGAGTTTCCTTATTGTAGAGTATAGTTATTCGATCTCCTTCACTATCTAAGGGACCAATAAATGGGATATGCATTAGTTTTACGGTACTGGTAAGGCTATCACCTTCTTTGGTTTCGTACGATACTTTGGCGGTAGCGGAAGATCTTCTAGATCTTACTTTAAAATTAATTTCTTTGATGATTGCTTCTGTTTCTATGTACTCTGGTTCGCTAGCTTCTTGAGCAATCAGCGTAATTGGCAGGAATAGTATAAGGAAGAATAAATGGTAGATTTTAAGATGTTTCATGATTGGTGTATTAATGCTTCTAAGATAGTATATCGAACTAAGATTAGAAAATGAAATATCTTTTAAAAATAAGGTGATGATGTGATAATTAGATGCTGTTTTTTTAAAAGTATTTGGAGTGATTATCTATGATGAAAAATGTAAAACTCTTCTGGATTCATTCTCAGAACCAATAGTGTTATTTTAATATTTCCCCATCATATATTAAGTTTCTTCTAATTTCATTAGCGATATTTTGCTGTGAGTGAATTTTAACCTTTTTATGCTCGTTGTATTCAAAGTAAAATTTTCTTTCAGGTAAAATATTGGATTCCATCTCATAAAAACCATTTCTGGTTATAGTTTCAAGTTTTCCTTTTTCACTGTAATTGTAGCAATCCAGCATAAATGTTTCCTCATCTTCATCCATCAAATATGATAAAACTTTTTCTACTCTATCATTATTATAATAAGCTATTTTAACTTGATGTAACACTATATCGTGATCGTAGTTTTCTAAATACAAATACCATTTAATCGTATTATCATCTTCATAATCAATAAACACCGTTCCCCAATTTTCATTTTCATTACGGAAACTATATACCAGTTTGTTATTTAAAAAATGATTTTGTATTGAAGCTGTTTTTTCTTCATTGTAAACTTTAGGTTGTTCCAATTGATCTATTGCTGAACTGTATGGAGTGAAATCTAAATAAGAATCACTCCAATTTATTTTTGAAAATGAAACAGACTTAATTTGTTCTTTTCTTTCATTAAAAGATCCTAGATTGTTTTTAAAAACATGTCTGATTTCTTTTAAAGTCATTTTACCTCAACTTTTAAATTTTTATAGTGAATATTATTAAGAACTATACAAATTAATTAATAATAGGTCATGGTATAATAATATAGAATTATAACCTTTCGATAAAATGGTTTATTTTTTTAATTCCTTGTGAGTTACTATTTAGTAATTAGAAACAAGGAATATTCTTACTCAGTAATAAAGAGATATAATAATAAGATTTTTACGTTTTAAGTCTCTGTTTTAATTCTAATAATTCGGCATTGATCTCATCTACGATTTCATCAGAATAGCAGTACTCTTGATCCGTAAGAATTTTTTTAGTTGCATCAATAGCTAGTGCAAGATCATTATCTAAATCATTAATAGGCCATACATAAACTCGACAAAACTGAAGAACACAATAGACAGCTGATCTTAAGATAGGTGTATTGTCGCCATATGGGTCTTTTTCTTTATGTAGTAACAAAGTTTTCCTTACTTTAGAAGGTAAATCAGTTTGTTCCATCAGTTTGGCAAACCAATCTGCAGCTCTATCATTATCCCATGGTTTACTGTCCCACATGATTTATTATTTTAATTAGCTATATTCTGTAATTCAGAGAATAATTCATCAGCATTTTCTCTTATACCATCTCTAAATTCTGCTGGAATTTTAGAGCTACATCTTTCATACCAATCATCAAAGGTAGTTTTAACTTGATCAATATCTATTTTTCGAATACGTCTTTTAGCCATATCAGGATATTTTTTACTGAAATAAACGAATGCGTCTATGTGAACTAAAAGAGGTTGTGCGGCTTGTTTAGCCGTTCGCATCCATTCTTCTATTTCTAAGATTTGTTTTATGGCTAAGTTAAAATATCGAGCTGGAGCAAGGTCTGCAGCTTCATTTCCATCAGGAGCGGAACTAAATACTTTCATTATTTTTTACAATTGTTATTTACAAGTTGGTACTACTTTTCTTGGTTTTTTAAGTCTAGGAACATCATCAAAACCTGATAAGACCTTTATGTAGAAACTTTAAAATAGATATAGCTGTGCGTTATTAATAAAAAAGCCATTTTCTTTTTGAGAAAACGGCTTTTTAAATATTGGATTATTTCTTAATACAAAAAGGTATCTTCTTCCACATAGTGATAAAGAGCTTCTATTTTTTCTTCTCGATCGAACTCTTTATTCAATTTTTCCATGTTTTCATAAATAGCCTTAAAAGTATGAAATTCTACTAAACCAGTTATAGATTTATCTATGTCAAATAAAATTTTAGGAACAACATCATCTTCAGTTTCAACATAGTCATCAGGATCATCTTCTTCATTTTCTAAAACAAAATAAGTAGCTGTTTCTAGATCTTGAAAATCATCTTCTTTTATATAAATCCACCCATCTTCTGGTAATTTATTTCTTTCATTATAAATCTCGTCAAATTTCTTGTATGTTATCATACTTCTATTTCTATTTACATTTAACTTTAGCTTTTCTCTTAAGTTTTTTCTTTCTTCCGCCACCCCATTTTTTCTTTCCTCCACTTCCATCTGGGTGATATACTTTATGGAATGTATTATGATCATTTCTATCAACTAATTCAAGAACACCTGGTTTATCGTTGTGATGCCAGGTAAGTCCTGGAGGTGAGGTTGATTTATGGCCTCCTCTTGGACCAGGAGCTACATGATCAACAACACCAGGATATTTCTTCATCATAGTTTGTTTAAGTTTTGGATCTTGTTCCATGGCCTCGAAAAGTTGTTTGTTACCTTCTCTAAAGTGTTTAGCATCAGAAGCATTATGCATGCTATTTGGTAATTGAGCATCATAAAAAGAATGATAAACGCCTAAATCTCGAACACCCTCACCAGCGTAAAGACCGAAACCATCTGTTAATCTATTAGGATCATTAACGTACTTGTAGACTTGGAAACCACCAGCTATTCCTATTGGGTCAACAGAAATGTAATTTCCTTCATCTGGTGTATAATATCTAAATCTATTATAGTATAAACCAGTTTCTATATCTTCATACTGTCCTTGGTATCTAAATGGACAATCGTTCAATGAACCTTTTACAAGTTTACGTACTTTTCCATAAATATCATACTCTACTTGCCAGGTTTTTTCACCTTTACTATTGTACATTTCTACGGGAGTTCCCAGATAGTCTGTAATGATAGAGTAGGAGTCTTCTGCTGTAATTTTAGAAGCAGGCTTAAATGTACCTTCATCAAAAACCCAGGTAATCAGGTTTTCTATAGGTTCGGGTTTACTTTCTGCCAGCATTCCAAATTCATCTACTACTAGTTCGGGTCTGTCTTTGAGATCATAACTCCATTCGTGGAGAGGAACGTTGCCGTCCCATACAAAGCGGGTGATGGAACCTCTCTGTCTACCTGTGGTAGACATCTCTCCTTGATAAGGAGAGAAGCCTTTTTGGAAATTTATTTTTGCAGTTCTGCGACCTAGAGCATCATATTCGAATTGGGTAGTGTTGTTTTTAGGGTCGGTTACGGATCGTAGCATTCCGTTTCCGTACCATTGATAATCCCAATTTCCTTTGTTGGTGATCTTAGTGATTAGATTTCCTTCAGCATCATACTTAAATGTATTTCCATCAGCTTCTAAGAGTTGCCCACCAGTTCCGTATTTTCGATCACCTTTGCCTTCTGTTCTGTATAAATTACCCACCTCATCTGGTAGTTTATAATCAAACTGCTTGTTTTCGTATCGAGCACTAGCCAGATTATTAAACTCGTCATAACTATAGGCTACCGTTCCACGAGTTAATTCATCGACCATTTTGGTCAATCGGTCATTTACATTCCAAGTATAGGTACGATGGCGCATTTCTCGATTGCCAGCCGTTACTTTGTGTTGTATAGGTCTACCAGCATGATCATATTCTATATGATTGGTAATACCACCAGGAAGTATACGTTCTACTTCCATACCCAAACTGTTGTGCGCAAATTGTGCGGTCCAACCCCTTGATCCGACAGTGTCGGATGTTTCCCCTTCGGAAGGGGAAAAGCTATTAGCTTGTACTTGTTCTATGAGCCCTAGTTTGTTTCTGGTGAGGGCGATATTGGCACCTAGACTACTGGTAATGTTTGTGCGATTGCTTAGTGCATCGTATTCACTCTCTACAATATGACCGTCTTGCTTTTCTGCGATGATTCGTCCCGCAGAATCTCTGATGAGTTGTACATGGCTATGTTCGTTGATAGCTTCTGTTAAATTACCGTTTAGGTCATAACTATAGGTTTCCCAAGTACCATCACTATGTTCTGCTCTTGTAATTCGTCCGTTAAAATCATATTCGTACTCTGTATATTTATCATCTGGGCGATTTACTCTTAATACTTTTCCTGCGCGATCACGATCATATTTTCTGGTCAATCCATCAAAACCAATTTCTCTAATGATTTCTCCCTTTTCATTTCTAGAAAAGCGATAGTATTCATTATGCTCGTTGGTAATGGTGTTTAACTGTTCTTCGGTATCGTACTTAAAAAATACTTTCCTGCCATTTTCTTCTCGCATTTTGAGACTTCCCATAGGAGTATAGTCAAAATTAACTTCTCGTTTCTTTTGATCAATGGTTTGGATTACCTCATCATAGGCGTTATATTTTAACTTAACCAGGTTGGTATCTGCTTGTCTTATTTGATAGATACGATCTAATTCATCGTAGAAGAATTGCTGCTGGTGATCTTCAGAATTTTTAGTGTGTAAACAGCGACCCCAAGCATCGTATTCCCAATGAGATTCTGCGCCATTTGGCAATGTTAACTTGTGTAAGTTATGATCTTCGTCATACTCAAGTTTAGTTCTATTCCCGGCATTGTCTCTTACTTCATTGATCAATCCTTGCTCATTATATTCAAAGGAAGTAACACCTCCATCCAATCCAATTACAGCATGTAGACGATCCTTTTCAAAGGTTTTTACTACCGATCCACCAGCTGGATCTTTGGTAAGTACTAATCTGTCTTTTTCGTCATATACAAAACCAATTACGGAACCATCTGGCTGATGTAACCCGGTAAGATTTCCACGTTCGTCATAACTATATCCTGTTATATTCCCTTCTTCATCAATATCTCGATACGATTCCATATATGGAGTATATTCATGAAAAATATGATCTCCCATTGGATCGGTTACTTGTGTACAAAGATTTAGATTGTTGAAATAATAAATACTTTCTTGTTCTAAAGAATTGGTAACAATATTGTATCCTTTATGATATTCGATACTACCTGATAAAATGCCACCATCTCCCCAAGTTCTGATACATTTAGCTCCCGTGGTTTCCCCATCATATTCCCAATAGAACGCTTGACCATTACGGTCTGTTTTCTTAACCATTAGATGATTTTCATATTCCATCACCGTTTTTTGATCCAATGCATCAATGAGTTCAGTTAAATCTCCTTCTTGGTTATAGCTATACCTAACGAGTGTTCTGGTTTCTCCTTGGTGTGTTGCTGTTATTTCGGTAACTCTATTGTCTTCATCTAATTCTAAATCAATCCTTCTACCTGCAGTATCAATGATTTGCTCTAACTGATAAACTGCATTATATACAAATTGAATTTCGAAACCTTCAGGATTTCTTAAACTAGTTGGTTTATATAGCGTGTTAGTAAATTTTGTAAACGTATAGGTCTGTTGTGTTTGATGATCTGTAACCTCATAGGTACGACCATCGATGAAGGTGAGTGTTAGTTTTTCAGTTCTGTTATAAGAAGATTCATTTTCTACAAGTAGCATTGGGAAAGAAGTAATTCTTCCATCTGGTAAACGCATTACAATACTGTCTTCATCATAATCTACGTGCAAGGCAAGGTCATAATTGCAATGCATTCCGTATCCCATAATGCCTTCATAGGCAGAATCTGAGTACCAATTTCGTTCCCAACGAATAGGAATTGGTCCGGCAATACTAAAATCTTCACCTTCATATACCATCCGACCGGTAACGAGATCTACCGGTTCGAATCCCATTTTACACATCTTTTTACTAAGACCTTGTGTGGCAGGGAACTTTTTTAATACTTTATGGTTTAATTTTTTCAAACCTTTTCCAGCCCCTTTCATCAAGGCACCAAAACCATAAGACATTACAAGAGCCATTAGCATTCCCATTAAATCAGGAGCGTAGGGTCCACCAACATTTACAGGTTTTCCCATGGGCATAGGAATACTCATCGACGATGGCAAGTATAAACTAGGAACAGGTTTCATCTTTTTTCCTGGAGTAGCAGATAATGGCATCCCAATATCATTACAGGTCATGGTCATATATCCTGCAGGTGTAAAGTAAGAATCTTCAACACTTACTTTGGTACTTCCAAAAAAGTTCATAGAATCATGCCCAATCATAGGAGCCATGGCAAAGGGACCACCCATCGGTATGTGGATCACAGTACCGATCATACCAGCTGTACCGCTATTTCCTTTTGGTACACAATTTACATTTACCGTAGACCCAATAATAGGAACATAATCCATAGGATCTATTACCATTCCAACATATGGATAGGGTAATGGAGTAGGAATTCCTGGCGGAAGTACAGTGATATGTATATCAATTCCGATGACAGGAGTAAAGTGTTTACTAGCTAATAACATACCTAAAACCAGTTTAAAATTGAAAGACTCTTTTTTTCCATTTCTTTACGATGTGCTTCTACATTTGTTCTCCATTGTTCTCCTTCGATTTCTTTCATAAAAACATCAACAGATTCACATTCGTTTAGATCTCTATTCTTTTCGCATAGATTGTAATAATCTGCTGCGATATATGCCATACAAGTTGATTTTATTAATTCTGGAGCTAAAGAAACTCCGTATTGATACGCTTCAGTAACAACAGTTGCATAGCGTTTTTTATCTCTTTTTTTAATCACATTATATCCTAGCCACCAAGCGGTTAATGCTTGCGGACCAAAGCCAAATTCTATAGAAGTTTCGGCCTGTTTACAAAACAAGTCTGCTGCTAGATCCTTTTGTTTTTGTAATTGTTTACAGCTTGCTTGATATCCATAGGTTTGCACGATAATAGGTTTGCAATTATCTTCTCCACCAGACAGTCCTTGTTTTGCGATAGCCATTGCTTTTTGCAGTAGTTCATCGATAGCTTGATATTCTTTAAAATTAAAAAGCATACCCGCATAAATCACATGTGCAGTAGCAAATGCAGACTTATTTCCAGATTTTTGAGTGATCATTAGTCCTTTCTTTCCCCAGGTATGAAGTCGTGGTAAATTCTTTTTGGTAACGCTTTTAGACATTTCGATCATACATTGCCTAAATTGAACTTCGGGATCATTAGGATCTCCTGCAGCAGCGATTTTATTAATAGCTCCTTGTAAATCTATAGGAACGGCTAAAGACTTAGCAATATCTGAATGTGTTTTCACGAGATTGTCAAAATATCGTTCATCTACATAATCAAAAAACATAATCCGAACCTTATCCGGTAATCCTAGCTGTATCAAATGGTCAATCCATTTTCCGTAATCTTTGGTTTCCTCTACAGAATATGGATACAAAGACAATGCTAGATGCAATTGAGGATTCGGCATCGCTTTTTGGAACGTACTTAACATTTCTAGCAATAGAAAATCATAATCTGTATCTTCATTTTCTAGTTTGGTCTCATATTCAGAAATATTCCAATCGAATTTTAAATCTCTGGCATTAAGTTCTTTCTGTAATTCTTGATCCTTTTTAAAAGTTTCAATCCAATCTTTGATCAAATTTCTACTATGAGTTTCTTTATTTTCAAAAGCTGTTAATAATACAATAGGAACATCTGGTAAACCACCATTGGGAGTGGATTCTAAACGCAGAAACCCCTCATATAGTCTAGCTTGATCTGGTTTAATTAACCATCTTACCAGCTGTATATGATTATTTGGAGTTACCTCATCTATCCATTTTTGTTGAATGGTAGTGATCAATTGCGCTATGGGATTGTGTTCATTATTCATGATTAATTACCCACAATTAAGATTTAACAATCCTCCTTTTACATTGGTCATGGTAGTACCATCGATATCGGTCATCCCTTTACTCGTCAGTTTTAGTTCTGCTTTTCCTTCTACAAGCGTACTCGGAGCACCTACTTCTACTTTTGCAGCACTATTGATAGTAACTTTAGAACTACCATCGTTTAGAATTTCTTTGGACTTTACATTTACATTGTTTTTTCCATCGATATTAACCGTTTCTTCTGCATTGATATTAATCTCTTTAGAAGAAAAATTGATTTTTTCTGGAGCGCTAATGTTTATTTCTTTTTTAGAGGTATCCAGAATAATAGAATTGCCATTTTTATCGGTTATGGTAATCGTTTCTTTCCCATCTTCATCAGAAAAGGATAGGGTATGACCTCCTCTCGTTTTGATAGCTTTGATATCATTTTTCTCGGTTTTCCAATCTCCTGCATTACTACCTCCTGTAAACAGAGCTCCCATCACATATGGTCTTTCTGCATTTCCGCCTTCAAATCCAACAATTACTTCTTCTCCTTTTTCTGGCGTAAACTGAAATCCTTTGCCACCACCAGCATGAGGTGTTAGTACGCGTAACCACGGCGTTTCTTCTCCGCTTGCTTTTTGCCAAGGGAACTGCACTTTTATTCTACTCATTCCTTCGGGATCCGAATTATCCATAACAGTGGCTACCTGAGATTCACTTTTTGGAAAGGCCATCATATTCGTATTTGGATAGACATCTAAATCGGCTGTAACTCCAATAAAATTATTTTGGTACTTACCATTTTCTGTAGAACTATGAGAAACACTAATGATTCTAAAACTGCCATAATCGGTTTGTTCTCCTTTAATTTTGATGACTTGTCCAATATTAACACCTGGATTATCACTTACTCCTTGTACCTGAACTTGTCTGATTTCAGCAGCTTTCTTTTGCTGTTCTACGTGTGTATCTAATCTCTTTTTTAATTGTGGATCGTAATATGAGTTTACATAGATGCTTGTTTCTTTGGCAAAAATAGCTTCACTTTTTTGACTGGTAAACCCATTAAAACCATTTACTCCAGAATTCACCTGAGCGGTAGTCATTTCATGTTGCTCGTCTGTGAGATAATCATTCGTGAAATATTTGAAGTTATTTGGAGTTGGACGAAGGTTGATAGAAAACTCTTGTAAATCATGGCCATAATTTAACTCTACAGTTTCTTTATCTTCTGGTTTTCCGAATACTAATTTGCTTCCATCATAAAAGAACCATTCGCTGTATTGGGCCGCCAGTCGGCTAGCATATTCAAAAGCACTTTCATTATGCTGCACACTGTAATGAAGGCTTTCTGAATTGTTAGGACTGATTGTAGTTTCCAACTTTGATTTGTCGTAGCCTTGAAATGTTTTATCTAATATTTCAGATAGTCCAACGTCGCTATGCGAATCATAATGTGGTCCATCATCAGTAATGATGCTACAAGAATGTGCCTTGATAGAAACCATATCACCATTTTGCTGATGAAACCCTTTGGTATTGCTTACCGAAGTTACAATACCTTTAAATTCTAGTTCTTTATATCCATTAGCGGTATCTAAAGAGGCTATTTTAATAGTTATAATTTCTCCCAGGTAATTTTTGCTCTCCGAAGCAATTTCTCCTGAAACACCTTCTAATACATCCATTCTACAGATTAGTTCCAGAACGTGATGGGCATCAATCTCTTGATGAAGCATTAATCTTTTGTAAGCTTTAATAGGAGTTCCTCCTATGAAAATTTGAGTGTTTGATTGCAGCGCCATGATTTAGTTATTTATGTTGGTTGTATTCTATAATACTACTAACGAAATTTTCTTTATCGTGTTTATATATTAGTATACGATTGGTATACTGAGTTAACATTTTAGACGGTTCAATCGATTTGGGGGAGAAATTGATACATCGAACCGTATAATAGACTTCTTTATGTTATCAAAAATAGTACCTAACTATTCTCATATAAAAATACTTAATTTTTTATGAGTGATGTAGTTACCTACGTTATTTTTACGTTTTCTTACATAAAAATGGGTGTTTTTCCCCATGACATTACGTCTTTGTTATTAGATACAAATGGTCATAAAATTGTTACCCTTTTTTGAGAAGAAAATAGTATTTGGGTATAATATATGGGATAAATAATGATAGAGTGGAGATGGGATTACATTCTATCCAGGTAATAGTTTTCGTCTTAAATCTACTTCTATCCATTGGATAAATAATTCCTCGAAGTATTGAATTTTATCTGGGCAACCTCTTTGAAAATCGTCGCAGGATATTCTTTTGGTCTTTTGGTTTTGTATAATAGTAATTTCCAAAAGACTATTATCTGTTGTTTCATTACTGTAGTGATCTGAACTGTTCAATACGTTATGTGTAATGATATAAGCAAATAAACTATCTTTTTGTTTTTTGGAAATATGTTTTACTATTTTTTTGGAGTAAGTACTATCTTTTTCAAAACCTTCTTTGGATGGATGATAAGTAAGTACGGTATCTCTTAAACTAAAACTATCATACTCAAAAGCCCCTCTATCTACATATATTTCTAAACGAGCTGTTGGTTTATCGGTACCTGTTGAATTACTTTGTTGTGTGCCTTTTTTACATCCAGAAATTATAGTTGATGCTGATATTGAAGTTATTATAAGTGTTTTAAAAATTCGAGTCCTATTCATATCACTAAGATATTCTTTTTGCACACTACTTTTTTAAATACATTGTATTGTTTTTTCACCTTGGATAATCTAAGATCCTTTGATGTTAAAAAAGTAATGATTAGCATGGAAAGAAATAACGGAGTTCTTTTAATTTTTTGTTATGAAAGGTAAAGATATAGATATCATCAGATAGGGGATGAGTCTTCATAAGAATAGTAATGATCCCATTTTTCTGATCATCCTTATTTTTTAAAAAAGACACAGGAAAATCTTCTTTGAAATTTAACAATGTATAATTTTTTGAAAAAATAACCTTCTTATGTTTAATGGTAAAGTTCGAAAGCTCTACATCTATTTTCCTGAATGCATATTCAGTTTTTGAGACTTCAATTTCTCAATGTAAGTACTTCCATATTTCATCAGAGTCTTCTAGAATAGCTCCACAATCATCTATTTGCTTTTGCACAGTATTAGGTTTTCCAATAAAAGATTTTAGAACTACTATTTCTCCTTCTAACGGATATTTATCATTTATAAATAAAGGTTCTGATAAATATTCCTCTTCAGGTTGTTGAAACAAAATGGCATCTCCTTTTATTAAGGAATCAGTTGGTATAGGAGTTATATTGCTTTCACAAACAGTTGAAAGTAATGCGATTAAAAATAGTGCGATATGTATTGTTTTCATCAACTTTTATTTGTGAATTATTAGCCATCGAAATCACCACAATCAATTCCTCCAAACTTGGAAATAATAGTCTCATTCGCAAGGTATTTACTCATGCGAATATCTTCAGAAATACTCCCTTTGAATTCTATTTTATATAAATAGAGGTCTTTTATAAACTTTGTAAGAATAAGTTGCGTTAAGCTGTCATTTTCTAATTTAAGAATAAGTTTTTTCTCTTCGGATATAATATTTTTAATGTTAATTTCCACTTTTATTTTTGGATCATAATAATTAGTAATAGTTAATTTATTTTTATTTACTTCTATTACACAAAGGTCACTTGAATAACATGCTCCAGTAAAGTCGACCGAATATTTTTTGTAAGGATCATTTTCTTTATCATCTTCATTTGCTTCCATACCAATTAACCTTTGATCTATAAGTTCATCTATAGAAAAATTATCTTGATTAGCGGTGATAGTTTGTTCTATATTTTCATTGGTTTGCTTAACAATCACCTGACTATTTTGGATATTAGGTTGTTGATTGTTTTTACAGGAAATGAATAATAGTGATAATGCTAAAATAACTTTCTTCATAACTTTTTATTTCATTAATCCTTCTTTCTTAGAATTGATATACATTTTATCCAAAAGTGCTAAAGGGTCGAATAAATCTTTTCTTCTTTTAAAGGACCTTCCAGTTGAATAATTTGTGGATTTTGCATAAAGCATATCACTGTATTTAACATTCGAATCGGATAACGGTCCGCTTTCTTCTCCTGTATACATTTCAATATGTAACATTCCTCTTTTATCCGGAGAAGGTTGAACCACATAGGTCTTTTTCTTACTATTATATAGCAATCCAATTTCGGCTATCTGTTGCCCTCGTTTTACCTTATCACCAACGTTGACAAGAATATTGTTTTTATTGACTTCACCATATCTAACCATTAGTTTATGACCTTTTTTATATTCAAAATCATGTTCTATTTCAATAACCCAAGTGTCTAAATAGAATAATTTTTTTCGTTTTACAACTCCATCAAATATGGCATATATTGGTTCGTTTACTTCATAATACAAATCTCTGGCGGCGTGAATTCTCATTCCTGGATTTCTCTTATATCCAAAGGTAGGAGCTTTTGTTTCATGCAATCGATAGTTCCAAACTTTGTAACTATTGTTTTTAAATCCATCAGGATGATTTAATGGAATACTTCTAAATGGGAATAATAACCCAGGAGTTTCAAGCTTAAAATAATTCTTAAACTCTTTATCAATCATTTCTCCGGCATTTTCAACACTTTCACATTGTGTTGTAAGCCAAAGAGAAGTTGTTTCGCGCTTAGAGATTTTAGGTTCTGGTGTCTCTTGCACGGTTGTTGTTCTTACATAATCTTTGGCATTGTTTAAATCTGGGGATCCTCTAAATGCTTCAATTTGTACTTTTTTACCTACTAGTGCTTTATCAAAAACTAACGTTAATTGATTTTTATTATTTACAATTTCTGATTTCGCATAGGTATACCAACCTGATTTGCTTTTTGCATCGATATATGTTTTTTCTTTATCCGCTGTTGTAGCTTTGGCACTTCCCTGAATATAAAAAGACCAACGGATATTTTTCTTATCGTCTTCTGTAGCAGCTGTGTTGTATATATCTAAGGTATATACAGCATCTTTACCTATGCTAACGGTTTTGGGTCCACTTATCTTTTTAGGAAAGCTCTTTTTATTTTCTTTTTTATCAGCTTCTGCATCTCTTGTTAAAGTAATAAAAGTTTCATTTTTGCGAGTTTCAGCCAATGCTTTTGCATCTTCTATTGCTTTTTTTCCTTCCTCAGTTTCGTCTTCGCGGATATATAAGGCTTCTTGCCAACCTTCAAAACTTTTATGTGCGTCTTCTCCTTCTGTTTTGATTTCATCCTCTTTAGGGCGTAATTGTATTTTTTTGATGCCTACTTCAATCTTATCACCTTTATCTTCTTTATGTAAAACAACAGCACTATTTTCTTTTTTACCATTTTCTTCTTTTACATCAATCTCAATCCAGTCGGCTGCTTCTGTTTCTGTACTAGTATCTTCTTTTTTAGCAAAAACAAGAACAGGTAAGATATCATCTTTGGTTTTTAATAGTTTGAGATCACTTTCTTTTTCATGAATCTTAAGATTAACTTTTTTATCTTTTAAATTTTTAGTTTCCACAATCAAATAAACTTCATATCCCATTGGAGCTTTACTAATTTTAGGATATGATGTTTTTTCTACAGTTTTTTTTAGGTCTACTGTAATGGTACTATCTTTTTTATAGGAGTCAGCAGTTAATTTGGCCTTAACCAATGCTTGAGTGGTATACTGTTTATTATTTTTTTTAGCAGCGTTTATTTTCTTTAAGATAATGGACGCAATCTTATTCTTTTGGGCATCACCTTTCGTATTCGTAGAAGTACCTGCAAACTTATAAGTGTAAGTACCCGCTGCCTCCTCAACATCTTCTGTTTTTTTCTCAGCAAAATAAGCATTGATCACCTCAGGTTCTTCGACGTTTTCTAGTGTCAATGTTTCATTATAGGTAAACCTTCTGTTTGCCGCAGTGATAGTATCGATAACTATTTCTAATTCTTTTGTACTCATAGCATCTTTATATATAGTTTAGCAAAAGAGATGTACCTTTATCTTTATAAGTGATATCCAGCACATGGTTATTTTTACTATCAAAAACTTGATAGGTGAAGAGGTCTTTTTGACGGTGATATTGTATTTTATGTATTTTTTCAAAGATCTGATATAAAACATCTAAGGTAAGTTCACCCGTACTGATTTGTAAGAGACATTGATCAGTTTTGTTGGTTTCTTTAATGTCATAAGTTTGGGAATGATACTTATTGCCGATATCAATATTTTTAATAGTAAAATTTTCTTCATCTAATTCATATCTAATTACCATTTCTTCATCTTGCACACGATCCATTGATTTAGGTGGCACATATAAGGATATGTCTGATGCTGTTAAGGATAATGAAGTGCCATATTGATGATCTTTATAGGTTTTTGGTAAACTATCCATATAACTAGATGCTTTTAAAGAATCGACAAAGTGTTTTTGTGCTTTTATTTCTTCCTTAGCAAATTCATGAATCTTTTTTAGAGCTTCTGTATTATTTTGTAAATTAAATATATAATTCGCGTCATAATCATTAAGGGAAGTATATCTAATTTCCATTTCATGTTTTTGTGATTTACAAGAACATAAAAACATCAACATCGATATGATTGCATAACTAAATCTCATCATAACTCAATATTTAACATAATTGCAAACGGTTGGAATTTGCTTTTATCATCAACGTTTTTAAAATGTTGAAGACAAAACATCGCTACCAAACCAGGTATCCATTGTTTTGCCATTCCATCGGCTCCTCCATCTTCCCATCCAGCACCAAAGGTGTCGAAGAAAGATAGGTTTGTGATTGTTGCACCGATTTCACCATCTTGATCGTATATTTCATAATTAGCAAGGCATCCTTGAATTCCACCCACAAAAGTTGCAACTTCATTAACATTCGGGTTTACTCCTTGCAAAGCACTATAATAGGGGAGACTAGTGCTAAAATTATATACTTTTTGAGGGTTTTTAGTAACGTAATTATTTTTTTTATACTGATCTACTAACTCCTGTTCTAGTTTTGGTATAAATTCCTTAAACTGGCTTGAGTCTTTGATTTCTCTAACGGGATTAGAATTATTATCAAAGATGAAATTACTTCCTTGTCCAGTAAAAAAATGATTGGCAAGATCTCTACCATTTTTTCCAAACCCATCTTCTATATCAGAAAAACTCCATAAAACAGCTTTCATTTCTGTTTTTAACATGGCAGTAGGGTAGGACTTAGTAAGATTAATATTGGTAATGTCATAACCTGACATTCCGTTTTTTTTCATGGTACTTTCACTAGGTGCGTCGGCATATATCCAATCATAGGCGCGCTTTCCTTTAGAATTTACAATTATAATCTTACCATTTTCATTAATACGATTACCCTTGTTAACCACTCCAGTTTCCAAAATTATTTTTTCTGATGAACTTTCATTAGCCGCGCTTCTATAAACATTATTTGCAGGACTAGTGGTAGTATTTGAATTGGTGTTTTGCGCATTTTGAGGTTTGTCAATGGATACTAAATCCAGAGAAACTGTACCATCTGCTTTTACCTTACCGGAATAGAGCAATTCGCTTTTACCATCTTTAATTTCATTTCCGTTTTTAGCTTTCACTCGAACTTCCACATTCTCACCAACCTCCATGTTTTCGGTTTGTACAAACATAGTTGCTTTTTCACCATAATTCATGCGGTCTATTTTCTCTTTTCCCGCTGCATCCATCCAATAGCTCTCTACAACCTTAGGAGCTTTGTCATTACCCATCATAGCACCAGGAATGGTCATTGCTATCTCCTTGAACTTTTCGCTAGCATTACCTCCTGTATTAATTTGCATAGGTTGCATGATGGTAACTTTGCCACCTGTACCGCACATACATTCAGAGTCTTCGTATAAGAACTTTTTACTTCCACCAAGTGTAGAAGTTTTCGTAGTTTTTGTCCATTTTTGTAAAGCAGGTATGCAAGGTAAATATCCACCACTGGTAGGTTTTAATTTACACTGACCAAAGGTGGCAGGTACTTGCGTATCCATATCTGTGGCCTTAAACTTGCCTTGAATTTTTACCTTTTGATTTTGCGTTACTAGCAATTTTGCAGGTACAAAACCTTGATTACATTCTAGTAAAGCTCCATCTAACACATATATTTTACTACTCATCTTTTTCTAAATTAAAGGTTATGGTAGTTGATTTCTTGTACAAATCCTTTACTTCAAAAGAATATGCTAATTTTCCTCTTGTGACTAAACCCATCTGAGGTTTCACTTTATAGGAACCTTTATATTCTAAATCCAGCGTATGTTTATCTCCTGGTTTCGTTGGCAATTTGCCTAGGAAATTATTTAGTTTGGGTAAAGGAAACTTTTTGTCTTCTATATTCATTTCGGCTTCTGAAGTAATCGTTACTTTCGTGAAACCAACGTCTTGTTTAGTAATTTTCTTTTGTTCAATAATTGGGATATTGATATTGCCTACAGCATTAGCAGCAACTTTAGGTTGATCTGCTAATTGTTTGTCTTTGAATTCTTGATAAAAAATATTGGAAAAAAAGAACTGATAGAAATTATCTTCTAAAAATACTTGTTGGATATTGTCTTCTTGCAATTGCCAATCAAAGTCGCTTGTCATTTTTAATAAGTCCGGGAACTCTTCTAACAAATCCACCTTAACTTCTTTCCACTTTTGTCTTATCTCTTTAGTGTTAACAACCCTATTGAATTTAAAACTTTTGTCCAGTTTTATTTCCAAAACATCATTAATAGCGGCAACCTTTAACGCAATTCTTTGTGATTTATCCACTTTACGAATTACACTAAACTTTTCATTTAATAGTACTCGCTTTTTTACTTCTATTCTGAAATTCAGTAAGCCTTCCTGATCCAATCCAAAAAAAGTAAAGTCAAACTCTATTCCTACTGCTGTATGCGATGTGTTATTTCCTTGCTCAATGATGTTCACTACCTCTGAAGTATAGGAACGAGTTGTTCTTTCTCCATTGAGTTTGATAATTTGATCGGTATGGGGCAGGGTTCTTGGCATGTAGAAATATTTATTATCCAGCTTGGGTTACACGTTGTCTATTTCCATTTACTCTATTTGGTCCCATACCAATACTGCTATAATGCGCTGAGAAATGGAAATAACGGTTTCTTAGTGTTCTTAATAGCATGTGATGTTCTGGATTGTTGTAAGACATTGGAACTCCGTCATTAAAAACGTATTCCTCTAATATAGTTTTGGTAGTGCTCAACTCGGATGGAATAGGGTATTCTCTATTAACTTTACCGGTTAATATACTTACATTTTTGTTTTTAGAGAATTTTGCCATAATCTGAAGTGGAATATAACTATATCGATTACTCAATCCTTTTCTATCTCCTGTGAGAGTTCCCCAAAAATCACTAACTGTGATTTCATTTGGTTTATACCAGCCTTGTTCAATTAAAAATTCTCTTTCTGCTCTTAGATCTTCGAGATTGGTTAATGTGTAATCTAGTCTTAGCTCTTCATCTGCATTGTGGACATAACCACCTCCAATATCAGAATGTACTCCTGGAAGATATTTTTCTACACCTCTGTTACCAGTACTTCGAATATCGGTAAGTCTAAAATTACTTCTGTGTTCATCCGCAGCTGCTAATTGCAAGGTGTGTTGCGATTTCTTCACTGCATTTAACTTAAGTTCGGCGGTATTATTTCCATGTGCTAATCCTAATGAAGCAACAGTATCGAATAAACCTGCAAAATGGATTGCTATCATCTTTACTTTGATACCTTTTTGCTGTAAAAATTCTCCTAGAGCACCATTGTCAACATCGTAATAAATGATCGTAGTTGATACTGGAGCATATTCTCCAGAACCAGTGGTAATTATTTCTTTTACCTGACCTTTTCTTTGAGTTATCTCATGAATAAAGTTTCTTGCTGCTGCGGCTCCTCTACTAAATCCATAAGTTTCGATAGTAAGAACATTGATGTCTTTTTCACCTGTTCTTTCGATTTTATTCGCAACTTCTTCACATCCTTTTTTTACTTTTGCTCGAACACCAGTAGATCCGGTTCCGAGTCCCATTCCTATTTTAGAATCATAGCCTTCATTTTCTGTACCTATTCCTTCTATATAAATTGAAAATTTTTTAACTTTTTCTTCATCTACAGGCTCGTAGGCTGGTTCTAATCGCGAAATATTAGAATGATCATTGTCATAACTCCCCGTTTTATTAGGGCTCCAAGGAGTTCCCCACCAGAAATCCCGATATTTTCTTACGAGCTCTTCATCATGTGGTTCTCCACGTTTCATTTTTTCGTATTCTAAACGAATATTGGTGTTTTCTCTATTATTTGCAGTTCCGTCAAAAAAGACAGCTGCGGTAATATTTACGCTTTCTTCTGGAGTCAGTTCCTCATATTCTGCGTTGCCTACGTGTACAGGAGCTGTTTGTACATTAACTCCGCTAAGTACGCTTTTGCTAGTTTCTTGTGCTCCTGTTGATGTTGCTGTTAACCCAATACCTCCCATATAATATTTTAATTAGAAGTTTCGTATATCTTCACTCTTGCTTTTTTGATTTCTATTTTTTCCGAATCGTTTTGTAGAGCCAACTCAATATTGCCATTGTATTTGTCAATTTTAAGAGTTAATTCTGCCGGTTTCTGATTAGGATTTTTAAAGAAGGTGTGAAAAACTTCTTGAATTTCTTCTTCATTGAAGTAAATTCGACTTCCAAATTCATTGTTATTTTCATCTGCCCATTCAAACCTTATTTCATCAGGTACTGCGTATTCTTGAAATTCGGATAAGATTTTATTGGAACCAAGAGTATATAAGTTTTCACCATTATAAAAAGACATTCGAATTTCTTGTAATGTTCCTTTTTCATAGAAATTGACAGATGGTTTCCAAGAAAATTTTTGTCTATAATGTTCCCATTTTCCAAATGGAATTGCATTTGGATTCATTTTAGCTTTAACTTCTTCGCTAAAATCCTCTTCTAAAACGGAATTGATGAATTCATCCATTGATAGCACAGCGGAGGGAGCAAATTCTTTTATACTTACTTCAACCTCGGAAGCATTAAAACGTGCTACTTCAATTGTTTTCCCTCCTCCTAGAAGCCAAACTACGATCATTCCACCAGGAGCAAGACCTATATTAATGTCTCCATAAGTATCTTTCTTACCTAAGCGGTTAATAAACCCTTCTTTAAATAGATTATTAATAAGATTACTAGGTAGATCAAAGCTTCCTCCATAAAATTTCTTTTCTAAATAGGAAATCCAAACAATTTCTAATCTGATAGGAATAGGTTTTAAATCTTCGCCGACCACATGAGTGGGACCAACTTTTCCCCAACCTTGATGCAGTGTATGTCCTGAAGGGATATAAATACTTTCACCGTTTTCAAATATCAAATGACCCTGATGAATTTGCATCGGATTATATTTTGGAGCGGATGCTGTAGGTCTCCATTCGTATTTTTCCATTTCTTTCGAAGTCTTCATTGTTGCTTTCTCAGAGTTGTTTTTTTGGCAAGAGACAATACCGATACTTGATATTGTACATATTAAAATTAAAATAATAGTCTTTAGTTTACTATTATTCACCATATTCCACAGTTTCTGCACTAGCAATTGTGATTTTACCTCCTGCATTTGTTTTAATCTCTCCACTGGCATCTGTAGTTATCTCTTGTGCTTCTTGCTTATATTCACTACTTATTACTTTAATCGTTTCTCCAATTTGTCTATCTTCATTAGTAGCACTAATAAAATAATCTTCAGAAATTGTTTCATTCTTGTTTTTGCCAACAGAAATATCCAAGTTTTCATCTACATTTATTTGCATATTCTTTGCATTCAATGTCATATTTTCTCCGGCAGAAATGGTAATATCATTATTAGCAGTGTCTATATGGATGATATTTCTATTTTTATCAGTAATCATGATAAACTCTGAACCATCAGCGTCGTTTAGTTCAACAGTGTGTCCACTTCTGGTTCGTAAGGCTTTGACATCATTGTTTGCTGTATTCCAACCAGCTGGGTTGGCTCCTCCTGTATATAAAGTACCTAATACATATGGTCTTTCTGCATTTCCTCCTTCAAATCCTATTAAAACTTCTTCATCAATTTCTGGAATGAAGTGAAATCCTTTTTCTCCTCCAGCGTGTGGAGTTACAATTCGTAACCAAGGAGTGAACTCACCAGTTTCTTTTTGCCAAGGGAATTGAACTCTTATTCTACCGATACCATCAGGATCGCTATTTTCTTTTACAACGGCTACCTGAGTCTCACTTTTTGGAAATGCCATCATATTGGTATTTGGATATGCGTCTAATTCTGAAGTAACTGCTTCGAAATTATTTTGATATCTACCATTTTCAGTATTGGTATGCGTTATTTTAATCACCCGAAAACTTCCGTAATCTCCATTGTCACTTTTAATATTTATAAGTTGACCAAGTTTTACTCCAGGATTATCACTGGATCCTTTTAAGATAACTTGTTTTATTTCTTCGGCTTTTTTCTGTTTTTCAACATAGCCATCGATTCGTTGTTTTAAAGAAGGATCGTTATAAGAATTTACATAGATATTGGTTTCATTCGGAAAGATTTCATCAGATTTGTTACTGGTAAAACCATTGTATCCATTTACACCAGAACTTACCTCTGTAGTAGCCTTTTCGTGCTGTCCATCGGTTAAATAATCATTAGTAAAATATTTGTAACTATTAGATGAGGGTTTTAAGTCTAATGAAAACTCTTGTAGATCATGACCGTACGTAAGAACAACTTCATCTTCATCTTCTGGTTTTCCAAAAACCAATGCACTACCATTATAATAAAACCATTCTCCATATTGAGCAGCCAATCTACTTGCATACTGAAAAGCACTTTCTTGGTGCTGTACACTATAATGAATGTTTTCGGTATCTGATGGACTAAAAATAGTTTCTAATTTCGATTGATCGTATCCCTGAAAGGTGTTGCTTAAAATAGAAGCAAGATCCATATCATTAAAAGAGTTATAATGAGGGCCATCATCAGCAATAATACTACAACTATGAGCCTTAATCGTTACTAGATCTCCATTTTGTTGATGGAATCCCATAGTGCTATTTACAGAAGTAACTACTCCCTTAAATTCAAATTCTTTATATCCAGAGAATGTACCCAAAGAAGAAATTTGAATGGTAATAATCTGACCTAGATAATCTTTAGTCTGAGAGGCAATATCTCCTGTGAAATTCTCTAAGACATCCATTCTACAGACCAATTCCATGATATGATGTGAATCAATTTGTTGATGCAACATTAACTTTTTGTAGGCACTTATAGCTGTTCCTCCAATGAATATTTGTGTTTTCGACTGTAACGCCATAGTATTATATTTTTAGGGGTACTATCAATATCATTAATAGTATTTAATTGTAATAAAGTTACCGAATTTATAATTGATACATACTCTTATCAAGAATCATTAAAGTACTCTCGTTTTTAAATCAGGTAAGTTTATCCGCGAATTATACTCCTTTTACTACTTAAAAAAAGAAATAAAAGACCAAAAATCATCTACCAATTAGGATAGTCCCTATATGGATATAGAAACTATGCATAATTGATATTATGAAACTCAGAAAATTCAGTTTTAAGTTTTCGAAGGCCAATTATTGGTAAATGTAGTACCTTTAATTGTGATCTCCTTTGCTGAAAGTACTAAATGTATCTGTAAAGGTTTTGCGCTTTCTGCATTAAAATGTTCAGTATATTCAATACAGTATGCATCTTTAACTTCTACATTTTTAAGACTAGACATATTATCTCTTCTAAAAAAAGTGATTTTACAATTTTTAGTAATTGTAGGAGAGATCGTCCAATCTAAAAAATCAGCACTTGCGGTGGATTCTATTAATAAGCTTACTTGTCCGCCTTGTGGTTTTGCACAAGGTCTTCCTGTATAATCGGTATCTTGTCTAAAGGAGAATGAGCAATCCAAGATATTTATCTCTTCCCCATCAAGATCTAGTTTTGCTAAAAATGACATAAGTGATAATTTTAAAATGAATAACTACATATCAATTCCATATTGTTTACACATTTGTAAAAAGAAGAAATGATTATGTAAGATGAGAAAGGGAGTGAAAAACACTCCCTTTACCTAATGTTATATCAAACGGGGAAGTTATACCCAGTCGTTTTCGTGTTCACCATTACCAATACCGATTTTTTGTGCAGAAATAGTCAAAGTCTCAGTCATAGGATTCTTTCCAGTAGCATCAAAATTTTCAAAATACTTAACTGCATAAGCATTTTCAAAAGTTAGCTCTTTAAGAGTAGCTTCGTTATCTCTTTTAAGAAATACAATAGAACCATTTCTCATTTCAAAATTATTGAACATCCAATCAGATAAACCTGTATCTGCAGTAGATTCTACTTCCATTTTTATCATTCCTCCTCTAGTAATGGATGAAGGACGACCAGTTGCATCAGTTTCTTGGTGTAAACCATAGTTGCAGGATAAAATGTTATACTCTTTTCCACCAACTTTTAATTTTGCTTTAAAAGACATAATAAATAAATTTTAATTAATAAATAATAATAATAATTGAATATAATAAATGTAACTTGTACGATGTAAAGATAGCAAAATATGTGGTAATCTGTATATTATGCTTTTGTTAAGTGCTTTAAAAATAGTTGTTTTGGAAGGAAAAGGACTACACTGTTTTCGGGGAATTTGCACTTTGTCGTGAAATTCATCTACCAAAAAAAAGATCTCAACGAGAAAATTGAGATCTTTTTTTAACAAAATTTTAACAGATATTTTTTATGCTCTTTTGCAAATAATAACGTCATTTTCCTTAATTCCATTCCCTTCAATAGTTCTAGTAAAGTCAATATGAGATTGCATTCCCATCCAATTAGGTTTGGTGTAAAAAATCCATCCGTAAGGATTGTTTTTATCATCTAAGAACTCAATTTCACCTTCTGGATGTCTATCGTTGTAATCATTAATAAAGAAGTAAAAAAGCTTACCAAATTCCATTTTCTCTGGTGCTTTTAGTCTAAAATTACTTAACTCGTCTGTAGTTTCTCCTTTGTTAAATTCAAATGAAATTACCAATGGGTTGATTAATTCATCATCTTTAGGATCCTTCATTTTCTTATCGATAGGGTAGAACCACTTTTTATAGATTGGAACTGGTATTGAAATTGCAAATTCATATAGCTTTACTATCATTATAGGTATAATAAAGCAAAGAGAAGATGCCGCAAATATATATTTGTAATCAGGCTTGTATATTTCTACCACAAATAGGAAAGTGATTAAACCAATAAACACTGTTACTACTGTGTACAGAAATTCGGGCCAAAATTTAGTAAGATTATCATCTAATAAATTAGGGAAAAATCTCCTCATTGCTAGTACATGTAGCGTTCCTAGGCATAAGAAAATGATTTGAAAACCTATAAAGCTATTCAAAGGAATATTATTAAGTACTTTTTCGTTGCTTAATAAAGCTGTGCCTGCAAATACAAGTAAAACAACTAGCATGTATAGCAAGAATTTCTTTTTATTTTTAACAAAAAGTTTTTTTAACCCAGCAACTACTCCCATTAATATAGCACTAACTGCTAATAACAAGATTCCTACCTTAAAAAAATCAGCATTTACTGCTGCAGCTTGTAATGTTAAATTCATATCATAGTGGTTAGACCCATTCTGGGACTGTTAGTCTCATTTAATACAAATGTCTCTTCTTTATTCGAATATGTTACGTTAATTGTTGTGTCTATCTCCATAGGGATAAAATAGTCACAAAAGATACTAATAAATTTCTTAGTAGCTCCCCCAATTATATACTTATCGATATTTTTTTGGTCCACCGGACCTATATTAATTTCCCAAAAAGGGTAAGAAATGACCGTTTCATTTAGTTCTAAAACTAAATCTACACCTAATTGGTTTTTGCTATCATTGTCTTCATCTTCAGCATCTTCTAATGTGTGATATTTTCTTGTAATACTTACTTTTTCTTCGATTATCTTTTCTAAACTTAAAGCTGTTAGTTCAATTTCACCTGAGATTTTGTGTACGTAAGGAAGAAGTTGTAACAACTTTATGCTATAATCAGAAGGAATTTCTGGATCTAAATTCCAAAATTTTAAGAGAAAATCCGTTTTTAAATTTGCAAATTCATTTATCAGCTGTCGTTCATTTTTTTCAATATTTACACGTTGTGTAAAAAACTCATTTTCTAAAGGTGAAAAAAACGACCGAGCATCTTTTTCTTGTTTTTTTTGCTTTTGATGCAGCTCCGTAAAGGAAATATCACTTTTTGCTTTTACTGGTTCGTGAAAAAAACCTTCCGGAAGTGTGTCATACAGACCATTTCTGGATAAATGCAATTGTAATTTATCTTTATCCCGTGAATAGGTGTCTAGTTTTATGTCAATAACATCCCGTCTGTAAGACCTAGAAAAGGTACTGTTGTTAAATATATCAATGTCTGTAAGATCTAAACTAGACTTCTCTAAAATTTCAGTAACAAAAATTTCTGCTTTTAGATTTTGATAAGTTGAAATCAGTTCTTCGTAGACAACCTGTACCTCTTCGTTGTTCATTCGTTTAGTTGGTGTAAATGAATGGAATTATTTGTTTTGTGCGGTTTTGTTGTTAGTATATTTAGGTTTCTTTCCTGCAGCTACAAACATTCTTTTCCAAGGTTGTTCAGATAAAATACTTATTTGCACACCGTTTCCTCCTGAGTTACCTCTACGAGATGTAGAATGCACAAATCTATCATTTCCGAGGTAAAAACCAACGTGTGTAATTTCTCGAAATTCTGATCCTTTATTATTAAAAAAGATCAAATCTCCCTGCTTTAAGTTATGAAGTCCTTTAAACTTATTGGTGTCATCAGCTTTAAATTGTTTATCTGCAGTACGTTCAATTAAATTGCCATAAACATCGTGATATATATACTGTGTAAAATAAGAACAATCTATACCTTTCTTAGTATTTCCTCCTAGTAAATAAGGCGTGTTCATCCATTCATCTATAAATTCAAATAGAGCGATATTATCAACTTCTTTAGGCGCAATTCCTAAAATAGCACCATATTTTTTCTGAATAGGTAATATGGCGTTTTGTTTAGCTAAAGCAATAGAGTCTCTTCTGGCTTGCGCAAGTGCTTCTTGTTCTGCTTTCTTGGAACCTCCACAACTTATTGCCCCAATAATGATTACAAATAAGAAAAACGTTTTATAAAGTGTATTCATGCGTCAATGAAAATTTAGACAAATATAAAAAAACTTATGGTTATTTTCTACCCTATATACAGGGATAACAATAAAATAAAATCATAAAAATAGGGATTCTTGTATTTTTATTTAGTTTATTGTATTAACAAGCCCTAGTAAATAAAATCTTTAGTAAATTGCAATTGGTTTTAGGGTACATTAAACACACAAATTACTATTCATGAATTCTTCTTATTATAAGCTGCCTTTAGATACTTTTGGAATTGTTAAAAATAAAGATATCGATAGTTGTGATTTGAAACAATCTATAGTTGGTTTTATTCATCTTATCACAACTTCGTATTTTGGTGAGTGTACCTTTGATGAAACCTTTGGGTGTTCCATCTGGAATGTGGATTTTGACAATCTTACGAGTACCAATAAATTAAGAAACACGATTTCTGAATCATTGGTAGAAAGTATTGCTTCTCAGGAACGAAGACTTAGGAGAGTTACTGTTGATGTTAATATCCAGCAAGAAGAATTTAAGAATAGGGGAAGTTTAAACAGAATTAAGAAGAGAGTAGATATAAGAGTTAACGGTGTTATAAGTAGAACAAATGAAGAATTTGCTTGCTTAGAAAGATTTTATATAGCTCCATTATCGTTTTAAAAGAGTTTATGAGTACGGAAAATAAAGTTCAGATAAAAAATAGAATGATCAAAAAAGCGGCTTCGCTTTGGGGAGTTTCTCCAAACGAAATCGAAAGTTCTTTTGATCCCGTTGTGTCTCTTTTGATAGGTGCATGTGCCTCAGAAATTGAAAAAATTTCTAGTGAAATAGATAATTCTCAAACCCGTATCACAGAGCGTTTGATTCAGTTAATGACCCCAGAAACATTGTATGGGTCTAGACCGGCGCATGGAATTGTATATGCGGAACCTATAGAGAAAAGAACAACAATTACACCAGAACATCTGTTGTACTTTAAAAAGAAAATAAAAACAAAAAACGCTAGTACAGAATTAAAAAACATATATTTTTCACCAATTCAAAAAAATCAATTGGTCGATGCTACTATTGATCGAATGATTTGTGGAGATAAGATCTTTGAATTAGAAGGTAAGAGGAAAACCGCTAGTCCCTTGTCTTTGAAAGATACAAAAGGGTTGTCGCCATCTACTTTATTTTTAGGTATAAAAACAGATCAGGATAACATATCATTAAAAGATGTGTCATTTTATTTTGAATTGTTAGATGTACAGGAAAATGAATTGTTTTACCATCACCTAAAAAATGCGAAGTTTTTCTTTGAAGAGAAAGAGTTTGCATCTATTCCGGGTTATTTTAATAGTGATATTTTCCGCAGAACGAATTTGGAATCAATATTTGATTATAAGCCTAATAAGACTAGAAATATAGAAGAAAAAATAAGTAAATTATACAAAAAACACTTTGTTTCCATTAAATCTGGTATTTCTATAGGGTCGAAGGGGAATTTACCAGAAGAATTCTCTAAATTTATAGATCAGCAAACTCATGAAGATTTAGTGGATTATAGTTGGATAAAAATAGAGTTTCCAAGAATTATTAATGATGCTATCTTAGAGAGTGTATATTGTACTTTCAATGCGTTTCCTGCATTGAATCGAAAATGGGAAAGTATTTCCTATCAATTGAAAGATTATATAGACATAGTTCCTATTAGTACACAAGATCTGTTTTTAGATATTAAGGGTATTTCCAATACCTCAGGAAAAGAATATAGGTTAAGAGAAAATGATTCGGCTGCGGATGATAAAGGAACATACGTAATTCGTAGAGATAATGTAAGTAAATTGGATTATAGAAAAGCAAGAGAGTATTTGATTCATTTGATTGAGTTGTTGAAAGATGAGAGTGCATCATTTTCGTTTTTTGGAAATGATTTCTTACAGTCTAATATTAATGAACTTAATCAGAATATTTCGCTTTTAGAAAAAAAGGTATCGGATATGAAAAAGTCTTCAGAAGAGACTAATTATATTTCGGTTAAGCCTTACAAGAAAAAAGATACTTTGTTAGTGGAGTACTGGGTTACAAATGGAGAAGATGCTAACCAGATAAAGTCTGGTAATAGTTTAAGTATTTATCAAGGGAGTGATCTAAAACAAAAAGGGAGTATGTTTTTAACATCTACATTCCAAGGGAAAAACAACTTAGGAATGGAAGAGCGTTTGAATGCTTACCGAAGAGCTTTGTTATCAAGAAATAGAATTGTAACAAGAGAAGATGTTAAGGCATTGTGTTATGAGTTATGCAGTACCAAAGTTCAGGAAGTAAAAGTAGGTAAGGGTTTTAAAACCGATATTCATGTTTCTAAAGGTCTTATTCCCTGTATAGAGGTGCAGTTAATAGAAAATAAAGAAGAAATCACTTCTGATGTAGAGTGGAATTCTCTAAAAAGTAATATTTTGTCAATTTTGGAACAACAATCTTTGAATGTTTTTCCATATAAAATAACAGTAATAAGTTAATTAGATAAGAAAATAGATACTAATGAAGACATCGAATAACACAAAAAATTATCATTTAGATAAAAGCGTAATATTGTTCTTTGTAATAACAATATTGGTTACAGCTACTGTTTTTGCTTTTAAGTATGTAAACTATACGCCTTGTGAAATAATAGATTTTTCTTTTAAGGATGGCGAGGTTAGAGTAGGGGATCCTATTCAGTTTGAGGACATGACAATTGGAGCATTAGAATGGAAATGGGATTTTGGGGATAGTACAACGGTAGATACCAGAAGAAAGCCATATCATACATATAAAAATCCTGGAGATTATACGGTTTCATTAATTGTTAATGGAAAGTGCCCTAAAGTTAAAACCATTTCTGTATTGGAGAAAAAAGAAATTTTAGATCCATCTAAGAAAGCTAAGTTTGAAATTCTTACTCCTAGAATTCGTGTTGGAGAGAAATTAAAGGTACAGGATAATACCCTTAATGCTACTACTTGGGAGTGGAATTTTGAGGATGCGTTGGGAGCAACTTCTAAAGAGCAAAATCCAGAGTATACCTATAGTACATCTGGTAAAAAGACCATTACTTTGATTGTAAACGGAGAATTAAAATATGCTACCACTAAAACAATAGAAGTATTACCTAAGAAGAAAGAAACGGTTAGAAATGATGATATTGTTGTCCGAGATATATCAACAATCCCTGATGATCCAATAGGACAGGATCCTATAGCAGATGATCCAGTCGATGAATTTAAAGCGCCTTTTATCAATGAAAAATCATTTAAGGCTAAAGTGATTCTAGTTTCTACTAAAAAATTAACGGCTAATGATTTCAAGGACTATTTATGTGGTAATTTGGATTTACCAATAATTGTGCGTAAAAAGAGAACTACGTTTATAGAATTTTGTGAAAAGATCAAAGGGAAAAGTATTACTATTAGGGATTTGAAGTTAACCCATGAGGAAAATAACTGTATTAAAAATATAGTAATCGATTACAGAAAGAATAGTATTTTCTAATAACTAAGAAATATCAAAGATGGAATTATCAAATAAAAATCATCATAGGGTCAACTGGATTGACGGTATGAAGATTAATAAAAACCATTTTATTGAAGCAGATAATGCATTTACTAATTTTTCGCAACTTATTGGAGCGAAAGATATTAATGCAATTAATTATGGTTTATTACCAGATTTAGCAGGAGATGAAGCCGTTGATATGGTTTTTTCAATGGATGGTCAGGATACGATTAAAGTGCAACTTAATAGATGTGTTGCTGTGACTAAAGGTGGTTTTATTATTAATATAACACCTGAGATATCGTCCGCTTTAGAACAAATAGGTAGTATTATAAGTACTGAATATAAAATTAATAGTACAGATGAAGAATGTTATATTGTTCTTAGTGTTGATCCCTATGGTAGAGTGCCTGTAGGTGATGCTAATCCGGAAGAAGAACCACCACGACATCCTTATGTTTTGCCAGAATATAGTTTACATGTTATTAATTTAGCTGAAGCAAATGAACAAGAGTTTGGTAAACATCATATTACAATAGGTAAGATAGAGTTTAATGATGGGGTAGCCTCCTTAGCAGAAGATTTTATTCCGCCATGTGTTTCTATTCAGAGCCACCAGGATCTTAGATATATTTATACAGAGATACATACTTTCTTTAACGCTATAGAGAAATATTCAATGAATATTATTCAAAAGGTCTATCAAAAAAAGCAATCGAATGAACTGGCTACGATGGTGCTAACATTAACTCAAAACTCATTGCAATATTTGGGAGGAATGTTGCCAGAGTTCCGTTTATATGATCGTCATTTACCACCAGTAACGATGATTACTAAATTAATGTCTCTAGCAAGAGTTATTAAAAATAGTATGGATGTATATGCGGGAACAGGTAAAGAAGAACTTTTAAATTATCTTTCTGATTGGTGTGATCTAAATCAAGGGGCATTCGAAAATGTGTTGATTGAAATGATGGATTTAGATTATCAGCATACCGATATTAATAAAGCGTTGCATAATGTTTCTAGCTTTACAAAATTGATGCTTTCGCTATTTAAAAAATTAAATGAGCTTGATTATATTGGTAAGAAATCGGATTCTAATATATTTGTGAAAGAAGAAGTAATAGCAAAACCAGATGTAAAAAGTAGAAGAAGCTTTTTATTAGATTAATGTGTATTTAAATAATATTTTAAGAAAATGAAACCAAAAAACAGTAAAGAAAGAAGAAACAGCGTTTTAAAATTTGCATTATTATTTTTATTTACGGTTGCTTTAATTGTTACTGCCTTCTTCTTTGATTTTGATAGAGTACCTCTTAAAGAAAACGAAGTGCTAAGAGAACGCACTGCGATTGTTGAAAAAGATGCGAAATTTCAAAAAGATTTTTCTAAAGGAATGTTTAAAATAGAGAAATTAATCGATTCGTTAGATCGTCCAGGTAAAGAAGATAATTTATATTATATAAATAGAAATCTAGAATCTGAAATAGGAGACCTGAACGAGGCTATAGATCAAAAAGATACAACATATAGATATAAAATGTATGTAAATATAGTAACTTCTTACAGGCAAATTAAAGAGTTAAAAGCTGAGCTTGCGAAACAGAAAAAAGAGTTTCAGGAGTTTGAAGAATATAAAGAAGCTTTAGAAAAAACCAGGGAGCAGTTAGATAGAGCTAGAACTGATTTGGATCGTTGCAGAGCTTCACGAAGATAAGATCTACGGATTAGTAAGAAACTAAAAAAGTCGACAAATAGAATGTCGACTTTTTTAGTTTTATATGTTAAAAGAAAATTATTTTGCTTTCAACCAGTTTTCTCGTTTTAATAAGGCTTTTTTACTTGGTTTCGAAAATTGAGTGATCACCACCTCAGGATCAACACCAAATCTTATCAAAGCTTTTTTCTCTTCTCCAAGTCTTCTGTATATAACTGTTGCCTTTTTTCCTGGTTTGTATTTACTAATAACATCGTTAAAAGTACCAAGGTCAGAGAATGATTTGTTGTCTATAGCAACGATCACATCTCCTTTAGCGATACCTGCAGTATATGCTGGTGTTCCTTTTTTTACATATTTAGAAACTACGGCATTATCATTGTCATCAAAAGTAACATCTACCCCTAAATAGGCTTTCTTAGCATTGGTTTTAGGGTATATCGCTACAGAACCTAATAGTTTTTTAAAATCCGGAATCTGACTGTCGAAAATATATTTTTCAAAGAAATCATCAGCAAAAGATTCTCCTGCATATTCTCTTAAAGTAAAAAATAAATTTTCGATAGTATATGGAATTTCTGTCTTTCCATATTTTGTCCAAACAAGTTTTAGGTAATCATCTAAATTAAGATCATCTTTATCTCTAAGAGAAAGATCTAAAGCTAATCCTAACATGCTTCCATAAGAATAATAGGATACAAATGTGTTTTCTCTATTGGTTGGATCCATAGAAGTAGCTGCATCTACAAAAGGAGCCTGATAACTCATTTCTATAGGGTTAAAGTATTGAAGTGCAGGAGAATTCCATACATAATTATAGGTCTTGCTCAAGCTTTCGATATACTGATCAGGAGTAATAATACCTGCTCTACATAGTATTAAATTGGTATAATAACTTGTAAATCCTTCTGCAAACCAAAGCTCACCAGACATGTTTACGTTTTCAAAATCAAAAGGCTCTAGAGAAATTGGGCGAATACGTTCTACATTCCAAGCATGAAAAAATTCATGAGCTACAGTGCCAATGTTTTTTTCCATTCCTCCGTCTGCCAGGCTTCTAGTACTGGTTAAGATTGTAGAGTTACGATGTTCCATTCCGTCACCCGAAACGGTAGGCATGTAGCTGGCAATAAAAGTATATTCTCCGTAGTCAAAATTCGGATAATCTCCATAAATAGCTTTAGTCTGCTCTACGATTTTCTTTATTTGTTCAAAATATTGATCAGCTTCTTCTTCTGTACCTGGATGTAGGAGTGCTAATTTTATGGTGTACTCAGTACCAGCTGCTGGAACTTTAAATTCTTTGACTGTATGATTACTAATTCCCGCAGGACTATCCATAAAGTACTGTAAGTTAGGAGCTAAGAATTTGTTTCCTCCTAACGGAATTAGTTGAGTAGCAACTTTCCAGTTTAGATCTTCTCTAACTAAATAAGTTACCTGTACTGGCCTCTCTTTTAAGGTAGGAATGTACATGAAAGTAGCAGGCATATTAAGATGAGCATGTGTTTCATTTATCTGCGAGTAGGTGCCATCAGCACGATCGGCAAATAAGGTATACGACAGGTTGATAGTTCCATCATGTCCAGAAACATCCCATTGGTAAGGATTGGGTCTCGTCACAGTAACATCTTTGCCCTTGCTGTCGGTTATTTTGACATTATAAACATTTTTAGCAAATTCATGAAGCGCGTATCTTCCCGGCGATGTTCTACTCATTCTTAACGAAATGGTACCACTTTCTAAATTAGTAAATTTAGCACTGATCTCAGCTTCATGATGTACAGCATTATCAAAAGAAATTTGGTATTCATTTCTTACTTGAGAATAACTGGAAGAAATGCAGAGTAGAAATAAAAGTAAAAAGAAAAATCTAAAAGACTTCATTAAAAGAGTTTTTGGTTAAAAGATACATGCGTTCAAAAGTGGCAAAAATAATACAAATTATTACCAAAGTTAGGTGGGAAGTTTTAAATATATCTGGGGCTCTGAAAATAAATTAATACATACTAATTTATTCAAAAACAGAGCTCAAAAATACAACAAACTCTTAACTGCACAAATTAAAGGCACGAAAATTGAATAGGATAAGATAAAACGAATCACAAGATTTTCTTAATTTTTGAAGGTTATAAAAATATATGTTAATTATTGTTTAATAAATAGCTGTAAAAGTTAAACAGTTTTGTAAATTTGAATGAAAAAGAAATTTTAATTTGAAAATAGATGAGTATATATACTTTTATATTTTCAACAAACACTATAAAATTTAGATGAAAATAGGAGTAGAAACATTGATAGAGACAAATGGGCATGGTTTAAATGGGTTTTCCATTGATGAAATTGGAGATGATCATATCAGTACAGGTATGGAAACTCCAATGAAAGAAGATGCTTTTGATATTACAGATGAAGAGAAGAAAGAAAAGATCTCTTATTTGTTTCGGGAGATAATGGAGGTAATGGGATTAGATCTTACTGATGACTCCTTGCGAGGTACTCCTGATCGTGTTGCTAAAATGTATATAGAAGAAATTTTCTCAGGTTTAGATCCTAAAAACAAACCAAAAGTAGCGCTATTTGATAATAAATATAAATATGAGCAAATGCTCGTAGAAAAGAATATTACTTTTTATTCTAATTGTGAACATCATTTTGTTCCTATTATAGGAACGGCTCATGTTGCATATATTTCTTCAGGAAAAGTTATTGGTTTATCAAAATTAAATAGAATTGTTCAGTATTATGCAAAAAGACCACAAGTACAGGAACGTCTTACAAATCAAATAGCTATGGAGCTAAGAGAAGTTTTACAAACTGAAGACGTCGCTGTAATTATTGATGCAAAACACCTTTGTGTTTCTTCTAGAGGTGTAAAAGATGATACCTCTGCAACAGTAACAACGTATTATGGAGGTGCATTTAATAGTCCAGAGAAAATAGCAGAACTTCAGAATTATTTAAATAACTAATCAGGTTTAAAATTCGGTTTTATAACTATCCATATGCATTATACAAAGGAACAAATTAAGACAATGGAGCGCGTAAAACGTTTAAAAATAATTAATGCTGTATCCGGAATCAAACCAGCAAATCTAATTGGTACTATAAATAATGATGGCGTAAGTAATGTGGCTATTTTTAGTTCAGTAGTGCATTTAGGGAGCGATCCTGCGTTAATGGGTTTTATTATGAGGCCTGTAGGTGATGTTCCTAGACACACCTATGATAATATTCTGCAGAATAACTGTTATACGATTAATCATGTGCATAAGTCTTTTGTAAAAAAAGCACATTATACTTCGGCAAAATTGGATAGTAAAGAATCAGAATTTGACAGATGTGGTTTAACAGAAGAATTTATTAATGATTTTAAGGCTCCTTTCGTAAAGGAAAGTAATCTAAAAATTGGTTTGCGGTTTGTGGAATCTATTGATATAGCTATTAATGGGACTATTTTAATGATAGGAGAAATAGATCATCTAATACTACCAGAGGAGACATTTCAACATAGCGATGACCTTGATTTAAGTAGTATGGATACTGTTGGTATTTCTGGGTTGAATTCCTATTACAGCCTAAATAAAATAGAAGAGTTTCCTTATGTAAGAGTATCCGAAATGCCAGATTTTAATTAAATGAATCTTCTCGAAATTCAGTTGTTGTTAGATTTTGGGTTAGTAATTCTTATATGGATTGTACAGTTAATAGTTTATCCTAGTTTTAAATACTACAACATTAATAATCTTGTTAATTGGCATAGGATTTACGCCTTCAGAATTGGTATGATCGTTATGCCTCTAATGTTGGGGCAAATTGTGATTAGCTTTATTAGGTTGCTAGGACCTTATTCTTTGCTAAATATTTTTCATATACTGTTAGTGACATTAGTGTGGTTTTCTACTTTTTTTCAATTTGTACCAATGCACAATCAAATTGCAGATAATACAGGCAATGATGAGGTAATAGTTAAGTTGATTAGAAACAACTGGCTCAGAACAGTTGTTTGGACATGCATATTCATTTGTACTCTCTTTCAATCTCCAAAATAAATTTAATTAGTCTTTTCAAACATTTCCTTATATCCTGTTAAAGTTGCATTCTGATTATTTTTTTGTTTAAGTATTTTGTAATTTTATTAAACAAAATATTTATATGAAAAAATCTCATCTCCCAACAAAAATTTGTAAGGTCTGTGAAAGGCCATTTACATGGAGAAAGAAATGGGAAAAAGTATGGGAAGAGGTGCAGTATTGCAGTGTGCGCTGTAGAAATAATAGAAATAAAGTTAAAGGTTAAAAACAAAAGGAATACATGAAACGAACAGGTTTGGTTTGGTTTAGAAATGATTTAAGAGTTTTTGATAACACCTCCTTGTATAAAGCTACTAATGAAAATGATCGTGTAATTGGAGTCTTTTGCTTTGATCCACGCTTATTCAAGGTGGGTCAATTCGGATTCAAGAAATCTGGAAAGTATCGTGCGAAGTTTCTTATTGAGTCGGTGAATGATTTACGAGAAAATCTACTCAAAAAAAATATTTCCCTTTTAGTTTATACGAAGAAACCTGAGGATGTAATTCCTAATTTAATTGAAGATTATGAGGTAAATACAATCTATAGCCAAGAAGAGTGGACAACAGAAGAAACAGATACATACAAAACGGTAAGGAATGCAACGAAAAGTCAAGATATAGATTGGGTAACTTCTTACGATCAGTTTTTATTTGATCCACAGGATATCCCTTTTGATATTCAGGCAGTCCCCAAAGTGTTTACTGTCTTTAGAAAAAAATGTGAAAAATATGTACAGGTTGCAAGTGAAGTTGATATTTCAGGATTAGAACCAGATAATTTAATAGAAAATGAAACCAAGATACCCGTTTTGGAGGATCTAGGATTCAAAACTTTTGAGGTTGACTCAAGAACGGCATTTCCTTTCCTTGGAGGAGAAAGCGCAGTATTAAAAAGGATACAATCCTATTTTTGGAAAACCCATAAGCTTTCATATTACAAGAAAACTAGAAACGGTTTATTGGGAACTGATTATAGTTCTAAACTTTCCGCATGGTTAGCTAATGGTTCTATTTCCGCGCGTACTATTTATCATCGGGTGCGTGATTATGAGAAAGAGATCGAAAAGAATCAAAGCACGTATTGGCTGATTTTTGAATTGATTTGGAGAGATTTTTTCAAGTATGTGTCCCTAAAACATGGTAATGATTTGTTTAAGAGAAACGGTATACTCCATAAAGAATATTCTTGGTCTCAAAATCAAGAGAAGATTGAGCAATGGATTCAGGGTGAAACTAAAGAGCCTTTTGTAAATGCAAATATGATCGAACTTTTACACACAGGATGGATGAGCAATCGAGGGAGGCAGAACGTAGCCTCTTATTTTGCAAAAGAATTACAATTAGATTGGAGAATTGGAGCTTCTTATTTCGAATCTTCGTTAATAGATTATGATGTGCATAGTAACTACGGAAACTGGCAATATGTGGCAGGAGTAGGTAATGACCCCAGAGATCGAAAATTTAATATCCAACTCCAATCCGAACGTTACGATCCACAACAAAAATTTCAAAATCTTTGGCTTCAACCTACATTATTCTAACCTATGATATTACGATTACTACTTGGCGACCAGTTAAATTACGAGCATTCTTGGTACAAAGAGGTTGAGCAAGATGATGTTTGCTACTTTATGGCAGAAATGAGGCAAGAAACCGATTATACCAAGCATCATATTCAAAAAGTTGTTGGTTTTTTTAGCAGTATGCGAAACTTTTCTTCTTGGCTAAAAGAGCAAGGGAAACAGGTTGTTTATTATCAACTCGATCATAAAAAAAATAAACAAGACTTAGTTGGCAATTTAAAGCAGATAATAAAGGAAAATAAGATTACTAAATTCGAATATCAACTCCCTGACGAGTATCGACTAGATGTACAGTTAAAAGAGTTTTGTGAAACACTATCCATAGAGTTTGAAGTATTTGATACGGAACACTTTTTGACTTCCAGAACTGATTTTGCTAAATTTTTTGAAGGTAAAAAGCAGTATATCATGGAATATTTTTATCGTGATATGCGCAAGAAATATGATATCATGATGCTTACCAAAAAAGATCCAGAAGGTGGTAAGTGGAACTTTGATCATAGTAATAGAAAAAAATGGAATGGAAAACCGGAAATACCCAGTCAGAAAGATTTCAAAAAGGATTTAAGTAAGATTGTCGAGCTAATTCATGATTGTGAAGTTAGTACTATTGGAAATATTGACCCGAAACAGTTTAATTGGCCAACTTCCCGAAAAGAATGTCTTTCGTTGCTTACTTATTTCTGTGAAAACTTATTAATGTACTTCGGAGACTATCAGGATGCAATGCATGTAAAAGAAAAATATTTATTTCACAGTAGGTTGTCTTTTGCGATGAATAGCAAAATGTTACATCCTAAGGAAGTAATCACCACTGTTATTGAATATTGGAGAGATAGACAAGATGAAATTGATATTTCGCAAGTAGAAGGATTTGTAAGGCAGATTTTAGGTTGGCGAGAATATATGAGAGGAATGTATTGGAGTCAAATGCCAGCCTACAAAAACCTAAACGAACTTCAGAATACAAACAAGTTACCAGATTTTTACTGGACGGCGAATACTAAAATGAATTGTTTACGTTCTGCCATTCAGCAAAGTTTAGATGACTCGTATGCACATCATATTCAGCGATTAATGATTACGGGTAACTATGCTTTATTGACTATGATCGATCCAGATGAAGTGGATCAATGGTATCTTGGAATTTATATAGATGCTATCGAGTGGGTAGAGATTACCAATACTAGAGGAATGAGTCAATTTGCAGATGGAGGTTTGGTTGCGACCAAACCCTATGTATCCAGCGGTAGTTATATCAATAAAATGAGTAACTATTGTAAATCATGCGAGTATAAAGTATCTAAGAAACATGAGGATGATGCGTGTCCTTTTAACGCTTTATACTGGAATTTTTTAGATGAGAAGCAAGACTATTTTAAAAATAACCAGCGTATGTCCATGATGTTGAATCTCTTGCATAAAATGGATAAAGAAAAATTACACAAATTAAAAACCAGGGCTAATCATATAATAGAAAATCCTGATGAGTACTAATAAAGAGCATGTAAATATTGTTTGGTTTAAACGGGATCTTAGATTGCAAGATAACGAGGCGGTTTATAACGCAATTGCGACGGATTCGCCTACGTTGTTGTTGTATGTTTTTGAGAATTCTTTAAAAGAGGATAAGCACTATAGTCAACGTCATTGGAACTTTATTAAACAGTCTATAGTTGATCTAAACACTCAGCTAAAAGTATATGATACAAAAGTGCTATGTGTTTCTTCTGAAGTTATTCATACAATCGGAACACTACAACAATTCTGGAAAATAGATCAGGTGTTTTCTCATAAAGAAACTGGAATAAGAAAGACATATGAAAGAGATAAAGCATTTTCAAGATTTTGCAAAAATAACTTGATTCAATGGGTGGAAAATAACAATAATGGTATTCACAGAGGTCTTAAAAACAGAGAGAGTTGGAGAGAGGACTGTGAGCATTATATGAATCAACCTCAATTTGAATTTAATCCGAAACCTGATAGTTTTATTTCATTAGAAAAAATAGGTGAATTAGAGAAAGTTTTTCATATCGAGAACCTAGATACGGTACCAGATACTAATTTTCAACAAGGAGGTACCAATAAAGCATATCAATACTTAGTTTCTTTTTTTAAAGGAAGGTATAAGAATTATAGCTTTCATATTTCGAAACCAGAATTAGCTCGTAAAGGTTGTAGTAGGTTATCTCCATATTTGGCTTGGGGAAACTTATCTATCCGACAGGTATGGCAATATGCTATTCAACAACGAGCTACATCTGATAGTAAAAAACAAATAGATGCCTTTACTTCTAGATTACAATGGCAAGTTCATTTTGTACAAAAATTTGAGATGGAAGATATCATGGAGTTCGAAAGTATTAATAAAGGATATCGGAAATTAAAAAAACAAATATCAGAAGAATACAAAGCTGCCTGGAAGGAGGGAAGGACAGGTTATCCTCTTGTAGATGCTTGTATGAGATGTTTAAAGGAAACTGGGTATATAAATTTTAGAATGCGTGCGTTGGTAGTGTCTTTTTTTACGCATAATCTTTGGCAACCATGGCAAGAGGCGAGTGCTCACTTATCTAGTATGTTTTTAGATTTTGAACCAGGTATTCATTTTCCTCAGCTTCAGATGCAGGCTGGAGAAACTGGAATTAATACGCTTAGGATTTACAATCCCATAAAAAATAGTATTGACCATGATCCAGAAGGTGTTTTTATAAAAAAATGGGTTCCAGAGTTGAGCAATTTGCCAATTGCTTATATACATGAACCTTATAAAATGCCACCACTAGAACAGCAATTTCATGATTTCGAATTAGGAAAAGATTACCCATATCCTATTGTCGAAATGAATAGTACTAGGAAAAGAGCGAGCGATACACTCTGGAAAATGCGAGATGATGCATTGGTGAAAAGAGAAGGATATCGAATCCTAAAAAAACATACATTACCGAACAGAAAAATTTAACAGTAGATGCAAAAAGAATTATCCATACGTGATATTGACAGAATCATAGAAATGGCTTGGGAAGATAGGACACCATTTGATGCAATCCTTATGCAATTTGGATTAAAAGAGCAAGAAGTAATTAATCTAATGCGAAGAGAAATGAAACCTTCGAGCTTTAGAATGTGGAGAAAAAGGGTACAAGGAAGAAAAACAAAGCATTCAAAAAAACGTACTTTTGAAGAAGGTAGATTTAAATGTTCTCGCCAGAAACAAATTACACATAACAAAATTTCAAAAAGGAACTAATGAGCAATAAGAAACCAGACCAAGTAGTATATAATGAAGATGAAGAAAGGTATGATGCTGCCTTAAAACCTTATGCTACGGATGTAGGAGCACCGTCAATTACCATTCCGGATACGGTTGCTTGGAAAAATACAAACGTACACAGGGTAAATAAGCAGGTAAAGGCAAAATACGATGAGCTAAAAGCGCAGTATGATGTATTGATGGAGCAATTTGAGTATAACAATTTAGTTTATAATGCTAAGTTTACTTTTGAACCTATCGTGGGAGAAACGTATCATCTATATCGCAATAGCAATGAAGAACCCTTTTTATCGATCATTGCTCCAACAGAGTGTAGCTTTGATCATCTAGGAACATTTAGATTAAATGCTGATAAAATGTGGGAGCGGTTGTAATCAACTGCATGAATTAGTGTATTCTCTTTTTCTTTTGGAAAGAAAACCAGTTTCTGGTTTTTAAATGAATATTAAGCATATTATTTTCTCTTGGATAGTTTATAGCTTTTAATCCACTTTTGTTGTTGATGTTTTCGCGTGTGTTAGATTTACTTATTTTTCGGTATTATGTTGTTTTCCTTTTTTTGATACCCTTCTTTGTACATACGACTGTAATTTTCAAACGAATACCTTGTTTTTATGCAATGGTGTGCTGCTTTAGTAAAACTTAAATCCTAGCTCTTTCATAAGTTTATATGCTTCGCTATATTTCTTTTAGAATTATAATTGATATTAATCGGGAGAATTAAAATATTTTAAAAACAAAAAACGCTTCAACAATAAGTTAAAGCGTTTTGCTTGCGGAGAAAGAGGTATTTGAACCTTTGATGTTTTGATATAGTTAATTTTTGTAAAATCCTTTATTGTCAATAACTTGGGGATAACTCTATAGACTAATAGTATCTCAAAACACTATTAAATCATATCTTTACTGTCAACGATTCTGTCAACTGATGAAAAGTTATGAGAAGTACATTTAATCTTAAAGAACCTAAGAAAGACGGGGATACCCTAATACTGTTTTCTGCATATTTTAAGAATGAAGGACGTAAATTTGTCTACTCTACAGGAGAATTAATACATCCTAATGATTGGGATTTTGAAAATAAGCATCCCAAAAACCTCAACGGAAGAACTACCAAAGCAGAAAAGCTCCGAATCGTTAAGCGACAGTTAGATAGGTACTCTAATTTCTTTTCTGATGTAGTTGGTAACTATAAGTTGTCTAATCGAGAATTGATTATATCTAATATTAAGGATGAATTTGATATTGAGTTCAAAAGAACTAAAGCAATATCCAATAAGTTTTTCAGCGTATATGATTTGTTTTTGGAAATGAAGAAGAATGATTATACAGATGAAGCAAATTCTGAAACAACTATCAAGCGTTATGAGTACAATAAAAGGCTATTAGAGGATTATCAATCTTTCATAGGTAAGAAATTACATTTCAATCAAATAAATAATGCTTTCTATAATTCATTTGTAAGCTATTGCGTTAATGAGAAAAGACATTCAGCGAATACCTTAAGAAGAAATGTAGGATTGCTAAAGACTTTTCTGTATTGGGCTAATGAAAATGGGCATACGTATAAAATAGATTTTCAAAAATTCAAAGCTCCGAAAGCTCAGCAAACTGATGAGGTGGCGTTGACATTAGATCAGGTTCAAGAAGTATTTCAGTTCGATTTAACAAATAATCCCAGATTAGAAAAAGTAAGAGACTTATTTGTTTTTGGCTGCGCTACAGGAATGAGAATAAGTAATTACTCTAAGATTGAAAAGAAAGATATACAGGATGGATTTATCAAAGTAAGAGATCAAAAAAATATTGATAAGTCTCTGGAAATTCCATTGAACGACTTTTCGCTTTATCTATTAAAAAAATATGATTACAAACTTCCTAAAATCTCAAATCAAAAATTCAATGATTATATCAAGGAAGTATTTGAGTTGATGGGGTATCATCAGAAAATAAAGAAGACCATAAAAATAGGGAAGGAGCTAGTGGAGCAAATCACGCCAATGTATGAGCGAATTTCATCACATACGGCACGCAGAAGCTTTATTACGATAATGAAAAATAAGAAGATACCTGATAAGGTGATTATGGGGTATACAGGACATCGGAGCTTAGAAGTGTTTAATAAGTACTATAAGCCTAATAATGATGATAAGAAAGATTTTATGCAAACTGTGTGGAAACTGGAGGAAACTCCATTAAAGAAAGTGAATTAGATGATGAAAGGGGTAAAAAGTACTTTTTATGTTGATAAAGTAGAGGAGATTGATGTTTGTGATGAAAGTATAGTTGTTTTTACTGGTGGTTTTTATGAAAAACCTTATCCAGTGATAAAGCCTGAAACAGATCACAATTTGGAAAACTGTAATAGTTGCAGAAAGCATCATGAATTATTAGTTAAAGAGTTTAAAGAACAATTGAATGTTTTTCCAAACTGTTGTACAAGACATTCAAAGTTGAATGAATTAAATGATTTTAATATTAATGATTATGAAGATGCACCACTTTGGGCTGCTGATAAAATTATGTTTAGTTATCATCAAATAATTCAACATATTGATAGTGATAATTGGTATGAAGAAATAACGAATTATATTGATTATTGTATTTTGAGTTATGGCTGTCTTCCTCCAAAATATGGTCTTGCATTTGAATTAGGAAATTATTTTTCATGCTTACTTCATTTGATAAAACCTAAACTGGGTAACCTTAGATCCACCGATATTTCAGTAAAATTAATTGATAAAAGATTAAATAAAGTTATTAGTTATCTAGAATCTTACTTTGAAAATCAAGAGCAGAAGAGTAAAAACATTAATTTACTTCTTTCCACTTATAACGATTGGTATAAATTATTTCCATTTGAGTTGAGTTATTTTAAACATTTAAAGGAGAAATTTAAACTAACATTACCAATTTTCAACAGTAGAAAAAGGTATAATAGTTATTTGAAAACAACCGTAAGAGAATTGCATACTAAGGAAAGTCTTATAAAGTTTTTGACCGATACTACATCTTCTATTATTTCAAATATTAATGGTTTTTATCTTTTTGAGAATGGCAAACTAAGTAATACTGAAAAAATTCAATTAGATTTAATCTTGGCAAATAGGAAATTGGAACTGGATGAAATTAATTTATCTGTCAACAAGACTAAATATGAATATATAAAGACTCTTAAAAAATGGTTCAAGACCGAAAAACAATTTTTAAAAGAAATAGAACCACTCATAAATAAAAAGCCAGAACGCGAAAATACAAATACTAGTAGACCAAACAGAACAGATATAGCGTATTGTATATTTTACCTTAGTGAGACTAAAACGTTACTCTTAGAAAACCCATTCCCGTCAGATAAAGCTTGGAAAGAGATCGGAGAGAAGTACGATAGGAATTGGAAAAATATACAAACGACATATAACGTAGTTTGTTTGGATAGAAATGAGAGATTGAAAAAGAAGAAAAAACGAAATTTAAGTTACGTGGTTGAAAATATGCTTCAGGATTGCCAAGAAGCATTAAAATTAGCAAAAGATGAGCTTAAATTAATAGAATTAAACTCGTAGTACCTACTACATAGTAACTATTGAGAGTACTACTATAGCATAAAAAATAAATTGCACCTGTTGAATCAGAAAATACAGGAGCAATGAGTAATCCATTTGAGACAATCAATCAGAGATTGTCAAACATCGAAAGTCTTTTATTGGAAATAAAGCATAAACCAATAGAGGAAGAAAAACCAGAAAATCTTACCGTAAAAGAAACTGCTGAGCTTTTGAAGGTATCAGAACAATCTGTACACAATTATATCAAAAGAGGGTTTCTTCCTGCTCAAAAAGTAGGTAGAATCTTATTGATAAAAAGAACTGATGTAGAAGATTCTCTAAAGGAGGTTAAGTCGCTGAAATACAAAAGGGCTTAACCTTTTTTTTATCCATATCAAATGAGTTTTGCAGATGAGAAATATCTATACATTAGCACAAGATGGGACAGCCTACAATACCGATATTACCAAAAGTGTTGTAATTAAAGGAGTCGGAACAGATTTAAAAAATAATCCTTCATTGTTAAAAAGAGCAAATAAAAAAGTAATTACCAACGCTCTTGTTATGGCATTAGTTGATGTAGCAAAGGAGTGTGATGATAAAGATTGGATAAAAAAATATTGGAATACCTATCATTGTCAAAATAAGTTCATCAGTTATAAGGATAAAGTATATACTGATTTATGCAAGAACAGATGGTGCTCAACTTGCAATGGAATAAGAAAGGCTGAGTTGCTAAATAAATATTATTCAGAATTAATTAAATGGGAAGAACCTCATCTATTAACCCTTACGCTAAGAACTGTCAAGGCTAATCAATTGGCTCCAAGAATAGATGAGATGGTAAGGGCGTTCACAAGAATTAAAGATAGATGTAATAAGAGGAATAGAAGGGGGAAAGGAATGAAAATTAAAGGTATTAAATCTTTAGAATGTAATTTCAATGCTACCAGTAGGTGGTATAATCCACATTATCATATTATTACACCAAATAGACAAACAGCTTTGTATATTAAACAGGAATGGAAGAAGGAGTGGAATAAGAATGGTGAATATAATGCTGCGGAGAAAGGTCAAGATGTATCTAAAATCAGAAATGTAGAAAAGGGATTAATTGAAGTTATTAAATACGGAGCTAAAATGTTAAGTGATCCAGATCCCAATAAAAAGAGAAGGAGAACGAGAGGAGATTTAAACGGATTAAGCATTTATGCAAAAGGGCTACATGTTATTTACAAGGCTTTTGAACACCGTCAGTTATTTAAAAGTTTTGGTTTTAAACTAAAAGATATGGAGATTGAAAATAGCACTACCGCTCAGTCAGTTGGGGATTATGAATTATGGAAATATAGAATCGATAAAATGGATTGGGTTAATGAAAGTACTGGTGAATATTTGACCGATTATGAACTAGACGTTAAATTAGAGTATCTCCTTCAGAATTCAATAGATACCAGTTTATATTAATTAGAGTTAATCTGTATTTTAGATATAACAATAATTCTATTAACCATGAAACAGAAAATATCTATAAAGAGAATTCTTATTGACCTTATTTCAATTCAACCACAAATAAAGGAATACTATAAAAATGATGATACCTATAAAGAGGTGGTAGATTTTATTTGCGCCAAGGACTATTTTAATGATGATGACTTACCTTATCCCACATTAAAAGAAGTTGAGGTTGGAACAGGTTTATCCAGTCAAAAGGTTAGAAAACTATTAAAAGAAATGTATGAAGACCTTTTTGATTACGAAACTGGGCATATTTTTAGTTTTCCTTCTATTGAAATCTATGTTAATGCAGAGTATCTGAAAAATTGGGCTTCTTTTAGATGTGATAATTTACAGTATATTCCTAGAGAAGGGGAGACGGTAAAGTTTTCATTTCTAAAAGCTAAAATCAATATTGAATATTTTTATGTACACAAAGTTGAGCATACATTTCATTGCAATAAGCAAGTTATTGATATCTGGTTAAAAGGAGGATCATATAATTCTTATTGGAGTTTTCGATTGGATAAAGCATTAGCGACTGGAGAAATCGGATTTGGAGAGCTTCATAGTTTACATGATTTTGAAATTGAGGAAAGATTAGGTATACGCCATTAATGCTGAATTTGAAAACTTTTAGTTTATCTAGTACAATTTCTAATGGATTCATAAAATCTTTTGTACTCTTCATGTGTTACTAACGCACCATTTTTATCCAGTTGAATTGTTTTGTTCTTTAAGAAATTAACAAAAAAGATTTTTTTAATTGCATAATCGCGGAATACAAATTGAATATTACTGTTGTCATTGATCATTGAACTATCATAATTAAAGGAAAAAACTCCATCAAAATTCCCATAAGAGTTAACACATATAGAATCGTTCATGGTTAGTTTGATAGCTACTAAATCGGTTGTGGTAGAATCGTTATGAATAACCTTACCTGTAATAAATTCATTACCAATTTATTTGTAATCATCTTGGATTTCAATAGTCTCTTCAATTTTCTCAATTGGTGGAGGATCAATTGTTGTATTATTTTTACATGAAGTGAGGCTACATATGATAATTATGAATAATAACCTCATCTTTAGTCCTCTGATGAAATTAGTTTACCATTTTTATAAACTTCTTTAGTTACTTCTTCAATAGTAGTATCCTTTATGATCCAAACACCATCTTTTTTGTCCTTTTTATATTGTCCTTTAATATGAATACCAGACAAGTTGTCTTCACTAGAATAAGCACCAGATTTTAATCCATTTTTATAGTTGATATTTTCGTGAGTGTCATTTTCACTTATTTCCCAATAACCGTGCTTTTTGTCTTTTTTGTAATATCCCTGTTTTGAATACGTATGGTTATCAGTTTCAAAGTAATATCCGTCTTTTTTTCCTTTGCAATAGTTGGTGACATTAGCAAGAAACATGATTCCTAGTCCTTTCATAAAAGTTAGTGCCTCACCATGTTTTTTGTTGTTTTTGTACGCTATTGTTTTTATGAATGCTACTGTACCGTCTGGAAGTTGCTTTTTAGTATAATATCTACCATCTGGTAGCCCTTTAGTAGTATCACTTACGATATCATTAAATTCAAAATCAATTAAAGTAGTAAAACGCTCTGGGAATTTGTTTTGAGAATATCCTTGTAGCGTAACTACTAAAATTAAAAGAAATGTGATCTTTTTAACCATGGTATTGTTTTATTTCTTCTCTCATTATATCCCATTGCCATTTGTTGAATGCAACAGGATTTGAATTATAATAGTCCATAAAATTGTCAGTTCCAGATTGCTTAAATTTAAACTCATTATTCTCTACAATACTATTCAATTGATCAATTTGTCTTTGTAAAATATCAATATATTCAGAACTGGTTATTACTTGTCCTTCATATCGAATTTTAACGTTTTCTTTAGTACGATACTCTTCAATTTTAGCCTTTCTACTTGCAATTAGTCTGTCATATTTAGCCTTAGTTCCCTCTTCGAAAGAATGTAACAAACCTAATAAGTGACCAAGCTCATGAACAAATGTTGATTTTGCATTGATACCTATTTGATCGGGAGCAACTACTATTGAGTCTGATTCTTTGGGATACACTGCTGCATGTCCTCCTTGTCTACCATCAGGGGGAATTGCACTTAAGTAATATACAGCACCTCTAAAATTAGGATTTTGCTGTTTGAATAACTCATCTATTGTTTTACGAAAATCATGTTTTTCCTCATAAAATCTAGGAATATTTCCTCCAGAATCCATCAACACTCCTTTTTCTTTTAAATCTTCAACATCCAAAATTATTTCTGAAACGTTATCTAATGTTACATTTATCAATGCTTGGTTTAAAGATTTCTTAGATAATAGTTCAATTATTTTATTTTCATTAAATCCATTAAAAGTACGGTCGTTGTATGTATTATTTGGTTCATTCCCTTTAACTCTAACAAAATGAACAGATAAGTCTAAAACCTCATCATTTTTTATCACAATAATCTCCCCAACTACATTATCATTCTTATCCAATAGCTCAATACTTGTATCTTGGCTTAATGTATTTTCACAAATAACTTTTACCTCGGTTCGACTTATAGAAGAAACGTCTCCATCATAACCTTTGGCTTTTTCACCATCGACTGCTTCTTGTTCCTTTTGCAAATCTTTAAGAGATATTTCATTTGGTTCAAATTTTATACCATCCTTAGCAGGAAATTTTATAATATCATCTTTACGAGCTTTTCCTTCGAGGACTTCTAGCTTTAAATTGAATACAACATCATCTTGATTTGGCAACATACTCAAATATGGTACGAAATATTCTGAACCATTAATTTGAGCATCTTTGTATTCTTTTTTTAGTTCTTCGTAATTATTAGAAATCTCACTATAATTCTCACGCATCCAGTCAAAGCCAAATTCACCATCATAGTCTTTTTTACGCTCAAAATGAACCGTAAACGTAATATCTTCCACAACCTCTATACTAGCGGTTTTAGTGATTCCTGCAACTTGTAATTTAAAAGTGTTTGTTCCCATTAGTTTTGTTGCTTTATTACTTCTAGTTCAATTTTTTCAAGGTTACTAGAGATTTCATAATCGGTTAGGGTATCATTAAATAGTATTTCACCATTGTATTTAAAGTCTACCGTTTGATCATCTAGATTAATTGTCAATTTCTCACCGATTAGATTTCTTGAATCAATATTTAGTAAAATAGTTTCTCCAACCACAGTTTCTTCTATTCTTTTATTATTAGTATCAGTGATATAATACTCTACAATTCTTGGTTGATTATCTGATTCTTCGTTGTTAGAAACCGCTGCGGTATTTGGGTAGGTGACTCTCCAGTATTCTGAGAACTCCGCAGTGCCTTCTTTCATTCCAGCTGAGGTAATATTTAGATTAATGGTCATTGGATTTTCACTATCGCTAGTAAATTGCTCCGCATAATCAACACAACAAGCATCAATAAACTCTAAAGTTCTTCCTTTACCGTTAAGGGCTCTAGGTTCTACACGTATTTTTAGTTGCTTAGACATAAATGGATCTACCATCCATTCTAACAACTCTGCATCTTTTGTAGATTCTATGATCACAGATAACCCTGCGAATTGAGGTTTGGAAGATGGGTTTCCATTATAATCACTTTCTTGTTTAAAAGTGTATGAAAAATCAAGAATATTAATTTCTTGATCATCAAAGAGCAGTTTTGCTGTAAAACTCATATATGGCTAAGTATAAAAAAGTACAAATATAAATGTATATCTGTGATCTATGTATACGGTAAAACCTTACTATGTATTGTTTTTATGAATAAAAAAGAAGAAATTATAGTTTGGGGAAAAAATATTCTTGTAAAAGTTGGTGTTAAAATGGTATTTTTAGCGTTGAAAATAAATACGATCAATGTCAGAAGAACAAAAACAACTCCTACAGCGTAAACTCTGGGAAATAGCAAACCTCCTAAGAGGTAAAATGAATCCAGATGATTACCGCGATTACATACTAGGATTCATATTTTTTAAGTATCTATCTGAAAAACAGGAGCTTTATGCAAATCAACTACTTGAAGGTGAGGAAGTTACTGATTTCACACAAGTAACTGATGCTGAAACACTTGATGCAATCCGTGAAGAGTCGCTTATCAAATTAGGGTACTACCTCAAACCTGAAGAGTTATTTGCAGCAGTAGCTAGCAAAGGAAGCTCAAAGGTAGAAGGAGAAAGCACGTACATACTTGATGACCTTCAAGAAATCCTAAGACATATCGAGCAAAGCACGATGGACAGCGAGTCTCAAGATGATTTTGAAGCACTTTTTGAAGACTTAGACCTAACCTCAACAAAGCTAGGGCGTACCGTAGGTGCAAGAAACGAAATTATCGTAAAGATTATCAATGCTTTAGATGAAATCGATTTTAGATTAGAAGATATCGAGAGCGATGTATTAGGTGATGCGTATGAGTTTCTAATCGGTAAATTTGCAGCTGGAGCTGGTAAAACCGCTGGGGAATTCTATACACCTCAACAGGTATCTACCATACTAGCAAAAATTGTAACTACAGGAAAAACCAAAGTAAAATCAGTATATGACCCAACCTGTGGTTCGGGTTCGTTACTGTTACGTGTAGCCAAAGAAGCAGACGTGAGCGAGTTCTACGGTCAGGAATTAAACCGTACCACCTACAACCTCGCACGTATGAATATGATACTGCACGATGTGCATTATCGTCAGTTTGATATACGTCAGGAAAACACACTAGAAGAACCGCAGCACCTAGAGTATCGTTTTGAGGCGATTGTGGCAAATCCACCGTTTTCAGCACATTGGAAAGGGAATAAAAATCCACTCAATAGTACAGACGAACGTTTCAGTCAGTTCGGGAAGCTAGCACCTAACACAAAGGCAGATTATGCATTTGTAACGCATATGTATTACCAGCTAGCAGATAATGGCACAATGGCGTGTGTATTGCCTCACGGTGTCCTATATCGTGGCGCAGCAGAACACGTAATACGCAAGTACCTCATCGAGGAACTTAACGCACTAGATGCCGTTATAGGTTTACCAGCCAATATATTTTACGGTACATCCATTCCTACCTGTATTCTGGTACTCAAAAAATGCCGTGAGGCAAATGATACCATAATGTTTATTGATGCCAGTGGTGAAGACCATTACGAAAAGGTAAAGAACCAGAACGAACTGCGAGAGCAGGACGTTATGGAAATTGTAGAAACCTACCGAAATAGAACCGAGAAGGGCAAATACAGCAGCGTAGTCACTATACAAGAAATACGTGATAACGATTACAACCTCAATATGCCTCGTTATGTAGATACGTTTGAAGATGAGGTTATCATTAATCTAGATGAAGTGACAGCAAGACTCAAAAATATAGATGTACAACTAGCCGAAGTAGATGAAGAAATCGCAGGCTATTGTGAAGAATTAAATATCGCAACGCCTTTTTAGATGAAGTATAACAACTATTTGGGCGTGACCTTATCAGGTCGGGCTATCCACTATATTTTTTGTTCGCATACTCACAAAAGGATGCCGTTTCTATCCCTCACGCAAAAAACCAGCTCGCTATGTCAGAACAACTAAAGCCAGAGCTGCGTTTTCCTGAGTTTGATGGAGATTGGGGCGAGACAACGTTCGATTCTCATTATTCATTCAAACCCACAAATTCACTTTCTAGGGATAAACTTAACTATGAAGCTGGAACAGTAAAGAATATTCATTACGGAGACATACATACAGAATTTGACCTATTATTTGACGTAACAATAGAAAAAGTACCATTCATAAATGATGACGTTAATATTGATAACATCGATGATGAAAATTATGTGCAAAAAGGTGATTTAGTCATTGCAGATGCTTCAGAAGATTATGCTGATATTGGAAAAGCTATCGAGGTAATAAACACAAACAATGAACGCCTTTTAGCAGGTTTACACACTTTTCTTGCAAGAAGAGAAGATGATGAGGTTGCTGAAGGTTTCTTTGCATTTTTACTGAATACCTACAAAGCAAGGTATGAGATAATGCGTATAGCACAAGGAACTAAAGTACTTGGTTTGTCTAAAAATAGACTAGGTGAAATACCGCTATACATACCAGAACCAGCAGAACAACAAAAAATAGCCAATTTCCTCAAAGCTATAGATAAACGCATCAAACTACTCAAAGCCAAAAAAGATGCCTTAGAAGATTACAAAACCAGCATAATGCAAAAGCTATTTTCACAAGAAATACGCTTTAAGCAAGATGATGGTAGTGATTTTCCAGAGTGGCAAGAGAAAACATTGTCGGAGGTGTTAGATTATCGACAGCCTACACCATATTTAGTGAACTCTACCGAGTATGATGACAAATATGAAACACCAGTGTTAACGGCTGGTAAAACTTTCATTTTAGGATATACAGATGAAACTGAGGGTATTTTTGAAGAAGAGTTACCTACGATAATTTTTGATGACTTTACAACAGCTTATAAGTACGTAGATTTTCGATTTAAGGCAAAATCGTCTGCAATGAAAATGCTTGTAAAAAAAGATGACACTGTTAATATTAAGTTTGTTTTTGAAGCAATGTCCAGAATAAACTTTCCTTTAGGTGAGCATAAACGTTACTGGATTTCAGAGTTTCAAAATGAGAAAATTCCATATCCTGATATATCTGAGCAGAATAAAATATCAAGATTTGTCGAAAACATTGACACCAAAATTGTGGCAATTGTAAGTTCAATCGAAAATATTAATGATTTCAAAACTGCTTGTCTTCAAAAAATGTTTGTGTAGTTATGGAAAACGTAAAGAATTTAATAAAACTACATTATAAAAGTCATCCAGATTTTCAATATTATCAATTACATATAGAAAAGATTGAGGAAAACAGACGTGAAAATCCAGATATTGCAATAGAAACCTGTAAGTCACTCATAGAAGGAGTTTCAAAAACAATACTCAATAATTTAGATGTAACCTTTGATGAAAAGCGAGAAACAACAGGTAGAAATCCTCGTTCCGTACAATGGTTTTTTAAAGAAGCCTTAAAAAAGATTTCAGATAACTCAGAAGATTTTGAAAGTGGTTTTGTTCAAGCCAGTGGACAAATCATAAATATCACGCAAAGTATCAGGACGGAAAGAGGGGACATCTCACACGGTAAGTCAGTGCCTAAATTAGTTGAAAGCACACCAGAGTTTGCTGATATGATAGTGAATATGACAAACTTAATAGTGTCATACACGTTGAAGCATTATTTTGAAATAGACCAAGAAAGTGATGGAGAACTCGATTATTACAGTGAAAAATTAGAGGGTTATAACACTTGGTTGGATGATTCACAGCCTGATTTTCCTATTGCTAAAGCTACATATAGTAAGGTATTGTATGATAATGATTATGATGAGTACGAGAATAGGTATTCAGATGAATATTTAAGAAGTACAGAGGAGCTGCAAGAAGAGAAGGAAGATAAACCGAAAGAGGAACAGGGTACAAAATCAAAAGTAGACGAAGAAAATCTGAAAATTTTAAGTAGCAATTTTAATGAAGATTCGTTTTGGACAGCTAAACGCTTAGAGATGTTGAAAGGACTAACTGATAATTATCAATTTAATTTCTTGGAGTCTAAAAATGTTATAGCTGAATACCTTTTTACTGACAAAGACCCTTTACCTGATGAAGCTATAAAAATCTTAAAGGAAAGACCTAGCTTTAAGGAGCGTAAAGAAAAAATTGGGTTTGCTATATCACGGATTAAAATGATTGCAGGGATGCTATCGCAAAACGACGAAGAAGAATGAGTAAGCAACCAATAAATACAGATGAAGAATTTGAAACAGCGTTTAGGCACAATGAGTTAAATGATTGTGATATAAACGTAAGTGTTACTCTACCATATAGCACTGCTGCTTTAAGAAACGACCATATTTATAAAAAATCTGTAGAGATTATTGATTCTAATTTCAACGTTGAATTGCTTTTAAATACCTGCGGACCGATGACTAATGATGATGGCAAGGTCTTACATAATACTGTATTTGAATTCATTGATTGCCATTTTTATGGTGATATTGTAGCTGAAGAGTCTACACTAGATTGTAAAGTGAAATTCCGCAATTGTCACTTTCACGGTGACGTCAATTTCCGTAACACTACTTTCAAGGATTTAGCAGATTTTTGGAAATGTACTTTTTATAAGCCTACTACATTTTACAAAACAGATTTTTTAAGCACTGTTGTCTTTTCTGCATCCACATTTAAAGAGAATGCCCTGTTTACATATACTTTGATTGATAAGCTAATGATTTTACGTGGTACAAATCCAGAAAAAGGGTTTGACCTATCACTAGCCATCATTGCAGGTCAAATAAGCGTTTATGATTTTAAAATGGATGACTACAATTCATTTGGAAAAATCTATAAAGAGACGAATAAAGCTATAGAAGCAGACAAAAGTCTTGAGTATAACGATGCGTATGAGAAAATATATGATGCAGCTGTTACAACTGGACATATCATACCTATTGAGAACAAGAGGGAAACATACCGCATACTCAAAAGTCAACTAGAGTCTCAGAAAAACTTTATAGATGCCGTACCATACAGAGTGATGGAAAACAAAACACTTTTGAAAGAGTCTTGGAAAAAGCTAGTAAACGGTCATACATTCAGCAGACCAATATCGAATATTATAGTATTGTCGCTTAATGCGATATCCAACTGGTTCGGTCAATCCTACATTTTAGCATTCATATTCACTGCAAGCATCGGAGGTTTATTTTTCACTTGGATGCTTTCCTATATAGGAAACTTTGAGCTTACTACTGACATCTCAAAATGGCAATGGCAATACTTTGTCCAATACTTAAACCCAACGCACAGATTTGATTTTATGAAAGCGGTAGATGAAAGTCCTAGTCAAGGTTTTTACATTTTAGATTTCGTAGGACGAATTTTTATAGGTTATGGTATCTATCAAATCATACAAGCATTTAGGAAATACAAATAGATGACAACACAACCAGAACAAATATTAGAAAACAACCTAGTTACACAGCTAGTTGCACTAGGCTACAAAAAGGTCGAGTTAGTCGATGAGGTTTCTATGTTGTCCAATTTAAAAGCGCAACTAGAAAAGCATAATAAAGTCACATTATCGGAGCAAGATTTTAAGCAAATACTTAATTACATCAACAAAGGGTCAATTTTTGACCGTGCAAAAATTCTACGTGACCGTGTACCCTACGTAAATGACAAGGGAGAGAACAAAACCATAGAACTCATCAACCAGATACATTGGTGTAGAAACCAGTATCAGGTGACACAGCAAGTCACTATAGAAGGAAAATACAAGAACCGTTACGATGTTACGATTCTGATAAACGGTTTGCCGTTAGTGCAAATTGAGCTTAAACGTAGAGGTTTAGAACTCAAAGAAGCCTTTAATCAGATTAACCGCTACGAGCGTCACAGTTTTGGAGCTGGTGCTGGTTTGTTTCAGTTTATACAGTTGTTTGTAATAAGCAACGGAGTAAATACGAAGTACTACGCAAACAGTCCTATTAAAGCTCGTTCGTTTAAACAAACATTTTACTGGACAGATACTAAAAACAAACTCATCACACAGCTCGCAGACTTTTCTGAGATATTCCTAGAGCCGTGTCACGTATCAAAAATGATATGTAAGTATGTTGTGATGAATGAGTCGGGACGTTACTTAATGGTATTACGTCCGTATCAGTTTTACGCAGTAGAAGTCATTATTGATACCGTTAAAACCACAACTAAAAACGGTTACGTCTGGCACACCACTGGTTCAGGTAAGACTTTGACATCGTTTAAGACAAGTCAGATACTTACACAAATGCCACAAGTACACAAAGTGGTTTTTGTGGTAGACAGGAAGGATTTAGATTATCAGACTACCAAAGAGTTTAATAGTTTCAGTAAAGGCAGCATTGACGGTACAAATGATACCTCAACATTAGTAAAGCAATTAACTGGAGATTCTAAGCTGATAGTAACTACTATACAGAAGCTCAATACCGCAGTCACCAAGTCACGCCATATAAAAAAAATGGAATCGCTAAGAGACAAGCGTGTCGTATTCATTTTTGATGAGTGTCACCGTTCGCAATTTGGTAAAACACACGAAGCGATTAAAGGATTTTTCGAGAATAGTCAGATGTTTGGCTTTACAGGTACACCAATCTTTGAACCAAACGCAGGAAAGAACGAATACGGCAAGCGTACCACTGCAATGTTATTCAACAAAGATTTGCACAAGTATGTAATTACTGATGCCATTCGTGACGAGAACGTACTAAAATTCTCAGTTGAGTATATCCAAACATTCAAAAAGAAAGACGGTATTCAGGATATCGAGGTAGAAGCGATTGATGAGAAGGAAGTAATGGAAGCACCTGAACGTTTGGATGCTATTACTAACTATATCATAGCAAACCATAATAGAAAAACTCACAGTCGAGAGTTCACAGCAATATTTTGTGTGAGTAACGTTGATACCTTAATCAAGTACTACAACCTATTTCAACAGAAAAAGGAAGCTGGAGAACACAATTTACGCATAGCAACGATTTTCTCGTACCAAGCAAATGAAGAAGATAGTGAAGCGGTTGGTGACACATGGACAGATGAAGAGTTTTCAATGGCAGCTGAACCATCAGCAAAATATGGAACAGCTGAAAAAAACCAGCACGCGAGAGAACACTTAGAAGGTTTTATCGGTGACTATAATAAAATGTTTGGTACGAACTACAGTACAAAAGATTCACGGTCATTCTATAACTACTACAATGACATCGCAAAGCGAGTAAAGCACAAGCAGGTAGATATTTTACTGGTGGTCAATATGTTTCTTACAGGTTTTGATAGTAAGGCACTCAACACTATTTACGTAGACAAAAATTTAAAGTACCACGGTTTAATACAGGCGTATTCTAGAACCAATAGGGTTTTAAACGAACTGAAGTCACAGGGAAATATCGTTGCATTTAGAAACCTAAAAGAAAACACGGATGAAGCCATTAGCCTGTTCTCTAACATAAATGCTAAGGATGAAATCATAATGCAGCCCTACGAAGAGTACGTTGAGAAGATGAACGCAGCTTTTATTGCATTGTTACAAATCGCACCTACAGTCAACAGTGTGAACAATTTAAAGGACGAAGAGGAAGAGCTGGCTTTTGCGAAAGCATTTAGAGAGCTAATGCGTTTAAAAAACATTCTAGGCACATTTACTGAGTTTACGTTTGATGACCTCAGTGTAAACGAACAAACGTTTGAAGATTACAAAAGCAAGTATCTGGATTTATACGATAAAGTAAAGAGCCACGATGCAAAAGAAAAAGTGTCCATACTTCAGGATATAGATTTTGAGCTGGAGCTAATACACCGTGATGAGATTAATGTTGCATATATTTTAAAACTACTAGCAAAACTAAAGGATGCAACACCAGAGGATAAAGAACAGCAGGAAAAAGCCATTTACGATATTATTGCAGGAGACACAAAGCTCAGAAGCAAGCGAGAACTTATAGAGAAGTTTATAAACCAACACTTACCACTAATTGAAGATTCTGAAGATATAAGTGATGAGTTTGCAAGCTTTATCAGTCTAGAAAAATTGAGAGCAATAAAAGACCTCAGCGAGAAAGAAGACCTAGATGCCACCAAACTAGAAAAGGTCATTGGTGATTATTTATTTACGGAAAAGAAGCCTTTACGTGATGATATTGTGGATTTGATGAATCAAAGACCAAGTTTGAAAGAACGAAAAGCAAAATCCGAAAGAGTGACTTCAAAAATCCTAAATTTCGTTGAAACGTTTATATCAGGTATTTCTCAATCCTAAATTCTTAAGAACTGTCAACGATTTTGTCAACTAAAAAACAAAAGCCTTGTAAATCATATGATTACAAGGCTTTTTGCGGAGAAAGAGGGATTCGAACCCCCGGAGGTGTGACCCTCAACAGTTTTCAAGACTGCCGCATTCGACCACTCTGCCATTTCTCCAGTGTTTAGTCTCATCAGGTATTCCCTGAATGCGGGTGCAAATATAACAACCTTTTTTAAATCTATAAAAGTTTTTTTAAATAAATTTTGAAGGTTTTTTTTATGAAAACATTGATAAAATCATCTGCTGCTAAATCTGTATATTGCATAGTGTTATAAAAAGAAATAAATGAGAAGTATTTTAATCGTTATTTTAGGCTTAGTATTTTTATATTCCTGTGGAAGCTCACAAAAATCATCTAACAAGCCTGGTAATAACAAAAAAGCAGATATCATATCGTATGCAGAGACAATAACTTCAGATGAACTTCAGAAGTATTTATACAAATTTGCAGGGGATGAATTTGAAGGTAGAGATACAGGAGAACCTGGGCAAAAGAGGGCGGCAGAGTATTTAAAAAAGCAGTATATGAGAATGGGAATTCCTTCTCCACTTGGAGGAGAAGATTATTTCCAGGAAATAGATGAAAGTTATTTTAGAGGAAGAATTAAATCATCTGAAAATGTTTTAGCGTATATAAAAGGAACTGAAAAGCCTGATGAAATAGTAGTAATTTCTGCACATTATGATCATGTAGGGGTCGATTCTAATGGAAATATATATAATGGAGCTGATGACGATGGATCAGGTACTGTAAGTATTTTGGAAATAGCTCAGGCTTTTGCGAAAGCAGTAAAGGATGGTCATGGTCCTAAAAGAACTATATTATTCTTGCACGTAACAGGAGAGGAAAAAGGGTTGTACGGATCTAGCTATTATACCGAGAATCCAGTTTTTCCACTAGAAAAGACTGTTGCTAATCTTAATATCGATATGATTGGTCGAATTGATGAAAATCATAAGAGTCCAGAAAAGAATAATTATATCTATTTAATAGGTAGTGATAGGTTGAGTACAGAGTTGCATAATTTAAGTGAAGAGATAAATAAGGAGTTTACTCAATTAGACCTAGACTATACCTACAACGCTAAGGATGATCCGAATAGATTTTATTACCGAAGTGATCATTATAATTTTGCAAAGAATAATATTCCTATCATCTTTTATTTTAATGGTGTTCATGAGGATTATCACGAGCCAACGGATACGGCAGACAAAATAGAATACGATCTGATGACAAAACGGGCTAAACTAATTTTTTATACAGCCTGGGAGATTGCTAATAAAGAAGAAAGATTAATTGTTGATGGTATTGGCAAAGAATAGAATCAGGAAAAGCTAAGTCTTGCGATATGTAATATAAAACGAAAAAGACTCCGTAGTAGTTACGGAGTCTTTCTTTTTAAAAGGGTGGAAGATCGGTCTCGAACCGACGACCTCCTGAACCACAATCAGGCGCTCTAACCAACTGAGCTACAACCACCATTTAATTTCGGCTGCAAAAATAAGGTATTTCTTTGTTTCTGCAAAGAAAAAAATGAAATTATATAAGGTCAAATATGGAATCTACTGCGGCATAGCGTTCTACAGTATAACCTTCTGCATGATCTACTCCGATGATTCTACCTAAATCAGCAGCTCTATAGCGAATACTTTCCATAAAATTCCTACTAGAAATTGGAGTAGAAGGCGCTTTGCTATCTGCATCATAAAACTGAGTTTTATAGGCCATTACACTTTCCATTTTTTTATCTAAATATCCAGTGATATCTACTACAAAATCTGGTTCCAATATTTTCCATTGGATATAGTGATATACTTTTTTAGGTCTCCAAGCATCTTGCTTCGTTCCTTCTAAAGATGTTTCTATTTTGCGTAATCCTGATAAAAAGCACGAATCACTAACTAATTTGCTTCCTTTACCATGATCTATATGACGATCATCAATAGCATTACAAAGCACTATTTCTGGTTGGTATTTACGTATGATTTGGATAATAGCAAGTTGATGTGCTTCATCATTTTTAAAAAAACCATCTCTAAACCCTAGATTTTCTCGAACAGTTACTCCTAGAATTTCTGCAGCATCCTTTGCTTCTTGATCTCTAGTTTCTGGAGTTCCTCGAGTTCCGAGTTCTCCACGTGTAAGATCTAGAATACCTACTTTTTTACCATGATCAATTTCTTTGGCAAGGGTTCCTGAGCAACTTAGTTCTACATCATCAGGATGCGCTCCAATAGCTAGTATGTCTAGTTTCATATTAATGTTCTAATTCTAAGACTTTAATTTTTTGAAGTGCTTGTTCAATATCCATCATCAAATCTTCTTTTTCTTCAATACCAACACTAAACCTTAGCAACCCATCATTTATTCCTTGGTGCTTTCTTTCTTCTGCAGTTAATAAAGCATGAGAAGTTAGTGTAGGGGAGAGTATGGTACTTTCTACTCCAGCAAGACTCATGGAACTTTTTATAAGCTTTAGTTCTTTCTGAAATTTACTAGCATCTAATCCTTCTTTTAATTCAAATGATAGCATTCCACCAAATCCTTTCATCTGTCTTTTTGCTATTTCATAGTCAGGATGTGATTTTAAACCAGGATAATATACCGCTTGGATATCGTCATGTTTTTCTAACCATTTGGCTAGTTTTTTCGCATTTTTATTTTGTTGTCTCACCCGAAGTCCTAAAGTCTTTATGCTTCTTTCTAACATCCATACCGTAAAATCACTTAAACTTCCGCCAAGATTCTTAGCTAACTGAAAAATTTGTTCGATATTTTTTTCGGAAGAAACTACAGCTCCAGCAAGAATATCGCTATGTCCTCCTAGATATTTTGTAGCAGAATGAATTACAATGTCGATACCTAATTCTATAGGGTTTTGATTAACAGGAGAAGCAAAGGTATTGTCTATCATCGTAATAATACCCTTTTCCTTTGCTAGTGCTGCTATTGCTTTTATGTCTGTTATGGTCAATAATGGGTTAGAAGGAGTTTCTATATAAATTACTTTAGTGTTGTCTTGGATTTTTTCTTCGAACCCTGTCACGTCCTGACTATCGACATAAGAGTATTCAATACCATATTTGCTAAATTCTTCATTAACCAAATTAGCAGTGCCTCCATAAAGTGTTCTTTGTAATACGATATGATCATCTTTGCTTAAAAAAGCAAGTAAAGCAGTACTAATAGCTGCCATTCCGCTTCCGAAAATAAGTGATGATTCACCTTTTTCAAGTTTTGCTATTTTTTTACAAAGCGCTTCTTGATTTGGAGTATTAAAATAGCGTGGATATCTTTTAATATCTACATCTTCAAAAGCGTAAGATGTAGAGAGGTAAATAGGAGAAATCGCTCCTTTGAATTGTTTATCTTCTATTTCGCCCACATGGGTGCAAATAGTATTAAAACCAGTGTCTTTTGAGTTCATGTTAGTGTTCTAAGCTTAAATTGAGCTCTAAAAATACTATATAAAAGATTAAAGAGAATAAGCTTTAACAGAATAAGTTAATAAATAAGAAAAGAACTAGAATTAATTGATGTATTTTACTTTGGAAATGTTCTTCATGATTGTTTGGAAGAATTGCTGAGTATCGTAAGGTTTAATGATCACATCATTCATACCTACTGATAAAGCTTGATCTCTAATCTCACCTTCTTCAACTGCTGTAAGTGCTATGATTGGGATATGAGTATTAAAGGTTCTTATAACAGTGGTAGCATCTAAACCATTCATTTCGGGCATGTTTATGTCCATAAGAACTAAGTCAAATGCATTTGTTTTCACCATCTCAATAGCTTTCATACCATTGCTCGCCAGATCACAAGTATACCCCTTTTTCTTAAGAATATTTTGAGTGACGATTTGATTGATTTTGTTATCATCAACGATAAGAATATTAAAATTGGTAGTTCCAATACTGATACTTTCTCCCGTTTGAGAAGAGATGTCTTTTTCTTTTACAGCTTTTTCATACACTAAATCAAACGTAAATTCAGAGCCAACACCTTCTTCACTATCAATAAAAATTTCACTCTTATGCAGATGGATAAGCTTTTTCACGATCGCTAGTCCTAGACCAGTACCTTCGTATTCTTGATTCTCATTTTTTACCTGAGCAAAGTTTTCAAAAATAGTAGCTTGCTTGCTTTTTGGTATCCCAATACCGTCATCTTTAATGATAAAACGTAAATTGTAATTATCTCCTTCAGATGCTTGGCTTTTTACTTTGATCCAAATATTCCCATTATTAGTGAACTTTAAAGCGTTACCGATCAGATTTATCAATATCTGAGATAGTCTTACAGAATCACCAAGTAATGTAGTTTTAATGTTTCTATCAATATCAATATGAACAGTATTGTTATTGTTTTTTTGTTTTGAATGGAGGGAGTTTACAATTCCCTCTATTAAAGACCTAAGATCAAAGGAAACTTTTTCTAGTTTTACTTCATTAGTTTCTATCTTACTTAATTGAAGCACATCATTAATCAGCGCAAGCAAATAATCCCCAGAAAATTTTAAAGATTCTAAATATTCATTTTTCTTCTTTTCTTCTGGGTTTTCCATAAGTAATGAAGTAAGACCAATAACCCCATAAAGAGGTGTTCTTAGTTCATGACTTACAGTAGAGATAAACTGAGATTTAAGTGTGGAAACTTGTTCTGCAGTTTCTTTTGCGTTCACCAACTCCTTATTTTTCTCTATAAGATCATAATTAAGCTTCTTCTTTTGTAAATTGTTTTTGTAAGAACTGATTAAGAAAGCTAGAGAAATTAATATTAGTACTACTCCAAGTATGGTAATGATTTGCCATTTGATTTCTTTAGAATAGTTTTTTGCATCCTTTTCATCAGCTTTTTTTACCTTATCCTTCATTCGATTTACATCGAACTCAATCTCCGCTTTGATCAGTTCTATTTTTCTGGTAATTGCTTCGGATTTTTTTTGGTTTTCGTAATGTTTTTCTAGGTACGGAATGGCTTTTTCAAATTCCTTTTTAGCCCTGTAAACTCTATGTTTTGTGTAATATGCAGTGGCAAGTTCTTGATAAGAGTTAGAAATTACTAGTTCGTTATTTTCAATATTATTTATTTCACTACTAGCGTAGGATACAGCATTATCAATGTGTTCGTCTGCTCTTTCATATCTGCGTACCCTTAGGAAATATTTTCCTAACAAATTACTTAATTTGATTTTTTGACTTGGAGCTAAATCAAAATTGGACCCTATTAATGCTCTTACTTTTGTTAGGTATTTATCACTCGTTTGGTAATCTCTATTATCAATATAGTGTTCTGCAAGTGTTAACCAAGGTTTAATAATTTTTGTAGTATCATTAATCTCTTTGGCTATTTTAGAACTTTCTGTAAGATGATTGATACCATTCTGTACTTTGTTATCATTCTTCAGATATAATTTTCCAAGATTATAAGTTATTTTTGCCTGTACTTCTTTGCTTTTTGAAGTAGAAGCATAGGTTATAGCAGTTATATAATTGGTAATCGCTTCGCTATCCTGGCTATTTAGCTCATGTATCTTTCCGATTAGAAAGCGTATTTTTGCTCTACTTCTATCATCGTTATTGTAGGTAGCGCTTTTTAAAGCAACCTGTACTTTTTCTAAAGCCTGTTGATACTTAAATTCTTCCAAGAACAATTCTGCTTGTTCTATATGGATTTGAATACTATCTCTATCTAGAGATGATTGTGCTACTGTGCCAATGTAAATACAAGTAAAAAATAAATAGATTATATGTTTTGTAAAGTTCTTCAACTTTTTGGTTTAGAGGCTAATTATATGCAGCGAAAATACAAAAATAGATCTAACAATGTGCAAATCATCGTATAAAAAGAACAATTTATCCGTAATTTATGTAAGGTATTTTGTTTTTTTGTAAGAATTTTTGAAGTATTGTTAGAAAGATACTTGTGTATTAGAAAAAACTATATGAATATAAAAAAATCTAATTATCGTATCCTTTATATATGTATAGGCAGCGTATATTTGCCACTTCAAAAATTAATTAATTACTTTTTAAATTAACAAAAAAATGGCATTTGTAGGTAAAAAATTCCCAGATCTTAACGTTGACGCAATGAATGAAATGGGAGATACTTTCAAACTAAACGTATTGGAAGAGGCAAAAAATAACAACAAAAAGGTACTTTTATTCTGGTACCCTAAAGATTTTACTTTTGTTTGTCCAACGGAATTACACGCATTTCAGGAGGCTTTAGTAGAATTTGAAAAAAGAAATACAATTGTAATTGGTGCTTCTTGTGATACTCCTGAAGTTCATTTTGCATGGTTAAACACTTCTAAAGACAACGGAGGTATAGAAGGTGTAACATATCCTATTTTAGCAGATTCTAATCGTAACCTAGCGAGTACATTAGGAATTTTAGATATCACTAATGAAACGTACAATGAAGAAACAGGTGTTGTAACTGTAGAAGGAGATAACGTTACCTACAGAGCTACATATTTAATTGATGAAGAAGGAACTGTTTTTCATGAAGGGATCAACCATATGCCAGTAGGAAGAAATGTAGCAGAGTTTTTAAGATTGATCGATGCTTATGCTCATGTACAGAAAAACGGAGAAGTATGTCCTGCGAATTGGGAAGAAGGTAAAGAAGCAATGTCTGCAAATAGAGATGGAGTAGCTTCTTATTTAGCTTCTCACTAAGAACTTAGATCAAAATAGTTTTAGAAGAAACTTCTCTAAATACTAAAAGTAGTAAAGAGAAGTTTCTGTTTTACACGAAAAAAATAGATTATGATTCAAGAATTAACAGCGGATAATCTTTCTGAATTAGTACAAGCTAATGATAAAGTTATCGTTCAGTATTCTGCTACATGGTGCGGTAATTGTAGAATTATGAAGCCAAAATTTAAAAAATTAGCTTCTGAAAATGAAGATGCTACTTTTGTAATTGTTGATGCAGAAAAAAATCCAGAATCCAGAAAAATGGCCACGGTAGATAACCTGCCAACGTTTGCTACTTTTAAAAATGGAGATTTTGTGAATCAGGTACAGACAAATAAGTTTGAAGTTTTAAAAGATTTAGTAAATGAAGTTACCAATAATTAAACATTTAACGTCTTTTATAGAGGAGAATGATGAGGATTTTGTTGTGGAAGCAATAGAAACTTTGGAAGCACTTACAGAAGTTCCTTCCTTAAAGGATGAGGAGCTAGATGTAATAGGAGAGCTTATTTCTAATATGTATGGTGCCATTGAAGTCAATAAAATGGTTAAAGAAGGTACTCCAAAAAAGGAAGCTCTAAATGGTTTTATGCAACGAGTTATGGGATCTATCGATACTTAAAATATTCCTAATCATATGTGCTCAAGCGATTATATTTTATAAAAAAGCCGAAACAATATTGTTTCGGCTTTTTTATAAAATACTTTTTTACAGATTTTAATTTGATATTACTTATGCCTAATTCTTAATGAATTTTAAGTTTCCTTTTTTAATTTTTGAAAGATTTAAAATACATTTTGTTTAGGAATTTGAACATCTGAGAAATAAGTAACCAATAATAATGTGAAGGTTAACATAATATTTTTCTCATGACGATTAAGGTTTGTTTATTTTAAAAACATTTATCCTCTTTAAAACCCTAAAAATTTTTTTATTTCTTGGTTAATGTGTAAACTTGAAGTAGAAATAAATCGGCTTAAATCTAAAGTTAAAAACACATAAAAAATGGCTACAATCACATTAGGAGGAAACGAGATACACACCAGTGGTGAACTTCCAAAAGTAGGAGAAAAAGCTCCAGATTTCGCATTGGTAAATACTGATTTATCAGTAGCAAAATTATCAGATTATGAAGGATCTAGGGTAGTACTTAATGTTTTTCCTTCGATAGACACAGATGTATGTGCTACATCGGTAAGACAATTTAATCAACAAGCTAGTCAATTAGAGAATACTAAAGTACTGTGTATTTCCAAAGATTTACCTTTTGCACAAAAAAGATTTTGTGGAGCAGAAGGATTGGAAGGAGTCATCAATCAATCTGATTTTAGAGAAGGTAAATTTGGTAAAGATTATGGTTTAGAAATCGTTGATGGACCTTTACAAGGATTGCACTCTAGAGCGGTTATAGTGCTTGATGAAAAAGGTACTGTGGTGTATACAGAACAAGTTCCAGAGATTGCTCAAGAGCCTAATTACGAAAATGCTCTAAAAAAATTGGCATAATCATTATATGAGTAATTTCTCAAAGTTTATACTTGGCAGAATACGAGGATGTGGATATGCACTAAAAGGTGCATTGATTTTGATTAAAACAGAACCAAGTATTCAGGTACAGGCTGTCATAGCAATTATTATGACAGCCTTAGGTTTTTATATGAATATCACCGCGACCGAATGGATATTACAAACTTTTGCGATTGGATTGGTTATGAGTATTGAAGGATTAAATACCACAGTAGAAGCAATCGCAGATTTTATTCATCCAGATTTTCATAATAAAATAGGTTTTATTAAGGATATCGCGGCTGGAGCTGTTTTTATAGCGGCGATTACAGCAGTAATTATAGGAGGTGTCATCTATATACCTTACTTGTTATAGAAAATTTTTTTTCCATTTTTACGTTCCAATATAGATATTCGTATTTTTGCGATAACATATCCGAAAAATGGCAAAAAAAAAGGCAACAACAAAAAGAAAAACCACTAAAAAAACTAAAACTCCTCTAAAAGAAAGACTTACTTTGTCTAGGCAACAAAAGGTTATTTTGGGAAGTTTTTTGTTCTTTTTAGGTATTGCATTATTCTTTTCTTTTATTTCATTTTTCTTCAATTGGAAAATAGACCAGAGTGAAATTTCTCAATTTCCTGACAGAACGGCATCAGCAAAAAATTGGCTTAGTATTTCTGGAGCAAAGGTTAGTGACTTTTTTATTTTTAGAGGTTTTGGAATATCAGCCTTAATATTACCTGTTTTAATTTCCCTAACAGGAGTTTACTTATTTTTTGATTTAAACAGGAAAAAACTAGCAGGGTTCTGGTTTTGGGGAACTTTGGTAATGCTTTGGATATCTGTAGTTTTTGGCTTTGTACAAAAAGAAAGTGGTCTATTTGCTGGAGTTATAGGTTATGAAGTAAATGATTTTATGCAGGACTATATTGGCTTTATTGGAACTGTATTGGTACTAGCGTTTTTTGCTATAGTATACATTGTAGTTCGTTTACGATACACGCCAGAAAAGATATCAGCTTCTTTAAAGAAAACTCAAAGTGAAATCACAAAAGATTATCAGGCAGCTAAAAAATTGAATGGAGCAAAAAAAGTAAAGACAGCAGAAAAACCAGTAGATGAAGAAAAAAAGGAATTATCAATTGGCGAGACGCAAGATTTATCGATAGAGAAACCTTTAGCGAATACAAATACAACTCAATCAACTCAGATCTTAGATAAAACGAATACATCTAGTAGAACAACGGTAAATGAATTTTACGGAAATCCTGAAAATCAGTCAGATGAAATTCCAGAGAAATTAATCATAAAATCTGAAGATAATCCAGAAGATATTGCCATGGAAGTAGAGGCTGTGGTAGAAGAGGAAGAGGTAGAAAATCTTAGTGCTAAGCTGGTTAAAGACTTTGGAGAGTTTGATCCAAAGTTAGAGCTGGGAAATTTTAAATTCCCAACTATAGAATTACTAAAAGATTATTCTGTGCAGAATGGAGGTATTACTATAGACCAGGGAGAATTAGAAGAAAATAAGAATCGTATTGTAGAGACCCTTAAGAACTACAAAATAGAAATAGCTCAGATCAAGGCTACTGTAGGACCTACGGTAACACTATATGAAATTGTACCAGAGGCCGGTATTCGTATTTCTAAAATCAAAAATTTAGAGGATGATATAGCACTTTCGTTAGCAGCTTTAGGAATTCGAATTATTGCACCAATACCTGGAAAAGGAACGATTGGTATAGAAGTACCTAATAAAAAATCTACCATTGTCTCTATGAGGTCGGCGATAGGTTCTTCTAAGTTTCAAGGAGCAGAAATGGAATTACCATTATCGTTGGGGAAAACAATTTCAAATGAGACTTTTGTTGTTGATTTGGCAAAAATGCCCCACTTATTAATGGCAGGAGCTACAGGACAAGGAAAATCCGTTGGACTAAATGCTATTTTAACTTCCTTACTTTATAAAAAACATCCTGCAGAAGTAAAGTTTGTTTTGGTGGATCCTAAAAAAGTAGAACTTACTTTATTTAATAAAATAGAAAGACACTATTTAGCTAAACTGCCAGATGCGGAAGAAGCTATCATCACCGATAATAATAAAGTAATTAATACACTTAATTCTTTGTGTATTGAAATGGATGCTCGATATGACTTGCTAAAAAATGCAATGGTTCGTAATATTAAGGAGTATAATGCAAAATTTAAAGCAAGAAAACTAAATCCAGAAAATGGACATAAGTTTCTGCCTTACATTGTTTTGGTTGTGGATGAGTTCGCAGATCTTATCATGACTGCAGGAAAAGAAGTAGAGACACCAATTGCCAGATTAGCACAATTAGCCAGAGCAATTGGAATACATTTGATCATCGCTACACAACGACCATCGGTAAATGTGATTACTGGTATGATTAAAGCTAATTTCCCAGCTCGAATTGCATTTAGAGTTACCTCAAAAATTGATTCTAGAACAATTTTAGATACAGGAGGAGCAGATCAATTAATTGGTAGAGGAGATATGTTATATACGCAAGGTAATGATTTGGTTAGGATACAGTGTGCCTTTGTAGATACACCAGAAGTGGAACGCATTACCGAGTATATTGGTAGTCAAAAAGCATATCCTGAAGCACATATATTGCCAGAGTATTCTGGAGAAGAAAGTGGCACAAGTCTTGATATAGATGTAAAAGATCGCGATAAGCTTTTTAATGAAGCTGCAGAAGTTATTGTCACAGCACAACAAGGTTCGGCGTCTTTATTACAAAGAAAATTAAAATTAGGATATAATAGAGCAGGAAGATTGATTGATCAATTAGAAGCTGCTGGGATTGTTGGACCATTCGAAGGAAGTAAAGCGAGACAAGTTTTAGTTACGGATTTGGTCGCTCTAAAACAATTATTAGACGCTGAGTAAAACTCAGTAATGATTTAAATTTAAACTACACAAAGATTACAGAATGATACGAAGAATATTTTTTTTAGCAATAGCAACACTTTTTATAGCCACTGCACACGCTCAAGATGCTAAAAAGCTTTTGGATGAAGTGTCGGCAAAAGTAAAAAGCTATGATAATATTGTGATTGGATTTAAGTATGCCTTAAATAATCCTGCAGAAAATGTATCTCAAGAAACTAGAGGAGATGTTACTTTATTAGGAGAGAAGTATTTATTGAATCTTATGGGTACAGAGCAAATGTATGATGGAAATAAATTGCACATCATTATTCCTGAAGATGAAGAAATTAATATTTCTTCACAAAGTCCAGAAGATGAAGCTAGTGTTACACCTTCTAAAATGCTAACGTTTTATGAAGATGGATATACTTCAAAAATGGATATTGTACAAAATGTACAAGGAAGGAAAATTCAGTTTGTGAAATTAAATCCAATAGATACTAATAGTGATCTTAAAGAGATATTATTAGGAATAGATAAACAAACAAAGCATATCTATAAATTGATTTTAATGCAAAATAATGGTACTAATATTACAATCACAGTAAATAGTTTTAAGACAAATCAACCGTTGTCGAGTACGTTATTTGTTTTTGATGAATCAAAGTATGCTAATTATTACATCAATCGTTTAGATTAATTATATATTTAGGCATTATTAGTAAATCATAAACATCCCGAAGTTATTCGGGATTATATTTTATATATACGAATAGGTGAAAATATTAGACAGATATATTCTTACAACTTTTTTAAAGACTTTTTTTCCGCTCTTTATCATTATTATGTTTATTCTTTTGTTGCAAACGATCTGGTTATTTATATCAGAATTAGCAGGGAAAGATTTAGATTTTTCGGTAATTATTAAGTTTTTAACCTACGCAACACCTAGGTTAATTCCTATGGTTTTGCCACTTACCATTTTGCTTACTTCTATTATGATCTTTGGTAATTTTGCAGAGAACTACGAGTTTGCAGCGATGAAATCATCGGGGATATCTTTGCAAAGAGCCATGAGAACATTATCTGTATTTATATTTTTTGTTGGTATTGGAGCATTTTTGTTTTCAAATACTGTGATTCCTAGTTCAGAGAGAAAATTTGTAAATCTTCGGAAGAATATAGTTAAGGTCAAACCCGCTATGGTAATTACTCCCAATCAATTTAATGATTTGGGAGATATTAATATTCGAGTCTCAGAAAAATATGGAGACAATGATCAGTTTTTAAAAGATGTGATTATCCATAAAAAAGCTGCTAGAGTTGGAAACTTTACGGTGATTAAGGCTACTGATGGTGAATTAAAAGGTAGTATAGATTCGGATTTAATTACGTTGGTTCTTAATGATGGTAATTACTATGATGAAATTCAGCAAAATTCTCCAAAGCAAAGAAAGAAATTACCTTTTGCAAAAACACATTTTGAGCAATATGTTCTAAATATAGATTTATCATCTTTGGATAATGTTGATATGGATGCCCAACAATATAGCAAGGGGTATAATATGCTTAACGTAAACGGTCTTAGAAACGAAATCGACACATTATCAATACAGGTTAATACCGAGTATAAATCTGCTGATGATGATGTGAATAGAAGAAATGGGTTTAAAGATTTGAATCGAAACTTAAAAATAGATACCTTAAAAAAAGCTACAAAGGATACACTAGATTTAATTGAAGAACGATTTAGTATAAAACAAAAATCACAAATATATAATCTTGCTTTTTCTAATGTAGATGGAGCAATTAGAAGAATCCAAACAGCTAAGAGAGCTGTAGAAGTAAAGAAAAGAGCTCTTAATAAGTATGAGATGTCATTACACGACAAATATGCATTAGGAATTTCTTGTGTACTATTGTTTTTTGTAGGTGCACCGCTTGGAGCGATTATTAGAAAAGGAGGTTTAGGACTTCCTATTGTTATTGGAGTAGTATTATTTCTTTCATATCATTTTATCGGGATATTTGCAAAGAACGGAGCAGAAGAAGGAGGAATTCCACCATTTGTGGGTTCTTGGTTGTCTACTTTTATAATTTTTCCTTTGAGTATCTTCCTTACCTATAGAGCTACAAGAGATAGAGGATTTGTAAGTTTTGATATTGTGATGCAGCCTATTCGTGATTTCTTTGCTAAAATTAGTAGTAAGTCAGAAAAAGTGAAGAGCGTTAATGATGTATCCGATAAACAGTTGGATGTAATTATCGATAACAATACAATGATTGCTGTAGAAAAATCTCGAAAGGATTTTAAAGAAAACTCTTCCATAGCATTGACAATGTTTATCTTCCTAGTACTTATAAATATCATTATTACTTTAATTTCAAAAGGAGCTGGGGATAGTAAATTGATGTTACTAACTTTTAATATACTAGGAGCTATCACCTACATTGTATTTCATATAAAAGCGTACATAAACCTTAAAAGTTTTTATTCTGGATTAAAAGGTTTCCTAAAGCAACCATCTTTAATACTCTTTCTGGTAGTTGGAATAGTTTTATTTCCATTAGCATATTTTGTATATCTAAAAAGATCGAATCGAGACCTCGATAGCGTCAGATAATTCATTGATACTTTCCATTTAAGAATTATATAAAGTACCTTTGCTTTTTAATAAAGAATCGGATTCATATGTCACAAATTACGGACACAAAAAATAAGGTTAAGCTAAATACCATCCAAGAAGCTATTGATGATATTCGCCAAGGAAAGGTGATTATTGTAGTAGATGATGAGGACAGAGAAAATGAAGGAGATTTTCTAGCTGCAGCTGAAAAAGTTACGCCCGAAATGATCAATTTTATGGCTACACATGGTAGAGGATTAATTTGTGCTCCAATAACAGAACAACGTTGTAAGGATTTGAAGCTGAATATGATGGTGGATAATAATACCGATCCTATGGAAACAGCTTTCACAATTTCTGTGGATCTTAAAGGGAATGGTGTTACTACAGGTATTTCCGCAAGCGATCGTGCTAAGACCATTCAGTCATTAATTGATTCAAATACTAAGTCTCACGAGTTAGCACGTCCTGGACATATTTTTCCTTTGAAAGCAAAAGAAGGAGGAGTACTTAGAAGAACAGGTCATACAGAAGCAGCGATTGATTTTGCAAGACTAGCAGGTTTAAAACCAGCAGGAGTAATTGTAGAAATCATGAATGAAGATGGTAGTATGGCACGTCTTCCTCAATTGGTGGAAGTAGCAAAAAAATATGACCTTAAACTAGTTTCAATAGAGGATTTAGTAGCATATCGCATGCAACACGATTCTCTTATCGAAAAGAAAGAAGATTTTGATATTGTAACACGTTTCGGGAAATATCGATTAAGAGCTTATAAGCAAACAACCAACAGTCAAATTCATATTGCATTAACAAAAGGGAGTTGGGCTGATAACGAACCTGTATTAACAAGAATAAATTCCACTTTATTTAACAACGATATTCTCGGAACTTTAACAAACAATGCGGATGAGCGTTTAGATGCGATGTTTACCACTATTAATAAAGAAGGAAAAGGGGCAGTTGTCTTTATTAATCAAGAAAGTCAATCTTTTAACCTGTTAAATAGGTTAAAAGCTTTAAACGAAGCTCAAAATGGTGATGAGGTGGTAAAAGCACCAAAAATGGCTATGGATTCCAAAGATTTTGGAATTGGAGCACAAATCTTACATGATTTAAATATTCATAAATTACGATTGATATCTAATAGCATCCAACAAAAACGAGTGGGTATGATAGGATACGGGTTAGAGATCTTAGAATACGTAAATTACTAAAAATACAACTATAAAATACTTTTTAGAGCTTCAATCATTTTTGAAGCTCTTTCTTTTACTTCTTGTTCTGTCCAACCTACTTTAATTAGACAAGAAATTGTTCTACCCATCCAAGCATCACTAGCATCAAAAGATTTATTGTTTTTTTGTAAACCTGCTAACTGTTCTTCAGAAAGCTTGTTTAATGAAGTAGGTTCTAGAAGATGTTCCCATTTTCTATAGTAATGCCAATTGTTATCATACCAATAAAAACAAACATCTACTCCATGTTCTCCAAATGCAGTATGCGCCTTTTTAGCCAGTTTTTCAGTAGGTAAAAAGATATTTAGAAAAGCATAACTTTCAACTCCTGTTTCAGGAACTCTTCTAAATGTAACTTCTGGAATATCCGATAAAGCATTCCGAAGTATGGTATAGTTTTTCTCTTGCAGTGTTAATGTACTATCCAGTTTTCTTAATTGAGCAATTCCCACTGCAGCATTAAGCTCTGAAAGTCTGTAGTTATATCCAAGAAAAGGGTGTGTTTCTGCTCCACGATTGTTTCCTACATGATCATGTCCATGATCTTGATATTTATGAGCATGATCTGCATATTGTTTGGAGTTTGTGATCAAACCACCACCTTCTCCGCAGGTTACCGTCTTTACATAATCAAAGGAAAAACATCCTAAATCTCCATAACTTCCCAGTGGTTTATTATCGTATGTTCCACCGATAGCTTGACATGCGTCTTCTAATAGAATCAAATTATGCTCATCACAAATGGTTTTTAATTTTTTCAAGTCAGCCATGGAACCACACATATGTACAGGCATAACTACCTTAGTTTTGTCTGTGATTGCAGCTTTGACGGCTTCTGGATCTAAAGTTAAAGTATCATCTATATCACATAGGATAGGAGTAGCGCCAACGGATAATATGGCTTCGAAACTTGCTACAAATGTAAAAGTAGGCATGATTACTTCATCACCAGAACCAATACCTGCAGAAGCTAAAGCTACTGTTAATGCAGCTGTTCCGCTAGATACTACTTGAGCATATTTTGATTGCATTCTTTTGGCAAGATCTTTTTCTAGTTCTAGCGCTTTATAGTGTCCATTTCTATTTCCATCAAAACCATATCGCATTAAAACTCCATTGTCTAATACATCTTGCACTTCCTTTTGTTCTTCAGTTCCAAATAGCTCAAATCCTGGCATAGGTATAGTCTTAAAATTAAAAACTCTTTTCGGCAAAAATACCGAAAAGAGTTTTGAAAATATAAAGGATATCTTATCTTTTTGACTAGTAATTATCGATAATCTTAGAAACAAAAGCAAAGTATCTACTAGGATCTCTAAGCGAAGCACTGTAAGAACCCTCTGTGTCAATTACTTTACCTTTATGATTCATCGCAATAATATTAGGAAAACCACCTTCCTTATTATAGAGTTTTACTAATTTTTTATTTGCTTTTAATTGGTTTTCCGTTAGAATATCCATTCTTCTGGGAATATCTACTTTAAGTAAAACCACGGATTGTGATTGTCTGTTAAACTTTTCGGTAGAAAAGAAGTCTTGCTCTAACATAATGCAAGGAGCACACCAATCACTACCAGTAAAATACATTAATATAGGTTTCTTGGATTCTTTTGATACTTCCTTTGCGGTTTCGAAATCGGTTAACCAGTTTAATTTTGATTCCTGACTATATGATGATATCACAAAAATGAATATTAAAAACGATATGATCTTTTTCATTTTTATAAAGTTTTAGATACAACAAAATTATAATAATTTTCATATACCAAATATCCTGCCAAGGATATGGTTATAAAACAATTACTGTTTCGTCTATCGTACGTCTTACTTTTTTTAAGGTAGCAAACATATCATCTTCAGCACGATATCCTACTGGTAAGACCAAGACAGAAGTAAGTCCTCGTTTTGATAATTCTAGAATTTCATCATACTTTTCTGGAAGAAAACCTTCCATAGGGCAGGCATCAATTTTTTCAGTTGCGCAAACTGTTAATAGATTCCCCATAGCTAAATAGGCTTGCTTAGCTGCCCAATTAGCAATTTCATCTGCCTCCTTGGTTTTAAACGAGTCTATAAGTTGTTCTCTAAAAGGTTTTAATATTTCTTCAGGAGTATTTCTTATAGCTTTTACGTGATCAAAGTATTTGGTGATATACGTTTCCCCAACTGTTTTTTCAATACAGATAACAAATACATGTGATGCATCTGCAACTTGTTGTTGATTCCACGAGTGTGCGGTAAGTTCTTTCTGTAATTCTTTATTCTTTAATACGACCAGTTTTAGAGGTTGTAATCCATAAGAGGTAGCAGTAAGATTAAATGCTTTGATAAGTATATTGACTTTTTCCTCTGCTAGTATTCTAGTATTATCAAATTTTTTTGTCGCATAGCGCCATTGTAAGCTTTCTATAATTTCCATTCTAGAATTTTAAAAATATGCTGCAAAGATACAGCTATAAGAAGTATCTTTATGGATTAAACTAATAAGAAAAAACTATATCACTATTATATGAATACTATTGAAGAATTGATTCAAAAATCTGAAACAAGAATTTTCAAAGCTGTTTTTCCAAATACAACAAATCATTATGAAACATTATTCGGAGGAACTGCGCTGCAGCTTATGGATGAGGTTTCATTTATTTGTGCTACTCGTTTTAGTAGAAAAAAAGTGGTTACCATTTCTACCGGTAAGATAGATTTTGAAAAACCAATTCCAGAAGGTACCATTATCGAATTGGTTGCTAAAGTTCAGGAGGTAGGAAGAACGAGTTGTATGGTAAAAGTCGATATATATAAAGAAGAAATGTATAGTTATGACCGAGAGATAGCAGTTTCGGGATTATTTAAGTTTGTAGCCATCGATAATGATAAAAAACCAACACCAATAGTATAGTAGGAATCAACTACCCTCGTGATCATTATACAAAAGGGTAGTTGATATTATAATGTTTATAAACCTAATCCACCAAATAGATCAAAATATTTGTATGCTTCTAAGGTGTTTACTTTTCCATATCCAAAGATTGGATTAGTTCTAAATGGGTAGTCTGATTTTTGTTTTAATGCAAGAACCAAATCAGCTCTAGGAAGTGTGGTATTTTTACCCCATACTAAAGCAGCAATTCCAGCCATTGTTGCTGTAGCTACAGAAGATCCTCCAATAGTAGTTGTGTATAATCCACCTTTTCCAGTGGCAAGCGCTTGTGTACCATTTAATTGTTCCATTACTACTGCAAAATCAACATTTTTACCTTTTACACATTTGGTACAAGCCGTATAGTTAGTTCTTATTCCTGTTACTCCATACACTACATCTCCGTTATATTCGGTCATGTTTGCTGGAAATACAATATTAGCAAGATTCGGATATTGACCAGAAACAAAGCTTCCTAGCTCTATGGTTCCTGCGGCAGAGAATATTAATTTTCCTTTTCTATACGCATATACTATTGCATCTGCAATTCTGCTTGATCTGCTTACAGAACCCATACTCATACTAATAATTCGTACATTACTAGTATTTGCTGCAGAAATAAAAGAGTTAGCTACTGCAGTAATATCTCTGGTTCCGTTTATAAATACATCACTATTAGCTCTATAGTTGTACAAGTTACATCCGTAAGCCACTCCATGAATACCATATTTCGCTCTTGGCGATGCTATTACTCCAGATAAAGCGGTTCCGTGACCACAATCATCAATTCGGTAAGAACCATTAGAACCATATTGGTCGGAAAATCTAATGATTCGATTAGAAACCAATCCTTCATTAAACATGTATTGATTTCCTTGAGAAAAACCATCAATTAGTTGTTCTTGTCTATGGCTTAATCCAGTATCCAGAATGGCAACTCCTATTCCTTTTCCGGTTCCTTTGGTGGTAATTCCACCCCAATCCCAAGTTTCCTTAATTTTATGGTACTTAAAATTCCAACCCATTTTTCCGCCTGGATGTAAGTTGATGTAATCATAATTTACTCTTAAATCATATCTTGGATTATCTTCTCCGCATCCCAAGTCTCCACTGTCTTTAGCATTATAATCTTCTGTATGACTATTATAATAAATGTCATACATAGGTTCTAGATATCTTAAATTAGGAGAGGAAAGTAATGTTTTTAGAGTTTTAAAATCTGAAATTTTAGCAGTTATACTTAATAAATTGTCTGCTTCTTCTATAATTGCTTCTTCTTTTAGTGTTTTCGTTGAAGTTTGGTTAGACTCCAATATATTAGTAATCATATTGTCTTTTATATCTACGATATCTTCATCAAGACTTTTCTTGTAATTAAACATATAGTCTCTGGTTTCATCATCATTCCATCCATCTTTTTTGTAACCAATCATAACCTCGTAATTAGAATGCACTATAGCACTCCAAAGCACTTCTTCAGTAGCCATATTCCAATCAAAAGACTTTTGTTGTTGGTCTGTAGTTTCTAAAATAAAATGATTGATTTTTTCTTTACTAAGCACTTTGTTAGAAGGCTGTTCAGTTAAAAAATCATCCTGAAGGTTTTCGTTTTCACAGGAGGCAAAAATACTTGATAAAAGTATTGAACCAATAATGCATTTAGCAATCTTTTTTTGTTGTTTTAAAAAAATCATTTTAAAGTTTTTGAGTTAATTTTTCGGGCAAAAATAGACTCAACAACCTTATGTTTTTTGGGTACATGTACTCAAAAAAAAAACGATTTTACTAGTACAAAACTAACTGTTTAATTGCTTTATCTTTATTCTAAAAGCAGCAAAAAGCAATGTAGTAAAAGGACTCAGCCAATTAAATATGGCAAAAAAGAAATAATCAACGACTGGTACTCCTAAAACACCACTTTGATATGCTCCACAAGTATTCCAAGGAACTAGTACAGAGGTTACAGTTCCTGAATCTTCGAGCGTTCTACTTAAATTTTCTGGAGCAAGTCCTTTATCTTTAAAAGCCTGCGCATACATTCTACCAGGAACCACGATCGCCAAATATTGATCAGAGGCGGTTAGGTTTAAAGCTAAACAACTAGCTACAGTACTGGCAAAAAGACCAAATACAGAATCGAATAAACTTAATAGTGCTTTGCTAATTCTTGCTAATGCTCCGATCGCATCCATAACACCTCCAAATACCATAGCACAAACAATTAACCAAATGGTACCGAGCATACCCGACATACCTCCTGCAGTAAATAAATCGTTTAATTCTTTACTAGTAGTTTCTACAGCTGTATCTACTGTCATCGCTTTCATAACGCCAATATAAGCTGAATTAAAACTCAAGGTGTCACTACCAGCGATATTCATAACGATTTCTGGTTGCGCGATAATAGCTGCTATTCCACCCAACAATGTTCCTGCTAATAAAGCAATAAGAGGTGGTGTTTTTTTGATGATTAAACCAATTACTATTATCGGTACAATAAATAACCATGGCGAAATGGTAAAAGCACTATCTATCGCTAGCAATTGTTGATCAATCTCTGGTGTTCCCGAAGTGTTTAAAGTAAAACCAATAATAATAAATACGATAAGCGTAACAATAACGGTAGGAACAGTCGTATAGGTCATATATTTTATATGAGAAAATAATTCTCCACCTGCCATTGCAGGAGCTAGGTTAGTTGTGTCGGATAAAGGAGACATTTTATCACCAAAATACGCTCCCGAGATTACAGCTCCAGCCGTCATACCTAAAGAGATTCCTAAGGTATCACCGATTCCGATTAAAGCGATTCCTACGGTTGCTGAAGTAGTCCAAGAACTTCCCGTAGCAATCGATATAATTGCACATATAACTACACAAGCTGCCAAAAATATACTAGGACTTAGAATTTGTAGACCATAATAAATCATTGTTGGTATAATACCACTAATGAGCCATGTACCAGCCAGAGATCCTACCATTAACAAAATAAGCAATGCACCTGTAGTAGATTTTACATTTCTAGCTACTTCTTCCATCATCTGTTTGTAGGATACTTTATTAAAGAAACCAACAATAGCTGCAACAGCAGCTCCTAAAAGTAAAATAAATTGATTACTACCACTTAATGCATCATCGCCGAAAGCGTAGTAAACATTGTAGAATAACATTCCTACTAAAGCAATAATTGGAATTAAAGCTTCCCAAATATTCAATTCTTTATTTTCAATAATTTCTTCGTTTTGGGGATTGGTAGGATTGATTTGCTGACTGTCCATAAATTGTATTCAAAATTTAAGAATGTAATGTTACGATATTAATATACTTTATGCAACGTAATCTTTTTGTTTCAGGATAAAAATTACTTTTCTATTCATTATCGAAATAAATTATGTTTTTTATCGATTATATTTGTTTTTTGTCGATATTTTGTTTTATATTTGAATCATCATTTCGTTGATAAATGAGTATTTAAAATACCTTTGAAATATCAAATAAGAGAATTGATTTATTAAAATATACCGAAAGAGAAAAATTGGAATTGATTGTTACGTTTTTTTGTCCCCAACAAATTTAATCCCCCCTAAAGTTAAATTTGAAAATTATAAGCCTCAGAAATGAGGCTTTTTTTTGCACATATTTCAAAGTTAAATGAGCGTAAGTCTTTTTTAAGTTTTATAGGAATAAATTGATTTTTTGATACTAAAAATTACTTTCATCGATAAAAACGGTTTTTTATCGATGTTTTAATAAATATTGATATGTAATAATCGGTTAAATATTGATGTATCATGTAAATTTGAAGTGTGAAATAATTAAAGTTTTTATTGAATTAGTTTTAATGTTACCCCATTATAAAAAGGTTCTTCAGAACCTATCGAACTACCTTTTTAGCCCCAAATTTATTTCGCCCCAATAGCCAATAAGCCTCGTACCCCATGAGGCTTTTTTTTATGCATAAACTCTTTTCATGTTTTTCTAAAGATTGGGAAACAAACTAAATGTATAGCGAATTTACTGGAAAACCGCACTTAATCGATATAAAAAAGCACTTAATCGACATTTTTAGTGTTTTTTATCGTTTATTTTCAGGTTTATATGTACTTATCCTGTATATTTGAAGTGTTGTTTAAGATTGATATAAATTAAATTTAGTTGTTAAAGTATTGTTGAATACTAATTTTAATTACCCTCAGTAATTAAATATTTTCCCAAAATTTGATTTGTTTCAAAAAAGCCTCTTGCCCAGAGGCTTTTTTATTTGTTAAAAAATAAGTTGTTTCGAATTTTATGCTGAAATTAGTATAAAATTGAAATAATGTCATCTACTTTAGCCAGAGGTTTAGAGCTACTTTTTTTATTTGTTTTGCTACCAATTAGTTTTCTATTTGATTATCATATTTTGATAAAAGTTGGAATCACGCTTGTCGGTTTCATCTATATACTTTTGCATCTTCGGAGATCAGGCCTTTTAAAGCTTAAGAAACCGAATAAACTTAATTGGAAGCCATTTTGGAAAGAAACAATCATAAAGTTAGCCATTATAATAATTGTTACAAGCCTCTATGTATTTTGGATAGCACCAGATAAACTATTTTCGGTTTTACTAAAGAAACCGGGATTATGGTTAATGATTCTATTTATTTATACGTTTTTGTCCGTATGGCCACAAGAAATTATCTATAGAACCTTTTTTTACGATAGGTACGAAGCGTTATTAAAGAACAAATGGTTATTCATATTTATTAACGCCATATTATTTTCACTAGCGCATATTTTTCTAAGAAGTTTTCTAGTGCAATTACTTACGTTTATTGGTGGTTTATTATTTGCATTTACGTATCAAAGAACAAAATCCACAACACTAGTGTCCATAGAACATGCTATCTATGGGAATTGGCTTTTTACTGTTGGCATGGGGGATATGCTTGCGTTTCCCGGAGCAGATTAATTAGTTAAAAATTCTACTAGTTGTTTGATCGCTTTTCCTCTGTGACTAATTAAATTCTTTTCGCTTAAGGTTAGCTCAGCAAAAGTTTGGTCGTAACCTTCTGGTTGAAAAATTGGGTCATACCCAAAACCATGAGCTCCTTTTTTTTCAGAAATAATACTTCCTCTACAAATACCAGTAAATGTATCCATATTTTCACCAATGACTAATGAAATTACCGTTTTAAATTGTGCTTCACGATTATCTTTATCTTTTAGATTTTCTAGCACTTTCTTCATATTGGCTTCAGCATCTTTAGATGCTCCCGCATATCTCGCAGAGTAAACACCAGGATCACCATTTAGTGCCTTTATTTCTAAACCAGTATCATCGGCAAAACAATCATATCCGTAGTTCTTTTTTACATAAGTAGCCTTTTGGATGGCATTACCTTCTATAGTATCAGAGGTTTCTGGAATTTCTTCGGTACATCCAATTTCTGAAAGTCCTATTAACGTAATATGACTTGGTAATAGTTTTTGTACCTCTTTTAATTTATTGAGATTGTTAGTAGCGAATACTAATTTCACAGCTTTAAATTTTTTAATTATCGATGGTTCAATGGTTCAGAAAAGAACGCATCATGCTATTGGCTAATTTAAAATCATAGATAGTCTTGCTTATTGAGCAGTTCTAAATATTATTAATTTCAATTCTATTGGCTAAGCTTTTGCATTGTAATTTTGGATCCATTTCCCTTGAACTTTCAGGACTTGTTCGATAACATCTCGAACGCATCCTTTTCCTCCTTTTTTAAAAGAAACGTATTTCGAAATTTCTTTAACTTCGGCTACAGCGTCCTGAGGACATGTGGGTAGTCCTACCATTTCCATAACAGGTAGGTCCGGAATATCATCACCCATATATAATACATTTTCTAACTTGATGTTTTTTCTGTTCATATACTCTTTTAGCTGCTCTATTTTATGGTGAGCACCTAAATAAATATCTGTGATTTCTAATCCTTCCAGTCTTTTTCTAACCCCTTCATTTTTTCCTCCAGAAATTATACATAAATTAAACCCTTGACGTACAGCAGCTTTTAATGCATAACCATCTTTGACGTTCATTGTTCTTAATAATTCCCCTTCTGTATTGATGATAACATTTCCATCGGTGAGAACACCATCTACATCGAAAATAAATGTAGTAATATGCTGTAAATATTCTTTATAACTTTTTTCCATATTTTATTTGTATTGCTTCTGTAAGCGCGGTATATAATTGTTTTTGAGAGTCGTTGTTTAAGAGCTTTAAATGCCTGTTAATGGTCTGTATATCATTGCGTATCGCAGGTCCTGTTTGAGCATTATCCGGATTCATTTCTGTTATTTTATTCGCAGTCTCTTGAATTAGCGGATGTAATATTTCAAACGGAACATCATTTTCTTTGCATATATCATTCCCCAAAGAAAATAGATAATTGGTGAAATTATTTACAAAAACTGCAGCAACATGTAATGTGTTTCGCTGATCAGAACTTATTTCATAAACTTTTTTTGATAGTTGAGAAGCTACATTTTTTAATAGCATAAGCTTATTTTCTTCTTCAGATTCGATACAAAATGGAATACTGGTGAAATCTACCTCTTTTGTGGCACTAAATGTTTGTAAAGGATAGAAAACACCTCTTACATTCTTATCGTTCATAAATTTCATCGGAACACTACCAGAAGTATGAACAACTAACCGATTTTGAAATGGAAGTTGATCAGAAACTTCTACAATCGCATCATCACTTATGGCTAATATATATAAATCCGCTTTTTTTAAATTCTGCAGATTATCCGTTACGAAAACATCTTCTTGGTTTTCGTGAATAGGTATTCCTTTTCGGTTATAACATTGTATGACTTTTACTAAATTTAGCGGCAAAAAGGCTTCATAAAGATGTTTAGCCACGTTTCCGGCACCAAGAAGGACTATTGTAATCATTTGGCTAAAATAAGGAAGATACTTCAAAAATTAGACAAGTTTTATAGTTCTGTTAAAAGGATCAAAATAGGAATGTGATCGTATACAATTATCCTTTCAAAAACATTAAATTTGCCGAGCTAAAAAAGTTACAATGCAAAAGAGATTAGCAAGTATTTTATTTTCTACAAGATTAATGGCAATTCTGTTTATAATTTTCGCTGTTGCTATGGCAGTGGGTACATTTTTAGAGGATGGCTATGGAACAACAGCAGCAAGGATTTGGATATATAATACTTGGTGGTTTGAAGCAATTATGGCCTTTTTTATGATTAATTTTTGCGGGAATATTGTTCGTTATCAATTATATAAGAAAGAGAAGTGGGCAACATTGCTTTTACACCTTTCTTTTATTTTAATTCTCTTAGGAGCTTTTATCACAAGATATATTAGTTATGAAGGTGTGATGCCTATAAGAGAGGGAGAAACTACTTCAGAATTTCTTTCAGAAAGAACTTACCTAACTATTTTTTTGGACGGTGAAATAAATGGAGAGCCAAGAAGAAGACCTCTTTCTGAGCAATTAGAACTTACAGAAGCAACAAATAACCATTTTGTTATAAATACCGATTATAACAAGCAGCCTGTTACCATAACCTATAAAGATTATATCACTGGCGCAGAAATGGGCTTAGTAGAAACAGAAGAAGGTGATAATTATCTAAAGATCGTGGAAGCAGGTGATGGAAGCAGACATGAGCATTACTTAAAAGAAGGGGAGGTTTCTAACATACACAATATTTTAGTAGCTTTTAATGTACCTACAAAAGGAGCTATTAACATCACTTATAAGGACGATGAGTATTATATAGAATCTCCTTTTGATGGTTCATTTTTGAGAATGGCTGATCAAAAACAAGGTTTGGTAGTTAAAGATAGTCTACAGCCCTTAATGTTACGGTCATTGTATCAAACAGCAGGAATGCAGTTTGTAATTCCTGATCCGGTAATTACAGGGATATACGATGTGGTTCCTATCGAAGTAAAAGACAAAGGACAACAAGATGCGTTAATTTTGGATGTTACTACTAAGGGAGAAACAAAAGAGGTGAAATTGCTAGGAGGAAAAGGATATGCTAATGATATGCAAAAAGTTTCTCTTGGTGGTTTGGATATGTATTTCAGCTATGGATCGAAGCGATTGGAGCTACCTTTTGCTTTAAAACTTAATGATTTCATTGCTGAGAAACAGCCAGGAACTCAAAAGGTATATAAGTCATTTATGAGCAAGGTTGATATTGTAGAAGAAAATAAAACTCCGGAGCCTTATGATATTTATATGAATCATGTATTAGATCATAAAGGATATCGTTTTTTTCAAGCGTCTTTTGATCCTGATGAAAAAGGAACGGTGTTATCTGTAAATCATGATTATTGGGGAACAAAGGTTACTTATGCTGGATATATGCTATTATATCTTGGGCTCATGTTAATTTTATTTACAAGAGGATCTAGATTTAAAGATCTTGAGAAGATGTTGAATAAGGTAAAGTCTAAAAAGAAAAATTTAGCTATCCTACTAGCATTGGTGACCAGTAGTTTTTCTTTTGCTCAAGAACAAATAGACCATGTAAATCATTTGCAAACGCTACCGAGTAAAGCGAAACTTGATTCTATTATTAAAGCAAATGCTGTAAGCAAGGAACATGCTGCAAAATTTGGAAGTATTGTTATTCAGGATGAGCGTGGTAGAATGAAACCTGTAAATACATTTTCTTCCGAGTTACTTCGAAAGCTTAGCAAAAAGGATACGTATGAAGGATTAACAGCAGATCAAGTATTTGTTTCCATGTTAGAGAATCCATTTATATGGTATAGTATTCCGATTATAGAGATTCAAAGAGAAAATGATAGTATACGTAAGATTTTAGGAGTTTCTAAATCAGAAAGAAGAGTGTCTCTAATTGACTTGGTAGAGCAAGATGGATCGTATAAATTAGATCCTTACTTAGAAGAAGCAAGTAGTACAAGTACGCCGAGTAGTTTTGAAAAAGACTTTTTGAAAACCCATGATAAGTTTTATTTATTAAATCAAGCGCTAGGTGGCGGTATTCTTAGAATTTTTCCTGTACCTAATGACGAAGGTAATAAGTGGGTTTCTGTACCTCAATTAAATGAGTATAAGTTTACGGGGATGGATTCTGTATACACTAAACAGATCATTCCAATCTATATACAGTCGTTACAGGAAGCAAGAAAAACTGGAGATTATAGTAAACCAGAACAGTATATAGAAAGTATTAAATCATTCCAGAATAAGTTTGGAAGCGAAGTAATGCCAAAAGACGAAAAGATACAAGCGGAAATAGCTCTTAATAAATACGATATTTTTAGAACTTTATATCGCTATTATGGATTAACAAGTGTCTTATTCATTTTAATCATCATTTTTGGAATATTTTTCCACAAGAATAAGTTCGTAAAGTTCTTAATACAGGTTTTTACAGGAATTACCGTACTTATTTTTATGATTCACACTTCTGGTTTAATTATTAGATGGTATGTTTCAGGTCATGCTCCTTGGAGTGATGCTTACGAATCCATGATATATGTCGCCTGGGCTACTATGGCTTTAGGATTGGCATTTGGTAAGAAAAGTAATCTTACTGTAGCTGCAACCGCTTTCGTAGCTGCAATTATACTATTTTTTGCACACGAGAACTGGACAGATCCTGCGATCGCTAACCTACAACCGGTATTAGATTCGTATTGGGTACTAATTCATGTGTCTATTATAGTTGCTAGTTATGGACCATTCTTTGTTGGAGCAATTCTAGGAATACTCTCGCTTTTATTGATGGTATTAACCACAAAGTCAAACAAAAAGAGAATGGACCTAACAATCAAAGAGATTACTATTATCAATGAAATGGCTTTAACCATAGGGTTAGTGATGTTAACCATCGGTAATTTCTTAGGTGGAATGTGGGCAAATGAAAGTTGGGGACGTTACTGGGGATGGGATCCTAAAGAAACATGGGCATTAGTGAGTATTATGGTATATGCTTTTGTAATACATATGAGATTAGTTCCTGGTTTAAGAGGTAGGTGGTTCTTTAACTTAATGTCAGTTTTGGCCGTAGGATCGATTTTGATGACTTATTTTGGAGTGAATTTCTATTTAAAAGGGTTGCATTCCTATGCAAGTGGAGATCAAGTTGTAACTCCGAGTGCAGTGTATTATAGTTTTATAGCATGGGCAGTTTTAGGTGCTTTTTCTTATTGGAGATATACAATACACTACAAGAAAGCATAATTTATAACAATTTGTATTTCATTGGTTTATTCGCAAAAAGACCTATACAAAAACTATACATTCGTATTTTTTTAATATAATCTTTAATAGTATTAAATGATAACTGATATTTTTATGGTGTTAACAAATCATTAAAATTATAAAATGGGTATCATTTCTTTTGTAGGTTTCACACTTTTAGTTGCGGTCATTTCTTATTTAGCTACAAGAAAAACAGACGAAACTTCTTCGGATGGTTATTTTTTAGGTGGACGTAGTTTAACAGCTGTTGTCATTGCAGGGTCATTATTATTAACCAATCTGTCTACAGAACAGATAGTAGGTTTAAATGGATCTTCTTATTCAGAAGGGATTTTGGTAATGGCATGGGAGACTTTAGCTGCTATTGCTATGGTGATCACTGCTATTTTTTTATTACCAAGATATCTTAAAGGTGGAATCACTACAGTACCGCAATTTTTAGAAAGACGTTATGATACAACTACAAAAGCTTTTACTTCTGTACTGTTTTTGTCAGGATATGTTGTGGTTTTTTTACCGGTGGTATTGTACACAGGTTCTCTTGCTATCACCACTATGTTCAATGTTCCAGAAATGTTGGGGGTTTCTAAAGATACATCTATTTGGATTTGTGTTTTCGGTATTGGAATTATAGGATCCATTTATGCAATTTTTGGAGGACTAAAAGCAGTGGCAGTTTCGGATACAATTAATGCAGTTGGATTATTAATAGGGGGTATTATGATTCCTGTTTTTGGATTACTAGAAATAGGAGAAGGAAGTATTACTGAAGGGATTAGTGTTCTTATGACATCTCATCCAGAAAAATTTAATGCAGTTGGTTCAAATGAATCATCAATTCCTTTTGCAACTATTTTTACAGGAATGATGTTAGTTCAGTTATTTTATTGGGGAACTAATCAGGCTATTATACAAAGAGCATTAGGAGCAAAAAATTTAAAAGAAGGGCAAAAAGGACTATTATTAGGATCTTTTATAAAAATACTAGGGCCAATTATTGTGGTATTACCAGGAATAATCGCTTTTCATATTTTTAAAGGAGAGCTCACTACTGCAGATGAAGCTTATCCAAAGTTAGTTAGCCGAGTATTGCCTCTTTCTTTAGTTGGTTTCTTTGCTGCAGTATTATTTGGAGCGATCTTGAGTTCTTTTAATAGCGCCTTAAATAGTTCCGTGACACTTTTTGGAATAGATATCTATAAAGAATATTTCAATAAAAATGCAAGTGAAAAGCAAGTGGTAAAAGCAGGAAAAAGTTTTGGTGTTGTTTTAGCAATATTGGCAATGTTAGTTGCTCCTTTTTTAGCACAAGCAGAAAGTATCTTTACGTATCTCCAGAAAATAAATGGATGTTATAGTATTCCTATTTTAACAATTATTGTTGTGGGATATCTTACCAAGAAGGTTCCTTCTATTGCTGCTAAAGTTGGTTTGGTTTCTGGAGTACTATTATATGTGCTTTATATACTTTTAGATGAGTTCGTTTTTATAAATAAAGAACTTCCTCATTTTTTACATGTGATGGCGATTCTTTTTGTGGTTAATATAATTATCATGTTAATTATTGGTAAATTGTATCCTAGAGAAGAGGCGTATGAACAGCAGTATACGAAAGAAGTAGATATTACTCCTTGGAAATATACCAAAGTGGTAGGAGCTGTCATATGTTTAATAGTGATATCTACTTACATCTATTTTAATTAATTGAGTATTAGAAAAAGCATATTTTTAATCCTATTTTATGTACTTCCGACTTTTATAGTTGGTCAGGAGTTACCTCCAATAGAGGTGTATTTGCCCGAAGTTTATGGTGCAGAAACTCAAAATTGGTCAATTTCCCAGGCTGCTAATAAGTATGTTTATATAGCCAATAATAAAGGACTGTTAGAATATAATGGAGCCAATTGGGAATTGTATTCTACACCAAATGAAACCGTAATGCGATCTGTAAAAGTAATAGGCGATCGTATTTATACGGGCTTCTATATGGATTTTGGATACTGGAAAAAAAATAACTTTGGCAAACTAGAATATTCCTCTTTAACAAAAAAACTTCAGGACAAACTTATCGAGGATGAGCAATTTTGGCATATCATTAATCAGGATGAATGGATTTTATTTCAGTCATTAAACAGAATTTATCTTTATAATACTAATACAGAGGAAATTTCATTTATAGATGCTAATCTTACTATTACCAATATATTTAATGTTAATGGAAGTATTTATTATCAGGATGTATCACACGGAATCTATAAGATAGTTAAAGGGAAACCAATACTAGTTATAGATAATCCCGAAATTATAAACGATAAAATAGTTAGTATTTCAAAATATCAGAATGAAATCATTTTACTTACTGCTACTAAAGGATTTTTTACTCTTTCCGGTGATAATATAAATAAATGGGAAATACCGTCGGATAATCTATTAGAGAATACCACAGTTTATAGTTGTACGATACTTAAAGATGGAGGTTTTGTATTGGGAACAATTTCTAAAGGAGTAATGTATTTTGATCCGAAAGGAGAGATTGTTTTTCAAATTAATCAAGCCAAAGGCTTAAGTAATAATACAGTTTTATCATCTTTTGAGGATGTAGAAGGAAACATTTGGTTAGGTTTAGATAAAGGGATTAATTGTTTAAATATAAAATCAGCGGTACAAAGTTTTTATGACGATAAAGGAGTAATAGGAACTGTTTATACAACGATCATTTTTGACGGCCATTTATACTTAGGAACAAATCAAGGCTTGTTTTATAAAAAACTTGATGAAACCGAAGAGTTTAAATTTGTAGAAGGAACCAATGGGCAGGTCTGGAATCTTTTTACGTATGATAACACATTATTTTGCGGACACGACGCTGGTACTTTTCTTATAAATAAAGGTAGTTCTAAATTGATTAGTGAAGTAGGAGGGACATGGATATTTAGAACCTTGCCAAATCATCCAAATTGGTTGTTACAGGGGCATTATACGGGGCTTAGTATTTTAGAAAAAAAGAATGACAGCTGGGGACTTAAACATAAAATAGAAGGCTTTGATTATTCTGCTAGATTTTTAGAATTTTATGATGATAAGTTTTGGATTAATCATGAATATAAGGGACTTTTTCAATTAACACTTGATACTAACTTTACTAGAATACAAACAGTATCTAAAGATACGCTAACACCAAAAGGAAAGAACTCCAGAATAATAACCTACAAAGATGATTTTTTCTATGTTCATGACAAAGGTGTCTTTCACTACAATAAGAAGGAACAAAAATTTAATAAAACCAACATAATTAATGAAGCTTTTGGTGTTCAAAAAGATAATGTAGGGAGATTGGTAAAAGATAATAAAGGAGGGCTTTGGAGTTTTGCAGAAAATGAATTGAATTACATTTTTCAAAGTCAATTTTCAGAAAATTTGGATGCTAAAAAAATACCAATACCGTATACTTTGCGAAAGGAAATGATAGGTTATGAGAATATGTTGCATCTAAAGGATGATACTTACTTATTGGGTACTACAGATGGGTATATCGTGCTAGATATTTCTAAAGTTCACTCAGAAAATCATACTATTATTCTGGAGAACGTAGAAGTAAAACAAAAAGATACCGAATTTGAAAAAGTAGATATTTCTCAAGAAGATCCAATTTTTAGATCAAACCTTAATACAATTTCTTTTTCGTATACCATCCCAGAATATGATAAATATCTCATCTCGAAGTTTCAATATAAACTAGAAGGGTTTTATGAGGATTGGAGTGCATGGACAACAGAGACTAGTAAGGTTTTTGAGAATTTGCCTTTTGGAGAATACAAATTTGTTGTAAGAGCTAAAATTGGTAACGATGTAACTACTGAAGAAATGATTTATGAGTTTACTATCGATAGACCATGGTATTTTTCGGTATTTGCCATTATATTATATTCAATCCTGTTTTTGGCTGCTTTGTTTGCTATTAATAAAGCTTATAATCGATATTATACTAAGCAGAAAGAGAAACTGGTAGAGGAAAATAAAAAACAGTTAGAGCTTAGACAGTTAGAGAATGAGAGAGAGATAATGAAATTGAATAATGAAAAGTTAACTCAGGATATTGAAAGTAAAAATAGAGAGTTGGCGTCTTCGACAATGAGTATTATTAAAAAGAATGAAATCTTAAATACGATTAAAAAAGAACTTCAAAAATCACATCAAGAGACTAATGGTTTAAAAAATGTAGAGCGTATTATTGACAGAAATTTAAACAATAAAGACGATTGGAGACATTTTGAAGAGGCCTTTAATAATGTGGATAAAGATTTTCTAAAAAAACTAAAAGCCAAACATTCGAATTTAACGCCTCATGATTTAAGGTTTTGCACCTATTTAAGGCTCAATTTATCATCTAAAGAAATTGCACCATTATTAAATATTTCTGTGCGAAGTGTCGAAATTAAACGATATCGTTTAAGAAAAAAGTTGGAGTTAGAGCATTCAGATAGTTTGGTAAACTACATCTTAGAAATTTAAGACTACAACATCCTTAAAAATCACCTCAACATTACCTATACTCTAACGTTGTAGTACGTATACAAACTAGATTTTGTTCCGCTTTTTTCAAAAGTCTTCGAACCCTTAACAGCTATTGATTTTACTGCGTTTTATGATAAATTCATAAGATATTATTAAAAAAAACTTCTTTACTGTATGTTTTTTGTTGTGGCTTCTTATTAATGATTTCTTAACATTCGTGGCTAAATTTGAGTAATTCAAAGAAAAAAGCTTATGAAAATTGCATATTTCTTAATTGTTGTTTTTTTGACAACAGTTATAAGTGCTCAAGAAATTAATGTTAATGGGAAGGTAAAAGATGCAACTGGTTTAGAATTGCCAGGTGTGAACGTAATTGTGAAAAACACATCTAATGGAGCAGTTACTGATTTTAATGGAAACTATACACTAAATAATGTTTCCATCGGAAGCACATTAGTTTTTTCGTATATCGGTTTTACAACTCAAGAAATAAAGGTAGGACAGAATTCTGAGATTAATGTAACCATGCAAGAAGATAGTCAATCTTTAGAACAAGTAATCGTTATAGGATATGGTTCTCAAACTAAAAAAGAAATTACAGGAGCGGTTTCTGTAGTTGGTTCTGAAACGATAGAAGAGTTAAACCCTGTTAGGGTAGAGCAAGCGTTGCAAGGACAAGTAGCAGGTGTAAATATTACCACACAATCAAGTTCTCCAGGAAGTGGTTCTACCATTTCTATACGTGGAATTTCTACGAATGGCGATAGTAGACCTTTGATTTTGGTAGATGGTAATGTGATAGAGGATCTAAGTGTTTTAAACCCAAATGATATAGAGAGTATTAATGTACTTAAAGATGCTACAGCAGGTATTTATGGAGTACGAGCCGCAAATGGTGTTATTCTGATAACAACGAAGTCAGGATATAAAAATACAGATCTAAAGTTTGAATTGGATTCTTATGCGGGTTTTCAAGAAACGACTAGAAGATTACCCGTACTAAATGCTACAGAATATGGGGTTATTATAAACGAAGCATTTGCAGCTGGAGGAAGTACACCACCTTTTCCAAACTTTACAGCATTGGGAGAAGGTACTGATTGGCAAGATGAAATTTTTAGAACCGCTGCGATTTCCAATATTAATTTTAACCTATCTGGCGGAGGAAAAAAATCTACATATGCGGGAGGAGTTTCTTATTTATCACAAGATGGGATTGTAGGTGGTTCTGATGCTAATTTTGATCGTTTTACAGGACGATTAAATTATAGTTTAGATTTTGCCAAAAACTTTAAGTTCACAACTTCCGGGATTTTTACACAAACAAATAGAAAAACTTTATTAGAAAATACATTGGGATCGGTATTGTTTAATGCCTTAAATATGGCTCCAACTTTATCTGTTAGAGACGAGAATGGAGATTTTACATTGGCGGAAGGTTTAGGAAATGAAGTTATTAATCCTGTAGCTCAGATAGAAAACACATTCAATAAGACACAAGTAAATAGAATAGGAGCTACATTTGGTCTTCGTTATGATTTTCTAAATAATTTCACAGCAGAATCGAAGTTTCAGTTTAATTATTCCGAGGTAGACGGAAAAGTATTTTCTCCAGAAGTATTTTATGGATCAGGAAAGGTATTTAATGTAGATAGAAGTAACGTTACGGAATTCAAAAATTTCTTTAGAGATTTTACTTGGGATAACTTTTTAAAGTACGAAAAGATATTTGCAGATGATCATGATGTAAAGGTATTATTAGGAATGTCAGTTTTTAAAACAACGGGAACTTTTACAAGTTTCACAGGTTTTGATATTATAGACAATTCTTATTCAAATGCTAATATTTCTCAGGCCTCTGATGTGGTAAATAATTTTCAGAATGGAGGAAATGAATTTGATAGTAGACTCTTATCATATTTTACCAGATTACAATACGGATATAAAGGAAAGTATTTATTCTCTGCCGTTTTGCGTAGGGATGGTTCTACAAAATTTGGTCCCAAAAATAAGTTCGGATATTTTCCTTCTGCTTCAGTAGGATGGGTGGTATCTGATGAATCCTTTCTGAATGATAGTAGTTGGTTAAACTTTCTAAAAATTAGAGGAAGTTATGGAGTTATAGGAAATGATAGAATCGGAGATTTTGGATTTGTTTCTTTATTAAATGGAGAAGGAGCTTACGTAATTAACGATGAGTTATTATTTGGTACTGCAATAGGACAACTTTCTAACCCAGAAATTAAGTGGGAACAACAAAAAACATTAGATATTGGTTTTGATACCAGATTTTGGGATAATAAAATCGATATCACCTTTGATTATTTCAAAAAGCGTACAGAAGATTTGTTGGTAGTTGCACCCGTTTCAGGAATTTTAGGAGTAGCTGCTCCTGGATCAGCTCCTCCTATCATTAATGCAGGTATTGTGGAAAATAAAGGATATGAATTCCTGATTAGTTATAATGATCGTTTTTCTGAAAACTTCAAATTAAATGCAAGTTTCAATTTAACGACAATTGATAATGAAGTAATAGCCGTAAATAGTGATAATAGTTTTATCGCAGGAGGTTCATTTGGAGTAGGACAGGATCCTCCATCAAGAATGGAAGCTGGTAAACCTATAGGATATTTCTTCGGATTACAAACCGATGGTGTTTTTCAGAATCAAGCAGAAGTAGATGCTCATGCGACTCAGGCAAATGCAGCACCAGGAGATCTTAGATATGTAGATGTAAATGGTGATGGAGAAATTAATTCAGATGATAGAACAGATATTGGAAATCCTATCCCAGATGTAACAATGGGATTAAATATTGGTTTCGAATATAAGAATATTGACTTTACAGCATATGCATTCGCATCATTAGGTAATGATATTATCAGAAATTATGAACGTAATCAGCCCTTAGTGAACAGAAGAACAGGGTTCTTAGATCGTTGGACTGGAGAAGGATCTACTAATGAGTTTCCTAGAGTAACAACAGGTGCCAATTCTAATAATTTATTCTCAAGTTTTTACGTAGAAGATGGATCTTATCTAAGAATTCAAAATATACAATTAGGATATACTTTTTCTGATCAATATATGCAACCTATAGGTATCGATAAGTTTAGAGTATATGCTTCTATAAATAACCTATACACATTTACAGAATATCAAGGGTATGATCCGGCAGCATCTTCCGGTGCGCCTATCGGTGGAGGAATAGACCAAGGTTTTTATCCAGTACCAAGAACATATTTATTAGGTGTTAATCTTAAATTTTAGTCAAACATGAAAAAGATAAAGTATCACAAACAATTAATCATGTCCCTAGTATTAATAGGATCTGTTCTTATGGGATGTAGTGATGATTTTGTGGATGTAGCTTCAGAAGATGAGAATTCAGAAGACTTTTTTAACAGCGAAGAGGACTATCAGAGTGCTTTAATTGGAGCATATGATCTATTACAGTCTACTTACATAAATGTCATGTTAGGTGAGATAGCATCCGATAATACATTGGCGGGAGGAGAAAGTGCTACAGATGTACCAGGAATACAGGAGATAGATGATATGATACATACTCCTGTAAATGCACAATTAAGAGATATTTGGAATTGGATGTATGCTGGAGTAAATAGAGCCAATTATATCATGGAGTTTCAGGATAAAACAGATTTTCCGGGAAAAGAAGAGGTGATTGCACAAACCCGTTTTCTAAGAGCTTATTATTATTTCGAATTGGTGAAATGGTTTGGAGATGTTCCTCTTGCGATAGATAAAAGAATTCTATTTGGAGAAGAAACTGAAATAGATCGCTCTCCAAAAGAAGATGTATATGTACTTATAGAAGAAGATTTGTTATTCGCTTCAGAAAATCTACCAGCAGTTCAATCAGAAATCGGTAGAGTAACACAAGGTGCTGCAAGAGCATTACTGGGTAAAGTCTATTTGTTTCAGGATAAGTTTAGTGAAGCTGCAGATGTTTTAGACTTAGTAATCGCTGGGCCATATGATTTAGTAGATGATTACGATACTATTTTTGAACAAGAAGGTGAAAATAATATAGAATCCGTTTTTGAAGTTCAGTATACAGATGTCGAAGGAGCAGGTTTTGGTTGTTTGCAGTGTAGCGAAGGGAATGTAGCAGTTGGTTTCAATGGAATTAGAAATTATTCAGGACCACTATTTGATTCTGGTTTTAGTTTTAATATACCTACTCAAGAAGTTGTGGATACTTTCGAAGCTGGCGATATAAGGTTAGATGTTGCTATCCTGGATATTGATGCTTGGGCAGCAGCACAAGGGGCTACTTTTTCTACAGGTTTTGAGCATACAGGATATTATAATAGAAAATACATTGCACGTCAGGGAGATTTGAATACAGGAGATGCTAATCTTACCAATCCTAATAACTATAGAGCTATTCGTTTCGCAGATGTTCTATTAATGGCAGCAGAAGCACATAACAGAAAATCTCCAAGTAACGATGGTATTGCACAAACCTATTTGAATAGAGTAAGGACAAGAGCACAACTAGCGGGTGTAACTGCTACAGGAACTTCGTTAACAGATGCTATCTATCAAGAAAGGAGAGTTGAGTTAGTGGGAGAAGGGCATCACTTTTTTGATTTGGTAAGAACAGGACGCGCGGCTACAGAAATTGATGGTTTCGTTACTGGAAAACATGAGGTTTTTCCAATACCATTGATAGAAATACAATTAGCAGGAAATAGATGGGAACAAAATCCAGGATACTAAAAAAATAAAATGATAAGAAAATGAGATTATTAAAATTTATACCAATACTAACGATACTTGCATCTATTTTTGTTGGATGTAATGATGATGATATTTCTTACGCATTTGAAGGAATATCAGCACCTACAAATGTAAATGCAGTTTTTGATATTACACAAGACGATACTGGATTGGTTTCGATTACACCAAGTGCTACAAGTGCTTCTTCTTTCGAAATATATTTTGGTGATACGGATAATGAAGAAGCTACTGTAATATCACCAGGAAGCACTGCTGAGCATATTTATCAAGAAGGAACATATACTGCTAGAGTAGTAGCTGTTGGAGCAACTGGACTTACTAGTGAGTTTTCGCAAGTAGTAGTAGTATCTTTCAGAGCACCAGAAAATTTGGTAGTAACCTTAGATCAGGATACTGTTAATCCTGCAATAGTAAGAGTGAGTGCTAGCGCAGATTTTGCTACTTTGTTTGATGTGTATTTTGGTGATGTTGAAAATGAGGAACCAACAGTAATAATGCCAGGTGAAACGGTTGAACACACCTATGAAAACCCTGGTGATTATACCGTAAGAGTAGTTGCCAGAGGTGCAGGAGCAGCTACAACAGAAACTACACAACTAGTAACCATAACAGCAGCTACAGATCCGGTAACATTGCCAATAGATTTTGAATCATTTACTATTAATTACGGATTTACAAGTTTTGGAAATGCAACTGCACAGGTTATAGATAATCCTAATCAATTGGATATTAATACTAGTGCCAGAGTTGGACAATTAACGAAACCAACAGGAGCTGAAGTATGGGCAGGAACATTTTTGCAATTAGAAAACCCAATAGATTTTTCTACTAATAAATTATTTAGAGTAAAAGTATTTGCTCCTAAAAGTGGAATTACGGTAAAACTTAAAGTTGAAAATGCAACAGATGCTAGTATTGGTTATGAAGTTGATGTTATAAATACCGTTGCTAATGAGTGGGAAGAATTAGAGTTTGATTTTAGTGCAATTGATACCAATAATGAATATCAAAAGGTGGTGATTTTCTTCGATTTTGGAGTAGCAGGTGATGATTCTGTATACTTATTTGATGATGTTACCTTAACAACAAATATGACAGCAAGTATAGAGGGAGTATGGAAACTAGCACCAGAAGCTGGGGCTTTAGGTGTTGGACCTGCTCCAGGAGATACAAGTTGGTTCGCTTGTGATGATGCATGTGTTGCTGAAAGAGCTTGTTATTATGATGACTTGTATGTATTTGACACCGATGGGACATTTAGTAATGTACTTGGTGATCAAACTTGGATCGAGGGATGGCAAGGTGGAAGTGATGCATGTGGAACACCTGTAGCTCCTTATGATGGAAACAACGTAGCGACTTATACTTACGATCAGGCAGCTGGTACTTTAACAGTAAATGGAACTGGCGCTTATATCGGTTTGCCAAAGGCTAATAATCAAGGAGAACTTCCTAATGTAGCAGTGCCCTCTTCAATTACCTATAATATTTCCTTTATTGATAATAATACAATCAGTGTCATTATAGAGTCTGGAGCAGGTGTGTTTTGGCAATATAGATTAATTAGAGAAACGTATTCCACGCCAATAGAAGGAGTATGGAAATTAGCACCAGAAGCGGGAGCATTGGGAGTTGGGCCAGCTCCAGGAGATACAAGTTGGTTTGCTTGTGATGATGCCTGTGTTGCAGAAAGAGCATGTTATTATAATGATTTATATGTTTTTAGTGCAGATGGTACTTTTAGTAATGTATTAAATGGCGAATCTTGGATTGAAGGATGGCAAGGAGGATCCGATGCTTGTGGTACTCCTGTTGCACCTCATGATGGATCAAATCCTGCTACATATACATATGATCAAAGTGCTGGAACAGTAACAATTACAGGAACCGGAGCTTATATAGGTTTAGCTAAGGCAAATAATCAAGGAGAGCTTCCTAACGTAGCAGTTCCTGGAGCTATTACCTATGATGTTACATTCCCAGATACCAATACAATGTCTGTAATTGTTGAAGCAGGTTCTGGGGTATTTTGGCAATACAGACTAATACGCCTTTGATCTCTTATATCAAAAAAATAAATATCAGTTGTTTTTAGAGTTGATATAGAGGATTAGAAAGAAAAAATAAAAAGATAATAAAAGGTAATCTAATGATACAGATTTATAGAAAAATAGTAATAATAATTGTATTAGTGATGTGTGTAGGTTGTCAAGATGATGATTCGGAACTCAGTGCAATTATTCCACCTTCTAATCTTCAGATTGATGCAATCATCGAAGACGGACAAACAGGAAACGTAACTATTACACCGCAGGCTGATAACGCGTTGAATTTTCATATTTTCTTTACGCAAAATGGAGAACCCACAGTAGCATTGCCTGGAGAATCACAAACATTTAGATATACACAATCTGGTCAATATTCGGTGTTAATTACCGTGGTAGCTTTTGGGACAGGAGGGACTTCTTCTTCCCAAACGATAGAATTGGATTTGGACGTAAGGCTATTTATTGATCAAGCAACATTACAAATGATTGGTGGAGACGGTAGTAAAAGATGGGTTTGGGACCGCGGTGTAGGAGGACATTTTGGAGTAGGACCGATTACAAATGATTTTCCAGAATTCTTTTCTGCTTCGCCTAACCAATTAAATTCATGTCTCTATGATGATGTTTTGGTATTTAGTTATGACGCTAATGATAATTATACTTTCGAATTAATTACAGGCGATGCGAACGAAACTTTCATTAACTGGGCAGAGATTCCGAGGTTTTTCCCTAATGATACTCCAACTCAGTTTGTAGATGAATGTAGAGATATTACAGATCAGATAGCAACGAATAGTAGTTTCGTTATTTTCGAAAATGAAGAAGGGAAAAGAGTTATTAGTGTAGAAAATAGCACTATGTCTTACTGGTCTGGAGCTGTAGAATATGAAGTAATAGAATTAACTGCAGACAAACTAAGTATTCGAGGAATTCAGGATGTCTCTAGCGATTTTGGTGGAGGACAATTAGCATGGTATCATACTTTTGTTCCAGAAGATTCTGGATCTGGAAATGTAGGAGAACCACCATTTGATACTTTAGTATGGTCAGATGAGTTTGATGCTAATGGAGCTCCGAATCCAGCAAATTGGACATATGATTTAGGAACCGGAGATAATGGATGGGGAAATGGAGAGTCTCAATCTTATACCGATGATCCTTCTAATGTTTTAGTCGAAGATGGAGTACTAAAAATTACAGCGAGAGCAGAAAATGGAGGATATACATCCTCTAGAATAAGAACACAAGATTTGTTTGAGTTTACCTATGGTAGAGTAGATGTTAGAGCAAAATTACCAACAGGTGGAGGAACGTGGCCTGCCATATGGATGTTAGGTGCAAATATTAACGAAGTGGGATGGCCAAATTGTGGTGAGATTGATATTATGGAACACGTAGGGAATAATCAGGATGTTGTTTCTAGTGCACTTCACTTTCCTGGAAATAGTGCAGGAAATGCAATTTTTGAAGAAACTACTGTTTCAGGTGCATCAAATGACTTTCATGTGTATAGTGTAGAATGGTCCTCAACGGAAATAGTCTTTTCTATAGACGGTACCGTATATCATACGTTTCCATATGCTAATAATTTACCTTTTTATAATAACGATTTCTTTTTGATACTAAATGTAGCAATGGGAGGAACTTTTGGAGGAACTATTGATCCTGCTTTTGTAGAATCCACAATGGAAATTGATTATGTAAGGGTTTATCAGTAAAACTAAAGTTAAAGTTAGTTTTTAAATTGTTTTTTGTGGGGAAGGCTATTTACCACACATAGCCTTCCTATAAACAAAGATTATGAAAAAAAGGCTTAGATCTTTTATAACGAAACAAGTCTGAATTAAATTTGACATACAAACAAATGATTGTTGTTGAGTTCTACATGACCTCTAGGACAATAATATAAGAGCATGAAAAAGAGAAGTAGCATATTTATAGGGATTCTATCTAGTTTATTAATAATGAGCTGTACATCTTCATCAGAAAAAACATTGGATTTAAATACAGGAGCTAGCCCTAATACTTATTTAGGATTAGATCAAGCTATTGAATCAAAACTAGATTCTCTGCTTGGTATTATGACTTTGGAAGAGAAGATAGGACAAATGAATCAATATAATGGATTCTGGGATCTAACAGGTCCTCAACCTAAAGAAGGAGCTGCTGCTAAGAAGTATGAACATTTACGCAAAGGCTGGGTAGGATCGATGTTAAATGTACGAGGAGTAAAAGATGTTAGAGCTGTACAAAAAATTGCTGTTGAAGAATCTAGATTAGGAATTCCTTTAATTATAGGTTTTGATGTCATACACGGATATAAAACAATGAGTCCTATTCCTTTGGCAGAGTCTGCAAGTTGGGATATGGAAGCAATTAAAAAGTCTGCTGAGGTAGCTGCCTTAGAAGCATCCGCAGCAGGAATTAATTGGACATTTGCACCAATGATTGATATCTCTAGAGATGCCCGATGGGGAAGAGTTATGGAAGGTGGTGGCGAAGATCCGTTTTTAGGTGCTAAAATAGGTGTTGCCAGAGTACAAGGTTTTCAGGGAGAAGATCTATCTGCTAACTATACGATAGCTGCTTGTGCAAAACATTTTGCAGGATATGGTTTTTCAGAATCTGGTAGAGATTACAATACCGTAGACATTGGTACTTCTACCTTAAATAATATTGTTTTTCCTCCATTTAGAGCTGCTAATGATGCAGGAGTAAAGACTTTTATGAATTCTTTTAATGAACTTAATGGAATTCCTGCTACGGGTAATAAGATGCTGCAAAGAGATGTTTTAAAAGGAGATTGGAATTTTACAGGTTTTATAGTTTCCGATTGGGGTTCTATTACCGAAATGATAGCACATGGATATGCAAAGGATGGCAAAAAAGCAGCTGAATTAGCTGCGAATGCTGGATCTGATATGGATATGGAATCCTATTTATATGTAGAGCATCTTGCAGATTTAGTAAAAGAAGGGAAAGTAGAAGAAAAACTGATTAACGATACTGCCCGAAGAATTCTTAGAGTCAAGTACGAACTAGGATTATTTGATGATCCTTATAAATATTGTGATGAAAAAAGAGAAAAAGAAGTATTAGGTAGTTCAGAAAATAATGATGCTGTTCTAGATATAGCCAAAAAATCCATAGTATTACTTAAAAATGAAAATCAATTACTTCCTCTTAAGAAAGAAGGACAAAAAATAGCTTTAATAGGTGCATTAGCAAGTGATAAAAATAGTCCGTTAGGAAGTTGGCGAATAGCGGCAGATGATAATACAGCTATATCCGTTTTAGAAGGAATGCAGCAGTATAAAGGAAACTCTTTGAAGTATGCAAAAGGTGCTGATGTTTCTATCGGGAATACTGCTTTTGTTACCGAAACTAAAATTAATACCACTGATAAGGGTGAGTTTGGTGAAGCCATAAAAGCTGCTAAAGATGCAGATGTGGTGGTTATGGTGTTAGGTGAAATTGGTTTTCAAAGTGGAGAAGGTAGAAGCAGAACAGAACTAGATTTACCAGGAGTTCAACAAGAATTACTAGAAGCAATATATAAAGTGAATACGAATATTGTTTTAGTGCTAAATAACGGACGACCTTTGGCCATTCCTTGGGCAGATGAACATATACCAGCTATTGTAGAAGCTTGGCATTTAGGAACACAAAGTGGAAACGCTATTGCTCAAGTTTTATATGGGGATTATAATCCAAGCGGTAAATTACCAATGTCATTTCCTAGAAATGTTGGGCAAGTACCTATTTACTATAATTATAAAAATACAGGTCGGCCAACGGAACCAGCACCAGATATTGTTTTCTGGTCACATTATTCAGATCAAAAGAATTCTCCACTCTATGCTTTTGGTCATGGATTAAGTTATACAACTTTTGAGTATTCGAATTTAAAAGTTACTACAGAAAATCAGTCATATAATGATCCAAAAGTATTAGTGTCTATTGAGCTTGCTAATACTGGAGATTATGAAGGAAAAGAAGTGGTGCAATTGTATATAAGAGACCTTTTTGCAAGTATTACGAGACCTGTAAAAGAACTGAAAGGATTCGAGATGATCTCCTTAAAACCAGGAGAAACGAAAACAGTAAATTTTGAATTAGATAAGGAAACGCTTGGTTTCTACGATAATAAAAATACTTGGATTATCGAACCTGGAGAATTTGAAGTTTTCGTGGGTGGTAGTTCTGACAAAACAATAAAATCAACTTTTGAGCTTAAATAAATTGAAAAATCTCTTAACCTATATTATTATTTCTCTTTTTCTAGTGTCTTGCCAAGACTCTAAATCTATTATTTGGGAAGAAAATTTTGATGGAACAGAGTTAAATGAATCTTTTTGGAACTATCAACTAGGGGACGGTTGTCCCGATTTATGCGGTTGGGGTAATAATGAAAGACAAATCTATACTAGAGAAAATGCCAAACTACAAAATGGAAATTTAATTATTACAGCGACTAAAAAAGGAGATGTATATAAATCTACGAGAATAACTACTAAGGATAAAATAGAGTTTCAGTATGGTACTATAGAAGTAAAAGCAAAATTACCTACCGGTCAAGGTCTATGGCCTGCAGTATGGATGTTAGGATCAGATATTGATGAAATTGGATGGCCAGACTGCGGAGAAATAGATATTTTAGAATATGTTGGTAAGGAACCTCATACGATTTATACTTCTTTACATACTAGAGATAGTCATGGAAATACAATCAACTCTAAGAAAACTGTTAATTATAGTATTGAAGAAGGTTTTCATATATATAAGTGCATTTGGACAGCCGAAAAGATAGAATTTTATTTAGATGACCAACTGGTTTATACATTTTCCCCAGAAATAAAAAATGATCAAACATGGCCTTTTAATAAACCATTTTATATAATTATTAATCTTGCAATTGGTGGTAATTTTGGGGGACCAGAAGTTGACGATTCGATTTTTCCGAAAGAATTTGAAATCGATTATATCAAAATCTGGCAATAAAACTGATTTATAGATTAATATATATTATTCTACCCTTAGTTTCAGTTATGTATAAATTCATTGTACAGCTAAAACTAGATTTAAGACTACGATATTTTAATATCACTTGGAAATAGATCATAGAAACCGATTAAATGTTTCTATGTATCACGGACTACTTGGGAAAAACATAATTAGCGTATCCATTATTTATTGATAATAATGCGAATACGCAGAGAAGAAAAGCTATATGAAGAAATTCATATAGCATAGAATTATTATGTAAAAATTTTACAACTAACTTATTTACACAAAACATTTTAATGATGAAAACAAATGAATTTCTTAAAACCATTTTACTATGCAGTTTTCTTATATGCTGCTTAAATACTAGTTATTCCCAATGTTCTGAATTAATATTTAACGATGAATTCGATGGTACTTCTGTAGATCTTTCCAAATGGAGTTTTGATAATGGAGATGGATGCCCTACACTCTGTGGTTGGGGTAATGCAGAAGAGCAGTGGTACAGACCAGAAAACACAACAGTACAAAATGGAAATTTAATAATTACAACTAAAAATGAATCCTTTGGAGGAAAACAATATACTTCTTCTAAATTAATAACTTCTGGTAAATTTAATGCACGATACGGAAGATATGAAGCGAGTATAAAATTACCGTCGGCAGGTGGCATATGGCCAGCATTCTGGATGCTTCCAGAAAATGGAAGTTGGCCTTTTACTGGAGAAATTGACATCATGGAATCCCAACATAAAAATCCTGAATCAATTGGTGGTACTGTACATTATAATAATGGAGGTCATCAATTTAATGGTAGAGAATATGATGCAGGTTTGGACCTTTCGGAAGGGTTTCATGAATATGCAGTGGAATGGGAGCCAACAGAAATAAGATGGTATGTAGATGATCAATTATATCATGCTGTTACACCTGCTAATACTGTGGATCCGTGGCCATTTAATCAAGGAGATTGGTATATTATTCTTAATGTAGCCGTTGGTGGTCCAGGAACTCCATATACCGGATTTATAGCACCTACACCATCAGATTATCCAACACAAATGGAGGTAGATTATGTAAGAGTCTATAGTGGAACTTTTAACACACAACTCACTGGAGATAATACGGTTTATCAAGGTGATACCAATAAGGTATACACTATATCACCAACTGAGGGTGCTTCTTACAATTGGTCAGTGCCATCAGATGCCACGATTGTGTCTGGTCAAGGTACAAATTCGATCACCGTAAATTGGGGGAATACTGGTGGCGATGTTTCAGTTTCAGTTAATACCGCCAATTGTGGGAGTAATGAGTATAGCATAAGTGTAACTGTAGAACCACCAAGAACTTTAGACTTTGTTTTTGAAGATTTTGAATCAAATAGAAACCTAATCTATGGTAGTACTACTTCGGGAGTATTAACAGAAAGTATTACTAATCCCGAGACAGATAACACTAACAATTCATCATTAGTAGGTAGCTATCAACGAGACGGAGGATCACAGTATGATGTGTTGTTTATGGAATCTTCGGATATAGGAAATGCTCTAGATTTTATATCTGGAAAGAAATCTATTTGGATAGATGTATATACAGAGGCACCGGTTGGAACTGAGTTTATTTTACAATTAGAAAATGGAAATTTATCGTCTGGAGATTGGCCAATCGGAAGACATAGTCGATATGCCGCCAGATCTACTACCCAAAATCAGTGGGAAACCTTAGAATTTGAATTGTTGGATAGACCCGATGTAACCGTTGGAGCTCTAGAAGTAAATCAATTTGCTTTATTAATAGATTCTAACAGTAATACAAATCATATTGTTTATTTAGATAATATGAGAAGTATGATAGCTGGAGAAGTACCAGTAATAGATGAGGTTATTATTGCTAATTATGATGGAGTAAATGAGTTAAATGCTATTTTTCAGAATGGTGTATATACAGCGGATGTTTCTAACCCTTCTGTAAATAATATAAATAATATAAATAATAGCGCAAACGTAGCTAGCTATGTTAGAGATGCTTCGTCACAATATGATGTAGTAAGCTTTTCTACATCAATCATTACAGATAGTAATCCTTTTAAAGAAGGAGATCAAATTTTCTTTATGGATGTTTACACAGAAGCAGAAGTTGGAACAGAAATTACTATTAGTTTAGAAAATCAAGTAACATCGGAAAACGATTTTCCATTAGGAAGAAACAGTCAGTATATCGGAATAGTTTCAGAACAAAATGCTTGGCATACCATAGCATTTACACATGCTGCATCACCAGATGGAGGAACGTCTAATTTATCCGTCGATGAAATTTCGATACTTTTTGATCCAAACTCCAATACTTCTGATACCTACTATTTTGATAATTTTAGATATGGAATTACTTCTCTACCGGCATCATATATTTTTTCGGAAATGATTCAGGATTATGATGGTAACGATCATTTAACTTTTGATTCCAGATCAACAGGAGTATATCAGGCTCCTTCAGAAAACCCAGAAGGAAACGAAATTAATTCATCAGCACAAGTAGGAAGTTATGCTAGAAATGGTGTTGAGCTATATGATGTTTTGTTTTTTGAAACAAATTTTATCAATGATGCTAGTTCGTATGTTTCTGAAGAGAAAAGATTTGCAATGGATATTTATACTGATGCTCCGATTGGAACGGTAATTAGTTGGCAATTAGAATCAAGTACAATGGCAACTCCAGCTAACTATCCAACAGGACGACATAGTGTTTACCAAGCTGTAGTGCAAGCACAAAACAATTGGCATACATTAGAATTTGTATTAACCGCAACACCCGATTTAGTGGTGAATGATGCACAAATAGATAATGTAGTATTACTTTTTGATCCTAATAACGAAAGTGATCACATATTTTATTTTGATAATTTGAGATCGTTACAAAAAGAAGATGAGGTGCAAACTCCAGTATTGTCTTCTATTGTTGTTTCTTCTGGCGCTACAGAAATATATCAGGGAGATTCCTTACAATTTCAAGCACAAGGATTTGATCAAAATGGAGAACCGTTTGTTACTAATGTTGATTGGACAACTACTGGAGGTTTCATTAATTCGGATGGTTTATATACTGGTTCCAATATTGGTATGTATACCATTTTGGCATCTAGTGGATCCGTATCTGGATCTGCTACAATTACTGTTTTAGAGAACGATATATCATTATATACGCTTCCTGGAATAATTGAAGCAGAGGATTACAAAGAAGGAGGAGAAGGAGTTGGTTATCATGATCTTACATCTGGTAATACCGGCGGAGCATATCGACAGGATGATGTAGATATAGAAAACACAGGAGACGTTTTAGGAGGATCGTATAATGTGGGTTGGATACGAGCAAGCGAGTGGTTGGCATATGATGTATCCGCAACAGCTTCCTCATCTAATTACGATATAGAGTTTCGTGTAGCTTCACCTAATGGAAATGGTCAGTTCCATTTAGAGCTTGATGGTGTTGCGATTACAGATGTTATATCCGTTCCTAATACAGGAAGTTGGCAACAGTATGAGACAGTTTCTGTAAATGATATTACTATTGCAGAAGGGAATCATGAGTTAAGGTTAGTTTTTGATGCAAATGGTTTAAATGTGAATTACTTAGAGTTTAAAGAATCGGAGGTAATTACTATTGATAATTGTACGGGATTAGCTGCTAACAATCAGTATAGCTATGAAATTTCATCAGATACATCTAATCCTACGATTACCTTTATACCAGAGATTGCTGGCGCTGGTGATGGAATTTGTATACTGTATTATAGTACAAATACTTCAGGTCCATACCCAGGATATCTTGTAACACCTAATGTACCTTTTCAGATCAATGCCAATAGTGGAGACCAGATTTATTTCTACTATACTTATAGTCTTCCAACGGGAGGAGAAAATAACACAGCAGCTTCTAGACACGATTTTGTAGTAGGCGATTGCGATCAAAATCGTACGTCAGATATTCTGGATAAAGAAACAAATATTGTCATGTATCCAAATCCTGCTCATGATGTTTTAGAATTATCAAACATTAATGGAATATCTCAAATTCACTTGTACAATATTAAAGGTGTAGCAGTACTCATAAAACAACTTGATAAAACCGCAACGGCATTGAATTTAGATATTAGCTCATTAGCTAAAGGTGTATATATCATAAAAGCTTATGGTCAAAATACAGAACCTTTTATCTCTAAAATAGTTAAAAACTAATCTACCAAAAGGAGCGACTTTATTAAAAGTTGCTCCTAATATTTTCTTACTATCAAAAATCGAATTCTTGGAGTATTCATCTTTATCTCATCGAAAAAAAACTGTTTAAGAAGTTGTTGATGAGATTAGACTCTAATGCAATATTTATGAATACCAACATAAAAACTCAAGATATCATACTCATTTAGAATTCACACAAATACCATACTCATGAATAAAACCACAATATGCACCAAAATAATATTGGGATTACTGTATCTAGTATTTCCATATACAGAGCTTTATTCCCAAAATGTAATTCCCGTGGGAGCAGGATCCTATGCAGAATATCCTCCTGCTCATGAATATATAGGAAACGATCCCGAAAATGGAACATTTCAGAGTATAGCACTAAATCCTACACTAGATCTTGGTCCTGATATGATAGGCATGCCAATACCTACAAATGATTGGTGGACGAGTGTTTTGTATAACGAAAATGCTGATGGAGCCCGAAATGGAGGAAATCTTTGGACATACCCACTATTATCAAGAGCAAATGACAATGGATATCAAATTGGTCACAGAACGGCAAAAGACTGGGGAGGTAATGAAAGTGTTGGTGTTAGTGTTGATTACTTGGTAACTTTAACTGGAAATGATTTTATAGCTAACAAAACATCAGCGATAAATTGGTCTGATTGGCATGTAGATTTAGAAGTTCAAAGTACAACCAGTAATCAGACCATTGATGTTACTTTAGCACAAGGAATGCCATTTGTCTGGACAAAACCAAATGGGTTTGATGCTGTTATTCAATCTATTCATACTGGTGTTAGAAATTATTATGATGCTAATGGAAATCCACTCGTTTTTCCTGCAACCTTAGATCGATTTATTATCGAATATGATGGAAATTTGTACGGTGTCCACCTTACCGAAAGTACGAGCATCATTCCAAGAAATGGGATAGAAGGAGATCTAGAACTAGTAAATAGTAATGGTAAGTACATTGTTTTTTCGGCATTAACAGAAATATCAGATCTAAATTTTTTACATGATTATGCTTTTTCGAAACCTGTGGATACAAAAGCGACATATGAATATCAACCCGAGAATGGTCTGGTAAATGTCACCTACAATGTTGAAAAAATAAATATAATCGGTAATCAGCCTAATGTTTTACAAGGTTTTATCCCACATCATTATAGAGGAAACGCAAACAATTTTTCGTTTCTTAATAATAGGGAATATAGCGCTACACCCAGAGGAACATTAAAATTAGCTGAAGGAACTAGTTTTTCTTTTAATTATGAGTTTAACGCAAATCTTTTACCACATTTTAATGAACCTATAACCGATAATGGTGATATAACTCCTTATGAGCGTGCTAAATTGATCGAAATGATCGATAATTATAATGCTCGCCTAGATAGAGATAATTTTGCTGATGGCACATATTGGGGAGGAAAATATTTGGTCCAACTAATTAAATATGTTCTTATTGCCAAAGAAATCAATCATCCAGACTATCAAGATTTGTTGAATTTTGCAAAAGAGAGAACATATGATTGGCTTACTTATACACCAGGGGAGACATCTTTTTACTATGCATACTATCCAGCGTGGAAAGCATTAGTAGGGTTTAATGAGGAATTTTTCTCTGGACTTTTTACCGATCATCATTTTCACTATGGATATTTAGCACATGCTGGAGCATTATTAGAAATGGCAGAACCAGGATCAATGGATGCATATTGGCCTATGCTTACAAAAGTTATAAAAACGTATGCTAATTGGGATAGAAATGATACAGATTTCCCTTATTTGAGAACTTTTAGTCCTTGGATGGGGCATTCTTTTGCTAATGGTTTAGGAAATGCTATTGGAAACAATCAAGAATCTACTTCAGAAGCAATGCAGTCTTGGGCCGGAATGTTTATGACAGGAGAAATAACTGAAAATGTTGAAATGAGAGATGCTGCAGCCTATGGATACGTAATGGAAGGAAGAGCCATAGCTGATTATTGGTATAATGAAAGTGGTGTATTTGAAGAAATCGGATATGAGCAACCTATAGTTGGTATTTTAGAAATGAATAGATACGTTTATGGAACTTTTTTTGGTGCGCAAGACACTTATATTCATGGTATACAATGGTTGCCGATTACACCAACATATAGCTTTTGGAATGACTTCTTAACGACAAACGAAGTAAATGCTTTGGTAGATCCGATTATCAGTAATATGGAGAGTGATTTAGGGAATTTAAGTGGAGACTGGATGAATGTTTGTTGGGGTTTTAAACTATTTTTTGATCCAGAAGGTGTTACCAGTAAGTTTGATGAGTTTTGGGATAGTGCGATAGGATCTCAAGAATATGGTGTCGCTCATAATTCGAATGAAAGTGCCTTAACATATTACTATGCTCATAATTCTCAAAACCTTGGATTAAGACAATCAAATTATCGACTAAGTTTACCATTAAGTAGTACTTTTCAGAAAGATGGAAAGATAACCTATGTGGTGTATAATCCTAAGAATATAGATCAGACATGTATTGTATTTAAGGATAATATAGAGATAGATTCATTTGTTGTTCCGGCAAATACATTATTAACAACAGATGGTGATGAAATTATTGTTCCTCCAAATAATGATCAAATTATCCCAGGAATAATTGAAGCAGAGGATTATAAAGATGGAGGAGAAGGAGTTGGGTATCATGATCTTACATCAGGGAATACCGGAGGGGCATATCGGCAGGATGATGTAGATATAGAAAACACAGGAGACGTTTTAGGAGGATCGTATAATGTTGGTTGGATACGAGCAAGCGAGTGGTTGGCTTACGATATTTCTGCTACAGCTTCTTCATCTAATTACGATATAGAGTTTCGTGTAGCTTCACCTAATGGAAATGGTCAGTTCCATTTAGAGCTTGATGGTGTTGCGATTACAGATGTTATATCAGTGCCTAATACAGGAAGTTGGCAACAGTATGAGACAGTTTCTGTAAATGATATTACTATTGCGGAAGGGAATCATGAGTTAAGATTAGTTTTCGATTCAAATGGTTTAAATGTGAATTATATAGAATTTAAAGAATCTGAGATAGTTACAATTGATAACTGTACTGGATTAGCTGCTAACAACCAATATAGCTATGAAATTTCATCGGATACATCTAATCCTACGATTACCTTTATACCAGAGATTAATGGCGTAGGTGATGGAGTTTGTATTTTGTATTATAGTACAAATACTTCAGGTCCATATCCAGGATATTTGGTAACACCTAATGTACCTTTTCAGATCAATGCCAATAGTGGAGAGCAGATTTATTTCTACTATACTTATAGTCTTCCAACGGGAGGAGAAAATAACACTGCAGCTACTAAACATGATTTTATAGTAGGAGCATGTGATCAAAACCGAATATCAGAGGTTCCTGATGTAGAAACTGACATTGTGATGTACCCAAATCCTTTTTTGGAAAAAGCATATATGACACTACCTAAGGAACATGATTATTTTAGATACCGGATCATGGATGTTTCTGGCAAAGTGGTTTTGGATAAAATGATAGATTCAAAACAACAAGAACTCGAATTTAATATGCGTAAAAACCCAACAGGGATATATTTTTTGAGATTATATAATGGAAGCGAAATACGAAGTTTCAAATTGGTAAAAATATAATACAGGTTTCTCATTTGAGATAAAAAAGTGATTTGAATAGCTCAAATCACTTTTTTCTTTTTTGTAGTTATTTGAGTCTGTTTTGATGGTTTTTTTTCGAATAGACTGTCCAATAATAACCTTTGAGTTAGATGTTTGAGTGATATTTTTCGATGAAATGTAATCTTTTTAAGAAAAGTAAGTCTTATACTACAATTTAACACTTATTAAGAGATTTTAACATTTTATAGGAGGAATCTGTTATTCAACGTTTTTCGTTTTTTTTTCTTCTCAGACATATCATAATTTATAATATTTGCGCTGGGGATAGGGGTTAAACTTCATAATGTTATTGCTTTAGCATAACATTAAAAACTAGTGCTTAGTTTTTAGATTTTCACTGTATTTCCAATTTTCATTATTACATTTTTTTACTCTTCATTTTTTACATGTAGAGTATAATTTATGTAAAGACAAACTAACTTAAAATCATTAACAAAAACCAACCTTATGATGAAAATTACTTTAGAAAAGTACAAATCAAAAAGGCGTAATATCACTAGTGTATTACTAGCCTTGTTATGTTTTGTGTCTTTATCCACACAAGCCAAAAATGAAGAGAAGGCTTTTGAAGCTTTTGAAACGTATACGGATGTTCCTATTGGAGCAACAATCGTATTAATTGCCAATAATGGTAAATATGTTTCTTCAGAGAACGGAAAGAAACCTATTAATGCTAATAGAACTAGAATTGGTTCTTGGGAAAAATTTGTAGTAGTAGATGCTGGAAATGGTAAAATTGCTTTAAAAGGAAACAATGGGAAATACCTTTCTTCAGAAAATGGAGAAAAAAGAATGTATTGCAACGTAAATAACGTTTGGGCTTGGCAAAAGTTTAAAGTTGTTAAGTTAGGAAATGGTAGAATTGCCTTAAAAGGAAGTAATGGTAAATATGTTTCTTCTGAAAATGGTAAGAAACCGATGATCTGTAACAGATCAAGAATTGGTTCTTGGGAGAAATTTAAGGTTAAAGTTCTTCATTATAATAATTGCGAATTGAATGCCGGAAAGATTGAAAAAACACAGTGGAACTGTGGTGGTTTTACGCCAGAAGAGTTTATCGGTACTGCAGTAAGTAGTGGAGATCACAGAAATGTGAAATACCAATGGCAAATAAAAGAGAATATCGGAGGACAATGGCAAAATATTCAAGGAGCTAATGCCAAAAATTACCAACCACCATTTAGAGATTCTGGTTCGGTTTGGTACAGAAGAGCTGTAAAAATAGAAGGATGTAATACTTACAAATATTCTAATGTAGTTGATATTCATGTAAAAGAAGTGCCAAATGTAGATGTTAGTGTAAAGAATGCTAATTGTGAAAAGAATGACGGTAGCATTACTTTTACTTTTGGTGATACTAACGGAAGAACTCATATCGAATTTTCTAAAGATGGAGGTACAACTTATAAGACAGTACCAGACGATTCTGCAATCTTTTCCTTTACAGGATTAGGAGCAGGAAGTTATGATCTTTGGGTACGTTGGGGGAATAATCAATGTCCTGTAGATTTAGGAGTAGTAACTATTGAAGATCAAACGATTACTGTAGATGCTGGAGAAGATGTAGAAATTTGTAAAGGCGAGGAAGTAACTTTAACAGCTACTGTAGATGGTAACCAGAATTGTAGCGATTGTGTTGGTTACACTATTTTGGATACAGATCATTGTAATAGAAATGAAAATTATGTGATGTGGTTAACAGATGGAACGAATCCAAGATGGTTTTCTAATGTAGACCTTCAGTGGGAAGAGTTTGCCGATGGTACTGCTAAACTTTCTGGAACAGTGTATGATCACACTTTAGAACAAAAAACATATGAAGTAGATGCCTTATTTACTGGAAAAGTAGTGAATACACCTGCTGATAGTCCAAAAGATCATATCTGTAATGATGAGGATAGTTCTGATTGGATATACTACACAGGATTAGTAGGTACAGTAAAAAGTACAGATGGTTCTTGGTCTGTTAATTTGTCCAGAAGAGGACCAGCATTCCAAATGGGTAATGGAGCAAATCAAACAGAAGCTGAAAAAGGTAAATTTGGTGCTTGTGGATGGTTTGATACTACTGACCAAACATACGATAGAGGTGATTTCAACATTAATTTTGGTGATTGTATCGCTACAGATGAAAATGATCTAACGTATTTATGGTCAACAGGTGAAAATACATCAAGTATTACTGTGACTGAAGCTGGGGAATATTCAGTTACGGTTAAAAATTGTAACGATTGTGAAGCAACAGATGTTGTTACAGTAACCTATAAGAACGAGCTTGAAGATGGAGGAGAAATAGAAGAAACGCAAATCAACTGTGAAGCTTTTGATCCAGAAGAGTTAACAGGAACCGACCTTGCCGAAGAAACTGGTTTAACAGTGGTATATCAGTGGCAGGTAAAAAGAGAACAAGGACAAGCTTGGGAAGATATTGATGGGGCAAACGGAATAAACTATTTACCACCAAGAATTGAGTCAGGTTCTTTATGGTATAGAAGAGCGGCAAAAAGCGAAGAGTGTGGAGAATATGTATATTCTAACAGCGTAGATTTACATGTAAGACAAGCGCCTGTTGCCGAAGTAATTCTTACCAATGCAGACTGTACTAATCCAACAGGAGATATACAACTTGTTTTTGAGGATACTGTTGATCGTACACATATTCAATTTTCCATTGATGGAGGTCTTACATATACTGAAGTACCAGATGATTCAGGTTCTTATAGTTTTAATGATTTAGAAGTTGGAGATTATAACTTATGGGTACGTTGGGGTAATGAAGACTGCCCAGTTGATCTAGGGACGTTTACAATTGAAGAAGTTGAAGTATTGATTGTAGATGCAGGTACGGATGAATTTATGTGTAAAGGAGACGAAATTACATTAACGGCTGAAGTTACAGGAGAAGGTGAGTGTGAAGAATGTGTTGGATATAGTATCAAAGACACAGATTATTGTAGGGGAAGACATCATCAGTTTGTAGTATTTATAAATGATCAAGGAAAGAGATTATGGTTTAGAAACGTCGATTTAGTTTGGAGTGAGAATGCAGATGGAACTGCAACCTTAAAAGGAGAAGTTTTTGAATATAATTCTACCAATACTTATTTTATGGTGGATGCTACTTTTACAGGTTTTACGACAGTACCACCAGTGGGAAGTCCAAAAGCTAGTTCTTGTCAAACAGAAGATCCAACAGGTTGGGTGTATTATACAGAGTTAAGTGGTACTGTAACTCAAATTAATGGGTCTTTAAGTTATGATATCTCTAGAAGAGGAGAAGCATTTCAGCTAGGAAATGGAGCAAATACTTTCGAATATACTCCAGCAGTTTATGGAGGTTCTGGATGGTTTAATATTGAAGGAGATCCTACTTCTTTCGGAGATTTTAATATAAATATTGGAGAATGTGTTGATGTACAAACCAATGGTGTAGAATATCTATGGTCTACTGGAGAAACAACTTCTAGTATTACAGTATCGCCAACAGAAGATACTACCTATACAGTAACTGTTTCGAATTGTGCAGACTGTGTAAATACAGATGAGGTAACAGTATTTGTTAATGAAGCAAACGTAGATTTAGGAGCTGATCAGTATATCTGTGTAGAAGAAACAGTTCAGTTAGATGCGGGAATTGCAGATGCATATCTATGGTCTACCGGAGAAACTACAAGATATATTACCGTCGCTCCTTTAGTGGATACCATATATTCAGTAACAGTTACTCAAAATGGTTGTGAAGCTTCTGATGAGGTAGCAGTTATGGTAACAGAGATCTCAGTGAATGCTGGAGATGACATTACAATAGAATTTGGAACAATTCAAGTTCCGCTAACCGCAACAGTATCTGGTGATGTAGACTCATATCTTTGGTCTACAGGTGAGACTACAAATACGATCAATGTTTCGCCTTCGAAAACAACTACTTATAGTGTTACTGTAACCAAAAACGGTTGTACAGTGGAAGATACGGTAACTGTATCTGTAACATCAGATCCTTGTTTAAGTAGTGCTTTTGAGGCTACTGCATTCCCAGTACCGGTTAGCAGAACCGGACAAATGAATGTTGATATTAAAGTAGATAGAGCGCAAACTGTGACATGCGAAATTTATACCATGGAAGGTAATGCAGTAGGACCATTAATGACCGATAGTCTAGATCCTGGTTGTAATACACTTACTATAGATATGGCTTCACAAGCAAACATTCAACCAATGATGAACTATATTTTAGTACTGAAAGGTGATACTTCTGAAAATACAGAAACAATCCAATTTTCTACGATCAATTAAGTAGTGAATTGTGATCATCTAATAAGAAAACCTGTAGCATGTGCTACAGGTTTTTTTATTGATTGTTTTTTAAATAAAGATATCTTGTATCCAACTTGATTAAATTTTTTTGGAATTTTTAGATGTATTCGGAATTATATAATTGAGATTGCTATTAAAATAACAGAAGTGATAACTCAAATGTTTTAAGCCATATTTTTTTCTATGTCTGATCGCAATCGATAATCGTAATGATATTAATAATTGTAATTGAATGTATTATTTGTTCTTTTCCTTTTATCTTTTGATATCCATTAAAAACTGTAATAAAAAAAGCTGTAGTAACCTCTTACTACAGCTTTTCCTTTATGTCGAATAAATGTTTATTTCGCCTTTTTCTTGATATATTTTGCAAGTTCTTTTGCAAGTTTAGCATATCCTTCAGAAATTCTATAACCAGAGTTATAGTCATTACCAAAAGCACCTCCACCAGGAACTTTTATATAATTAGTAGAGAATAAGATTTTATCAGGATTTGCAGTTTCATAAACAATAATAGTAGCATTTAATTTTGCCGGTTGTCTAGAAACACCAACATTGTAACCTGGATATATCCAAGTTGTCTTTACCTTCATAGTATGCGTAGCACTAGAAAAGTCTTTTCCAACTTTTACTTCACCATCTTCAAAACGCTTGTTGAAAGATTCAATAAATTTTGGCTCATATCTTTCTTCTCTATCACCAAACCATGATTTTTTGAATTTTTCACCTCTTCCTTCTCCTGGATGTTTCTTTTCTCTTTTTTCCATTTTATCTTTTAGGAACTCTTCTTCAGTATCGAACTTATGAACCTTAAGGTTGTCATAGTTAAATACAAGTGTGTATTCAGAAATTCCTTTTAGATTTTTGATGCTTCCTTCTTGATCTTTTCTCTTTTGGGCAAAAGCAACAGTCGTGGCCATAAGAACAGCTACTAGTAATAGTTTTTTCATAATTAGGTTTTTTAACTGGGTTAAAGATATTTATTTTTTTAAAATAAGAACTCTAATGTTATTATTTTATAATACCACTCTGCGATATCAACTTGTATGCCAAGAATGATTTATATGTTTTGGGAGAATTATTCTCTTATTTGTTGTTATATGATTTGGCTTGTTCTTTTATAAAGAAAGGTTTTTAAAATATGCATTTTTGGAAGATTAATATATTCTTGTTTATCTTCATTGCGGCACAAAATATATTCTTAGTTGCAAAAGAAAGGAAAATGGTAAATAGCAATTCTAATGTTTAAATTATTTCGAACTCCCTTTCCAAGACCAAAAATGACTACCAGAAATATTGTTTGGGTATTTTTAATAGGATTTTTGGCCAGTGTATTCGTTATTCTCTTTAAACCATTTAATATAATTAATCAAAATGGTATTTGGTACTATAACCTTATTGCTATCAGCATGGGAGTTGTTTTTTCCTCTGCTATTTTTTTTATAGAGTTTTTGATTCCTAAGTTTTTTAATAACTTTTTCAAAAAATGGAATATTGCCAAAGCACTATTGTGGTATTCCTTGGTAATACTTTTTGTCGGAGGAGTAATGTTCTTATACAAGAGTTTTTTGGGTGGTTTTAGAGATTTTACTTTTACCGAGTATTTCCTCGTGATAGGAAGACTTTTAGGAATAGGTATTATTGTGTCCTTTTTTGTTGTTGGGATTTTTAGTTATTTCAATCGCCAGAGTATAGCCTCTATATCTTCAAAAGAAACGTATCGCATAACTTCTTCCAATGGAAAACAGTTAGATCTAAGTCTTAATGAGATTTTATACATAAGAAGTGATGATAATTATGTAGATATTCATAAAATAGAAGATGGACTTCGTAAAAAAATTGTTCTTAGGTCTAGTCTAAAGAATATAGAAGATCAAATAGTAAATCCAATATCACCAGTTTATCGTTGTCACCGAAGATATTTAGTGAACATAAATTGCTTTAGTATTAAAAATGATAAGCGAAGAAATACGATTATAAAGCTTCTGGATTACGAAGATGAAATTCCAGTTTCTGAAAAGTATTATGAAGACATCTTAAATCTATTGCGAATTAACCCCTAAAACTTGTAGTTTCCCCACAAACCCCTATAAATACTGATTTTTGCAGTTGTTTTTGTATTCATTTGCCTTGTGTAATTTTAAAATCATTAATCAAATGAAAACATTAAAAACTTATTTATTTACCGTACTATCTTTGATAGGTGTTCAAAATTTACTAGCTACCGAGAATTCAATTTCTAATGGAGGACTTGGACACTCTTACAATATTACAGATAATGATGCCGAATTAATTTTGAGGTCTTTTATAGATGATTATACAAAAGATCGATATGCATCAGAACGCAGAATTGTTGGAATTGAAGTTTCCGATTATGGCTCTTGGACCGTTGAGATTACAGGTCAGAAAATCAAAGAGAAATGGGGAGTGACTCTGGAAAAAGGTTTGCCTAAAAAACCAACATATGTATACTCCATAGAATTTGAAACTTTACAAGCAATTCATAATGGTACGATCAATGCGTTAACTGCACAAGGAAAAGCATTTGCAGGAGATTATACACCAATGAGTGTACGAGAAATGGATGGATTTACTCCATCAGAAATTGATGATAGTAATCTTAATGCCTTTTCTTTTCATTTTTGGACAAAAGGGTTTCCTGAAATCATTCCCTTTAAAGAGAGTACCACTAGAAAGGCACATGGTTCTAATTTTACAATTTTTTATTATGAAAAAGGCTTAAGAACAGCTTGGTACAGAATTTTACCAGGCGAACGAGTACGAGATGATGCTAGAGAACAAGCAGCTCCGTTTCCAATGTTGGGAGTTACCATTAAAGGTACTATTGAAGGAGAAGTCGATGGAGAAAGAATAACGGTATCTGAAGGGAATACAGTATTTATTCCTGCCAATGTAAATCATAAATGGTGGAATGAAAAGGATGAGGCAGTAGAAGTAATATTAATCATGTTTGGAAAAGGAGCATAAAAAATAGACATGATACATCAATTTGGATTCGATTTTCTAATAAAGAAAGGTTCTTTTTAATAGAGAGAATCTTTCTGTTTTATTATAAGTATATAGGTCATTATCTTAACTGTTAATGTTAAAAATGAGCGCTTTTATTTCTAAGTTTTAGCCAATAAAACCAGTACCTTTAGATGCTAAAATATATCTTTATGAAAAGAGCATTTTCCATAAGTTTACTTGTAATACTACATATTCATGCTTTAGCACAAAGTCTTTTTTCTTTTCAAAATAAATCAATTGCTCCTGGAACCAAAAGTCATATTAAAGTTCCCGTAAGATCTGATAAGGATAGTACATTTGTGCCTGTTACCATATTTCATGGCATAAAATCTGGACCTGTATTAGGAATAACAGCAGGAGTACATGGATATGAATATCCTCCGATATTAGCAGCTCAAGAATTAAATAGGAAAATAGACCCTCAAAAATTGTCTGGGACAGTCATTTTAGTACAGTTAGCTAATATGCCAGCTTTTTTAGGAAGAAGTCCCTATGTAAATCCTATGGATGGAAAAAATTTAAACCGTTCTTTCCCAGGAGATCCTAATGGAACAATTACTCAACGTATCGCGCATATGATTACGACTGATATAATAGCTAAATCTGATTTTTTTGTGGATATGCATGCTGGAGATGCTCCAGAAGATTTACGCGCTTATAATGCTTGGTATCAGAGCGAAGCACTACCAGAAGTTTCTAAAAAAGGTAAAGAAATGGCGTTAGCTATGGGATTTGATTATTCTATAATTTTTAATATCAAAGAAGAGAGATTGAAAACTCCAAGTATATATTGTTCTCAAGAAGCTTTTCATCGTAAGATCCCATCAGTAGATATAGAGTGTGGTCGACTTGGTATTCCTGGTAAAGTAGAAACAAAAAGAATTTTAGATGGTATGATTTCTTTATTAAAGCATTTGCAAATGTTTGATGGCATATCCTCCGAATCTAAAATAAAACCAACAATTATTGCAAAAAGAGTAACCCTGAAAAGCAAATCAACCGGCCTCTTTTACACAGAAAAAAAAGCCGGTGATCTTATTAAAAAAGGAGAACTTATGGGCTATACAACTGATTTTTTTGGTAATACCTTAGAAAAAATAATAGCTTCAGAAAGTGGAGTAATCCTTTATATGATTGGTACTCCACCGATTAATAAAGATGAAACACTTATGAGTGTAGGCGTGTTACCTGAATGATCTTAGCTACAATTTTTTTGTCATGGGTATCGAAATTAATATCATCAATATCGATGCAATAAGCAACGGAGCAATACCTTTTATAGGGCTCAATGACGTTTTTGTGGTATAATATTCAGGAACAAATTGCTTCCAATCTATAGTCTCTGCATATTTGCCTTCAAATATCTTGGGATAGAAAAATAAACGTAATTTTTCATGAAATTCATCAGTAGCATTTAAGTATCCCATTTGTTGGTTCATACTGGTTCCTGCTAGTTGGTTAAAAGCCAATTGCAAATGCATATTTGGAATTATAGATGCAATTTGGTCACTAGTTTGTTCGCGCAATTTAATTTTTTCATTAAAAGCATCTCTTTGTTTTTTAGAATCATCATCTCCCATTTGTTGCATAGCATAGTACCATAACCAATTAAAACCATCTGTTGGATACCCATAGCTTTTAAACTGAGGATAATGCTTGTAAAATTTCTCTATAGTTTCCTTTTTATCAGTATCCCATTTTACATGATAACCATCTCTTTGTGCTATAGCAGTACTTAACGCTTCTGGCAAAGGGTATTTAGAAGAAACATAGGCATTTATTCCTGCTGGTACAAGGATGATTAATATTAACCAAACTGATAAAAGTAATAGGGCGTTAAATCCAGAAGATTTTTTAAAACTTATAATGAAAAAACTTACGGTAAACCAAAAAACAACATAAAGCAAGGATAAACTAAACATCCAAAAGAAATGTTGACTGAATGGTAGATCCAGAGTTAATTTTGCTACAGTAAAAAGAATGACTAACACTACTGATAATAAGATGAACCTAATCAGAAGCTTGGAAATAATAAAACCAAGTTTTGATCTAGATTGAATGGCAACAAGTCTCCAAGTTCCTGTTTCTGTTTCTTCAGAAAGCACATTAAAACTAAGAACAATTACGAGTAGCGGAAAAAGATAAATAATCACAAAAGAAAGATCTAGATTACCAGATTGCAGGTTCATAGGATTTATGAGATCGGTATCATATTTTTGTGCCTCAAAAGTTTTAATTGTAATTCGTTTTACGGTTGGATTAACATCAGATTGTCCAATGGATAATCCTGCCAGCGGGTCTAATGAGTTTATATAAGCAAACTTGGCATAATATAATAAGAGACCTAAATCATCATTATGCAAAGATACCTGTCGATTGAAGTGTTGCTCTTGGTATTCTTTTACTTCGGTAATCGCATCTTGTTGTCTCTTAAGGTGTTTATCTCCAATAATAATTCCTACAACACCTAATAAAATTAGTAGTACAAGGCTTATCCAAACTTCTTTGGATCGAATACATTGCTGAAATAATAATTTATATAATGTCATATGGCTCTTGCTCTTTTAGAAGTGAATACCAATAAACCGATTGCAGCTATTGTCCAAAAAATAATGGATAGTAGGGCAGGAAGCGCTTCTTTCATAGATTTAGAAAAAGTTATGGGCTCGTGTTTAAAATCTTCAAACTCTTCCCAGTGCTCGTGATCTACTACATGTGTTTTTCCTTCAGAACCACTTTCTTTTTTTGGACTGATATATTCCATCTGTAATTCATTCATGGTTTGCGCTAATGTATATCGATAGTTATCAGCTTTATCCTGAAAATCCATGTACGATGAAAAATCCGTACTAGACATCGTCATGGATACTAATTTAATTGCTGTAAACGGATTGATAAAGGATGAAAATCGCGTGACATCATTTTGACTTTTATAGATATCAACCAATCTTGCTTGATGTTTTTTGTAAAGAGCCGAAGTGATTTTCTCACCTTCACGCATGACAAAACCTGAATAGTTAAAGGGAAGATCGGTAACTTTACTAACATTATGAACGGTTAATACCGAATCTCTTAAACCATTGTAATGAGGGTCATTTGGATTATGACTATCTCCTTTTTGTATAACTTCTTTTTCAATAGCGGATTGAAAAGCTAACTTACTTGGTGTAGGAAACCAATAATTTCCCATAGCTTGTGCAGATTTTGGTAATAAAATAACCAAGAGTAACCAAATACCTAATAAACGTAATAAAGCATTTTTAGGAGAATTACTAGAAGTCGATATTGTGATAGTGATAGCAGATAAAATAAATAGGAAAGCCAAATAGCTTACCGCAATGATTATCAAGCGTAACCATCTAAAATCTTGTGATATTGGACTTTCTAAAAAGAACAGAGCAATAATTACCAATAATAAGATAGGAGCAAAAAACAATAAAGAAATCATGAAAAGACCGATAGATTTCCCAAATAGGATCTCTTTCCAGCGTGCTCCTTGAGATAATAGTATTTTCAAAGTTCCGTTCTGTTTATCTCTTGCAACTCCAGAAAAACCAATAAAAAATAAAATAATAGGTAATACCAATTGTAATAATAGAGCAAGACTTAACTCACCGAATCGCAACATTCCTGTAGAAAATGTAGCTTCAGAAAAATTAACACTATTCTGTCGATGCGCTTCTAAAAAAACCGTATTCCCAGTAAAACTTTCTAATCCATAATCAAATATTCCTAAGGTGGAAGGGATCCGAAAGGCAAAAGTTCCAAAATGTGCCATTCTATGAGGATGCTTATCTGGATTTGCTTCCCAACTTTGTCTCGCTTTTTCCTGATGTTCTTGGCGAATCTCATTTTGCGTGATATAGTTGTTTATACCACTAACAGCGGAATACGCTGTTAGTAGTATAAAAATTGCATACAATACATAAAAAGTTTTGGGAGTAGTCGCATTACGCCAAAAGTGAATTGCGAATAATCGAATATTAGCCCATTGCATCTTTTTAGAATTTATAGGTTGCGGTTAACAAAAAGTTTCTGGGAGCACCAGGTCCTAATCTATTTGGACTAAGACCACCTAACCAATATGTGTCATTAAAGATGTTATTAACTTTTAAAGTTAACTGCATATTTATGATATTTGGCTTGTAATAAATCGCTCCATCAAATACTGTATATTCTGGTAATAATACTCTACTGGTATTATAAGTAGGATTATACCAAGTAAATCTCTCGTCTACATATTGAGCACCGAAACCAATTCCTATTCCTTTTAATAGTGGAGTAGTGGTAAAATCATATCTACCCCAAAAATTAGCATTATGCTTAGGAGCACCTCCAATTCGTTGTCCTACAAATTCTGCAATGGCATCTTCTTCAATAGTAGCATCCGTATAACCATAAGAAGCAGTTAATTGGAAATTTGGTAATACATAACCCGAAATATCCGCCTCAAAACCTCTACTTCGTTGTTCTCCTCTTGTGGTTAAGTTATCTAAATCAAAAGTGTCTCCAAGTAAGATATTCTTTTGAGTAATGTTAAAGATTGCTAAGTTGGCAAATATTTTTCCGTTTAAAAATTCTCCTTTAGCACCTAGTTCGATTAAACTACTTTCTAATGGATCGAATCTACCAGGTGATGCGGACCAAAAGAATCCTTCTGCAGAAGGGGATAACGATACTGTATTGGTATGCGGTTGGAACCCTTCTAAATAGGTGGTATAAACACTTATGTCATCAGTAACCTCGTAAGTTACACCAAGTCTAGGTACAAAAGCATTAGTAGTAAACTCTTGTTCATCACCTTCATAATCAAAGATATCTTTAAACCATTCATATCGTAAGTTGACTAAAGCCGAAAGCCTCCCAATCTTAAATTGATTCTGAATGTAAACACCATTAGAAGTTGTTAAGTTTGCAGGAATTTCAAATTGTGAAAGCACATAATTACTGGTGTTTCTTATTCCATTAAAAGGATTTGTTAAGTCTAAATGTGGAACGGCAGGAACTAATAATCCATCTGCAGTTTGCTGAAAATCATTAGGGTCACTTGTCCCAGGTCTAAATCTAGCTGTAGATCCATCATTTAGTAAATAGTCTCTAGAACTATTAGCTCCACCGGTTCTTCTTTCCCATCTGGAGGCATCATATCCTACTAAAATTTTATTAGTGATATTTCCTTTTTCTATATCGTAATTAAAAAATCCACTGAAATTATCAGTATTCCAGTTTTGTTGTCTTTCAGCGTATCTCATGGCTACAAGATTAGGAACCACATCTCCATTAATGTCATACGCCTGACGGAATGCATCCGCTCTGTGTTCTTGTAAATCTTCATCCCAAGTTTGTTTCATATACTGAGCATTGAAACCAAAGTTTTTCGTAAACTTTTTACTAAAGCTCGTCATAAATATGAATTCTTTAGTTTTGTAGAAGTCGTTAATTGCACCAGGATTTAAAGTAGTTGGTGTGCTGTTTGGATCATAATTATCATCCACAGCGTCAAAAATTGGCTGACCTCGATCTAAGTTACCTTCAGCATTATTATATATCATTTCTACATTAAGCGAAGTACTTTCGTTTGGGATATAACTTAAAGATGGAGAAATTAAAATAGCATTGTTGTTTACAATGTCTCTAAAAGAATCAGCTTCCTGAATTGCTGCATTAAAACGATATAATAACGTTTTAGAATCGTTTAAAGGACCCGTAAAATCTGCAGTAGCTCTTAATGTTCCAAAACTACCTGCAGAAACAGATACTTCATTACGGTTTTCAGTTAATGGTTTCTTAGTTACCATATTTACAGTTCCACCAGGATCAGCACTAGAAAATGTTACAGATGAAGGTCCTTTGATTACTTCTACACGTTCTAAGTGAGAGGTGATTGGTTGTAAAAAATAGTACTGGCGCGTACGCATACCATTAAGTACTTGTCCATCATCTGCCTGTGTAATACCTCTAATGTTATAATGGTTATACAAACCAGTGATAGCAACGTTACTAACCGTTCTTACTGCTTCTGGTAATTGAAACGCTTGTCGATCGGCAATAAGTTCCTTGGTTACAGCTGCTACTACCTGTGGCAGTTCTTTATTTTTGATCGCGATTTTAGTGGCAGAAAAAGAATAATCACTATTGTAATCTTTTCTAACACGTCCAACAACTTCTACAGTTTGTAGCTGTTCTGTTCCTTCTTCTAATTGGATAGTACCTATATCATATGAAGAAGAGCTACCAATTTCTATAGTATTCTTATATGCTTGAAAACCTAAATAGCGTACTTCAATTTTATAATTTCCCGAAGGAGCATCGATTTCGAATTTTCCAGAATCATCTGTTAATTTTCCAAAAGTATTTGCGTTGCTTTCTAAAGAAATAGTAGCTCCTACGATGGGTGTGTTTTGAGAATCGACGATGGTTCCTGTTACTTGTACCTGTGCAAATGCAGCACAACTACAAATCAGAAAGAATAGTTTGGGTAATAATTTAAAAAGTTTCATTGTGTGAATTGATTTGTTTTACGTTTAGATAGTTTTTAGGTATAAGTCCTGTAATTCTTCTGCTGTGATAGCATCAGTGTTTGAGGTATGTACTAGTTTTCCTTCTTTCATGATACCAATTTTAGTACCTACATTAACAGCGTTAAAGATGTCATGAGTAGCCATAAAAATTGCTTTACCTTCATTGCTTAGTTCTTTACATATTTTGGTGAATTCTAAAGTGGCTTTAGGGTCTAAACCAGAAATAGGTTCATCCATAAATATGTAATCCGCATTTTTGGAAAGAGCAATGGCGATACCAACTTTTTGGCGCATACCTTTGGAATAAGAAGCAAGTTTGTTTTGATGAGCGCTTTCCTGAAGACCAGCTTTTGCTAAAAAATTAGATAGTTCAGAGTTAGAATATTTAAATCCGGCGAGTCTACTGAAAAAATTAAGATTTTCTAGACCAGATAAGTTTCCATAGAGTTGAACTACCTCAGGAATATAGGCAATCATCTGGGTGGTTTTATTGCTATTCGGAGTTACTGTTACCCCATTTATTTGCGCTGTACCACTAGTGGCTTCAATCAAACCTAAGAATAGATTGATGGTAGTTGTTTTACCTGCACCATTCTGACCAAGTAGACAAAAAATTTCTCCTTTATCAACGGATAAATTTAAATCACTAAGAGCCTGGTGCTTACCATATATTTTGGTGAGATTTATTGCTGTAAGCATAGTATAGAGTAGTATAGAGTTAATGAGTTGTGTGTGTTTTCATTTTATAAGAATTAACTGTTAATTCTATAGAAATTGAAGTTTAATTACATTGGAGGAGGTTTATATAGTAAACCACAAAATTCACAAGAAAAAGATGTCTTACTTTCTTGTGAATTTTGTGACTTATAAATATTAGTAGCGGATAGATACATAGCAATAATTTTATGTATTAAAATCCACATATCTTTAGTATTCGTTTCATTATAAATTAATTATCACCTTTTGCTATAATTCCTAAAAATTCATTTCGGTATATAGGATCAGCAAATTTGCCACCAAACTCGATAGTAGTGGTAAAACTATTTTTGTCTTTGATTCCTCTAGAAGAAACACATAGATGTTTCGCATTTACAACAACAATAACATCATCGGTACCTAAGGTTTTTTGTAGATCCTTTAATATCTGCAGGCATAGTCTTTCCTGTACTTGTGGTCTATGAGAATAATAATCAACTAAACGATTGATTTTTGATAATCCTATTACCTTATCTTTTGGGATATATCCTACATGGGCATTGCCAACTATAGGAAGAAAATGGTGCTCACAAGAAGAGTCGATGTTAATATTTTGCTCTACGAGCATTTTCTGATATCCGTACTTATTTTCAAAAGTTGATGTTCTCGGTCGATTAGCAGGATTAAGGCCGTAAAAAAGTTCCTTTACGTACATTTTTGCAAAGCGATAAGGCGTTCCAGAAAGACTATCATCAGTTAAGTCCAGACCCAGTTCTTTCATGATTTCTGCAAAATGATGCTGTATATTCTTTATTTTTTCATCATCACTTTTGTCAAAAGCATCCACTCGCAATGGAGTTTCTGTAGCACTAGAAGCGTGCGCATCACCGATAGATTCTATTTCTTCTTTGTTCATTGTACTCATAATCCTATATTCATTAGTTTTCACAACATTTTTCATTGTCGCATTTGCAATATTTTTGATTATAAAAATGCAAAGCGACCAAAGAAAGTGTTACCACATATATTATACTTTCTCCTAAGTGAATGAGTTCGAGTTTTTCATTAAGTATACTAGCAAATAAAATACCCCATAAGCTCCAAAAAAGATATTTCATGATAGGTCTGCTAGTGGTCTGGGTAGATCGGTATACAGCTATAAATGATAATGCTAAAAAAATAAAGTCCAAACTTTTCCACCATAAAGGTTTAGAACCATGATGATCTGCTACGTGTGAAGCAGTATGCGCTAGAAATAAAAAAGGAGTAGCGATACAGTGTATCAGGCAGAGGCTACTAGCCAATATACCTAGTTTGTCTGAGTTATTTTGTATATCTAATAATTTCAACTGAGGTGCACATTTAAATCCCGGCAAATATACTACTATTTTTATAATTGCAACGTTGTTGCGTTAATATAATTTCTCTACTTTTGACAAAATGTTTTTATGATACGAACAGCGTCTCTTCGATATGCGTATAAGCATTCTGAAGATCAAAATCTAGTTTTCCCAGACATTCACCTTTCTTCCAAAGAGAGCTTATTGATTTTAGGTGCATCTGGCGTAGGAAAGACTACTTTGTTGCATTTATTGGCTGGACTTTTACCGATAGATACGGGAGATGTTTATATTGGGAATACTCATATTAACAGATTAACTAGAGGAGAGTTAAATCATTTTAGAGGACAAAACATCGGTCTTATTTTTCAGAAATCCTATTTTATAAAATCTTTATCTGTGCTGGAAAACCTGTTGATTCGAGAAAAATTTTCGAAAAGTAAAAGTGATCGATATCGGAGAGAAGAATTATTAATGCATTTAGGATTATGTGATCAAATGCATAAAAAGGTATATCAACTTAGCGAAGGACAACAACAACGATTATCGATAGCTCTAGGAGTAATTCATAAACCTAAAATCATATTAGCAGATGAACCGACATCCAATTTGGATGATATCAATTGCGAAATAGTAGTTTCTCTTCTAAAAAAAGAAGCTAAGATCTGTAATAGCAATTTAGTAATTATAACGCATGATCAGCGAGTAAAGCCGCATTTTAATAATCATATAATCTTATAAAATTGTTATACTTAGCGTACAAAAATCTTATTTCTAAACCTCTAAATACGGTATTAAGTGTTTTACTCTTGATACTTAGTATTTCACTTGCTACGTTTATTTTGCAAGTAAAAAAACAACTTAACGAACATCTAGAGGGAAATACGAAGCATTTTGATATGGTTATTGGGGCCAAGGGAAGTCCTTTGCAATTGGTATTATCATCTCTATTACATATAGATAATCCGACAGGAAACATCGATCTTGAAGAAGCTATGAAAATAGCTAAAAAACCAATGGTCAAATATAAGGTTCCTGTTTCATACGGAGATAATTACAAAGGATATAGGATTTTAGGAACAACACATAAATACCTAGAGGTTTATAAAGCACAATTACAAAGAGGAAGATTATATGAAAAATCGTTCGAAGCTGTCGTCGGAAGTCAAGTTGCAGAGCAAATAAATCTTAAGGTTGGTAAAACTTTTGCAAGTAGTCATGGTTTGGCTGAGAGCGGTTTAGAAACTCATAAAGAAAAGCCATTTGTGATTACAGGTATTTTAAAACCGACAGGAACTATCATTGATAATCTGATTATTACAAATCTCGAAAGTATTTGGGAAGTTCATGAACACTCGTATGATGAAGGTCATGAAAATCAAGAAGTTCATCAAAAGCATCAAGACCCTGTTAAGAAAGAGAATTTTAATCTTATCACAGAAACACAATCTCATGAAGATGATGGGCATGCTCATGAAAATAAAGAGTATCACCTTGTCGAAGAACATAATCATTCGCAAGACGATCCTAAGCATAAAGAGGAACATGATCACTCCAAAGAACACGATCACTCAGAAAGAGATGATGAAGAGAAAAAAGAAATCACTTCATTACTAGTTAAATTTAGAAATCCAATAGGAGTGTTGCAGACATCCAGGTTTGTAAACGAAAAATCTACAATGCAAGCAGCAATTCCAAAATTTGAAATTGATCGATTAACGACGTTTTTAGGGGTAGGGTTTCAGGCAATTAATGGGATTTCTTTAGTGATACTTTTTATTGCTTCACTTAGTATTTTTATTAATGTTGTAAGATCAGTAAGAGAAAGAAAACAGGAGTTGGCTTTATTGAGAACCTATGGAATAAGTACGTTTCAGTTGATAAAACTTGTTTTTTTGGAAGCGCTAATGTTAACTTTAATCAGTGCTATTTTTGGTTGGTTGTTTGGTAGGTTAGGCGTCTGGTTGTTTTCAGTTTTCTCCGATGCTTATGGATATGATTTTCAGTTCGGTATGCCTAATAGAGAAGAGGTTTATATGTTGTTACTAGTTATGGTTACTACTTTGCCAGCAGCAATTATAGCCTCTTTGTCTTTATTAAAATTAAATGTTTCTAAAATATTAGCTGATGCGTAAGTTTTGTTTGTTTATCATAGTATTATTTAGTGTTACTTCGACCTTGTTTTCTCAAAAAAAAGTATCCTGGAATGACTTGGCGCAAGTAACGTTTCGTAATGTTTATAATGTAAACTATGATGATTATTTTTTGAAACCAACATTTGATACATCTGTAGAAGCTCTTGAGGGTACCAAAATAAAGCTTACAGGATATTTTCTAGACTTTTCATCAGAAGATGATCAGTTTCTTTTGCTTTCTCGAAACCCGATGTCCTCCTGTTTTTTCTGCGGAGGATCTGGACCTGAATCTGTTGTAGAAGTGATATTTAAAAATAATACAAAATATAAAACGGATCAAATTGTGGAGGTGATCGGTGTACTTGAACTCAATGACGATGATGTTGATCATTGTAATTATATTCTTCGGGATGCTATCGGTAGATTAATAGAATAAATTAATCACATTTGCACACTAGTTTTTAGATCGAATTACTTAAGTTTGATTTCAAATTAATAAAGAAAATATACGATTCATTATCCGATGAAACAGATACTTTTAAAAAGCTATTTTATAATAGTTTTCCTGATAATTTTTTCTTCATGTAAGAAGAATAATTACCTCACCAGCATAGAAGGTAAAAGAATTGAAATTAACGATACTATTGCTAGCAACGCTGAGGTTGAAGCTTTTATTAAGCCCTATAGAGCTCATGTAAATAAAATGTTAGATAGTGCTTTGGCTTACGCTCCACAAACGTATTCTAAAGGGGATGGAGATTTGAATACTGCCATTGGTAATTTAATGGCAGATATAGTATTAGAACAAGCAAATCCAGTTTTTACTTCTAGAACAGGTAACAAAATAGATATGGTACTTCTAAATTATGGAGGAATACGAGCTCCTATTTCTAAAGGAAATATAAGTGCAAGAACAGCATATCAAGTAATGCCTTTTGAGAATAGCATAATCGTAGCCGAAATGAAAGGAGCTTTAATTAAAAAGTTGATTGCGTATTTACAGGAGTCTAAAAGAGCACATCCAATTTCTGGATTAAAACTTACTTTGGATCATAATTTTGAAGTTGTGAATGCATTAATTAATGATAAAGAGATTGATGACGAGACTTCGTATTTCGTGGCGACAAATGATTATCTATATAACGGAGGTAGTAATATGTCTTTTTTTAAGGAATCAACTAATTCACACATACTGAATTATAAAATTCGAAATGCGATGATTGACTATTTTAAAAAAGTAGACACAATTAATCCGGTAAGGGATGATAGGTTCATACAAATTAACAAATAAGGTGCAGAAATGAAGCGTAGAGAATTTGTAAAACAAACAGCGGTAACAGCAGGAGCAGTAGTATTAGGAGGTTCAGGTTTATCATCTTTTACAGGGAATTACACTAAAAAGATTACCATCTTGCATACTAATGATGTGCACAGTCATATAGATCCATTTGGTCCAGAAGATGGGCGAAATGCAAATAAAGGAGGTGTTGCAAGGAGAGCTACAATTATAGAAAATGTTCGAAAAGAAAATCCAAATACCTTATTGTTAGATGCAGGAGACATATTTCAAGGAACACCCTATTTTAATTTTTATGGAGGAGAATTAGAGTTTAAGCTAATGAGTATGCTTAAATATGATGTTGCTACTATTGGGAATCATGATTTTGATAATGGTATCGAAGGTTTACATGCACAATTGCCTTATGCGGGATTCAAATTCGTTTCTGCGAACTATGATTTTTCCAATACGGTAATGGATACTTTTGTAAAGCCTTATGAAATTATCATAAAAGATGGTGTTAAGATCGGAATATTTGGACTTGGTATTGCTTTAGAAGGATTGGTGATGAAAGATTTATATAAGGAAACGAAATATTTGGATCCGATTGAGATTGCTCAGGATATGACCTCAAAACTAAAGAATGAAGAAAAATGTGATTTGGTAATATGCTTGTCTCATTTGGGATATGATTATAAGAAAGAACCGAATAAAGTAGGGGATATAAGTCTAGCCAAAGCGACAGAAGATATAGATCTTATTATCGGAGGACATACACATACTTTTCTTAAAGAACCAACGATAGTACAAAACCGAAAAGATAAAGAGGTGATGGTAAATCAGGTAGGTTGCTTCGGATTATACCTAGGTAGAATTGATTTTTATTTTGATCACCAAAAAAGTAAAATTTCTAAAGCAAGTACGATTTCCGTATAACAGGTAATTAGTAATAAGAATGGTTAAAATAAAAGTCCAGTACAAATTTGTACTGGACTTTTATTTTAAAGCCTTTCGGGATTAGTTTTATTCTTTAAGCGTAACTGTACGTTTTACGTTATTAAATGGTCCAGGAATTAAATTTCCTTCTGCATCTATAAGTTCTAATTGGATAGTTACTTCTCCTTTAGGTAATCCTTTCATTACATAAGGAGTCCATTCTGTAAGCATGTATACTTTATCGTTGATGGTTGCACGTACCTTATTCCCTTCTGGAGATAATTCAGTATTCAGGACAAAAAAGTCTAATAAAACTTGTTCAGTTCCTTTTCCAGAATATTCACCTTTAGGTCTGCTATAAATAAGTGTTGGAGCTTTCATATCTAGACCTATAGTATCTTTTGGGTTCTCTCCAACCACTACTTTGCGAACTACTACAGAGTTTTCGTTCTTTACAGATTCATGAAATGAACGGCTTAAAAAAGCAACTAAATGATGTACTCCATCAGGAATTTCTTTTTTAAAAGTAGGTTCATAATGAGCAGAGTAAGGCTGGTTATTCAGGATAAAATGAATGTGCTGTCCTTTTCCTGAGTTTGCTAATTTTTCTGGATTTGGACCTGTAGTTTGTGCTCCTAATTCATAGTTTTCTACTTTAAACGAAAAGTCCATCTCGCCGGATGCTTTAGCAACTATTTCTTCCGGCGTATCCAATATAAGTGTTGCATCAGCATATGCAGGAGAACCTTCTAGTTTGTCTAATATGATTTCTGGTTTTGCTACTTCTTCTTTAACCTCAGTTTCTACTTGGTCCGTCGTTGTTTCTGTTTCTGATGCTTTTTTCTCCTGTTTACAGGCTGTAAAAGTAACTGCTATTAGAAGCATTTTAGCTAATAAGTGTTTTGTGTGAAATTTCATTTGTTTGGTTTTCAAGGGTTATAAATTTGTAATTAATGAAAGTACCAACTATAATTGGATTAGTTAATTCTTGACTTAAAATTATTGAATTTTTTCTTCTTTAATTTTAGCTCAAAAAATACAAATTATCCTAGTATTTCCATTGTATATCTTGATGTTTTATTAGATTTTATTTATGACTTAAAAACAGATAAAGAAATATAAGGTAAACTAAGCTCCGTTAATAGCATTTAGGAAAATAGTAGTTGCTATTCCAAAACCTGCTCCTGATACAAATAGATTCCATTTAAGATGTTCTCCTTTGATGAATTTCGTATATACCCACAAAGCAATCGTAAATAAAAGTACAATGAATAGTTGTCCAACCTCTATTCCAATATTAAAAGCAAATAAAGGCATAACAATACTATCCGTAAATAACATGAATTTAAAATTACTAGCAAAAGCTAATCCGTGGATTAAACCGAAAACCAACGCAATGGTGTATTTTATTTTGGTATCCGAGAATTTACCTTCTTTGCCATAGTTTACAATATTAGCGATGGCTGTAATCATAATGGTAAAAGGAATTAAAGTGTCTATGAGTTTGGAATTAGCGGGTATCACATCCAAAGCACTAAGAATAAGAGTTCCACTATGTCCAATAGTAAAGGCTGTTATGATTACTAAAATTTGTTTCCATTGTTCTAGTTTGAAAGCAGCACACAATGTCATTACAAATAGCAAATGGTCATAGGCATTAATATCTACAATATGCTCCCATCCATTAATAAAAAAAGAACCGAAATTATCCATTTAAAATTTACGTATTAAAAGTTTAGTTTATGTTTTGTATGGTTATAGGTTTAGAGTTATTGGTTTGTCTAATGTGGTAACCTCAAAATAATCTTCGGAGATAAAAGGGGGAATTCTCACAGTCATCCTATTGGACTGTAAAAAGTCAAAATCTTCAAAAAACAAGGTGTTTTCTATACAGATTTGATCTCCTTCTGTAATTGTAGGAATTTTTTTAGCAAACTTTATAGAGAGTACGTTGTGCTTTTCAAAAACTTCCGAAGATGTGTAGACTAGCGGGTAGACTTCATTGTTAATAATGATTTTGTAATAACGTTTAAAATATTTTTCAATAGCCTTTATATCGTCTTTTGATAAATTGCTAGCATTAAAGTTCTTTGTATACGTATCATTCATGCTAAAAGTAAAGTCATCAATAAAGACTCTACATTCTACTCGCAATAGGTTATCTTTTGGAAAGCTTTGAATTAACGAAGAGGTCAATTTTATGGGATGTGTGCTATTAAATGACGTTGATATAAGGAGTATACCTCCAAGAAGTATGATTTTAAAAAATTTCATGTTTACAATAATTTAATTATTTACAAGGGATTTGTGTGCAAGTCTTTCTATAGTTGTTTCTAAAATTCGTGGTGAAGTTTTTTCCGGAGTATAAACCACAGAAAGATTTTTCGTATGGAGATTCAAAATAGATTGTTGAACTCCAGATTCTTTAAAAATTCCTTCTTCTAATATTTTTTGGCACTTTTTACATGCAGCCTTGGGAATATTTACAACTAAAGTACTATCTCCTTCTTTTATTTGTAAAACTCTTTTTTCTTCTTCTTCGTTGGAACCACAAGACGTAAATAGTACAGCAAATAGTATAAAAAACAGGTTTTTCATAGCTAATGTTAAAATAAGTTTGAAAAGTAATATGAGAAATTTTCAATGATAGAGTCTAGAGCCTATTTAGTAGGAAAAATAGGACTTAGACTATATCAATTGTTTCTTTAAGCGAAGCTTTTAATGACTAGATGTATGCAAACACAACGGTTTATCATATAAATAAACTACTTGCGATCTTTCTGAAAACATCTTATATGTGCAGAAAGATTACAAAAAATAAAAACTTCGTATAAACTTAACAACTAGGAGGAGGTTTGTTGTATACCGTTTTAGGTAGCGTAATGCAATTGTTAAGTGTAGTATAGTTAAAGTTAGTGGTTTCTTTATAAGAGATAATAAAAGGTTTGTACTCATAATTTTCTACATCATGATTAGAAAAAGGAGTAAACTGATGATGAGTAATGATTATTTCACATAATTCACATTCTACTCCAATATCATCGGAGAAATGAGAAAACGCATGCAAGTCAGCCACTCTTATTAAGAGAAAACTGAAAAGAAAAAATAGAGAAATGATATTTTTTAAAGAAAGACTTCTCATCAGGTAAATATAAGAATTCTAGAGAATCTTAAAATGTATCGAGTAAATTTAACGCTCTGATTTTGTCTGGAAAGAGAATTTTAGATCATTTTGTTTGATCTATTTTCTTGTAGATTAAACATTTAATGAGGAGATATGATGTTAAAAAGATTTTTTTATAGTTAAATTAAGTTAAATAAAAGTTAAATGTTTTTATTGGTTTATTTTCATTTAAACTAAAATTTGGAATATTTTGTTATACATAAAAATCTTCTCAATGGCTAAAAACACTAATGCAATGATGTTGCATTAGTGTTTTTTATTTGGTTGTTTTTACCTTAAAAATGGATTTGTTAATACGTTGGCCTGCGGTTTTACCACAGTGATTTTTTCATTTGAATTTTTAATTTTGGGCACTAACACAAATTTAACTCATATGAAAACTTTTAGTAAACTAGCTGCGGGCGCTATGCTCTCAGCATTGATGATCACCTCTTGTCAAAACGAAAATTTTTCGGACGGAACGGTGGAAACAATTGTACAACCAACGAGTACAGAAGGTAAAATTATTCCAGGACAATTTATTATTACGTTCAAGGATTCTAAGGTAGAACCAGCATCTAAGGTTTTAGAAAAAAGATCTTTTACGAGTAGAGAGGACAAGGCAAGTGCCGTTCGCGATATCTCGGAGGTTTCTATTAAAAAAATGAACACCATTTTATCTGAATACAATGTGGATCAGTCCAAAGTATTAAGCTACTACACTACAAAAATTTCTGGAGTAGCAATTAATCTTGATGATAGCGAATTCGAAAAAATAGCAAAAGATGACAATATTGCTTCTATAGAATATGATAGAGTAGTGGAGTTGCCAAAATTCGAAATAGAAGAAGTAATCTCTGGAGAGCAGTCTCAAAGAATGGCACAGCAGACACCTTGTGGAATTACACGTGCTGGTGGAGCTGGAAATGGCGCTAATAGAGATGAGTGGATTTGGGTAATCGATACAGGTATTGATTTAGATCACCCAGATCTTAATGTAGTAACCAATACTACCTACGCAAGATCTTTTGTGGGAGGTTCTGCAAACGATTGTAACGGTCACGGAACGCATGTTGCGGGAACTGCTGGAGCGATCAATAATGGAATTGGTGTTGTAGGAGTTTCTGCAGGAGCACCAGTAGTACCAGTGAGAGTTTTTGGATGTAGTGGAGGAACTAGTACATCTACAATCTTATCAGGAATCAACCATGTTGGTCAGTACGATTTACCAGGTGATGTAGCTAATTTAAGTCTAGGAGGTTTCTTCGGATCAGGATGTGCTAATAACTCTTCTTATAGAAGTGCTTTAACGGCATTAGCTAACGGAGGAACAAGAATAGCAATCGCTGCAGGAAACAGTAGTGCGAACTCTGCAAATTATCAGCCTGCTTGTGTAAATGGAAATAATATTTTCACAGTTGCGTCTATGACTTGTAATAGAGGTTTCTCATCTTTTTCTAATTATAATATGAATCCAGTAGATGTAATTGCTACAGGAAGTAGTGTAAGAAGTACATATCTAAATGGAGGATATGCAACTTTAAGCGGTACGTCAATGGCATCGCCTCATGTAGCTGGAATCATGCACGCTAGAAATAACGGACCTAGAACATCCGGCACAGTTAGTAGCCGAGGAGAAAACTATCCTATCGCTGTAAGATAAAAAGAATATCATTTTATTTTATCGTTGGGATGTGTAGTTACGAAACCATTAGCTGGAGAGCTGATGGTTTCATTTTTTACATTTATTACAAATACCAATCACTAAAAACTGTGTTTCCTGTATTGTAAACCCTTCTAAATTAGGAATATGAAGCGTGTTTGGTTGGCAGGTAACTTCATTGCATATTTGACATTCGAAATGAATATGGTTATGGATTTTGTGCGAAGTTCCACAACTGTTACCACATAAAGCGTAATACGCTTTTCCGTTTTTACCCGTCACGAAATGAACTTCTCCTTTTTCTGCAAAACGGTCCAAAATCCTATATATCGTAGTTTTATTGACTTTTATAGGCATGGCGAGCATGATGTCATCGGCAGACAATGTATGCTCCGATTTGGATAAAATTTCTTTAACCAGGTTTTGTTTTTCTGTATTCCTAGTTTTTTTTATTTCCATAATATTATGTTCAAATTCCCGTTGATACGGTTAAAATAATAATTTTTAATAAGAGAACAATCATTTTAAGAAGTATACATAAAGAACTTTCATCAATATTAAAAAAATCTATCCTATATAAAGGGGGAATTTTTTATTTAACTTCGCAAAACTTAACTACATATTATGAAAACACTTAGTAAATTAACAGTATTAGTAGCTACGATTTTGTTTGTTTCTTGCAAGCAAAACCCAGCAGAATCTCCAGAGCACAAAGCGATGGTAGAGAAACACAAAACCATGGAAACTTCTCATGAGACAATGGCTCAAGAGCATAGTGCTATGAAGGATGATCATCAACAAATGGTGAATGCGCATAAAACATTAGAGAACGATTCGATTCATGTAATTACCGAAAAAAAACACACTGATGTTTTAGCAAAACATGGTGAGTTAATCGCTGCACACAAAGCATTAATAGAAAAACATGCAGAGCTTGAAGCTAAACATGTTTCTGGTGAAATTACGTTAGAGCAGATGACCAAGGAGCATGAGTCTATGAGTGCAGAACATGAGACTATGGAAAAAGAACACCAAAAACTAGCTGCTGAGCATAAGCAAATTAAGGAAGAAGACGAGAAAATGATCAAAGAAGATCAGGAAAAAGCAAAAGAAGGTGAAGCTGATAAAGAATAAGAATTTATTGATATAAATTATTAAATATGAATCGAGTTGAAAGTAATTTTAGCTCGATTTTTTTATGTTGATACCAATTGCAATTGGTGTCAGATTAATTCAATTATAGTGAATGGTTTATATTTTGAATGCTGTTTTCAATTGCTTCAGTTAAAGCAGAAGGATTACTTCCTGGACCAATGGTAAGAAGTTTAGCTCCTGTTATAGGTATTCCATTAAAAGGTCGTATATAAACGTCTCCGTCGGGTTTTCTTTCGAAGTAGGTGTAGTTTTTATCATTCTTTATTTTAGTACATCCTTTTATTCGCAGAATACTTTTAGGTATTGCCTCACAAATCTTGTAAATACAATCAATTTCAGGAAGATTGGGCAAATCCACAGAACTAGAAGCCCAATGAGCTTTTTGATGATTAAATTGCTGTGCTCTATTGTTGGTAGGGACTAATTCGGGAAGTGATAAAACATTTAAATTCTCCATCGTTGTGATTTTCGCAAAAGGATTTAATATTTTTAATTCTTCAACTACAGTAGTTTTTCTATCTGAAGAAATAGTATGTATATGCGTTAGTACAATTAAAGAAGAAACCTGTATTTGATTTGTTTCTAATTCATTGTGTTCACCTCTATGTTGCCAGTTTTTAGCATCCACTACAGATATTTGGATCGGTGGTAAAAACCGTTCATTCAGTCCAACACCGAGAAACTCCATCAATGTACATGCATCTGATGTTCCATTAGCTTCAATTAAAGTGATTCCGTTTTTTCGGGCTGGAATTCTATTAATTACATTTCTTAGTTCTACAATACCACTACAGCAAATGCAACTGCCACTTAGTGGTTTAATACTATTTAATTTAATTTGTTCAGAAAATTGTTGAGCATCCAAATACGCATTTTCATAGTCATTGAGAATGACAAATGGATCCCAATTTTTACTGACAAAACTAGTCAATAAGTGTTTTAGTAATGTAGTTTTTCCAGCTCCTAAAAAACCTACAACCGTTATGATGGCTTCTTTATTGTTAACCACTATGATATTAATTTAAAGGGTATTGTTATTAAGCAGTAGTTTAAGATACTATCTTTTTATTGTATTAGACGAATACTTCTACTTATAATTTCCGCTGAGATTAGTTTTTAAAGGAATTTCTGAGATTAGTTTAGACAATGTTTGTCTACACAGACTAAATCGGAATAGATGTTTTTAAAAATACCTTTCTTTTTAATATAAATCTTACCGGTTATTTTTATAGGAATCTTATATATAGTGTTCAGTGCAAGTTGTAACTCATTAATTTTTTTATTCAAATGGTATGAGAAAACTGAAAAATAAGGATGATCAGTTTGCCAAAGCATATCTGAATGTTGCTTCTGCTTATGAATTTGGTCATAAAAATCATTTAAACCTTTGATATCGATGAAATGACGATTTTTTATAGCGTCTTTAACAATACAATTGTTGTCAGATAATGCGAAGGTGATTTCTCCAATATCATTCTTTTGTATCAACCTATTTATTTGTCCTACCATTTCTGAATCAAATGTTATAGAGTTTCCTAAAGAGTTATAATAATAGTTCTCTTCATGAAAAGTAGCATTGATAATTGACTCTAAATAGTCGGTAGGACAAAGAAAATATAGGTGTTTTTTCACTATAGTGTAAATAGTTTTATTAATTAAAAACTTGTGTTTAAGAAATAATATTATAAACTTTTAAGGTCTATTATTTCAAAGTTTTTAGCATCAAAATAATCATCTAAGCCATAATCCGTATTAATGATGATTCCTCCTAAAAGAGCAACTTTATCCACAGGAAATTCATCCTTACATGTTTTTACATACTCGTGAATTTTTTTATGAATAATTTCATAGGTTGCTTCCGTTATAGCTTTCTGTGGATTATCGCTATTAATAATGTCTTTTCTGTAAGGTAATAAGCTCTCTTCCAGCTTCATTTGCTGGTAATCATTTTCATTCAATACGGGTTGATAGTTCGAATCTTGAAGTCGACTAAGTGCTAACATCAGGGCTCCACAAGAATTTCCTGTTTCTTCTTGTCTAGGACGGTACATTTTTCCTAAATCACCATCTAAGGTTACTCCGATATGTGGTCCATAAAATATAAAGGCACTTCCTTCATCAGGAATATGGTGAGCAAAAGCGGTCATACCTGTCTGACCTACAAATGGGATTCCTCCAAGTCCTCCCATGATAAAGGGACCAAACAAAACATTAAAAAATGTTGTAGAAGGAATATTGATATCGTCTGAGCAAACAGATGTAGCCATTAAGACTTTTGAAATATCAAGTTTATGTTCATTTTGCATTTTTCCTAAATAATGTATAGAAGTGTCTTTTGCATCCTTAGCATTAGGATAATGCTGCTTTACAACTTGGTCAAATTTTCTTTGTAACATAATGATGATTTTATGATGATAATATCTAAGAGTGAAAAATGTTTTAATTACTCGTAAATATAAAAGATAATTTGTTAATGCAATTATATTGCATTAACAAATTATATAAAGAAATCATAAAATATTAGCGTTGTATTTTAAAGGCGTCAAGACTTTTAATAATATCTATTACTATTTAGGATTTTATAGTGTAGGTTCTTGGTAGGTAGGGATTGGCCAATTGTCTTTTGCTAAAAACTGATTGTTTTTCCATTCGATAATTTCTTCTTCCGTAAGCAAACAAGAATCTAATAGCTCGGTTGTGCCTGTAACATCTAGGTTTTGACCAATAAAAACAAGTTCAGTTTTGCGATCCCCAAAAACTGTATCCCATTCAGATTCAATCATTTCTTGGTTATTTACAAAAGCAGCGTAACCAATGCGATCAATAAACGGCATAGAAGCCCACCAAACTCCTGCAGGATCTGTTTTTAAGGATCCTCCGGCCGAACCCCAAATAAGTGCTTGATTAGGTCTAGAAGCGAGCCAGAACAATCCTTTACTACGAATTATATTAGAAGGGAAGTGTTCCGTTGCAAAATCTAAAAATCGCTCAGGATGAAAAGGTTTACGACTTCGGTATACAAAAGAACCTATTCCGTATTCTTCTGTTTCTGGAATATGTTCGTTTTCTAGTTCTTGTATCCATCCGGCAGATGCTTCTGCTTCATCGAAATCAAACAAACCAGTACCAATTACTTCGGATAAGGATATTTCTGAATTTTGAGTTGGAATAATTCGAGCCTTAGGGTTTAATTTATGAATGATGTCATATAAATTTCTTAATTCGGATTCGGTAACCAAGTCAACCTTGTTTAATAAAATTACATTTGCAAATTCTACCTGATCCGTAAGAAGATTCACAATAGTTCTATCATCTCCCTCTATATTAGTAAGGTCTCTATCTGTTAAGTACTGAGGGCTAGAAAAGTCTTTTAGAAAATTAAAAGCATCTACTACTGTAACCATAGTATCAACATAACTAAATCGGCTTAAATCCAATTGTCCATCCTCACTAGCAAAACTGAAAGTTTGTGCCACTGGTATCGGTTCAGATATTCCTGTACTTTCGATAATTAAGTAGTCAAACCTATCCTCTTTAGCCAGTTTTTCAACCTCAATCATCAAATCTTCTCTTAATGTACAACAGATACAACCGTTGGACATTTCTACAAGTTTTTCTTCAGTTCTGGATAGTGTGTTTTCATTTTCTACAAGCTGGGCATCAATGTTCACTTCGCTCATATCATTTACGATAACCGCAACTTTAAGACCTTCTTTGTTGTGTAAAATATGGTTTAATAAAGTGGTTTTTCCAGCTCCTAGAAACCCACTTAATACTGTAACAGGTAATTTCTTTGAAATATTCATCACTATAAAGACTAAAATTAAATATACTTGTGAGATCAAAGTTAGTAATAAAAACACAAATGCAACTATGTTGCTTTTAATGTTTTCTCTCCCTATTATTGCATCGAATTGAATAAATAGGTTAGAACGTATTGAGAAAACATTGCAAAAATCAAAATTATTTACATGAGTAAAATAAAAATTGGAATCCTTACCATATCAGATAGAGCTAGTCAGGGAGTTTATGAAGATATTTCTGGTAAAGAAATTATAAAGGTAATGAGTGAATATATTTCGTCGGATTGGACTCCGTTGTATCAAGTAATTCCTGATGAACAACACCTTATCGAAGAAAAGCTAATTGCTTTCAGTGATGAGGAAGAGTGTTGTCTAATATTTACCACAGGAGGCACTGGACCAGCGCCAAGAGATGTTACACCAGAGGCCACAGAAAATGTATGTAAAAAGATGATGCCAGGTTTTGGAGAGTTGATGCGACAAGAAAGTTTGCAATATGTTCCCACGGCAATTTTATCCAGACAAACAGCTGGAATTAGAAATAAAACATTAATTGTAAATCTTCCTGGTAAGCCTAAATCTATTAGAGAATGTGTACAAGCAGTGTTTCCTGCAATTCCTTATTGTCTAGAATTGATAGGGCATCCTTTTCTAGATACAAATGACGATCATATAAAAGTATTTAGACCTAAAAAGTAATGACGGTTAAGATTTATGACTCCTTAATTCACATGAATATTTTCTTTTTTAATTAGGGGAAAATTCAACTTTTATATTATATTTATTTTAGAGCTTAAACATGATCCAAATCAATAATGCTAAAATCGTATTTATTGAATAGTGAATTAAAGACAATCAGGATTATTGTCTTTAAATGTTCAGAAATTAATTACTCTTAAAATAAATTTATTATGTTAAAATCACTTTTAGAATTAAAGAATGTCAGTAATCTAAGTAAGCTTGAGCAAAGATCAATAAATGGAGGTACTCCTTTGATACCTTTTCATTGTTGTGGTTTGCCTCATTATGAATGTGATCGTAATATAGGGTGTCAATGGGAAGGATCTCATTGTGGATTTAATGTTTCTCATGCCGTAGGATTGACTGGTTGTAGCGAAGAAGGTCAATAAAATAAAAATGAGACTATCTTTAAAATTGATAGTCTCATTTTATGGTAATATCATACTTGATTTACGTATTAATTATATGCTAAACCTTAACGCTAACAGGAATTCCGATACAAGAGATGACATTGTTGTTATTTCCCATAAATATAAATTTATGTGTTTACAAATTTAATGTATCTATGGAAGTTGTAAGGCATTAGTGTTTTTAAACTTTTGTTTTATAGGATTATTTTTCTGGATTCCTAGACACTCCAGCGCTGTCTGATTCCATGTGTTTTAGATAATCCGTTGGATTTTTTAAAAGATAAAATTCTTCTTTTTTAATTAAAATAGAAGGTTGTATGAGCTGAGGATTTTCTTCTAGTATTTTTAACCAATCATTAGTTTCGAGGCTAATATCTTCGCTATATAAGTTTTTAAAGTTAGGATGTTTTTTATCCACTAAATCTTGAATTTCGACATCTAATTTTTCTGCAATTTCCGTCCATTGTGTTCCTGTTATTTTTGTTTTTGATGTATCAATACTTCTTATCTCTTTTTTGGAGTTGATAGTATAAGCATACGTTTGTTTTCCAATAGATGTTTCCGAATTGTAAATTAAAGTGATTTGTTTTTTGTCAGTTGCAAATAATCCCATGATGATTTTGGTTTTTTCCAAAAGTAAGATGCATTTAATTGGCTTCTGAATCCTATTCCAATAAATATTAATTCATTTGATATATTGTAAGGAATATTTTTTACTAATCATGGACCATCTACGAATTACACTTTTTTTCTGGAACGTTGATCATTAGAACTACTAAAAAGAATATAAACGGTATACATAAATAAGTAATCTAAACAAAAAAGCCTTACTAAAAAGTAAGGCTTCCTGTGATCGCGACAGGATTCGAACCTGTGACCGTCTGCTTAGAAGGCAGATGCTCTATCCAGCTGAGCTACGCGACCAGTAAATTATGTTTTTCAAATTGTCGGGGTGGCAGGATTCGAACCTGCGACCTCCGCGTCCCAAACGCGGCGCGATAACCGGGCTACGCTACACCCCGAATTTTGAAAATAATACTCAAAATTAAAGCGGAGAGACTGGGATTCGAACCCAGGCAACACTTACGCGTTGACAGATTAGCAATCTGCTCCATTACCACTCTGGCACCTCTCCTAAATCAAATTTTGATTATGAACTCCACATTAATATTTCAAATGCGGATGCAAATGTAGCTTTTATGAATCTACAATGCAACATTTTTTTGTCATTATTTTCGTTTTATTTTCTGGATAATTTTAAAAAGTTGAAAATCAGTTTTTTTGTTTGGAATAATTTTTGAAAAATTAAGATGTTTATGATATCAAAGGATATAAATAGTGATTTCAATCTATAATCATATATTTGTGAAACACGACCCAAATACAATAACCTATGCGTTTTGATAAAAGAAAATTTACAATGAAAATAAAAGCCTTTCTAATTTTTGTTCTACTAATTTCTGGATTTAGCTACGGTCAAAAACCTGTGCTTTCTGAAGATTTTAATTTTAAAATAGGAGAGAAGTATAAAAGGATTAAAAGTTTAAGTTCTTATTATGTAGCTTCTGGAGAGCATATGGTGGCTATAAAAAAAGGAAGAAAGGATATGACCATTCAAAGATTTTCTTTGAAAGATCTCAAGGAAGATATCAAAAAAAGACAGGTAATTGAAGATAAAGGAGATTTTCAAACAGTCATGAATTTAAACGGTAAAGCAGTTGCCTTTTATACTGTTAAGGATAAAGCATTTGCACAGCGAATATCACTAACAGGGATTATTGCAGAAAAACCGGTTTTAGTAGGTAGTGATAAGGATAATATCACAAATGATGTTGGATTTAAAAGTACATATGGCTTCGATGCAGGAGGAAGAATTAACAAATTCGTTTTTAAAAAGTCTTTCGATGGAACTAAACTATTAGTGCTATTTAGAGTAAAAACAGCAAATGATAAAGCGGATAAAATAGGAATTAGCGTTTATGACTCGAATTTAAAGTTGCTTTGGAGTAGAAAAGTTCGATTACCGTATACTAGTAAACGTATCGAAAATGAAGATTTTGCGATAGATAATGAAGGAAGTTTTTATATGACTGCCTCTATTTTTAATTCTGGCGCAGAAGAAAAAGATAAATTAGAAAACACCTATAGAACAGAGGTTTTTAAGATAAAGGAAAACCCCAAAGATATTATTAAAAGTAAGATAGAACTACCAGGTAAATCGATAATGGATGCTGTACTTGGTTTAGATAAGCAAGGTAAGGTCAGAGTTTCGGGTTTTTATGTAAATAATGATAATAAAATAGAAGCCTCAGGTTTATTTTCTGCAAGCTTAAATAATGAAGGAATTGTTTCTTCAATTACCAAAAGTGATATTCCAGCTGGTACTTTAGAACAGTATGCATTAAAAAGGGAAGAGCGTATTAATGAAGGAACACAAGATGAAAAAGATAAAAAGGATTTTGAAAATTTAAAAGTGAATGATGTTGTTTATAATGAAGATGGAAGCGCAGTAATACTAGGTGAACAGCGGTATGTTGAGTCCTTTACGACGTCTAGTTCTTCAGGATCCAGAACTACTTATAAATATTATTACAGAGATGTGATAGCTTCGAAAATTACTTCTGATGGTACTGTAGTCTGGTTTCATAGATTACCAAAATATCAAATTGGTGCTCGTGGAAAGAGAAGTATGTCATATCTTAATTTTAAAGATTCAGGTAAACATTATTTGTTCCATATCGATGATTTTACCAATCTTAAAAGATCTTTTGATGAGTATCCCACGAGATATTTTGATGGTAAAAAAGAATTCTTGTATCTAACATCATATACTATAGATGATGCTACTGGAGAAGTTATTAAAGAACCTATCTTAACAGGAAGTGATATTAGAAATTCCAGATTGGATAATCTAGAGGTTTATAAAGCAGCTGTTTTACCAAATCAAGATATGATTTTTGAAGCGTTTGATGGTAAAAAGAATAATTTATTGCTAAAAGTTTCGCTTGATAAATAGATTTTCGAAAACAATTTATTGAATATTACGGAAGGGAGGAATAGATTTATTTCTCTCTTTTTTTTGTAAAATAACTTCAAAATAAAATCATTTGAAATAGGTGTTTTGCATGAATTTTTCAATAGCATAGTAACATTTGCTTTTGTTTTGATACTTACCATTAGAAATTTTAATAAAAACACAAAACTTCTAAAAAGTCAAGAATACGTTTCTGTAGTTTGTAACGATATGCTTTCTTCTTGATTTAAAACAAATTGACAAAAATTAGTATGAAAAAAATCAACATTTTTTTATTAGTACTTATGATAAGTACATTTAATTTAATTGCACAAGATCCTAAACTATCCGAAAATTTTACCGTAGAAGTAGGTGAGGAATATGGAGAAACCGATGGTGGGATGAGAAACTTTTATAAGTATGATGGATATATTGTAGGTATAAATAGACATAAGGATCACCTAATTATTCAGAAGTTTGATCCCAATACCTTAAAAGAGGTTGAACGAAAAGAGCATAAGAAATTCTTTAAAGAAAAGCGAAGAGAAGATTTTGAGAAAATTCTAAGACTAGGAGATAACGTACTGTTTTTTTACGCGCAATGGGATAGAAAAGCAAAAGTGGAGTCATTGGAGTATGAGGCTATATCTTTAAAGACCTTAGAAATAAGTGAATTCAAGGAGATTATTAGACAAGAAGGTAAAGTGGCTGGGGATTTTGCTTTTGTTCGTTCAGGTTTTTTTACGACTAAGGCTAAAACTTTAAATAAATATGAATATCGTACTTCTTATGACGAAGATCAATTATTACTAGAGTATCGATTAAAACCAAAATTTAGAGATGACTCTAAAAGCTATGATAGAATTTCTATCAATGTTTTTGATAAAGATCTTAATGTGATCTGGAATAACGTTGTAGAAATGCCTTACACTGAGAAAAAGATGGATAATGAAGATTTTGCGATTGATAAAGAAGGTAATTTTTTCATGTTAGCAAAAGTATATGAAGATGATACTACCAACGAAACTAAAAAGAGAAAACGGAGTAAAAAGGGAAAGAAAGATGCTAATTATCATTTAGAGATATTCAAAGTAAAAAAGGGAACAAATACTATTGTGAATAGTAAAATAGAAATTGGAGACAAATTGGTGGATGAGATTTTGTTATATGAAAATGCACTAGGTGATATCGTTTTGTCGGGAACTTCTAAAAACCCCGATTCTGGAAAGGGGTTGCTTTTTGGAAAAAGAAGAGGGCAGGCAACAGGAATATTTACTGCTAAATTAGATAATGAAGGAGCTATTAGTGATTTTAATAGTTATGATTTTCCTATCGAGATGTTAACCAAGTACGCTACTAAAAAGGAAAAAAAGAAGAATAAGAAAAAAGAAAATGATGAGGCTGAATCTCCAGCTTTTAATGGGCTTAAAATAAATACTATTGCAGCTAATGATGATGGTAGCTTCGTGATTTTGGGAGAACAGCGTTATATCGTAGCGAATACAAGAACTACGAGTACAGGTAGAACCAGTACTAGTTATGTGCATTATTACAGAGATATTTTAGCTGCTAAAATTAATGTAGACGGTACTTTGGCTTGGATGCATAAATTACCAAAATTACAAGTAGGTAGAAGAGGAAAAAGAACTATGTCATATACACATATGTTTGCAGGAGAGAATCATTATTTATTGTATTTAGATAATGTTAAAAACTTGAATTTACCTGAGGATAAAGTGCCTTATAAACATACAGACGGAAAAGGAGGGTATTTTACAGCGTATATTATTAATGATCAAACTGGAGAAGTGAAAAAAGAAGCAATTTTTAATACGAGAGATTTCAACGGGACAGAGTTAGAGCATTTCGAAACAGATAAAATATTTGCATTGTCTGATTCTGAAATTTTAATTGAAGGTTTTGAAGGAAGAAGTAAAGACTTTCTGGTTAAGGTGAAGGCTAAGTAGCATAACCTTATTTTATTTAAAAAATTAAAAAAGGAGGCATAATAGCCTCCTTTTTTATATATCTTAAAAAGCAGAATTGTTATTCTGCAACGTTTTCTTCCATTTCTATTAGTTTGGCAACATTTCTAACAATATGGTTGTGTTTTTTTACAAAAGGATTAGTTTGGTCCCAAACATATCCTGCTAATACCGCACATATTTGTTCTTTGAAATCTTCTCTTGGCTTATCATGGAAAATAATTTTCTGAAGATTTCCTGTGTACCATTCTTTTACGTAAGTAGAGAATACATCGACTCCACGTTTCATATGATCAACAAAATTTTCTTGCCAATCAACTTCTTCTCCGTTTAATTGTTTAATAGCTAGTTTAGCAGCTAACAAACCTGTTTCTGTAGCAAACGAAACCCCTGAAGAAAAAACAGGGTCTAAAAACTCTGCACTGTTACCAGTTAGTACAAAACCATCACCAAAAAGCTTGGTAACATTTTTAGAAATGTTCTCTACTTTATAAGGTTCAAAAAGATAGGGAACATCTTTAAACTGATCGTAATAATATGGCGAAGTTTTCATCATTTCTTGTAAAACTTCGGTCGTGTTGCCTTCAAACTTATTGATCCATTCCATCGGACCTACAAAACCAATACTAGTATTACCGTTAGAAAAAGGAATGTACCAGAACCATACTTCGGTTTCTATAATTTCAAATGTAATTGTAGTTCCTTCAACTCCTTCAGGTCTATTTACATCTTTTACTTGTGTAAAAATAGATCCGTGTTCGGCAATTTTTGGTGGTGCTTCTAATCCTAGTTGTCTGGCAATAACTCTACCAAAACCACTAGAGTCGATTATAAATTTGGCTTCAATTTCACTTTCTGAACCGTCTTTATGCTTTACAGTGGTTAAAGAATTTGTTCCGTCAAATTGTACATCAGTTACTTCGGTCTCGAAATCCACACTAACACCTTGTGAAATCGCTTCGTCTATAAGTGTTTTGTCGAAATGATCTCTAGGCACTTGCCATGTCCAATCCCATCCTTCACCATGTTTTTTGCTAAAATCAAAAGAGCCTTTTACACCATCTTTTATAAAACGAGCACCATATTTCTTTTCGTACCCTTGTTTCATCAAACAATCGAGAAGTCCAGCTTCTTCAAAATTGTCCATACATCTGGGGATGAGACTTTCTCCCACCTGAAAACGTGGAAATTTTGTTTTTTCGACTACCTTAACGTTAATTCCATGTTTGTTAAGATATGCAGCACTTACACTGCCTGAAGGACCAGCGCCAATAACTAGTACATCTACATTTTCTTTTTTCATAATTTTCAAAGGTACATTAAATACATTACATTTGCCCTCGTAAAAATAAAGAGTAAACTTGAATTTTTTTACAAATATTGGAAAAAACTTACTAATTCGCGAATGCTAATATCAAAAGAAAGGTTAGAAATTAAAGATTTCCTTAGTGTAATTTTTAATGAAGAAAAGGTTACGATAGATGAATCCATTGTGAAAAGAGTGGAGGATAGCTATAAATTTTTAGAGAAATTTTCTGAAAATAAAGTTATTTACGGTGTTAATACTGGATTTGGTCCTATGGCTCAATATAAAATTGATGATAAGGATAGGATAGAATTACAATTTAACCTGATCAGAAGTCACTCATCAGGAACCGGAAAACCTATGGAACCTGCCTATGTTAAGGCTTTGATGTTAGCTAGACTAAACACGTTATCCTTAGGGAAATCTGGTGTAAATACTACCGTGATTAACGGGTTGAAAGATTTGATCAATCATGATGTAACGCCTTTGGTTTTTGATCATGGAGGAGTTGGAGCAAGTGGAGATTTGGTGCAGTTAGCGCATTTAGCACTTGTACTGATTGGAGAAGGAGAGGTATTTTACAAAGGAGAAAGAAGAAATACAGAAGATGTGTTTAAAGAACTTGGACTGAAACCTATTGAAGTTAAGATTAGAGAGGGATTAGCACTGATGAATGGTACTTCGGCGATGACAGGTATAGGTATCGTTAATGTAATCAATGCTCAAAAATTATTGGATTGGTCTATAGTGTGTTCTTCAGCAATCAATGAAATAGTTCAAGCATACGATGATCACTTGTCAGAAGAGCTTAATCATAGTAAATTACATTTAGGGCAACAGGATGTTGCTCGTATGATGAGAGAGCATCTTTCGGATAGTAAACTTACAAGAGATCGTACGGAGCATTTATACTCTGGTCAGAATGGAGATACATATTTCAAAGAGAAAGTACAAGAGTATTACTCGCTTAGATGTGTTCCGCAAATCTTAGGGCCAGTTTGTGATACTATAAAACATGTTGGGAGAATTTTAATCGAAGAATTAAATTCTGCCAATGATAACCCAATTATTGATGTAGAGACAGAGCATGTGTATCATGGAGGTAATTTCCATGGAGACTATGTGTCTTTAGAGATGGATAAATTAAAACTGGTAGTAACAAAACTTTCTATGTTAGCGGAACGCCAATTAAATTATTTATTAAACTCTAAACTAAATGATATCTTACCACCTTTTGCGAATTTAGGAAAGTTAGGGTTTAATTTTGGAATGCAGGGAATTCAGTTTACGGCTGTTTCTACCACAGCAGAAAATCAAACGCTTTCTAATTCTATGTATGTGCATAGTATTCCTAACAATAATGACAATCAAGATATTGTGAGTATGGGTACAAATGCTGCTAATATGACTAAAACGGTTATAGAAAACACTTTTGAAGTACTTGCGATAGAATTGATGACTATTGTACAAGCTTTAGAATATCTGGATTTTGGTGATAAACTCTCAAGTAGAACACAAAAATTAGTGAAAGATATCAAAGCTATCGTTCCTCCGTTTGATAAAGACTATATTACATATCCTTTTGTACAGCAAGTTAAGGACTATCTAAAAGATAATAATGCGTATTAATTTATTTCATTAATATTTAATATATTTTACCATAAAGAAAAAAGCATGTTAACCTATGCTTTTTTATTTGTACTAAAAAATAAACCTTAAATATAAAATAATGAAAAAAGCATTTTTAATTACAGTAGCATTAGTATTTGGTTTACAGACAATATTCTCTCAGGAACTGGCAAAAGTTCGAGAAAATGGAAAATTCGGGTACATTAATAAAAAAGCTGAGTTCGTAATAACACCACAATTTAAAAAAGCGAATAGTTTTGCAGATGGTGTAGCTTTAGTTTTAGACGGAAAAAAATGGGGGTATATACTTCCTGATGGTAAATGGTTGTTAGAACCTCAGTTTAGTAAAGCGAAAGACTTTAATAGTGGAGTAGCTATGGTTCTTAAAGGTAAGAAGTGGGTTTATATAGATAAAGAAGGTAAGGAATTAGCTCTTTCAGATGCTGAAAAAATATATCCTTTTAAAGAAGGAGTGGCTTTTATTAAACAAGACAAGAAAGTAGGTTTAATGAACGCTAAAGGAGAAGTAATTGTAAAGCCAGAATATAAAACTATTAAAGGATTTCAGAATGGTTATGCTCGCTTTGCTAATCAGTCAGGTAAGTGGGGTATTATAGATAACAAAGGTAAAATAGTTATTAAAGCAGAGTATACTTCAATAGGAAACTACAGAAATGGTGTTGCAAGAGCCGAGAAAGGTGAAAAGAATTTTGGAATAGCATCCTCATCATCATTTAGTGCTGTTGAAGGAGCTGCTAAAATATGGGATTTTAGAGAGGGCGGAAAGTATACTATTGCCATGAAGGATGAAAAATATGGTTTCATAGATACATCAGGAAAATGGGTGATAGAACCTCAGTTTGTAAAAGCAAAAGCTTTTCAAAATGGCTATGCGGGAGTTTTTGATGGTAACAAATGGGGCTTTATTGATACTAATGGTAAAGTAGTTGTGGAAAACAAATATGATGATGTTGATTATTTCGATAAAAACGGGATGGCTCCTGTGAAAATCGAAGAATGGGGATTTATAAATACAAAAGGTGATTTAGTGATAGAAACAAAGTACGGTATTACGGCTGGAAGTTTTGGTTTTTTATCAGGTAGAGTCCCTCAAAAAGGTTTTGTTGAAGGTTTAGCTCGAGTTAAACATGAGAAAAAATGGGGTTTTTTAACGCCAGATGGGAAGCTGTTAGGAGGTAAATGGTTTGAAAATGCAGAGCCTTTTGTAAATGTTAAGTAAAATTTCTAGTTTCCCAGCAACCTTAGACGATTGTTAAAGTTGTTGGGATTTTTTTAATATTGTTAATTATATCTTAATTTGGAATAATTGTTGTTTTTTAAGAATTTCAATAATTATTTGATCTTAAAACCAAATATGTAAATGAAATACGCCCTCGTTACTGGTGGATCCAGAGGAATTGGAAGAGCAATAGCAGTAAAACTAGCAAAAGAATTGGAGTATCCAGTTTTGATCAATTATCAGTCAAATGATGACGCTGCTAATGAAACTAAAAAGTTAATTGAAGATGAAGGAGGAAAGTGTACATTATTAAAGTTTAATGTAGCAGATAGAGAAGATACTCACAAGGTTTTAGACGCTTGGATTGCTGAAAATCCAGATGCAACAATAGAAATTATAGTAAATAATGCTGGTATAACCAGAGATGGTTTGTTTATGTGGATGAAACCAGAAGATTGGCACGATGTTTTGAACATTAGTTTAAACGGTTTCTATAACGTGACAAATCATTTGATACAGAAAATGTTGACAAACAGATATGGCCGTATTGTTAACGTGGTTTCTGTATCAGGAGTAAAAGGAACAGCCGGTCAGGCTAATTATTCGGCTGCTAAGGGAGCTTTAGTTGCAGCTACAAAAGCATTAGCGCAAGAAGTAGCCAAACGTAAAATTACTGTGAATGCTGTTGCTCCAGGTTTTATAAAAACGGATATGACAGCAGAGATGGATGAAAAAGAGTTAAAACGAATGATTCCAGTAAATCGCTTTGGTGAAGCGGAGGAAGTTGCAGATCTCGTGACTTTTTTGGCATCTAAAAAAGCGGCATATATTACAGGAGAAGTAGTAAATATTAACGGAGGAATATATTCATAGAGGATGAGTACGCGAAGAGTAGTTATTACTGGAATGGGGATTTATTCTTGTATTGGTACAAATGTTGATGAAGTAAAAGAGTCTTTGTATCAAGGAAGATCAGGTATTGTTTATGAGCCATCGCGCAAAGAATTTGGATACCGATCTGCATTAACAGGAATTGTACCAAAACCTAACCTGAAAAAAGAATTAAGTAGAAGGCAAAGAGTAAGTTTTGGTTCTGAATCTGAATATGCTTACATAGCTACAAAGCAAGCGTTTGATCAAGCAGGAGTAGATCAGGAGTTTCTAGATAATGAAGAAATTGGAGTGCTTTTTGGTAACGATAGTACTGCCGAGTCCGTAATGGAAGCAATCGATAAGATTAGAATTAAGAAAGATACGACTTTGGTAGGTTCTGGAGGAGTTTTTAAGTCTATGAACTCAACAGTGACTATGAATCTTTCGACAGTTTTTAAACTAAAGGGAGTTAATTTTACCATTAGTGCGGCATGCGCTAGTGGATCGCATTCCGTTGGAATGGGATATTTGTTGATTAAACAAGGGCTTCAGGACTATGTACTTTGTGGTGGAGCTCAAGAAATAAATGATTATGCTTTTGGAAGTTTTGATGGGTTAGGAGTTTTTTCTGTAAACGAACAAAACCCTACAAAAGCTTCGAGACCCTTCGATAGTAGTAGAGACGGTTTGGTGCCAAGTGGAGGAGGAGCAGCTCTTTTTATGGAGACATATGAAAGCGCAATGAAAAGAGGTGCTACTATTTTAGGAGAAGTAGTTGGATATGGTTTTTCTTCCAATGGAGATCATATTTCTACTCCTAATCAAGAGGGTCCTGCAAGAGCAATGAAAAGAGCAGTTGATCAGGCAAATATAAAGCCAGAAAATATAGATTATGTAAATGCACATGCAACATCAACTCCAATTGGTGATGCTAACGAAGCAAAGGCTATTAATGAGGTTTTTGGGGAATCTAAACCTTATGTAAGTTCAACGAAATCCATGACTGGACACGAATGTTGGATGGCTGGAGCAAGTGAGATTATATACTCTTTAATTATGTTGAATAATTCGTTTATAGCACCGAATATTAATTTAGAAGAACCGGATGAGGACTCTACAAAGTTAAATTTGGTAAAAGAAACGATAGATAAAAAAATTGATGTATTTTTGTCGAATTCATTCGGATTTGGGGGCACAAATTCTGCGATCGTAATTAAAAAGATTTAGGATAGAAAAAAATTACTAGAAAGATGATGGAAACAAGTGTAATTGTCGAAAAAGTTGATGACTTTTTGATTGAAGAATTCGAGGTTGAAGCAGATGAGATAGCTCCTGAAGCAAACCTTAAAGAAACCTTAGATTTAGATAGTTTAGATTATGTTGATCTTGTTGTGGCTATAGAAGCTACTTTCGGAGTAAAGTTGGTAGGTGATGATTTTGTAGGTGTTGAGAGCTTCCAAGATTTTTATGATTTAATAGAACGTAAAGTCAATATTTAAAAGACTGCAATGGCCCAATGGGAAGGTAAGGCTAAAGGTACACCTTTAGGTTATAGAATTTTTATATTTTTTATTAAGTATCTTGGGCTTAATGCTGCATATACCATTTTGGTATTTGTAGCAGCTTACTATTTGGTCTTCTCTTTTTCTTCTACGAAATCAAGTTTTTATTTTTTTAATAAAAGACTTGGCCAATCTACTATAAAATCGATAATAAGTGTTTATAAAAACTATTTTGTTTTTGGACAAACCCTTATCGATAGGACTGCTATTTCCTATGGACTTAAAGATAAGTTTAGTTTTACATATGATGGTAGAGAAAAAATTCAGAGATTATTAGAGCGGAAAGAAGGCGGAGTTGTTTTTAGTGGTCACGTTGGAAGTTTTAATATTGCTCGTTATTTTTTTGATGAGTTTGACATGACGGATACTGGTGTGAATTTGATTGTTACGGATCAGGAAAATGAACAAATCAAACAATTCGTTGGAGCAGTTTCCACGGATACCACCATGAAGTTTATTGTGATTAAAGAGGATATGTCTCATATTTTCGAAATGAATGAGGTGTTGTCCAACGGAGAAGTTATTGTTTTCGCTGCAGATAGATATGTAGAAGGTATTCAGTTTATAGAACAAGAATTTCTTGGTAAACCAGTCAAGTTTCCTTCTGGACCTTATAAGTTAGCTGCTCGTAAAAAGAAGCCTATCCTTTATATGTATATAATGAAAGGAAAAGGTAAAGAATATAACTTATATGCCAGAGAGCCAGAATTTACTGAAGCTTCAGTAAAACCTAGTCATGTGTTAAAAGAATATATAAGATACACAGAAATCATGCTTAAGAAATACCCATTGCAGTGGTTTAATTATTACGACTATTGGGAAGATATTAATACCTAACATATGAAAAATATATTGGTATTATATTACAGTCAAAGCGGGCAACTTGGAGATATTTTATCTAATTTGATAAAACCCTTAGAAAGGGAAAAGAACTGTACCGTTACTACGCATCAAATTTGTCCAGAAGATCCTTATCAATTTCCATGGAATAAGAAAGATTTTCTTCAAGTATTTCCGGAATCATATTTGCAAATACCAAAGCCAAATATTCCTATTCCTGATGAAATTAAGAAGAAAAAATATGACCTAATCATTCTAGGGTATACTGTCTGGTATCTTTCGCCTTCTATCCCTATAAATTCATTTTTGAAGGGAGATGATGCGAAGATTTTGTTGAAAGATACACCTGTAATTACCGTGAATGCATCTAGAAACATGTGGATTTTAACTCAGGAAAAGGTAAAAAGATTATTGGTAGATTGTAAGGCTAAATTAGTAGGTAATATTGCTTTTGTAGATCGGCATTGGAACCATATCAGTGTAATCACTATTGTTCATTGGATGATGAGTGGTAAAAAAACAAAGTACCTGGGTATTTTTCCAAAACCTGGTGTTTCTGATAAAGATATTAATGAGGCGGATAAATTTGGAATTATCATAAAAAGAAATCTTTTTAAAGAAAATTATGAACAACTGCAAAAGGACTTGGTAAATGATGGTGCAATAACAATAAAACCTTTTTTAATAAGATCAGATAAATCTGGAAATCATATATTTAGTAAGTGGTCAGCTCATATATATAAGGTGGGGTTGAAATCTCCTAAAAGGAGACAAAAATGGTTAAACTTTTTCCAGTATTATCTACAATTTGCTATTTGGGTTTTTGTACCTATAGTTTTTATTATATTTTTGTTGACTTATGTGCCTTTTTATGCACGCATAAAAAAGGATATTAAATATTATCAATCAGTAAGATTAAGGTAGGTAACCACTTTTATGAAGAACGTTTACATAACAAAAACAGGGCATTTCTTGCCAAATGAGCCAGTCTCGAATGATGAAATGGAAAAGAGACTAGGTATGATTGATGATCAACCTTCCAGAGCAAGGCGAATAGTACTAAGAAATAATGGTATTAAACAAAGATATTATGCTGTAGATAAAGAAGGTAATGTAACTCATAATAATGCAGAACTTACTAAAGAAGCAATTAAAAGTTTGTGTAAAGACGGTTTTACCGAAAAACAAATAGAGTTGCTTTCTTGTGGAACTACTGGTCCCGATAATTTGTTGCCTTCGCACGCTTCTATGGTGCATGGATTATTAGATACCGAAAGTATTGAGCTTAATTCTGCTTCTGGAGTTTGTTGTTCAGGAATGAGTGCATTAAAATATGGTTTTCTTTCTGTAAAATCAGGGAACACGAATAACGCAATATGTACGGGATCCGAACGATCGTCCAGTTGGATGCAATCGCAAAAATATAATGAGGAGATAGAAAATCTTAAGAGTTTGGAAGAAACTCCAGTTATAGGTTTTAAAAAAGATTTTCTACGATGGATGTTATCTGATGGTGCAGGTGCATTTTTGTTAGAATCAGAACCAGGAGATGATCTTTCTTTAAGAATTGATTGGATGCAAGCGTATTCATATGCATATGAATTAGAGGCATGTATGTATGCTGGTGGAGAAAAACAAGAAGATGGTTCTCTAAAACCATGGACGGATTATACTCCTAAAGATTGGCTTAATGATTCTATCTTTTCTTTGAAACAAGATGTGAAAGTGCTAGACGAGCATGTTGTTAAAAAAGCTATTCTTAGCCTTAAAGATGCAATAACGAAAAATGATTTGGATATCAATGATGTAGATTATTTTTTACCGCATATGTCATCATTTTATTTTGAAGGTAAGTTAGATGATGAAATGAAGGAGCAAGGTATTGGGATTCCCAAAGAAAAATGGTTCACAAACTTAAAGGACGTTGGTAATGTAGGTTCGGCATCTATTTATTTAATGGTAGATGAATTGAAAAATTCAGGGAAGTTAAAAAAAGGTGAAAAAATATTATTACTCGTCCCAGAAAGTGGTCGTTTTTCGTATTTTCATATTCTACTAACAGTTTGCTAATGAATAATCAATTACAAGAGGAAATCACAGATATTGATTTAATCAAAAAATTAATTCCGCAAAAGGATCCTTTTGTAATGATAGACAAGTTGCTCTATTTTGATCCTGATAAAGTAGTTTCTGGTTATAAAATTTCTGAAACCAACATTCTTACCAATAACGGATATTTTACAGAAGGCGGTTTAATTGAAAACATGGCGCAGAGCATAGCGCTGCATAGAGGTTATAGAGGTTATATAAAAAGAGGAAAAGATGATAAACCTAAAACAGGTTTTATCGGGTCTATAAAACACGCTACAATCCATGAACTGCCTAAAGTTGGCACAGAATTAGTTACTACAGTAGAAATTATAGCTGAAATTATGTTAGTGTCTTTGGTGAAAATCGAAGTAAAAGATACAGAAGGTAATTTGCTAGCATCTTCTGAGATGAAGACCATTATTGTGGATTCACAATGATCTTACATTTTTAGAAACTTTTAAATCTAAATTAGGATGAAAAAAGAAGAAGTACCTCAGGATGAAAGTTGTTTCTCTCATACAAATATGAAAGAAGTTGTATATGCTGTAGATAAGGATGGTAAATACGGTAAGGCACTTAGTTCGGGTTGGGAAGCAAAGACCATTGCATTAAATGAATCTTTAGATTTAATCGAGGAACAGCTACAAGAAACAATCCAAAAAATAAAAGAAGGAGAGCTCAGTCCAATAGCTTACTATATGGAATCCCAGCGTATGGATGTAGTAGTATTATCTGGTTATGTTGGTATCTGGCAGTGGAAGGTGAAAAGACATTTGAAAGCAAAAACTTTTAAAAAATTAAGTGATAAAACACTTAAAAAATATGCTGAAGCTTTCGAAATTTCTTTAGAAGAACTTAAAAATCCAAAGATTTGAAAATAAACTTTGAACACAATCAATCCGCTCATTGTGAAAATGGGGTGGTTTCGAATTTATTAAACTATAACGGACTTAAGGTAAGTGAACCAATGGTGTTTGGGATAGCTTCAGGAGTCTTTTTTATATATATACCTTTTATTAAGGTGAATTTTGCACCAATGTTCAGTTTTAGACCTGTTCCTGGATTTATCTTTTCTAGAGTAAGTAAAAGGCTAGGCTTCAAAATTAAGCGACATAAATTTAATTCTAAAGAGAAGGCACAGCAAACATTAGATGCAGAATTATCAAAAAATAACCCAGTAGGATTACAGGTTGGAGTGTATAATCTTACTTACTTTCCTGATGAGTACCGTTTTCATTTTAATGCACATAATTTGGTCGTGTATGGAAAAGATGGAGGAGATTACTTAATAAGTGATCCAGTAATGCCTCAGGTAACGACTCTGTCTGCAAAAGAATTAGAAAAAGTGCGTTTTGCAAAGGGACCATTTGCTCCAAAAGGGCATATTTACTATCCGACAGAATTACCAAATGATGTAGATCTTAAAAAAGCGATAACAAAGGGAATTAAACAGGCGTATAGGCATATGTTAGCTCCGGTGCCGCTTGTTGGATTTCGAGGAATAAGATATGTTGCGAAGCGTATTCGTAAATGGCCTGATAAAATAGGTGTAAAGAAAACCAACCATTATCTTGGTCAGTTAGTACGTATGCAAGAAGAAATAGGAACTGGTGGAGGAGGTTTTAGATTTATTTTCGCCGCTTTTTTACAAGAGGCTTCTGTAATTATGGAGAATCCTAGATTGGCTGAGTTGTCTGTAGAAATGACTGCTATAGGAGATCAATGGAGAGATTTTGCAATTGATGCTTCCAGATTATATAAAAACAGAAGTAGAGAAACTGATGCATATAATAAAATTGCGGATAAACTGGATGCAATTGGATTGGCAGAGAGAGCTTTCTTTTTAGATCTGAAGAGAGCAATTAAATAGTTGTGAGATGGATCAAAATCCTCTTATTCAAATAAAAAATATATCCAAACAGTATAAAGGAGCTACTTTTCTTTCTTTAGATGATGTGAATCTTGAAATCGAAAGCGGAGAGGTCTATGGCTTGCTTGGACCCAATGGTGCTGGTAAAACTACATTAATATCTATTTTGTGCGGTCTTATAAAACCATCATCTGGAGACGTTTCGATTTTTGGCAAAGATTTAAAACAGGAAACCAAAGAAATTCAGAAACAAATAGGTGTTGTTCCACAAGAATATGCTTTATATCCTAAATTAACAGCTAGAGAGAATTTATTCTATTTTGGAAGTATGTTCGGAATGACGAAAGCTCAACTAAAACCAATTATTTCTTCTCATCTAGAAGCATTAGGACTGCTGCCATTTGCAGATAAAAAAATTAAAACATTTTCTGGCGGTATGAAAAGAAGGGTAAATCTAATAGCAGGGATACTTCATGATCCTAAACTTTTGTTTTTAGACGAACCTACTGTTGGTGTAGATGTACAGTCAAAGCAGGCAATTACAGCCAAATTAAAAGAACTTAATGCTACAGGCACTACGATTATTTATACCTCACATCATTTAAGAGAAGCTCAGGATTTATGTTCACTGGTAGGTATCATCGATTCTGGAAAAATCATTGCAGAGAATACCCCTGCTAAGCTTATTTCAGATACAAAAGATGCACGAAATCTAGAAGATGTTTTTATTGAATTAACAGGAAGAGAACTTAGGGATTATGCATAGGTTTTTAGCATCCATAAAAAAAGAATTTTTACTATTGCTTCGAGATCCTGGAGGGTTAGTTATCCTTTTTATTATGCCAATCATATTGGTGATCACTATAACACTAATTCAAGATGCTACATTTAAATCCGTTTCTAGTAATTCAATAGATATATTATTGGTAGACAAGGATCAAGGAAAGTTGTCTAAAGAGATTCAAAAGAGTTTTTCGGATATAGAGTTTTTAGAGCCTATTTCGGCCATTGGAGAAACTCCTTTATCTGAGGAAACTGCAAAACAACTTGTAGCTGCAGGTGAGTATCAACTGGCAATAGTAATACCTGAAGGTTTAAGTAGTGAATTACAAAAACAAATAGATAAGAATATCACCAAAATACTTGAAGAGTTCGAAGGAACAGAGGATTCTTTAAAAGTTTCTCAGGCAGATGAAAAGCTACCTTCTAATAAGGTTGTTAAACTATATTTTGATCCGATTACTCAGGAAACTTTTAGAAGCTCAGTTATATTCGCTGTGGATAAGCTGGTAGCAAGTATAGAAACTAGGTCGATTTATGAAGCTTTTGAAAAAGAATTGGGAGAATCTGAAAGCCTAAAGTCTTTTAATAGAGATAACTTTGTAAAATATGATCAAATAAATCCATCGTTATCGGGAGAAGATATTCTTCCTAACTCGGTACAGCACAATATACCCGCTTGGACATTATTTGCGATTTTTTTTATGATTTTACCTTTATCACTAAATCTTGTGCACGAAAAAGGGCAAGGTACATTTGTTAGGTTGCAGACAACTCCTGCAAAATACGGTACCATTATTGCCGGTAAAGCATTTTTGTTCTTGTTGGTTAGCTTATTGCAATTTACCTTGATTTTATTGCTAGGGATTTTTGTTTTTCCAAAATTAGGATTACCCGTTTTGGATTTAGGAGACCATTTAGCATTGTTGTATTTGGTAGCATTAAGTTCGGGTTTAGCAGCAATTGGTCTCGGAATTTTATTAGGAACAGTCTTTAATTCACATGAACAAGCGGCACCGTTTGGAGCAGTTTTAGTAGTGTTGTTGGCAGCAATAGGAGGTGTTTGGGTACCTGTTTTTGCTATGCCTGATACGATGCAAATGATCGCTAAAGTATCTCCAATGAACTGGGGATTAGAGGCTTTTTATGACTGTTTCTTAAGAAAAGGAAGTCTGGGAGATATTCTTCCAGAGATTGGTTTGCTTATTGTATTTTTTATTAGTACTATCGTAATAGCTATATTATACTATGAAAAGAAAAAAACGGTCTAAAGAGGTTGTTACAGATATAAAACACGTTCATGAGGTAAGAGTTAGATTTAATGACTGTGACCCTTTAAGTATTGTGTGGCATGGTATTTATATAACATATTTTGAAGAAGGAAGAGAAGCTTTCGGAAGGAATCATGGGATTTCTTATTTACATGTTAAAGATAATAACTATGTAACTCCAATTGTAAATTCTAATTGTGATCATAAATTACCACTCAAATATGGTGATGTGGCTACGGTAGAAACTATATATGTAGATAGTCCTGCAGCGAAAATGATTTTTAGATATAATGTCTATAACCAAAGAAAAGAGCTTGTATGCGTAGGTGAAACTACACAAGTGTTTTTGGATATGGATGGGAATATGTCTCTGAGTATTCCTGAATTTTTCCTTGATTGGAAACGAAAAGTTGGTTTGCTATGAGAAAAGTGTATCTAATCGATGATAGTATTATTTCTCCTCTTGGTTTTTCAACGCAAGAAAATTTCCAGAATCTTCAGGAAAATAATATTGGTATAAAAGAGGTTGACAATAATGATATCTGGTCTGCACCCTTTTACGGTTCGGTAGTAGATAATACTAAACTGAATGAAGCATGGAACTCGATTTCGAATGATAAGAATGGAGATTATTCGAAGTTAGAAAAAATGATGATTTTGTCTGTTTCTAAGCTTTTATCCAATAATCCTTCGCTAGATATTTCTAGATGCGGGATCGTGATTTCAACAACTAAAGGAAATATAGGTGAAATTAGAAAAGAGCAAAATGATAAAGCTTATCTAGGGAGTATTGCCAAAACAATTCAAGGTTATTTTGATTTAGAACAAACACCAAAAGTGTTATCTAACGCTTGTATTTCAGGTGGTTTGGCATTAGCAATAGGAAAAAGAATGATTCAGGCGCACCTATTTGATGATGTTATTGTTATTGGAGGAGATTTGTTGTCTGAATTTACACTTTCAGGATTCTTTTCTTTTCAAGCAGTTAGTGCAGCTCCTTGTAAACCTTTTTGTAAAAACAGAACAGGTATAAGTCTTGGAGAAGCAGCAGCTTCTGCTTGGTTAAGTGCAGATAAAAATAAAATAAACGGTGAAGTAATTAGTATATCAGGTGATGCCTCTGCTAATGATGCGAATCATATTTCTGGTCCTTCAAGAACAGGTGAAGGTTTGTATATCAGCATTACCAAAGCATTAAAAGAAGCTAATTTACGTAGTGAGCAAATTGATTATATAACTGCTCACGGAACCGCAACACCTTTCAATGATGAAATGGAGGCTATTGCATTTAATCGAGCCGGCTTGCAAGAAGTTCCGCTTAATAGCCTGAAAGGATATTACGGTCATACATTGGGAGCATCTGCGCTAATAGAGAGTATCATAGCAAGACATTGTTTGCTTAATAATGAATTGATAGCATCCGTTGGTTTTGAAGAGTTGGGAGTTTCACAACCTGTAAATGTGATTACAAAAAATGAATCTAAAAAGTTGACAAGGGTTTTAAAAACAGCTTCTGGTTTTGGGGGTTGTAATGTCGCTTTGATTATAGAAAAACTAGCGTAGTGGATATGGAGAAGTTTTACATATCAGATTTTTGTTCTCTACGAAATAATAGAGTTTTTAAAAATGGTGAGGAAATTTATTCAGATGTAACATCCGAGAGTATTAAAGATTTTGCAAAAGGTCTTTACAAGTCTTTAGATTTGAAATATCCTAAGTTTCATAAAATGGATGAATTGTGCAAACTAGGTTTTTTAGCTACAGAAGTACTCATAAGTCATATGGAAGATGTTGATCAGGATACCGCTTTGGTGTTGTCAAATAGGGCTTCTAGTTTGGATACTGATAGAAAACATCAAGTAAGCATCGATGACAGAGCGAATTTTTATCCTTCTCCTGCCGTTTTTGTATATACACTGCCCAATATCATTATGGGTGAGATAAGTATAAAAAATAAACTAAAAAGTGAAAATGCGTTTTTCATTTCGGAGCACTTTGATCCAGAATTTATAGCTAGTTATTCTCAGGTTTTACTTCAAACAGGAAAAGCAAGCAATGTTATTTGTGGTTGGGTTGATTTGGATAATGATAAATATGACGTATTTTTGGCTTTTCTTTCAAAAAAAGGTAAAAAAGAGCTAACAAAAAAAGAATTAAATAATTTATACAATCAATAATTATGGCTGAATTACAAGAAGAGCTAAAAGAAAAGATAATAGAGCAATTAAGTCTTGAGGATGTGGAAGTAAGTGAAATTGGAGATGACGATCCTCTTTTTGGTGATGGCCTTGGTTTAGACTCGATCGATGCATTAGAATTAATTGTTTTATTAGAAAAAGATTACGGGATTAAATTAAAAGATCCTAAAGAAGGAAAAGCTATTTTTGAGTCGATTAATGTAATGGCTGATTATATTTCAAAACATCGTACAAAGTAATATGAATAAAGGCGTTGCCATAACTGGTATGGGAATTATTTCTTCTATTGGGAATAACGTAGAAGAAAATTTAAATGCTTTAAAATCTGTTTCTCACGGAATTTCTAGAATAGATCTAATCGAAACACGTCATAAAGACGATATAATGGTTGGTGAAATTAAAAAGACCAATGAAGATCTTATAAAAGAACTTGGATTAGATCCTTTAAATAGTTTTTCCAGAACAGCAATGCTTGGCGCAATTGCAGCAAAAGAAGCTTTGGTAGATGCCCAAATTTCTGATATTAACGAATACAGAACAGGTTTTATCTCTGGAACAAGTGTTGGAGGAATGGATACTACCGAAAAGTTCTATCTTCAATATCCAGAATCAGAAGAAAACAGAAGATTTATAAAAGCGCAGCATGCTGGGTATACTACACAATCCGTTTCTAATTATTTAGGGATAAATGGTTATGTGTCTACTATTAGTACAGCATGTTCATCTGCAGCGAATGCAATCATGTTGGGAGCGCGTATGATCAAAGCTGGTAAGATCGATAGAATGATTGTAGGAGGAACGGATGCTTTATCAAAGTTTACCATCAATGGTTTTGGAACGTTAATGATTTTATCAGATGAAGAATGTACTCCATTTGATGACAATAGAAAAGGTCTTAATTTAGGAGAAGCTGCAGCATTTTTAGTGCTAGAGAGTGAGGAAATCGTGGAAAAAGAAAATAAAAAAATTCTTGGTAGAGTAGCTGGATGGGCAAATGCAAATGACGCATATCATCAAACTGCTTCCTCTTCGAATGGAGAAGGTGCTTATTTAGCCATGAAAAAAGCATTAAAGATCGCTGGTTTAGAACCGCAAGAGATAGATTATGTAAATGCGCATGGAACGGCTACGCCTAATAATGATCTATCCGAAGGTGTTGCCATGACTAGAATTTTTGGAGAAGATAAAACACCTGTTTTTAGTTCTACTAAAGCATTTACAGGGCATACACTTGCAGCTGCAGGTTCTGTAGAAGCTGTATATTCTCTTTTGTCTCTTCGTGAGAATTTAATTTTTCCGAACTTGAATTTTAAGACTAAAATGCAAGAGTTTGCTTTGGTTCCACAAACTGAATTGCTTTCAAAGGAATTAAACACCATTCTATCTAATTCATTTGGTTTTGGAGGAAATTGTTCTACTTTAATTTTTACTAAATAATGGGAGAATGCTATATAAACGGTATCGCTAATATTTCGGCGCAACCTACCACAGATGCGGATAGATTTTTGGAAGAAATAATTTCTCATAAAACATCGATATTTAAAGCTCACGATCCGAATTATAAGGAGTTTATAAAGCCAGCAGCAATGAGGCGTATGTCCAAGTCTGTAAAAATGGGTGTTACTGCTGCTTCTATAGCTTTAAATAATTCTGGCGTAGAAATGCCAGATGCTATTATTACAGGGACTGGAATGGGTTGTAAACAAGATTCTGAAAAGTTTCTTGAAAAAATTCTATATGATGATGAACAGTTTCTAACTCCAACATTGTTTATTCAGTCTACTCACAATACCGTTGGAGGACAGGTAGCGCTTGGTTTAGGATGTAAAGCATACAATCTAACTTACGTTCAGGGAGCTGCTTCGTTTGAGTCTTCTCTCATAGACGCGCAGCTTATGTTATTGGAAGAGCCTGAAAAGAATATATTAGTTGGAGGTATTGATGAAGTAGCTAAGAATTCTACATTATTACATAAATTAGATGGGCAGATTAAAGAAGATGATATCGATGTAATTAATCTTCTGAATTCTAAAACTGGAGGTACGGTTCATAGCGAAGGAGCTACTTTTATGATGCTGGGTAGTAAGAAAACTGATACTAGTCATGCTAAAATTGTAGATATTGAAACGATTAGTAAGGCAAGTAGTGAAGAAGCTGAGAAACACATTGTGGTTTTCTTAGATCGTAAAGGTATTTCTATAAAGGATGTTGATGCTGTAATTCTTGGAAATAATGGAGATATCGATTATGATCATTATTATCGAAATCTTCAGGACTCTCTTTTTTCGGAAACTGAACAATTGTGTTATAAGCATTTAATAGGAGATTATCCTGTAGCTTCTAGTTTCGGTTTTTGGCTTGGATGTAAGATTTTTGAGAAGAATACTGTACCTGATATTTTAAAGGTTAATTCAACTACTGCTAAGAAGTATGATACAGTACTTCTATACAATCAATATCTTGGAAAAAACCATAGTATTGCTTTATTGCAAAGATGCTAATTAGAAATATAGTTAATATTATAAGTGTTATAGCTGGCTCGTTGATGCTAGCAGCAATAATATTTGATAAACTCCCTTGGTGGAGTTTATTTGTTTTAATACTTATTTGGTTATTAATTACAGGGTATGGTGTTGCGAATATTAGATCTGGCTATTTCTTAAAAAGTCTTAGTAATAATTCAAAAATTAATCAAAGAAAGATAGCGATTACTTTTGATGATGGTCCTGATCCCAATACATTAGAAGTTCTAAAAATATTAGATAAGTATGGTGTAAGATGTACTTTCTTTTGCATAGGTAAGCAAGTAGAGAAATATCCTGAAATCGTAAGAGAAATTACTAAAAAGAATCATGTGATTGGTAATCATACCTTTAGTCATGATAAGTTGATTGATATGTATGGTACCGAACGATTTACGAATGAGATAAAGGACGCAGATCGTATTATAGAAAAATATACGACAAGAAGACCTTTGCTATTTAGACCACCATATGGAATTACGAATCCAAATATTGCCAAAGCTGTAAAAGCTACGGGGCATACTGTAATTGGATGGAATAAAAGGTCTTTTGACACCACCATTCCTTCCGAAAAAGTGATTCTTAGAAGAATTACTAAAAACCTTAAAAATGGAGATGTAATCTTACTACATGATACAAAAACCATTACTTTGTCAGTATTGGAACAATTGTTGCTATTTTTGCAAAGGAATAACTTTACAACCGTAACTATAGATGAACTATTTTCAATACAGGCATATGCTTAGATTTTTTATATGTACTATTTTTTTTATGAGTACTTCATGGGTAATGGCTCAAGAAGTAGAATTAAGTAAGCCTGAAGCTACTTCTTTTGTAAATGCAGTAAGTGCTAGTGCAAAGAAATCTAAAACTATTGTAAATACTTTTACACAATTAAAGCATATTGATTTTCTTTCTAATGATATAGAAAGTAATGGAGATTTATATTTCAAATCGCCTAATATCATTAAATGGTCTTATTTAAAACCTTATGAATATAGCGTAATCTTTAAGGATAAGAAGTTATATATTAATGATGCAGGTAAGAAAAGCGATATTAATTTGGCTTCGAATAAAGTTTTCAAAAAATTAAATGATCTTATCGCAAAAAGTGTTAGTGGTGATATGCTCGATGAATCACAGTTTGCAATGCGTTTTTATAAAAACAAAGGGATATATATAGCTAAATTATCTCCTAAAGACCAAACATTAAAAAATATGTTTAAAGAGATTGTATTAGGTTTTCAGTCAAAGAGCTATTTGGTCTCTAGTGTAAAACTTATAGAGCCTTCAGGTGATTATACACTTATCAAATTTAAAAACACATCTGTTAACAAACCAATTCCAGATGCGGTATTTGTACATTAGCATACTTCTTCTTAGTTTTTATAGTTGTAAAGTAACCACAGTAAAAGATTATATCGAGTCTGATGTAAAAGAATCTGATACATTTGAAAATTTATATTTTGCAAGCTCCAGTATTGATTATGTTTATAAAGCAGATATAAAGGTATATGGTAATGAATTTAGTGGTATTCTAATAATAAAAAAGATATCAGAAGATAAACATCGTATTGTGTTTACTTCTCAGTTTGGATCTACTTTTTTTGACATAGAATTAGAAAATGATTCTTTTAAGATTAATAGTGTTGTAGAACAGTTGAATAGAAAAATAATCTTAAACACTTTAATTAGAGATTTTTCATTAGTAGTGGATGAAAAGGGACCTGTTATTGGAAAATATTATAATGATTCTTACAATGTTCTAAAAAATAGAAACGGAAAAAGAAGTAATTACTATTTTTACAGGATTTCTGATAAGAGATTAGATAAGATTGTACAGGCTACGAAAATGAAAGAAAAAGTAATAGTGTCTTTCAATAAAGTATCAAAGGATCAAGTAGCAAAAAATATAAAGATTGACCATAAAAATATTAAATTAAATATTGAATTAAACTTTCTGAAATAATATGCTAATAGCTGATTTATATAAAATTAATGAAGATTCTGTAAGGGATGGTGTGCAGATAACGACTATCACTTTAAATCCGGATAATGATATTTTTAAAGGTCATTTTCCTGGTAATCCTGTAACACCAGGAGTGTGTACGTTACAGATTATAAAGGAACTAACAGAAAAGAGAACAGGTTGCTCTTTGTTTATGAAAAAATCGTCTAATGTAAAGTTTATGGCGGTTATCAATCCGGAAAAGAATCCAGATTTAGAGATTACCAATGATTTTAAGGATGGTGAAGAAGAGATTAAAGTGAAAAGTACTGTGAAATATGATGATACAGTTGCCTTAAAAGTTGTAATTACTTTTGTAAAATTATAAATCGATTATTATGAAGTTTTTAGCATTATTTATTGGAGTATTCTTTTTTAGTAGCGGTATAAACACTGATATAACCCAGGTACGCAACCTATATAGATATGCTAAAGACACTAAAGAAAATACTGAGAAATTCTATAAAGTTACCCAAAATACCAATTACCAAAAGGATCCAGTGTTATCGGCTTATTATGGTTGTGCATTAACTTTGAAAGCTTCTTATGCAGATAGTAGAGGAGACAAAATATCTTTTTTTAGAAAAGGAAAAAAAATGATAGAAGAAGCTATCGAGTCAGATCCTTCTAATATAGAATTACGTATGATTAGGCTAAGTGTACAAAGTAGTGCACCTAGAATTACCAGGTATTATAAAAATAAGGAGGAAGACAAAAGTTTTCTTATTGATAATGTAGAAAAAGTATCTTCTCCTAAGTTAAAAGAATTTATTAAAGGTTTTATGTCTACCTCCGAAGCTTTTAAATAATACCCTTCCTTACTTCTATAAAAGTTAATTCCTTTACCATTAAAATTATTATTATGCTATTTTTGCATCGGAAAAAATAGCGCTGTGGCAGAAAACACTTTATTTGACTCACGTTTTGAAACACTAAATTGTTGTGTTTTTATTCCTACGTATAACAATCATAAAACTTTGGATAGAGTAATTCGAGGCGTTATGAAATATACGGATCGGATCATTATTATTAATGATGGATCTACCGATAGTACATCAAATATCTTAGAGCAATATCAAAATTCTCTTAACGTCATAACATTTCCTGAAAATAAAGGAAAAGGAATGGCACTTCGTGAAGGCTTTAAAGTAGCATCAGAATTAGGGTATGATTATATGATCACCATCGATAGTGATGGTCAGCATTTTCCTAGCGATTTACCTGTTTTTTTAAATGAGCTTGAAAAGCAAGATCCAGCGACTTCTCTATTGCTTATTGGATCACGTAATATGGATGATCCCACAGTACCAGGAAAAAGTAGTTTTGGAAATAAGTTTTCTAATTTTTGGTATTATGTAGAAACAGGAATTAAACTTAAAGATACCCAATCAGGATACCGATTATATCCGATCAAAGAGATCCTTAAATTAAAACTGTTTACCACAAAATTTGAGTTAGAAATAGAAGTTATTGTAAAACTTGCCTGGAGAAATGTCGAAGTTCGAAATATACCTGTACAGGTGCTATACGATGAAACCGAAAGAGTTTCTCACTTTAGACCTTTCAAAGATTTTACCAGAATCAGCATTTTAAATACTTGGTTAGTTACCCTAACATTGTTTTTTTATCTGCCTAAACGATTAATTGGGAAAGTAAAAAAAAAAGGCTTTAAAAAATACTGGAGAGAAAATGTATTAAGAAGTAATGATTCCCCTATAAAAAAAGCCAGTGCTATAGCTTTGGGTCTTTTTATAGGTATTGCTCCATTATGGGGTTTTCAAACAATTTTGGTAATATCGCTAGCAGTTTTATTAAAACTTAATAGGGCTATTGCCTTTTTGTTTTCTAACATCAGTATTCCGCCGTTGATTCCTTTTATAATTTATGGTAGCTATCAGATAGGAGCTATAGCGATGGGCAAAGAAATGGATGCTACACTTAATATAGAAGATATTAAATCCGGAACAGACGTTTTTAAAGGGTTAGGTCAATATATTTTGGGGAGTATAATTTTAGCAACACTAGTGTCATCAATTTCAGGAGTCATTGCGTATTTGTATTTTAGCTTTCGCAAATCTAAAAAAGAGGCTGTGGATGCATAATTTTTTTCTTTCCTTATATCAATATATCAGGCGAAACAAATTAATTGCCTGGCCAATAATTGTTGGGTGTGTTGCAGTTTTTGCATTTCTTGCTAGTAGAATTGGGTTCGAAGAAGATATAACTCGATTGATACCTAATAGCGATAAATCAGAGGTTACCCAAAAGGTACTAAAGACAGTTTCTTTTTCAGATAAGATAGTAGTTAATATTTCTAATAGAAGTGAGAATCCCGATAACCTCACTAGCTATGCATCTTCTTACATTGATTCTATCAATAAACATTTGCCAAAATATGTTGAAAAAATACAAGGAAAAGTGGCAGATGATAATGTTATGGAATTATACGATTTTGTGTATCAGCATCTTCCTTTTTTTCTAACGGAGGAAGATTATAAAACTATCGATAGACAGATCAATCCAGATTCTATTACAAAAGTGATAGAAAACAATTATAAGTCTTTAATATCTCCAGCAGGTTTAGTAACACAAAAATATATTGTAAAAGATCCATTAACATTAACACCAAAAGGTCTTCAAAAACTAGCACAGCTTCAACTAGGAGATAATTATGATTTGTATAATGGTTTTTTAGTTACCAAAGACAAGAAAAATCTCTTACTATTTCTTACACCTGCATTGGCAACAAATGAAACAGGTGAGAATACTCTTTTTGTTGAAGAATTAAAACGAATTACAGAAGACTTAAATACTACTTATCAGGAAACTGCAAGTGCCACTTTGTTTGGATCTACATTATACGCTGTAGCCAATGCAAAACAAATAAAGAGTGATATTCAACTTACCGTAAGTATCGCAATGACAATCTTATTGCTAATACTTATTTTCTTTTATAGAAAACTAGCGGTACCTCTTATTATTTTTACACCAACTGTATTTGGAGCTATTGTAGCTATTGCGATTCTCTATTTGATCAAAGGTAAGATATCAGCTATTTCACTTGGAATTGGTTCAGTGTTATTAGGAATCACATTGGATTATTCCTTACATATTCTTACGCATTTTAGAAATAATAATGATGTAAAAGAATTGTATAAAGATGTTTCTATGCCAGTTCTTATGAGTAGTTTAACAACGGCGGTAGCATTTTTATGTTTGGTTTTTGTAAAATCAGAAGCATTAAATGATCTAGGTATTTTTGCAGCAATTAGTGTAGTAGGAGCCTCGGTATTTGCTTTATTATTTATTCCTCAAGTATATCGCTTTTCTAAAACTGTAAAAAGTGAGCGAAAAACATTTATTGATAGAGTTTCGCAAATCAACTTTCATAAGAACAAAGTGTTAATCGGGCTGATTAGCTTGATATTTATTATTGGCTTGTTTTTATTCCATAAAGTCGGTTTTAATACAGATTTAAATACTATGAACTACCAACCAGAAGAGTTGTTGGCGGCAGAAGAAGATTTAGATCGTATTAATAATAACAAAGCCAAATCAATCTACTTGGTTTCGTATGGTTCTTCTTTAAATGAGGCATTAAATGCCAATAATAAGCTGTTTAAAACCTTAGAAAAAAAGAAAACTAATGAAGAGATTATTAATTTTAGTTCTGTAGGAGGTGTGGTTTTATCCAAGGAAGCTCAGCAAGAAAAAATTAAACTCTGGAATGAATTTTGGACGCAAAAGCGTAGAGACTCTCTTACTAATTTATTGATAGAAAAAGGAAGTGTTCTTGGTTTTAAACCTCAGACCTTTCATCAGTTTTATGCGATGCTTACCAATAAAATTAATCCTATAGGTTTCGAGGAGTATCAAAATATCAAAGAATTGTACCTAGAAGAGTTTGTAACTACCGAACCTAACTTCGCAACGGTAGTTTCTGCAATTAAAGTAAATCATGAAAATACAGATCAACTAAATGCATCACTAAGCAAGATTTCTAACACGGTAGTAATTGATCGGAAGCAGCTAAATGAAACGCTATTAGGGAATCTTAAAAACGATTTCAATTCGTTAATTGGATATTCTTTAATAGCGGTAGTAGCATTGCTGCTCTTGTTTTACAGGGATCCTATGCTTACTCTTATCACAGCATTACCGATTGCAATAACCTGGGTGATAACCTTAGGAGTCATGAAAATCTTGGGAATAGATTTTAATATTTTTAATGTAATTATTTCCACGTTTATTTTTGGTCTAGGCGTAGATTATAGCATCTTTATTACCAATGGTTTAATAAAAGAATTTACTTATGGTGTAAAAGAACTTCCTACTTATAAAACTTCCATTCTTTTATCGGTTATTACTACAATTTTGGGAGTTGGAGTTTTAATTTTTGCAAAACATCCCGCATTAAGATCAATATCTACAGTATCCTTAATAGGGATTTTTTCAGCTGTTTTGGTGGCTTTTACCATTCAGCCAATGTTATTCAGAACTTTTATAACAAATAGAGTAAAGAAAGGGCTAACACCTTTAAGACTTAGACAAACACTATGGTCAATATTTAGTTTTGGGTATTTTATTATTGGAGGATTTATCGTATCACTACTAAGCAGTCTGATCATTCCTTGGTTTCCTGCAAAGATGAAAAAGAAAATGAGTGTTTTTCATAGGGTAGTTTCTAAATTGATGCGATCCGTGTTATATTCTAATCCTTTTGTAAAAAAGAGAGTGTATAATCCAGAAAACGAAGATTTCAGTAAGCAATGCATTATCATAGCAAATCACTCTTCATTTTTGGATATTATTTCTATAGGAATGTTGTATCCAAAACTTATCTTTTTAGTAAAAGATTGGGTATATGATAATCCGGTTTTTGGTCGTGCTGCGAAATTGGCAGGTTTTTATCCGGTTTCTTCAGGTATAGAAGGCGGTGTGGAACATCTTAGAGAAAAAGTAAAACAAGGATATTCGTTAATTGCATTCCCTGAAGGTAGTAGAACAAATACGGCAAAAATGAGTAGATTCCACAAAGGGTCTTTTTATTTAGCGCAAGAATTAGATTTGGACATCTTACCTGTTGTTATTCATGGAAATGCACAGGTATCTCCAAAAGGAGATTTTATTATCCACGATGGCGCTATTCAATTAAAGATATTACCTAGAATTACAAATGATGATGCTAATTTTGGCGAAGGTTATACCGAAAGAACAAAAAAGATAAGCGCATATTTCAAAGATCAATATGCAGAGTTACAGAGTGACTTAGAAGGCGTAGATTACTATAAAAAAGCATTACTGAATAATTATAGGTATAAAAGTTGTTACAGAAAAGTAGCATTGGATTATTCAGAAAACAAAGAAAGATTCTATAAAGCTACTAGTTATATTGATCATAAAGAACGAGTTTTGGTATATGATGATCAGTATGGACAGTTATTGTTATACATTTCCTTTAAAAGACCGTATGCTAAACTCAAAGGAATAGTAGCGGATAGTGAAAAATTAAGTGTTGTAAAAAATTGCTATACTACAATTAGAAACAAAATAGAATTTGTGGATAGTGAAGATTTGACATCGTCGAAATTTGATGTACTTTTGTTACATACAGCTATACCAGTACAACCACAACATTTAGAAAAAATAGTATCAGAGGATATAAAACGTATCGTTTTGTTCTCTGAAGAAAATTATCTTTCCGAGTTGTTGAAAGGAACTTTTAAAGTGTCTTCTCAAGAATTTGGATTAACAGTTTTGAATAGAATATAATACATGCAAGATAAATTTGATGTTGTTATTATCGGTAGTGGACTAGGAGGATTGGTTTCTGCGAACATTCTTGCCAAAGAAGGTAAAAAAGTATGTGTACTAGAAAAAAACAATCAGTTTGGAGGTAATCTACAGACTTTTGTAAGAGATAAAAGCATATTCGATACCGGAATTCATTATATAGGAGGATTAGATAAAGGACAAAATTTATATCAATACTTTTCGTACTTGGATATCATGGATGATCTTAAGATCAAAAGAATGAATTTAGATGCGTATGATGTTATAACTTTTGATGGTGATGAAAAAGAATATCCGCATGCTCAAGGGTATGATAATTTTGTAAAGCAATTGGTTAAGTTCTTTCCTGAAGAAGAGGAAGGAATAAGGACGTATGTACAGAAAGTAAAAGATACGTGTTATAAATTCCCACTGTACAATTTAGAAGAAGGAGATCGCTATTATGGAGAAGATCTTTTGACACTTAAGGCAAAAGATTATATCGATAGTGTAGTAAAAGATCCAAAATTAAGAGCTGTACTTGCAGGCTCCAATTTGCTATATGCTGGCGATCCAGATAAAACACCTTTCTACGTACACGCATTGTCGATCAATTCGTATATGGAAAGTGCTTGGAGATGCATACAAGGAGGAAGTCAGATAGCAAAACTCTTGGTAAAGAGATTTAGAGCTTTGGGAGGAACAATTTATAAGTATCAAGAGGTTAATAAATTTAATTTTGAAGAAAAAGAAATAGTATCTGTTTCTACAACCAAAGGAGATACGTTCTATGGTGATAATTTTATCTCCAATGTAGATCCTAAACTTACCTTGCAGATTATTGGTAAAGAACGCTTCAGGAATTTGTATTACAAAAGGATTCAAAATACAGAAAGCATCATTTCTTCCTTCAGTATTTATATAGTTTTTGAAAAAGGAACCTTCCCTTACTTGAATAAAAACTATTATCATACACATACAACAGAAAAAGTATGGACTACACAGGAGTATAAGGAAGAGAACTGGCCAGAAGCGTATTTGATATCAATGAATGAGGATCTTAAAAACCCTGGTTATGCCGAAAATTTAACATCGATAGCGTACATGCGTTTTGAAGAAACTGCTCCTTGGGCAGATACATTTAATACGGTTGCGCAAAAGAATGAAAGAGGTGAAGATTATGAAGAATTTAAGCAAAGAAAAATAGAAGCTTACCTCAAAGAAATTGAAAAGAAGTTTCCAAATATTCGATCATGCATAAAGTCTGTGCATACCTCAACACCCTTATCATATAGAGATTATATTGGTTGTTATGAAGGATCTATGTACGGATTTGCAAAAGATGCTGATAATCCGATGAAATCATTTCTATCTCCAAGAACTAAGATTCCTAATTTATTATTTACGGGGCAAGGACTAAACATGCATGGAGTATTAGGTGTTACCATTAGCGCTGTAGTTACTTGCGGAGAACTGGTGGGAAAAGAAAAGTTATTGAAGGATATCAAAAGTGCCTTAGCTGAAAAAGAGTTGTTAGATTCCTAATGAAGAGTTGTTTACATCATATATTTTTGGTAGTTCTATTGTTACTCGTATCTTCTTGTGGTGTTAAAAAATCACTAGAAGCACGACCTGATATTTCGGGAATAGAAACAGTAGATACCACAAGAATAAAACATAGTGATACATTCTTTACGCTTAACAATAATCTATTGCGAAAAAATAAGCAAGGTTTATGGGAGCTGTATATAGAAGGGAAACCACTAGAAAGAGGTATTGCTGCCGGAAGTCTAAGTAGAGAGTTGATAAAGATTCAGGAAGATGCTTTTATTGGAAAAGTAACAGAATTAGTGCCTTCAGAAAGTTATTTAAGATTCTTAAGTAAAGTGGTAGCATGGTATAATAGAAAGTTACATCTTAATGTTCCCGAGGAGTTTAAAACAGAGATTTACGGAGTTTCTCGTTATGCTTCCAATGATTATAATGATTTTGCAGAGCCTTATGTACGTATGCTCTATGCGCATGGAGCTCATGACATTGGTCATGCATTGCAAGATTTAATGTTGGTAGGATGTACTTCCTTTGCCGCTTGGGGCGATAAAACTGATGATGGAAAACTGTTAATAGGTCGTAATTTTGATTTCTATGCAGGTGACGATTTTTCTAAAGAGAAACTGGTTACCTTCATGAATCCTGCTGAAGGATATAAATTTATGACGTATGGCTGGGCAGGAATGATGGGAGCATTATCTGGTATGAATGAAACGGGATTAACCGTTACCATAAACGCAGGAAAATCAAAAATTCCTTTGATTGCCAAAACTCCAATTTCCATCCTTACCAGAGAAATTTTACAATATGCCTCGACTATAGAAGAAGCAGTAGCAATTGCAAAGAAAAGAGAAGTATTCGTTTCAGAATCTATTATGATTGGTAGTGCCAAAGATAAAAGAGCAGCCTTGATAGAAGTTTCTCCTGATAATTTTGGAGTGTATCATGTTCCTAATTCTAATCAATTGATTTGTTCTAATCATTTTCAGAGTGATTCTTATAAAGAAGATAAACGCAACCAAAAAGCAATAGAAGAGAGTCATTCTTTTTATAGATATCAGCGAATGACAGAACTCTTATCAGAAAATGATAAACTAAACCCAGAAAAGGCAGTTGCCATTTTAAGAAATAGAGAAGGATTAAAAGATAAGCTGATTGGTTACGGTAATGAAAAAGCACTAAATCAGATGTTAGCACATCATGGTATTGTTTTTCAACCAGAAGAAAAAAGAGTATGGGTGTCTACCAATCCTTATCAAATGGGAGAGTTTGTAGCATATGATTTGGATCAGGTTTTTGATAGTATCGCCGTGCAAAAAGAAGAAGTGGTGATTGCTTCAGAAGGAATGAATGTTCCAGAAGATCCTTTTATCCACACCAAAACATATGAGAACTATGAAGCGTTTAGAATTTTAAGTAGAAAGATAGAAAGCGCTACCGAAAATGAAATAGCTATTTCTGACGATGAGCTTACTACATTTCAGAATTTAAATGCTAATTATTGGGCTACTTATTATGTATTGGGCGAGTATTACTATACTCATAAAAAGTATAAAAAAGCATTAATAGCTTTTAAGCAAGCATTAAAAAGAGAAGTAACTACAGTTCCGGATGTGAAAAATATACAGAAGTATATTAGAAAATGCGAACGAAAAATTTAAGCTGATGACTCAGGATATAGAACGATCTACACAAGAGGAGATAATAAAAATGCAAAACGAAAAACTCACAGTATTAATTTCTTTTGTATTAAAAAACTCTCCTTACTATAAACGATTATTTGACAAACTAGGTCTTTCAGCATCTGATATTCATACTGTAGAAGATCTTAAAAAGTTACCGATTACAACTAAGGATGATTTACAAGCGTATAATGATGATTTTTTATGTGTTCCAAAATCAGAGATTGTAGATTATGTAACTACTTCGGGTACTTTAGGAAAGCCAGTTACTTTTGCTCTTACAGAAAAGGATTTGCAGCGATTGGCCTATAATGAGGCTACTTCTTTTGCTACTGCGGGAGTTACTAAAAATGATGTGGTACAGCTCACAACAACCTTGGATCGTAGATTTATGGCAGGATTAGCATATTTTCTAGGCACCAGAAAACTAGGCGCAGCTATGGTTAGAGTAGGATCTGGAATTCCGGAATTGCAATGGGATTCTATACATCGTTTTCAATCTACTTATTTGGTGGTAGTCCCTTCCTTTTTATTAAAACTGATTTCCTATGCAGAAGCTAACGGAATAGATTATAATAATTCTTCTGTAAAAGCTGCCATTTGTATTGGAGAACCATTAAGAGATCAAGATTTTAAGTTGAATACCCTTGGTAGTAAAATTAAAGAAAAGTGGGATATAGAATTGTATTCTACCTATGCATCTACCGAGATGAGTACTGCGTTTACAGAATGTTCCGCCCATCAGGGAGGACACCATCGTCCAGAATTGATTATCACCGAAATTTTAGATGATGAAGGTATTCCAGTGGAAGAAGGAGAAGTGGGAGAGTTAGCAATTACTACTTTGGGAATTGAAGCAATGCCACTAATTCGCTACACGACTGGTGATATGGTACAAGCACATACAGAACCTTGTAGCTGTGGTAGAACAACGATGCGATTAAGCCCGGTTTTGGGCAGAAAGAAACATATGATCAAATACAAGGGAACTACTTTGTATCCGCAAAGCGTTATCGAGGTATTAACTAGTTTCGAAGGATTGGGAATGTATGTTATTGAGGTGATTACAGGAGATTTAGGAACCGATAAACTATTAATTCATGTATCGGATACACTTTCTGCATTGCGACAAAAAGAACTAAAAGAACATCTTAGAGCCAATCTTAGAGTGGTGCCGGACTTGGTATTAAATTCTAAAGAGGCATTAAAAGCAAAAAAATTCCCAGAGATGAGCAGAAAACCCATTTCATTTATAGACTCCAGGGGATTAGTATCTACAGATAAGTAGTGAGATGATTTCTACTCACTATTGATTTTATGTCTTTGATTTTCAATCACAAGAAGGATGTCTGTTTAAATTGACAGAAAATTTTCTATAAAACTTTACGATTTAAGTAGGAATTATTCTAATTTTAGAAAAATCTTTATGGGTTATAATAATTTCATTATTACTACTTGTAAAATTGATATACCCTTACTCCATATTTTGTACGTTTAATCTAATTACTAATTTAAATCAAAAATTAAAATGAATCCTGATTTACAAAACACAATTCCTTGTGCAGAAGCAGCAGAATGGACAAAAGCTTGGAGAGATAAGTATCAAAATGACCAAAAACCAGTTGTGAATCCAACAAGTGCTTATTTGGTTCCTGTTGTAGATTTAATAGAAGTCCTTAATGAGATGGGAGTATTAAGTGATAAAATTGCTGAAAAAGCACAAGGACAAGCCTGTGTTAAAGGTTTGAAAATTAGAGCTTATATGGCTATTGGTTCTGAAGATGCTGATGAGAAACTAGAAGAGAAACTGTTGGTTGTTGGAACAAAATACAATAGAAAAACAAAAGTATATGAAGATATAATTAACGAAGAAGTTGATGGTAATGAAGAAGAGCTTAGTGCTTTTGGAACGCCTATTACTAGTAGTGGTATTTATGATTTTACGAGTCCTTGCCCTCCGAGTTGTGATCCTTATAGTCCATTGAATCAATAAACTTTTGACACAAATTTAGGACTTTAATTCCATAACTAATTTTAAACGAAAAAATAAAATGAATTCAAACAACGAAAATACTATTTCTAAAGATACAGGGACCCAATGGACGGCAAACTGGAGATCACAAAATCCTAATACTGTAAACGCTTTTTTAATACCAGCAGTTGATTTTGTTGAGGTGTTAAACGAAATAGGAGTATTAGATGATGCAGCCGCACAACAAGCACAAGCGAATGCAAATAATCTGAATTCTCAGATAAGAGGTTATTTAGCTATTGATGCTAGTAATATGGAAAAAATCATCTTTGTTGGAACTGAAAATGTCGATGGAGTTTATAGAGATATTATTGATGGGACTATTGACGGTACTACTCCTACTACATTAAAATCTTCAGCATCAGATCCATCCACCAGTGGAGTCTTTGATTTTACCAGTCCTTGTCCACCAAGTTGCGATCCTAATAGTCCACTGAATCAATAATTGTATTGAAAGAAGATTATTTCATTTGGTTTAATGTATTAACTATTTTGTTTTTAGTATTTAATACATTTTTATATCTTAAAAACTTTGGAAAATCTATCAAAGTTTTTAAGATATTTACCATGTATTTGGTCTTCATATGTTTAATTCAATTAATTACAATTTTTATTGGCAAAATATTACATAAACCAAATTTATTTCTATCACATTTTTATTTTATAATACAATTTGGTTTTTTATCTTTTTTCTACAAACAACTTTTAAATACCAAATTAGTAACGTATGTGTTGATTCCAGTTACATGTTTTCTCACTTATCAATATATAATTGATCAAGATCTTTTACATAGATATAATGCTATTGGTATATCGATTACTCAAGGTTTACTAATAGTGTATTCGATAATTTATTTATACAGATGTTTGCAAGGTCAAAGTCTTTTTTTAATAGTAAATGTAGGTGTGTTACTGTATTTAGTTTCTAGTACGTTGATATTTGCCTCAGGGAATTTAGTATTTAATCTAAATATTTCTGATTCAATGAATTATCTGTTAATAAATGCAAATCGTATCTTATATTTTTTATTCCAAATCTTAATCTTTATTGAATGGAGAAAGAATTATTACAAGAAGATTCACAGATCATAGTGATTATTTTAATTGCTATTATGGTGTTGCTATTAATGGCAGTATCGTTGGTACTTTTCTTTTTCTTTTCTCGTAAAAAAATAATTGCAGCAGAACTAGAAAAAGCGAATCTGGAGATCTCTTACCAAAAAGATTTACTGCATAGCACCATCGAAGTACAAGAAGAAGAGCGCAAAAGAATTGCTCAGGACTTACACGATGCTATTAGCTCTAAACTAAATGTAGTGAGTTTAAGTACCAATTTTCTAATCGATGGGAATCTACAGGATGACGAAAAAGATCGAACGCTACAACATATACTTGCTGTTACTACCAAAACGTTAGAAAGCTCTAGAAGATTAGCGCATAATTTATTACCTCCTATTCTTGAAAATTTTGGATTGCAGGCGGCAATAGAAGAACTTTGCGATGAGTTTATTTGTAGCCAAAAATTACATATCGATCACAATATTGTTTATACCAATTTATTGTCTAAGAGCAATGAATTGCATATCTTCAGGATTATTCAGGAATTACTTAATAATTCCGTGAGACATGGTAACGCTACTAAGGTCACTTTACAAATGAATGAAGAAAATGAACAAGTATTCATTAAATATTCAGACAACGGAACAGGCTTCGATGTGAAATCTGTAAATAAGAACAAAGGGATTGGTCTTAAAAATATCGAAAGTAGAGTAGACATACTCGATGGGGAACTTTCATATGATAGTAAGATTGGTAAGGGAGCAACTTTTAACATCAGCACTAATACACCTAAACAATGAAGAAAGACATTATTAAATTAGCGATAGCCGATGACGAAACATTATTTCGACAAGGAATTACATTTATCCTAAATAAAGAGCAAAATATTGATATCAACATTCAGGCAGAAAATGGTAATGATTTAATTAAGCAATTAGATAATACCAGAGACTTACCAGAGATTATTCTAATGGATTTAAAAATGCCAGATCTTAATGGTGTAGAAACTACAAAGATCGTAAAGAAGAAATTTCCAGATATCAAGATTATAGCATTAACCAGTTATTATAGTAAACCATTTATTACCAACATGATTCAGCAAGGAGCGGTAGCATATTTGGCAAAAAATGCAACACCTACCGAAGTGGTAAATACCATTAATCACGTAGCAATAAAAGGATTTTATTACGATGAGAATGTAATGACCATGCTAGAAGAAGCTTCGCTAAAGTCTGGCAAACAGTCTAGAGATGAAGAGTATTTAACGAAACGAGAACGTGAAGTCTTAAAACTTATCTGCGAACAGAAAACAACTTCTGAAATAGCCGAGCAATTATTTATCAGTCCAAGAACAGTAGAAGGACATCGAAATAATCTATTGGTAAAAACAGGTTCTAAAAATATTGCAGGTTTGGTGATTCATGCGATCGAAAACCAGATATTTGTTAGAAACGCAGAGTTATAGAGAGCTTTATTATGATTTATGGATCTTAGTGAAGGTTAAAACTATGTATCTTACTGTATTTCATTTTTAGTTTTTGAGAACTTTTTACAAAAGCATTTTGCCATTAGCCTTTTTAATTTTTTAGCTAAAAGGAAAAAATCATAGTTTAATAGTAACAACTTTCAGTCGTAGCAGAAACTATAGCAATTTCAATAACTTTTTATTGTCATTCCAGCGTAGGCTGGAATCCATTTTAATTAGGGTGTAAAATTTAATTTCCAGTTGATGAAGAATATTATTGATTATTGCCAAACTTTTTACAAACTAGTACAATCTTTTCATTATCACTATTAGTGGTAAAAAATAAATAGGTATCACCACCATCTTTTATTTTAAATTTTTTCCGAATACCTAATACGGTTTCAGGAAAGTTGCGTGTGGTAATATTCGCTTTAGTAATGTTGGCTTTTTTGATATTTTTTTTCTGATAAGGAATGATTTGAAGGATCTCAAAACTTCTTCCAGGAAATTCGATCCATGTGTCAGAAGTATATAAATGTGAGTGGGTGTGGAGTTTATCAATTTTAAAACTTTTGGATATACTCAGAAAACCTCCTGATTTCATGATCGCAGCATTCGGTTCGTACAAATACTTCTTTGGCCCAGATATCGTTGGGATACTAGTTTTTTCTTCTTGATACAAAAATGAAAATTCCTGTCTACTATCTTTGGTAAGGTTGATGGTTTTTATTGCAATATCATCGGTATGATCTTTTTCAATGACCCAAAGCAATTCTTTAACCTCATTTTGTACGGCAACAACATGGATTTCTTTTACAAATCGTAATGATTTGATACCAGCATTAATGTCGAGTAGAGGAGATGTTTTGATTAAAATATGATCGCTTTTGGATAGTAAAAAATCTAAATGTTTGGGGACATCAGGCAAACAGTCTTCCAGAAAAAATACTTTCCCTTTGCTATCATGTCTACGAGAAGGGTCGATATAAATCCAGTCAACTTTGGTAAAGTTTTCTAGAATCACTAAACCATCACCCATTTCAGTTTGAATATTAGTAGCTTCTAATACCTGGAAGTTATGATTTGCTATCTTGCTAAGTTCAGCGTTTAGTTCGCAATGGATAACTCTAGAAACTTTTTTAGAAAAATAATAATCATCAATTCCTAATCCTCCAGTGATATCGATTAAGAAATCACCAGAGACTAATTCACTTTTATACTTAGCAGTAACCTCAGATGAGGTTTGTTCTAGATTAATGGTTGGCGGATAATAAATGTCTCTCGTTTGATACCAAAGAGGAAGTTTGGTTTTTGCTTTGTTTCTTCCATTAATTTGCTGCGCAAGTTCTTTGCTGCTAATACCTTCAAAAGAACTACGGGATAGTATTAATTTTGTAATGTCAACTGGACCTTCGGATGTTTCGAAAACGTAGTCTTGAACTTCCCTATGTAAAATAAGAGCATTCAAGTATTATAACTCTTTAGTCAATTGTTTCACAATCTTATATTCTGATAAAAACTCTTTGGCAATTACTTTTATCGCAGTATAGAATGGTACGGCTACAATCAATCCTCCAATGCCAAATAATGCTCCAAAAATAAGTATGGCTAGGAATATTTCTAAAGGATGCGATTTTACACTATTACCAAAAATTAAGGGTTGATTAAGGAAATTATCTATCAATTGAATGATGATATAACCTATCAATATATAGCATAATTTTGGCAGTATCACGGATTGAAAATCTGCTCCCAAATTACTAGTTGTAGCAAGGATTAATACCAAAGCGCCTCCAAAAAGAGGGCCAACATAAGGGATTAAATTAAAGATAGCCGCAATAAGTGCAAGTGCAACAGCATTATGAACTCCAAAAACTAAAAGTAGAATGGTATACAAAACAAATAAAATCAATACCTGAAGTAACAGACCTACAAAATAACGAGACAATAAATCTTTGATTTTAGTAAAGGCAGTCATAAACCTAGTTTCATCTTCTTTTTTTGCAAAAACAAGTAAGCTTGTTTCTAGAAGTTTGCTATCCTTCAAAAGAAAAAAGGAAATAAAGAGTACAGAGAAAAGTCCAATGAGTACAGCACCGAAACCACTTAAAAAATTATTAATAGTATCAGGAATAGCTTTTAGATCAAAGAATTCCATCAAGTCTGTTTGCTTGATCAGTTCTACGAAGTTTAGTTTTTCTATGTTAAAATAGTCACTTATTTCTTGATTCAATTGATCGAGGTCATCTCCAACTTCATTAATATTGATTTCACCAATTAATTGACCTTGCTCCGCAATAATAGGAACAAATAGTAAAAAAAGACTCATAAAAAGACCGATAGAAATAAATAGCGTAAACACGACCGCTAGGGTATTGTTAAATTTCAATCTCCGTTTTATAAATAATACCAGTGGTCTACCCATTAAAGAAAATACTGCGGCAAAAGCGATATAGATGAGAATAGATTGTATTTTAAATAAAAACCAAAGTAAAATAAGTATTCCAACAATTACTCCAAGAGCTCTTAGAATACCATATGCTATTGTTTTTGAATTCATATGAATTATTTTTCTGGAGTTCCAAAGTTAGTATAAACAGCCTAACATGGATACTTTTAGGTTATTTTTTGTAATTACTTTCGATCAATCAGTAATCATCATTTGCTTCGTGATTTCGAATAACGCAATACCAGTAGCGGTTGCTACATTCATACTACTATTATTTCCATACATATTGATATGCACGCTATTTGTAAGTTTTGTGAGGATATGTTCAGAAATTCCTAAATTTTCTTCTCCTATTACCAATGCTATTTTATCGTTTGCAGAAAAGGTATAGTTTGCAATTTCAATGCTATCTTCTGTAATTTCTAAACCTACTATTTTGTATCCTTTATCTTGTAAGGTATCCAATACAGTCACAATATCTTCCTGTTCTTCATAACTCACAAAGTTATGAGTAGATCTAGCAGTACGCTGCATTCGCTTACTAATAATGGTAAGATCTTCTCCACAGAAATAGATATGTTCTACACCAAAACTATCTGCAATCCTAAAAATACTTCCAATATTAGCGGGAGCATTTACTCGATCACAAACAAGAGTAATAGGAAATTGTTTTTTGATAAAAGTAGTATTGTCGTGATGAAGCTGTGAGGACATGAATTTAGTTTTCAAAAGCGTATTTGATAATATTAGCACCCATTTTTAGTGCTTTTTGTCTTACTTCTTCAGGATCGTTATGAACTTCTGGGTTTTCCCATCCATCACCTAAATCACTTTCAAAAGTAAAAAGCAACACCAAACGGCCTTCATGGGTAATTCCTAAAGCTTGTGGTCTTTCTCCATCATGTTCATGTATTTTTGGTAAGCCATCAGGAAACTTAAATTTTGCTGAGAAAATAGGGTGAGAAGCAGGTAACTCTTCCAATTCTATGTCTGGGAAAACTTTAACTAACTCTTTACGGATATAAGGTTCCATCCCATAATTATCATCAATATGTAAAAAACCTCCACTTAATAAATAGTTACGTAGATTTTCGGCGTCTTGTTCTGTAAAAAATACATTTCCATGTCCAGTCATATGAATATAAGGATACTGAAAGATATCTACACTTTGCGGTTTTACGGTTTTAGGTTTAGCGCTCATGGCTGTGTTGATATTCTGATTGCAAAAACTGATAAGGTTAGGTAATGCCGTTGGATTACTGTACCAATCACCACCACCATTGTAGTGTAAAATAGCAATATCCTGAGCGTTTAGCATCGCACTAAAGAATAATACTCCGATAAAACTTGTAAGTTTTGTTACCATCATCGTCTAAATAAGAGATTCTAAAAGTACTAAAATAAAAAAGATGATAAGAAACCTTTTGATACTATTAACGATCACAATTTCTTCATGGGCCAATGCACAACAAGCAGATAAGTCTATTGTAGTTATGGAACTATTTACATCACAAGGATGTAGTAGTTGCCCTCCGGCAGATGAATTGCTGGATGCAATAAAAGAAAAGTATAAAGATGATAACGTTTTTGTATTGTCTTATCACGTTGATTACTGGAATCGATTAGGTTGGAAAGATCCGTTTAGTACGGAAGGATTTACGGATTACCAACGAGATTATGCACAACAATTTAATAGCAGATCTATCTATACGCCACAGTTAGTAGTTAACGGGAGTGAACATTTTACAGGTTCTAATAGCAGTAAAGCGGTTTCGGCTATTCGTAATTATTCAAAACAAACAACAAATAATACTATACAGTTAAAGGATATAAAACGAAAAGATGAAATTATTGCTATTAATTATGAAGTAGAAGGAGGTGTTTTTGAGCAAATCACATTAGCATTAGTAGTATCCGAACGAATTACAAAAATTAAAAGAGGAGAAAATCGAAATAGAACACTTAAAAACTCTAATATAGTAGCTAATAGAGTTATAAGTACTAAAGATATAGATTCTATTGAGATTACAATTCCTGATTGGGTAGAAGATAAGGATGAATTGACAATTATAGCTTATACTCAAAACAATAAATTAATCACTACAGGTGCTGCAAAAGTATCTATCTGATTAATTACTTTTTTGCATACGTTAAAGTCATAACTCGTGATACAGTTATGACTTTTTTATATTTCAATATTAATTTTTGAAATCAAAATTTCATTACAGCTACAGTGTAACAAATTAATCATAAAAACGTCTCGTAAAAAAGGTATATTAGTATTGTTTAAAATTGATTTTTAAATATTACAATGCCTGAAAATCAATCAAAAACCACATAAATCATTTATCATGAAAAAAAAACGTACCTGGAAGTTTTGGACTTCACGAACCTTGCTAGTCATTTTTGCCTTAGTTGCATTTTGGGTTGGAAATCTTATTTGGTTTCGTCCTTTTAATATCACTCATTTTTATGATAGGATATTTGCAGAGTTGGCTTTGGATAGTCCAGAATTAACTACTGCAATGGGAATTCCAGTAATATATAACTGGTCTAAAGATGAGTTAGACGATATCTCGGACAAAAAGCAATGGGAGACTTTTAATAAAATAAAGAAAGATTACGAAACCTTAAAAAGTTATGATTTCGAAAGTCAATCAGAAGCCAATAAGTTAAATACAAGAATTTTAGGGTATTATTTAAAAGGAGAATTAGAAGGAGAGCGATTTTTTTATCATGATTATCCCGTAAATCAAATGGGTGGTGTACAAAGTTCATTACCAAGTCTTATGGAAGATTCGCACAAGCTTAGAGATAAGAGTGATGCTGAAGCTTATATTACTCGTCTATCCAAATTTGAAACAAAATTTGATCAGCTTATAGAAAATCTAAAAATTAGAGAAGAAAAGGGGATTATACCTCCAAAGTTTGTAATGGATAGAGTACTCGATGAGATGAAAGGTTTTATCGGAAAGAAAGAAAATGAGATTAAGGAAACGGATGATGCAGTAACATCGAATATTTTGTACAGCAATTTTGATACGAAAATTGATAAAATAGAAGACTTATCTCAGGAAGAAAAAAATGAGCTTAAAGAACAAGTGAAGAATGAAATTGCGACTACAGTATTCGGCTCATATCAGAAGCTTATTAGTTATTTTGAGCAATTAAAACAAAAAGCAACGACAGATGCAGGCGTTTGGAAATTACCAGAGGGAGATGCATATTACAGATATCAGCTGAAACAACGTACCACTACTGATCTAGATCCAGAAGAAGTGCATACTATTGGTTTGTCAGAAGTAGCAAGAATTAAAGGCGAAATGGAGGCTATTCTTTCTTCTCAGGGATATGCTGATTCTACAAAAACTGTTGGCGCTATTATTCAGGAATTAAATAAAGAAGACCGTTTTCTTTTTCCTAATAATGATGAAGGGAGACAAATGGTGATTGATGAATATAACCGAATACTTTCCGAGATTAGTAATGGTTTGGATGATGCTTTTGATATAAGACCTAAAGCAGCACTAGAAGTAAAAAGAGTTCCAGAATTTAAGGAAGAAGGATCGGCAGGAGCCTATTATAATAGACCAGCAATGGACGGGTCTAGAGGAGGAGTGTTTTATGCGAATCTAAGAAATGTACACGAATCTGTTAAATTCGGAATGAAGACCTTGGCCTATCATGAAGGTATACCGGGACATCATTTTCAAATTGCAATTCAGTCCGAACTAGAAGGAGTTCCTATTTTTAGAACGATAGGGCTTTTTACTTCTTACATCGAAGGATGGGCTTTGTATTCGGAACAATTAGCTTGGGAACTTGGTTTTTATGAAAACGATCCTTTTGGAAATTTAGGAAGATTACAAGCAGAAATGTTTAGGGCTGTACGGTTGGTAGTGGATACTGGGATTCATCATAAAAAATGGACACTAGAGCAAGCGATCGATTATATGGTACAAAATACAGGCATGACCACCACAGAAGTAACTACAGAAATAGAAAGATATATTGTATGGCCAGGACAAGCATGTGCCTATAAAATTGGGATGCTGAAAATTTTAGAACTTAGAGAAAAGGCAAAAAAAGAATTGGGAGATCGTTTTGATCTGAGAGAATTTCATAATGCAGTTCTAAAAGATGGAGCCGTTCCCTTAGATATTTTAGAAGAAATTATTGATGCTTATATAGAGAGAACCAAAGCAAAAAGTGCTAGTTAGAACATTGGTTTTAGGACTATTTTTCTTAGGATGTCTATTTAATTTCAATTAGTTGATTTTGGGGCATAATTTTGAGAAAATAGTAGTAGTTTTAAATTACTTAAAAACAGAATATGGATTTACAACAAAATAAAGATAATGCTGTAGCTTTCTACAAAATGGCTTATGAAGGTAATCCCAGAGCAGCAGTGGAGAAATATGTTGGAGACCAATATATCCAGCATAATCCGGACGTAGCAGATGGTACTGAAGGATTTATCTCATATTTTGAAAGAATGCAAGAAGAATATGCAGATAAATCTATAGAATTTGTAAGGTGTATTGCAGAAGGAGATTTAGTGGCATTACATACGCATCAAACTTGGCCAGGAAATGATGAATATATCACCATGGATTTTTTTCGTTTTGATGACAATGGTAAAATCTGCGAACATTGGGATTCTATTCAGCAAATTCCAAAAGAGTCTGCGAACCCTAATACAATGTATTAAGAAGTAAACTATTTAAGCATACTGGAAATCAAATAACAGTTATGAATAAAAAAAAGAGTGTCTGATAAGACACTCTTTTTTGTATGTTAAATCAAAGCTTTATTCAATTACCAATTTTTTAGCAACTGCTATATTGTTTTGTTCTATTCTTATGATATAAATGCCAGCATTTAAACCTGAAACATTAAGTTGGCTATCATTTAAAGTTTCAGATATCACCTGCTTCCCTAAAACATCGAATACAACTGCTGATATATCAGTATTAGAAGATGACGTAATATTTATAAATCCAGTATTTGTTGGATTAGGGAATACTTTAAAGTTTACTGTATTTTGATCAAACGAATCAACGGATAAAGTACTTGCATTATCATTTACAGCACCAGGTGTTCCAAGATCACCACTACCAAAAGAAGAAGTAGCCTCAGCCCAATTGGCACCGTCATCATTAGCTGTACTATTTAAATCATTAATAGATAACTCCATACTAGCACCTGTTGGATCAGGAAAAGTTGCACCATTATCCCAAATAACTTCGTCGATAACAACCGAACTACACTCTATGATAATACCATCTGTACTATTACCTAGTGAAATGTCATTTGCATATGTATAGTCAGGAGTAATTCCTCCGTTTGGTGTTGCGGCATTAGCGATTACTACATACCCCATTGCTGGTACAATAACAGATGATGTGATCACATGTGTTTCTCCAGCTTGATTATCGTCTTTGATAATCCAACTTTGAATATCAATAGGACTTCCGGTGGTATTATACAGTTCGAAATATTCTCCATTAGGATCATCTCCTGCAGAAACAGGATTTTGCATTATTTCTGTGATAATAATATCTCCAACATTTCCACAAACAGCCACAGGGGAAACAATTCCATTTATAGTGATCGTTTCATCCGTCACACTTGGAGATGATACTGTTATATCACCTGTATATGAATTAGCAGTTAATCCTGAAGCCAATCTAACAAAAACTTCGGTGTTCGCTACTGTTCCCATGCTTGGCGTAATAGTTACAGAAGAAGCAAATCCAGTACCCGTCGTTAATGATACTTCAAAATTCATTGGAGCAGTAATTGTAATATCTCCAGTAAGAAATAAACCTTCTACATTGAAACTATCTTCTGAAGATGGTCCTGATCCTTCAAAATACGAGAAATCACCTATAAAACCTGAAACTGTAAATTGTGGATCATCAGGGGAAACAATACCTTCTAATGAAATGCTCTGATCCATAGCTCCGGTTGAAGATGCGGTAACATCTCCCATATAGGTGTTTGACGATAATCCGGCTGTTAAACGTACAAATATTGTTGTTGTTGTAACACTTCCTGCAGAAGGAGTGATAGCAACAGATGAAGCAAATCCAGATCCTGTGGTTAGAGAAACTTCGAAATTCATAGGAGCAGTTATGGTCAAATCAGCACTAAGATTCGTTCCAGAAACTGTGAAAGTACCTTCGTTAGAAGGACCGTTGTTTTCAAAATAATCTAATCCAGAAACTGCACCACTAACAGATATAGTAGGCGTTCCCATTGCAGATTCAATGAACGCAGTAGTATCGATTGGTAAAATAAGTTCACCATCAGTAGCTTCTGTGGTCCAATTCGCTGGGTTAGCTATTAATGGGATATAATTTGCAAAAGAAGTTTCAGATGTTCTTGATCCAGTATATTCTCCACCATCAGGACTCCCAGATGTAGCGATTGTGATAAATGTAGTTCCATCAGTCAGACCAGATCCTGTAAGATCTCCCACACTATTTGAATATTGAATACCAGCTAGAAAAGTTGTTGGAGTATTTTCATCTGTTCCTAAATACGCAAGTAATGAGTCTCCGCCTCCAGCTAGATTTATAGTTCCGGATCCAACTTGTGTTAAGGTTCCTAATGAGGCGCCATAGGAAGCATTTCCATCACTATCAGTATCAGTAAAAACGACTATTGTTCCAGCAGGTATTACATTACTGGGAGTATCCCATTGAATATTTCCTTCGTTTGAATCAACAAAACTACCAGTTCCGTCAAGTTCATCATCAGAAAAATAGATTGTAGTATTTGCCGCTATATCTGCTAAAGCAACTATTGCAAAATCATCATCTCCATCTGCATTATATGCTACAAATGCGATATCGCCTACCGTTTGCCCAAATGAAGCAAAAGAAAAAGAAAGAGTTAAAAATAAAAAATAAAGTTTTTTCATAATATAAATAATTGAGTGAAAAATAGTTCAGCAATATACAAAGAAATTACTGTGGTAAATCCACAGGTCTTAGAAACTCTTTATTCTTAATTATAACTTAACACTAAGAAAGAGAATTTAATAGATGAGTACAATTTATTAAAAACTATATCCTACTGATTCAGAAAAGCAACACTATGTGTAGCAACGATTGCGGCAGTTTCTGTTCGTAATCGCGTATTCCCTAGGGTAACAGGAGTATAACCTGTAGCTAAGGCCGTTGCTATTTCCTTGCTAGAAAAATCACCTTCTGGTCCGATTAAAATAGTAGTACTGCCTTTTGTTTTTAGAGTTTCTTGCAAGGATTTTTTATCAATTTCTTCACAATGCGCTATCAATAGCTGATCATTATTTTCTTGTTTTATGAACTCTGTAAATGAAATAGCAGGGTTTAATATAGGTAAGTAATATTGCAGGGATTGTTTCATAGCACTTTGTAGAATACGCTCAAAACGTTCTTGTTTTATTACTTTTCGTTCACTATGATCACATATAACGGGAGTAATCTCGTCAATACCTATTTCTGTTGCCTTTTCTAAAAACCATTCGTACCGATCATTCATTTTGGTAGGAGCTACGGCTAGATGTAGTCTATAGTCTTTTCGATCATGATGATTTTTATCTTGTAGTTGTATAATACACTTGTTAGGACTGGAAAATGTGATGAGACCTTTACATAATAAACCAATTCCATTTGTAATCTGAAGAATATCACCTTCTTTTTTACGAAGTACCTTGGTTATATGTTTACTTTCTTCTCTGGAGAATTCGAATTCTTCAGTAGCGCCTGTGATATCTTTACTATAAAAAAGCTGCATAATAATTAAAACTTAATTCTAGCTTTGGCTACAATACTCATATCTGTAAAATCTTTTTGCAAATATTTTAAGTAACCAACAATGCCGATCATCGCTGCATTATCAGTTGTATATTCAAACTTTGGAACGAAAGTCTTCCATCCATATTTGAATTCGCCTTCTTTTAATGCTTTTCTAATTCCTGAATTGGCAGAAACGCCACCGCCGATAGCTATGGATTTAATTCCAGTTTCTTTAGAAGCCTTTTTTAATTTATCGATCAAGATATTGATTATCGTATGTTGAATAGATGCACATACATCATGAAGATTTTCTTCTATGAAGTTAGGATTTTCTTTTAGTTGTTTTTGAACAAAATATAAAATTCCTGTTTTGAGACCGCTAAAACTAAAATTCAAACCATCTACTCGAGGTTTGGTAAATGGAAACGCTTTTGGATTCCCTAATTGAGCATATTTATCCACAAGTGGTCCTCCTGGATACGGTAAACCTAATATTTTAGCACTTTTGTCAAAAGCCTCTCCAACAGCATCATCAATCGTTTCTCCAATAATTTCCATTTCGAAATGATTAGTAACCTTCACTACTTGTGTATGACCACCACTGATTGTTAGAGCTAAAAAAGGAAATTCTGGTTTATCGAATCCTTCTTCATCAATAAAATGCGCCAAAATATGTGCTTGCATATGATTTACATCAATCAAAGGGATATCTAATGCTAGTGCTAGTGATTTTGCAAAAGATGTTCCGACTAATAAAGATCCCATTAAACCGGGACCTCTGGTAAAAGCTATTGCGGTAAGATCATCTTTAGTAATTCCAGCCTGTTTGATAGCTTGATCAATTACAGGAACAATATTCTGCTGATGTGCTCTGGAAGCTAATTCTGGAACCACACCACCATATTGTTCATGAATTTTTTGTGAAGCAACAACATTTGATAATACACGATCGTTGCATAATATAGCGGCAGAAGTATCATCGCAAGATGATTCAATACCTAAGATGTATACATTTTGTGAACTCATTATGAGGAAAAAGGCATAGAAATTGTTAATATTGTCAGCAAAGTTAAAACAATAAAACGTATCAAAAAATTTGGGAAAATATTGAAAAGGATATTACTTATCCTTATATCGCTATTTGTACTATTGGTGATCTTATTTTCAATTCCCGCAATTCAAACTCTTTTTGGTCGAAAAATAACCAATTATATCAATAAAGAATATAATGTGGATATTAACATTGGTAAAGTTGGTTTAACCTATTCGGGTAAAGTAAATTTAAAAGAAGTCTTTGTAAAAGACCATCATCAGGATACCTTATTATTTGCTAGGAGTATTGCAACTTCTATTTTAAATCTTAGAGAGATTTCTAAAGGGCAGCCAGAGTTAGGAGCAGTTTCGATAGATGATCTAACATTTAGAATGAAAATGTACAAAGGTGAGAGTAGTGATAATCTTATGACTTTCATAAGAAAATTTAATACTGGTAAAACATCCTCGTCTACAACTAAATTTTTACTTACTACAGGTAATGTTACCATGGAGAATGGTAAGTTTAGTTATATCGATGAAAATCTTAATTATTCTGATATCGTCATTCTACGAGATATTATGTTGGATGCGGAGAGTCTTAAGGTTGATGGAGAAGATTTTTATATAACAACAGACCTTTTGGCATTCAAGGATCATAGAGGTTTAAATGTCTCGAATCTGAAAACAGGTTTTTCTATTACTCCGACAGAAATGCGTTTTAGAGATCTAATTCTAGAAACGAAAGATTCTAAAGTAGATGGTGAAATCGTATTCGAGTACGAAAGAGGTGGACTTGTAGATTTTGAGAATAGTGTGAATATTACAGCCGATTTTATGAAAGCGGTAATTTCTACAAATGATTTGATTCCGTTTTATGATGAATTTGGTCGTAATGAAGATCTTACGTTAAAAAATACAACGTTAAAAGGGACTTTAAATGATTTTGAAGTATTAGATTCTGATATTTCTGGATTGGACAGATCGTTAATTCAAGGAAATATACGAATTAGAAATGCAGTTACAGATGTTTCCAAATTCAGATTAGACGGAGACTTAACCAACTTGACAACCAATTATTATGATCTAGTGAATCTGCTTCCAAATATTTTAGGACAGTCACTGCCGAAACAACTATATCAGTTAGGAAGTGTAAAAGGAGTAGGTAAGACCATAGTAACCATTAAGGATGTGGATATAGACATGGATTTCTTTTCTCAGTTAGGGAAAATCAATGCTTTTGTCTTACTGGGAGATTTAGATGATGTTAAAAGTGCAACATATAATGGTAGTGTAATATCAAACAATTTTAATATAGGTCAATTATTGGGCAAACCACGATTAGGAAATGCTGCATTTGATATTAATGTAGATGGAAGCGGTTTTACCTTGGACAATCTAGATACCAAGCTAGAAGGAGATATAAAAAAATTGGAGTTTAATGGATATACCTATACCAATCTTAATGTATTTGGGAATTTAAAAGATCCGGTTTTTGATGGAAAGCTAGTGGCAGATGATCCAAACATGAAATTTAGCTTTAATGGTGTAGCGGATATTTCCGAAGCAATTAATAATTATGATTTTGTTGCCAATGTAGATCATATAGATCTTCATAAACTAAATATTTTTACTAGAGATAGCATTTCTATTTTTAATGGAGATGTGAAGATGAAGATGAAAGGAACAGGTATTAATGACGCTTTTGGTACCATTTCTTTTGAAAAAACATTATACAAAAATCAAAATGCCAGTTATTATTTTGATGATTTTGACATCACATCTAGTTTTGATGACCAAAATATCAGAACGATTACTATGAATAGTCCTGATATTATCGAAGGTAATGTAAAAGGAGTTTTTAGATTTGAAAATGTGTATGATTTATTTAGAAATTCTATCGGTAGTTTATATACTAATTTCGAGCCGACTGAGATTACAGATAATGAATTCATGGAATTTAATTTCAGAATTTACAATAAGATTGTAGATGTCTTTTTTCCCGAAATTCAGTTCGCTCCCAATACTTTTATTAAAGGAAAAGTAGAAAGCAATGATTCTGAATTTAAGTTAACTTTTAAATCACCTTCGATTAAGGCGTTTGATAATCTTATGAAAAAGGTAGATATTCAAGTTGATAATAAGAACCCTTTATTTAATACCTACGTCGCTATTGATAGCATTAATACTCGATATTATGATGTATCTAAGTTTAGCTTGATTAATGTAACTCTTAATGATACACTATTCATGCGTTCTGAATTTAAAGGAGGTAAGAATAATGTGGATAATTACAATTTAGAATTTTATCATACAATCAACGAAGACAATAACTCGGTATTAGGATTTAAAAAATCCGATTTTACTTTTAAAGGATACACATGGTATGCAAATCCATATAAAAGTAAGAGTAATAATAAGATCATTTTTGACAACGACTTTAAAAATATAGCTATACAATCTATTAAGCTTATCCATGAAGACGAAGAGATCAGCGTTTCTGGGGTTATGGAAGGCAAAGATCATAAAGATATTAAGGCTACTTTTAAAGATGTAGATTTAAATAAAATTACGCCTTATATAGAGGATCTAAAGTTATCAGGTGTAGTCGATGGAGATCTTAATATATTTCAGGAAAAAGGAGTTTATTTCCCAAGTTCTACAGTAATTATTAATGATTTAGGTGTAAACGATATCAATATGGGTGAGCTACGAGTCAATGCATCAGGAAATGAATCATTAACTCAGTATTCAATCAATACAAGACTAGTAAACAACGAAGATATAAAGACATTATCCGCCGTGGGTTCTATTAATGTTTCTAACAATAATCCAGATATGAATATCGATGTAAACTTAGATCAATTAGATATATCAGGATTTAGCAATTTAGGAGGAATCGTAATTTCTGATCTTCGTGGATTAGTTTCTGGAAAAGCCAAAATAAGCGGGAATTATGTTAATCCTTCGATTGATGGAGTCTTAACATTAGATAAAGCAGGTTTAAAAGTGCCTTACTTAAACGTGGATCTCGATTTTGATAATAATTCTCGTGTTGTTTTAGATAAGCAGCGTTTTAATTTTGATAATATCGATATCACAGATACAAAATATAAAACAAAAGGAATATTAGGAGGATATATAGGTCATCAACGGTTTTCGAAATGGGATTTAGGTCTTACCTTAAAAGCAAAAGAAAGATTGTTAGTTCTCGATACGGAAGAAGATGAAGAATCTTTATATTACGGAACAGGTTTTATCAGTGGAGATGCTACCATAGCAGGACCGACCGATGGTTTAGTAATTGATGTTAATGCTACTACAGAAAAAGGAACAGTTTTCAAAATTCCTCTAAATGAGTCTGAATCTATAGGAGATAACTCTTATATACATTTCTTAAGTCCAGAAGAGAAACAGGCGCGATTAGATGGTAAGGAGATTATCTTAGAAGAAATTAAGGGGTTAGAGTTAAATTTTGATTTGTATGTAAATAATAATGCTTTAGTAGAAGTTGTTGTTGATAAAAAAACGGGTAGTTCTCTAAAAGGTAGAGGAGCAGGAACACTATTAATAGAGATAAATACCAATGGTAAATTTAATATGTGGGGAGATTTTGTAGCATATGAAGGAAGCTATAATTTTAGATATGGAGCGCTAGTAGGTAAAGATTTTACAGTAAGATCAGGAGGAAGTATTAACTGGGATGGTAGTCCGACTAGGGCAAAACTTAATTTAAGTGCAGTATACAAAACAGAAGCAAATCCAGCTGTATTATTAGAAAATGCTACGATTAACCGAAAAATACCAGTAGAAGTAGTGGTTGATCTTAATGGAGAATTAATACAACCAGATCTTAATTTTAATATAGAATTGCCTAATTTGAGTTCAGTAGCCAAAAGTGAGTTGGAGTATCAATTGGAAGATCAAGCAACAAAGGAACTACAAGCGCTGTCTTTAGTAACACAAGGTCAATTTTATAGTGGAAATTTAGATCCTACCTTTATTACAGGGAATTTGGTAGAAAGAGCTGCAGGATTGGTAAATGGAATATTTTCTGGAGATGATGATAAGTTTAAAGTAGGAGTAAACTATGTTCAAGGTAATCGAAATATCGATCAAGAAGCTGCAGATCAATTTGGAGTTACAGTATCTACACAAATAAATAATAGAATTTTGATAAACGGTAGAGTAGGAGTTCCTATAGGAGGTGTTAGTGAATCTGTTGTAACAGGAGATGTAGAAGTAGAATATTTATTTAATGAAGAAGGAACACTAAAGGGAAAGATTTTTAATCGTCAGAACGAAATTCAATATATCGGAGAAACTCAAGGATATAAACAAGGATTAGGACTTTCCTATTCCGTAGATTTCAATAATTTCGGAGAGCTGATTGATAAAGTATTTAAATCAAAAAAAGTAAAAGACTCGGTAGCCCAAAAAAAGAAGGATACTACCAAAATAGAAACACCAGATTTTATTAATTTTACCGATAAGAATAATTAAATTCTGACAATATAACCTACGATAGATGGCTAAAGAAATTCGGACAATAGGCGTAATGACTTCAGGAGGTGATTCTCCAGGAATGAATGCAGCAATTAGAGCAGTAGCAAGAGCTTGCTCTTATTACAATGTAAAATGTATTGGCTTTTACAGAGGCTATCAAGGCATGATCGAAAATGATTTTTGTGAGATGAATGCCAGAAGTGTTCGCAATATTATAAGTACAGGAGGAACGATTCTGAAATCCGCAAGGTCTTCGGAGTTTAGAACACCAGAAGGGAGAAAAAAAGCTGCAGAAAACTTAAAAAAAGCAGGTGTAGATGCTATGGTACTCATTGGCGGTGATGGAACTTTTAAAGGTGGACAAGTTTTTAGTGAAGAATATGATATTCCGGTAATTGGAGTTCCAGGAACCATTGATAATGATATTGCAGGAACTAATTTTACCATTGGATATGATACGGCTTTAAATACCGTAGTAGAAGCTATTGATAAAATTAGAGATACGGCAAGTTCTCATGATAGACTGTTTTTTATCGAGGTAATGGGACGTGATGCTGGTTTTATAGCATTAAATAGTGGTGTAGGAGCTGGAGCAGAAGAAATCCTTATCCCAGAAGAGGATCTTGGGCTAGATAGGATGCTAGAGTCATTAAAAAGAAGTAAAAGATCTGGAAAATCTTCCAGTATTGTAGTGGTAAGTGAAGGAGATAAGATAGGAAAGAATGTATATGAACTAGCAGACTATGTTACCGAAAACATGCCTGATTATGACGTAAGAGTAACCGTTTTAGGTCATATGCAGCGTGGAGGATCTCCAACTTGTTTTGATAGAACTTTAGCCAGTAGACTCTGTGTTAAGGCAGTCGAGTTATTACTTGATGGAGAAAAGAACGTAATGGTAGGATTGATTAACAACGAGATTGTAGCCACTAATTTTGATGATGGTCTGAAAGAAGATCACAGCATTAACAAGGAATTATTACGAATTTCGGATATACTTTCTGTATAAATTTATGATGACAATAGCTATAATCGCTCACGATGGTAAGAAAGCCGATATGGTACAGTTTCTTAACGAACATCGAGAAATATTAGATTCTAAAAAAATTAAACTTGTTTCTACTGGAACAACAGGAGAAAAAGCAAAAAAAGCTGGTTTTAATGTAGAAGCATTACTTTCTGGTCCTCTTGGTGGAGATGCGCAGATTGCAGCAGGTGTTGCCGAGAAGAATATACATATGGTCATTTTTTTTAGGGATCCTTTAGCCAAACACCCTCACGAACCAGATATTTTTATGTTAATGAGACTTTGTGATGTATATGATGTTCCGTTAGCTACAAACCCATCTACTGCAGAATTATTACTTAAAGGGTTGTAAAGATAAGTGATAGATACATTGTTCTTGTAATTCTCATATCTTCTAGAATGCAAAGTAGATTCTTTTCAAATATTAGTTAGTTTTAGTAAGATTAATAAAAGCTCTACAGGATTTTTTCTTTTTTCTTTAAAAGTACTATGGAAATACAAATTTTAAATTTTATAGAATAGAAGTGTTTTGTTGATTATTATTATAAAATAGTATTTTGTTTAGAGAATGATTTAAAATCATAGTTAATTAATAAGCGTTAAATTAAAATATTCATTATCCATTTTAAGGTTTGATTAAAAAAGAATCACGTTGATTTTTTGTTTGCTCATTCGCATATTTTCGCGAAAAACTAACAACTAAATATAGCTTTACATGAAATCAAATCTTAAAAACCTAATCTTTTTATTTTTATGTACACATTGCTTTTACGCTCAACAAATAAATACGGTTCTTACTAAAATAGAGCGAACTGTAAATGTAGGCGATGTGTCTGATTATTTTAATCCTTCGTTAGCACCATTTTATCACGGTGTTGCATCAGGTGACCCTTTAGAAAACTCTGTTATTATTTGGACAAGAGTTACTACCAATGAGAATAATGTACAAGTAGATTGGAAAATAGCCAAAGATCCTCAGATGAATCAAATTGTACAACAGGGTTCTACAAATACCAGTCAATCAAAAGATTATACGGTGAAAGTTGATGCGATCGGTTTGGAGCCATATATGACGTATTATTATCAGTTCGAATCTTTAGGTGCAAAATCTATTATAGGAAAAACCAGAACTGCTCCCGCACAAGAGGATTTAGTTGATAACTTAAGATTTGCTGTAGTATCGTGTTCAAATTATCAAAATGGATATTTTAATGCATACAATCAAATTGCAAGTAGAACAGATTTAGATGCTGTAATACATCTAGGAGACTATATTTATGAATATGAATCAGGAGGATATGGTTATAGTAATGAAATTAACCGAGGTCATGTGCCCGAAAATGAAATAATTACTTTAGATGATTATAGAGTACGTCACTCTTATTACAAATTAGATCCAATGTTACGTAATGTACATCAACAACATGCATTTATAAATATATGGGATGATCATGAGTTTGCGAATGATGCAAATAAATTTGGAGCGGAAAATCATTCCTCATCTTCAGAAGGTGATTGGGAAGCAAGAAAAAATAATGCTTTCAAAGCATATTTTGAATGGATGCCAGTAAGAGCTAATTCCATTGAAGAATACAGACTGTACAGAAAGATATCTTATGGTAAGTTAATGGATTTAATTATGTTAGACACTAGAATAGAAGGAAGAGATACGCAAGTAAATTCTTCTAAAAACCTTATTAGTGCTGCCGCTTCTAACGATGCATTTAAAACTTTTGCACAAAATGTAATTGCTAAAAAGGATCTTACCAAAGAAGAGGAATTAAAAGAAGTATTAAAAGAAGTGTTACCAATGATCTTGAATGTTTCTTTAGATAGCGGTGAGAAATCTAAAAATGAAAAAGCTCTAAATGCCGAGGAGTTCGAGCAGGTAATTGATGGTTTCGTGAATCAAGTTTTGCAAAAAGGAAGTTTAGATAAGAAATCAACCTTTGCTTTAGAGCAATTACTACAGAAAGGAACAAAATATAGAGAAAATGAACTATCAAAGTCTAATAAAGAGTCTTATAAATCCATATTAGGATCAGAACAATTTCTGTGGTTAAAAAATCAATTACAAAGCTCTTCTGCAAAATGGAGAATTATTGGTAATCAGGTAATGGTTATGCCTTGGAATGGTGTTCCTTCTAACGATGCTTGGGATGGATATCAGGAGGAGAGAGAACAACTTTTAGAATTTATTAATACTAACAACATTAACAATGTAATTGTACTAACAGGAGATATACATAGTACTTTTGTTGGTGAAGTACGTTATAAGGGCAATTGCGAAATGTGCGAGTTTGTAGTTCCTAGTGTTACTTCTACTAATTTGGATTTTATTGGTGGAGTTGCTTCGGGATTATCAGAATTTTATGTACGGTTGTTAAACAGACATATAAAAGATGTTGATTTAGATAATCATGGATATTATGTGCTTGATGTAAGAGAAAATAGAGTACAGGCTGATTGGTTTGATACGAATGATGTTTCAAGACCAATAGCACAAGAAAATAGATCTCGTAGCTGGTATGTAAATTCTAATGATTGTAAAGTAAGAAGAACTTCTCAGGCTGCGATAGCACTAAATACCAGAGAAACGCAAAAGGAAACTACTACAAAGCATGAATTGCCTTCAGGAAGTATTAATGAAAAATTCGTTGTCATGGGAGTATACCCAAACCCCATTTTTGATAGAGGGAATGTTCATTATATTATGAATTCCGAGGGTAAGGTGATTATTAATTTGTTTGATATTCAGGGGAGATTGGTTCAAAAGTTACAGGAACAGGAACTTCAAAAAGGGATTTATAATCTATCATTTGATGTTGACGGATTGAAAACCGGTAGCTATATACTTTCTATAGAAAGTGATAATACAAAAGCTACTCGAAATGTTATAATAAAATAAACCACGTATCTCTTATAAATTAAAAGCCTAAGTTGAATAAACTTAGGCTTTTATATTTGATTCAATTGAGGTCTTATTTTACAGCAATTACAGAAATTTCAACATTTACGAATTTTGGTAGTGCAGCTACAGCCACTGTTTCTCTAGCTGGAGCAGTATCTTCGTTAAAATAACTTCCGTATACCTCATTTACTTTCGAAAAGTTATTCATATCACTTAAAAAAATTGTTGTCTTAATAACATTTTCAAAAGTCATATCCACCTCATCCAAAATGGCTTTAAGGTTTTGCATTACCTGTTCTGCTTCTTTTTTGATATCATTCGTAACCAATTCTCCAGAAGTAGGATTAATAGCTATCTGACCAGAAGTATATAAGGTATTTCCGTTTAGAATAGCTTGACTGTAAGGTCCAATGGGAGCAGGTGCTTTGGAAGTCGTGATGATTTTTTTCATGATATGTAAAGTGTTATTGTTTATTTTGATTTTGTAATATTTTCAAATAATTTCCTCAAACCTCAAACCTCAAACCTAAAGCTGCCTGTCTGGTTCTCTACGTTTATCGTATTTGATATCACTTAGAACAGAAGAAGAAATTCCTATGAAAAAGTTCCAAGAAGTTCTTTCACTAAACGGAATCCAATTGAAACTAAGATTCCAACTATCCAAATCTCTCTGAAATCTTAAGTTAGTAAAAGTAAAACCAGGATTTTTTAGATCATACCCAGATGAAACTCCAACGGTCCATTTAGGAGCTAACTCTACATCTCCAGAAAACATAATCGAGTGGGAGGATATCTCATTTTGTCGAGCATTATTACTATAGTTGACAGTGTAAGATAGTCGTAAAGACCAGGGAATTTTGTAATTATAATTTTGTACATCCTTTTTCTCAGTATCCTTACTTTTTTGACGATAACTTTGTTCTTCTCTAAAATCTGTTCCTCCTCCAAACAAATTATCTGGTCGCCCACCATTTTGTAAGGTCTGGTTTGTGAGCGGATCTTCATTCGTTTGGCCTTTTTCAAAATCTTTACTAGAAAAAGAATATCCAAAATTTGCACTAGCTCTGGTTAATCTAAAAAGACTACCTCCATTATCAATATTCCAAACATCAATTTTACGATTATTATTATCTAATGCATATGGATCCAGTTCTGCACTAAAGTTAATGTCTAACTTATTCTGAATTATAGGAATGTTTCCAGTAATTGATAGGGGACTTAATTGTAAAGAGTCACCAGCAATATTGTATGCGGTTCTAAAGTTTAAGTTATTAAGCAAAACCACTTTCTTAGGTTCGAGATCTGTAGTGTCTTTACTCCGCACTTTGGCTTCTAAGTTATTACTTAAAGAAAAACCAATACTACTTGAAAAAGTATTACTAGGTGCACCAAAGAATCCACCTTCGAATCTAGAGTACTCTACTACTTCTTCCTCATCAATATCCAAAGTTGCAGGATTATCTGTAATCGTATATTCGTCATAAAATTGATCAAAGGCTGGATTAATACTATAGCTAACACTTGGCCTCATAGTATGACGAATAGCTTGTATCTTTTTGTCTTTCTTAAAATTAAATGTTCCGTAAATCGTAGTTCCTAAACTAGCAGAGAAGTTGTAGGTTCTAAAAGCATCAAAACCTGCAATAGTATCTCTAACCACCTCTCCAGCGCCGTCATTAGCATCTGGATCGTAACTTTGCTCTATGGTTTCGAACACCCAATTTTCTTGGAAACTTGTACCCATAGTAGCACTTAAATACTTAAAGATTTTAAAGTTGGTACTAATCGGAATAGAATGTTGCATTCCAATTCTAGCATCGTTAAACATATCTCCAGTAAACAAATCATCATCATTGGTAGTAATACGGTTCTCACCTCTAAAATTATACTGGGTGTTGATATTTTGAATAATACCTTTTTTTACACCAACTTTTGGAGCAAAAGGAAATATCCTTGAAACACTTGCATTAACATTAGGTAGCGATAGGTTAACTTCTTGTGTATTTGTATTAGAGTTGTGATTTGCTGCAACATTTAAATTTACCTGAGGATCTCCCTGAAAAGTTTTGGAATAGGAGATGGATGAACTCAACTGGTTATTCAAGAAATTTCCTGTATTTAACTGATTGGTGGACTGTTGGAAGAAGTCACTACTACCAAAATTTACAGATGCCGAAAATCTAGAGTTCGGATTGGATTTGGCATCCTGCGAATGTGTCCATTGGATGTTATAGGTAGTTCTCTGGGCAAAGTCAGGAAAACCTCGTTCGCTAGTTAGGTTATTCTCAAACCGAAATCTCAGATTACCTCTATACTTGTAGCGAACAGCATACGATGTTTCGGCTAATAATGTATAACTTCCATTTGTATAATAATCACCGGTGACCGTAAGATCTGCATAATCACTTATCGCAAAATAATATCCACCATTTTGTAGAAAATATCCTCTGTTATTTTCTTCACCATAACTTGGAATAATAAATCCTGAAGTTCTTTTTTCTTGTAAAGGGAAATAACCAAAAGGTAATCCTAAAGGAGTTGGTACATCTGCGATAAACATATTTACCAATCCTGTTACAATTTTCTTTTTTGGTACAAGTTTGATTCTTCTGGCATAGAAGTAATAATCTGCATTATCTACATCTTCTGCAGTAGTAAATTTTACGTTACTCATGTATATAACAGAATCATTAACTCTTTTAGAAACTTCACCTTTTACGTTCATTTCACCTTGTTTGGTCCTAGAATTGTAAATAAGTGCTTTTTCTGTATCAAAATTAAATCGAATAGAATCAGGTTCAACTACATTTTGTGCTTGCTTAAAAACTGGGGTTTGTGTATAATCTCCTACAGAATCCTTAATGCCATAGGCATATACCTCGTTTTTGGAATTGTCTACGATGATCAATCCAGCATTTATTTGCATTTCTCCATAGATAATTTCTGCTTCGTTGTAGAGATACATTTTGTTTTCTCTACGACTTAGTCTCATATAATCTTTGGATTTGTAAGTAACTTTATCGGTTAACAATTGCGGAGGTTCCACAACGCTATCTTTCTTTACGGTATCCTGATCTTTTTCATTTTCAAGGAGTTCTGTCTTGGGTTCGATATCTTTTTTAGATAGGGCAATAGAATCCTTTGGAGATTGAATAGGTTTCTTTGTCGTTTTATCAAACTCTTGTGCAGTTGTATAACAAATACAAAATAGTGAAAAACTTAGTGAATAAAGTATGTTACGTACCGTTGTTTGCAATGGTTTATATCCTATTTTTGTAAAACTATGGCTTAGTTTTTGAAGTGCCAAAATTACATATATTTTTTATGTAGAGATTGTAATTGAGAAAAAAATAAATATTTCTATCAAATACGATACTCTAATGTTATTTTTTAAGAAACTATGTCGATTAAATTCCAAGATCATTAACCTTGTGATTTTAGAATTATTATACTAAATACGGAAACAATTTGGGAATGTTTCAAGCTAAGGGATAATTTTGATAATTATGAAAAAGAAAATTATATATAGCATTGTATCTGTAGCACTAATTATGGTGTCCTCTGGATTTGCTTTGATGTCCAGAACTTCTGATTCGAATACAGAAAAGTTTATCGTGGCTTTAGATGCTGGTCATGGAGGTGATGATCCAGGAAATAGAGGGAATGGATATAAGGAAAAAGATATTGCATTAAAAGTGGTCTTAGCTGTAGGAGCTGCATTAGAAAAAGACGATCGTTTTAAAGTAGTATACACAAGAAAGACAGACAAATTTATCGAACTTCATGAAAGAGGAAGGATTGCTAATAAAGCAAAAGCTGATCTTTTTGTTTCTATTCACTGCAATTCTCATAGGTCTCAAGCATATGGGACAGAAACTTTTGTTTTGGGGTTGCATGCCAATGATGAAAATTTTAACGTAGCCAAAAAAGAGAACTCCGTTATTTTGATGGAAGACAATTATGAGGCGAATTACGATGGTTTTGATCCTAATTCTCCTGAATCCATTATAGGGCTTACGCTTATGCAAGAAGAATATCTGGATCAAAGTTTAATTTTGGCGAGTTATATAGAAAAAAGATTTACGAATACTTTAAAAAGAAAGAGTAGAGGAGTAAAACAAGCTGGTTTTGTAGTATTACATCAGACATATATGCCAAGTGTATTAGTGGAGCTAGGTTTTTTAACAAATGATAAAGAAGGCAAATATCTAAATTCTAAAAAAGGACAAGATGATATGGCAAAATCGATCATTAAGTCTATAGTTGATTACAAGGATAGTCTGGATGAAACCTATTATGTTCCAGAACCAAAAACTCCAGAGGTAGTCACCAATGATACTATAGTAAAAGCAGTTGATGAAGAATTATATGATGGAATAACATTTAAAGTGCAAATTGAAGCAGGCTCAAACGATGTAGTTTTAGATCCAAAAAATTTCAATGGACTGGATCAGTTATCAAAAATTCAATTTGGAGAGGTTTATAAATATTACTTTGGAAATACACCTAATTATAATTTAATCAAGGAGTTAAAAGATGTAGCTGTTGCTAAGGGATATACCTCTTGTTTTGTTGTTGCATTTAAGGATAACGAGATAATTCCGTTAAGTGAAGCCCTGAAAACTAATACTTCATCGAATTAATCTAAATAAATACTGATAAATCGTTCGTTAATAATCTTTGGAAGTATATTTTTTATTCTAAATTTGTGTCCTAAATATATGCTATTTTGAAATTTACTCGAGAAGTTAAAACTGGAATTTTAGCATTATCTGCTATAGCCCTTCTGATTTTTGGATATAGTTTTTTAAAAGGAAAGAACCTTTTAGAATCTGATCGAACATTTTACGCGGTATATGATAATGTGGAGGGACTAATACCTTCCTCTCCAGTAACCATCAATGGATTAGTTGTAGGAAAGGTTGTTTCTATCAATTTCGCAGATACCAAAGGTAATCTTATTGTAGAATTTAATGTAAGTAGCGATTTTTCTTTTTCCAGAAATAGTGAAGCTATGGTATATGGTGGCGATCTAATTGGAGGTAAGTCTTTAGCTATTAACCCAATTTACGAAGTAGGAAAAGAAGCAAAAGATAGAGATACCTTGCCAGGAAGAGTAAAAGCTGGTTTACTAGAATTGGTAAATGAGCAACTTACTCCTTTACAATTAAAGCTTGAATCAGCAATTAAAGACGCAGATACGTTATTAACTTCTGTAAATGGAATTTTATCTGTAGATAATAAAAACAATCTAAATTCTATATTTAAAGATTTAAGTATTACTGTTCGAAACTTCAAGGGAGCTTCAGGATCCTTAAATAATATTTTATCTGGTAATGAAGATAAGTTAAATACTACCCTTTCTAATCTAGATAAGATGTCTACTAATTTAAATCAATTCTCAGATTCATTATCAAAAGTAAATATTGGTAAATTGGTGAATGATTTAGATGCGGTATTAGCAAATTTTGATAAAATTTCTAAAGATTTAGAAGTTGGAAAAGGAACAGCAGGGAAGCTACTAAAGGATGATCAGCTTTATAACAATTTAGATAGAGCTAGTAAAGAACTAGAATTACTACTTCAAGATCTTAGATTAAATCCTACTAGATATGTAAATATTTCGGTTTTTGGTAAAAAGAATAAACCTTATGTAAAACCGGCAGATTCAATAAACTAACTATCACTAAACTATGCAATATATTCCAAATATCGTTTTTGTAATCATCCTAATCGCTGGAATAGGATATTTTGCAAAAAACGTTCGTAAACTTATTCGTAATATAAAATTGGGTAAGGATGTAGATCGAACGGATAATAAAAAAGAACGTTTTAATAATATGGCTCGTATCGCTTTGGGACAATCCAAAATGGTAAGGAGGCCAATTGCTGGTATTCTACACATCATTGTGTATCTAGGTTTTATCATTATTAATATCGAAGTTCTGGAAATTATTATAGATGGTGTTTTTGGAACACACAGAATTTTTGCATTTCTAGGAGGTTTATATGACTTTTTAATTGGTTCATTCGAGGTGTTAGCCCTATTAGTATTGGTAAGTGTATTTATATTCTGGATTAGAAGAAATGTTATCAATATTCGAAGATTTAAAACGCTAAAAGGATGGCCTAAAAATGATGGTAATATAATTCTGTATTTCGAGGTTGTTCTAATGACCCTGTTTTTAACAATGAATGCTGCAGATTTACAATTACAAAACTTAGGAGCTGATCATTACGTAAAAGCAGGAGCATATCCAATAAGTCAATTTATATCACCATTATTTGATGGAATGTCTGAAGGTTCCTTAATTCTTTTAGAAAGAGGAGCATGGTGGATGCATATTATTGGGATTTTAATTTTCCTTAATTATCTATACTTTTCTAAACATCTACATATTCTTTTAGCATTTCCTAATACGTATTATGGAGATTTAAATCCTAAAGGACAAATGGATAACCTTGAAGCGGTAACGAACGAGGTAATGTTAATGATGGATCCAAATGCAGATCCCTTTGCAGCTCCAGCGGGTGACGAACCAGAAGGGGAGCCTGAAAAATTTGGTGCCTCCGATGTAACAGACTTAAATTGGGTACAATTGTTAAATTCTTACACTTGTACGGAGTGTGGGCGTTGTACCAGTGAATGTCCTGCAAATCAGACTGGCAAGAAGTTATCACCTAGAAAGATTATGATGGACACCAGAGATCGACTTCAGGAAGTAGGAGATAATATCGATAAGAACGGTAGCTTTGTAGACGATGGGAAGCAATTATTAAATGACTACATCACGACGGAAGAATTGTGGGCCTGCACTAGTTGTAATGCTTGTGTAGAAGCTTGTCCTGTAAGTATAAGTCCATTGTCTATTATTTTAGATATGAGAAGATATTTGGTAATGGAGCAAAGTGCTGCGCCTTCAGACCTAAATAATATGATGTCTAATATCGAAAATAACGGAGCACCATGGCCATTCAACCAAATGGACAGGTTAAATTGGAGTCAAGAGTAAAAATTAAATATTATTAACCATAACTATTAACCGAAAACTTTTAAAAATTAAGAGAATCTAGAAATTATGAAGAAGGAAGAAGTAGAGAAATTATTGCATGAAAAGATTGAAGCTGGAGAACATATAAGTCCAGTTTTACCAGAAGGTATTAAAAATTATCTCATCGATATTGATGGGACAATTACAGAAGATGTTCCTAACGAAGAACCAGAGCGTATGGTTACTTGTGAGCCTTTTCCAGATGCTTTAGCAACCTTAAATAAGTGGTATGATGAAGGACATATTATTTGTTTCTTTACTTCTAGAACAGAAGAGCATAGAGAGGTTACAGAAACTTGGTTGAATAAGCATGGATTTAAATACCATAGCTTATTAATGGGTAAACCAAGAGGTGGGAACTATCATTGGATAGATAATCATTTAGTAAAAGCTACTCGATATACAGGTAAATTTACAGAGCTAGTAGAGAGAGTAGTTACCATCGAGGTTTTTGATGATGGAAAACACGATTAATAAATTTTTGTAAGACATCTTTTCTAACAAAAACGATGTATATAAATAATAAAACATATGAGTGAAGCAGTAAAGGTGCCAACAATGGCAGAGTATATGGCCGAAGGTAAAATGCCTGAGGTTTTATTTTGGGTAGGATGTGCTGGAAGTTTTGATGATAGAGCTAAGAAGATTACAAAAGCTTTTGTAAAATTACTTCACAGTTCCAAAGTAGACTTTGCTGTATTAGGAACTGAAGAAAGCTGTACTGGAGATCCTGCAAAAAGATCTGGTAATGAGTTTTTATTTCAAATGCAGGCAGTTACTAATATAGAAGTAATGAATGCTTATGAAATAAAGAAAGTGGTTACTGCTTGTCCTCATTGTTTTAATACCTTGAAAAATGAATACCCAGCGTTGGGAGGAAATTATGAGGTAATGCATCATACGCAGTTTCTTAAGTCTCTTTTAGATGAAGGACGATTAACGGTTGAAGGTGGAAAGTTTAAAGGTAAAAGAATAACTTTTCACGATCCATGTTACTTGGGTAGGGCTAATAATGTATATGAAGCTCCAAGAGATTTACTTAAGAAATTAGAAGTAGAACTTACAGAAATGAAACGAAGCAGACGCAATGGTTTGTGTTGTGGAGCTGGTGGAGCACAGATGTTTAAAGAGCCTGAACAGGGTAATAAAGATGTAAATATCGAAAGAACAGAAGATGCTTTAGAAACAAAACCAGATATTATCGCTGCGGGATGTCCTTTTTGTAATACTATGATGACTGATGGGGTTAAGAATAAAGAAAAAGAGGATAGTATAGAGGTGTTGGATGTAGCAGAGTTAATTGCAAATGCTCAAGATTTATAGAAAGAATTTTAAAGATTTCTAAAAATAAGTAAAGAGTTGATATGTTTGTTCATATTAACTCTTTTTTGTTGCAACAATTAGGAATACTTTTTGTTATTTTATAAAATAAAAAGAAAGTAGATGTTAGTAGATTTTAATGAATTGCCAGATACGTCGAGAGTTTGGATATATCAGGCCAATAGATCTTTTACAAAAGAAGAATTAGAAGAAATACAAGAAAAGCTAGAGGTTTTTATAAATCAATGGACTGCCCATGGGGCAGACCTTAAAGCTGGCTTTGATATAAAATACAAGCGTTTTATTACCATTGCCTTAGATCAAGATCTAAATCAAGCGACAGGATGTTCTATCGATGCTTCTGTTCACTTTATTCAAAAGTTAGAAAACGATTATAAGGTAGATTTAATGGATAAAATGAATGTTTCTTATAAACAGGGAGAGTTTGTTGCCTATAAATCTCTTACAGATTTTAGAAAAATGGCAAAAAATCGCTCTGTATCTCCTAATACAATTGTATTTAACAATCTGGTTACAAACTTAGCAGAATATAAAACAGATTGGGAAGTACCAGCAAAAGATAGTTGGCATAACCGTTTTTTAAATTAGTATTAGTGAGTTGTATTTTTAGAAGATATTTTTCTGTTTTAGTTTTTGTTTTCTCAGTATCCGTTTTTTCGCAACAACCTGATACTCTCAATGTATCGGATATATTAGATGAGAAGAAAACCGATTCTTTACAAGTAGAAGAGGTTGTTGGAAATACTACGGTTAGTCCATTGGTTGTAAAGGATGAACAGGATCGGCAGCGATTTTGGGTAGATAGTATCTACAATAAAATGACGTTGAAAGAAAAAGTTGGCCAGCTTTTTATGGTGGATGTCTTTTCTTCTAAACCAAAGAAAGAAACTGATAAGATCAAAAGGTTAATCCAAGAATTTCATATTGGTGGAATTATATTTTCTAAAGGAGGTCCTCAACGTCAGGCAAAACTAAATAACGAGTATCAAGAGCTTTCTAAAATACCCTTAATGATTGGAATGGATGCTGAGTGGGGATTAGCAATGCGATTGGATTCTACAAAAGCATTTCCCTGGAATATGACTTTGGGGGCTATTCAGGATAACAACTTAATTGAAGAAACTGGTCAGCAAATTGCCAAGCATTGTAAGCGATTAGGAGTGCACATAAATTTTGCTCCTGTGGTAGATATGAATACCAATCCCAAAAATCCTATTATCGGAAATCGTTCTTTTGGAGAAGAAAAAGGTAATGTAACCGAAAAGGCATTAGCTTTTATGAAAGGGATGCAAAAAGAGGGCGTGTTGGCAAGTGCAAAGCATTTCCCTGGTCACGGCGATACCGATAGCGATTCTCATAAAACACTCCCGACAATCAATTTTGATGAAAAAAGAATAGATAGTATAGAACTATACCCCTATCGTAAACTAATAAAAGAAGGATTGTCTAGTGTGATGGTAGCACATTTAAATATTCCAAGTTTAGAACATAGATCTGGATACCCATCTTCTATTTCTGAGAATGTAGTAACCAATATATTACAAGATAGTCTTAATTTTGAAGGGTTGGTGATAACCGACGCTCTTAATATGAAAGGAGCTTCGGACTTTAAAGCGCCCGGAGATATCGATCTAGCAGCTTTCAAAGCAGGGAATGACATCTTGTTAATATCCGAAGATGTTCCTTTGGCATCACAGAAAATTATTTCAGCGTACTATGCTGGAGAAATTTCCGAGAAACGATTATCACGTTCGGTTAAGAAGATTTTGATGGCTAAGTATAAAGTTGGTTTACATTCTTATAAACCAATCCAATCAGAATATCTTATCGAAGAGTTGAATAGTATTGCTAATGAGGTATTACATCATAAACTGGTCGAGAATTCTTTGACTTTATTAAAAAATGAGCGCGCTATTTTACCAGTAAAAAATTTAGACCTGAAAAAAATTGCGTATGTTTCTTTAGGTGATGATTCGGGTGAAGTTTTTTTAGAAGAATTAAATAAATATACCAAAGTAGATTGGGTAAAGGGAAATCAATTACCAGAGATATTAGAACAGCTTAAGAACTATAATTATGTAATTGTAGGGCTACATAAATCAAATGCTAATCCTTGGAAAGATTACAAGTTTAAAGATAAAGAGCTTGTGTGGTTGTACGAAATAGCTAGACTTAATAATACTGTGCTTAGTGTTTTTTCTAGACCCTATGCGATGTTAGATCTACAGACAACTACAAATTTTGAGGGTATTTTGATGTCATATCAAAACAGTAAAGTTGCTCAAGAAAAGGCAGCACAACTACTTTTTGGGGCTATCGAAGCAAAAGGAAAACTTCCGGTTAGTTTGGGGGTGGATTTTCCTTTGGGAACAGGTTTGGAAACAAGGTCTTTAAAACGACTTGCTTATGGAATTCCTGAAACGGTTGGAATGAATAGCCATAAATTGCAGCGTATCGATTCTGTTGTGAATATAGCGCTTAGAGAAAATATGACTCCAGGAGTGCAATTGATGGTAGCTAGAAAAGGGAAAGTAATCTTTAATAAGAACTATGGTTACCACACCTATGCGAAATCTAGAAAAGTCAAAGGATCTGATATTTATGATCTGGCTTCTTTGACAAAGATTCTTGCTACGCTACCGTTAACTATGGAATTAAAAGATAAAGGTATTCTATCATTGGATAGTAGAGTAGGTGAATTATTACCTTCTTTTCAAGATTCGAATAAGAAAGATATCACAGTACGATCTATGTTGTCGCATTATGCTCGTTTAAGAGCATGGATTCCATTTTTTCTAAAGACCTTGGATAGCGTTACTACTAAACCTGATAAAAAGTACTATAGAAATAAACGCTCTGACGATTTTAACATTAGAGTTACAGGTAATTTGTATTTAAGAAGTGATATGAAAGATTCTTTGATGTTACGTATCAAAGACAGTGAACTTCGAAAAAGACTGAGTTATAAGTATAGTGATCTTCCTTATTATATGATGAAATCTTTTATCGAAGATCATTATGGAAATAATTTAGATGCATTAACTCAGCAACATTTTTACAGAGGAATAGGAGCGAGTAATATGGGATATCTTCCTATTAATAGATTCAATAAAAAGCGTATTGTTCCTACCGAAAATGATCAGGCGTATCGCAAAGAAATAATTCATGGATATGTGCATGATCAAGGTGCGGCAATGTTTGGAGGAATTGGTGGACATGCAGGTTTATTTGCCAATGCTAATGATGTTACTAAAATAATGCAGATGTATTTAAATGGAGGGTATTATGGAGGAAAACAATACATTTCTCCAGAAACGATTGCAGAGTTTAATACCTGTTCCTACTGTCATAAAAAAGTAAGACGTGGAGTGGGGTTCGATAAACCACAGTTAGGAGATATAGGGCCTACTTGCGGTTGTATATCTATGAATAGTTATGGTCATAGTGGCTTTACCGGAACATTTACCTGGGCGGATCCTGATGAAGAAATAATTTATGTGTTCCTGAGTAATAGAACATTTCCCGATTCTGCCAATCGAAAATTAATCTCTAATGATATTCGATCCGAGATTCAGCGGTTGATTTATGAGGCAATAAATTATTAAAATTAACCACTAACCAAATATTTAAAATTAATAGTATTATGAAAACAAAGGTTTCAGGATATGGACCTGAATTTTCCAGAATAGTTGCGGGATGCATGAATTGGGGAACTTGGGGCGCAAATCTTAGTGCAGAACAGTCGTTACAGTTAATAGAAGACTGTATTTCTGTTGGAGTAACTACTTTTGATCATGCAGATATTTATGGGCATTATACTACAGAAGCTTTGTTCGGAGAGGCTTTGGCCAACAATAAATCATTACGAGAAAAAATACAGATTGTTACCAAATGCGGAATTAGGTTGGTAACTCCCAATAGACCAGATAATCTTATTAAGTCTTATAAAACTACAAAAGATTATATTATAAAATCCGTAGAACAGTCGCTAAAAAACTTACAAACGGATTATATAGATATGCTATTGATTCATAGACCTAGTCCTATAATGAATCCAGCAGAAATTGCAGAAGCTTTCGAGCAGCTAAAATCTGAAGGCAAAGTATTGCATTTTGGAGTTTCTAATTTTACAACATCACAGTTTAAAATGTTACATGGTTTTTTTCCTTTGCAAACAAATCAGATAGAAATTTCACCATTGCATCTAACACCTTTTGTTGATGGTTCTTTAGATCAATGTATACAATATGGAATAAAACCTATGGCGTATTCTACATTAGCAGGAGGAAAGTTTTTTGCTAAAAACCCTGAGGATAGTGTGGTAAGAATCAATACTGTTGTTAGTGATTTATCTAATAAACATAACGTTTCAGCGGATCAGATATTAACTGCTTGGTTATTAAAACATCCTTCAGGAATACTTCCTATAATAGGATCTACTAAAATAAATCGAATCCGATCTGCTGTAGATTCCTTACATGTTCAGATTTCTGATGAAGAATGGTTTCGAATTTGGGAAGCTTCTACTGGACAAGAAGTGGCATAGTCATCTTATTTTATTGTTTTCTAGATAATTTTGTTGCCAATTTTGATGCTCACAAAAATATTTTAAAGAAAAATTAAAAAAAAACGAAAAATCGGGGTAACATTTTTGTTTCAAATGATACTTACTTATAGCAAACATTGATTTTGATGAATAAAGGTAGGCATTTAATCAAATAAACAATTTTGCTTATAAATCAATGACTACGGTTTCATAGGGGTATGTGTGCCGTAGTCAGATTTTTTTATAAAACATTGATATATAGTTACTTGATTTCTATTTGTACCATAAAACTCTTCTCGAAAGTCAAGCTTTCTATTTTTTTATGATTGTGAATAACTATGCATGCATTGTTAATAAATTTTCGATAAAATACTTTTTTAATATTTTTTTATGTACATTTATCGAGCTTAACATTGGATCTTTATATGATATCATTCTGAAAATGAATACATCATACGGTATAAATAAAAGTCACAAATCGTCATTAATTTAAACTGCTTACCCCTATAATGAACAACTACAAGCTTACGATTATTGGATTGGCAATATCTGTTTTCGTTTATTTCACTTCCGTTTTCTTAGAATTAGATATTTTTCAATATATATTAATAGCACTTTCAAAAATTGAGCAATTAAAATTTGATGAATTCATTCTGCCTTTCTTGATTTTTGGTGTTTTCTTGGCCTTAGATGCTAGAAGGCGTATTAAAAAAATAAAATTGGAAAATGCCAAGCTTCAAATTTATAAAGCTATGCTATCTTCTAGTCATCATATCTTAAATAATTTTATCTATCAAATGGATATTTTTAAAATAACGGCTGAAGATACTCCTGGTTTTGATGCTAAGACATTGGCTTATTATGAAGATATTATTAGTAATACTTCGGATCAAATACATTCACTAAGCAATCTATCAAGTATAGATGAATACTCTATTAGAACAAGTGTAATGTCGGCTTAAATTGTTGATAATCTTATCCGATTACACTACTCAACCTAAACATTGGTAAATACATAGCTATTAGAATTACACCAACTATAATTCCCACAAAAATCGTTAGTATCGGGTTTAAGACATTGGATATGACCTGTGATTGATGTTTTACCTGTTGATTATATTGTTCGTTTAGTTTTTGAAATATAAATTCTGTTTGATTCGTCTCTTCCGCAACGCGAATCATTGCAATCAACTTTTTGTCGAAAATACTGCTTTTCGCAAAGGAATCACTTAGTTTAGCACCAGCAATTACTTCTTGATTTGTTTTATGAAGCCCTTGTTGAAGCGGATAAAAGTTGATCATATTTTTTACGAGATCTATACTATCTACCATCGGGACTTTGGCATACGTTAACAACGATAATGCTTGTGTAAATTGTGCCATATAAATTCGTTTCACGTAATTTCCCAATATTGGAATTTTAAGTTGTATGGTTCCAATAATTTTTCGATACCATTTCTTATTAGATATGAGCGATATAATGATAGGAATAGCGATCATAATTCCTAAGATAATCCAGCCGTTTTTTCCTGCAAAATTGGAAAAACCAATAATCGATTCTGTAATACTAGGAAGATCTACTTTATTTTGTTTAAATATGTCCATAAACATTGGAACAACATATCGCAACATAAAAAATATGACTACCAAAGCGGTAAGCAATACAATTACAGGGTAGGTTAGTGCAGAAATAATTTCTCTTCGGAGATCATTTTTTCTTTTATAAAAATCACTTAATTCTAAAGTAATCTGAGCTAATTCGCCTGTTTGCTCTCCAATTTTTACGGCATAGTATTCATAATCGGTAAAGTTTTTATCAGCTTTTAATATTTCAGAAAAAGATGTTCCATCGATTAATTTCGATAGCATAGTACTCATTAGTTTTTTGTCCTTTTCTTTATTTTGAGTTTCTGATAATAATTCTAAACCGCTTTTTAGATCAATTCCTGACTTTAATAAAACACTTAGTTCTGAGTACCATTGTTCTTTTTTCTTATTATTAAATGAGTTTCCAAAAAGCGTGATCTCTTTGGTTAATATTTCTGAAATATCAAAAGAACCTTCTTTTGATGTTACTTTATCGGTATTTTGTATTTTGATTCCCATATTCAGAAATATATTGTTGGATCATTATATTTATATACAAATGTACTATGTACATCAGAAGCTTTCATGTATTTTAATTTGACAGCATCAATGGATCCCGAATTCACTTTCTTACCTTCAAAAAAATACTGAATGTCTTTTATTTGCAATCGAAATGTATCTTGATTATTGTAGACACTATCTTTTGTGAAAATATAGCGATTCTCTTTATTGGGTGAGGATAACGATAGTATATTTTCTTTAGCATTCCAATGAATCGATGTATATTTATTAAAATCTATAGTCAATGCCACTTCTAAGGATCGTATTTGCGATTGGTATTCATAATTATTTTCAATACTTCTCATATTTTTCTGAACTAAACTCAACACAGAAAATGCTAAACCCACCACAATAGCGGTGATCACTAATACCACCATCATTTCGGTTAGTGTAAAAGCCTTTATTTTATGAGCAGAAGTATTCAAGGGATGATTAACTGTTTTTCATATGTTTTTTCTTGTTTGCTATAGCGTAGGATGCCGATATTGTTTTTTGTGATAATTTCAATTTCCCAAGCATCAAAATCTTCGGTGTAGGGTATTGTTATATTTTCATGTAAGATTTTGTATTCTAGTTCTTTAATTCTGTTTTCAATAGCACTATGATCACTGCGTAGATGATTGCTAAAGATATTATTGAAACTCAGACTAGCGATCATAAAAACAATAATGATGAGTACAGAGGCCGTTAAGGTCTCAATAAGTGTAGCAGCTCTTATTTTTTTTAATATAACCATTTTGCTACTGTTTTTTTAGTATCCTTAAAGGGAATCCCTGCATATTTGACAATAGGATTTTTAAGAATTTTACCATTATACACATGATTTAGATATATAGATCCAGATGCTTTGGTCACAAACTGCTGGGTATACAATGAACCTTTTACAGTACCAGAAAATTCTATATTTCCGTTACAATAAATCTCTCCTGTTATTAGAACATGATCATCAATTTTCATGTGAGACTTTATCCGATTTTGTAATTCTCCTTTTGGTCTTATATATAGTACTGCACCTTCAATCTCTGTGTTTTTATGAATAATAAAATCCGAGTTACGATTATTTTGGGAGTTGTTTTGTCCAGTAGGTATAACGTTTTTATCAAATAGTGTAACTGAAGAAGGATAGGAGAGTAGACACCGTTCTCCTATGGTTATTTTTTTTGTAGCAATCGCCTGAATACTGCCTTTAAAATTATTTTGTACCACTATTTCTGGAGCAATCAATATGACATCTGTTAATGTAGCAGCACTACTAACCACAATTTTAGAAGCTGATTGTATGATAATATTTCCAGTAATATTTTCATTCCCTAAAAAGATCGGGGTTGGGTCATATAGTAACATTGGTTGGTTGTCAAAGGAGTTCTTTATTTCTTTTTCCAATGGAACCATTAATTCTTCGTCTATAAACACTCCATTTGTAAATGACTCTATATATGAAATCCACTTATTATCTAGTGGTGGAATGGTTTCTTTACTTTGATATACATTGCCATAATATAAAGAAGATCCCTGATAATAATTACCAGAAATATTTCCTGCTTTTATACCTTGTGTTGGTACATAGCTATTTCCTTCTAAACGGGTGTCACCCACAATAACTAAAGGAGCATTTTTATCTGCTATATATACATTTGGAGTCTTCAGACCTATTGCCGTACCAGAAAAAGCAACTTTTCTAATTTTTCTATTGTTTGTAATAACATCAGATACAGTCTTTGTCCAGATACCATGGTACGTGGCTATTAGTTTAGTGGTTTTTGAATCTACACTATTTTGGATTGTATCTTCTGATATTACGGGTGTTTGTAGCGAAACTAATAATTGATGATTTGCCAATTCTACGGCTGTAATTAATTCTTGAGATTTTATTTTAAAAAAGGACTGTACGTGCGTAAGTAATAAAAAAGCACTAAGTAATATGGCAATGATTACCGAAACTAGCAATGCGAATTGCATTGCTTGTGCTTTTATTTTATGAAATATTTTCAATTCAAAATTTGAAATTGTTTGCTCTTGCCCTTATACCTTAATTTCACCATTGTGGATGATCCTTTAATTAATTTAACATCAGCAAAAGAATCATTAATTTTTAACAGTTGTTCTGATCCATTGATCTCGATTAAAAAGATGGTAGCAGATTTGTTTTGCGTAGCAACATACCCTTTATATTGTATAGATGGCCAAACAACTTCCTGTTTTTTTCTAATGGAGGTAGGTTTTGCTACTACTTTTTTAGGTTTGTATATGGTACCTAAAAAAGGATCCCTTTCTACATTGCTAATTTCAAACTTTTCTCGTTCTTTAGCCTCTATCTTGGCAAACGATACTGTTGTGATATCAGTAATTTCTGGATCATCATCTGAAAAGGCGTCTACTACCTGAAAAATAATTGCTCCCCAGATAAACACCACCAATGGTAACAATACATATATGCCTTTTTTTCCTTTTAACATGCTATTAATTTATAGTAAAACTAAAGGTGTCACTGGCTTCACTTTGATTACCTGCTTCATCAAATGCTTTTATAAACCAATAATAAGTAGTACTAGCGTCTAATGTAATATCCGCAGGAGAGGTTACTTGATCTTTCGTTACTAAATCGGTTAGTTGTTGATTTCTATAGATATAGATACTATCAAATTCTGTTGTTCCTTCTACAGCGTCTCTTGTCCAAGTAAATGACACTGCAGTATCTGTTAGTGTCGCTTGATCGACGGGAGCAGTGGTAACAGGTTTTAGAGGATTCATACTGTCAATAGTCAATGTTCTGCTAAAATACAAGGTGTTCTGAGTATCGTTTTCTGCACGGACTTGCCAAGTAGTTACTCCTTCCGGAAAGGTGATTTGGATAGAGGTGTTAGCAGTAGTCTCTTCTGTTAGTACCTGATCGTTATCATCTATTAATTGCACTCTATAAGCGGTGGCATCTGATACTGTTTCCCATTGTAAATTCACAGCAGTGTTATTAGAAATTGTATTATCGGCAGGAGAGGACAATAGTACTTCTCTAGCAGAAAAATCTTCACTTTCTATGATACTAAAACTTGCGGTAGTGTATGCTGTTTGCGATCCAGTATTTTGAGCTCTTACACGCCATTGATAGTTGTTTTTAGTTAAAGTAGTACTAAAACTTGCAGTGGTTACCGTAGTGTCTTCTACAATTTGTGTGGCATTTTCGAAGGTTGATCTAGCGATTTGTAATCGGTAGGAAGTAGCATGATCTACGGTATTCCAACTAAAGGTTAGCAAAGTGCTTTCTACTTCGGTACCATCTGATGGAGCGATCAATGAAACGACATCATCGGTGATATCTTCTTCGAATAAAATCTCTTCACAGCTATAAAGTGAGAGTAGTAGTATCGTGATATATAATATCTGTTTTTTCATGTGCTTTTCTAAAATTTTAAAAGGCCTTCACTTTCATTTTGAATTGAAAAGTACCTCAATTCAGCTACTAGATGGACTTTTAAAGTTTGAAATAATTTATGTTTTCTTTCGCTTTATCTGCATTTTTATAAGTATTCTTAGGACATTGGTCATTCTCATCTACAATATCGAATAAGGATACTCTTCTTTTTTCATTTTCGCCCCAGCAGAAATAGGATAGTCGATACCCAAATAAAGTAGTATTACCAAAATCTATATATTTATGTGGTTTGCCATCTTTTACCAAGGCTAGTTCATATTGCTTGTACTTTTTATTTACTAAAAAAACAGCTTCTGCCTGTTGTATTTCCAAAAGAATCTGCTGATTAACTGCCATGGATACCGAGGCAATGATCTCAGCATCTTTTTGTCTTTTTAGATAACTAATCGTTTGTTGGTTATAGTCCTGCTCTAATTCTGAGATAAGACCTACCCAATCGATGATTTCCAGTTTTAGAAATTTAGGTTTCTTTTCTAAAGAATCAACGTATTTTATTTGTTGTTTATTTTGTGTAGACGCTTGTAGGTATGCTTTGTAGGTTGTGTTATCAAAATGAACCGGAGTAACTCCTACGCGAATGTTTTGTTGATAGTTGGGTATTGCCGTTACTTGAAAATCAGTGTTACGCATTTGATTTTCATGAATTCCAATAACTCCTAATGCTACTGGAGTAGTGGTAGCTGTGTGCATAGCAGATTTGTTTACAGAAATGCTACGACAGCTGATCATGGTTACTACACTAATTACTATAACAATTAACGTTTTATACTTCATAAATTAAGTTTTGTATCTACCACAAAATGAGCCGCCAAAGATAAGAGAAGCCAGCAAATTATACTAAAAAGGCATCAATTATTATAATGGTTACTCTTTTACAAATGGTTTTCTACTATATAGTGTCTTTTACACCAAAAATGTTACCACGAAATTGTAATTTTTTTATTAGGTGTGGGAAGTTAGGTACATGGAGTTGGATGTCAGATGTTTGATGTGGGGTGTTTGATGTTTGAATGCTTTTAAGTTACAATTCTTATTTCCAGCTTCATTCCTCTGTCTTTGAGCTTCGGACTTCTAGCATCGCACCTCGATCTTCCAGATTTGGTTTGATGTCGGGTGTTTGATGTTTGAATACTTTTAAGTTACAATTCTTATTTTCAGCTTCAAGCTTCTGTCTTCGATCTTCGGACTTCTAGCATCGCACCTCGATCTTCCAGCTTTGGTTTGATGTCGGATGTCAGATGTTTGAAGGCTTTTAGTTGCAGTTTCTATTTACAGCTTTAAGCCTTTGTCTTCGGTCTTCGAACTCCTAGCATCGGACCTCGATCTTCCAGCTTTGGTTTGATGTCGGATGTCAGATGTTTGAAGACTTTTAGTTGCAGTTTCTATTTACAGCTTTAAGCCTTTGTCTTCGAACTTCGGACTTCTAGCATCGCACCTCGATCTTCCGTCTTTCTTTAATGACAATCATTGTTATAATATTCTACCACTTCTCGGATATGTCTTTTCTTGAATTCTTTGTTCTGTATTTTTTCGACTAAAGAAGTACAATCCTTAAAATAGGTAGAAGCAGCTTTTTTAAAGTTTTTACTGAATAGATGAGTGGATCCTAAATGTGTTACTTCTTCTTCATTCTCTCTTTTTACATAGTAACTATTCATAGAATAATAATTTCCTCCACCGAAACCTACTCCTGTACCACCAAATCCTCCAGCACCTATATTTGGGGTTCCATAATATCCTTCTGTATGGATTTTATATAAAGTTACTTTCCCTTCAGTGATTAGTTGTAAAACTTTTGGAAATTCACTGTCTTTAATGGATTTATATACATAGGTGTTTAATTCACCACCTTCATAAATTTTCACGCTGTGGAGCTCATCAAACTTATATTTTTTGGCTTTGTCTTTTTTTGTTTTTCGAAATTTTACTTTTCCAAAACTCTTGATTTTTCCAAATCCTTTTAGTTCTGTACCATCTTTAAAAATGAGTATAGCACTACTTTTTTGAGCTTGTAGACTACAAGAATAAAATATAGCGAATACTAAAGATAGTAGGAGTGTAGTATGTTTCATATGTTAGTTTACTTTAAGATATATAGATAAGTGTCAAAAGAGAGATAAATGTTACCATTTTAGATTTACTTTTTTACATCTTATGATACAGATATTGAATATTGAAAAAGAAAAACCACAACCTATTATAAAATAGATCGTGGCTGTTGTTAATTTCTTCCTAATGTCTTACCTAGCGTTAACTGGTACAAACTTCTCACAAGAGGTTTGGAGTAGTTTCAATGTTAATTGAAATTTTTTAAAATTCTATTTTCAAATTCATCAAGAATGTTTTTGTTATTTAAATTGTCAAAATCTTTATTGATCATTTTCCATTTACTATTTTCAGAATATTTTTTTATTCCAACAAAAGCAAAAATTGTTTTAGCTTTTGATTTAGATCTAATCCAAGTTTTTACTACAATGTTTTTTTCTTTATAATAAAAATAAACATGAAACCAATGATCATTTTCAGTTCTTTTTCCATCGGTAATCCTAAACTCCTTTGGGACATGATATTCAGGATTTTTTATTTTAAAATCATTGATTTTTTGAATTATATCAGTTTCTGTTAAGTTAATTTCATATCTCTCAGCATAAGGATAACTTCCTGGTGCTACATTACAGGATAACAAAAGAAAAAGAAAAAAGAGAAGAGAAAATTTCATAAGTTTATTATCTTATCGGTTTATCTGGAGCATTCGTTACACCATGACTACTGAGATGGTAATAAATTTCTATTTCCATCATTCCAACTCCATTTGGTTCGGCTAATTTAACTAAAGTTTTTGGTAAAGCTGCTAATCCTAAACCAACTCCTAAAGTACCAGCATATAATCTTGTTTTTAATGGTAAAACTGGATTTCCAGCTATTTCTAATTCTTCTGAAACGAATTTCCAGTCTGCACCAATTGCTCTAGTATCAGTAAATAATCCAGATGCACCCGCGATATTAAGATTGTCATATCTCCGATCATGACCAATTGCTGGATACCCCGATAAATCTTTGGGGATTGCAGTGTATGTATAATCTCCATTATAAGTTAAAGGGTTATTTCCTCCAGGATATGTTAGATAAAAAATATTATGTCCTACGGTCGATGGGTCTAGTTGATCCCTACTTTCAATTCTGTCTAACAAGCCTAAATAAACTTCATCTAACTGAATGAAATCATCTTTTAGATAGGTAAAAGGATTTCCAGTTGTTCGATAAGAAACGAATTCATTAATGCCCCTTAATGTTTCAAATGATAGACAGGAAGTACACCCGCCATCTGGATCAATTATTCTGATAGGATTGTTAGCCATACCAAGATAGGGCGAAGAGAACTCTCCATACGGATCTGTAGTCAACCATCTTCCTATACGACTATCCCATAATCTAAGTTGGAAGGCTTCCTTCCCGGTTTCGGTATCTTTTTCCTGTCCTTGGTATGCATATCTATATTGCTCACTACCATTTTGTATTCGCCCTGGCATTGGCATACCAAAAGGATAATAATCTGTGGCCGTTGTCATTGCAATAGGATTATTATCTTTATCTCTACCTACCACCGCACGTACATTTCCTAAATGGTCTGTAAGTTCATAATAGCTGTTACCTTCGCCAAACAATCCTCTTTTATAAACACCTAATCGGCTAGCGCCATAAATAGTATGCTCTGCAATTTGAGGACTAGCCCCTCCACTAGGCACATTTGCGTCTAGTTTATTATAAATAGCCATTACGGTTCCCGCAGCATCTCTTACGTAATACGTTATGCTTACTGCACTGCTATTGGGATTATAAGATTCTTTGCGAACTCTATGGTTTTTATCATTGTAAAAGAACTTAACTAAAGTTACATTTTTTTTAGATACTTCTGTAACCAATCCACTGGCATTGTATGAATAACGTATGACATTTTCAGGATCTTCCGGAGTTACATACTCCCAATCTTCTATTAATTGTCCAATTTTGTTATATTTATAATTTTCTAGAGTAATCTGATCTCCTATATCATCTGCTCCATCAACTTCTCCCGCAGCATCATCTACTCTGAGTAGTTGATTCGGTTTGTCCGTTTTATAAGTATAAGATAGTTGATCCATAGCATTACTTCCCTGATACGTATCTTTATTACGATTTAGGGATTGGATATTTCCATTAGCATCATAGGTAATGTTTGATACATTATAGTCTCCGTTTCCTTGCACAGTTCCATCGGTAGCAATGCGGGCACTAAAAGTTTTAGAGCTAGAGGCTACGATGTTAAATCCTGGTTTTAGTAGTACCGTAGCTCTGGCTTCTACATCTTCGGTTTCTGTTACAGTTTGACTTCTGGTTTCTTCGATTTGGATAGATGGATCTGCTTCATTTACTTGTGTATTAAAACTAGCCCCTGTTAACCAATTATTTTTGTTATAGGTGTAGTAATACGTATCCGGATTGTTATCATCTATATTTGTGGTTTTCCAGGTGATGGCTTTGATATTTCCATTGTATTGTTCAATACCATTAGCAGTAGAAGGAATAGTTCTTGGGGTTCCTGTTCTCTTGTAATCATCTTTATAATAATGAATATTCATCCCGAAAAGATCATTGTTATCCCCACCAGGATCCGATGTAGCCGTAAGATTTGGGCTATTGATACTTTTTAGTGCACCGTTTAAATTATATACATAATCAATTCCTTGCAATCCTTGTGCTAAATTTAAACGTTTTAGAGCTCCTGTTTCATTATAGCTATATTCCGCATGCTCTTTGTATGTGGATCCATCGGTAGAGGTTTCCACTTTGGTTAAACTATAATCATCTTTATCATAGGTATATCTATGGATAAACAAGTCTGTTGTACCATGTTTTTGATAGAGCACACGGCTTACCTGACTGGTAATAGGGTCATATTCGTAATCAATCGTCTTATCTCCTAAATCTTTAATGTCTTGTACTATCCATTGTACCCTTCCATAAATATCATAGCTATAGTAGGTAGTGGTATTCTCGTTATAAGTTTTTGCTACATTACCACTTAAAAAAGAAGGATTGGCATAACTGCTGTGTATATTAGCGAGATAATCTAAATCATCTGATGATAATACGTCATAGGTAGTAGTATGTACTTCGGATCTTATTCCAAGAATTGATAAATCCTCGTTAGGATCGATATTAGAAAAAACGTCACTAACCGGTTTAGGATAAAAGACTCCACTTTCTACAGGTCTACCTAATTGATCATAGTTGGTATAGGAAAATGAATGCGAATCTTTTTGTTTACTATTTTGCGAAAATCGTATTTGCCCGTCATCTTTATACTTAAACCAAGCATCACCTTCATCTGGACTATGAGAAAACACTAGTTGCCCTAACGTATTGTATTGAAAAGTGCTTTCTAGTTGCTGTAAGGGTTGCTTACTACTGATTAGTCTACCCACTTTGTCATATTCGTTCAGGCTATAATCATAGTAGTTTTCTGGATAGGTTACTTGTATTGTAGGAGTACCAGAAGCTACATAGGATATTCTATAAAATCCGCTAGGTAAACTTCCAAAAGCTGTAGTGATTTTTTGTTCTGAGACTAAATCATAAACTTCGAACCAATGGTTATTCGATAAATTTCCGAAGTTTTCATTGGTCACTGTTATACCTTGCAAGCCTACAGGAATATGGATATCTACAAATTTTTGTTCTCCAATAGTAACTGTAGATGTTCTGGAATTATCAATTCCGCCTTTTTCATTACCACTTCTTGCAGCTGCTAGTGTACGACCATCTGTATCTGTAAATACTACACTTTCTACCCCATGTACATCTCTGGAAACTGTTTTTATAATTTTGTAATCATTGTATTTAGTTTCTCCAAAGGCGTTCGGTTGAGAGAGTTCATTCCCAGCAGGCATAGAAAACACATATCCTTGTTTCCATTCGTCTCCCATTTTGTTTCCACCAATCGTTTTTAAAGCTGTCCCAGGATTAAGTTCACTATAAATAGTTCTGGAATAGGGACGATCTGTTACATCTTGATATGGGTCACTATTATTACTATTGCTATAGTACCACCCAAGCGTATTTTCCTCATTAGTAACAGGGGTCGGGTTTTCTATATCTTCTTTTTCATAATCAGCGATATCGAAATTGGCATTCCCTGTTTTTTTTATAAAACCATCTTTATGGCTAAAGCTTCCAGCATTCCCAATAGGAGCTGTTAGCGTACTGACAGCAGGTCTTCCTTGATGGTCGTACCTAATTTCACTAGCCCAAGTTTTCTTTCCTTTTTTATCAAAGACTTGAGATTGCATAGTTTTACCAATATCATCATAATAGGTAACACTTGCACCAGTTAAATTTCCTATTTGATTTTCTGTGATTCCATAGGTATTTACGGAAACCCAATTTTTGTCGGTATCGGTCACCGAAAAAGGGCCATAACTATTACTTGTTATATTAAATCCTTGTTGACTATAAATACAGGATAATACTCTAGGTGGAAAAACATCGGCACTCAGATTACCTGCATATCCAGCACGAAGCCAAGATAGGTTTGAATCGGTAACGGTTCCTAATACTTGTGAATTATAAGAGAAACGTAACTGCGTAGCATTGATTTTTTCTATTCGTAATCGATCTGATGTTTGTGGAGCTATATTGGTTAGTGTTCCAATAATCGATCCATCGGGTTTTTTGGCAACGACTTTGTAAGATGATGAAAAAGGATCATCACTTCTACCTTCGTTAAGAATTTTAATAGAATATGCATTTCGATCGTCTAAGGTTGTGATCGAAGTTTGCGAAAGGAATATGGTTACATCAGAATATCTAGTTTCTAAGAAACCAGCGATATTGTTTCCATCAATTTTAAAATTAGTGATCTCGAAGTATCCTGTTGATGTTCCTTCTGGTAAGACTTCTAAAGACAATACTTGTGCATTACCTGTAAGGGTATTGTTTGTACCAGTTTCTATTCCTGAATTTTTATACCAATTTAAATCCTGTGCTGTACCCACAAAGGATAACATTAATAAGAAAAGACAGCTAATGTATTTATGAAAATGTATCATTTTTTCTTTTAATTTAAATTGATTGATTATTGTTGTATTGGATTCCCATCAGGATCATTTGGATCATCATCATCATCTCCACATCCTTGTTTTTGATGATTGCCTATCGTTTCTTTCGTATCACCTGTGTTTTTATCACGTACCTGACATTTGTAATGTACTCTTCCGTTTGGTCCGCACTCTGTGAAAATGTTGCGTGTGTTAGAACTTGACCAAGACCCATAACTTAAAGTATTGGGGTTGTTACCAATGGCCCAACGATATTCATACTCAAAAGTACCTCCATTTGCTGTAGCTGTAAGCGTAGGCGAGGATATATTGTAGTTACTTACTCCTATGGATAGTGTTAATGCATTTGGATTTGTAACATTCGTATTGATAGGCGTACTATAGTTATAATTGATTTCACTATTTAGTTTAAAACCGCCAGGAATTCCTGGAGTATCCATCACCTCTGAATATGTTTTATGAAGTCTTCCAGCGTCGTCATATTCATATTTCGTAGCCATATTGTTTGCGCCAATGATATAGGTAAGTTCATCCCAATCATTATAGACATAACTTGTCATAGAAGAGGTAAAAGGAACCATTCTAAAATCATCATAAATAGTTGTTCCCGATGTATTATATACATACACTTCTTGAGCGTTTCCAATATCTTGCGTATAAAAGTTCAATTGTACCCAATCGCCTGCTGGAATTACTTCTCCAGAATGATAAGAGATCACAGCATTAGCAGCTTTCACTTTTGTGTTTACATAATTGTTGTTAGCACCTTTGTATACCCAAACAGAGATTTTGTATTTTCCAGCTTCTGGGTTTACGGCAAAAGCTTTTACATTAGCAGCAGCTTGTACACCTTTTGCTCCTGTATGATAGGTGTCGGACAGGGTAGCGGTATTGCCCTTACTCACTTGACCACTAAAATAATTGGTGTTTTCAACAAGATCCTCAGCTCCAGAATAAAACATTTGATTATATCCAGCATTCGCAACTGCGAATACTTTGGATTCATCATCTCCCATTTTAGTACTTACTTTATTGTCATTGATATCTATCGATTCTAAAGGCATTGAATAATGATCATATAAACTAACTTCAGAAGTTTTGATCCATTCTATATTGTTTTGATTGTCAGGGTTAAACCAATTAAAGTTATCATCCTCACCAGTATAACCTATATATACTCCATCAACATCAACTTCACCTTTCCAAACAAAAGATTGGTGTTTACGCCAGATTTTTTCTGCATTATTAGTTGGAGTAGAAGTGGATCCGTCATAGTTTTGATAAGTCCAATTGTTATTCCAAGTACTTATATTTGCATTAATGGTAGCCCAGTCACCAGTATTATTTTTAATCTGCGTTAATGTTACTGCTGTTTGAGATAACATATTTTTATTAGTGGGGTTGTTTACTTTTGCCCCCATACTATATCCTTCTACGTTATTAGAATATTTATCTATATGATATGCAGGAACAATTTTAGTCTTAAATTCTAAACCAGTGCTTGACTTTGTTTGGGTTTCTAATAATTGCCCAGAAATATTATCATGCCTAATGAAATTTGTAGTACTAGTATAGCCATTAGTAATAGTGGTTGTACTTTTTAATAAAGAAGGATATATAATTCTAGTTGAAGTATTTATTAACCATTCATCCTGAATATCCGAACTTCTATAATTAATATCTTTATAAGACTGGAAAGATTCTTTGATAATACCCTGACTTATTTCATTACTTGAGGCATATTCATTTATAGTTTTAGATAATAACTGTTCCTTATTATTAAAATGATTTATTTCCAATATTTGCCCTAAACATGCAAAATTGTCTATTAATTCATAACTCTTTATGTTTACATTCTTTTGGATATTATTATTGTAATTATTTAGATTTGTTTGCTCCGAAATTTCGAACAAATCACCAAACTTAATTTTATCCTGTTGTTTTTCTTCTAATACTTTAAACTTGTATGTCGTTTTATTAATAAAGCTATTAGTAGTTGAATTAACTCCACTTTTTACTGTTACATATTCATACATCGGAGTTGGTGTGGGTAGTTCTGAACCGTATGAAAAAGGTTGATCAGAGGTAGAAGGGAAAGGTAAATAACTAATAACTCCTGATGAGGTATAATCAGAATTGTTTGGATTTTCCGCTGAATTAGGTTTGTTATATAAATATTGCGTTTTGTAAACTTTTACACCATCTAAAATACTTAATTCTTTTACTCTTAAACCTCCACCAACATTGCCTTCAGGTCTTTTATTCGAAATTATATTATGAATCAAAGAATATGCTCGTGTCGAATTAGAAGCAGTTAAAGGTCTAGGCTTTTTCTGGTTTTCAGTATAATTGTTTGATCCTGTTACACTTGATACTGGAACTGCGTCTAAGATTTTAGCTAAAGTATTAGAGTTATAATTCAATTTTCCGATTGCTTCAACCTCAATAATCATAGAGTTATCCGAAGTATTCATCGATACAATGCTTGCCTTTTGAGGTTTAATATCAATTGATGGTATTAACCTTTGTGTTGGACTGGCAATATTCATACTTATGGTTGAAAACCAAATATCTACGTGAATTTTCTTATTAGGGTTAAAATAATCCGAAAGTAAAAAGTTAGATGTAGAACTATCTTGGTCATCAACTTCAATTTTTAGTTTTATTTTGGTTGGTGTACCGTTTACGAGCGGTAATTCGTCTGGAAAAAAAGTGAACTTCAGATGTTTATTAAAAATTCTTCCAGTTTCCGCTACTGCAATATCATAATCATCTGATTCATAATTTATATCAATAGTTCCTCCAGTTGGGGTGATTATTTTATTTAAAGACCATGTTTCAGGACCATTTTCATAATATCCCCATAGGTCCTTTTTGTCATAATCAAAGTTTACGTTGTTTGAATATTTGAATTTATAAGGAGGAATCAGTTGATTACCTTTTTTTCCTTTAATTGATAATCCATTTAGTGTTAACCTACCATTTAAAGAATTCGGAGAGCCTTTAGCTAGATCATAAGAGTAATGAGGAGCAAAATCAATTATTTTAATTGCATTATCTATTGTTTCAGAAATATTATCTCCTACATCTATAATATTATCTTGTAAGTTATAATCCGGAATAGATTCTTCTGTTATAGAATTAAAAATAGTGCCTGTGCTCGGTAGAGAATTACCAAGTGTTTTATTTATTAAATCATCTTCATTTTTTACAAGAATTATTTTTTCCAGTTTTAAAGATTTTTGTTCTGGTATATTAAATCTAATTTCATCGAAAAATTGTGAAGTAGGTTGTGCTCCATTTGCTTGAAAAACATGTCTTTCCCAGTTTGGGCTCGTGTAATCCACTCTAGTATTTTTAACAAATATTGCGCTATGTGTTCTTGTTTTTATTCTATCAAGATAATAAAGCTGTTTTTTTCCATATGTCTTAGTTTTTACGTTAGGATTATCTTCTGATATGCTGTATTCTTCAGCATAAGGTAGCTTCCAAACAGAATTATTAGTCCATTTTCCATAATCAAACCTCACCCAATACCCCATGTCCTTGCCGTCTGGGAAGTTTCTTGTATTAGGTTGAGTATTTACATAGTCAGGGCCGGTTATCGCTGTTAATAACCAATGTGTAGCGTAGGCACCTTGTCTAACTTCAAAATAAGATTCTCTTTCTGGTTTATTTTGTACTGCACCTATTGTTCTAATATTAGTATTTAGATTAAATACAGGTAGTGAATAATGATAAGTCTTTCCATCTGGTGCTACAATTTTAAAACCACCAATTGCGCTATCACTGTATTCACCAGTGTTAAACATTCCATCATACACACCCACACCATTTGTAGCATTTTCTACATCATATTCATATGGTAATAAAAGTCCATCTGACGCAGCTGTTCCGTCTTTTATCTGCTCAAGAGTATAATAGGATACAAAACGACCGTCTTTTTTTCTTGAAGATGACATTGTTCCAGACGAGGTATTATAGTGATCATAAATATCAGAATGGGATATATTAGTGTTAAATGAAGCTGGCTCAATGTTTAAAGATGAAGAATATTGATTGTTGAAATAAAAATTAACTTCTGGTTTGTTCTGAGAGTTGTTGTTATGGAATCCAGAATAAGATGACAGGTTGTAATTGACTTCAAAAAGATTTGAATTAGCAAAATTTCTATGTAATCCTAATAATGTTCCCGTTCTGGATATTCTTGGAGTCATTGATCCGGATAATCCTTGTGCAGAAACATTAAAAGAATCAAAAGCTGGAAACATTGCATTATTTTTGTTAAGTTCTCTTGATCCGTTAGTTACTCCAACCTCATTTACATCCATGAAATATTTACCTCCATTTGTTGGACTAGAAGAAACTAAATTAGTATCGGTACAAATAAAAAGGCTAGAACTACCTTGTAAGTTACTACAGCTACATTCATCTGGAGAATCTACATAAGCTATTGACTTGTATCTTCGTGGTTGACCATAATAAGTATTGAAAATGTACTCCACTTCACATTCATATTTTATAGCATCTCCAAAATATAACGCACCACTAACATTACTTGATTTATGAGAGTTTAAATACCATTCTACTTTTTGTTTATTATAACCTAAACTAAATATTCCAATAGGTGTACCAACCATTAATGAATAAGATTCATTATCCTGTTCAACATTGTAATCATTCATATTTATAGAATTCATGAATGATATATTGGACCCAATTCCAATTCCACCTAATTTTCCATTCACGGATATTCCACGTGAGGAAAAATTAACACCAACACCAGATTTTTTAAATGACTCTCCTTTACCGTAGGTAATGGATAAGGAGTTTTCTCCTTCGTAGCTACTATTATATCCCACAGAAATCTGATTATTTCCCCAATTATATCCTGCGTTTACTCCGACTCCGCTAGTACCAACATTAATACCAGTCGAAATTCCAAAGGAAGAAGTATAACCTACATTTGCGGATCCATAGAATTGACCTCCAGGTCGTATACCAGCGGTCGCCCCAGCACCAATTATACCACCAGCGCCATCTGGAATACCATATCCTATACTTACAGAACCTCCGAAACCTTTGTTTGAATTATATGAACTAGTATGTCCAAAGGTCCAACCTCCAGCTATTGTTGTGTAAGTTGAACCAATAGAATGAGTAGTTTCAGAACCACCAACATCGTAAAAACTTTCTTGGATAAGACCATTTTTCCAATCATCTGGATATCCATTGACACCACGATTTATCGCGCCAGGATTTAAACTCCAACCTAATCCTACCCAAGAGGCTTCTTGATCCATGGCAATACCTGCATGATATGATAATGCCAATGGATAGCCACCTTCAGGAGAAGGAACGTTTAGTATTGGAATTACATAAGTTAAATCTCCCGTTAATAGATTTACCATATCTGTTGCATCTACGGGTTCAAAAGCGGCTGCTTCTGGCGCGTTGGGTCCCTGTGCAAAAAGACTATTTAACGATAGAATAAAAGAACATATAAAACTTGTAAGTATAGATTTATATGAAATTTTAAAATGTTCTGTGTTCTGTTTTCTCATCAGCTTATGATTTGATGTTTTACTTTTTTTGTTTTTTCCTTTGACAAGCTCAGGATGCTGGATGTTGGATGTCAGGTGTGAGCTGACTGAGGTTTGGTGCCCGATTTTGGATGTCTGATGTCCGATGTTTGGTGTTGCGAAGCAAAGCTTTGCCTTTTGTCTTCCAACCTCTGACCTCCGACTTCCGTCTTCTAACTTTCTACTTCTGACTTCGATCCTCTGTCCTCAAACATCTGATATCGGCCTTGTGACTTTTTATATCTAACTCTTTTCATTCTTACTTAAAAGCTAGTTCTAATTCGTTTTTAAATATTTTTGTAGGGACTTTAAATTTTACTTCTCCCGTGTAAAATCCAAGGTCCTCAATACTAAGTGTCATGAACTCTTGATTTGTTACCATCTTTTCTTTAGGATATACCAATAAAATTGTTGTTGCTCCGCTCATACCATACATTCTAGGATAGATGTAATCAGCAATTTCTACAGTATCTTTCTTGGGTGTATAGAAATGTATTTTCTGTTCCATTCCGAAGGCTAGCTGATTTACCATTGCACCAAATTGTTGCTTGTTTCCAGCTACATTGCTTAGTAACTCCTTATTGTTTTTAGACATCGATAGGTTGAAATAGAGATATTCTCTGTATTTATTTCTTAAGCTGTCGATCTCTTTAGCGGTGGCCTGGCCACTTAATTCCTGATCTACTAAGATATCTGTAGGTTTATACACTAATGAAAAATCAACTCCATTCACTGTTTTGGTATGTATATACCCATTTTTGGGATCATTAATATATTCCCACAACTCTTCTTTGCTGTCAAAAGTTCCGCTAGAGCAGGAGGTGAGCAGCAGAGTTGTTAGTATGATATATATTGTTTGTTTCATAGTGTTTTTATTTTGATGTTTAAAGTCAGGAGTTTGGTGACCGATGACCGATGTTTGGTGTTGCAAAGCAAAGCTTTGTTTTCAACCTCAGACTTCCAACCTTTGTCTTTTGACTTCGGACTTCAGACTTCAGACTTCAGACTTCAGACTTCCTTCTTTTGACTCTGACTATTATCTTTAATCAATTAATTTTATTTCTAAATGCAATCATCATATTCATTAATTCAAAACTATGTTCATAGTATATTGCAAACTCCTCATTGGATATATAAGCTCTTCTCTTCGCTTTATGAAGACATGTAATAACTTCTGCCAATGATCTTATCGAATACCCCATAAATCGTTTAAACTCTGGATTTGTTTGCCCAATAGAACCTTCTGAAATATTTAAAGCTATCGAATCTACAGCTCTCATTATTTGAGAAGATAGATTGTACCTTTCTTTTTTTGGAAACTTAGAGGATATCACATTTATTGATTCTGCGAAATCCATTGCTTTTTGCCAAATGATTAAGTTCTCAAATTTGAATTTCATAATTCTATTTTTGTTTGGTGACTGATGACCGATGTTAGATGTTTAAAGTCAGGAGTTTGGTGACCGATGACAGATGTTTGGTGTTGCAAAGCAAAGCTTTGTTTTCGAACCCCTGATTTCCAAACTTTGTCTTTTGACTTCGGACTTCCTTCTTCTGTCATCCAACATTACTACTTCCCTTCGAATTCGGCATTTAATTTTTCCAGCACTTTATCTGTTAGATCCGCACCTTCTTCTCCATACATAATAGTTCCATTTCCAGTGGCACCAAAAATGACTTTGTATCCGTTCTTTTTCCCGTATTCTTTTACAAAATCATTGATATCATTGATAACTGTTTGTGTTACTTTTTTGTCTTCGTCTTGTAATTGCTTTTGTACAGCTTGTTGATAATTGTTAATCTGTTGTTGTTTATTTCCTAATAACTGCTGTTTTAGCTCTAGTTCCTTTTTACTAAGGCTACTGCGCTCTTTTTCATATGTTTTTAGTTCTTTTTGCCAATCTGCTAATAAACTATCTACATTAGACTTCATGGTTTTTGCTTTCTCATCAAATTCCGCTTTTACAATTTTGGTTCGTTTATAACCATCTAAAAGTTTATTTACATCTACATAGACTAAATCTGATGAAGATTGTAGGTAAAAGAAAGATGCTACTGCAATGGCAAGTGCTATAATGGAGATGGGTAGTGCTAATTTGTTCATTTGTTTTGTATTTGTTTTGACTGACAGTTGTCAGGTGTTCGATGTCCGAAGTTTGTTGTCAGGAGCTTGATGTCAATTGTGTTCTAAAACGGAGCTTTATCCTCGGTCTTCTGACTTCTATCTTCCGACTTTTATCTTTTTTTGTTATAATTCTTACTTTTTTTTATTTTTTGTTGATTAATGCTTCAATTTTTGCTAATCTTTTTTCCAGTTCTTGGTTGTTATTTTCTAAACCTTGAATCTTATTTTTTGCTTCTTTTAATTCTTTCTCTTGAGCTATAGTGTATAATGTGAGCTCTTCAATTTTTTCTAATAATTGTAGATTCATTTGCTTGAGTTCGATACCATTCTTTTCCATTTCTACTGCTGAAGGGATATTCGGTAAGTGTCCTTGATCATTGATATAGGCTTCTACTTCTTCAATAGATTTTAGATCATAATCTTCTAGAAATACATAATCAGGCGCTACTGCGCCGTTAAGATCTACTTTTACTTCTTGAGTATGAATATCTCCTTTTACGGTAAGTTTTGCATCTGGATTGGCGGTTCCAATACCTAATGCGCCTTCAATATATTGATTACCTACACTGTGTACTAGTCTGGCCCAATTTCCAGTACCTTCTTTGTTTGTGCTTCTAAAATACATCCTTGGATGTACGGAGTTGTTTTTAATTACAATTTGACCGTTATATCTATAATCTGCATTATTAGAACTATGATTCATGTTTATACCCCAAAACCACTGATTAGCTTCGGGAACATTGGCTGCATTGTAACTTTGATAAAAACCACTTTGCCATATTGTATTCCAGTCTGATGTATTATTTGGATCTTTAAGCAATAATTTTTGACTTTGGATCGTACCTATTACATCTAGTTTTTCTGAAGGACTTTGTGTACCTATTCCGACATTTCCATTGTTAGCAACGATTGTGTTGTTTTGAAGTTGAAATTCTGGTCTTCCCGATGTCGATCGAGATAATTTTAATACTGCTTCTTGAGTATCATTATTATCTGAAGCAGTAATATCTAGGTCAATGGCGTTTCCTCTATCATGAGTATTAAATCTCCAACGATATTTGTTTTCATAATTAGCAGATAAAATTAGGTTGTTAGAATTACCATTTGCCCCATAAATATCTAACTTGGCATCTGGATTTGTTGTGCCGATTCCTACATTTCCATTATTCCCATTAATTGTTAATCTTGTTGAATTATTAGCCAAAAGAAATACTTTTCTAGCTCCATCTCCTGCTAAGCCTGCTTTCATAGTATTGTCTGTTCTGCTCCATATAAATCTATCTGTTTCAATATTACTCCTAATTTTAACAGTACCATTTTCTATTTGAAGCTTTTCAGTTGGATTTGTTGTTCCAATTCCAACGTTGCCAGTAGATTCTATCTTGTTATCTTGAGCTTTAAGCCCAAAACTAATTGTCATAATAATTATTAATAATAATATTTCTTTCATCTCTATTTTGTTTAATAAATATTTATACTGGTGAGTGTCTCGTTCGTGTAGTTCGTTACTATTGAATTAAGAGGAATTAATTATGAAGCCTACTATATGGTTTGTATCTGGTAGTTACCTGTTTCAGAACCTTCTATATGAATAGAAGGGTTGCTATTAAAAGTTCTAATATTTCCATTTGGAGTAAAGAATACTCTGTTGATATTATTGAATGCAAAACCTATTCCTTCTGTTTTATGGATGTTAATACCATAACTAGTGTTGTAAATTGTTCCTAATGTTGGGTCGTTTGCTGCAAAAGTATTTGGGAGTCTCAGTTCATTACTTAAACGAATAACGGGAGCAACAATTTCATTGTTTGTTTGAGCTTCATTATTTGTAAATGTAAATTGAGAATAACTCTTAAATACGAATAAAATGATTGCAGTAAGAAATAAAAGATTCCTTTTCATAGTTTTATTTTATATTGGTCGTATATTAATTATATGATCTTTTCTAAGTCTTCATTTCTTATTTTTTAGTGAGGAGAGCTTCCAATTTTTCTAAACGTGTTTCTAGCTCACTATTTTTATTTTTCTGATTTTGTAGTTCTTTCTCTTGAGCTATGGTGTATAAAGTGAGCTCTTCAATTTTTTCTAATAATTGTAGATTCATTTGTTTGAGTTCGATACCATTTTTTTCCATTTCTGCTGCTGAAGGAATATTCGGTAAGTGTCCTTGATCATTGATATAAGCTTCTACTTCTTCAATAGATTTTAGATCATAATCTTCTAGAAATACATAATCAGGTGCGACAGCTCCATTAAGATCTACTTTTACTTCTTGGGTATGAATATCTCCTTTTACGGTAAGTTTAGCATCTGGAGCAGTGGTTCCTATTCCTAGGTTTCCACTATTTGTTAGACGCATGTACTCAGAAAGTTGGTGTTGTACATCAGAATCATAATTGTTATGATTCCTGAATAACCATCTAAACCCGTAGTTAGAACCTTCAAAAACACCTTTAGAAGTATATCGATTCGGACCTTTATAATTATCTTTTGGATCCTCATTATTTCTAGTAGCATTAAAACCAATATATCCAGCCCATTTGTTAGAACTTCCTCCCCAATTTGGTTCGTTAGTCCAATCCAATGTTAGTACTCCTGATCTCCCTACTCTGGTTTGACCTTCTACTTGTAGTTTTGCACTTGGGTTAGTGGTGCCGATCCCAATATTTCCATTTTGATGTATACCAAAAGAACCGTTTGCTGTTTTTAATAGAAGCCCATAATAACCTGCTAATTGAACTGATGATTTGTCGGTATTGCTAGAAAGACCTTTAAAATTCCCTCTTCCTAAACCGTACCACGGACTATCGTTTATTAAATCGTTTATACTTTCCAGCGAAAATTTATCAGCTCTAACTCCATTTCCAACAACATGAAATCTTGCCGTGGGACTATTTGTGCCAACTCCTACATTTCCATCTTGATTTATAGTAACATCACTACCATGGTTATTTACTCTAAATATCATACTGTTAGTAGTGTGGACATATTGCATTCCTCCGACAAAATTATCTTCGGTGTCGGAGAATCCATAATAACCGGTTTTATTATTTGGAGATAAAAGATTGATCATAGTATTATCATCATCCTCAACTGTTAAATCAGAAAAATCATGGGTTGAACCACCAGAACTTCCATTGTAAACATGAAGTTTCGTTGAGGGATTACTCGTGCCAACTCCTACATTTCCATTATTCCCATCAATGGTCAATCTTGTTAAATTATCAGCCAAAAGAAATACTTTTCTAGCACCATCTCCAGCTAAGCCCGCTTTCATCGTATTGTCTGTTCTGCTCCATATAAATCTGTCGGTTTGATTATTACTCCTAATTTTAACTATACCATTTTCTATTTGAAGCTTTTCAGTTGGATTACTCGTCCCGATACCTACATAACCATTCGTCTGAATTTTAAAGAAAGAATTTGTAAAATTGTTTTTTCCAAAATCAAAACCTTTAGCATCACTTATACGAAGGCCATAAGTGTTTTCTTCGGTATTTCCGCCACCATGTTTTAATGATAGATAATCACCAATACCTGATAACCAACCAGATTGGAGTAGTGGTCTTGTATATTGAGCATCTTCGATCTTGAAGACAAAATCTGTTTTGATTTCATTTACTCGACCACTAGATGAATTTAAATTTACTTGCGCCGAAGTTGGCAATGCTAAAAACATAAAAATTATAGCAAATAATACTGATTTGTTCATAGACCTATTGTTTCCCTTATTGTTTATTTTAAAAAAGCTGCAAATATAGATATCAGTATATTACTTCTATGAGGAAAAAACATGTTTGTTAACAAATGCTTAAAAATGTTAAAAACTAATGTTTAGCTCTTCTTGTTTTCATGTAAAGTGTCTGATAATGTATAAATTTCCGGCTCTTAATTTTTTGTTATATACTATAGTGTCAGTAATACGATAAATGTTACTATGAAAAATGAACTTTTTTTTGATTTTTTTTGATAGTGTTAAAATTTGGACTGTTTGGACTGTTTGGACTTCATTTTTTTGAGTAAAAAGGCTTACACAAGAGGTATGTTTAATAATGTTAAGGTTGATAAGTCTGATGTCGTAAATCCTATGTTTGGAGTCTTGCGTTTGATGTTATGAGTCGGATGTCCGAGGACTGAGGTTCCCGAAGTCCAGTTAAGTAGGGAGTTAGGAGTCAGGTTTTGGATGTTAGGAATCGAATGCTCGAGGTTTTGAATTTATTTTTTATCAGCTAATAACCTTCGTCTTCGGTTAGGAACTAATTTAACCGCTGTAAAAAAATGGTGCATTGTAAATGATTCTTCCCTGTTTTGAAATTTTTCTTTTTTTCAAAATTAGTATGAATAATATTACCAAAACTATAGCTTTGTTCCAAAGCGTAAATTACTTTTATTAAAGAACTGTAAGATCCTTGTAATGTGAAATTATAGGTAGTACTCGTTTTTTGCGAAGCTTCATCTTTATATATATGAGGCTCTTCGAAAGCTATAATAGTAAAATTAGAGGTACTTGATAGTGTATTTAAAGTTTTTAATAAATTATTTTGGATAGAATTACCCTCTACATTGTTCTGCTTTAGAATTTCATCTAATTGTTTTTCTTTATTAGCTAGTGCCGCCAATTGATTAGGTGCCGTTTCATAAGCATGCTTTTGCATTTCTAATGTATGGACCTGATCAGTGACAACAAAAGTTTTAGATATTCCATATTTATAAGCAAAAAATGAAACCAGTAATAAAGCTATTATTAGGATTATATTTTTATTTTTTTGTGTCATCAATCAGTTTAATTTCAATTTCGAAAATGGCAGTCTTTTTTTTCTGTATTCCATAGGATAGAATAGTCACTTTGTCCACAAAGTTTAGGTCTTCAATTTTATGAATCCAATTAGTGAAACTTGTTTTATCTAAAGAGTCTCCTGTTATTACTATTGCTTTTTGTTTAATAGTAATCGGTTTGTCATTTCTTAATGTTTTTAGAACAGGTTGATAGTTATATGATTTTAATAATACTGATAGTGGTAATGACTGAATTATTTGATCTGCATAATATGAACTTTTAGAAAATCCGGTAGAAAGGATACTTTGTACAATATTCTCCTTTGTGTTTACTATAAGCTGTTGTTTTTTTATAGTTTCTTTTTGAGTGTTATATACTTGCTCTTCTTCTTTTAATTCTTGTAATTTTTTATAGTTCGAATTAAAAACAAAAAAGTTAATGAGTAGGGCTATAAGTAAAAAACCAATTCCGTAGTATAAAGTTTTTTTAAAAAATCGAAGTTCTTTATGTGTTATTTCTAAAGTTGTATTCTTTTCGATAACATTACCGGAAATATTCGATATACCAGAAACTTTATGTAGAATACTGGCAAAGGGTAACAGATGAGAACTAGGGATCACTAAAGAATCAATTTCATAGTGTTCTATTTGTTTGTCATTTCGAGTAATAGATAGTAATTCTTCATTCTGTATAGTAATACTTGCTGTAAAAGTTAAGACTTTAGAATCTTTTATAAAAGGAATTAATGCTGTAGTTGTAAGATTTCCAAGGTCAATAGACGTGATGGCTATTTTAGCATCTTTATATGTCGAAATGATATCATCTACATATGTTTTTCTGCAGATGGAAATAAATGATTTTTCTGATGTTTTTAGAATTTGATAATAAAAATTGTCTACCTCTAAATTTGGATATGCTTCAGATACAATTTCCTGATCTGTTCCTTTGGTAACAATTTCTTTAGTTAATATTTGATTATCGGTTATCACCAAATGAGCTGAGGAGATATTCCTTTCAGGAAGATCTTTTAGATCATTAATCATGAATTTTTTTGCAATATCTAATTCACCGTTTTTCTTAGCGACTTCTACACCAATAATTACAGTACCGTTGTTATCTTCGGTGTGTTCAAAAGCATAGATAGATCTCTTTATAGGGTTATATGGTAATCTAAATCTGTTCATTAATAGAACACTGTTGGTTTGATAATTACATTTAACTTTTTCTTGGAGTCTTCTCTTCTTCTTTTACTAAATAACCATTTTATAATTGGGATCCTGGATAATAAAGGAGTTCCAGATCCAGAATCATTTTTAATTTTTTCTTCGATTCCGCCTAAAATAGCTACATCATTGGCTTGCATTCTCATAATAGAAGAGAACCTTCTGCTATTAATATCTGGCGGAGCGTCTTCTGCAATTCGCTCTCCACTAAAATTAGACTGTATTACCTGTATATCTAATGTAATCTGACCATCTCCTGATACAAAAGGTTTGAATTCTAACGCTAATTCAGCATCTATTGGTTGATAATTTACAATTTCTGAGGTTTGTGGATTTTGAGATCCAAAAATATTCTGACTAGTAATTGCATAATACGTTGTTTGACCACTAGACAAGTATGCTTTGTGACCATTTAATGTGCTTAGTTTAGGAGTGGATAAGATTTTGACATTCCCGTTAGATTCCATAGCCTTGATATCCATATAAAAGTTGGGAACTACATTACCCAAATTTAAAGATCCAAAACCATCGAAACCACCGATGATTCTATTAATTGTCTGTGCACCAAGGGTAATGTTTGTGTTAGGAAAAGTTGCCCCTTCTGTTGTGTTGGGTTGTTTTCCAATTCCAAATTCTAATCCAGCTTCGACTGTTGCACTTCTACTTACTTCCAGAATCATAACTTCGATAAGAATTAATGGAACTGGCTTATCTATATACTTAACAAAGTTTTTAAATTTTTCTACTCTTGTCCCAGATCCACTTACGATAAAGCTATTTAATTCTGTATCTATCTTTATATCTAAACCTTCTGTTACAGAGGCAGGGAAAATATCAGAAATTGATCCCGCTTGCGTATCGTTATTGCCAGAACCATTGGTTCTTCCGATATTAGAATTTATACTCCCTTGGTTTCTGTTATTAATTCTGTTTTGATTGAAATTAGAATTACCTTGATTTCCAAAAAAATTTGTTCCTCCAGTTACAAAATTATTATTTCCAAAGCTGCTACCTCCAAAACCACCAGCAGGATTAGCATCACCAAGCATGGCGATTGATCGATGCATCATTTGTATCATTTCGATCTTTTTAACTGTTAATTGATTTTCAGTTCCGAAATAATATACGTTTCCTTCTTTCTTAAAAGTAAAATTATTTGTGGTAGTATTCGTATTCTGGAAATTGCCTTGAGTATTTGAATTTGTATTTCGATTATTTTGATTACTGGATGTGTTATTTGCAGTACTGCTGTTAGCATTACTTTCAAAAATTTTGACTAATAAATCATCAAAACTAATAGCTTCAGCTTTTACGGTAACATTACCAGCATTCTCTAAAGGGGAAGCTGTAAAAATATTTAACCCTAAATCTTCTGATACATTGTTTATTAATTGAGCTACAGATGCATTTTTTAAATCTACAGATAAAACATTGTGTAGCGTATCTACAATTTTGTAATTAGTATTTCTTCGATTTCTTCTTTGTCTAGAAGTAGCGTTATTTCCATCATTTACTCCTGGAATACCTTCGAATTCATAAAACCCATCTTTAGTTTTATTAAATATTAAATCATTTGTTTCTGCTAATTTTTGTAATGCTAAATCGATAGGTACATTGCTAATGTATAGTGTTAAGTTTTTAGAATTTAATTCTGGAGTAAAAAGTAAATTCTTGCCAGAGAATTCGGTGATTTTTCGAAAAACCTTAGGAAGAGGATCATTTCTAAGATCTGTAGATAAAGTTCCAGCTGCAAGATCATAATTAATGATAGGCTCTTTTTCTGGAGCTATTTCCGCAGGTGGATTGTATTTTTTTAAGGATAAAATATTGCCAGTAAATTCTATATCTAATTGGTATTCTTTAACTAGGAATAGAAGAAGATCCTGTACATTAACATCATTAAAACCATTTACAATAGAAATAGAATTAAGATCATTAGAAAGGTTAATATTGATTTTATGTACTTGGGAAACTGCCCGTACAAAATTAGGAAGTGAAGTATTAGAAATATTCACGTTCACTTTCTCTGCTAAACCTGGTACTTCTACACTTAGAAGTTGTAATTTATTTTCTAGAGTAAGAAATCGAGCATTATCTTGTGATTGATTTTGAAAAGTATCTTGTGCATAAGAGAGTATTCCAAAACTAAAAATGAGATATATTAAAAATATATTTTTTTTCATAAATCTTAGTTATTAGCTAATAATGCATATACTTCTTCAACCGAAGTTACACCTTCCCTTACTAGGCGAATTGCATTATCTTGTAGCGTATCAATATTTTGGGTAGCAATATAATCATCGATCTGAATTTCGTTATGACGTATTGCGGTTTCTAATTCTTTTGTAATCGGAAGTAATTCATATATAGCTTTTCTTCCTAAATATCCTGTTTGGTAACAATAATTACATCCCACAGGGATGTAGTGGCTCTGGATTTCTTCTGGGATATCATATCCTAATGGAAAATCTTCAACTTCTGATTTTTTTTCTGTTTTACAATGAGTACATAGTTTTCTTACTAACCGCTGTGCAATACTCATGGTTAATGTACTTGCCAATAGAAAAGAAGGAACTTTCATATCAATAAGTCTAGAAATAGTAGCCCAAGCGGAGTTCGTATGAATTGTAGATAATACCAAATGACCTGTTAGAGCTGCTTTTATAGCCATATTTGCCGTCTTGTCATCCCTAATTTCACCTACCATAATGATATCTGGATCTTGGCGTAAGAAAGCGCGAAGAGCAGCAGGAAAATCAAACTCAATATCTTCTCTTAGTTGTACTTGATTTATTCCCTCTAATGTATATTCTATTGGATCTTCTATCGTTAATATATTAGAAACCTCTTTGTTAAGCTCTTTTAAAGTACCATATAAAGTAGTTGTTTTACCAGACCCTGTTGGACCAGAAATCAAAACAATACCTTGAGGTTTTTTGGTAGCCTCTCTATAAAGTTTTAATTCTTTATCTGTAAAACCAAGATCTTCTAATTGGATATCTTGTGTATCTCTACTTAATAAACGAAGTACTATTTTTTCTCCATGTAATGTAGGCATTGTGGATACCCTAATATCAAATTCTTCTGAACCGTTTTTAAAAGTAATACGACCGTCCTGAGCTAATCTTTTTTGAGAAATATCAAGCCCCGATTGTATTTTTATTTGGTTTACTAATTGAGGATATTCTTTATTACTAATAGTATACTGCTCTTTTAATTTCCCGTCAAGTCTTAATCGAACTCTACAAAATTTTTCATATGGTTCCATATGAATATCACTACTACCAAAATCTTTTGCGGTAGCGATTAATTTTTGTAAAAAATTATCCTCGTAGTGTAATTTTTGATGAGAAGCAGAAGTTGTTTTTCTATAATTTAAAGAAAGATAAGATTGTAAATTTTCTGTTGTTTCAGAAATAAGTGTAATCTTATGATTTAATATGATAGAGAGTTCTTTAGCTAATTCATCACTGTTTTTAGAATCAGTTTTGAATTGCACGATATCATTTTCTTTTAAAAAAGGAATGATTCGATAATGGAAAGCTTGATTAGAGGTAATCAATTGCTTCAGATCTACGGGTATTTCAAAAGAATCTATTTTCATTATATTATATATAAATTAATAGTGTCTGTAATCCAATTTCCCAAAAAAATAAAAATAAAAAACAATGACATATATCCTGCTAATGGTATAGTTTCATGTTTAGCATTCTTTTTAGTAATTAACCAAGTAAACAAAGAGAAAAGTATTGAAAATACAAATAGAATAATAAAACTAATCGTAGGAAAAGCAACCGCCAATACGGTAAAAAACAATGCGTCTCCTAAACCAAATACGTCTTTAAAAAATGAACGTTTCATGATAATTCTAGCATAGGCATACAGGATAAGCATTATAGAAACTATTACTCCAATATTAATCACAATAGAATTTTTAAAATGAATAGGAAGAACATTTTTATAATGTAAATATCCTAATAGCATCAAAAGACTAGGAAACAGAAACCAATATACTTTCCGATTCTTAATATCTTGTACTATAATATAGATAAGATTAAGTATGATAAGTCCTTTAAGCAACAACATTAGTCCTTAGTAATTTGTTTAGGATTACCATTTTGATCAATTTCCCATACGTTAAATATCCCATCACCATCAAAGTCAACAACTGCGGTTGCTCTTGCTTTAAAATTGGAAATAGAAGCTTCGATCATTTCATAACTATAATTTGCAGTGCCACCATTTTTAACAGTTAGAGGAGCTTCATAATTTATCTCATTAAAATCATTGGAATATTTCGAATTAAGATATCTATATTGGGTCTGCATACTACTGATGGATTTCAACTGAATCTTTGCTTCTTGTGCTTTGGTCTGCGCTATCAATGGCAAGAAATTTGGCAACGCAATTAGAAGTAAAATTCCAATTATTGCTAATACCAAAAGCATTTCCTGAAGGTTGAATGCTTTGACCTTATATATTTTATTTCTCATATAGATATAGCTTTTCTGAACTCCTGTTTCAAGTCTGCAAAAATATACTTTTTTGACTTACTTAGTAATCTGATATTCATTATATTGATTATAGTTAAAATATCTACTTATTATTATAGTGTCTTTAAGAGCAAATTTGTTACCATGAAAATCGAATAAAATTCTTTTTTAACTATTTTAAATTTATTTTCAGTAAAAGCATATTTCTAGTTAAGATGTTGTAAGCTATCATATTAAACAACGACATTTGTCTAAAAGTTTATATATGGACATTATCGATTACCTATTGGGTAGAGGAGGGTTTGCTATTTTGGCGTTGATTGTTGTTGTTATTCTACTATACAATAAGATCAAAGCACGTAGACAGTTTGGAGTATCTGATAAAAAGAAGAGAAAGTAAATCATACTTTTATTATCAAAGTTTACTTTTATAAGTAGGAATCAATAGTAGATTTAATTTATTCTGAAAGGTTTTTCTGGCAATACGAAATGTTTCGTAATTAAAATAAAATTAAAAAGTTTTATTTTCTAAAATAGTTGGTTTTAGGCTAATTATGCGAAACCAAATCTCTTATGCCATGAAAAATAAATGCTTTCTCTTAGCTATTACTTTTTTAATATCTGCTTATACCAATCTTAAAGCTCAAAAAATAAACCTTCCCATAGAAGTTTTTGGTTTACCCGAAAATATTGCTGTTGCGAATACAGAATTAGAGGGTTTAGGTTTGAAACGTGCATTAGCGGAAATTAGATTTACCATAGATCAATCTATGTATGATCGCATACGAAACACAAATAACCTTTATTTACAGATTAATAATGCAAGTTATGATGATAAGGTGTCTATAAGTGTAAATCATACTACGTTTACCAGCTTACATAAAAATAATACAAGTATATATCCACAGGAGTTAGCCAGAGGAGGAATGGTGCATGGTGGTTATAATTCCGTAAGACTACATTTTACAAATACAGATTTAAAGGTTGGCCAAAATTCAATTCGATTTAGAATGGAAATCTCTGATGGTATTTCCAACGGATATAGAATTATAGATCTAGATCTTGTAGATAGTGGAGGAGCACGAATATTAAAAAATAGTGAGTATTATCTTCCTGCAAATCAGGTTTCAGAAGCTTCCAGAGTATATGGTGTTAGTTATTTTAATGAAGATGACCCTTTAACTTGGACAAATCCATATACCGAATCCGGAATTTCTATCAGTCAATCTGCTTTATTAGATAGTATCTATAAAGGAAAAAGTTTATGGTATTATGGAAGAGGAGGGGATTTTGAATCTGAAACAGCAGGAGAAGATTTATGGAGTAATTATTTAACCAGTGGCAATAACGGTTTTTGGTACGGTTATGATTTAGGAAATTCTAGAAAGATCAAAGCTAAATGTACAGATTGTCATACGCATGATGGAAGGGATTTAGAGATTTTTTCATACTCTAATAAAGCAATTGTAGAAAGATCTAAGTTTCATCGATTAACAGAAGCAGAAGGTAAATTAATAGCTGCTTACATACGTTCATTATCAGATGCCGATGGTGACAAAAATAATATTCATAGGTACGGACGTCCTTGGAATCCTCCATACCAACCAGGTACAGAGCTAAAAGACAAACCAATAAACGAATGGTCTGCAGGAGCTGGTTTAGAAGCTGTTTTGGAAAATGATAGTGAAATGGCACCCTATTTATTTGGTAAATCTTCTGGATTTACTCAGGCTGATATGGATACTTTTTTTGATGCTGATAAATCCCCAGAAACCTATACACTTCCTTTACCAATTCAATTTCCAGATTGGAAACATTGGCTACCGATGATACATCCTATGGATGCATACACAAAAAATAATTTCTACCAAACTACTTATGATGATCGTACACCTTTTGTAAGTATTGTAAAGAGTTACTTAAATCCCCAGAAAGGATATGAAATATTTAGAGAGCTATTAGAAAGCTATGCCACGAATAGCACGGCAGTTACTAAAAATATTAATTTATCAAGTTTATCACAAGATCAAGTTAATGAATTAATGCAAGGACATGTTAAACATAGAGTGCATTATCGATTTTTTCAGGCACAGGTACTAAATTCAGATAATGAAAATATGAGTGGGCATTGGAGAACAAGAACTGGAGATGGATTAAATTCAATAGCAGATCATGTCCCTCAGGTGTTTGCTGCAACCAGTATGGCTAGGTTGATGGCCGTGAAGAATTTTGAGTTCATGAATGAGTTTAGTCTACAAAATCAGGCAGCGAACTATCTAAATCTAGAAGATAATCCCTCGGATCATCAATGGTTTGTTCCTGATTATGACAGTAAACACGTTTTCGAAATACCACCACATCTTACGGGATGTTTGGATGATGGCGGATGCCAGAATTTTATGGGGCAACCGAGAGAAACTGGACAATATGAATCTACTGCATGGTATCAATTGCAAATGATTCTTACTCCTGGTTATGGTGTAAATTATGGAAATGGCCCTGTAGATTTTAATTACCAGCCAGAGTTTATATTAAGTTCTAGTAAATCCTCCGGAATTAATCAACCATTACGGTATTTTCATACGATTAATAATATGTATCAAGTAAAAACCTGGTCTGGAGATACCAATCCAAACGATGCCAGAGGTTTTCGGATTCGCGTGATGGGACCTTGGTACTTTTTTGGAAAAGAAGCAGATGCAGGAGCTTCTCAGCTTGCAGGACATGCACCGCTGAAGTTCGTAAAATCCGTAAATGAAATTGAAGGAGGGATGTTACCTCTAATTTTAAATGCACAGTTAAAGCAGTTTTTAATAGAAATAAATAAACCACGCAATAGGTTATATCTTGTCGATAATTCTGATTTTAGTAGTAGTAATGAAAATTGGTGGCGCTATGATAACATGGAAAGTATTCCTGGAGGACCTGCCAGTAGAATTAAAGGAGGAAATGGTTCGCAGAATCTAGATTCTTGGAGCAAAACAGAAATATTCGATGTTACAAAAGCGGTAAACACCGATGGCCCAATGTATGCAGATCATATGTATTGGGTATTAAAATCTGGAGAAGAATTAGGAGCAGATTGTGGTTTGTTAAATGAAGTAAAAGATTGGGCGAAACGTGCCTGGCCAAATATCAATAAATTCATTATAAAACATCAAAACAATATTTTAGGAGAAGAAGCAATTAGTTGGGATACAGTTTTGTCTTGTAATATCTTGTCTACAGACGAAGTTGCTAATAAAATTGTTGGAATGTATCCAAATCCGGTTGCTGATAGGCTGCATTTAGACGGATTCGATCAAGAAAATAATACGTATTTTATTTATAATATCTTGGGGCAACAGTTTATGTCTGGTACTATCTCAGAGGATCTTTATAGTATTGATGTAAGTTTACTGAATGCTGGTCCTTATTTCATTAAAATAAAAAATAAGACAGACAGCAATATTTTTAAATTTATCAAGAAGTAGAGAGTCCATTACTTCGATCTATAGTTTTGAGTAAAATAACTATGTTTTGGGTTATGTAGTTGTTTTCTCGAAAAAGCTAAAAACAGAACCTCCATACTTTCTCGAATTCCTAAAGTTAGGAAGATCTTCTAAGGATGTGTGCTTAGAATGTTCTATAATTAACACACCATCATCATTGAGTAATTCGTTTTCAAATACTAACGCGGGTATTTTGGCAAACTCTTCTACCGTAAAATCATAAGGAGGATCAGCAAAAATAATATCAGATTTTCGTTTTACTTTTTCTAAATAGCTATAGACATCACTTTTAATGGTATCAATATCGAAATCAAGTTCTTTGGCGACACTTTTGATATATCCTACGCATCCATAATGAGCATCTACTGCAGTAATATGTTCGGTTCCACGAGAAGCAAATTCATAACTGATATTTCCCGTGCCTGCAAAAAGGTCTAATAAGGTAACTTCAGAAAAGGCATAATGATGATTAAGAATGTTAAATAACCCCTCTTTTGCCATATCGGTTGTAGGACGTACAGGTAGCTTTTTAGGTGCTTGTAACCGTTTTCCTTTATATTTTCCTGAGATAATTCGCATATTAAAAATGACTTAATAACAAATAGTGTTCATGTTCATGAATGGTTGAGATCTCTTCTGAAAGATTGATAAGATTACTTCTTTTTCCAAAACTTATATGTCTAATATAAGTATATGCAATAGTGTAGCAACTACTTCTTTCCGTAATGTCTCCTAAAAAGATAAGCTCAAACTCTTCTGGGTTTAACCGAAGTTGTTCTGCTGCAAACATTACATAATATAAAAAGTCTTCTTCGTTTGCGTACAGATACGAGTTGGTTAATAATAGTTTACCTTTTGATGTAATGACTAAATCAAAAGATGCTGCATTCATATGAGCATATATTTTAGTACTATCGCTATTTTTTTCTTTAGCTAATAAAGTGTCCACTAACATTGTAGCGGCATGTCTATAGGTAAAAGTACCAAAGGTGTCGAAAAAGAAATTATTGATGTTTGCATAGGGTACATATACTATGATGATATCATGCTGGTGTAATTCGTCATAAGCAATAAAATCATTTTCTAATACCTTGATACTGTATTTTAAGTATTCTTTGAGCTGTTCCTCATCAAACAAGGCTTTGGGAACACAAGTGTATAAGTCATTCTGATAAATAACTTCTACACTTTCAAAATCATTGTTGAACTTAGGATGGTGATCAAATACATATTTGATTTTATCCAGTACCTGTTCTGGAGACAAGTGGATCCCGAAATTATCTTGCTCTAAGGCAATGATTTCTTTTTCTGAATTTGCGATACAAAAAGAAAGTCCATTCAGGCTAACCTGAATGGACAATGTATGTTTTTTATTACCAGAGGTGTTACTCTTCTGTGGTTGTAACGTTGGTGTCATAAAGTTTTGGCCAGTTTCCTTTAGTATTAACTTCCTGCATAGAACCTACTGACAAGAATGGTCCGTTTACCTCTTCAACAGAAACAACTTGCTTTTCCTGAAATAATAGATCTTTATCAAGGTCGTGTAATAAAACTTCTTTCGCTACTCTTGCTTCGAAAACACTTACACGAATACCATTTTTATCAATGAATCCAGCATCTAATTCAAAATTAGCTTCTTTACCTTCTACAGGAACTTTCATCATATTTTTATAACGATCACTTCCTTTAAATAACGAATCTTTTACAGAAGCATAACCAAGAGTATCTACTACAACAGTATCTTTTGGCTCATCAATTTGTAATATTTTATTAAATCTTACAAAACTTGAATCTCTACGCTGTGTAAGAGTAAATTTAGCAGTATCTATAAAAGCAATTAATTTAGTTGGATCTTTTTCGAATCTACCAACTACGGTTTTATGAGCTAATTCTGCTTGTCGGATATCTCTTAAGTTTTCAATGGCTTTTGCGTAACGCGCTTCTTTAACTTTATTGAACCTTACAGGACCCATTACAGAATTAAATACCAGGTATCCTAAAACTCCGATAACTACCCATAGAACTAATTGAAGAACAATTTTCATTTTATAATTTAGCTTTTAGACATTAGTGTATACGCAAATCTACAATTTTTTTTTAATCGTAAAAGTTTATAGCCAAAAAATCATTACTATCTTTGATTTATTAACAGATTATGGATTTACGGAACAAGAATTTTTCATGAGGGAAATAGAGTTTTATCAATTATTAAAAGATGATTTTCCTTTTGAACCTACTCTAAAACAGGATGTTGTACTTCAAAAACTTTCAGCTTTTATTTTATCAAGTAAAAAAGATGATCTTTTTTTACTAAAAGGGTATGCTGGAACAGGAAAAACTACTTTAATAGGTACTTTGGTAAAAAACCTATGGAAAGCAAAGTTAAGCTCTGTTTTATTAGCGCCAACAGGTCGAGCTGCAAAGGTAATTAGTAATTATTCTGGACGACAAGCACAAACCATTCATAGGAATATTTACTATCCTAAAAAAACCAATAGTGGTGGTCTGGCTTTTCAACTAAAACAAAACAAGAAAAGAAATACCATTTTTATCGTGGATGAAGCTTCCATGATACCAGATACACCAAGTGACAGTAAATTGTTTGAGAATGGTTCATTACTAGATGATCTAATGATGTTTGTTTATTCTGGTCATAATTGTAAGATCCTTTTTATAGGAGATACTGCACAGTTGCCGCCAGTAAAGCTTGAAGTTAGTCCCGCTTTAGATCCTGACACCTTATCAATGGGATTTAATAAAGAGGTAACTCAAATAGAATTGGATGAAGTAGTAAGACAAGCCGAAGATAGTGGTATACTCATGAATGCCACTAATCTTAGGGAATTATTAAATGGTGGGTTTTATGATTCTTTTCAGTTCGATATTCAGGGATATCCAGATATTATTCGATTAGTGGATGGTCATGATATCATGGATGCTTTAAATGATTCTTATGCCAGCTCAGGACACGAAGAGTCCGTTATTATACTAAGATCTAATAAAAGAGCCAATATTTACAATCAACAGATTAGATCCAGAATCTTATTTCAGGAAGAAGAGTTATCTTCTGGAGATTATCTAATGGTGGTAAAGAATAACTATTTTTGGTTAGATAATAAAAGTGAAGCAGGTTTTATTGCAAATGGAGATATCATTAAAATTCTTGAAATTTATGCAATTAAAGAATTATATGGTTTTCGTTTTGCAGAAGTAAAAATAATGATGGTGGATTATCCTGATCAAAAACCATTAGAAACAGTATTAATTCTTGACACCTTAACTTCGGAGAGCCCATCATTGTCCTATGAGGATTCGAATAAATTATATCAAGAGGTTTTAAAGGATTTCGAAGATGAAAAATCTAAGTATAAGAAGTTTTTAGGGGTAAAAAACAACAAGTTTTTTAATGGACTTCAAGTTAAATTTTCATATGGGATTACTTGCCATAAATCGCAAGGAGGACAGTGGGATACAGTTTTTATAGAACAACCTTATCTTCCCGATGGAATTAATAAAGACTATCTACGATGGCTGTATACTGCAGTGACCCGAGCGAAAGAAAAATTATATCTTATAGGTTTTAAAGATGAATTTTTTATCGAAAATTAAAGTAAAAGTATATGCAAGAGACTATTTTGAGTATATGTTTAGGAGTTGGTTTGGCTGCTTCTGTAGGATTTAGAGTTTTTTTACCCTTGTTAGCAATCAGTATAGCAGGGCATTATGGAGTTATTCCTTTAAATTCTGAATGGGAGTGGGTAGGGAGCAATACTGCGTTAATCGTTTTATCTATAGCAACGGTAGTAGAGATATTGGCTTACTATATTCCTTGGTTTGATAATTTGCTCGACACCATAGCAATTCCACTTGCAGCTATTGCAGGAACAGCAGTTATGGTTTCTACCGTCGCTAATTTGAGTCCTGTAGTTACTTGGGCACTTGCAATTATTGCTGGTGGAGGAACGGCGGCTACTGTAAAAAGTACCATGGGAGCATCGCGGTTAACATCTTCTGCTACGACTGGAGGATTGGCAAATCCGATAATAGCTACAGTAGAAACGGGAACTGCAACTGTTATGTCGATATTATCTGTATTTCTTCCATTGGTAGCTATTATTTTGGTAATAGTGTTGTTTTTTGGTTTAAGAAAAGTTTATAAAAAACTATTCAGGCGCTCTTCTTGAAAATCGATTTAAAAAACCTATTTTTGACCCGCAAAAGCAAGCAATTTTGAACAAAACTGAACTAAAAACTATCGCAATGATTCCTGCGAGATACGCTGCATCCCGATTTCCAGGGAAACTTATGCAAGATCTTGAGGGAAAATCCGTTATATTGAGAACATACGAAGCTGCGGTAAAAACATCATTATTTAGCGAGGTATATGTAGTTACCGATAGCGAAATTATATTTGATGAAATTACATCTCATGGTGGTAAAGCTATTATGAGTAAAAAAGAACATGACTGCGGAAGCGATAGAATTGCTGAAGCTGTAGCAGATATGGATATCGATATCGTGGTTAATGTTCAGGGAGATGAGCCATTTACAGAAAGAGAAAGTCTTGAAAAAGTCTTAGAGGTCTTTCAGGGAGAAGATGCAGATAAGATCGATTTGGCAAGTTTGATGACTCCCATGACCGATTGGGATGATATCGTAAATCCTAATAGTGTAAAGGTAATCGTAGATGAGAATGATTACGCATTGTATTTTTCTCGTGCTCCCATACCTTACCCACGTGATAAACAAGTAAGTCATACCTATTTTAAACATAAAGGGATCTATGCATTTAGAAAGCAAGCAATTTTAGATTTTTATCGCCTACCGATGAGAACGCTAGAAGCTTCTGAGAAAATTGAATGCATACGATATTTAGAATATGGTAAGAATATAAAAATGATAGAGACACACCATGAAGGTGTGGAAATAGATACCCCGGAAGATTTAGAAAAAGCAAGAAATTTAATTAACAAACAAAATCTTTTGAACATTACATCTACGGTTACTCCTAAAGTAAAAGAATCTTTCCATAAGAATTTCCCTATGGTGCCAAGAGTGGTTTTTGGTAAAGGATCCTTTAATCAACTAGGACAAATCCTCTCTGCAGAACGAAAGAATGGAGCCCCATTCATCTATCTTATTGATGATGTCTTTGAGAATAATAAAACATTTATCGAAGATAGGATTGAATTATCAGGTACAGACAAGATTATATATGTTTCTACGAAAGAAGAACCTAAAACTTCTCAAGTAGATCAACTTGTAACAGAATTAAAGCAAGAATTTAGCTTTACTCCAAGCGGAATTATAGGAATTGGAGGAGGATCTATCATGGATCTTGCTAAAGCGGTTGCTATTATGATGAATAATTCTGGAAGTGCTACTGAGTATCAAGGATGGGATCTGGTGCATCACAAAGCAGTGTACCACGTTGGTATTCCCACAATATCTGGAACTGGAGCAGAGGTGTCGAGAACAACAGTATTGACAGGTCCTGAAAAAAAATTAGGTATTAATTCTGATTTCACTCCGTTTGATCAGGTAATACTAGATCCAGAACTTATAAAAGATGTACCAAAGGATCAGTGGTTTTATACAGGAATGGATTGTTATATACATTGTATAGAATCTCTAAAAGGTACTTATCTTAATGCATTTAGTCAAAGTTATGGCGAAAAGGCGTATGATCTTTGTAAGGAAATATTTTTAGATACTACTTTAGACAAAGAAGAAGCTGATGCTAAATTAATGATGGCTTCATGGCATGGAGGAATGAGCATAGCTTATTCTCAAGTTGGTATTGCTCATGCTATGAGTTATGGATTGGCATACGTTTTAGGAACAAAACATGGTATTGGTAATTGCATCGTATTCGATAAATTAGGTGAGTACTATCCTGAAGGCGTAGCGATTTTTAAACAAATGAAAGAGCTCCACAATATACATATACCAGAAGGTATATGTGCTAATGTTTCAGAAGATCAATTAGATACTATGGTCTCTGTGGCTCTTGGATTGGTTCCTTTATGGGAAAATGCGCTGGGTAAAAATTGGAAGGAACATATCAATGCAGATAAGTTAAAAGGTATTTATCGCTCTTTGTAACTTCTCTTTATAATATTTAATAACTCATGAGAAAGCTATCATCTTTTATATTTCATAAAATTATGGGCTGGGAGATGATAGGTGATTTCGATGCTGATAATGTAAAAAAGTGTGTGGTAATTGCTGTCCCTCATACTAGTTGGCACGACTTTTATATAGGGCTGTTAATTAGGCAATTAGCAGGTGTTAAAATTAGCTTCATGGGAAAAAAAGAGCTTTTTAAATGGCCGTTTGGATGGTATTTTAGAAAGGTAGGAGGGATTGCACTTGATAGGACACCTGGGCAGAATAAAGTAGAAGCGATTGCTAAAGAATTTGAAAAGCGTGATGAATTAAGAATTACCCTAGCTCCAGAAGGTACCAGAAAAAAAGTGGAATCTTGGAAAACAGGATTTTATTATATCGCAATGGCAGCAAATGTTCCAATAATCATGGTAGCCTTTGATTTTGGAAGAAAGCGAGTAGTGATTTCTAAAGCTTTTCATCCAACTGGTGATTTGGATAAGGATTTACAGCATATGTACAGCTTTTTTAAAGGTGTTAAGGGAAAAGTTCCCGAATATAGTTTTGATCCTTGAATCTTTTCAATCATACCATAAAAGAACAGTGTTAATGTTATGAATAGTAATCGATTACAGTGTCCTAGTTGTGGAGCAAATGACTCTTTTAAAGAGAATAAACCAAATCTATATACTTGCTCATATTGTAATTCTGTTTTTGAGCATGTAAGTGTTATTGATTATAAAAACATAGAAGACGTTCTATATAATCAAGTAATTACACTTCTTGAGGAAAGTACCCTACTAACTCCTGATCAACCCAAGTACTTAGTCAATTTTTATGCTAAAATGGAACAAATCCATGCATACCTTAGTCAATTGGATAAGAGTAGTTTTTATCATAAGTTGTTCTCTAGATTTGAAAAAGTATTAGATCAAGAAATAGAAAGGTTACATGATATAGGTGTTTCTCTTGATGCTAGTAAAGAGTTTTTATTTGAAGAGGGTAATTATATGAAGTTTTATTCATTGATTAATTATCAAAAAATGAAAGCACTACATCTAAGTAAGATCCATCATAAAAAGGATGGGCTGCTAGAAACGCTAAAAATTGCTCAATTGGCAAAAGATATTCAGGATAAGTTCATTGGAGAATATCAGGAGGAAATAGTAAGGTGTATTCTATTTTTATTACAAGAACTTAAGGAGAAAGAACGTTTGTCTTTATATCTGGACGCCTTATGTAAACAATATAAAGATAACAATACTGAAATGGAACAGCTTGATTCTGATATATATGAAATTATTGGAAAAGAAGGATATACTGAATTTAAGAATCGAAATAATTAAAATTTTCGAGTACTCTCTTTTTTAATCACTTCTTTTTTAGGTTCTTCCTTTTTTTCTTCTTCTAAAGCACTGGCTCCAAAAAGTAATTCTGTACTAGAAAATGTAGTCCCAAAGGTTTTGGTAGCAAGATAAACCTGTGATAAAGCACTTTCGACCTGTTCCGTAGTAAGTTCTTTTAACGGGTGCACATAAGCAGACCATAGGATTCCATTAGAAATGGCGTATTTTACATCCAAGGCAGAATGAAAATTCGCAGTCATAGAATCTAGTAATAAATCTTTATCTAGATTACTGGAATCTGTTATAGGAGCAATGATTCTCATTCGGTTATTCCTTTCGTCGGTAACACACAACATTGGGATTTCTTTATAAATAAATTGCCAATTACCAGTGATTCCATTTATCGTATCAGCTTTTTGGGTAATTATTTCTCCTAGTGTTTCATTATTCATTTGTTGGGCCGTAACGCTTACACCAAACGATAATAAAATCAAAAATATCCATTGTTTCATTGTATGTTGTTTTGATTTAAGTCGAAAAGATTATTTAAACATAACAAAAAAGACTGCCTTTTATAGACAGTCTTTTCATAAAGTATTGTTATACTTTTAATTATGCTTCAGAAGAAGATTCTTGCATCGTATGATATACATTTTGCACATCATCATCTTCTTCAATTTTTTCTAAAAGCTTTTCTACATCCGCTGCTTGCTCTGGAGTTAATTCTTTAGTTACTTGAGGGATTCGCTCAAAACCAGAAGAAAGAATTTCAATTTCGCGACTTTCTAATTCTTTTTGGATAGTTCCAAAACTACCAAAAGGGGCGTAGATTAAAATTCCATCTTCATCCTGAAACACCTCTTCAGCGCCAAAATCAATAAATTCTAGTTCTAATTCTTCTGGATCTAGACCGTCTCCGTTAATTCTAAAATTGCAAGTGTGATCAAACATAAATTCTACAGATCCAGATGTTCCTAAATTTCCATCACATTTATTAAAATAAGATCTAATATTGGCAACGGTTCTATTATTATTATCGGTAGCGGTTTCTACAAGAATAGCAATTCCATGAGGTGCGTATCCTTCGAAAAGAACTTCTTTATAATCTCCTTGTGTTTTATCAGAAGCTCTTTTGATCGCACGTTCGATATTGTCCTTTGGCATGTTAACAGACTTAGCATTCTGTATAACCGCTCTTAAACGTGAATTAGAATCAGGATCTGGTCCTCCTTCTTTCACAGCCATTACAATATCTTTACCAATTCTAGTAAATGCTTTGGCCATTGCAGACCAACGTTTCATTTTACGTGCCTTTCTGAACTCAAAAGCTCTTCCCATAATCTAAATTTAAAATCTAATTACAAACATAAGTAGAAACCAAAAGTTTCACAAATAGATGTTTGATTCTACAGCATATTTTTATTCTTCTTCTACGATGCCGTCAATTGCCTTTGCAAGCTCAAAGTCTTTATCCGTTACTCCATCGGCATCATGTGTGGACAAGGATATATTAACTACATTATACACATTAGACCAATCTGGGTGATGATTTAGTGCTTCCGCTTCAAAAGCTATTCTAGACATAGCAGAGAAGGCATCTTTAAAGTTTTCAAATTCAAAAGATGTATGTAGGGCATTATCTTCATATTCCCATCCGTCCTTAGTTTTAAGACGATCCGTAATTTCAGTTTCTGAAAGTTTCATTTGGTATAATTTTATTTTATTGAATAATAATTTTTTGACTAAAAGTTTTCGTTTTATTTTCGGCGGTTAATATATACATTCCTTGGTTTAATTTAGAAACATTTATGTAATCTTTAATTTTGGTTTCAATTAATTTTTTTCCAACTAGAGAAGAAATAGTTACTGTATAGTCTGAAGTATCTATATTATTCGGGAATTTTATTTTTATTTGATTTTTAGCAGGGTTAGGATATACCACTAACTTTGAGTTCTGAGTGTTGGGTGTGTTTATTGACAAAGTATTATTAGTATCTGAAACAAATTTTGATAAAAGTCTAATATATGCTATCTGATATCCACAACTATTTTCAGAAATTGACCACGAATTCAATGGCCAGTTATTATTAAAATCTAAATAAGATTTTTGATCAGGTTGTCCTTTAGGAGGGTTGATGGAAATGGCATTACATAAAGCATCATTTGCTGTACTTCCACAGCTACTGTTACAGCATTGATCTCTATCATAGCTTGGATTAGGTCCTCCAGGAACAAAACCGGGAGCAGGACCATATAAAGAAACACCGGTTTCATCCCAATCCGTTCCATCCTGAAACCAAGTGTGGTATATTTGATTAGCACAGCGATCACCTCCATAAGAATACATATTGGTTAGGTATACCATATTCAAAGGGTTTACTCCATGCATATAATGAATGTAGTTTTCTGCCGCTTTTTCTGCATCTACTTCTCGAGCATTGTTAAGTGCATATTCTTTAATACTATAAAATGTTAGCCCTTTCTTAGCTTTCGTGTTATTACTTCCCCAAGTGTAGGTGTCTAAATGAGCCATGTAAGGATCAACCTTATTATCAAATGACATAAAGTTAATAGCATTAGAATTCATGGAACTATTATAGGTGTTCACAATATTATCTTTAACATTGGTAGATACTCCAGGAATTCTAGTATAATACAATAAAGTTTCTTGTTCTCTAGCTTCGTAAGGAAAAACAAAGTTCCAAGCGATCATATGAGTTTCTGTATAGTTACTTTCGAAAAAAGTTTTATAGCTATCTTGATTTGTAATTTCATACAAATGTGCTGCAGCACGCAGTTTGTACATGGCTCTTCCGTAATCATCTACTTCTTGTTGCCCAGCACCAATACCTTGCGATCCATTAGCTGCATCATTATTTCTCCAGACTACATTAGGATTTGCCGCTGCCCAATTCCATGCACTTGTAGCTGCCTGTTCTAGGGTGTTTGCATAAGCAGTCATTCCTAAAGAGGCAAATATTTTGGCTCCATAAGCAAAAGTACTAGCAGAATTCCAAGTGCTACTTGTATTAACGGCTCCATACAAACTTGGTCCTGTTGCAGTAGAAGGAGGACTAGCATGACTTTCGGATACTACGGCAATCATACTACCATCATTATTTTGTAATCGTAGTAAATGATCCATTCCCCATTTGGCTTCATCAATAATATCTGGAATGGCATTACCTGATTCTGGAATATTATAATTATCTCCCCAAACATCAGGTGATTCCTCATAAGCCAACAACATTTCGTAAATATAGTTAGAAGTCCAGTTGGTGTATTTGTTGTAATCACCAGCATCATACCAACCACCACTTACATCCTTTTCTGTGCTAGCATCATTTGGAGCATCGTAACTTCTGCATTGCGTATCTTGTAAAGCGCCCATATGACTGGCACTATCTGCCCAATTAGGTTCTGCGTAAGGAGTCTCTTTTGCAAACCCTACACGCTGATAATAAAATGTTCGAACTGCTTGTTTGAGTATTTCATTGTAGATATCCTCTCGAATTTCGAATTCAAAAGAGCGAACATTATTAGTAGTATCTAGAATATAATAAGTTCCAGGATTTGTATGACTGCTAAAATCAAACCACCAAGCTTTATCACCTGATGATGTGTCTTCTGCACCAGCATTCCAGGCTACTGGAGTTCCTGTAAATACCTGTTGATCGTTAGATGCATTTACTAATGCGTATGTATTTCCTGGATTAAAAGATTCACTAGAATCAAAACCTGTTTGAGGATCTCTAATGACAGCAATTTTATCAGAATTTGGTCTGTATCCAAATTGATCAATTACAATATGATTCGTTAATGTCTGCGCTTCAATTTCGCATATGCACATGAGAAACCATATGCATAACATGAGTTTTTTCATAATTAAGTAGATTTGTTAAGTTTAATTCTTTGGTGATAGCAATTTCCTAATAAATGCTTAGTTTTCCTAATATCACTTAACAAATATATCTCAAGAAATAAGATTTTTTGTTTGGTTTTCAGTAAGTTATGAAAAGGTTGTGCAGGTTTGTATTATTTCAAATCTAAAGCATCTCTAAGAACTTCATCTTTATTACTGTTCTTTCCCCAATACGCAGATTTAATGCTTTTTAATTTTGTAGCTGTTGTTACTAATTCCTTTGTGTTTGGACCAAAACCACTTGTAAAAGTTTCTGTCCAACTTTCTATTTCATAAGGAAAAGAAGTTGAAAAAGTAATATTCAATTTCCTCTTTAGTTCGGGATATTCTAAGCTATAATTACTATAGTTACCTTCTTTAGTAATGGTAGCTTTGGCGTTGTAAGCTTTGATTTCTTTATGTTTTAATCGGCAATATTCCAGGGATGGGATTACTTTTATATCTCCAGTAGGAAGATTTTCAGGATCTATTCTAATCTTAGTCCAGAGTTCATTTTCCAAAATATCCTTATCTAACGTAAAGTTTTGATCAGCTTCTCCTTGAAAATAAGAATGCGACGTAATCTCATAATTCTCTTTATTGTTAATTTGCGCGTATACATGACCACACCATTCTTGCATAGAGCTGGATACTTTAATCGCATGTTTATTGTCAGATACTGGATAGAACGTACTTTGCATAATGGAATAAGGATAGATTCCAGTATTAAATTTTTTAGTAGCATTGAGTTTTAGAACAGGCACGTTAGTATTGTTTTGGTAATCAGCTTTTACTTGTTCTTTTGGTAAAAAATCCTCTGTTACATAAATCAGCACAGCTTTTCCTTCTCTTATTTCTCCATATCTTGCTTGCTCTAGAGTATAAGAAGTGATTTCTGCCTTTCCTGCATACCAATATTTTTTAAAATCTTCTGAAAGTTCTTTTGCTGGTTGTAATTCAGATTCTGCTGATTCGGAACTATTGTTTAATGCCGTATTGTTTTTTTCATCAGCTTTGATATTACTACAGGCAATAATAACTAAAACTCCAAGTGCACCAAATAATAGTAAAGACTTTTTCATAGCGGTAATTTTAAGTTTTATGATCTATATGATTATTCAAAATCCTTCTTACTAGTAATCCTTTTGAATAATAGATCAACAAAATCTAAATTACGACAAAGCTATGATCTAGCAAGCGCTATTAACGTTTCATAAACAAGTTGTACAGGTAGTCCCATAACATTATAGTAACTACCTTCTATATTTGTTATACCGATATATCCTATCCATTCTTGTATTCCGTAGGCACCAGCTTTATCTAATGGAGAAAACGTGTCAACATAATAATCGATTTCATCTTTCGATAAGGTTTTAAAGGTGACTTTGGTGGTTTGGTTAATAATTTTAGTTTGGTGTATCGTCTTAAAACACACAGAAGTGATGACTTCATGAGTCTTGCCAGATAAAGAAGCAATCATTTGTTTAGCATCTTCAGGATTTTTTGGTTTGCCTAATGCTTTATTCTCATGCCAAACAATAGTGTCACTTGTAACTAAAATATCATTGGGTTGTAAATCAGAAAACTCTCCAGCTTTTAGATTAGCTAAATAATCTGATATTTCGGAGCCTTTTAGATCTTCGGGATACACCTCATTTACTTCTCTTATTTGTATGATAAAGTCTAGATCTAGATCTTTAAAAAATTGTTGTCTTCTCGGTGAACCTGAAGCCAAAATAAGTTGATAATCTTTTAAAATAGTTTTAAGCATAGCTTATTTCAATATAAATTGATATAACAGCATAGATAAAGAAGTGGCAAATAAGACTAGTTTTAAAATCATACTTAAAACTTTATAATCTTTGTCATTCTCTGCTCCCCAACTTCTAAACATAAAGTATAACAAAGGAGCTACCAATACTGCTAAGACTATAACAACAGCGGTTGAATTATTAAACAAGTAAGTGTATACATAGTAAATAATCAAACCAATAGGAATTATAGTAAGACCACTGATAAGCTTTGCTGTTCTGTCTTTTCCTAAAGCAATTGGGATGGTTTGTAATCCTGTATTATGATCTTTATCCACAGTAAGAAGGTCTTTTACAATTTCCCTAATAGTAATCATAATAAACGCAAACACTGCATAATCTACAATAATCAGGAAAATAACTTTTTGGGATGCCTTATTCTGCTCTGTGATTGCAGGAAGTAAATCAAAAATGGCTACAGCAATTAGCCCTAAAGCCATCATTATACCCATTAGTGCATTTTTGACCACAATGATTTCTTTTAAATAGGTGGTGTAAATATAGAATACACCAGAAACGACAATAAATAAAGCAGCCAATTTGGGTCGACCAATAATATTGGAAAGATAAAAACCAATACCTACGGCAATAACATTAAAGATAATGAAAAGTCGATTTGCTACTTTTTCAGAGATTGCAATATTCGATTTTTCTTTATCCTCTAGATATAGCATAACATTAAGAGCCGATACCAGAGAAATAGTCGCTATAATTAGTAATGAGATACCGAATCCATTTAGTGTAATATCAATTCCGAATGGTTCAAAAAGCCCGTACTTAATGCATAATTGAGCTAATGCTATAAGAAGAAGATTATCAAGTTTAATGAGCTTTAGATATGATTGCATAAAGTGTTTGAATTGGTTTGTTCGCAAATGTAATAATTAATCTTTTTTATAGCGGTATTAACTTAATCTCTTCAATCCTTTATGTTATAAGGGTTTTTGATACTTGTTAACGTTAATGCAGGGTTAACGATCTGTAATTTTTCGATTTCTTAGAAAGCCTTCTATACTTTTGATACCATCAACAATCAAAAAACGAATAGTAATGTTAAGAATCATCATCATTTTAGGAATCGTATCGAGTTCATTCGCCCAAACAAAGTATCAAAAGGATTTTAACACCTATTGGGAAACAGTGGATCAATACTTTGCTTATTTCGACGTTCAGAAAACGAATTGGGATAAAGTGCGAAGTATTTACCAACCTATTGTAGATACGATTCAAAATGATGATGATTTTATTCGTTTGTTGGAGATGACTAATAATGAGCTTTATAATGGTCATATTGGTTTAAATAGAAATTTAGCTTCTTCTAGTAGAGTAATCCCATCAGGAACTGATATATGGGTTTCATATAAAAACAAACAATTCATTGTATCTGGTATTAGAGACGGTTTTTCGGCACAGAAAACAGGAGTTAAATTAGGAATGTGTATTACAGCATATAATGGAGTTTCAATATCAAAGGCTATTAAAAAGTTTTTACCTAAGAGTGTTACCACGTATACAAAAGAAATGTATGAGTACGCAGCTAACTTATTATTGGCAGGGACACATAATCAAAGTAGAGTTTTGAATGTTAATGATTCATTAACATTCGAATTAGAAAAGGTGAGAAACAAAAATTATGAAGAATTGGTGACCTCAAAAATCATTGATAATAATATTGGGTACATAAAAATAAACAACTCATTAGGGAATAATAGCACTATTGCTGCTTTCGATGAAGCATTACGCGCTTTAGAAAATACAGATGGGATGATATTAGATCTTAGAGATACTCCAGGAGGCGGAAATACCACAGTAGCAAGAGGAATTATGGGAAGATTTATCAACAAAGAAGCAGCCTACCAAATACATAGCTTTACGTATGAAGAAAGATTATATGGAGTAGAAAGAAAAACGATAGAATTGGTTATGCCAAGAGGAAAGATATATGGTAAGAAGTTAGTTGTTCTTTGTGGTAAATGGACAGGAAGTATGGGAGAAGGAATGACGATTGGTTTCGATGGATTAAAAAGATCCAAAACCGTAGGTGCTGATATGGCTGATTTATTAGGTGCCATCTATAATTATACCTTGCCAGAAACAAATATTGGCTTTCAAATTCCGGTAGAAAAACTATTTCATATAAATGGAAAGCCTAGAGAAGATTTTAAACCAAAACACTTTATCTTAGATTCTCAAGATCAGTTGCAAAAGGCAATTGAAATTATTAACGCATCTCTATAATGAAGAAAAATATAAACTTATTAATTATTACTTCGGTTATTGCTTTACTTGCTTTATCTGGTATACAAGGGTATTTGATATATAATACATATCAATTAAAGAAAGATGTCTTTATAAAAGAAACAAAGAAAGCTATTAGCAATATAGATAATACCAAGGAAATGGATTCTCTCGCGGAACAATGGTATACATATCTGAGTGAGAATTTAGTGGAGTACAAGAAAAACAAAATTCAAAAGAAAGAAGCTCTTGATAAGTTTAGACCTAAAACAGATTCGTTAAATGATCTTTTTAAAGAATATTATAAGAAAGAGATTGCCAAACGCAATTTAGAGTATGATATTCAATATAAAAAGGATATAAAAAGTATCGTCCTTTTTGAAGACGAAAGGATGGACAGTATATTTTCTGCAGTAGACGGTGAAAATATATACACTTTCGGAGAAAAGTTCCCACAAAAAGATGAGGTGGTAATGAGTAATGCTCGATGGTTTACAGATTTTGAGTACGAAGATGAAGTAAATAGTGGTGGAATTAAAATATCTATGGATTTAGAAGTTCGTACTGTAGATTATATCAATATCATTGGTTGGAAAAGAATCGTATTTGGGCAAATGGCATCATTGTTTATTTTTTCAGTTTTGTTAATTCTTTTTGTGGTAATACTACTATTCTATTCCATTAGGAATTTGATTCGACAAAAGAAATTAGCGGATATTAAAACTGATTTTATTAATAACATAACTCATGAATTAAAAACGCCAATGGCAACTTTAGGAATAGCTTCTAAAACCCTAAGAAAACCTGAGATACAAAATTCACCAGATGCTTTTGCTAACACTTTAGATATACTGGATCGACAAAATGATAGATTGCAAAAGTTAGTAGATCAGGTGGTTACAAATAGTTTGGGATCCGAAGAGATTATTCTTAAAAAAGAAGAAGTATTAGATGATACTTATTTTAAAAATGTATTAAAGGATTTTCAATTATCAGTACAAAACAAAAATGTTACCGTCACCTCCAAAATAGAATTTAGAGAAGTGAATTTAAATATAGACAAGTTTATGTTTACTACAGCTTTGTTAAATATCTTAGATAACGCAGTAAAATATGGAAAAGATGAGGTAGAAATTGTTTTTAGAACTTATTTAAAAGATGATTTGTATGAAATATCAATACATGATAACGGAATTGGAATTTCACCAAAGGAACAGCGAAAGATTTTTGAAAAATTTTACCGTATTACCGAAGGAGATGTCCACGATGTGAAAGGATTAGGTTTAGGATTGTTTTTTACCAATCAAATTGTAAAAGCACATCAGGGCAATATAAGCTTGGAAAGCAAATTAGATTTAGGAACCACATTTACCATCAATATACCAATCAATGAATAAGATGAAGCATATATTATTAGCAGAGGACGATTTTGATTTCGGAAGTATTCTAAAACAATATTTAGAACTTCATGGATATAAGGTGGTATGGGCCAAAGATGGGAAAGAAGCTTTAGAAATATTTGGACAAGAACAATTCGACATCTGCGTCTTTGATGTTATGATGCCCAAAATGGATGGGTTTACATTGGCAGAAAATGTTATCGAAATACACCCAGAAACTCCCTTTGTTTTTTTAACAGCAAAAAAAATGAAAGAAGATAAAATACGAGGGTTAAAACTAGGTGCAGATGATTATATCGTAAAACCTTTTGAAGCAGATATTCTTGTATTACGTCTTCAGAATATTTTAAAAAGATCTCAAAGAACTCAAGTAATAAAGGAAGAGGTGTTGTCTATCGGTGATTTTAAATTCGATGCTATAAATCATTGTTTAAAATTGAACGAGGATCGACAAAAATTAACCGAAAAAGAAACAATATTAATTCAGTATTTGTTTGATCATAAAAATACTATGATCAAAAGAGAAAACCTACTGAAAGATGTTTGGGGAAATGACGATTTCTTTTCAGGAAGGAGTATGGATGTATTTATCAGCAGACTAAGGAAGTATTTTAAAAAAGATAGTAAAATAAAAATCGAAAGTGTACGAGGTGTGGGACTAACATTTCAAATAGAATAAATTAAATCAATCATCAATCATCAATCAAAAAACGAACATCATGAAAACATTACAAGTACTACTATTCTGTTGCATATCATTATATGTAAACGCTCAATTAAAAGGAGAGCAATTAGATCAAAAACTGGAAAATATTTATAAATCCAGTAAAATTGCTGGTTTTGGAGTTTCAGTATTTACTCCTAATCAAATTTTATATCAGAACGGTTTTGGTTATGCTGATACAGAAACACAAAAGCCTTATACGATCAATACGGTGCAAAATATAGGTTCAGTTTCTAAAACTTTTATAGGAGTAGCACTAATGAAAGCTATCGAAGAAGGGAAACTTTCTATAGATACTCCTATTAATGATATTTTGCCTTTTAGAATAAATCATCCAAGACATCCTGAAACACCAATAACGGTAAAACATTTGGCAACACATACTTCTTCGATTTTAGATACAGATGCTTATGAAAAAAGTTATGTTTTAGAAAATGAAGCGGAATTTGATAAAAAAAATTATACTAAAAGCGAGTTAAAGGACCTTACCTTGATGAAGGGCAATATAAAGTATAGTCTAGAAGCTTTTCTAAAAAATCATTTGACACCAAAAGGGGAGTGGTTTCGAAAAAATAACTTCTCTAAGCATCAACCAGGCGACCGATATGAATATTCCAATATAGGTTCGGCACTATTAGCATATATTATTGAAATAGCCACAGAAACTTCATTTACAGAATATACACAACAAATTATATTAGATCCACTAGGAATGAGCAACTCGGGTTGGTCTTATGCAGCATCTAACCCAAAAAACTACGCATCGATTTACACAGAAAAAGGTAATAAAATACCAAGGTATGATTTAATTACGTATCCAGACGGAGGATTCAGGAGTAGTATAAAAGACCTTTCAGCGTATTTACAAGGATTGATGAAAGGATATTATGGAGAAGATTCTGTATTAAAAACCGCATCTTTTCAACAAATGATGTCCGCTAAACTAGATAAAGACCAGTTAAATAATAAAGGAAATCAAAAAGACAATTATGGTTTCTTTTGGGAGGTAGGAACTTCCGGAAAGATTGGTCATAATGGATCGGATCCAGGAATCTTAACACTAATGTATTTTAATAAAAATGATCAAATAGGAGCTATATTTTTTATGAATACAGGTTTGGAAGAAGATAAAGATGTTCTTCAATCAGTAAAAAGTATTTGGAAAGAAGTAAAACAATATAGATCCGAGTACTCCAAAAGCTTGTAAGCTTCTACAAGCAATTAATATATAAATCAATCATTAACATAGTTGAGATTTCGTATTAGCGATTTCTCTTCATAAAAGCGAACAATATGAAAACAGTAATTTTTGTTATTGTAAGTCTTGTATTTGGCTTACTAACAACACAGGCACAAACCGATGAAAGCTCATCAGGATCTTCTTCTAGTATTTCTATAACCTATGATACCGATGCAGAGCATAAGACATTTTATAGATCATTTGTTACGCTCGATACAGATGATAACTATCGTATTAAGATTAAGTTTATGAAACGCATGAAGTCTCACATAAAATCTTATTTGATCGATCAGTTTGGGCAAAAGGATATGGTAATAAAAGACAATACATATTCTTGGACAAAAGGTTTAGAAGATGAAGAGGTATACGTAGTAAAACTAAAAGGAAATAAACTAAGAATAAACGTAAACAAAGAATTAGCTTCAGATAAATTATTAAAGAGATTTGGGCTTATCGGTAAAGAATTAAAAGAAATGACTTCCCAAGAATCAGGAAGTTAGTATTAGTAATTATTAAAATCAATCAATAATCTTTTCACTTAAAGTGAATCATTAATCAAAAATATGAATTATGAAAACAATCATTTTTATCTTATGTATGACAATGGCACTGCCAACAGCACATGCGCAAACAAATTCAAACACTAAAGTAACGGTTAATTATTCTAGTGATGATACCGATAAAGGATATAATATCAATATTTCTGTCTCCAATACCGATGATAATTATAGATTAAAAGCAAGTTTTCCTTCTGATAAAACAGATAAAGTAAAAAAGTTTTTAAAAGATCATTTAGATGCAAAGATGTCCAAAAGCTATGGAACTTATGAATGGAACTATTTGGCTAAGGGAGAAGATGGGTATAAAGTGAAACTTAAAAAAGGAAAATTATCAGTCTTTTTAGATAAAGATGCAGTTTCTATTGATTTGGTAGAAGATCTTATTGATGCTTTTGATGATCTAAGAAGCTTAATAAAGGATAACTAATACAATGAGTTTTGTCTCAACAGCTATAAAAATTGAGATCATTTTAGAGATGAGCTTTATCTGTGATGATAAGGCTCATTTCTTAAGATGGTAAAACCTCTGTAGAGTTGTTCGATAAAAAATAAGCGAATCATTTGATGAGAAAATGTCATTTTGGATAAAGAAAGTTTTCCATTCGCTCGATTATAGACTTCTGGACTAAATCCATATGGCCCTCCTATAACAAATATTAATTGTTTAATACCACTATTCATATGTTTCTGTAATAGATCAGCAAAACCTACAGAGTCATATTGCTTTCCATTCTCATCCAATAAAACTAGCACATCAGAAGTGGTTATTTTCTGCAGGATCAATTTTCCTTCTTTGTCTTTTTGTTGTGCTTCACTAAGATTCTTGGAATTTTTGATATCAGGTATAATGTCAAAAGAAAACTTGATATAAAAACCTAGTCTTTTAATATATTCTGCAGTAAGATCCTGTAATTGTTTATGATCTGTTTTGCCAACTGCAATTAATTTAATAGTCATTTGTATTGATTATTTATGCACTTTGTAGTTACTACTTCATTCTTCCAACTACTTTTCCTACTTTAGCAAAAATAACCATTCAATATGATTACAAAGGCTCAATTCGACAACGAAATTGAATTAATTATTGCTAATGCTATTAGAGAAGATGTAGGTGATGGAGATCATAGCTCTCTTGCTTGTATTCCAGATGCAGCAACTGGCAAAGCAAAACTTCTTGTAAAGGATGAAGGAATATTGGCAGGAGTAGATTTTGCTAAGAAAGTATTTAACTATGTTGATCCAAATATGGAAATCGAAGTGATGATCGAAGATGGATCCAAAGTGAAATATGGAGATATTGCCTTTTATGTTTCTGGAAGCTCTCAATCTATTCTTAAGGCGGAGCGACTTGTATTGAATGCAATGCAAAGAATGAGTGCTATTGCTACAAAAACAAATCATTTCGTGCAACTTCTGGAAGGAACGGGAACTAAAATTTTAGATACTAGAAAAACAACTCCCGGAATTAGAGCTTTAGAAAAATGGGCTGTAAAAATTGGTGGTGGTGAAAATCATAGGTTTGCTTTATATGATATGATTATGCTAAAAGATAACCATATTGATTTTGCAGGAGGAATCACAAAAGCCATAGAAAAGACAAAAAAATACCTGACTGATACCAAAAGAGATTTAAAAATAATTGTAGAAGCTAGAAATCTTGAAGAGATTCAAGAAATACTTAAAACACCTGGTGTCTATAGAATCTTGATTGATAACTTTAATTATGAAGATACTAGAACAGCAGTAAAGCTTATCGGAGATACTTGTCTTACTGAATCTAGTGGTGGTATTAATGAAAATACAGTTCGTAAATACGCAGAGTGTGGTGTTAATTATATAAGCAGCGGTGCGTTAACGCATTCGGTATATAATCTAGATTTGAGTTTGAAAGCAGTATAATATATGTCTAAAGAAGTCGAAGATAAACTCCATAAAATTCCGATTATTAATCTTTTTGTTAAAATCGGTAAAAAAGTAATTCTTCCGGGCTTCGAAGGACTATCATTATATGATTTAGTAGAAATTTATTCCATCGGTATCGTAAAAGGTACATTTTCGGCAAGAGCAAGTTCTATATCATGGAGTTTTTTCTTATCTCTGTTTCCCTTTTTACTTTTCTTACTTAATTTAATTCCTATAATTCAGATTGATGGTTTTCAGGAAAATTTCTTCGAGTTTATTACCTCTGCTTTACCCAATCAATCAAAACTTTTTTTTGAAGGGATTTATAAAGATATCTCCGATACACCAAGAACAGGTTTATTATCTACAGTTTTTGTTTTATCGCTGTTTTTAATGACGAATGGGATCAATGCAGTTTTTTCGGGATTCGAATACTCCTATCACGTAACGCTGAACCGCAATTTTGTAAAGCAATATATAGTTGCCTTAGGTGTGTCTTTAATTGTGGCATCATTGTTGCTTATCACGGTAATAGTAACATTATATTTTAGTTACTTGTTAGAAAATTTAAAAGAAATAGGAGTAATGGACAATACTGTTTTTTGGTTACAATTTGGAAAATATGGATTATTCGTACTGATGATCTTTCTTATTGTAGCTACTTTGTTTTATTTCGGTACTACTGAAGGTAAAATGAATAGATTCTTTTCTCCAGGTGCTTTTATGACCACCATTCTAATTATGGTTACGACCTATTTGTTTGGTATTTATATAGATAATTTTTCTAACTATAATAAATTGTATGGTTCTATAGGTGCAATGCTAATTCTAATGGTATACATTTGGCTCAATGCTAATTTACTTTTATTAGGATTTGAATTAAACGCATCTCTTATTAAATTGAAGAAGAATTTTTAATATTTTAGCATCATACAAACATTTAATTTAATAAAAATGAAAAAACTAAGCTTATTATTTATTCTTTTAGCAATTGTAGGAACTACTCAAGCTCAAGTGAAGGTAGGAGATGCTACACTTCCAAATACAGTAACGTTTAGCGGAGAAGACCTTTCTATAAATGGAGCTGGATTAAGAGAGAAGTTCTTTTTCGATATTTATGCTGGAGGATTATATCTTAAGAAGAAAAGTGCTAGTGGGAATACGATAGCGGCAGCCGATGAAACGATGGCAATTAAATTGCATATTTTATCAGGAATGATGTCTAGAAGTAAAATGGCTGGTGCCTTAAGAGATGGATTTAAAAAATCTACAAATGGTAATACAGCACCTTTAGATGATAGAATTAATACATTTATTGGTTTCATAAAAGATGAGATCGAAGAAGGTCAGATATATGATATAGTATATGAAAAAGGAAAGGGAAGTGTGATCTATAAAGATGGTGTAGAAAAGGGATATGTAGAAGGTTTAGACTTCAAAGAAGCACTTTTTAAGATATGGATTGGAGATAATCCAGCAGATAAAGGGTTAAAAAATGAAATGTTAGGTGCTTTTTAGGGTAAAATGCTTATTTTAGCGGTGAAATACACAATTTAACGTTTTTTTTTGAAAATTGCTATGCGCGCATAACAGATTTTATTACTTTTGAAACTTGATGGAAAAATTGATATTAATATACCCCAAATAAAACTTTGACAAAGATGAAGAATATTACTTTATTAATTGTAGCGTTAATTTCTCTAAATACAGCTACAGCACAAATTAGAGTAGGTAAGGCTGTTTTACCTTACGAAGAGAACTTTGGCGATACGGATCTGAAGTTAAATGGTGCGGGGATGCGCGAAATGTTATGGATTGATCTATACGCTGGAGGGTTGTATTTACAAAAAAAGAGTAAAGACCCTAGAGCGATTTTGGATGCCGACGAAACAATGGCTATTAAACTAAATATTGTTTCTGGATTTGTTACACAAAAGAAAATGATCAAAGCAGTAAGAGATGGTTTTAATAAAGCAACTTTTGGCAATACAAAAACGTTAGATGAGAGAATCAATAAGTTTATTAAGTTTTTTAATGAGCCTATTGTGAAGAACGATATTTTTGATATTGTATATATAAAGGATAAAGGCGTTCACTGTTTCAAAAATGGAAAAAAACTAGGAGAAATAGAAGGACGTGACTTTAAATATGCATTATTCAAAATATGGTTAGGTGATGAACCTGCTAGTGAAGGAATCAAAAATGGAATGTTAGGATTACAATAATTCTAATTCCTTAATGATAAACATAAAAGCTACCTGAGCTCAGGTAGCTTTTTTAGTATCACATATTTTTTTAATATTATAATCTAAAATAAATACTCAATATGAAATTATCTCAAATCATTATTAGCTGTTTTATATTACTATCAAGTTTTGTAAATGCTCAAAATGGAATTATTGGAAAATGGAAAACAATAGATGATACTACTGGAGAAGCCAGATCTATCGTAGAAATCTACAAAAAGGGAGATAAAATTTACGGAAAGATTGATCGAATTTTAAAGGAATCGGATAGAGGACAATTATGTAAAGAATGTGAAGGAGAAGATTATAATAAACCTATCGAGGGTATGGTTATTATAAAAGGTTTAACAAAAGATGGGAATGAATATGAAGATGGAACAATTTTAGATCCTGAAAACGGAAAGGTGTACAGATGCAAAATTTGGTTAGAAGAAAATGATCCAAACACTTTAAATGTAAGGGGTTACATTGCCTTTTTATTTCGTACTCAACAGTGGGTTAAAGCATAGTGTGTTTCTTAATGGTTTAATGTTTAAACAAAATTTTAACATTTTTGATTGTTAGTTTTTAAAAAAATACAGAACTAAGACTTTGTAATTTTTAAAAAACTAAATCATGAAAAAAATAATTACCCTATCTATATTACTGCTAGTTGCAACAATGGCTACAGCTCAAATTCGAGTTGGTGATGCTGTAGTTCCTTATAAAGTAAATTTTGAAGGAGAAGAACTTACCCTTAATGGTGCCGGAGTTAGAAAAGTACTTGGCGTAGAAACATATTCAGGAGGTTTATATACCGTAAATAAATATACAGATGATAGAAAAGTTTTAGATGCAGATGAGAGTATGTCTATTAGATTAGTTATCAATTCTAAAAAAGTAACTAATAAAAGAATGATCAAAGTGTTTAGAAAAGGTTTTGATGATGCTATGTTTGGAAATACACAAAGTTTGGATGAAAGAATCGATAAGTTTTTAGAACTATTTGGTAGTAGTACGCAAATCAATGATTTCTTTGATCTTGTTTACATAAAAGGAAAAGGAATAAGAACGTATAAGAATGGAGAAGAAATCGGATATATAGAAGGAAGAGATTTTAAATATGCGTTATTCAAAATTTGGTTGGGAGATGAGCCAGCGTGTAAATTAATTAAAGGAGGAATGTTAGGTCAAAACGGATAAAATAAATTTACCCCAAAATCAAGCAAAAGCCAGGTCAATTGATCTGGCTTTTGTTGTTTATAATTTGGCTAAAGATGTATTTTTGTATGAATCAAAAATGTCGATGCAGTATTATATAGATGTAATTCTTCCTATTCCTCTTCATAAAGAGTTTACGTATAGTGTTAATGAGAGCGAGGCTCATTTCCTAAAACCAGGAATGAGAGTAGCTGTACAATTTGGTAAAAGTAAAGTGTATTCTGCATTGGTAACGAACATTCATCAAACGGCTCCTCAGGTTTATGAAGCTAAAGAGATCGAGCATATTTTGGATGAGGTTCCTATTGTAACAAATGATCAATTACAACTTTGGTCTTGGATATCAGAATACTATATGTGTTCTAAGGGAGAAGTAATGAGAGCTGCCTTACCTAGTGCATTCTTACTCGAAAGTGAAACTATTATTCTTAGAAATGATTCACATGCAATAGATGAACAAGAATTAAAAGATGATGAGTTTTTATTGTACGAAGCACTGCAGCATCAAAGTTTACTTCGCATACAGGAGATAATGGATATTGTAGGGAAGAAAAGTGTACTTCCACTTATAAAAAGGCTTATAGAGAAAAATGTAATTACTGTTCAGGAGGAGATTTATGAGCAATACAAACCTAAACTAGTTCGGTATGTTAAATTACAGATTGCGTATAGTACTGAAGAAGCATTACAAGATTTATTAGATTCTTTAACAAGAGCTCCAAAGCAAAAGGAAGTGTTAATGCATTTGTTTATGTTGCAAGCCAAAACAAATAAAGCTATTAAAGTAGCAGACCTAATTAAAGTAGCTAATAGCAGTACTAGTATTATTAAGACCTTAGTTGATAAAGGTATTTTAGAAGAGTATCACAAGCAAACCGATAGAGTAGAGTATACGTCTAATATTAGTGTTGCTAGTAAAGAACTGAATTCTTTTCAAAAACAAGCATTAGAGCAAATACAAAAACATTTACTGGAAAAAGATGTCTGTTTGTTTCATGGGGTTACTTCTTCTGGTAAGACAGAAGTATATGTAAAACTAATAGAAGAGCAAATTGCAAAAGGAAAACAAGTTTTGTATTTGTTACCCGAAATAGCCTTGACCACGCAACTAATTAGTAGATTGCAAGAATACTTTGGTGAAAAATTGACCATATACCATTCAAAATATTCGGTAAATGAAAGAGTAGAAGCTTGGAATAATGTAAAAGAATCTAAAGCAAAAGCACAAATAGTTATTGGTGCTAGATCTTCAATCTTTCTTCCATTCACAAACCTTGGGTTAATCATTATAGATGAGGAGCACGAAAGTTCGTTTAAGCAGTATGATCCAGCTCCTAGATACCATGCAAGAGATACAGCAATTGTACTTTCCAAACTATTTAATGGTAAAGTAGTTCTTGGATCTGCTACTCCTTCTTTAGAATCATATTATAATGCCAATCAAAAAAAGTACGGATTGGTTACTCTAAATAGAAGATATGGCAATGTATTGATGCCAGATATTAATTTGGTAGATCTTAAAACGAAGTACAAGCGTAAAGAGATGAAAGGGCACTTTAGTGATACCCTATTAACAGCTATCGAAGAAGCTTTAAAAGAAGATGAACAGGTAATTTTATTTCAAAATAGGAGAGGGTATTCTCCTGTTGTAGAATGTAATACTTGCGGCCATTCTCCGCAGTGCCCTAATTGTGATGTTAGCTTAACATATCATAATTATAGAAATCAATTGAGATGTCATTATTGCGGATATCATATCGCAATGTTGCAAAAATGTCTTGCCTGCGATAGCCCTGAGTTAACTACAAAGGGTTTTGGTACTGAACAGATAGAAAATGAACTTAAAGAGCTTTTTTCAGAACATCATATTGGTCGAATGGATCAGGATACTACAAGAGGAAAGCATGGATACGAAAAAATTATTACCAAATTCGAAAATGGAGAAATTGATATTTTAGTAGGAACTCAAATGCTTACAAAAGGACTTGACTTTAGAAATGTAACTTTGGTGGGTATTATGAATGCGGATAATTTGCTGAACTTCCCTGATTTCAGAGCACATGAAAGAAGCTTTCAATTAATGCAACAGGTAGCTGGTAGAGCCGGTAGAACCAGTAAGAGAGGAAAAGTTCTGATACAGACCTATAATCCTTTTCATCAAATTCTTCAGCAGGTATCTATTAATGACTTTGAAGGAATGTATAAAGATCAGATGGAAGAGCGTTATCAATATAAATATCCTCCATTTTACAGGATTATTAAAATAACAGGACGTCATAAAGATTATAATAGAGTTAATGACGCTACAGCTTGGTTTGCTAAATCTCTTAGAATGAGTTTTAAAGAACATGTTTTAGGGCCCGAATTCCCTCCAATCTCCAGAATTAGAAACCAGTATAATAAAAATATATTGGTTAAAATACCAGCAGGACAATCTCTAAAAAAAACAAAGGAAGTTATTAAAAAAATTGAGAACTCATTTAAAAGTATTAGAGAGTTTTCTGGAGTACGGATAATTATCAACGTCGATAATTATTAATGCTCATTATTAGGTTTCATTAAATAAAAAATCCCATCACTTAGAAGTAACGGGATTGTATATTTATTATACTTTGTTTTATCCGCTTAACGCCTCTATCAAAGAATGTTTTTTATGTCTACTTAGCGGTATTTTTTCATCCGCTATTTCTATGTTACGACTGTTATAACGTTCTACTTTATCAAGATTTACGATGTACGATTTGTGTATTCTTAAAAAACGATCGCTTGGTAATTCTGCCTCAAATGATTTCATCGTAGCCAAAACCACAATAGGATCACCATCTTCCATAATTAACTTTACATAATCACCTAAAGCTTCAACATACTTTAATTGATTTAAAAATATTTTTCGTTTTTTCAGATTACTTTTTACAAAGATGTAATCATCATCCTCTACAGAAGCTTGTTCTGAATTTAAACGAGACATGCTAAGTGCTTTCTCTACAGCTGCATTAAATCGATCTTTTTTTAGGGGCTTTCTTAAATAATCGATAGCATCGTAGTCAAAGGCTTTAAAAGCATATTTTGTTTTTCCAGTAACAAATATGATATGAGGTTTGTTTTCCAGATCATCTAAAAGATCAAAACCGGTGAGTATTGGCATTTCGATATCTAGAAACAATAGGTCGACCGGAGTATCTAATAATCCGTTTTTTGTCTCAATAGCATTGTTCCACTCAGCCACTAATTCTAGTGATGAGTGTTCATCTATTAATTTTACAATTGCGAGTCTTTGGAGACGTGAATCGTCTACTACTGCGCATTTTAATTGAGATTGTTCCACTTGCATAGGTTAATATTCTATACAATATTAATGAATATATATTATTTCCACAAACATTTTACGCTTTTTATCGATAAAAAATGTGTTTCATCGAAATGAAAAATTCCGATGTTTTTTTATTTTAAATGTCATTTTTTAGAATCACTTTAATTACAGTTACTTGTAAATAATTTTTATGGTCTATAACGCTAAAAAGATTTTAAAATATCCCTTAATTCTTGTTTCTTTTGTCTACTAATGGGAATGGCCTCGTTTTTAATTTCCAAATAACTGGAGGTAAAACGTTCTATTTTTTCCAGATTTACGATAAATGATCGATGTACTCTAAAAAAGTATTGTTTTGGTAATAATGATTCTAAGTAAGTCATCGTGCCAGTTACAACCAAAGGAGAGCTTTTTTCTAAATGAATTTTTGCAAAATCTCCCATTGCTGATACGTATAAAATGTCTTGTAAATAAACCTTATATTCTTTTAAACCGCTTTTTATGAATATCGAAGGGCTGTTTTTTTCCGCTTCGATTTTTTTATGAAAATTTTCGGCTTGTAAAAGTTTATCTATGGTGATAGAAAAACGACTTGATTTCAAAGGTTTTTTTAAAAAATCTATCGCATTATAATCGAAGGCTTTATGAGCATATTTCGATTTTCCAGTAACGATGACAACATGAGGCTTGTCTTTTAAATAATCAAGAAGATTAAATCCATTTAGTACAGGCATTTCTATGTCGAGAAATAATACATCCGTGTGTACATCTAGTAATCCATTTTTTGCTTCGATGGCGTTGCTCCATTCCCCTACCGGTTCTAATTGGGGTTGTTTTCTGATTAATTGAGTTATAGCAAGACGCTGCATATTAGAATCATCTACTACTGCGCATTTGATTAAAGGTTTTTTCATTTTATTAGATTTAGGATGTTACAATAGTACTCAAAAATTATCTAAACTTAAATGAATTTGTGTATTTTATCGATGAATTGTGTTTTTTAACGATAGATGGATAATTTTTACATTTTTGATAATACTTTTTATTTACTCTCTTGTTGCGTTTGTTGAATATTTTAAAAAATAGTATTACTTTTGCAGCCAATTTTAATTAAAAAATAGATTTTTTATGAATCATTATGAAACTGTTTTCATCTTGAATCCCGTTTTATCTGAAGAGCAGATAAAGGAAACAGTTAAGAAATACGAAGACATTCTTGTTTCTAACGGTGCCAAGATGATATCTAAAGAAGACTGGGGTCTTAAGAAGTTAGCTTATGCAATCCAGCACAAGAAAAGTGGATTTTATCACTTATTTGAGTACACCGTACCAGGAGAAGCTATAAACACCGTAGAGGTTGAGTTCAGAAGAGATGAAAGAGTGATGCGTTATTTAACTGTAAAATTAGATAAGCATGCAATCGCTTGGGCTGAGAAAAGAAGAAATAGAAACAAACAAAAAGCTTAATTATGTCATCGATAGAACAACAAGCTAAAGGAAAAAAAGATGGAGAGATCAGATATCTTACTCCATTAAATATAGATACTTCTAAAACGAAGAAATATTGTCGTTTTAAAAAATCAGGAATTAAATATATTGATTATAAAGATCCTGATTTCTTAATGGCTTTTGTAAACGAACAAGGGAAATTATTGCCTCGTCGTCTTACAGGAACATCTTTAAAATATCAACGTAAAGTAAGTGTTGCTGTAAAAAGAGCAAGACACTTAGCATTAATGCCATACGTTGGAGATTTATTAAAATAAAATTCGTCATAACATTATGGAACTTATATTAAAGAAAGACGTTGAGAATCTAGGATTCGCAGACGATGTAGTAGAGGTGAAGAACGGTTATGGACGTAACTTTTTAATCCCAGGAGGATATGCAGTATTAGCTACTCCATCTGCTAAGAAAGTATTAGAAGAAACGTTAAAGCAACGTGCTTTTAAAGAAAAGAAAGAAATTGAAGATGCAGAGAAATTAGAGAAGAAAATAGCTGCTTTAGAAATTAAAATCGCTGCAAAAGTTGGAACAGGTGATAAATTATTTGGTTCTGTTTCTAGTGCTGATGTTTCTGAAGCTCTAGCTAAAGAAGGTGTTGAATTAGAGAAAAAATTCATCACGGTACCAGGAGGAACAATAAAACGTCTTGGTCAGTACGAAGCTTCAATTCGTCTTCACAGAGCTGTTATTACTCCACTTACGTTTGAAGTTATAGCACAAGCATAATACTAAATCGGTTAATAAACCAGTTTATAAGAATATAAAAACCGCTCCTTTGGAGTGGTTTTTTTGTTTATTTTCATTGTATTCACACAAAAACGATCAATCAATGAAAAAAACTCTTATCACTCTAGTCTTTGCCTTATTGGCAATTACTATTCATGCTCAGGTAACGACATCCAATATTTCTGGTTTGGTATATGATAGTGCCAATCAATTACTACCAGGAGCTAATATCACTGCTGTTCATTCGCCTACTGGAACCACTTATGGCGGAACAACCAATTTCGATGGTAGATTTGATCTTATTAATTTACGAGTAGGAGGACCCTATCGTGTAACAATTAGCTATGTTGGATTTAAGAAAAAGGTATTTGATGATGTGTATCTTCAGTTAGGGCAAACGTACAATATTGATGTGGTTATGATTGAAGACGCTAATCAATTAGAAGAGGTTGTAATCACTACGAATAAAAATGCTACGTTTAGTAGCGAAAGAACAGGTGCTGAAACCAGTATTGGTAATAGAGAAATAAAATCGTTACCGACGATTACCAGGTCTGCAGCGGATTTTTACCGTTTAGAACCAACAGCTTCGAGTAATGGTTCTTTTGGAGGAAGAAATGATCAGTTTAATAATTTTAGTTTAGATGGTTCTATTTTTAATAACCCTTTTGGATTAGATGCTGCAACTCCTGGTGGCCAGACCAATGCGCAACCTATTTCTTTAGATGCTATTGATCAAATTCAAGTCTCTACAGCTCCTTATGATGTTACACAGGCTGGATTTACCGGAGCATCGGTAAATGCTGTTACCAAAAGTGGTACGAATGAATGGAAAGGTACTGTATATGGTTTTTATCGTAATCAGGATTTAACAGGAGATAAAGTTGGAGATGATGATATTATAGTTCCAGATTTGACCCAAGCACAATATGGTTTAAGTATTGGAGGACCGATTGTAAAAAACAAATTATTCGTTTTCGCAAACTTCGAGATAGATGATCGCGAAGATTTAGGTTCTAATTTTTTAGCGGCCAGACCTGGATTAACTGGTGCGAATGTATCTCGTGTTTCTGCAGAAGATTTAGAATTTGTGTCAAGAAAATTAGACTCATTAGGGTATCAAACAGGACCTTATGAAGGATATACGCATAATACAGAATCAACAAAAGGAATTCTAAAACTAGATTGGAATATTAGTGATAATCACCGGTTAGCTTTAATTTATAACTTTTTAGATGCTTCTAGAGATTTACCTGCAAATCCAGAAGCAATTGGCAGAAGGGGACCTGATCTTACTACTTTACAGTTTAGAAATTCTGGTTACACAATTAATAACAAGATTAATTCCTTTTTAGTAGAATTAAATTCCAATTTTGGAGGAAATATCTCTAATAAATTTCAGGCAGGTTATACCTTGTTTGATGATAGTAGAGATCCTTTTTCTGCGCCAGCTCCACCTATTAATATTGCACAAGATGGTGTGCGATATATTGTCGCCGGGCATGAACCGTTTTCTATAAATAATAGATTAGAACAAAAAGTATATCAGGTAACTAATAATTTAAATATTGTAACCGGTAAACATACAATTACTCTAGGAGGAAGTTTCGAAAGATTTGAGTTTGATAATTCTTTTAATCTTGGAGTCTATACGTATTTTAATGCCGATGGTGGGGTGGGTACTTTTGCGCCAGATTTTGATAGCGTAAGGATTACACCTGGTTCTACGAATAGTTTTGAACAAGCTGTAAATAACGGTCTTATTACAGAAGCGCTTGCGAATGCTAGAAATGTATTCGATACCAATAATTCGACAGATAATTGGGCGTTGGCAGAAACAAATGTTGGGCAATTGGCTTTTTATGCACAGGATAAATGGAGAATGAGTGACAAGTTTACGTTAACTTATGGGATTAGAGTGGATCAACCACTATTTTTTGATACCAGAGATAAAATTGTCGAAAATATCGAAAGAGCAGCTGGTGGAGAGTTCCCAGATGGGAATTACCAACCTGGAATTACTTATTTTGATGAAAATGGAAGCCCAACTAATTTAAATAGCTTAGACTTACCTTCTAAAAAATTATTAATTTCTCCTAGATTAGGATTTAACTATGATATACTAGGAGATAAGACATTGCAAGTAAGAGGAGGAACAGGGATTTTTACGGGGCGACTTCCTTTTGTATGGATAGGGAATCAAGTGGCAAATCCAAATTTCTTCTTTTACACTACGTCTTCTCCAGATTTTCAATTCCCTCAAGTATTTAGAAATAGTTTAGGAATTGATTATAAGTTTAAAAATGGTTTGATTGCATCCACTGATATTATTTATACCGAAGATATCAATGCGCAAATGGTTCGTAATTTTGGATTAGCGACACCTTCTGGAACATTAAATGGAGCTGATAGTAGACCAATATATTTGGCATCTGATAGGGCTGTTAATGAGTTTGGAGGAGTTACAAATGCCTATGTTTTTACGAATACGAATGTAGGACATTCTTTTAACTGGTCATTTAAATTACAAAAGAGTTTTAAGAATGGATTATTTGCCAGTGTTGCTTATAACTTCTTAGAAGCTGAAGATGCAAGTTCGCTTGATGCAGAAATTTCGAGTGATGCTTATGATAGAAATCCGGCTCTTGGAAATGTAAATCAGGCGATAAGTACTGCATCTAGATATGGGGATAGACATAGAATTGTGGGGCAATTAAATAAATCTTTCCACTATGGAAAGAATAAACAATGGAGAACATCATTAGGGACTTTTTATGAATATGCTCAAGGCGGAAGATTCTCTTACACCTATTCTGGAGATATCAATAATGATGGATCGGTATTGAATGATTTGATTTATATTCCAACACAAACAGAATTAGGGACTTATAACTTTAGTGGAACTCCAGCAGAACAAGAAGAGCAAAGAGCTGCGCTAGAAGCATATATCCAACAGGATGAGTATCTTAGAGGAAGAAGGGGGAATTATGCTGAGAAGTATGCAATTTTAAGTCCCTGGCGAGGAAGATGGGATGTAAAACTTTTACAGGATTATAATTTTCAAATAGGTGATAAGACGAATACAATCCAATTAAGCGTTGATATTCTAAATTTTGGAAATTTGTTAAATTCTGATTGGGGTGTGATCCAGATACCAGTAAATGATCAGCCAATTGGTGTTACTGTGGATGCTACTAATACACCAACCTATTCTTTTGACACTTCGCAGACAAAGACATTCGCAAATGATTTTAGTTTAGACTCTAGATGGCAAGCACAAGTTGGTTTGCGCTATATATTTAATTAAAACCATTGTATTCAGAATACTATAAAAAATCCGTTCCTAATTATTAGGAGCGGATTTTTAATTATTACTATTTTTGCAGCCAATTTATAGAAAAGATGAAGTACAAAAGGCTCACCAAAGAACAATTAGAAGAATTACATCAAGAGTTTATTAATTTTTTAGCTACACAATCTATTACAGCTGAAGAATGGAGTGATATCAAGGCAAATAAACCTGAAGTAGCAGAGGAAGAGATAGATGTTTTTAGTGATCTAGTTTGGGAAGGAGTTCTTAATAGCGCTCAGTTTTTAGAACATTTTTCTAAAGATCAAATACATCTTTTTCATCTTGGAGAAATGGAAATGCATTTGATTGCTATAAAAGTAAATGTAGAAGATATTGATATCACTACAAAAGAAGGATATGATTGGTTACGAAATAATTTATTAGACGATAAAGTAGCTTTCTATAATGCCAATAAAGCCTACGGAGAGAATCCAAATATGGATAAGTTTAAACTGATTCTTCAAGGTGCAAATATCACCAAAGGTGAATTGTTTCAATATTTTGATAAACTTATTGGAGATAAAGAATAAGAAAAATTATTTTTTGGTTTTAGCCAATAGTAATTTTAAACCTTTATCTGATAAAACATGACCATTAAAAGAATATGTCTTATTTGTTAAAGCGTACGTTATTTTACAAGTACTATCGTATTTTTTTCTCAGCAAAATATTATAGATATTGCTAGGGAGTGACTTGTAATCTACCTTTCGTCCCTTTATGGTTTTTAAATCTACTAGTTTAATAGTTATACCAAAAATATTTTTGAATATAAGAATCTTCTTTTTAATAGAAATCGAGTGAACCATTAGGAAAAAAATAATGGTTATTAGTATTCCATGTAATATGAATAGGTAATTTGGAATATTAAATAAGGCAGTACCAGTATACAAGGTTTTGCCTATTATTAATAGAGTAAAGATTGAAACATTAATTAAAATAAATCTGGATATCAGAAAAAAGTAATTTTTTTCAAATGTCATTTTAAGGTTTTATATCCAATTACTCATATCGTAACGATTCGATAGGATCTTGTTTTGCTGCTTTTACAGCTGGATAGGACCCAGAAACAACAGCAGTTAAAAATGAGGTAACTACTGCGGCGAAAATCGCTAACCAAGGCGTACTAAATTCAAAGCCTGAAACAGCTACAATAATAGCTCCAATTGTTATTCCTAGTATAATACCTACTACGCCACCGATTTGACCAATAATAACGGTTTCCATAAAAAATTGAGTAGAAATTGTGTTCTTTTTAGCTCCAAGAGCTTTTCGAACTCCTATCTCTCTGGTTCGCTCCGTTACAGAAACGAGCATGATGTTCATAAGTGCAATCGAAGATCCGAAAATAGTAATGATACTAATGATCCACGCTGCCCAATACAAATATCCAGTAATACTAGAGATACGGTTAATCAAGTCATCACTTCGTTCTAGACCAAAGTTATTTTCTTCTATAGGATTGAGACCGCGTATTTTTCTAAAAGTAATAATAGCTTCATCTTGCGCGCCTTCTAAAAACTGTTTATCATCTACCTTTACACTGATGTTATAGTTAATGTTTGGTAAAGTATAAATCGAACGTGCTACTTGCAAAGGAATTAAAACTTTAAGATCTTGATTGTTTCTAAAAGTTGCTCCCTTACTCTCTAAAACACCAATCACTTTAAATTTCACACCTCTAATGCTAATTGTTTTATTTACAGGATCAGTATCTTTAAAAATATTCTTCTTAAAATCTGGTCCGATTAGACAAACACGATTGTTGTTTTCTATATCAAAAAAAGTAAAATTTCTTCCAAATTCTACTTCTGTACCGCTATTTTCTAAATAGTTTTCATTAACTCCTACTACAGAAGCTTCAGGATCTGTTTTTTCATTTTCAAATTTTACTTCTGCATTTCGTGTTCCTGTGAATGAAATTGAAGTTTTAGAAAAAGGATATTGGAATTTTTCTTTAAACTGTCGTACGTTTCTATAACTAATAATAGGGTTTATTTTCTCTCTTTCGCCGCTACCACCTCTTCTGGTAGTAAATTCATAACGTTGAATATTAAAAGTATTAGAACCCATAGAGGCAAAATCTCCAGTAATGGTGTTTTCTAAAGCTCCTAAAAAAGTTAATATTCCTACTAATGCTGTAATACCAATAGCAATGATTAATACGGTAAGAATAGTGCGTAAAAGTTGTCCCTTAATAGAGTCTAAGGCAATACGAACATTCTCGCGAAAAAGTGAAAACATAATTAGTGAATTAGTATCGTTTCCTGTATAAGACTACAAAACGTCCTTAAAGTTACTCAAAAAAGTAAATTTTATTTAAATAAGTAAAACTCTTTATGTTTTTTAATATAAAATTTTAAGCTTTTTTAGATCTTTACATCCTTTAGAATGAATTAGAATTAGTGGTAAAAGTATAAATAAAGAATTGTATACTTTTGCGAAAAATTTAATATAAATATATGGCACAAAAACCTTCTATACCAAAAGGAACACGTGATTTTTCTCCAATTGAAGTAGCTAAGAGAAGTTATATTATGAATACTATTAGAGAACAATTTCAGTTGTTTGGTTTCCATCCCATAGAAACTCCAAGTTTTGAAAATAGTGAAACATTGATGGGTAAATATGGAGAAGAAGGAGATCGTCTTATTTTTAAAATATTGAATAGTGGAGATTATCTAAATAAGGTAGATGATGCATTGTATGCTACAAAAGATAGTGGTAAGATGACCTCTAAAATCAGCGAGAAAGCACTTCGTTATGATTTAACAGTTCCATTTGCCAGATACGTGGTTCAGCATCAAAATGAAATTGATTTTCCGTTTAAAAGGTATCAGATTCAACCTGTATGGAGAGCAGATCGTCCACAGAAAGGAAGGTTTAGGGAGTTTTATCAGTGTGATGCAGATGTGGTAGGTAGTAAATCTTTATGGCAAGAAGTAGACTTTGTTCAGCTTTATGATAAAGTGTTTTCTAAATTAGGTTTAGAAGGAGTTACGATAAAAATGAATAATCGTAAGATTCTTTCAGGGATTGCAGAAGTGATTGGAGCTAGTGATAAATTGATTGATTTTACGGTTGCATTAGATAAACTGGATAAGATAGGAGAAGAAGGTGTTAAAAAAGAAATGCTTTCTAAAGGTATCGAACAAACCGCCATAGATAAGGTACAACCTCTTTTTAATTTTACAGGAACTACTGCAGAGAAGTTAGCTAAGTTGAGAGAGCTTCTGAATGCCTCTGAAGAAGGTACAAAAGGAGTAGATGAATTAGAGTTTATCATAAATGCTATCAAGGAAATTCCGTTAGAAACTGCAGAACTTGATTTGGATGTTACTTTAGCACGTGGTTTAAATTACTACACAGGAGCAATTTTTGAAGTATCAGCTCCAGAAGGAGTCAAAATGGGCTCTATCGGAGGAGGTGGTCGTTATGATGATCTTACAGGTATTTTTGGACTTAAAGATGTAAGTGGAGTAGGTATTTCATTTGGATTGGATAGGATATATTTGGTTATAGAGGAATTAGGGCTGTTTCCTGATACAGTAGCTCCAGGAACTAAAGTCTTATTTATTAATTTTGGAACGGATGAGGGATTGTATAGTCTTAAAGCGGTTGCTCAATTAAGAAAAGAAGGTGTTATTGCTGAGCTATATCCTGATAGTGCAAAAATGAATAAACAAATGAAATATGCTAATAAAAGAGTAATACCGTTTGTTGTTCTTGCGGGAACTTCAGAAATAGAAAATAACAATTATACAGTTAAAAATATGAAGACTGGAACGCAAGAAACTATGAATTTTGAAGAATTAAAGTTACTTTTAAGCTAAAATTACAACCAATAAATAGACCGTACTAAAAGCAAATACTATTAACTACCCTAAAATTATAATTATGAAAAATATCTTATTGAGTTCTCTTTTATGTCTCTTATTATCTTTTCCGGTATCCTGCAAAAAGGATCCTAAAGAAGATAAAGTCGAAGTTGTGGAAGAGGTTGTTGACTCAACGGATGTTGTTGAAGTTGTGGAAGAAAAAAAACCAGTAGTAAAGAAGAAAAAGAAACCTAAGAAGAAGAAGCCAAAAACTGAGGAAATAAAATTACCTGCTGGAGCACCTTCATTTGATAGTCAGGAAGCAAAAAAGTATATCAGGGATTATGAAGCTTATGTGGCAAAATATAAAAAAGCTGTAGAGTCCAAAGCCGATTTGGACGCTTTTTTAAAGCTGAGTGAGTCTAGTACTAGCCTTACCAAACAGTACAGGAAATTAATTTCTACATTACCTGCAGAGGAAATGGAAAAGATGAGTAAGTATATGCAGGAAAAAACAAAACAAATAGATGCTTTAAGCAGACAGATGTAGTATTAGAATTCTACTAAATAACAAAAAACCATCTTAAAAGATATTTTAAGATGGTTTTTTGTTTCGATAGTTGTTCTATTTCTTATTAGTTTAGATGTTTTAGACGGATTTAGTGCATGATGGTAAGAGTTTTATTATACTTTTTAGATAATAATATATAAACTACGAATTCTTTCATAAAACCAAAAAAGCCCTTATTTCTAAGGGCTTTGTGAATTAATGTAGCGAGAGGGGGGCACGATCCCCCGTCCGCCTTAGGCGGATAAGAATCCTTACCTATAGCATTAGTTTGTCTTTTACCCAAGCTCTTCCTTTCCCAGATTTTAGGAATTTCTCTCTTTCTAGAGCTTCCTTTTTGTTTGTAAAAAACTCTATATAGGCTACCAACCAAGGTCTATATTTTATCGTGAATCCTTTTGTTGCAAGTTGATTGTGGGAGTGAAAACGTTTAATTAAGTCAGAAGTATAACCAGTATAAGTTTTATTATACTTTTTAGAAAATAATATATAAACTACGAATTCTTTCATAAAACCAAAAAAGCCCTTATTTCTAAGGGCTTTGTGAATTAATGTAGCGAGAGGGGGGCACGATCCCCCGACCTCTGGGTTATGAATCCAACGCTCTAACCAGCTGAGCTACCTCGCCAAATAGATGCTACATCATTTTAATTCGGGTGCAAATATAAAAACAAAAACCGTTGTAGCAAACAATAAAGTAGAATTAATTTTTTTCAAATATTTTTAAAGTCAATAATTAATCTATATATTGGCTTACTAACAATTTCCAATATGTCTGAAAAAATAAAATACGAGCTTGAATTTGTAATACAATCTTCTCCTCAACTATTATATCAATACATTTCTACTCCTTCAGGACTTTCTGAGTGGTTTTCTGATAATGTAAATTCACGAGGTGAAATGTTTACATTTATATGGGACGATAGTGAAGAGGAAGCAAAGCTTTTAAGTAAAAAAAGTGGTGAAAGAATTAAATTTAGATGGTTAGCAGATGACGAAGATGGGAGTGATTATTTTTTCGAAATGCGAATTCAGGTAGATGAAATTACTAAAGATGTATCCTTAATGGTTACAGATTTCTCGGATGATGATGAAATCGATGAAAATAAAATGTTATGGGAGAATATGATTAGTAACCTAAAACATGTACTAGGTTCTGCTTAATTCCTATATTTTTATAATGTATATTTGCCCCGCCCAATGATAATTGGTAATAAGGGGCTTTTTTATGATTAATATAAACGGAAATTTGTTGAAAGATAATGAAGCTACATTATCTACAGCCAACAGAGGATATGCCTACGGTGATGCTTTGTTTGAAACGATACGAGTAAATTCTGGGACTATTCTATTTTGGGAAGACCACTACTTTAGATTAATGGCTTCCATGAGGATTCTAAGAATGCAAATTCCGATGAAGTTTACACCAGAGTTTTTACAGGAAGAGATTTTAGGTCTTATAGAAGAAAATGGTTTGTCAAACTCTTCTGTTCGTGTAAAGATCATTGTAAATAGAAAAGAAGGAGGATTATATACGCCAGCTACCAATGACGTTGATTATTCTATTTCGGTAAAGCAACTTACATCGTCCTTTTATACTTTATCTGAAGATTTTTATGAAGTGACATTATTTAAAGATCATTATGTTGCTACAGATTTATTATCCACACTAAAATCTAATAATAAATTGGTGAATATTCTTGGTGGTATTTTTGCTAAAGAAAATGGATACAATAATTGTTTATTACTTAATTCCAATAAAATGGTTATTGAGGCTTTAAATGGAAATTTATTTTTGATAAAAGGGAATAAGATAAAAACTCCGCCAGTTGCTGATGGCTGTCTTAAAGGTATATTACGTAAGCAGTTAGTAAGAATTATTGAAAAGTTACCAGAATACGAAATAGAGGAAGCTTCTATTTCTCCTTTCGAATTGCAGAAAGCAGACGAACTTTTTATAACTAATGTAATACAAGGTATTCAACCTATTACTAAGTTTAGAAAGAAAGAGTATAATTTAGATATTGCTAGAAGATTACTTGGGGTATTAAATGCACAAATAAGACTGGGAAATTAATTATAACTAGGATCCGCAGGCGCGTTGGACCACAGCACATATTCTCCTCCAAGTTCGATCATTTTTTCTTTCCAGAAAGTATTATAGGATTTTCCTATAATATTCTTCTCATAAGTGTTTTTAACAATCACCCAAGAGTTAGCTTCTAATTCTTGTAGTAGTTGTTTTGCATCCCATCCAGAATACCCTAAGAAAAAACGAATTTCATTAGGTGTAATTTTATTTTCGATAATTAATTTAGATACTACCGAAAAATCACCACCCCAATAAATTCCTGAAGAAATCTCCACACTATTAGGAATTAACTCTGGAATTTTATGAATGAAATACAGATTATCCTGCTCAACAGGACCTCCGTTATAAATTTGAAATTCTGATTCTACTTCAGGAACTAAATCAGAAAGCACATAATCTAATGGTTTATTCATGATAAAGCCTATAGATCCCTGATTACTATGATCTGCTAAAAGTACGACCGAACGATTAAAAGAAACATCGCCAATAATCGATGGTTCTGCAATCAGAAGGTGTCCTTTTGCTGGTTGTAATGAAATCATAGATGGTGTAGTTTATACTAAAACTAAATAATTATTTCTAATAATCAAAAAGTATAGCCGATTTTTAGCTGTTATCCATAAAAAAAGCTCCTTTAAAAAGGAGCTCTTTATAATATCAAAAACTAACTAAATTAGTTAACTGAACTAGATAAATCTGCACCAGCTTTGAACTTTACAACGTTTTTAGCAGCGATCTTGATAGTTTTTCCTGTCTGAGGGTTTCTACCTTCTCTTGCAGCTCTTTTAGAAACTGACCAAGAACCGAATCCAACTAAAGAAACACGGTCACCTTTTTTAAGAGAACCTTCAACATTTCCTAAAAAAGACTCTAAAGCTTTCTTTGCTGCTGCTTTTGTAATTCCAGCATCAGCTGCCATTGCATCGATTAATTCTGTTTTGTTCATAATTCTGTTTTTAAATTAATTGTTGGTTAAACCAAATTTTTGTTAAACGCTCTACAAATTTATACGGATTTATGATTCGTGCAAGGATTAGCCCAGTAAATACGGGCTTTTGTTGATAACTCAAGGTGATTGTTAATAAACATATATGAATTATTGGATTTTTCTTACTCCTTTGATAGCAAGGGCTCAGCACATTTTAGCATCTTTATAAAAAGTGTACCCGTTAAGGAGTGCTTTAGCTTCCATAGCTTTTTTCCCCGGAAGTTGAATCTTATTTAAAATAATATATCCTTTTACTACCGAAACTTTGATTTTAGAATCTTCAATGATTACTTTTCCTATCTCAAAATTATGTTCTATAAGTTCTATTTCAGCTTCATATACTTTTATAGATATTTCTTCTCCTTTATTATATAGGTTACTCCAGGCAGAAGGATAAGGACTCAAACCTCTAATAAGGTTGTAAATATTTTCAATTGAGTCCTGCCAATTAATCTTGGTATTTTCTCTATGCAATTTATAGGCAGTCTTAAAAGTCTCTTCTTTTGGTTGTTTCGTAGTAGTAACCGTTTCGTTTTCTATGGCTTTAATGGTGTCAATTACCAAAGCTGCTCCTTGTGTCATTAATTTATCATGAAGTATTCCTGCAGTGTCCTGTTTTTTAATTTCTACTTCTTTTTGAAGAATGATATGACCCGTATCAATCTTTTCATCGATGAAAAAAGTAGTAATTCCAGTTTTTTGTTCTCCATTAATGATAGCCCAATTAATTGGTGCAGCACCTCGGTAATCGGGTAAAAAAGATGCATGAAGATTAAATGTACCATACTCGGGCATGTTCCATACTACTTTAGGTAACATTCTAAAGGCAACTACGATATTTAGATTTGCTTCTAAGGAAGCTAGTTCTTTTATAAAATCTTCATTTTTTAGATTCGTTGGTTGTAATATCGTTAGACCTTGGGATAGTGCATATTCTTTTACCGCAGACGCTCTTAGTTTTCTACCTCTTCCAGCAGGTTTGTCTGGAGCAGTAATAACACCAACAACATTAAATTTATTTTCTATAATTGTTTTAAGGGTTTCTACTGCAAAATCAGGTGTACCCATAAATAGAATTCGTAAGTCTCTCATGTATTTATACGAGTTGATAGTTGTTATAAGAATTTATTTTTATAATACGATGTTCGTTTAATTCTCTTAGTATTTTTAATCCTTCTTCTTCGGAGCAATCTAGTTGATGTAGCAATTCTCTTGAGGATAAGTCTTGTTTTGTTAAAAGATTGAGTATTTGTTTTTTGATTGCTACAGGATCAATAACTGATTTTTTTTTGGCAAGGCATATATCACATATTCCACAATCGACAGCATCTTGTTCACCAAAATACTTTAGCAAAAATCTACTTCTGCATATTTTCTCGTTTTGTACAAAATCAATCATTGCATTTACCTTTTTGGTTTTTGATAATCGCAATTCTGTTATATAAGGTTTTATTCTATTAATAGTATGATCATCTTCTCTAGGTACTAAAAAAGTAATATTAGCATCCGTTAGTTTATGCTTAAAAATAAGAAGTTCGGCTTCCTCTAGCTGTTTTAATGTGTCGATTACATCCGTTTCTGTACAATTAACTTTGGAAGCGATTAGTGATAGATTAACTTTTACTTCTTCGTCAAAAATACCTCCATATGTTCGCAATATTGCTTTGGTAATTAATGCTAAGTGGGGTTTTTGTTCTAGATACCCTAAAAGATGATTTCCAGTGGTAGTGATATGGATTGTACTCTTTTTGGAGTATCGTTGAGAAAAACTTAATACACTACAACGATCTAAAAACTGTAATGCATTGTAGGTTATCAGTGTGTTTAAATTATAAGTTTTGCAGAATATATTAAAATTGAAACCATGGGAAGATTGTTCACCTTCTCCATAAGATATCCGAAAATAATTGCAAAGTTTACGATAAACCAGTTTTACAAATTCTATATCGGGTAATACTTTTATAAATTGATTTTGAACGTTGCGGATATCATTATTGCTATTTAATAAGAATGCAAATGATTTGGTTCCGTCTCTTCCAGCTCTTCCTGCTTCCTGAAAATAACTTTCTATACTTTCGGGAATGCTATAATGTATAATGGTTTTTACATTCGATTTATCAATACCCATTCCAAAAGCATTGGTAGCTACCATAATAGTAATTTCCTCTTGCATCCATTGTTGGAAACGTTTGGTCTTTTCTTTTGCGTCGACACCTCCATGATAGTAAGTTGCCTTCAGTTTATTTGCGTTTAGGAAATCGCTAATCTCTATGGCAGATTTTCGATTTCGTACATAAATGATAGAACTACCTTTATATTTAGAAAGAATCCGAAGTAATTGATCATTTTTATCTAAAGTTTGGGTTACGATATATCCCAGGTTATTCCGGTAAAAAGATTGTCGGAATACTTTTGGCTGAAATAAATCTAATTCAATTATAATATCATCTACTACTTCGGGAGTAGCAGAGGCCGTAAGTGCAATTATAGGAACAGAAGGTTTTAGCTCTCTTAGAGTTCTTATCTTTTTATAAGAAGGCCGAAAATCATTACCCCATTGTGATATACAATGTGCCTCATCTACTGCAATCAGATTAATGTTCATTTTTTTTAAACGTTCTTTCACTAGATCTTGCTGTAATCGCTCTGGCGAAAGATAAAGGAACTTATAATTACCATAGATGCAATTATCTAATAGCGTATCTAGTTCAGAATATTTGATTCCACTAGTAAGCGCTATTGCCTTAATACCTTTTTGTTGTAAATGTTGTACTTGATCTTGCATTAAAGCAATTAGTGGTGATATAACAATACAAATACCTGGTTTTAAAAGGGCTGGAATTTGAAAACAAATGGATTTACCTCCACCAGTAGGTAGTAGACCAAAGACATCATTATTTTGGAGGAGCGCATTGATGATCTCTTCCTGAAAAGGTCTGAAAGAATCATAATTCCAATTTTCCTTTAATAGTTGAATAGGGGAAATCATCAATACTATTTTATAAAACGTGTTCTAATATAAAGGTACTGCGTTCTTTTACATTTCCAAAAGGAACTTCTATACAATTGTATCCAAACTTTGTATAAGTGTTTAATAAGTGAAGGTAGATTTGTTTTGCTTCCTCAAAACTTTCATATCTTTCTTCATCGGAAGTGTAAATGTCTTCCCATGGAGGAAGTATGAAAATCTTATTATACCGATACGACTTACAAGCATTAATAAAAGTTTCATCATATGTTTGATTAAACAAATCCATATAAGCAAGAACATCAGGAATTCCACGATCATAAAATGAAATTTGTTTATCACTAGCCTTAGGATCCTGATACTGATCAATTCTACCTTGTAAAAGTTGTAAGTTGAAATCGTAAGGATCATCAACAGATACAATTGGATTAGAGGTGATTTCCATTGCGTCGTTGCTAAGTTTCACCTCTTGAGTTATACTTCTAATAAATTCTGGAAAACAAAAGAAACCATCACTTTCAAGTTTGTTTATGATGGATGTTTTTCCAGTAGAAGGGCCTCCTGTAATTACTATTTTGTGTTTCGTCAAAGAAATATTTTTTTACAAATTTCGGAATTATTAAAGGATTTTGAAAATAGATTGATATGGATACCATAAAGCTCTGTTAAAGTTGAATTCTCCAGTATTTATTTTTAGTAAATTCAGAAATCAAATAATGATTTAACTGTTATTTAGACTAATTAAATACAAATCTTTAAAAATAAAATTCATGCCTGTTTATAATCTAAAAGTAAATGGTAAATTCCTTTCTGTTGATGCAGATAAGGATACACCATTATTATGGATTCTACGAGATCATTTTGATTTAGTGGGTACCAAATTTGGTTGCGGAATTGGACAATGTGGTGCTTGTACTGTACATGCAGATGGAGTAGCTACCAGAAGTTGTCTGTTACAAGTATCTGTAGCTGCCGAAATGGAAATAACGACAATAGAAGGGTTATCTGAAGATATTTCGCATCCAGTTCAACAAGCTTGGAAAGAAATAGATGTTCCTCAGTGTGGATATTGTCAGGCAGGACAAATTATGACCGCTGCCGCGTTTTTAGAGCAGAATCCAAATCCTAATAAAGAGGAGATTAGAACTGCTATGAGTGGAAATCTATGTAGATGTGCTTCCTATAATAGGATAGAAAAAGCTGTAGAAAAAGCTGCAAGTAAGCTAAGTTAACCAATTTAAATCCAAAAAAATGAAACGTATTACAACACCTTCTGTTAGTAGAAGGTCATTTATAAGAACATCCGCATTGGCTGGTGGAGGAATGTTAATTGGTTTTAACCTATTTCAGGCTTGTAAACCAGAAGCTGCGCCTCCTGTAGATATTGCTGATTTGAATTTTAATGATTTTAATGCATTTATTAAAATAGCAGATAATGGAATGGTCACTATTTTTTCTCCAAATCCAGAGATTGGGCAGGGAGTAAAAACTTCGATGCCGATGTTAATCGCAGAAGAGTTAGACGTTGCATGGGATAATGTAGTGGTAGCACAAGGTGCATTGGATACCAAAAACTTTACCAGACAAGTGGCTGGAGGTAGTCAATCTTTAAGGCATGGTTGGGAATCGTTAAGAAAAACAGGAGCTACTGCTAAGCAAATGCTAGTGAATGCTGCAGCGGCAAAGTGGGGAGTAGATCCTTCTACATGTACTACTAAAGAAGGAGTGATAACCAATAGCAATGGAGATAAACTAGGATACGGAGAAGTGGTTAAAGAAGCAGCTTCTTTGGAGATTCCTGAAGATATAACTTTAAAAGATCCTAAGGATTTTACCATTATCGGAAAAGATATTCGAAATGTAGATATTGATAAAATCGTATCTGGTAAACCTCTATATGGATTGGATTATAAGGAAGAAGGAATGCTATACGTTAGTGTAGTGAGACCACCTGCATTTGGTAAAAAACTAGAAGATTTTGACGCTACAGAAGCTAAAACGGTAAAAGGTGTTGTCGATATATTCAAGTTTGGTGATAAGATTGCTGTGATGGCCGAAAATACTTGGTCGGCGATGAAAGCTAAAAAAATCGTAAAAGCAAAGTGGAAAGATGATTCTAAACTAGAGAATACAGAAGATCATGATAAAGCATTAACTGCTCTTTTGGATGGGAGTGAGTTTGATACGATGAGGTCAGACGGAGATATTAAAAAAGCTTTTGCAAATGCTGACAAGGTTCTAGAGAGGACATATGAATCTCCTTTTCTACCACATAACTGTATGGAACCTATGAATTTCTTTGCAGATGTAACCCAAGAAAAAGTGCGTTTGGTTGGACCTATTCAAACACCAGCAGGAACTGCAAGAAGAGTAGCGGAACTATTGAATAGAAAGCCTGAAGAAGTTACCGTAGATATGACCAGAATGGGTGGTGGTTTTGGTAGAAGATTATATGGAGATTTTGCTTTAGAAGCCGCAGAGATCTCTAATATCGCCAAAAAACCAGTAAAAGTGGTATATTCCAGAGAAGATGATATGTCTGCAGGGATCTACAGACCCGCAATAAAATATAGAATTAGTGCTGCGATAAAAGATGGTAAATTAACAGGTTATCACTTAAAAGAAGCTGCAGTGAATTCTAATATGTATGGTTTAATTCCTAATTTCTTTCCTGCGGGAGCAGTAGAAAATTATCAGGTAGACGTTGCTAAATATGATAGTAATATTACCATAGGAGCATGGAGAGCGCCATACACGAATTTTCTTGCTTTTGCAGAGCAAAGTTTCTTTGATGAGCTAGCTGAAGTAATGGAAGTAGATAATATACAATTGCGACTAGACTTATTGCAGAATGTGAAAGGGCATAATGATGAAAGAATTCAATATTCTCCAGAGCGATTAGAACAAGTGATCAAAACCGCAGTTGAGAAATCTGAGTGGGGTAAAAAACCTGAAGGAGTATTTCAAGGGTTTAGTTCTTATTATTGTCATAATACTCATGTAGCCGAAGTAGCAGATGTAGTCATAGAAAATGATCAACCTGTAGTAAAAAAGATAACTTGTGTGGTTGATTGTGGTATTGTTGTAAATCCTTTAGGAGCTAAAAATCAAATTGAAGGAGGAGTTATCGATGGAATAGGGCATGCTATGTATGGAGATTTTACCTTTAAAGATGGTCAACCTCAGGATACTAATTTTAATACATATCGTTTAATTAGAATGAATGAAACACCTATTGTAGAAACACATTTTATCGAAAGTGATGTTGCACCTACAGGATTAGGTGAACCTACATTACCACCAGCAGGAGCTGCTATTGCCAATGCTATAAAAGCTGCAAAAGGTGTTCGAATGACAAAACAACCTTTTGTGAAAAATATGAAGGAAAAAGAATTGCTTGGGTAGAATATGACTCATGAGTTTAAAGAAATAATAGCTTCTTATAAAGAAGCAAAGAAAATAGGAATGCGAGCCGTCATGGCAACAGTTGTTGATATTGATGGCTCGTCTTACCGTAGACCAGGAGTTGGAATGTTGATTCTGGAAAATGGACAGATGACTGGAGCGGTTAGTGGAGGATGTGTAGAAAAAGAAGTGTTAAGGCAAGCTAAATCTGTTTTCGATTCTGGACGAGCTAAGATTATGACCTATAATGGGAGGTATCGTTTGGGTTGTGAAGGTGTTTTATATATTCTGATAGAACCTTTTCTAATTAGTTCCGAAAATATAGACGAAATAGAGTCATATTTACAATCTCGAACATCTTTTGAGATGAGTTCTTTTTATGCAAAAGAAGAGAATACGGAACTTCTTATGGGATCTACTTTGTCTTTTGATGCTACTCGTAGCTTTAGATTCTATGATGATTTTGAATTAATGTCAATAGATGATACTAATGGAATTCATTGTTTTAAAAGAGAAATGAAACCGTGCTTTCGATTAGTAATTATTGGTTCTGAGCATGATGCAGTAGTCTTGAGCGAAATAGCTCATAAAACTGGATGGGAAGTAGAGGTGGTAAATTCTCCAAAAAACCCAAAGACAATTGCTGATTTTCCTGGATCTAATAGAATCATTAATAAATCTCCTGAAGATTTAATAATTGATAAAGTAGATAAGCAAACTGCAATTGTATTGATGACACATAATTTTGCGAAAGATCTGTTATACCTGCAAGCAATCAAAGATACAAGTCCTGTGTATATAGGTTTGTTAGGACCTTCTAGAAGAAGAGAAAAACTGTTATCCGCATTTATAGAATATTTTCCTGAAGTTACAGATGAGTTTATGGATTGTATTCATGGGCCAGCCGGACTTAATTTAGGAGCAGAAACTCCACAAGAAATAGCTATTTCTATTATTGCAGAAATACTTTCTGTGGTTCGTAATCAGAGGCCTATTCCATTACACGAAAAAATAGGAGGTATTCACAGTGATTATTCCAATGATCTCGCTCATAATACAGTAAAAGATCGTTAAAGAAATAGCGCATATCATATTAGCAGCAGGAGCTTCTACCAGAATGGGATCTCCAAAGCAATTGTTACCTTGGAAAGAAGAATCTTTGATAGTATCTGAAATCAAAAAGGTTCAAAAATTATCTCAATTAGAAACTTATGTCATATTAGGAGCTAATTTTGATCTCATTAATAAGGAAATAGAACATTTACCAGTTCGTATTTTGTACAATCAAAGTTGGCAATCTGGAATGGGAACTTCTATAAGTACAGGAGTTCGACATATAATGAGTGCAACGAAGAAATATAAAGCAGTATTAATATCTTTAATTGATCAACCTTTTATAGATCTTGCGCATTTCAATAATTTGATACAGCATTATACCGAAAATCCAAATGCGATTGTAGCTACAGCAATGCAAGCTAAAATAGGAGTTCCAGCAATATTTTCTAGCATTTACTTTGAAGAATTATCAGAGCTTAAAGAAGATTTTGGAGCAAGATATATTATTAAGAAATATGAGGATAAGGTTATTACCTTAGATGGTAAAAATAAGACGGATGATATGGACACAATCGAACAATATCGGTTGTTAATTAAAAGGCTAAAAGAGTAATATATCACTTCTTAATATATAAAAGAGAAGGTGTATCTTTGCCCAAAAATTTTGTAATAGATGAGTGACCCTTCAAAATCTGAAGAATTTTATAAAAAATTAAAAGCCCAATTAGCAGATACGGCCCTTTGGCCAACAAACTATTTGTATAAGTTTATCGTTCCTACAGAAACTGAAAAAGTGAATCAGGTAGAAGAGATTTTTAATAATCTTGGTGCTGTGATTACTACCAAACAGTCCAAAAATGGAAAATACACTAGTGTTTCTATAAACGTTCGCATGAAAAACCCGGACCATGTTATTTCTAAGTATAAAGAAGTAGCGGATAAAGTAGAAGGTGTAATTTCTCTATAAAAGGAATATTTTTAGATTCATTTTGAGCATACTAATATTATTTTAGTATTTTGCAAACAAATATTGAGCCGCCTAAAAGTCAGGATATATTACTTACCATTCCTTTTTGTAGATGCTCAAGACTACTACTTATACATTTTATAGACTTTAACAATCATATGAGTATAAATAATTTAGAATATAATACCGAACGGGATAAGTTGATTATTCCAGAGTATGGTCGTCATCTTCAAAAAATGATTGATCAAGCTGTTGAAATAGAAGATAGAGAAGAGAGAAATAAGGTAGCAAAAGCGATTATAGCGGTTATGGGAAATCTTCAACCTCATTTAAGAGATGTTCCAGATTTTCAACATAAACTATGGGATCAGCTTTTTATTATGAGTGATTTTAAACTTGATGTAGAAGCTCCTTATCCTATACTCACAAAAGAAAAGTTAGAAGAAAGGCCAGAGCCTTTAGAATATCCTCAGAATTTCCCAAAATATCGATACTACGGTAATAATATCAAGAGAATGATCGATGTTGCAATAAGTTGGGAAGAAGGAGATTTAAAAACTGCGCTTACGTATACAATTGCCAATCATATGAAGAAATGTTATCTCAACTGGAATAAGGATACGGTTGATGATCAGGCAATTTTTAATCATCTTTTGGAATTAAGTGATGGTAAAATAGATCTTCGTAATAGTAGTGAGGATTTAAGTACTTCTACTGATCTACTTAGAGGAAAAAAGAAAAACTATCGTGGAGGTTCTGGAAAAAAGAATTATCGAAGCGGTGGTAATAACCGAGGAAAAAAACGTTATTAACCAAAACATTACCTTAACCAATCAACTTTTATGAGTACTTTTCAGATAGAAGGAGGGCATCAGCTCAAAGGTGAAATTACACCTCAGGGAGCGAAAAACGAAGCCTTACAAATTCTTTGTGCAGTATTATTAACTCCAGAAAAAGTTACGATTTCTAATATTCCAGATATTAGAGATGTAAACAAATTAATAGAGATTCTTAGAAATTTAGGAGTAAAAATTCAGAAACTTGGAAAGGGTAAATATACCTTTAAAAGTGATGAGCTGAATCTAGAGTATCTGGAGAGTGAGCAATTTAAGCAAGAAGGAAGTGGATTAAGAGGATCTATAATGATAGTTGGGCCGTTATTGGGCCGTTTTGGAAAAGGATACATCCCAAGACCAGGAGGAGATAAAATTGGACGTCGTAGATTAGATACTCATTTTGAAGGATTTATCAATTTAGGAGCAGAGTTTAGGTATAACAAGGAAGAACGTTTTTATGGCGTAGAAGCTCCAGAAGGTCTTACAGGTACTTATATGTTATTGGATGAAGCCTCTGTTACAGGAACGGCTAATATCGTAATGGCTGCAGCATTAGCTAAAGGAAAAACAACAATATACAACGCTGCTTGCGAACCGTATTTACAACAACTTTGTAAAATGATTAACTCCATGGGTGGTAAGATTCAAGGTGTTGGATCTAATTTGCTAACTATCGAAGGAGTTGAATCTTTAGGTGGATGCGAACATAGAGTATTGCCAGATATGATCGAGATTGGTTCTTGGATCGGTCTTGCTGCTATGACCAAAAGTGAAATTACGATCAAGGATGTAAGCTGGGATAATCTTGGTATTATTCCAAATACATTTAGAAAACTTGGTATCACTCTAGAACGTGTAGGAGATGATATCTACATACCTGCGCATACTGATGGTTATCAAATTGAAAGTTATATAGATGGATCCTTTATGACAATTGCCGATGCTCCATGGCCTGGATTTACTCCAGATTTGTTAAGTATTGTACTGGTTGTAGCTACACAAGCTAGAGGAGAAGTAATGGTACATCAGAAAATGTTCGAAAGTCGATTGTTTTTTGTAGATAAATTGATAGATATGGGGGCTAAGATCATTTTATGTGATCCACATAGAGCAACTATTATTGGTCATGATTTTAAATCTACATTAAAAGCAACCACTATGGTGTCTCCAGATATTAGAGCTGGAATTTCTTTGCTAATAGCGGCTTTAAGCGCAAAAGGAACATCTACGATTCATAATATTGAGCAGATAGATAGAGGATATGAAAATATTGATGATCGATTGAGAGCCATAGGAGCTAAGATTATTAGAATGGACTCATAAGTAAAAGATCTACTTATATTGAAAAAAACAAAAAGAGGAACTAAACTGTTCCTCTTTTTGTTTTAATCCTTTAAATCATGGTCACTCTAACTTTTTTCTTTTTTAGTCGAGTATTCGTAACCTGTTCGATTACTTTTTTTGCTTTAGAAGCCTTTACGGCTGCAAAAGCACAATCAGGTTTGATTTCTATAATCCCTAATTCATCCCTGTGTAACTTTCCTTGTTTTATAAAAAGACCAGCAATATCTCCTTTGGATATTTTGTCCCTTCTTCCTCCAGAAATAAATAATGTTTTCCATTCAGATCTATTCGGAATGGGAGCATCTATCAATTCTTCTACTTCAACTTCATCTATAAAATCAGGAAGTATTTCTTCTTCCCATTGCAGGATATAAGCGGTCCCATTAGCATTCATCCTTGCTGTTCTACCATTTCTATGTGTGAATTCCTCACGCTTCATAGGTAAATGATAATGTATAATATATTTGATTTCGGGAATATCAATTCCTCTTGCAGCAAGATCTGTAGCAACGATTATTTGATGTGTTCCATTTCGGAATTTTATTAAGGCTCGTTCTCGATCTTTTTGTTCCATACCTCCATAAAAACAACCATGATCTATCTTGTTCTCTTTTAAAAATGCGCTGACACGTTGTATAGAATCTTTGTAATTACAGAATATAATTCCAGGCTGATTCCCAATGTGTTTAATTGTTTTTACTAATACTGGTAATTTGTCTTTAGACTCAGAGATAACTCTTTTTTGCGTTAATTGAGAGGTAGCTTGATCTAGATAATTGATTTTTATTGGATTGTGAAGTCTCACAAAATCTGGTATTGTAGACTCTTGCGTGGCAGAAGTAAGTACTTTTTTCTTGATATTGGGTAATGCATTGATAATCTCTATCATTTCTTTTTCGAAACCTACTTCCAATGATTTATCAAATTCATCCAAAACAATAGTGGTAAGATGAGCTACTGAGATGTTATCCCGTCGAAGTCTATCGGCAATCCTACCGGGAGTTCCAATAAGAATCGCAGGACGATGTTTTAAATCTAATTTATCTTGTGAGCCCGATCTTCCTCCATAGACGGCATTGATCTTAAATCCAGTTCCCATATCTCTGGCAACTTTTTCTATTTGTATCGCAAGTTCTCTAGACGGAACTACTATAATCGTCTGGATTTCTTGGCAATCAACATCTAGATTGGCAAAGATAGGTAACAGAAAAGCAATAGTTTTTCCTGTTCCAGTTGGAGACAATAAAATGACATTATCGCTGGAACTAATTGCCAATCCTGCTTCTTCTTGCATAGGATTAAGCTTATCTATACCTAGTTTTTTTAAAAATACCTGCTGGTTTTGATCTGTAAATGACATTTTGCAAATGTACAGGTTACTGAAAGATTAACTACTGTTTTTCTAACTATTATAAAACTATCTTTAATTGATTTTTTCGAATAAAAACTGTAACTTGAATTACACAAATATTTTGAAATTAAAATTATCTACTTGTGTATTTAGGTGAAAATTCCCTAAATTTATAAAACGACTAATAATATCTTTAGTGATTTTGTCGCTAACAGATACTTCCACAAATCCAAATAGTACAGGCTCGATTAAGATTTTATAATAAGTTTTAAATTAGATATATAATGAAAAGAATTTTAGCGATTGATGATCAGCAACTAATACTATTATCTTTAGAGAAACATCTTACGGATTTAGGATATGAAGTAAAATGTGCGGATAGCGGACAAGAAGGATTACGTCTTTTTGATTCTTTTGACCCTGATCTTATCATCGTGGATATTAATATGGATGGAATGTCTGGTTTAGAAGTGATAGAAACCGTAAAAAGAGAAAAAAAACCTGATGTAAAGGTATTAGTACTTTCCGGAAATAACGATGAAGATACCATCATTAATGGTTTTGATTTAGGGATCGATGATTATATGAAAAAACCTCTGTCATTGAATGAAGTTTCGGTTAGAATAGGTAGGATTTTAGGGGTGAAGAAAGACAGGATTCCTAGCGATGATTCCAAAGGTAAAATACTACAAAGAAATTGTGTGGGAGTGGTAATTCCGTGCTACAATGAAGAGAAAAGATTGTTAAGTAAGGAGTTTATAGATTTTACAAATAGTAATCTAGGATATCATTTGTGTTTTGTAAATGATGGTAGTACAGATGATACGCTTAATGTTTTATTAGAGTTACAAAAAGGCAGAGAAGATAATATTAGTGTTTATAATTGTGAGAAAAACGGCGGAAAAGGTGAGGCAGTGAGACAAGGAGTATTGCATATGGCAAAAGATAAACAGTTAGATTATATAGGATATCTAGATGCCGATCTTTCTACAGATTTCAAGGACTTTGATGATTTGGTAAAAACAATAGCCTCTTCTGATTTTAAAATTGTAAGTGGATCCAGAATGAGTAGGATGGGAGCGGATATCACCAAGGAATCAGCACGTAAAATAATTAGTAAAACTATTAATCTGATCATTCGTAATATATTGGGTATGTCATTTAATGATACTCAATGTGGCGCCAAGATAATGGATAAAGAGGTTTTTAACGAGTTATTTAAAGAAAAGTTTATTACCCGATGGTTATTCGACGTGGAGATTTTTATGAGAATGCGAAAATTTTATGGAAAGAAAAAAGCAATTTCTTATATATGTGAACAACCACTTAAAAGATGGATTCATGCTGATGGATCCAAATTATCCATGAAAGATTCTGTGAAAATTGTTGGACAATTGGGGCAAATAGCATACCACTACAGTTTAAAAAAGTAGCAGGGTAAATTTTATAGTGTTTCTGCTAAATAGGTGGTGATATTAGTTAAGATATTTTCAAACTCCTCTTTTAGTACTTCAGAGGATTCTTTTAGATTATCTTCATATTTCTCTGCAACATCATATCCTTTTTCTAATCCTAAGATGCTAATTTTGTGTTTAAGCTTATGCACATCTTCTGCTGCTTTTGTATAATTTTTTGATTTTATACTTAAAAAATATTTTTCTTTTTCTTCAGGAAACTCTTTTCGAATTACTTTAAAGATCTTTTCTTCAAAGACTTTATCTCCGTTAGATAGTTTAGTAATAAAAGATAGGTTTGGTTGCTCCATAAATCAAATCTATGTTTAGTTTTTAATTGTTTGGCATACAGTTTTTTATAAAGATTGTGTGTTGGTGTAAGGGGAATTTACCTCTAATTTAAGAACAAAAATTATGAAAAACTACAAGTTTTTATCAAAATATGCCTAGGCATATTTATGAATAATAGTTTCGTTTTTTGATTATAAATCACTTTCCATGATTGCATACTACGTAGATTTTTGAATTTAGATGTAGGTGATCTTCCTAGTTATTAACAAAAATTGCAGTTATCAACATAGTTATTAATAATAATAGAAAGAAATAACTTACATTAAGGTCTTTTATAAATTAATATAATTAATTTTATCCGAAAAAATTAACTTTTAAACAATTTATAAACATAAATTAAACAATAATTTTGTTAAATTGTTAATAACTATGTATATTTAGCTTGTTTAATCTTTAAATCACACAGTTATGAATCACCTTTATTCTTCTATTGAGCTTATTTTGAAAAGTGCAGTTGATTTTTTAAGAGACCTTCCCGGAGCATCTAGTTATGCGATCCGTAAATAATAAATTGTTTAGTTGTAGTTTATAAATAGTCGAAAAAGGTTACTTCTTGTAAGTGGCCTTTTTTTTTATACTATAAACTCATTCCTCTTCTAATACTTGGTCTTTATATAAATATTTTGTTCTTTCGTTGATATAGCAATAAGTATTGAAAGATTTAGAAGAAAAAATACGGTCTTTTACACCAGTTAGCGATTCGGATATGGAATTTGGGCTTCAGTTTTATAAAAAAGAAACATATAAAAAAGGAATGTTTCTCGTAAAACCAGGGCAATATATCCGGGATTTCTATTATATGAAGCAAGGTTGTGCTACCTATTATACTGTAGAAGATGGTGTAACAAGGGTTATGGAGTTTTATACGGAGAACACTTTTTTTACGGATTTATATCCTTATATAGAAGAAATACCTTCAGAATCATATTTGGAACTTACAGAAGATTCAGTAGTTTATGCGATATCTAAAAGTGATGCATTAAAAGTTTTTGATCATTCTCATGCATTAGAGCGCTTTGGGCGATTGTCCATGCAGAAGGCCTATATAAATAATTTTCAAAAAATTAATCGCATTAAAAATTTGTCAAATCAGGAACGATATCTTCAGTTGTTGGAAAAAAGGCCTTCACTTTTTCAACGAGTTCCCCAATATATGATTGCTTCTTATCTAGGATTGACACCAGTAGGACTTTCAAAAATAAGAAAACGTCTTAGTCAGCAATAGAGCTTGTTTTTGTTATATCGAAAACCTAAGGAAATCTTAAATTTCTCATTTATTAAACATGTTTAATGAGAATGTATTAAATATTCACGAAATTTAATGAGTTGTCAATAATCAACTTCTTAAAACTTCGTACAATGGCTAATCAATATGTAGATATAGATACTTTAAAATTCTTTTTATATGACGTTCATCATTTAGAAGAGGTATTACAGCAAGAACGTTTTGCCGATCATGATAAAGATTCGTTGAATTTGTTTATAGATTCGGTAAAAGAATTTTCGGATAGAGAACTATTTCCGTATTTCAAGGAAATGGATGAAAAACCTGCGTATCACAAAAATGGTGGAGTAGTGGTTCATAAACAGGTAGAAGTAATGATGAAAAAAGGTGGAGAAATGGGACTCATTTCAGGAACCTTTGACTATGAGGCGGGAGGATTGCAAATGCCTATGATGGTTTATACAGCCTCTTCTTTTATTCAGGATGCAGCCAATAATCACTTACCTGGTTATGTAGGCTTAACCTTAGGAGCGGCAGAACTCATCATTCATTTTGCTAATAAAGAATTGAATGACACATACGTTCCCAAGATGTTATCTGGTGATTGGGGAGGAACAATGTGTTTAACAGAGCCCCAAGCTGGTAGTTCACTCTCGGATGTGGTTACAAAAGCTTCACCACAGGATGACGGCTCTTATAAAATTTCAGGACAAAAAATATTTATTTCTGGAGGAGACCATCAATATGCAGAAAACTTTGTCCATTTGGTACTCGCACGTATTGAAGGGGCTCCAGCAGGAACAAAAGGAATTTCCTTATTTATTGTACCTAAAAAACGACTTGATGGTAAAGGAGGACTTATTAGTAATGATGTAACTACGGTTGCAGATTTTCAAAAAATGGGTCAACGCGGTTATTGTACTACACACTTAGGTTTTGGCGATGCAGATGATTGTAAAGGCTGGTTGGTTGGTGAAGCGCATCAAGGACTGAAATATATGTTTTTGATGATGAACGGTGCAAGAATCGCTGTAGGAAGAGGTGCAGCGGCAATTGCTACAGCAGCTTATCATGCCTCATTACAATATGCAAAAGAACGTCCGCAAGGAAGAAAGCTAGCAAGTACCGGAAAAAAAGATCCTGAACAAGGCCAGACGTTAATTATCAATCACCCTGATGTTCGTAGAATGCTTTTATTGCAAAAAGTAATTGCAGAAGGTTCACTAAGCTTGGTATTGTTAGCTTCAAAATATTATGATCTTAAAGAGACTGTTACAGATCCTTTAGAAAAAGAAAAATATAGCTTATTGTTAGAATTGATCATTCCGATGGTAAAAACATATCCTTCAGAGATGGGAGCACAAGCTGTTTCTAATGGTCTACAGGTATTAGGTGGATATGGGTTTTGCGCAGATTTTATATTGCAGCAATATCATAGAGATATAAGAATATTTCCAATTTACGAAGGTACTACAGGTATACAATCTCAAGATTTACTAGGTAGAAAGCTTTTAATGGAAAATGGAAAGGCTTTAGAATTACTTACTAAGGAAGTAATGCTAACTATAGAAAATGCATCTAAGTTCGAAGATCTAAGAAAATATGCAAATACCCTTGGAGGTAAACTTCAATTAGCTCAAAAAGTAATTGGATTTTTAGTCGGTTTTGCTAAAAAAGGCGATTACGAAAGATTTTTATCTGATGCTTCTCCTTTTATGGAATTTTTAAGTAATATCACCCTAGCTTGGGTTTGGCTAGAAACAGCAACTTTTGCTAAGAGCAAATTGGTTTCTGGCGCTTTAAAATATTCAGAAGAGTTTTATGAAAGTAAAATTCATGCAATGCGGTTTTATTATAAATACGAGTTGCCAAAGACTACTGGATTAGCAGAAATTCTAACGAATGAAGAAGTACTTACAGTAGCAACTGAAAAAGAGATCTTACATTAATTTATCCCACAATTTAAAAATTATTAATTCATTAAACACCTAATGAAGAGTATACAACAATCATTCAATTTAAAAGGAAAAGTAGCTATCATAACTGGTTCTAGCAAAGGAATTGGAAAATCAATCGCTCAAGGATTGGCAGAATATGGAGCCAAAGTGGTTATAAGTAGTAGAAATCAGGAAGCGGTTGATAATGTCGCAGAAGAGTTCAATAACAATGGTTTAGAAGCGATTGGAGTTGCTTGTCACATTGGTAAAGCAGATCAGCGTAAAGAGCTAATAGAAAAAACCATAGAACATTATGGCGGAGTGGATATTTTGGTGAACAATGCAGCTATTAATCCTATTTATGCTCCAATTGAAGAAGCCGAAGAGGAAGTTTTTGACAAGATTATGGATGTAAATGTAAAAGCACCTTGGCTATTATCTAATCTGGTATTGTCTTCTATGAAAGAAAGAGGAGGTGGTAGTGTAATTAATATAGCCTCTGTAGAAGCTTTGCATCCAGGAGCTGGTTTAGGTTTATACAGTACGAGTAAAGCGGCTTTACTAATGTTAACCAAGAATCAAGCTAAAGAATGGGGACAATATGGTATCAGAGCGAACGTAATTTGTCCAGGACTTATCAAAACTAAATTCAGTGCTGCTCTTTGGCAAAATGAAAAATTACTTAATAAAATAGAAAAATCATTGCCTTCATCTCGTATGGGAATGCCAGACGAAATGGCAGGGATTGTTTGTTTACTAGCTTCAGATGCTGGAGCTTATATGACAGGAGGAGTGTATACCGCGGACGGAGGTTATATGATAGCAGGTTAATCTTGAAACATAGATGTTGAAATAATAATTATATATATGAATTTCGATTACTCAGAAAAAATTATAAATCTTCAAGAGAGACTTACTTCGTTTTTTGATGCGCATATTCTGCCTGTAGAAAAGGAGGTTAATGAATTTCTGTATCATCCTGATAATCTTTGGAAACCATGGCCTGGTATGGAATCATTAAAACAGAAAGCCAAGGAGGAAGGTTTATGGAATTTATTTCTACCCAAAGCGTATGGAGATCTAAGTCCTGGATTAACAAATCTGGAGTATGCTCCTCTAGCAGAAATTATGGGGCGCATTTTATGGTCTTCAGAAATCTTTAATTGCAGTGCGCCAGATACGGGGAATATGGAAGTTTTGGCAAAGTATGGATCAAAAGATCAGCAAAAACAATGGTTAACGCCTTTGTTAAATGGTGATATTCGTTCTGCTTTTTTAATGACAGAACCTCAAGTCGCTTCTTCGGATGCAACAAATATCGAAACATCCATAGTGAGTGATGGAAATGACTATGTAATCAATGGTAGAAAATGGTGGTCTTCTGGCGGAATGAACCCTAATTGCAAAATAGCTATTGTAATGGGTAAAACAGATCCACAAGCTCCAAGGCATCAACAACAAAGTATGGTCTTAGTACCTATGAATACACCTGGATTAAAAATAATTAGACCTTTATCGGTTTTCGGCTTTTATGATTCACCAGAAGGGCATGCAGAGATCTTACTAGAAAATGTTCGTGTTCCCAAAGAAAATTTGATTCTGGGAGAAGGAAGAGGTTTTGAAATAGCACAAGGAAGACTAGGCCCTGGACGTATTCATCATTGCATGCGTCTTATCGGAATGGCTCAGAGATCTTTAGAGCTAATGTCAAAACGAGCTTCAGAACGTATAGCTTTCGGAAAAACATTTAAAGATTATAGCAATATTAGACAAGAAATTGCAAAATCACAATGTGATATTGAGCAAGCTAGATTATTGACACTTTCTGCAGCTGATAAGATGGATAAATTTGGGAATAAATCATCCAAAGATTTAATTGCTATGATTAAAGTAGTAGCTCCTAAAATGGCATTGAAAGTAATTGATAGAGCCATGCAAATTCATGGTGGAAAAGGTGTGGGTCCAGATACTCCATTAGCACATTTTTTTGTTGCTGCAAGAATGCTAAGGTTAGCAGATGGACCAGATGAAGTACATATGTACCAATTAGGAAAAAGTATTATAAAAAAATACGCTGAGTAATATATAAAATCAACGCTTTTTAAAGATTACTATCATGCAAGATGTTCGTAAAGGAGAAGAACTTAGTGAAGAAGCATTAAAATCATTTCTACAAAAAAATGACCTTATACAGAGTATAAAGAGTCCATGGAAGGTTACGCAATATACTCATGGCTACTCCAATCTTACATATTTAATAGCAATAGAAGATGAGGAGTATGTGTTAAGACGTCCTCCATTTGGTGCCATAAAACGAGGACACGATATGGGACGAGAATTTAGAGTTCAGTCCGGTATTTATAAGGCGTTTCCAAAAGTTCCCAAGATGCATGCTTATACTGATGATGAAAGTATTTTGGGATGTCAGTTTTATGTGATGGAAAAAGTGGAAGGAATTATTCTAAGCATTCAAGAAGCAAAAAAGAGAAATATTAATGATACAAGTTTTAAGAAAATAGCAGAATCTTGGTTAGATACTTTTGTTCAATTACATGCGATAGATTATAATAAAGCAGGGTTAGAAGATCTTGGTAGGCCAGAGGGATATGTGGAGCGTCAGGTATCTAATTGGAGTAAGCAATATGTGGTAGCAAAGACTCAAGATGTTCCAGAAGCGCAAAAAGTAATGGAATGGATGGAGACACATCAACCAAAAGAGTATACATACAGCTTAGTTCATAATGATTTTAAATACGACAATATTGTTTTTAAAGATGAGAACTGGAATGAGGTAAATGCTGTTTTGGATTGGGAAATGGCAACGCTAGGAGATCCTTTAATGGATTTAGGCACATCTTTAGGATATTGGACAATGCAGAGTGATCATGAATTTGTAAAAAAAGGAATTCCTTCACCTACCATAATGGAAGGTAATCCAACTAGAAGTGAAATTGTTCAGAAATATGCAGAAAAAAGTGGAAATGCTGTGAATAATTTGATTTTTTATTATGCTTTCGGACTTTTTAAAATTGCAGTGATTGCTCAGCAAATTTACTACAGGTATGATAAAGGATTAACAACAGACCCGCGTTTTGCCCAATTGGATCAGGCATCGGCTTTGTTATGTTCGTTGGCATGGAGGGCAATCCAAACAAAAAAGATTGACTAATACTGGAAAAAATGAATTATTTAGAGGAAACATACTATTACGATCATCAAAGTGCTGATATTAAAAATATGATACAGGAGTTTGATAATGAAGAGCTAACACAAAAGGAAAAAGCGGTTGGTTTATATCTGAAAGTTAGAGATGGGTGGCGTTATGATCCTTATCATATCCGTTTAAAAAAAGAAGCGTATAAGGCAAGTGCATTAGTAAAAAGAAATAGTGGGCATTGTTTAGATAAATCGATCATATTAATCGCAGGATTACGAGGTCTTGGAATTCCTGCAAGAATACACTTAGCAAAGGTGAAAAACCACATAGGTGTGGAGCGATTGATTGAAAAAATTGGTACGAATGAATTAACACCGCATGGAATGATTAATGTCTTTCTTAATGGAAAATGGTTAAAGGCTTCTCCAGCATTTAATAAAGAGTTGTGCGAAAAATGTAATGTAGCACCACTAGAATTTAATGGAGAAGAAGATTCGATGTTTCAAGAGTTTGATAATGAAGGAGGTACTTTTATGGAGTATTTAGAGGATTATGGGCATTTTGAAGATGTACCATATGATTTTATTTTAAATAATATAAAAGAACATTACGGCGAAATTTATAATAAGTATGAAGGATTAAAAGAAATAAGATTGTAAAATCAACTTTATGAAAACCTATACTAGTATAACTGAAAAACAATTAACTGATTTTTTGAAATTACCTATCGAAGGATCTTTTCAAATGATTAATCTATTGAAATTTAAAGATATTATAGAAGAGCAGGGAATAACTGGAGAAGAAGGTTATGCAGAATATATGAAAGCGGCACTTCCTTTTTTTAAAGCAACAAACGCTGAAATAGTTTACAACGGAAAACCAATCTATGAATTAATTGGACCTGCAGATACTTTAGAATGGGACAAAATACTAATTGTACAATATGAAAGTAAAGAAGAATTTATGGGAATGATTAGTCACAAGGCGTATCCGATGGAAATGAGAAGAAGATCCTTATTAGACTCTCGTCTTATTTTATGTGCAAATCATTAGGAAACAACCTCATCAAAAGTAAACGAATATGCAAGTACAAAATAAAATAGTTATCGTAACAGGAGCAGGTTCTGGGATTGGAGCTGCTACGGCAAAACATTTCGCAAAACACAAAGCAACAGTTGTAGTATCGGATATAAAGGAAGGAAAAGCAAAGCGTACAGCGGATCAAATACGGGAAGAAGGAGGAAAGGCTTCAGTGATTCCAGCGAATGTGGCAAGTTATGAAGAGGTAGAAACTCTTATTGCGAAAACAGTTGATCAATTCGGGCAGTTGGATGTAATGGTAAATAATGCGGGAATTGGTCCTAGAAATATGTCTAAAACAGCAGAATATACATTGCAAGACTGGGATAATGTGATTGCCGTCAATCAAACAGGAGTGTTTTATTGTATGAAATTAGCACTACAGCAAATGATGAAACAAGGTCATGGAAATATTGTAAATATAGCTTCTCTGGCTGGTCTAAAAGCATCATTAAAAAACCTGTCATATAGTGCTAGTAAGTTTGCCGTAGTAGGAATGACAAAGTCAGCTGCATTAGAATACGCTACGAAAAACATTAGAATCAATGCAGTATGTCCCGGATATACAGAATCTGCACTACTTAATAAATTATTATCTGTAAGACCAGATATGGATGATATGCTTAAAAGTGTAATTCCTATGAAGCGATATGGTCAGGCAGAAGAAATAGCAGAAGCAGTAGTGTGGTTAGCATCTGATGCTACAAAGTTCATAACAGGACAAACTATAATATTAGATGGAGGAACATCTTTGTAGACAAATTTTAAGATAAACTATTAATACACAAAAGAACTAAACTAATAGAGAAATAAAACAATACACATGAATAAACAAATCATCTTAAAAAATAGACCAGAAGGATTACCAGATGAAAATACTTGGGAATTACAAAATAATGTGATTCCAGAACCAAAAGAAGGTGAAGTTCTAATACAACATCATTATATATCATTGGATCCTGCAATGCGAGGTTGGATGCGAGAAGGAAAATCATACATAGAACCGGTAGAATTAGATGATGTAATGAGAGCTGGATCTATAGGTAAAGTGATAAAGTCAAATAATCATCCAAAGTTTAAAGAAGGTGATTTTTTGAAGGGTACAGGAGGTGTTCAACAGTACACGGTAACGAATGGCGAAAATTGGTATCCTGTAGATCCAAGCTTAGCGCCTTTGCCAATGTATATAGGAACGCTAGGTATGCCTGGAATGACAGCATATTTTGGCATTCTCGAAGTTGGTAAGATTAAAGAAGGAGATACCGTTTTAGTTTCTGGAGCTGCAGGAGCTGTTGGCAGTATTGTTGGGCAAATCGCTAAGATTAAAGGATGTCGTGTAATTGGTATAGCTGGAGGGACTGAAAAATGTAAATACATAAAAGAGGTACTAGGTTTTGATGGAGCTATAGATTATAAATCTGAAGAAATTTATGATGCAATCAAAAGAGAATGTCCAAAAGGAATTGATGTTTATTTTGATAATGTAGGAGGTGAAATTTTAGATGCGGCTTTATCAAGACTTAGAATGCATGCAAGAATAGTAATTTGCGGAGCAATTTCTCAATATAATAATATGAATGATGTAAAAGGCCCCAAAAATTATTTGTCTTTGTTGGTGAATAGAGCAACTATGCAAGGAATGGTTGTCATGGATTATGCAAAGGATTATGGGAAGGCAGCTAAAGAAATGGGAGGTTGGCTAGCACAAGGAAAACTAAAAAGTAAAGAAGATGTGTATGAAGGAATTGAAAATTTTCATGATACTTTTTTGCGCCTTTTTTCTGGAGACAAAATGGGGAAACTAGTCCTAAAAGTTATAGAGGAATAATTATGAAGGCTATTGTGTGCAAAAATTATGGACCTCCTTCTGATTTAGTTTTTGAGGATGTAGAAAGTCCGAAATTAAAGAAAGATGAAGTTCTTATTCGGATAAAATCTTGTGGAGTTAATTTTCCCGACACCTTGATTATTCAAGGATTGTATCAGTTTAAACCAGAGTTACCATTTGTTCCAGGAAGTGATGTTGCGGGAATAATTAAAGAAGTGGGCAGTGAAGTGAAACATTTAGAGGTTAATGATGAGGTTTTTGGATTTGTAATGAAAGGTGGATATGCGGAGGAAGTAGCAATGCCAGCAAATATGTGTTTTAAAAAACCTCAAAAAATGTCTTTTGAAATAGCCTCTTCATTTATGATTGCATATGGGACATCTTACCATGCATTAAAAGACCGAGCGAATCTAAACGAAGGAGATACATTGTTAATTCTTGGAGCTTCAGGAGGTGTAGGTCTTGCTGCCATTGAATTAGGGAAACTAATGGGAGCTAAAGTAATTGCAGCTGCTTCTTCTGAGGATAAATTAAAGCTATGTAAGGAGTATGGTGCCGATGAGGTTATTAATTATACCACAGAAGATCTTAAATCTAAAGCGAAAGAGTTAACTGATGGCAAAGGAGTAGATGTTGTATATGATCCGGTGGGAGGAGACTATTCTGAACTAGCATTACGTTCTATGGCTTGGGAAGGGCATTACTTGGTGGTAGGTTTTGCAGCTGGCTCAATTCCTAAAATCCCACTGAATTTACCTTTGTTAAAAGGATGTTCAGTTGTGGGTGTTTTTTGGGGCAGTTTTGCGATGAAGAATCCTAAAATGAATATGGATAATACGATACAATTAATGAAATGGCTAGAAGCAGGAAAATTGAAGCCTCATATTCATAAGGTATATGAGCTAAAGGATGCTGCTAAGGCCTTAGTGGAGATGATGAATCGAAAAGTAAAAGGGAAAGTAGTGATTCAGTGTTCTTAATGATATCGATATAATTATTAACGAGATGAGATTAAAAAATAAAGTAGCTGTTATTACAGGCGGAGCCAGAGGAATTGGAAAAGCAATTTCTACCTTATTTGCAAGCGAAGGTGCTAAAGTAATTATTTGGGATCTTTTGGAGGAAGGTAAGGATGTAGCAAGTACAATAGCTGATCAAGGTCAAGTAGCCGAGTTTACAAATATTTCTGTAACTGATAAAAATGCAATTGAAATAGAAGCAGAAAGGATATATCAGAAATATGGAAAAATAGATATATTAATTAATAATGCAGGAATTACGAAAGATCGTACATTACATAAAATGAGCGAAGCCGAATGGGATGCCGTTATAGATGTAAATCTTAAAGGAGTTTTTCTCTGTACTCAGGTTATTTCTAAGTATATGAAAGAAGCTGGCTACGGTAGAATAGTTTCTGCAGCATCGAATGTAGGGCTAAGAGGAAATTTTGGACAGACAAATTATTCGGCAACTAAAGCAGGCGTTATTGCTATGTCTAAAACATGGACTATGGAGCTTGGAAAATATGGTATTACGGCGAATGCTTTAGCGCCAGGTTTTACGCTAACAGAAATGACTGATCAAATCCCCAAAGAGCATATTGATGGAATAAAATCACAAATACCGTTACAAAAAGCTGCAACACCAATGGATATTGCATATGGATATTTATATTTGGCTTCTGATGAAGCTTCTTATGTGTCAGGAATTTGTTTGACCATAGATGGAGGCATTTCTAGGTAAATGAATCTATACGTAAATATATGGAACAGCTTATTTGTAAAAATTTTGAAGAATTTAAAACTCACAAAGGAGAGAAGTTGCCAATAGGAGAATGGGTTACTGTTACTCAGGAAATGATTAATTCTTTTGCAGACGCAACTCAAGATTATCAATGGTTACATGTTGATTTAGATCGTATTGAAAAGGAGTCACCGTTTAAAAAACCAATTGCTCATGGTTTTTTGTCGATTTCACTTTTATCCAAGATGCTAATGGATCTTGTGATTGTTGAAAGTTTAGAAATGGGTGTAAACTATGGTTTAAATAAAGTTAGATTCCCACATCCTGTTATTGTTGATAGTAGATTGCGATTGCATAGCAGTATTGCAGAGATAGAGCCATATACTAAGAAAGGATTAAAGATTACTTGGGATTGTTCTGTCGAAATCGAAGGTGTTAGAAAGCCCGCCTGTGTAGCAGAATTTGTTTCATTGATGTTTGAGAATCAAGAATGATATTATTTAAATAATGAAAAGTTATAAAATTGTTATTTATATTTGGAATAGATCTAAATAACAATTAATTTTGTTCCTGGAATATGGAATTACTATTTGCCTCAAAATATTACACTTCTTATCAGTCTGCTGAAGAGCGTTGTTTTTATATTGATTTTGGTCATAAATTAATAAAAGTATCCTTTTGTCAACTATTGAGTCTTCGATACAAAGCAAAACAATTATCTACCAAAGAACATATAGAATATATGCTTAATCAGAATGATACCACTCTTCTGTCGTTTTGTGATAAACAACATGTATTATTATTAGATACACTTCAGGTGTTAGATTTTGTGGAGCTAATTCATGGAACTTTTACGATGATAGAATTGCAAGATGTTCTTGTTACCGCCTAATCTTACTTATATTTAGACTTCTTATAAATTGATATAGGTATTATTTTCTCTTTCTTTTTTTGTTTAATTTTAAATAAAAATTAATTGACAAATCACACAGAAAGATGGAAAATATAGCAAGACAACAGATCAGTATCAATTTAGAAGTAATGGATTTGCTTAATGCTCAAATTGCAAAAGAGCAACATGCATCATCTGTATATTTAGCGATGGCCTCTTGGTGTGATCAAAAGGGTTTGCTAAAAAGTGCTGATTTTTTCTACAAACAATCTGAAGAAGAAAGAGAGCATATGATGAAAATTTTTAGGTTTATCAACGATGCTGGAGGTGCTGCGTACTCTCCAGAAGTAGCCAATCTATCAAATGCTCATGAATATAGCTCTTTAAAAGAAGTATTCGAATCTGCCTTAGAGCAGGAAATTAGTGTTACCAAGTCTATATACAAAATAGTTGCTAAATGTAGAAGTGTTCTAGATTTTGGAACAGAAAACTTTCTGCAATGGTTTGTAGAAGAGCAAATGGAAGAGGAGCAAACGATAAGAGATATCTTAGATATGATAGATCTTATGGACAATATGCCTTTAAAATTTGTAGATGAAAGAATTCCGACAGAATAATTAATAAATCATTTCTTTATTTTACTATTCCTTCCGGTAAGGAATAGTAAAATAAAATATACTTCCGATATCCTTTGTACTATCCAGCCATATACTACCACCCAACATTTCGCTGTATGCTTTAGCAATGGATAAACCGATACCAGCTCCTTCAATAGCATAATTATTTTCAATATCCGCTTGTACAAAACGTTCAAAAATGGCTTTTTGTCTATCCTTAGCTATTCCCATACCAGTATCTTTTACATAAAACTGTAAAAAATCATCCTCTAATTCATAACCAAAGGTAATAGAGCCTTCAGGAGTGTATTTAAGTGCATTTTTGACAAGATTTGTAAGTATTGCGTTAAACTTTTCTTTATCCGTTTTAATAATAGAATCACTATCAGGCAGTCCATTTTTGAAGGAAAGTTCCAGATCTTTTCTGTCTGCTTCGGGTTTAAAGAAATTATATAAATAACCTACTTGTTCATTTACATTTAAATCAGATAAGAATACTTTTACCTGTCCAGATTCAATTTTAGAAATATCAATAATATCTCTAATAATATTTAGCATTCGAGCACCACTCTCTTCGATTAAACTAATGTATAGTTGTTGCTCATCACCAGTAAGTACGGGTTCTTTTAATAACTCGGCAAATCCTAATATCCCATTCATTGGAGTACGGATTTCATGACTCATATTGGCAAGGAATGCAGATTTTAATCGATCACTTTCTTCGGCTTTATCTTTTAGTTTGTTAAGTTCTATTTCATAGAGTTTTAAATCTGTGATATCTGTAGTAGTTCCAACATAGCCGATCACTTCTCCTTTTTCATTATATTCTGGAATTGCTTGACCCAATACCCATTTTATTGTTCCATCAGGACGTAAAAAACGATATTCTGCATGAGAAGAATCTTTTTTCTTAGAGTCTTGATACCATCCTTGCTTTAGTTTTTTTCGATCTTCTGGGTGAACCGCTTTTAACCACCCATCATTCATCGCTTCTTGCTGAGAAATTCCAGAAATCTGGCACCATTTTTCGTTTACAAAAGTAGTTTTTCCATTAGCCTTTGTCATAAAAATACCTACTGGAGAAATATCAGTCAGTGTTTGATATCTATTTTCACTGAGTTGAATAACTTTTTCAGCTTCTTCAAATTTTTGACGGTAGGTTAGAGAATGATATACATCTTTAAAAGTGGCATAGGTATTTTCGTTGATTTCTTTTTGTATGTATTTTAAATACACAGTAAAAATAATCCCATAATAAAAACTCATAGTAATTTTAGAAGCTAAACCAGATATTAAAAAAGATATCATATTACTATTGTTCCAAAAGCCTACAACGCTAAAGAGAATCGCATCGAAAGTGAGGATGGTAAGCATCGTTAAGAATATGCGAAAGAATAGATTTTCGATATATTTAGAGATATATTCATATATGAAAATGAGTAATATAGAATCGACAAATAATAATACCGTACCATAAATCAACAAAAAGATGTTTGTGTTAAAAAAATCAGAGATCATTTTAAAAGACACCTGATGTATCTTAGAGTCTTGTAGGTTGATGCTGAATAACAGTAATAAAATTACGATCATCAAATTAGCAATGACTAAGGCATAAATAAGTCTTCTGGTCAGTAATGCATCTTCCTTTATGTAAAATATTAAAACTGAAAATAGAGTAACAGAGAATAGTACAGAAGAGCCAGGAGAAACTGTAATACCATCATATATCTCGAAATACATAGTAGTCGCGGTGAATACCTGTATGAATTGAAACATCCCAAGTGCGGTAAAAAGTAAACCATTACCAGTGACTTTGCGAAAATGGAACAATATCAATACCAATGACGAAACAACAAACCCTTGTAGTAGAAAAACTGATATTTGATAAAAATTAATAGCTTCCATAGAACATAATTAATCATCCTAACTTTCATTGAAAGAAAGAAATTTTTAGTGCCGTTTTAAAAAAATCTTCAAGATGATCGATGTGTATATCGTTAAGAGAATTAATGTATTGTTCTAAGATACAAAAGTATTTATATATACGTCCTCTTAATATTTAAGTTTTTAGAGATATGATTTTTCTCCCTTTTTTAATTACCTGCTGCTTTACAAAAATTGGAGGTTTTTTTGTATTTTTAAAGGTGAATTTAAATATGTTATTTTCATATTTATTTCAATCATAATAACTTTTAGAACCTTTTAAATAAACAACAATGGGGATTTTTTTAGGCACATATGTTCCAGAGTTAGGAATGAGTCCTGATTCTGAAATATGCCATACTTTCGTCTACAGATGGCTAATAGCTAATGGAAATTTTACAGGAGATTATCCAGATCCGTTACAGAATATCTCTTCTGTAGAAGCAGAACGATTCTTTTTTCCTGATATGGGTTTGCCAGCTAGAGTTGGTGGAGAAGTTCAAGTTCGTGAAAACTCTGTAATTGGGTTTTGGGATCATAGTGGAGTTTTACAACACACCATGTTGGCAATAACACCTACTTCTTGGGTAGGAGCTAATAATACAGGATGTTTTGGAGTACAAGGCGGAAGAACCCAAATTAACGATGTGGATGAGTTTGTAAATGGTCCTCGAAGTCATTTCGGCTGGGTAGATGATGATAATGGTTGGCAAGGACAATATCAGGGTTTAACGGTTACCTACAGAGATTTACCAAGAAGAGCTTTTTAGGTTTTATAGCAGCAATTTATATGGTGTTTTGAAGATACGTATACACAAAAAATAAGGTAGCAGCAAATACTGCACTAATAATAAATAGAGGGATTCGCTTTGGATCCTTTTCTTTTTTGGAACTAATTATCTGTATTACTTTGGAAATCCTATTCTTTTCAAAAATTAAAAGGACGAAAAGAATTACAAGAAATACAATTGCATTAACCGTAGCACCGGTCTTTACTTCGTAAAAAATATCAAATAATACGATATTAGTCATAATTGGAATTAGTAGTAAAATACCAATGATTTTTGTTCTATAAAATAATAGAAATATAGCTCCTGTTACTTGTAATAATCCAATAATTATAGGTAGTGTTTGAGTGTATCCAAAAAAAGACCACATAAGTTCCATTCCTGTAAGTTCACTTACAAGTTTATCTGGAAATCCATTGTTGTTTTGAAATTGTAAAGGTTTTGCAGCTCCATATACGAAAATGAAAAATGCTACGAAATAACGCAACGTACGTTCGATAATATTTTGAAAAGCCATACAGGAAAAGATTTAGTAATCAGACGATTTACTAGAAATGTTGTTACAACATTAGGTCTTTGAGATTTTTCTTCTCCAAAAGGTAACAAAAAGTAAAGTAATTACAGATGGGGTTATCCAGACCCACAGAGTGCTTGAGTCTAAGGCGGCAAGAAGGAATGCTGTTACGGCTGCTCCAAAAGCTCCAGACATTTTACCAAGATGATTGGATAAATAAGCTGTAGGATTTGTTTTAAAGGTTTTGTAGAGTTTTATGTCTCTTATAGTAGCCATAATGCCAAATCCTCCAAAAAAGAAAAATAAAGCGCTCTTAGGTATCGCATTTATTTGATAATACACTCCCACAGCAATCATTCCCAGAAAAACAATACCCATTACTGAAGTAATAATAATGTCCGTATTACCTAGGGTATGATTTCTTTTAAACTTAAGTACACGATTTCCAGAAACAACCAAATAGATAGTAAAAATAGAAAGTAGGTGTAATAATAAGTTTTTATGATTTGGTAGCAATGTGATTGGTATAGCAATCAATGAACTTATAAGCATACTTATAGAAAAAACTACACCACCTTTCTTATGGTAAAATCTTCCTTTTTTTCCAACCAAACTTATAAATCCAGATAATAATCCAATACTACCAAAGAAAGCATGAATATAAATAAGTGTTTTAGCTGTTAATTCCATTTAAGTAATTCCGATTCTTAATAGTAAAGATAAAGAAAAGGAATTGCGAATCATGTTATAAAGTAGAAATATACTTCATGATATAATAAATTAACCTTGCTGCTAATCTAGCGGTACAATTATCAACATCATAAGCTGGATTAAGTTCTACAATGTCAGCGCTAATAAGTTTTTTAGAATTACAAATCTTTTCGATAGTGTGTAATGCTATAGAAGGAGAGAATCCAAATGGAGAAGGAGCACTCACACCAGGAGCATATGCAGAAGAAAAGCCATCTAAATCTATAGAGAGGTACACATAATCAACAGTATTAATGAAATTGGTGAGGGTTTTGTCTATATGATCTATATGGCTCATAGTAAATTCTGTGTTTTTGATGAAGTTTACACCTAATTCACGAGCGGTTTCAAATAAAATCCTATTGTTTGCTTCTTCCTGAATGCCTAAGCATAAGTATTTGAAATGATCGTTCTCTTTTGCTATTTGGTAGAATGGAGTACCGGAATTTCCTTTTCCGTTAGGGACTCTTAAATCAAAATGAGCATCCAAATTGATAATTCCGATAGTGGCAGTTGGGAGATGTTTTTTAAGACCATTATAATGCGCATATCCTAAATCATGACCGCCTCCTAAAACTACATTAAAGTATTCTTTTTCAATTACTTGTTTTATTTTATTTGAAGTAAAACTTTGGGTTTTTTCTAAATCATCATCAACACATTTTACATTGCCAATATCTATGATATTGACATCATCTTGAAAATGATTTGATAAAGACCCCATCATTTTTCTAATAATATCAGGAGCAGCTGCTGTACCTATACGCCCTTGGTTTCTTTTAACTCCTTCTTCACATTCATATCCTAATATGGAGAATCCAATATTTTGATTTCTAGTTAATTCCTCTTTTTCAAGATCGATGCATTGCACCTTTTCATGCAGGTATAGTTCCTTGTCAGATGTTCTTCCTTTCCATATATTATCAGAGGTCTTTTCGTAACTAGTCATTTTTATAAAATTATTGAGATCTATTTGATTATAATTATTTTGAATGTAAGCTTTAAAATATTTTGTCTAAAATATTAGTATTTAATTTATTAGGAATAGTTACTTTAAGTGTTGGTGTACGTTTCATTTCTCTTTTTATGGCAAAAATGGCCTCTTCATTTCTTGCCCAACTTCTTCTGGATATACCATTATTCACGTCATAAAAGAGCATGTTTTTTAATTTGATTGAAGCTTCATTAGATCCATCGAGTAAAAGTCCAAATCCACCATTGATTACTTCGCCCCAACCAACACCACCTCCATTATGAATGGATATCCAAGTGGCACCTCTAAAACTATCACCAATGACATTATGGATAGCCATATCAGCGGTAAATTTACTACCATCATAAATATTGCTCGTTTCTCTATATGGAGAATCTGTACCGCTAACGTCATGATGATCTCTTCCTAAAACAATAGGAGCAGATATATCACCTGATTTAATAGCTTTATTAAACGCCTCAGCGATTTTTATTCTTCCTTCGGCATCAGCGTATAAAATTCTTGCTTGAGAGCCTACAACAAGCTTATTTTGTTTTGCTTCCTCAATCCATGTAATGTTGTCTTGCATTTGTTGTTGGATTTCTTCTGGTGCTTCTGCTTTTATTTTTTGCATTATGGCAATGGCTATTTGATCCGTTTTGTCCAGATCCTCTGACTTACCAGATGTACAAACCCATCTAAAGGGTCCAAATCCATAGTCAAAACACATAGGACCCAAAATATCTTGGACGTATGAAGGGTATTTAAAATCCACTCCGTTAGTACTCATTACATCCGCACCAGCTCTTGATGCTTCTAATAAAAATGCATTTCCATAATCAAAGAAATAAGTTCCCTTGGCTGTATGCTTATTTATTGCTAAAGCATGTCTTTTTAGAGATTCCTGAACTTTTACCTTGAAACCATCAGGATTGTTGGCAATCATTTCATTAGATTGTTCATAGCTCATATCTACAGGATAATATCCTCCAGACCATGGATTATGCAATGATGTCTGATCGGACCCTAAGTGGACATAAATATTTTCCTCATAAAATCGTTCCCATATGTCAACCACATTTCCTTTATAGGCTATAGAAACAACTTCGGTATTAGAAATTGCTTCTCTAACACGATTTACTAATTGATCTAAATTGTCTATAATTTCGTCTACCCAACCTTGCTCATATCTTTTTTGTGCAGCGGCAGGATTTACTTCTGCACATACGGTGATACATTTGGCGATATTACCAGCTTTTGGTTGTGCTCCGCTCATTCCACCTAATCCAGCAGTTAAGAAAATTTTTCCTTCAGAAGTTTCTCCTGGTTTGAGAGTTTTTCTAAAAGCATTCATTACTGTGATTGTGGTGCCGTGCACAATTCCTTGAGGACCAATATACATATAACTGCCAGCAGTCATTTGTCCATATTGTGTAACTCCAAGGGCATTGAATTTTTCCCAATCATCTGGTTTGGAGTAATTTGGAATCATCATTCCATTGGTAACAACAACTCTTGGAGCGTCTTTAGATGAAGGAAATAGTCCCATTGGATGACCAGAATACATGTGCAATGTTTGTTCCTTAGTCATTGTGGCTAAATAATGCATCGTTAGTAAATACTGTGCCCAGTTTTGAAATACTGCACCATTACCTCCGTAGGTAATAAGTTCATAAGGGTGTTGAGCAACTGCAGGATCTAAATTGTTTTGTATCATGAGCATGATTCCAGCAGCTTGTAAATTGTTTGCTGGATATTCATGTATAGGTCTGGCATACATATCATAATCGGGCATAAATCGGTACATATAAATTCTGCCATATTCATTTAGTTCTTCAAGAAACTCTGGAGCTAATTCTTCATGCCATTCTGAAGGAAAGTATCTCAGAGCATTTTTAAGTGCTAGTTTCTTTTCATCAATTGATAATATTTGTTTCCTTTTTGGAGCTCTGCTTATGGTTGTGTCAAATTCCTTTTTTTTAGGAAGAGTTTGTGGGATACCTGTTTTTATTTGCTCTTTGAATGTAGTCATGATAATGAATTGTAATTGACTTTTAATTACTAGATTTTTTGATCGATTGGTTATTTAGAATACACAGTTTCACCTCTTTTCCATACTTGTGAAGGAGTGAGTTTACCTTGATGATATAATATTTCGTTATAATGATGAGACGGAAATAGACAAAAATCTGCAAGCATTTTTGGTGCTAAACTACCTCGATCATTTAGTTTAAGTGCAGCAGCAGCTCTGCAAGTTATGCCGGCTAAAACTTCTGCATTGCTAAGTTTTTGAAAGGTTCCTAAAATGCAAGCTTGTGTTAGTAAATCACCCATAGGTGCAGAGCCAGGGTTCCAATCACTCGCTATTGCTAAAGCGCCTCCTTGATCCAAAATTTTTCTGGCAGGAGTAAAGTCACACCCTAAACCTATGGATGCTCCTGGTAATGCCACTGCAATAGTATTGCTTGTTGCTAATTTTTCTATTTCCTTTTCTGTGCTGGCTTCTAAATGATCGGCACTAATAGCGTCAAATTTTATGGCTATTTCACTACCGCTAGTTGTAAACTGATCTGCATGCACAGTGATATCAAATCCCATTTCCTTTGCTTTATGAAAATAAGGTTCTATATGTTCGTAAGAAAAAGCGCTTTGTTCTATAAATGCATCAATTCGATTACTTAGGTTTTCAGTTTTTAGAATTGGAAATAGTTTTTCGGCAATTTCGGCGAGGTAAGTATGATGATCACCATCATAATCTTTTGGTAACATATGTGCTGCCAAACAAGTTGGGATAAGATCGGATTCCGAATTTGAATTCGCTTGATTGATTGCTCTAAGCATTTTCAATTCTTCTGATATGGAAAGTCCATATCCGCTTTTAACTTCTACGGTAGTAACCCCGTTTTTAAGCAAGCAATTCGCTCTTTTTATAACCGAATGGCATAATTCTTCTTGATTTGCGGCTCTTGTTTTAGTGACTGTATCCCAGATACCTCCACCAGCTCGTGCGATTTCTAAATAGGTCTTTCCCGAGTTTCGCATAGCATAATCATTAGCTCTGGAACCTGAAAAGCAGATATGCGTGTGCGCATCTATAATACCAGGCATGCAAACATAATCTGTGTGTAATTCAATGATCTTGGCATTCAATTTAAGTGCAATCTCCTTGATTGCTTGATAATCGCCAACGGAATGAATTAACTCATCTTCTATTAGAATTCCTGCATTTTCAATTACACGAAGTTCTTCATTTTTTAGAGCACCTTTTAGTGGAATATTATCCATCGGTAATACTTGGGAAATAGGCCCAATAAGTGTATATTTTTCCATAATTAATATGTTTCAAATGAGGAAGAAAACTTGGTTTCTAAGGATAAGTTCTTCTTTTCGGTTACTTCATTTGCTAGGTTTATGATCCTATTGTTTCTAATAATATCAATTCCTTTTTCTATATCATCTGAGAAAACCCGATCTTTTTCTGCAAACGAAACTTTGGTACGCACCATTTTATGGATTTCATCTAAGATAGGACCAGATTTCATCGGTTTTCGGTATTCGAATGCTTGTGCAGCGGTTAAAAGTTCTATTGCTAGTATCTTTTCTACGTTATCAATCACTCGCATAGCTTTCCTTCCTCCAATAGATCCCATACTTACGTGATCTTCTTGACCTAAAGAGGTTGGAATACTATCTGCGCTAGAAGGGAAACATAATCCTTTGTTCTCACTTGCTAAAGCCGCTGTTGTGTATTGCAAAATCATATATCCAGAATTAATACCTGTGTCTTCCATTAATAGCTTTGGAACTCCAGGAGAATTTCCTTCTAAGGCCAGATATATGCGTCTGTCTGAGATATTTCCTATTTCGGATGCAGCAATACAAGCGTAATCTATTGCCATAGCTAAAGGTTGTCCGTGAAAGCTTCCGCCACTGATAGTTAATTCTTCATTGATAATAATGGGATTATCAGTTACAGAATTTAATTCTATCTCCAATAATTCTTTAAGATGAAGCCAAGCGTTTCGAGAAGCTCCATGTACCTGAGGAATGCATCGCAAAGAATAGGGGTCTTGAACACGATCACAATCAATATGATCTTCCATAATTTCAGAACCTTTTAATAGTGATTTTACTCTGGAGGCAACATGAATGGTACCTTTGAATGGTCTTAAAGTGTGTAATTCATTATAGAAAGGTTTAACAGAACCTTGCAATCCTTCTATCATCATTGCTCCGATAATATCCGCTTGAGAAAGACAACTATGGAGTTTTTCAACAACTTTAACGGCATGCGCAGCAATAAATTGCGTTCCGTTAATCAAAGCTAACCCTTCTTTTGGTCCTAATTCGATAGCTTGTAAACCTGTAAGCTCAAATAACTTTGATGTGCTAATTTCTGTACCCTTATAGATTACTTTTCCTAAACCAATTAAAGGTAAAAATAAATGAGAAAGGGGAGCTAGGTCTCCAGAAGCTCCTACAGATCCCTGCGAAGGTACTATCGGAATAGCATCATTATCAAGATGCCATAAAATACGATCTAAAGTTTTTTCTGCAATTCCAGAATACCCTTTGGCTAAGGATTGTAATTTCAGGATTAGCATGAGTTTGCTAATTTCTTGATCAATTGGATCTCCAACGCCCACGCTATGACTTTGTAATATATTGGTTTGTAATATCTTAGTTTCTTCTTTAGAAATCATCGTAGTACAAAGCGGTCCAAATCCTGTATTGATCCCATACACAGGCTTTCCCGTTTCAACAATGTTTTCTACGATGTGTCTGCTCCTTTTTATTTTTTCTCTCGCATCATTAGAAATTACCCCTTTTAGTTCTTTTCTAGCTATTTTTATTGCTTTTCCAGCAGTTAAATAGTCTTCTCCAAAGTGGAAGTGTGATGATATTTTAGACATTTTGTACGATTCTTTATTTGTGTACATAAAGATAATATGTATTTTTAATACTTATAAATACTAATTTTATCAATAATTAATAACTATGAGTTATCAATTAGAACTTCGACATTTTACTTATTTTTTAGCAGTGGCTGAAGAATTACATTTTCGAAAAGCTGCAGAGCGCCTGTTTATTTCTCAGCCTGGGTTAAGCAGACAAATAAAGCAAATGGAAGAGATTATCGGAGCTGAACTTTTTATTAGGAATAAACGTAACGTAAGTTTAACAGCTGCAGGAATGTATTTGAAAAAAGAAATATCTTACATTTTTAATCATATTGATTTTACCGTAAAGCAAACAGCTTTAATAGATGATGGTAGTGAAGGGGAGATACGAATTGGGTTTTTGGGCTCCGCCATGCAAACTGTTATTCCTAATCTTCTAATAAAGGTTAATAAAGAATTTCCTAAGATTCAGTTTAGCTTAGAAGAAATGTCTAATTATGATCAGGTAAATGGAATATTAAGTGATCAATTGGATGTCGGTTTTGTAAGATTAGCGAGAGTTCCAGATGGAGTTAGTATTAAACAGGTGCAAACCGATACTTTTTCATTGGTGTTACCAAAAAATCATTTTTTGAATCAAGAAAACTTTACTAGTGTGGCTCAAGTTTCTAAGGAGCATTTTGTTTTATTTTCTTCAGATTATAGTTCTATTTATTATGATAAAATAATGAGTATTTGCGAAGATCAGGGTTTTACACCAATTGTATCCCATAAATCTGTTCATGCACAAACTATTTTTAAATTAGTAGAAAGTGGTCTTGGAGTGGCTATTGTACCTACTTCTCTACAATATGGTTTTGATTTGAAAGTGAAATTTTTAGAAATTCCAAGGATTTCTCAAAGAGCTGAGTTGTCTGTAATATGGAAAGAAGATAATCGTAATCCTGCTTTAGCTAAGGTGAAGCAATTATTGTTTTAGATTTTTTAAAAAACCACTTTTTTTTAAGGAATTGTTATTTCAAGAAGAACGTATAATTATTGTTGTTTTTTTTCGTTGGGAATTACACTAACAAAATAATCAACTTACATGAAAACTATTATCACGTTAATGGTCACATTACTCACGTGCCAACTTTTCTCACAACGCTCTAAAAAACCTTGGCATAATCATGAGAATTACAAAGAAGATGTCATTGAAGCTATTAAACAGAGTCCTGAAATTTTAAATCCAAAGGATTTTTTTGATTTTCCAGAGGAGTCTACTACTACAATCAATAATAATTATGAACAGCAATCTAATGCTAATGTTTCGGAGTTCGTAAATGGTATAAATATCGCTTGGGTTTCATTTGGTAGGGATATAGGAGTAGATCCAGAATATGGAACAGAATACCATCCAGATTTAGATGCTTTTAGTTTGGTTATGGATAAGGTAGTTAATGCTGGTGGTAATGTTTTGCGCTGGTGGTATCATACAAATGGTTCGACGAATCCAGTTTATGATATGGATCAAAAAGTAACAAATAACCCAGCTTTTTTTCATGAGGATGTTATAAAAATACTGGATCTGGCATCTTCTAAAGGGGTACAAGTACAAATATGTCTTTGGTCATTTGATATGTTAAAAGATCAGTGGAATGTCGACGCTGTTGCTAATAAAAAAGTGCTCACTGAGGATGAGAATATGGAAGCATATCTTACTAATGCCTTGATTCCCTTGGTTCAGGCTGTTGGAGATCATCCTGGTTTGTATGCTTGGGAAATTTTTAATGAAGCAGAAGGTATGACTACTGAGTTCGGGTCTCATTGGCCGGGATTTATAGAGAAAGTTTCAATTGTAGATATTCAAAAATTTATTAATAAAGCATCTGCAACGATTAGAAGAGTAGAACCTAATGTTATGATAACAAATGGAGCATTAGGTTTTCTTACAAACGTAGAAGATATTGATTTGGGGTATCAAAATTATTATACGGATCAAAAACTTGAAGAAATTGGAGGCGAATCTGGGGGTTACCTAGATTTTTACAATATTCATTATTACAATTGGGCAGGAGAGAATGGTTCTCCATTTCATAATTTTTATGATGTTGAAAAAGTAGACAAAAAAGCTGTTATTGCAGAATATTATCCTGAGAACACTTTTGGAGTAGAAGCAGAGCACTTAGGAGTTGTCTTAAAAGAAAATGAATGGCATGGTTCTTTAGTGTGGTCTTGGACCGATCGTCCCTGGAGTACTATGGAGCCTATAATGATAAATATAGAATCAAACATATTGTCTGTTTCGGATATTGCACCTTTGGATTCTTCTAAAGTTATTTTGACTCCAAATCCGGTCGATAATCTTATTATAGTACATGGAATCACTAAAAATACGTTGGTTGAAATTAGCGATATTACTGGTAAAACCGTTTTTAAAACCATACTCAATAATGGTTTTCAAAACGTGATCGATCTTGGAGGTTTACAAGAAGGGATGTATCATGTTACATTAGATAAGATCGTGGTAAAAAGAATTCTAAAAAAATAATCTGATTAAGATTTGGAATAAATTTTAATAAAAAAACAAGCTTCATCAGAAGTGAAACTTGTTTTTTTTTAGATTTTACAGAAAATATAGATCTATTACGAAGGCATTGAATAGAAAAACTGTTCTTCTACTATTTTTCCATTATCTACACTATATACAGCTAATTCTTCCATTTGCATCCTTCCTTGACCTTTAAAAGTACAGTCCATTTTCATTCTGCAAGAGAAATGATTGTCCGCAACCACTGGATCAGAAATTTCTCCGCCATGAAATTCTTCTACGGTAGCATACCATTCCTGACTTTTTTTGGTTACAGCATCTTTACCTTGTATCACTGGGTTTGGAGCTCCAGGCATTTCTTTACTAATAATATTATCTGCGTATAATTCCTTTAATGCCTGCATATTCTCACCTTGACGGCAAAGTTCTACCAGACGATTAGCTACTTCTTGTGTATTCATTGGTTTTAATTTTAATAATTTGTGACCCTTAAATTACAAAAAATAGCTATCTGCATTTTTAAAGAAATGTTATAATTTGGTTATCAGGCAACTGCTTCTTTATATACTTTTAAGCAGCGTTCTCTAGCCATTTTGTGATCTACCATGGGTTTAGGATATGTAAGTTCATTAATATCTGGTACCCATGTATTGATATACTCTAGTTTTTTATCGAATTTGGTTACTTGTGTTGTTGGGTTAAAAATTCGGAAATAAGGAGCAGCATCTACTCCAGACCCAGCAGCCCATTGCCAATTTCCAATGTTGGCTGACATGTCGTAATCCAATAATTTTTCTGCAAAATATGCTTCACCCCAACGCCAGTCTATAAGAAGATGTTTACATAAAAAGCTAGCAACAAGCATTCGTACTCTATTATGCATGTAGCCGGTCTCATTTAATTGTCGCATACCTGCATCTACCAATGGATATCCTGTTTCACCTTTTTTCCACTTCTCAAATTCTTCTTCATTATTTCGCCATTCGATTCGGTCGTATTTAGGTCTAAACGCCTTATCCTTTGTATGTGGAAAATGCCATAGAATTTGCATAAAAAATTCTCTCCAGATTAATTCAGACCAAAAAACCTCATTCTTTTCTGCTATAGCTTTTTTTACCATTTTGCGAATACTAACCGTACCAAATCGCAAATGTGGACCTAGTCTTGATGTGCCATCTTCTTTAGCAGGGAAATTCCGTGTATCCTCATAGTTTTCAATTAGTGTAGGCGTAACAGTATAATCAGGAACTGTGATGTTGGATTTATTAAATCCCATATCAGATAATGATAAATTAGGCAGTCGGGTGTTTTTGATAAGATTATCAATATGCTGACTGGTATAATGGATTTTTAATTTTGACTCATCAAATTCTTCTTTCCACTTATTTTTGTAAGGCGTATATACGACATAGGGATCACCATCGGATTTTACAATTTCATCTATTTCAAAAATCACTTGATCTTTAAATGTCTTAAACTTAATAGAATTATCGTCTAATAACTTTTTAATACTTTCATCTCTTTCTTTCGCATAAGGTTCATAATCTCGGTTGGTGTATACTTTTTCTATCTTGTAATCCTTGATTAATGCTTTAAATATATCTAAAGGCTTCCCGTGAAAAAAAGCAATGGAGCTATCATTATTTTCTTGTAACTCTTTTCTCATATTTTGCAAAGTTTCGAATATAAAAGATACCCTCGCATCGTTTTCTGGAAGTTTGTCCAATATTTCGTCATCAAAAATGAATATGGGCAGTACAGGATTTTCGTCTTTAAGTGCTTCAAGGAAACCAATATTATCATCAAGCCTAAGATCTCTCCTGAACCAGAAAATGTTTACTTTTTTAGACATTTTAATTAACGTTTAAAGTAGACATACCTCCATCTACACCTAAGATTTGTCCTGTGATCCAGCTGCTATCATCGCTTAATAAGAACTTAGCAATATTGGCAATATCTTCGGCTTCTCCAACTCTTTTAAGTGGGTGGCGTTGATCCATTTTCTCTCTTTTCTTTTCATTTCCTAATAACCTTTCGGCTAAAGGCGTATCGGTTAGAGAAGGAGCAATAACATTAACTCTTAGTTTCGGAGCATATTCGGCAGCTAGCGCTTTAGCAAAACCTTCTATAGCTCCTTTGGCAGCTGCTACGCTTGTATGGAATGGCATACCTACTTTTACCGCCACGGTACTGAAAAAGATAATACTTGCTTGCTCGGATTTTTTTAGATGAGGAACAATAGCATGCATGATTTTTATTAAAAACATAAAATTAATCTGCATATCTTCTTGAAAAGCCTCTAGACTTAGCATTTTAAAAGGTTTTAGGTTGATACTACCTGGACAGTATACAAAACCATCTAATTGTTCTGGAAGTAAAGAAGTATCAATTTCATCGGTAGAAGCATCATATGGAATATGTGTCACCTCTAAATTCCCTAAATTTTGAGAGGTTCTAGATGCAATATATATATTATGATCTTTATAAAGCTTTAATGCAATTTCAAAACCAATTCCGTGACTTCCACCAATTAGTAAAATATTTTTTCTCATATTATTTTTTATTCTTAAACTGTTGCTGTTTCTTGTTTTGTGTTATGCTTGAAGGTTCCAAAAAGTTCAATTAACTTTTGCTCACGATACTCGAATATCTCTTTTAGTTTTGGCTTAACCAAAAAGGGATGTACCAATTGACCTAAAATGCCAAAAGGGACTTTATAATCAATAATATCTTCCATTTCTACACCTCCAGGAATTTCTTTAATAAAATGTTTATGATGCCATAAAGCATAGGGGCCAAATCGTTGTTCGTCCACAAAGTATTCCTTATCAATAGCATGTGTGATTTCTGTGACCCATTTGGTTTTGATTCCTGCGATAGGTGTTACTATATATTGTATGATTTGTCCCGCATACATTTTTCTATCAGCTCCGGATAAGATTTCAAAACCCATATAATCGGGTGTAATGGTCTTTAGATTATTCGGATCAGATAAGAAATCCCAGGCTTCTTGCAAGGAGATCGGAAGATTCTGTTTCGTCTGTAATGTATAAATTTTCATTGTATACCTTTTTATTAGGATAAAGGTACAATGATTTTGTTTAATTCTTTAAATAAAAAAGTTAAACAAAATTAAAAATAAGAAATAGCCCAAGATTTAGCTTCTTCTAAACAATCAAAAAACACAAATGATTTATCGAACAGTTTTTGCTCTTCAAGAGCTTTATCACGATCTGTTTTTTCTTTTGAAACAATAGCAAGGCCTTTCATATTTGATAGTTGACCTTGTTTGTATACATCAATAGATACTTCGTGATTGTTGAGTCTGTTTGAGATTAAAACAAACTTTTTGTCTTTATAAAAACTACGTAGTTCCTTTCTAATGATATTAGCTTTTTCCAAAGTAAACGTAATTCCATTATTAACGGTTATAATAGCAAACTTTTCATATAACTCTATCGTACAAAAATCTGTAGTTTGTAATTGCATAAAAATTAATAAGCAATAAAGATATGTTAAATAAAGTTAATTTTAAAACGACCGGATTTTAGATATATCAGGTTAACAGTCGTTGCAGCAATTATCAGCTTTTGTTAATCTGCAAGTTAGAACAGCTAAAATAGCGCCTATTATTGGTGCTGTCATATACAGCCATTGGTGTTCCCAATGTCCTGATAAAAGTGCTGGTCCGAGTGATCTAGCTGGATTCATAGAAGCATTCGTCATGGGACCTGCAAACATAGCTTCTAAAAGTACAACACCACCAATAGCAATACCCGCCATCATACCAACTTCTTTAGAACCAGTAGATACATTTATAATGACTAACATTAAGAAATAGGTAAGGAGTAATTCTAAAACAAATGCTTTATATGCTTCAAAAGATGGTAGAGTACCACCAAGAAACTCACTTTCAGGGAATAAAAATAATAAAATACTACTGGCAGCGATAGCGCCAATACATTGCGCTAGAATATATTTAGGGACTTCTTTCCAACTAAATTTTTTTGCAAAGGCAAATGCGACAGTAACCGCAGGATTAAAATGAGCCCCAGAAATGTCACCAAAGGAATAAATCATAGCCATCACAATCAATCCCCAGGTGATAGCAATTCCTACGTGAGTTACATCACCACCAGTTACTTCATTAATAGTCATTGCTCCCGTACCACAAAATATCATGGTGAAAGTTCCTATAATCTCTGCTATATATTTACGCATCATACAATTGAAAATGATGGCAAATATAACACTCCTTATTTTAAGTTTTTGTTAACTCTTAATGTATGTGTAATTATTATTTTCGTTACCAATAATACTAATTAACGGAATAAAATTAAATACAATTACAATGAAAAAGATCGTCTTATTTGTTTCTGTGGCTTTATTATCATTAGGTGTAAAAGCGCAGGTAGAAACTCCACAGCCAAGTCCTTTATCAAAAATTGAGCAAGTTGTTGGGTTAACTGATGTAGCTATCGAATATTCTCGTCCTAGCATGAAAGGGCGTACTATTTTTGGAAACTTAGTTCCTTTTGATAAATTATGGAGAACAGGTGCCAATAAGAATACACAGGTAACTTTTAGTGATGATGTAAAAGTGGAAGGAGCAGACCTTAAAAAAGGTACTTACGCTATTTTCACCAAACCAGGAAAAGACAGCTGGGAAGTTATCTTTTATAGTGATGCTAATAACTGGGGTACACCGCGCCAATGGGATGATAGTAAAGTAGCTGCTACTGTAAAAGTAAAAGCGACTAAGATTCCTATGAACGTAGAAACATTTACTATCATGTTAAGTGATTTTACGATGGATAGTGCTTTAATTAATATTTTATGGGAGAATACTGAAGCGGCTATAAAGTTAGAAGTTCCTACAAAGAAAAAAGCTACAGAGAGTATAGAAAAGATTATGGCAGGTCCTTCTGCTAATGATCATTATCAAGCGGCTGTCTTTTATAAAGAAACAGGAGACATTGCAAAAGCAAAAACACATATTGAAAAAGCAGTAGCTGGAAGAGCGGATGCTTTCTGGTATCACAGACAACATTCTTTAATATTAGCCAAGAGCGGAGATAAGGCTGGGGCAATAAAAGCTGCTAAAACTTCGTTACAATTAGCAGAGAAAGCAAATAATGCGGATTACGTAAAACTAAATAAAGATTCCCTTGCAGAGTGGGGAGCTAAATAAACACTCTTTTTTTTCACACAAATGGAAAAGCGCTCTGAAACTCAGAGCGCTTTTTTTAATCATCACTGTCTAAAAAGAATATTTCTTCTACTGGTTTTCCAAATAGCTTCGCTATTTTTAGCGCTAAAACAGTAGAAGGTACATACTTGTTCTTTTCCATAGCATTTATGGTTTGTCTACTTACTCCAATTTTTTCAGCTAAATTAGCTTGAGTGAAATCATGAATAGCTCGCTCAATTTTGATTTTATTTTTCATGATCTATTGTTTTTATAGATAACGTAGTGAAACCTAACAATAAAAATAAGCAGTGGAGTAAACATGTTATAAATTAATACATGAAAATACTTCATGTCATAAATAAAGATAGTTAACAATAGGAGCAAAGAATAGTTTACAATAATCGACCAAGCTAGAGAGTCTAGTCTTGTTTTTGCAATAAATTCATCTTCTATCTTTTCTTTAGAAAAACTAATCAGCAATCCTCCTATGATAATAAAAGCGATAATAAGTTCGTCTAAAATGTCATTTTCTATGATTCTTATAATACCATTTTTTTCTTTTTCAAAAGAATCATAATGAAATAAGGAAATAACAGAAGTCCTCATTTGATCTGATTCGAATCCCTGTGGTTGAAGATAAATTCCCGCAATACTTCCAATAATGAAGAGTAACCATCCTGGTTTTTTAAACTTGTTTGATAATAAATATTTCATCTTGTTCGATTTTTGATTAATATTTCAAAAGTATGATTTTTTTTACTAAATGTAAAATAAACTTTACAAAAAGTAAAATAATTACAATGTTTTGTGGTTTTTTGTAAAAATCGAATGGTTAGTATTCCAGTTTGATTTCTTTTCTAATTTTATCTAGTAATTCGATAAGGTGTAGGCTTTTTTCAAAAGACATTACTGTACTTTCTATATTTCCTCTTTCTAACATATTATGTACGTGAATCGCCTCATAACTATATCCATTAGTTACTACTGGAAATTCGTACAGTTTGGAATTTCCATTTTTAATAATGGTGACAGAAGATGGTTCGTGAAAACGACTATTTATTATAATACTTCCATGCTCTAGTTGGATAAAAGCTTTTGTTTCAGTTTTTTGAATAACAGAAGAAAATAGATCAGCGGATACATTGTTTTTGTAATGAAGCGTCATATTGCAATCTTCATCTATCCCAGTTTCTCCAAAATTGGCAGAAGCTTTGATTTTTTCTGGAACTCCAATCATGCTTAAAGCTGCGAACAATGGGTATATCCCAACATCTAATAAACTGCCACCTCCTAGTTCTTTTCTAAATATTCGGTTATTAGGATCAAACGTGCTAGCAAATCCAAAATCAGCTTTCAGAGACTTAATTTTACCTAGCTGATTCCCTTTTAAAGTTTGCAAAACAAATTCATAATGTGGTAAAAAGTATGTCCAAAGTGCTTCCATCAGAAATGTATTTTGCGTTTTAGCCATTTGTATCATTTCAGAGACTTGAGCTTTATTCATCGCGAAAGGTTTTTCACATAGAACCGCTTTTTTTTCATTAAGACACATCATAGTGTTTTCGTAATGAAATACATGCGGAGTGGCAATATATATGATGTCAATTTTGGTATCCTTGGCAAGTTCAATATAACTTCCATAGTGGGTTGGTGTTTGATAAGTATCTCCAAAATCTTTTGCTTTTTCTATATTTCTGCTGGCTACGGCTTGTAATTTTGCATTAGGAATACTTTGTAGATCTTGAGCAAATTTATGGGCTATTTTACCACAGCCTAAAATACCCCAATTATATATTTTGTTAGAATTCATTGTCTTATTAAATAGATGACTTTTTGATTTAATTAAGGGGATTTTCCCTTAATTAAATTATCATTTTTATATTTTTTTAGAGATTTAATAATAATTTATTTGCAATTTGTTTAAATGTTTAACAAAAACATAAAACATAAAGCTGTAATGCTGGATTTTTTTGATCTTTTCATATTTATTGGTAAATTTAAAACACTCACTTTTAAAACCAAACCATTATGGAAAATGACATTACTTTAACACTCTCTCCAAATCGTCAAAAGCATACCCTCAGGTTGAGCAGAATGAAAGAAGAGCTTTCCGCTATGCTTTCTGATTTACACTCTTACCGTTGCGAGCCATGCACTCCAGATATGCATCAACAGTATTTAGAATTAGACCATAACGGTCGCAAGTTATCACAAACGTTAATGAATACCACAGATTTGCTAAAAGATGCCGGTCGATTATCAAAAGAGGTAGGAGATGAGATTTTTGGAGTAATGAAAACTTATAATGCGTTTCAGAAGGATTTATCTTCTTATCGATCAGAAGCAGTTGCGCATCATTGATTATAAGTTCAAATATGATTTTTTTAAAACCTTGATCTATGAAAGATCAAGGTTTTTTATTTTATTTAAGCAGCTGCATAATGAAGTTTGTTAACCCCAAGATATTCAGTACTCTAAATAGAATGAAGTAAAGTATTGGAGCTTTAATGTGTTTTAGAGATCATATTATATGCTCAAAACCCTGTATAAATCAATGTTTTTATTATTGTATGCCTGAGAGTTATTCTTATATTTGAAAACACAAATCAGGCATATTATAGCGATATGATATGTGATACCAAAAAAATATTACAGAGCGAATGAATCTCTTACAAGGTAAAACTGCTATTATCACAGGTGCTACACGTGGTATTGGTAAAGGAATTGCACAGGTTTTTGCAAAAAATGGTGCTAACGTTGCATTTACATTTAGTTCTTCAGTAGATGCTGCAACAGAATTAGAAAAAGAATTAAACGATTTAGGAGTTAAAGCAAAGGCTTATCAGAGTAATGCTGCAAGTTTTGAACAATCAGAAAGTTTGGTTAAAGATGTATTAGAAAACTTCGGAAGTATTGATGTGTTAGTTAATAATGCTGGGATTACAAAGGATAACTTATTGATGAGGATGAGCGAGGAGGATTTCGATAAAGTAATCGAAATAAATCTAAAAAGTGTTTTTAATATGACCAAAGCGGTTCAGCGTACAATGCTTAAACAACGTAAAGGAAGTATTATTAATATGAGTTCTGTTGTTGGAGTTAAAGGAAATGCAGGTCAGGCTAATTATGCTGCTTCTAAGGCAGGTATCATTGGATTTTCGAAATCGGTAGCGTTAGAATTAGGATCTAGAAATATTAGAAGTAATGTAATTGCTCCTGGATTTATCGAAACGGAAATGACTGGAAAGTTAGATGATAAGGTGGTAGATGAATGGAGAAAAGCAATCCCACTAAAAAGAGGTGGCTCTCCAGAAGATATTGCAAATGCTTGTCTATTTTTAGCTAGTGATTTAAGTGCATATGTTACGGGTCAAGTACTAAATGTAGATGGTGGTATGTTAACCTAAATCTTCAGTTTTTTAATAAGTTTAAGATCTTTTAAATTAAATCTGATTAATTTTCGTTTTGAAATATGAAATCTTAAATTTTAAGATTGTAACAAAAAAGAATGCAGATACATAATATAGGATTGATTATCGCAGCAGGAATAATTGCACTAATTATTTCTATATTTCAGTATATTTATAAAGCAAAAAACAGAACAAAAAAGCATCTGTTTTTTGCTTTATTACGTTTTTTAAGTGTGTTTACACTGTTGATTTTATTAATCAACCCTACGTTTCGCAAAAAATCGAGCTATATCGAAAAACCTTCTTTGATCATTGCGGTAGATAATTCATCCTCTATAAAACATTTGAGTCAAAATAAACCGGTTATTGAACTTGTTGATAAATTTCAAAATTCGGAAGAACTTCAAGATAGGTTTAGTATAAAGTATTATACTTTTTCAGATCGTTTAGAAGATACATTGAATTTGAATTTCGATAAAAAACAAACAAATATTTCGAATGCTCTTGGAAATTTAGATCAGATTTATAAAAACTCCAATGCACCAACAGTTTTGGTGACCGATGGTAATCAAACATATGGAGCAGATTACCAATTCAGTAGTAAAACTTATAAACAACAGGTTTTTCCAGTAATTGTTGGAGATACGGCAAAAGTTGTAGATACTAAAATTCAACAATTAAACGTAAATCGATATTCTTATTTGAAGAATAGATTCCCAGTTGAAGTAATTCTTACTTACTCAGGCATAGATAATGTATCCACAAAATTTGAAATAAAATCAGGTCAGAATACAATTTATTCTCAGCCAGTTTCTTTTTCTAAAGATAATAATTCCGAAATTATAAATTTAACGTTAGGAGCTTCTAAAGCTGGGGTTTTGCAATATACCGCAAGATTGGTGCCGTTAGAAAATGAAAAGAATGTTATTAATAATAACAAAGATTTTGCAGTAGAGGTAATTGATCAAAAAACAAATATTCTTTTGGTTAGTGATATGACACATCCAGATCTTGGAGCTATAAAAAAGAGTGTAGAAAGTAACGAGAGAAGAAGTATCACGATCCTTAAGCCAGCAGAAGTTCGAGATATAGAAGATTATCAGTTAATAATCTTATATCAACCTAATACAAGATTTAGCAGTGTTTATAAGAAGATAACAGATGCTAAGAAAAATCACTTTACTGTTACTGGATCTAAAACAGATTGGGTATTTTTAAACAAAGCCCAAAATTTATATAAGCAGGAAATTACGAGGCAAACGGAGTATTATCTTCCAAGATTTAATAATAATTACGGAACTTTTTTATTAGATGATATTGGTTTCGGTGGTTATCCACCATTAATAGGAACGTTTGGAGAAATTGCCATGAATTCTTCTTATGATGTGGTACTTCATAGAAATATAAGTAATATCAGTACCGAAGAACCCTTACTGGCAACTGTAGAAGATAATGGTACCAGAGAAGCAGTTTTGTTTGGAGAAGGTATTTGGAGATGGAGAGCACAATCTTATTTGGATACAAAGAGTTTCGAAACTTTTGATGAATTCTTGGGTAAACTAATTCAATATCTTGCTTCTAACAAGAAAAAAAGTAGACTTAATACGATTGCAGAATCTTTTTATTATGGAAATTCCAGTATAAAAATAAAGGCGGAATATTTTACCAAGAACTATGAATTTGACAATAGAGGCAATCTTAGTATCAGTCTAAAAAACAAAGATACAGAGCAATCGCAAACAATTCCTATGTTACTAAAGAATAATTCATATGAAGTTGATTTAAGTAGTTTGTCTTCGGGGAATTATGATTATACGGTTTCGGTAATTGGAGAAAATATAAGCCGTTCAGGGAGTTTTAGTATTTTGGATTATAATGTCGAACAACAATTATTAAATGCAGATGTAACAAAACTTACTGAAGTAGCGACTAATACGAATGGAAAGGCTTATTTTATGAATCAAGATGATATTTTGATACAAGATCTTATGGCAGATGAAAGGTACAAAGCGGTTCAGAAGAGCAAGGAAAATATCGTATCTTTAGTAGATTGGAAATATCTCTTAGCAATACTCATAGCGCTATTAAGTATCGAGTGGTTTATGAGAAAATATAATGGGCTTATTTAATTATTAAAAAAACTAAAAAATTATCATGGAAAAATTACCTAAAATAGGATTACCTATTCTAATCATCATTGTATTAACTATTGTGTTTGTGTCGAAGTCAACAGTTACTATCGGATCTGGAGAGGCTGGAGTTCTTTATAAAACATTTGGAGGAGGAGTAGTAACGGATGCACCACCACTAGGAGAGGGATTTCATCTAGTAGCGCCATGGAATAAAGTAATAGTATACGAAGTTAGACAACAAGAAGTATTTGAAAAAATGCAAGTATTATCTTCTAATGGTCTAGAGATTAAATTAGATGCTTCTGCTTGGTTTCAACCAGATTATGGGAAATTAGGTTTGTTGCATCAGCAGAAAGGAGAGGAATATGTACAGCGAGTATTACTTCCAACAATTCGTTCTGCAGCACGTAGTGTAGTAGGTAGATACACACCAGAACAGTTGTACTCTAGTAAAAGAGATGCGATTCAAAAAGAAATTTTCGAAGAAACTAAAAAGATTGTTGGAGATCAGTATATTCAGTTAAATGAAGTTTTAGTACGTGATGTTACTTTACCTCCGACAATTAAAGAAGCGATAGAAAGAAAGTTAAAGCAAGAGCAAGAAGCGTTGGAGTATGAGTTTAGATTAGAGAAAGCTAAAAAAGAGGCGGAGAGACAAAAGATTGATGCAGAAGGTAAAGCGGTAGCCAACCAGATTCTTAGTGCTTCTTTAACAGATAAAATTTTAAAGGAAAAAGGAATCGAAGCTACATTACAATTAGCAAAATCTCCTAATGCGAAAGTTGTTGTAGTAGGATCTGGGAAGGATGGTATGCCTTTAATTCTTGGAAATCAGTAAAACATAACAGAATTTATTGCGGTTAGGTAACTACAAACTTTTTAAACCCATCTTTCAACTAAGTGTAAGATGGGTTTTTAACTTTGTAACATTTTGGATCATTTAGATACTTATAAATAAAACAAGATTATACTATGAACTATATGTTTTTTGCTTTATTGAGTTTTGCTGGTTTTCTTTCTTTAGAAAATGAAAAGAATGGCAAAAAGAAACGATTGTTTACGTTTTTATATGTGTCTTTAATAGTTGTAGGTTTGCTATACTGTTTTGGAGAATTTATTGGAAAGTTGTTATATAACTTTCTTCATCTGTAATCTGTTGATTTAATGAGAAAGATAGTTCCATTTGATAATTTTGAAGAAGCAATTAAATCCTTAGATAATGGAGGAAGATTTTACAATATACTAACGAAAGCAGAGGATGGTGTGATCTCTACTGCCGAATTGGGTAAGGTTTCTGGCTTGTTTAATGATAAACAAAAAATGATTTTATTTCTGGATGTAGCGACTTCTAAATTAGAAGTTTCTGATAGAAACAAAGTAATATCGTATTTGTCAGATGAATTACAATTGATTTATAATTCACATAAAACCAGGGAAGTTATAGATGCTAAGGAGATGGAGTCGATCGAGTTATCATCAAATGTGATCATCACGGGAATACCCAAAAAGATTGCTTCCAAATCAAATTTTAATGGTTTTATAATGGTTCCCATTGTAGCTGGAAAAGTAACAACTTTTAGTATGATTCCTATCATAGATACCTACAATGTTTATGAAATATCAGATATCAATTCCTCCACAAGTTGTATCATTGCGCATTCTAAGGAATTCAAGAAACTTCCAGAAAGACAAATGAAAATAGCGGGTGTAGTAAAAGAAATCACGTCTAAAAAAGACGCAGAAGAGTCTTCTAATAAATATGTGGAAGCACTTTATTATTTAGAACTATAATCATTTCCTTCTTATTTTTAAAAGAACAATTACCGCTACAGCTGTAATAGTAAATAATATCAGGGCACCAATGAGATTACCATAAATAAGATATCCAGTACCAAATAGAGAGCAATATACAAGCAATACACCTAATAACATAGACGCTAGATCAATTGTAAATTTATCCGAACTATCATCTAACTCAATATTATCTGTTCTTACTTTTTGTTTAAAACCATTCCATCCAGTACCAAAAGGTTTTACTTTATTATAAAATTTAATCAGTGTTTCATTTTCAGTGGGTTTGGTTAGTAAAGTAGCGGCTACCCAACTTATTGTTGTTAAAATTACTCCGATTACTAATTCTTGATATCCTTCTAAACGAGAACCAAATATATGCTCATGGATAAATTCAAACCAAAGTGCAATAATAAATGAAACGATCATCCCAGTTATTTCGCTGTAGGCATTTATACGCCACCAAAACCATCTTAGAATAAAAATTAAGCCTGTTCCCGCGCCAATTTGCAATAGTATTTTAAAAGTACTTAATGCGCTTTCTAGAGCCAATGCAATTAATGCTGCAAATAACATAAGGCCTATGGTACTTACACGTCCAACTTTAACTAGCTTTTTTTCACTGGCATTGGGGTTCATAAAGCGTTTGTAAAAATCAATAGCGATATATGAAGATCCCCAGTTAAGATGGGTAGAAATAGTACTCATAAACGCAGCAATTAACGAAGCTACAACTAGCCCTAATAAACCAGCTGGTAATTTGGTTAACATTGCTGGATATGCAAGGTCGTGTCCAATGATTCCAGAGTCTACATTAGGAAAAGCTTGTTGTATGGAGGTTAATTCTGGAAAAATTACTAATGAAATTAAAGCAATTAGGATCCATGGCCATGGACGCAAGGCATAGTGTGCAATATTAAATAGCAGGGTAGCACCGATAGCATTTTTTTCATCCTTGGCAGAGAGCATTCTTTGCGCTATATAGCCACCACCACCGGGTTCTGCACCAGGGTACCAAACGCTCCACCATTGCACAGCTAATGGTATTATCAATAGCGTTATAAGAGAATTGGAGTCATTAAAGTCGGGTAAAAAATTAAGCTGAGGACTTACATTTTCATGTGCTAACAAATTAGATAATCCTCCAACTTCAGGAAGGTTAATAAGATAATAAGCTGCTGCAATTGATCCTATCATTGCCACAATAAATTGAAGAAAATCTGTAAAAATCACACCTCTTAGCCCTCCTAATGCACTGTAAATTACAGTGATGATAGAAGCATATAATACACATTCCCAAGGCGCTAGTCCAAATAAAATACCACCAATTTTTATAGCTGCAAGACACACAGATGCCATGATCATGATATTAAAAAAGACACCTAGATAAATAGCTCTAAAACCTCTTAGAAAGGCGGCAGCTTTTCCGCTATATCTAATTTCGTAAAATTCCAAATCGGTTAGTACTTCTGATCTTCTCCATAATTTAGCATATACGAATACAGTTAGCATTCCAGTAAATAAAAATGCCCACCAAACCCAGTTTCCTGAAATTCCATTTTGTCTAACAATGTCTGTTACCAAATTTGGAGTATCCGCAGAAAATGTGGTAGCTACCATAGAAATGCCTAATAACCACCAAGGCATGTTACGTCCGGATAAGAAAAATTCGCTAGCACTTTTACCTGATTTTTTGGAAACAGCAATACCAATGATAGCAAAAACAATAAAGAATGAAATAATGATAATCCAATCTAAGGTAGATAATGACATATAATAGAGCGTTAATTAGATCACGTAAATCTAACACTTTTTATTATTCTTTATTTCAAAAAAAAGCCTTTAAGCGTTCATCGCTTAAAGGCAAATATTGATTAGAGGTAATTTATATTACTTCTGATTTTTTAGTTTTTCTGCTTGATCGGTCCAATTATCCCGTTCTATTCGACCAGGGAAGAACTGAATCAGTTCGGTAACTGTTTCGATATCTTCTTTGGTAAACCTACTGATTTGATCAAAAGTAAATATTCCAATACTATTTAGTTTTTTCTCTATAAAAGGACCAACGCCACTTATTCTTTTCAGATCATCTTTTTGAGTTTCATCAGCTTTACCGAAACTTTCGAAATTTAATTTTGGTTTTTCAACAGCTTCCGTTTCAACCTTTATATCTGTTGTTTCAATTGCTTTAGGCGCTTCTACAGGAATTGGTTGAGAGAATGTAGTATTAGCTTTTTTATAACTTCCATTTCTAAGTTTTTCCTTTTCCTTTAGACATTTGTCTAATTCTTCTTGGTATTTATTTTTAAGTGACCACCTAGATAATAACCATCCTAAAAGGAAAGCGATTAATAATAATAGTAATAGGCACCACCAGTTTGCTTCGTTTAAAAAATCTAACATTGTTATCGTTGGTATTTAGTTTACAGTTATTTCTATTCTTCTATTTTTTGCTCTGTTTTCTTCGCTATCATTAGGAACGATAGGGTCTGTTTCTCCTTTGGATTTAGAAGAAAGCTTTTCTGCAGAGATCCCTTGAGAGATGAAGTACTTTTTAACATTTTCAGCTCTTTTTAACCCAAAGTACTGATTGGATTTGTTATCACCAATATCGTCTGTATGTCCAGTGATCAACACTTTTTTAGCTGGGTATTTGGTAAGATAACTTTTTAACTCGAGCGCATAATTTGCAAGGGTTGCATCCGGTTTGAATTCTTTTGACCCAAAATCTGAATACAATGTTTTATTGGCAATACCTTTTTCTACTTCTTTTAATCTAGATGTATCTAGTGTATGGAAGTTTAAAAGAATTCCACCATTATATTTTCCATTTTCATCATAAGAGTATTCTTGTAATTTTGCTTTAGAAACAAGACGATCACCATTAATTCCTGCATCAATCAAAATATTCTTAATAAAATTAGCTCTGGAAACACCTGTAAGGCTATCAGCTTCTTTTTCGGCAGAAGTTTCATAACCGTATATAATTAATTCCTGATCTTGATGTTGTCCTATATAATCAGCTATTTTAGATTCAAAACCTTTTAGTTTTTCCGGAATGAATACATCGAGATTAGAATTGTTAATTTGAAGATTGGCAGGATACCTGAAGATATCGTTGTTGTCGATATCTAATGCATATAATCCATTAGCTAAAGCAATACTGTCTTCGTATGCTTTTTTTGCTTTGGCTTCTGCTTCAGGATCTATTTGTTTGACAATGGTGGAATTACTATCTCTATCTCCTAAACAGATAGGGCAGGAATAGTACCACCACATGGCCAGTAATGCAAATAGGATAAAAATTAAAAAGGAAATTAAATTTCTCATAGGTTGATGATTAGTATTACTCTTTTAAATTTATGAAATGTTTTAATTAATCTGTTAAAGCAGAATGATTTATGCATCAAAAAAAGATGAATTGCAAAAAATTAAGCTGAAATACATTTTGAGTAAAACTTTTTTTTTATAAATTCGCTGCAGATTTAGAAAAAATGAAAAACATACTTTTACATCATCATCATTCTTACATTTCCGCCCAAGCGTGGTAAGTTGATATGTGTAAAAGTGAATCATATATAGTAACCCGTTTGAGCAAAGTCAAACGGGTTTTTTGTTTAAACTTGTTTTGAACTGACCAAACACAACAACAAAAACATGTCAAAAATTAGAATTGCTATTCAAAAAAGTGGAAGATTAAACCAAGATTCGGTTCAGATCCTTAAAGATTGTGGAATTTCCATAGATAATGGAAAAGACCAATTGAAGGCAGCCACTAGAAATTTCCCTATGGAAGTTATGTTTCTTAGAAACGGAGATATTCCACAATATTTAAGAGATGGAGTAGTGGATATTGCTATTATCGGTGAAAATGTATTGGTAGAGAAAGGAAAGGATATTGATATTGCGGAGAGATTAAATTTTTCTAAGTGCAAAGTATCACTTGCGGTTCCAAAGGATATGGAGTATAATTCTATTCAGGATTTGGAAGGAAAAAGAATTGCTACTTCTTATCCCAATACTGTCATTGAATATTTAAAGGAGAAAGGTGTTTCTGCTGATCTCCACCAGATTTCAGGTTCGGTAGAGATAGCGCCGAATATCGGTCTAGCTGATGCAATTTGTGATATAGTGTCTAGCGGAAGCACACTATTCAAGAATAATCTAAAAGAAGTAGAGGTTATGCTTACTTCTGAAGCAGTTTTAGCGGTTTCTCCTAAGATTAGTGAAGAAAGCAAAGAGATATTAGCTAAGTTACAATTCAGAATACAAGCAGTACTTAAAGCAAGAGCTTCTAAATATGTTTTGCTAAATGCTCCAAATGATAAAATCGATCGTATTGTGGATATTTTACCAGGTATGCGAAGTCCTACAGTATTACCGCTGGCAGAAAAAGGTTGGAGTTCTATACACACTGTGGTAGAGAAAAATAAGTTTTGGGATATCTTGGATGAATTAAAATCAGAAGGAGCTGAAGGGATTCTGGTATGTCCAATTGAAAAAATGGTATTATGATATCAATCACTCTTATACCTAAAGAAAATATCCCAATCATTGTTCCTTTTTTAGAACAACTCAATCCTAATATCGGTAGAGAAATCTTGTCAAATAGGTTAGCAGAAATGATTCTTCAAGGGTACGAGTGTGTTGGTGTATATGATGATAAAACTTTAATTGGTATTTCTGGGTTGTGGTTTCTTACCAAATATTATATTGGGAGACATGTAGAGCCAGATAATGTATTTATTCTTCCAGAATATCAAGGAAAGGGAATAGGTGAGCTTTTGATGAATTGGATTTTTGATTATGCCAAATCTAAAGGGTGCATCGCTTCTGAGTTAAATTGTTATTTAGGTAACGAAAAAGCACATAATTTTTGGGAGAATCAAGGGTATAAGAAAATTGCATATCATTTTCAGAAAGAATTATAATGATTAATATCTCTTACTAATAGAGATCAAAAAGTATTGATTGTTTTGAATAAAATATATAATCCAGAAAAAAGTACGTGGTCGGAAATTTTAAAACGACCAACTCAAACGGTAGCAGATATTGAGGACGTTGTTTTAGATGTTTTTAATGAGGTAAAGGAAGATGGGGATCTTGCTATTAATAAATATACAGAGAAGTTTGATAAGGTTTCTCTTAGTACTACTTTAGTTAGTAAGGAAGAAATAGAAACAGCTAAGAACAGTGTCTCATCTGATCTTAAAGATGCTATTCTTATTGCCAAATCTAATATTGAAGCTTTCCACGCAGCACAAAAAACGGATAAGGTTTATATTGAAACTGCAAATGGTGTTAATTGTTGGCAAGAGAAAAGACCTATTCAAAAGGTTGGTCTTTATATTCCAGGCGGAACAGCTCCATTATTTTCTACAATTTTAATGTTAGCAGTTCCAGCTACTATTGCAGGATGTAAAGAAATTGTGCTGTGTTCGCCTCCTGATAAAGAAGGAAAAATAAACCCCGCTATTTTGTATACAGCTGATCTTTGTGGAGTTACTAAGATTTTTAAAGTAGGAGGAATTCAAGCAATAGCAGGAATGACTTTTGGGACAGAAACGATTCCTCAGGTATATAAGATTTTTGGTCCTGGAAACCAATTTGTAACCGTTGCTAAACAGTTAGCGACTAAGTTCGGTGTAGCAATAGATATGCCAGCAGGTCCTAGCGAATTGTTAGTAGTTGCAGATGATACAGCAGATCCTTCTTTTGTAGCTTCAGACTTATTAAGTCAGGCAGAACATGGAAAAGATAGTCAGGTGATTTTAGTATCTACCTCCAAAGATTTGATAGAGCATGTAGAGTTAGAAGTAGCAAAACAATGTGATGTATTACCAAGAAAAGAAATTGCTGAAGCTGCCATAGCAAATTCTAAATTGATTTATGTTGCTAATGATAAGGAAGCTTTAGAATTGATTAATGAATATGGTCCTGAGCATTTTATTGTATGTGTAAACGATGAAGCATATTACATAGATAATATCTCCAACGCTGGTTCTGTTTTTATCGGTAATTATACTCCGGAGAGTGCAGGAGACTATGCTTCCGGAACTAACCATACATTACCTACAAACGGATATGCTAAACAATATAGTGGTGTAAATCTAGATAGTTTTATGAAATCTATGACCTTTCAGAAATTATCTAAAGAAGGCATAAAGAATATTGGAAATGCTATCGAAATTATGGCAGAAGCAGAAGGTTTACAAGCGCATAAAAATGCAGTGACCTTGCGATTACAGAGTTTGAAAAATGGTTAGATAATAATTTTATAAAGAATATAAACTAAAATTGGAAATTAGTGAGTTGTAGAAATTGTTCATATCTCATATCTGAAAATTCAGATTACTGTCAATCTTGTGGCGCAAAAGTGATAAGAGAACGAATTACTTTTAAAGGATTAAAAAGTGATTTTTTCAGTAATGTTCTAGGGCTAGACAATCTCTTTATTAGAACATTGATTGGTATAGTTACTTCTCCACAAAAGGTTATTTCAGAATATATTTCAGGAACAAGAAAGAAGTATATGAATCCATTTGCGTTTCTGGTAATTGGTACTGCAGTTGCAACATTTACGTTTAACTTCTTTTCTGAGAAATATATCGAATTAATGTTATCCGCGCAAAATGAGGCAATGTATGAAACAATATTTTCTATTACACAACCTGAATTAGATAAAGAATCGGCGGCTTATCAGGAACAGTTTTTACAATACAAACAAGAGCAACATGAGATAAATAAAGGAACTCAAAACTTTATGCTTAAATATTTCAACTTTATTGCCTTTCTAATGATTCCTTTCTATGCCTTATTATCATTCTTAGTATTTGGAAAGAAAAAATATAATTATGGAGAACATTTAGTAATTAACTCCTATTTATTAGGATTAGCATTATTTTCAGGAACGCTCTTCTTTTTGCTTGGATTAATTACTTCACCTTACATATACATGGTAAGTTCTTTAGTTGTCATCTTTTATTACTCTTATACCTATAAAAAATTAGGTGATTATAGTATTGGACAAATTTTTTTAAAGTTCTTAAAGTTTATAGCAGTATTGATCCTTTTGTCTATAACTTTCGGCATTCTAATTATAATAATAACAATTGCATTTGTATTTCTCTTTAAGTTATTTCAATAAATAAAGAAGCACAATAAATAATGAAAACGATAAAATTCAATATAGACCAATTAGTTCGTGAAAATGTAAAAGATTTACAGCCATATTCATCTGCTCGTGATGAATACGTTTCAGATGGTTCGGAAATGATTTTTTTGGATGCTAATGAGAATCCTTATGAAAATGGGGTAAACAGATATCCTGATCCACAACAAAGAAGTCTTAAAGCTGTATTAAGTGAGCAAAAAAACATATCAACTGATTGTATTTTATTAGGAAATGGGAGTGACGAAGTTTTGGATCTTTTGTTTAGAGCGTTTTGTGAACCAAAAGTAGATAATATCATTACATTACCACCAACTTATGGGATGTATAATGTATTAGCAAACACCAATGATATAGAAAACAGAAAAGTTCTTCTAAATGATAATTTTGAGCCTAATGTAGCTAAGATTTTAGATACAGTTGATCACCAAACAAAAATGATATTCTTATGTTCACCAAATAATCCTACGGGTAATTCTTTTTCAGAAAAGAGTATAGTGGATATTTTAGAAAACTTTAATGGGTTGGTTGTCATTGATGAAGCTTATATTGATTTTTCATCTCAAGAAACATGGATTGGTAAAATCAAAGAATGTCCTAATCTTATTATTACACAAACATTATCTAAAGCATATGGAATGGCGGGTATTAGACTTGGATTGTGTTATGCTTCTAAAGAAGTTATAGGGGTTTTAAATAAAATTAAACCACCATATAATGTAAATGAACTAACACAGCGAAAGGCATTAGAAAGAGTAGAGGATGTAGCATCTGTAGAAAGAGAGGTAGACAATATTTTGCAAGAACGAGAAAAGATAATGGTTGCCTTAGAGGAAATTAGCTTTATTGAGAAGATCTATAAGTCAGATGCTAATTTTGTCTTGGTAAAAGTAGATGATGCTAATAGCAGATATAACCAACTTTTAGAAAAAGGAATTGTGATCCGAAATCGAACAACACAACCACTTTGTGAAAATACCTTACGATTTACAGTGGGTACGACAATAGAAAACCAAAAATTAATAGAAGCATTAAAGAGTTTGTAATTGTCATTCCGGACTTGATCTGGAATCCATAAATAACAAAATGTTTAATTAAAAATAGATTCCAGCCTTTACTGGAATGACAAAAAAATGAAAAAGAAAGTATTATTTATAGATCGTGATGGAACACTTGTTTTGGAACCACCAGTAGATTATCAATTAGATAGTTTGGAGAAACTAGAGTTTTACCCAAAAGTTTTTCAATACATGGCTAAAATAGCCAGTGAATTAGATTATGAATTGGTAATGGTCACTAATCAGGATGGATTAGGAACGGATTCCTTTCCAGAAGATACTTTTTGGCCGGCACATAATAAAGTATTATCAGCATTCGAGAAGGAAGGAGTTGTATTTAGTGCAATTCATATCGATAAGACATTTCCTCATGAAAATGCAGATACGCGTAAACCAAGAACAGGTTTGTTAACAGCATACTTTGATAAAGAAAAGTATGATCTAGAAAACTCTTTTGTATTGGGTGATCGTATTACCGATATGGAATTAGCTAAGAACTTGGGATCTAAAGGAATTTTCTTATCTGAAGATCCAGAACTTGGCGCAGATGAAATAGAAACAGATAAGAAGACTATTTTAGAAAGTATTGCGCTAACATCAACAGATTGGAAAGAGATTTATGAGTTTTTAAAACTAAATGAAAGAGTAGCGGAAATAATTAGAAAAACGAATGAGACTGATATTTATATTAAGCTAAATCTGGATGGAACTGGGAAAAGTGATATTTCTACAGGACTGGAGTTTTTTGATCATATGCTAGATCAAATTTCACGTCATGGACAAATGGATCTAGAGATTAAAGTAAAAGGAGATTTAGAAGTTGATGAACATCATACCATTGAAGATACAGCAATTGCTTTGGGAGAAGTTTTTAGTAAAGCTCTAAACAATAAATTGGGTATAGAAAGATATGGTTTTTGTTTGCCAATGGATGATTGCTTGGCTCAAGTAGCAATAGATTTTGGAGGACGTAACTGGCTCGTTTGGGATGCAGAATTTAAAAGAGAAATGATTGGTAAAATGCCAACAGAAATGTTTTATCACTTTTTTAAGTCCTTTACCGATGGTGCAAAAGCCAATTTGAATGTAAAGGCAGAAGGAACCAACGAGCATCATAAAATTGAAGCTATTTTTAAAGCTTTTGCCAAAGCAATTAAAGTGGCAGTAAAGCGAGATCCTGAAAAAATGATTCTACCAAGTACGAAAGGAATGTTATAACCAATGCTTTTGTCATTCCAGCGCAGGCTGGAATCCACAGTAAAGTAGAAGGTTTAAATTAAAAAAGATTCCAGACTATGCTGGAATGACAATATAAATGAAAATAATAATTATAAATTACGGAGCCGGTAATATTCAGTCCATTAAGTTTGCAATTCAGCGATTAGGATATGAGGCCATTCTGAGTGATGATCCAGAGGAGATTAAAGCGGCTGATAAAGTTATTTTTCCAGGAGTAGGAGAAGCGAGCAGTGCTATGCAAAAACTTCGTGCTTCTGGTTTGGAAAAACTAATTCCAGAATTAAAACAACCAGTTTTAGGGATTTGTTTAGGAATGCAATTGATGTGTAATTATACAGAAGAAGGTGATACCAAAGGTTTGGGCATTTTTGATACAGATGTGATTAGATTTCAGAAGGATGTAAAAGTCCCCCAGATAGGATGGAATCAAATAACATCTCTAAAATCTTCACTTTTTAATGATATATCCGAAAACGAATATATTTATTTAGTACATAGTTATTATGCTCCCGTTACTGAAACTACAATTGCGGAGTCTACCTATGGAATAACCTATAGTACAGCATTGCAAAAAGATAATTTCTATGGAACTCAGTTTCATCCTGAAAAGAGCAGTACTGTTGGAGAGAAAATTTTAGAGAATTTTTTAAAGCTATAAATTTAAACCAACAACTAATAAACAATAACTATTTACCAAAGAGAAAAATGAGAATAATACCAGCAATAGATATTATAGATGGAAAATGTGTCAGACTTTCTAAGGGAGATTATGATACCAAGAAAATATATAATGAAAGTCCATTAGAAGTAGCAAAAGAGTTCGAAGCACATGGAATTCAGTATTTACATTTGGTAGATTTAGATGGTGCTAAATCGAAGCATATAGTCAATCACAAAGTTTTGGAACAAATAGCATCTAAAACAAGTCTTAAAATTGATTTTGGTGGTGGACTAAAAACGGACGAAGATCTTAAGATTGCTTTTGAAAGTGGTGCAAACCAAATTACAGGTGGAAGTATTGCAGTGAAGAATCCTGAAACTTTTAAATCTTGGTTATCTAAGTTTGGTAATGATAAGATAATTCTTGGAGCAGATGCTCATCATGAGAAAATTGCAGTGAGTGGTTGGTTGGAAGAAAGCGATAAAGAACTAATTCCATTTATTCAAGAATACCAAAAAGAAGGAGTTTCTTATGTAATATGTACTGATATTAGTAAGGATGGTATGTTACAAGGACCTTCATTTGATCTTTATAAAAAGATCTTGGATAATTCCGAGCATATAAAATTAATTGCCTCTGGTGGAATTTCGGCGTTTGATGAATTACCTAAATTGGCAGAGATTGGATGTGAAGGAGCCATCATCGGAAAAGCAATATATGAGAACAGAATTAGCTTAAAACAATTAGAAAACTATATTCTTCAAATAAACTAACAATGGATTCAGAGATAATTCAGGATTTTAAAGAACAAATCATCTACAGATTAGATGAAAGTGTCCGAATGATTACCATTAGCTTTGATCAACTTTCTGAAGAGGATATATGGAAACGGTTTAATGAATCTTCGAATAGTATTGGTAATTTGATTTTACATTTATGTGGTAATATTACACAATACGCAATCTCGTCTTTAGGGAATTTAGAAGATAATAGAGATCGAGATGCAGAATTTAGTATTACCGATGGATTGTCCAAATCGGAATTGTTAACCAAATTAACTGCTACAATTACTAAAGCTAAAAAGATCATCAATACTTGTTCAACCGCAGAGTATCAAAGAAAAAGAGAAGTGCAAGGTTTTAATTTTTCTGGAATTGGTATTGCTATTCATGTGACAGAGCATTTATCATATCATACTGGGCAAATTGCATTTTGGACAAAACAATTAAAAAACAAAGATTTAGGTTTTTACGACGGTATGGACTTAAATATAAAAAACAACGATAAGTAATGCTTACAAAACGAATCATACCTTGTTTAGATATTAAAAACGGGCGTACTGTAAAAGGAGTGAACTTTGTAGATTTAAGAGATGCAGGTGATCCGGTAGAATTAGCAGATATCTATTCTAAAGCAGGAGCAGATGAATTAGTATTTTTAGATATTTCTGCAACAGAAGAGAGAAGAAAAACATTAGCAAATTTAGTGCTGAAAGTAGCAGAAAAAGTAAATATTCCATTTACTGTAGGAGGAGGGATTTCTTCCGTGGAAGATGTTGATATATTGCTAAAAAATGGAGCAGATAAAGTTTCAGTGAATTCTTCTGCAGTAAAAAATCCACAATTGATTAATGAATTAGCCGGTAAATTTGGAAGTCAGTGTATCACTGTAGCGATAGACGCTAAACAAATAGATGGAGAATGGAAAGTACATTTGGTTGGAGGAAAAGTACCTACGGAATTAAATCTTTTTGATTGGGCAAAGGAAGTGGAAGAAAGAGGAGCTGGAGAAATCTTGTTTACGTCAATGGATAATGATGGTACTAAAGATGGTTTCGCAAATGAAGCATTAGCAAGATTATCTACAGAACTTAATATACCTATTATTGCTTCTGGAGGAGCAGGAAATATTAAGCATTTTGTGGATACTTTTAAGGAAGGTAAATCAGATGCAGCATTGGCTGCTAGTGTCTTTCATTTCAAGGAAATAGAAATAGAAGATCTAAAGAAAGAATTAAAAAAGAATGACATTCCCGTTAGATTATAATTACATTATGCTTTTACATTCGGGAGAGCTTATACCAAAATAACATACAATCAATATATTTCACTTCAATTGTGAAGTTATAAAACTTAATGATGGAAATAAATTTCGATAAAAATAATGATGGATTAGTGCCAGCAATTATACAAGATGCTTTAACGAAAAATGTACTAATGTTAGGGTACATGAATGAAGAAGCTTATCAGAAGACAGTTGACACAAAAAAGGTTACTTTTTTTAGTAGAACTAAAAAACGATTATGGACAAAAGGAGAAGAAAGTGGCAACTTTTTAAATCTGATAGATATAAAAAATGATTGTGACAAAGACACATTATTAATAACAGTGGATCCTGTAGGTCCGACTTGTCATAAAGGTGATGATACCTGTTGGGCTCAAAATAATACACAGACTTTTGGCTTTTTAACCGAGTTAGAAAATGTTATTCAAAACAGAAAGGAAAATCAAGATGATTCAAAATCTTATGTAGCATCTTTATTTAGAAAAGGGATCAATAAGGTTGCTCAAAAAGTAGGAGAAGAAGCTGTAGAAGTTGTTATTGAAGCTAAAGATGATAATGAAAAATTGTTTTTAGATGAAAGCGCAGATCTACTTTTTCATTATTTAATTTTGTTACAAGCAAAAGGATATAAATTAAATGATATTGTTGAGGTTTTAAAAGATAGACACTAACTGATTTTAATGTGTTTTACTTCCAAATTATCATAGTGATGCTACGATAAGTTTTAAACGAACTTTTAGAATAATTGATTTGATACTTCGTAAATGATTAATTCATTTATGAAAATCTTGTTTGGTATATTCTTTTATGTACCTTTTTTCTCTCTTATTTGATGAAGGGGAAAATTTCGTTACTAAAAAAGGCATCAATCTTAATATAAATCATAGTGTTTTTAAATCACTTTTTTTAATATTTACATACTTTTAGAATATTAATCAATTTTATTTCACTTTTGATAGTAACAAAATGTGATGAAATGATACTTACACTTAAACCAATTCATCTTGAAAAAATATTACGTAAAACACTTTTTGATTGTATTTCTGTTTTTTGGGGTCACAAAAAAACTATTTGCTCAATGTAACACTACACAGACAATAACTGTTTGTGATATGGAAACCATTGACTTTGATAATGATGGTAACCCCGATGGAATAATTAATTTATATAATGAAACAGGTATTGTTCCCGAATCTGGTGATTCTTGGGAATCAACTGGAATAGAAGAAGGGGAAGAGGGCATAGAGTCTTCTGGTATTTTAAGATTGTGGCAATTAAGAGATGCCTCTGGGGATTATTTTTTTGATCTTATAAACCCCAATTGTCCAAGTGGGTATAGAGTTAGAGTTAATCTAAAGCTTGGGCCTTACGCTGGGATTGCTGCTACTACGGGATTCTTTCCAGTATGTGATAATGATGATATTTGCCAACCTGGTATCGAAGTTGATATCAATCTATTTGATACCCTGGAATCTAGAGAAGGTTTTGCACTTCCTCATTTAAATGGTGAGTGGACCTACACAGGTCCTCAACCAGCAAATCCTTATATATTACAAGGTGCAAATTTTGCCACTACTATAGACGATAACGGAGGTTTTCCTGTAGATAGTGAAGATTTTAGTTTTAGATATACTGTTTTAAATGTAGATACTTGTGTAACGGATTTTGTTGATGTCCAAATAACAGTAGTAAGACCGGTGACAGCTGGTTACGGATCATCATTTACGATTTGTGAAAGTGATATTGATTTGTGGGATGAGAATATTAATCTTTTTGAAGATAGATTTTTAACAAGAGAAGATACAGGAGGAAGTTGGGAAGATGATGATAATACTGGTCAAATTACAAGTGCCACAGATTCAACAATTAATTTAAAAGAGGTTTACGACGTTTTTAGAGCTTCTCCAGACTATGTTCCTGGTTTTAGTTGTGTGAATTTTAGTTATACCTATAAAATCAACAGTAGATCTCCTATTTGTCCAAATGACGAAGAAACGGTTACCTTCGTGATTTATGAAGAATTAAGGCCATTTGCTCCTGAGAATTCAGTGGAAGAAATTTGTCCTAATTCTTCTCCAGATCAAATTAATCTTTTTGATCTACTTGAATTTGAACCTGGATATGAATATATGGATGGTTCAATTGCTGATGATTTTGCCTTTTGGACCTTTGTTGGAGGAGTGCCTTCAAATGGAGACCTGAATTTAGAAAATAATCTAAATGATCTACCTGAAGATGAGCAACATCTTGGACCAATTAATATTGCTAATGCAAATCCAGGAACTTATAGATTTCGATATGATGTGATTCCCAGACAGAGCTGCGACGTTACATTTTTATTTTCGGATGACGTATGTAATCCTATTAGCATAGATAGTAATCCTTGCGCTTCGATTTCTACTATTGTCACGATTGAGATTTTGCCTTATGATTACGCAGGACAGGATACAGTAGGTCTAAATATTTGTCAAAGTTCTAATGATCAATTTAGTTTACGCAGTTTACTCAACTCAGATGGAAGAGAAATAGCAGAAGGAGTTTGGACAGATGATATGAATGTTATAGTCGATGATATTTTTATAGTTCCTGTAGATATAGTGGATCCTATTTCTTATGCATTTACACATACGACAATGAATCCTTCAGGATGTGTAGATGAAGCTACACTTGAATTTACAATATATAAAGAAGCTGATGCAGGTGCTGGAAGTGGAACTGCTGTTACCGTATGTTCAGATAATTTGACCGTTACTCTTTTTAATCTATTGGAAGGAAATCCTGATCCAACAGGAATATGGACAGGTCCTTTCGGATATACCTCACCAGATCATTTAGGAGTTTTTGATGCTACAGATCTTACGTTACCAATCTTGGGTCCTGGAAATTATGTTTACACCGTAGGTGGTAATGCTGGATGTACTGGTCAAGATCAAGCTACAGTAACTATAGAAATAGTAGAGCCTGTAGAAATAGGAAATGATCGTAGTGCTTCTTTTTGTGAAATAGACGGTCGTGTGAATCTATTTACACTGCTAGACAATGATACTCCTAGAATTGGAAGTTTTGAGGATATTGAAAATACCGGTGCGCTAACTCCCGAAGGTGTGGTGGAATTTGATCTACTTCCTAATCCAGATAATGAGGTTAATATGATATACAATTTTAGATATGTTATTCCTAATTCTGCTCCTTGTGATCAATCTTCATTAAATGTGGAAGTACAAATAATTGATTTACCAGAACCAAATGTACCTGATCAAGAGTTTTGTATTCTGGATGCTAAAAGGCTAGATGATATAGAGGTCGATGTACTCAATTATAATTGGTATGCTAGTCTAGAAAGTGATATGCCAATTATTGATAACCCTTTACTCTTCGATAATCAGGTTTTTTATATAGCTACGGTTGATGCTGATAATTGTGAATCAGAACGAGTAATGGTACAAATAAATATCCTAAATATGGGAGAACGGTTTTCTAATGGAGAATTATGTGCGTTGGATTTTCAGGATGGAGTATCTCCAGATGGAAATAACCAAAATGACACTTTTGATCTGTTTATAGAGGATCAATTTAATATTCCAATTGCATTTCCAGATTTTGATTTAAAAATATACAACAGATACGGAGCTTTAGTATATGAAGGGAATAGAGATACAGAAGAATTTAGAGGAGAAAGTAACGTTTCTTTGCGATTAGGAGATGATCTTCCTTCTGGAACCTATTTCTATATTTTTACTCCCAATTTTGAAAATAATTTTCCAATTCAAGGAAGTTTTTACCTAAGCAGATAAATAGTTCATGAGATCACGATTAATTTTAAGTATAGCACTTGTTTTCTGCTCGGTGATGTATGCACAGCAGGATCCACAATATTCCCAGTATATGTATAACATGAGTACGGTAAATCCAGCTTATGTAACGAATCAAAGAGGGCTTATTTCTACCGGTCTTTTATATAGAAAACAGTGGACTGGAATAGAAGGTTCACCCGAAACAGCAAATGTTTTTGGTAATATCCCGTTAAACGAAAAGATAGAGTTGAGCGTAAACTATGTAAATGATAGAATTGGAGAAGCGATTCGTACCAATAATAATTATTTTAATGTTGATTTTGCATATATCACTCGTATTTCTGATAAATTTAAGTTATCATATGGTTTAAAAGCTGGTATTACAAGTTTTCAGTTTAATGCCATAGGATCTGATGTGTCCGATGATCCTGCATTTTCCGATAACAACTCTTCTTTGCAACTTAATCTGGGAGCAGGCCTATTCTTGTTTTCTAATAACTTTTATGCCGGAATTTCATCGCCAAATTTACTACCTAATGACGTTGATATAGATGGAGTAGGTGTATCTAGATCAAAAACCCATTTATATGGGGTTACTGGTTTTGTTTTTGATTTGGTTGATGAGGTAAAACTGAAACCGTCTTTAGTAATCAAACAGGTTTTGGATTCACCATTAACCTTTGATATTTCTTTAAATTCCTTAATCTATAATAAATTCGAACTAGGAGTTTCTTACCGCTATGAAGATGCTTTTATTGCGCTGGCGGGATTTAATATTACCAGAAATTTAAAAGTGGGATATGCATATGATTTTAGTACTAGTGAATTAAGTGGGTATAATAACGGAAGTCATGAAATTATTCTTCTTTATAATTTCGATTTACTCAATCTTAGCAATAAATATACATCTCCAAGATTTTATTAAAATATGAAAACTAAGTTACTATTTGTATTCGTCCTATTGATCGGACAAACTATTTTTTCCCAAAGAAAGAGTAGAGCAGATCGTTTTTTTGAAACAGGAGACTATATCAATGCAGCGCTGCAATATGAGGAAGAACTCAATAGAGAAGGGTATAGAAAAGATATATTAGAAAAGATATCTACCTCATATTATAATACTTTTCAGTTTCAAAAGGCATATCGGTATCTTAAAATCTTGACTTCTGGAAAGTTTTATGCAAAAGATAAGAGTTACGATAATTCGTATAATTTTAAAATGTATCAAGTACTTTCTGCTTTAGGAAAATATGAAAAAGCAGTTGAGTTTCTGGCTTTGTATAAGAAAAACAAATCAGAAGAATTACATAGAGAAAGTGCCATAGCTGTTATTGAGGCCTTTAAACTAAAAGATGACGACTATACCATTAGTCCTCTAAAAATTAATTCCAATGCATCAGAGTTTGCTGCAGTTAAGGTAGATAGTGCCATTTATTTCAGCTCTGATAGGAATTCTAATGGTTTTATGGATAAAAGCTATAAATGGACTCATCGTCCGTTTTTAGATATTTATAAGGTTCAGGTGAATGAGAAAAATATACCAACAACTGATATAGAAAAAATTTCGGGAGAGATTAACTCTAAATTGCATGAAGGTAATTTTTGTTTTACCAAAGACGGCAACACCATTTACTTTTCTAAAAGTAATTCTGAAAAAGGCAAAAAGAAATACGATAGTATAGGAAATAACTCAATATTCTTATATAAATCAACCAAGATAGATGGTATTTGGCAAACTCCAGAAAAGCTTCCTTTTAATAATACAAACTATTCTGTAGAACATCCATCACTTTCCTCAGATGGTAAGATATTATATTTTTCGTCTAACATGCCTGGTGGATATGGTGATTTTGATATCTATAGAGTGCTTGTTAATCAAGATGGTACGTATGATGAGCCTGTAAATCTTGGTGCCACTATCAATACGGATAATAGAGAACAGTTTCCGTTTATATCGAAAGATGGCCATTTGTTTTTTTCTTCTAATGGTCATTTAGGTTTAGGGATGATGGATCTCTTTGTATCAGAAAGAAAAAATAATGTTTTCATAAAACCTGTTAACCTTGGAGCGCCTATTAATTCTAGGTACGATGATTTTTCTCTTACGTATTATAATGAAACAGATGGTTTTTTTGCTTCAAATAGAAAAAATAAAACAGATGATGATATCTATTCCTTTTCTCAGATAGGAGAAATATTTCTTAAGGAATATAAAGCTAGATTCACGGTTAAAGATTTTGCTTCAGATTCCTATATACCCGATGCGGATATATCTGTTTCGAATTTAGAAAATCAATTGCATGAAGGTAAGCTAGACAAACAAGAATTTTTTACCATATCCTTATTTCCTGGTAGATATGATTTCACAGCTACTGCAAAAGGCTACAATAGCAAAACAAAATCAATTATAGTAAAGGAAAAAGAGAATGAAGTTTATGTGATTTATCTGGATAAAGAAATAGTTTCTGTAGCAGAGGAAAATGGTAATGATGAAAATAATACAACTGCTCCTAACAAAGACATAGTTGCCAACAAGGAAAACTTAACAGGAGAAAAATTACGTAACACCTTGTTAAATGATAAGGTAGGCCCTCCAGTGATAGAAAAAAATGGGAAACTATATTTCGATCTTCCGCCTATTTATTTTGATTATGACAAGTGGAATATAAGAGCGGATTCTAAAAAGGTACTAGATGAGTTTGCCTTAAAGTTAGAGAAATATAAAAGTGTTTATATTAAAATTTCTTCACATACAGATAGTAGGGGTACAGATTCATATAATCAGGTACTTTCCGAAAAGAGAGCAGAATCAACACGTAATTATCTTGCCTTAGTTGGTTATGTAAATGCGAGAAGAATGAAGTTTGAAGGTTTTGGAGAGTCTATTCCTTTAATTGATTGTAATGCAAAGAATTGTTCGGAGGAAGATCATCAGATCAACCGAAGAAGTGAATTCGAGATTATTAAATATTAGCATGTTTTGGTAATTCTATTTTTAACTAAAAACTTAGTTGTAAGTTTGTGCTTTAACCACAAAACTCAAACTATGAATAAATTCTATGGAATTCTCCTTCTTTGTATCAGTTGTATTAGCTGTCAAAAAGAAAGCCCTATTGATTATGCTGTTTTCTCTGGACAGATAAAGCATTCAAAAAAAATAGATACTCTTATTGTAGTAGGAGATCATCTAAAAAAAAGTATTCCAATTGCGTCAGATGGTTCTTTTTCTGATACAATCCCAATCGATACCGTTAATTATTTTCATTTCAATTTAGGAAGAAAAACGGTAGAATTATATCTTGAAAAAGGAAATAAGCTGCATTTAAATGCGGATCATGAAAATAAAATGAAAACGTTTTACTATGAAGGAGAAGGAGCCAATGAAAATAACTTTTTGGTCACTAAAAATCGTGTAATTCAATCTTTAAAGGATAGTATTAATTTTTTTCAATATTATAATAAACCAGTACAAGTAAAAGAGCAAAGTCTGGTTCTGAAAAATGCTATCCAAAATATTTTGGATACGACTACTACAATAACTCCAGAGTTTAAAGAAAAGGAACTAAGAAGTAATCAATGGAATTATTTGACTGAGTTATATAAATACGTTCGTTTTGTTCTTAATGATTCATTACCTAAAAATTATTTTGAAGGTTTAGATGTTTCAGATTTATCTGACGCATCTAGGTATGAAACTATTGGTAGTTACAAATCTTTAGTTAAAGAGCACTATAATAGAAAATTAGAGCAAATAAAACGTAATTATTATAGTAAGGAGATTTTTGAAAATGTTGGGTTTAAATCATTTTCAGAGGTTTTAAAGGAGATACCAGATGGACTAATAAAAGATGATTTTATGTATTATCATAGTGGTTTACTTCTTTATCCTGGAGAAACTAATGAGACAATTGAAAATATTTTTCCACTTTTAATGACTTCTTCTAATCCCAATCACAAAAAAATATACCAAAATAAATATGAAAGATTAAAACAATTAGAAAAAGGAAAGCCTTCTCCTTCATTTGAATATGAACACTATAATGGAAAAATGGTTTCGCTATCTGATTTTAAAGGGAACTACATTTATATTGACATTTGGGCCACATGGTGTAAACCATGTATACATCAATTTCCTTATATAGATGAATTTAAAAGTAAGTATAAGAATAAAAAAATTAAGTTTGTCGGAATTTCTATTGATGAACCAAAGAATAAGTCGAAATGGAAAAATTTGATCAAAAAGAAAAACTTAGAGAATTCCATACAATTGTATGCAGGAAATGTTACTAAATCCGATTTTATGAGAGAATATTTTTTAGTAACAGATACTTATTCATATAGCATTCCTCGTTTTATTCTTATTGATCCAGATGGTAAAATAGTAGATCGTAATGCTCCTGCACCTGCAGAAACTGAGAAAATGGAGAAATTATTCGCAACTTTAAATTTATGATGGGCTAGAGCTATAAATCTCAAGCTTATAATTTTCAAAATTTGTTTTTAGATCTTTATCTTAATACTTTGTTTTCTAATAAATTAAATTGTATTTTTGCAGCCCTTTTTGGCGATTAAGAGAATAAAAAAAGGATAAATATAATTTAATTTAACGCTTCTGTATAAGTTTTCGTATTGATTCTCAAACAAATACAGGATACAAATTTTATCTTCAATGTCTGAAGAAACAAAAAACACAGATGTTCAGGAAGTAGAGGCTCCAAAGGCAGCTCCTGCGGCTTCTCCTCAACAAGAAAATCCTGAGCAATTTTTAAAAGATTTTAACTGGCACAATTACGAGGAAGGTATCGACCCAATCGCAGATTCTAAATTAGAAGAGTTTGAAAAGCTAGTTGCAGAAAATTTTGTAGACACCTTAAATGATGAGGTAGTAGAAGGAACAGTAATTAATATTACAGATCGTGATGCTATCATTGATATCAATGCAAAGAGTGAAGGTGTAATTTCATTAAATGAATTTCGTTACAACCCAGATCTTAAAGTAGGTGATAAGGTAGAGGTTTTAATTGATGTACGTGAAGACGCTACAGGTCAGTTAATTTTATCTCACCGTAAAGCTAGAGTAATTAAGGCTTGGGATAGAGTAAATAACGCTCATGATACTGGTGAAATCGTAAATGGATTTGTTAAGTGTAGAACTAAAGGAGGAATGATCGTAGACGTATTCGGAATCGAGGCGTTCTTACCAGGTTCTCAGATTGATGTAAAACCAATCCGTGATTATGATGCATATGTAGGTAAAACAATGGAATTTAAAGTTGTTAAAATCAACCACGAGTTCAAAAACGTTGTAGTATCTCACAAAGCGCTTATCGAAGCAGATATCGAAGAGCAGAAGAAAGAAATTATTGGTCAGTTAGAAAAAGGTCAAGTATTAGAAGGTACTGTTAAGAATGTTACTTCTTACGGTGTATTCGTTGATCTTGGAGGAGTTGACGGACTTATCCACATTACTGATCTTTCTTGGTCTAGAATCAATCATCCAAATGAGATCGTTGAACTTGATCAGAAATTAAATGTTGTAATCTTAGACTTTGACGAGGCTAAGACTCGTATCCAATTAGGTCTTAAGCAATTGAAAGCGCATCCTTGGGAAGCTCTTGATAATGAGTTGAAAGTTGGAGATAAGGTTAAAGGTAAAGTAGTTGTAATCGCTGATTACGGTGCGTTTATCGAAGTTGAAGAAGGAGTAGAAGGATTAATCCACGTTTCTGAAATGTCTTGGTCTACTCACTTAAGATCAGCACAGGATTTCGTAAAAGTTGGTGATGAAGTAGAAGCTGTAATCTTAACTTTAGATAGAGAAGAGCGTAAAATGTCTCTAGGTGTTAAGCAATTAACTCCAGATCCATGGACTGATATTACATCTAAATACCCTGTAGGTTCTAAGCATACTGGTATTGTTCGTAACTTTACGAACTTTGGAGTATTCGTAGAATTAGAAGAAGGTATTGATGGATTAATTTATATCTCTGACCTTTCTTGGACGAAGAAAATCAAGCACCCATCAGATTTCACTAATGTAGGTGATAAGTTGGATGTTATTGTTCTTGAATTAGATGTAGAAGGACGTAAATTAAGTCTTGGACACAAACAAACTGAAGATAATCCTTGGGATAAGTATGAAACAGAGTTCGCAGTGGGAACTAAGCATACACATGCCATTACGGAGATTGTAGACAAAGGAGCTACTATCGAGTTTAATGAGGATATCGTTGCATTCGTACCGTCTCGTCACTTAGAGAAAGAAGATGGTAAGAAGTTAGCTAAAGGTGAAGAAGCAGAATTCCAAATCATTGAATTCAATAAAGAATTCAAAAGAGTGGTAGCTTCTCATACAGCTTTATTTAAAGAAGAAGAAGCTAAGATCGTTAAGCAAGCTGCTAAGAAAGCTGCCGCTAGTAATTCAGAGAAAACCACTCTTGGTGATATCGATGCATTAGCAGATCTTAAAGCTAAAATGGAAAAAGGAGGTAACTAATCTCTTTATTCTTTATAAATTAAAAGACCGCTCCGAAAGAGCGGTCTTTTTTTTACACTGAAAGTAGGTGCTACGTATTCACTGATATCGGTGTAGTAGAAATCTAATAATTTATAGAATTTAGATGTTATAAGATTATAGTAGTAATGAGAGGTTTGTTTTTATTAGTAATAAGTAACTTGTTTATACATTCATTACATTGTCAGCATATGCATACAGAAGAAGAGTTACGGGAATTTAAGAAGATTGTAAGTCAAACCAGGCAGCTGGGGAGAGAAAAAATAGTATACATCGCTTTAACCGATATAACAGATGATCCAGAATCAGTTTTAAAAAATGATAAAGTTACTATTTCTGTATGGTATAATGATTTGACGGTAAAAGTTGATATTCAAGAGCATTCTCCGATTCGTTATTTTCCAATGAATACAAAGTATCATTTAGAAAAAACCATATATGTTTCTATGGATCATGTCTCTGGTTCCAGCGGAAGTATTGTATACAATCAAAAGAAGGAACAATCTGTAGACCATTTTAGTAAAGTTTTTTTATATCAACATACAGAAACTAAAAAAAAGATGGTCTCTAAAGTTTTTCAGCTTAATAATAGAAATGATCCTCAATATTATCTAGATCCTGAAACACAAAGGCATATTACTATTAGAGAACATAAGGATCATTATAGGATACAAATTGGTGATCAATATGCTATTACCTATAAAATTGATAAAGAATCTGGACAAATTTATGATTATGACGATCCATATAAGAATTTTTATCCTACTCCTACAGCGGCACCATTTAAACCTAAACCTTTAGGAGGATCTTGGATAGAAATAAAAGAATGACAGATTTTTATTCCATTTTGACAATAAAATTCTTTTATAAGTAACATTAGTTTTTGAAATACAAGAGCTTATTTTTATCCGAAATCTAAGATTGAATAATCCTAAAATTTGATTACATTTGTATTCCAAATGTCTATTTGGAAATTATGAGTCAAAAATTACTACTTAGTGCAAAAGAGATAGATATTATTCTGCACCGTTTGGCTTGTCAATTGATAGAAAATCATACAGATTTCGACAATACAGTCTTAATAGGAATACAACCGAGAGGTACTTACTTAGCAAAGAGGTTACAGAAAATTCTTGTTGAAGAATATCAACTCCATAATTTGAATTTAGGGTATCTAGATATAACTTTTTATAGAGATGATTTTAGACGAGGAGAAAAACCTTTAGAAGCTAATAAAACAGATATTAATTTTGTAGTTGAAGACAAAAGAGTTGTTTTCATTGATGATGTATTATACACAGGAAGAAGTATAAGAGCTGCATTAACAGCTGTTCAATCATTTGGTAGACCATTAGAAATAGAATTATTAACATTAATCGATAGACGTTTTAGCAGACATTTACCCATACAACCAAATTATAGAGGCAGACAGGTAGATTCGATTAATCAGGAAAAAGTAAAGGTAAACTGGATAGAAAATGAAGGAGAAGATGCAGTTTATCTTGTAAGTAGATAAAAATTAAATTTAAATACAGAATGAGCGAATTAAGTGTAAATCACTTACTAGGAATTAAATATCTTACCAATGAAGATATTAACCTCATTTTTGAAACAGCGGATCATTTTAAAGAGGTCATCAATAGACCTATTAAAAAAGTTCCTTCGCTTAGAGATATAACTATCGCTAATCTTTTTTTTGAAAATAGTACAAGAACTAGATTATCATTTGAACTAGCTGAAAAAAGATTATCTGCAGATGTTATTAATTTTTCTGCGGCATCTTCCTCCGTTAAAAAAGGAGAAACACTCATAGATACAGTTAATAATATTCTGTCTATGAAGGTGGATATGGTAGTGATGAGACATCCTAATCCAGGTGCTGGTGTTTTTCTGTCTAAGCATGTGAATGCAAGTATTGTAAATGCAGGAGATGGAGCTCATGAGCATCCTACTCAAGCATTATTGGATTCCTATTCCATCCGCGAAAAGTTAGGAGAAGTAAAAGGAAAAAAAATTGTTATAGTTGGAGATATTTTACATTCTAGAGTAGCATTGTCTAATATTTTTGCGCTTAAGCTTCAAGGAGCAGAGGTAAAAGTATGTGGTCCTAAAACGTTAATACCAAAACATATAGAAAAACTCGGTGTTACGGTAGAAACGGATCTTATAAAGGCTTTAGAATGGTGTGATGTAGCAAATATGCTACGTGTTCAGAATGAACGAATGGAAATTAGCTATTTCCCTTCCACAAGAGAATATACTCAACAGTTTGGAGTAAATAAGAGGTTGTTGGATAACCTCGACAAGGAGATTGTAATTATGCATCCGGGACCTATCAATCGTGGTGTAGAGATCACGAGTGATGTTGCTGATTCTAAACAAGCCATTATACTAGATCAGGTTCAGAACGGAGTAGCAGTGAGAATGGCGGTTATTTATCTTTTAGCTTCAAAAATAAAACAATAATAGTATGATATTCAATAAAGAAGGTTCTACAACCATTATTACACAAGAAAAAGCAACAGTTGTTGATTTCGTGAAAGCCATTGAGACTAAATACGAATCAATGAAAAATGATAATATTGTTGCCAACTTATTCTCATTAAAAAACCTATCAGTTGATGATATAAATGAGTTTCTTAGGGTCTCAAATAAGCACAAAGCAAATAAACGTTCATTTGTTATAGTAACAGATCAGGTATCTTACGATGAATCGCCAAAAGAGATTACTATTGTTCCAACTTTGATAGAAGCTTTGGACCTAATTGAAATGGAAGAAATCGAGCGTGATCTGGATTTTTAAAAATCTTTGATATTTTTTGTAATCAAAGTTAATTTCTAACGTCTTATTTATCATGAATAAAATAGCCCCATTTATTCTTGTGTTTACTTTGTTGCTTTCGACAACTGTAATTGCACAAGACTGGAAATATGATTTTGAAGAAGCTAAAGCATTAGCAAAAGAAAAAAATCAAAATATTGTTTTACTTTTTACTGGTTCTGATTGGTGTCCACCTTGTATTAAATTAGAGCGAAAAGTTTTTTCGAATACTGATTTTAAAAAGTTTGCCGACGAAAAATTTGTTTGGGTAAAAGCAGATTTTCCAAAACGAAAAAAAAATCGTCTATCAGAAGAACAACAGGAAAAAAACTTTTCTTTGGCAAACCAGTATAATAAAAAAATGGTATTTCCTGTTATTCTTGTTATTGATCAAGAAGGCCAGGTGCTCGGTGCAACAGGATACCGAAAAATGTCCGCGAACAGATATATGGAATTGCTTACTACATTTGATTCTTTTGGGCGTTAATATTGATATATCTATAAGATTAAGTTATCTTCAACTTTTTAAAAATTAAGATATAAAATAAATTGAAAGTTACCATTTTAGGCTGTTATTCGGCTACTCCAAGAACATTTACGAATCCTACATCTCAGGTATTAGAAATTAATAATCACATTTTTCTTATTGATTGTGGAGAAGGCACGCAAGTAGAATTAAGACGGAATAAGATAAAGTTTTCTAGGATTAATCATATTTTTATTTCTCACCTTCATGGAGATCATTTTTATGGATTAGTTGGTTTAGTATCTACCTTTAGAATGTTGAATAGAGAAAACCCTCTTCATATATATGGCCCTGAAGGAATAAAAGAAGCGATTACACTACAACTAAAACTTTCAAATTCTTGGACAGATTATCCCTTGCATTTTCATGAACTAACTAGCGAAGATTCTCAAATTGTATTCGAAGACGATAAAGTGATTGTAAGTACGATACCTTTACAACATCGCATTTATTGTAATGGTTTTTTGTTTCAGGAAAAATTAGGGGATCGAAAATTGCTCATGAGTAAGGTGCTCAATTATGATATTGACAAGGTGTATTATAAATCCATCAAAAAAGGGAAAGATGTAATATTAGATGATGGTCGTATAATTCCAAACTCTGAATTAACAGATGATCCTGCTCCTGCAAAGAGTTATGCATTTTGCAGTGATACAAAATATGATGAAGAAAAAATACCTATAATTCAGGATGTAACTACCTTATATCATGAATCTACATTTTTGGAAAGCCATAAACATTTATGTGATAAAACAGGTCATAGTACGGCAATAGAAGCTGCTACCATCGCTAAAAAAGCAAACGTTAAAAACTTGATTTTAGGACATTATTCTACTAGATATGGCAATATTGAGCTTTTCAAGGAGGAAGCCCAAACCGTTTTTGAAAATGTTGAGATAGGAGATGACGGAAAAGTTTTTAAATATTAAATAAAAATTAGGGTTTTTATAAATGAGTTTGTTTCAGTAATAGATCTGCAGTTTTGTGTGATCGTATGAACAAATCTCAAAAAAATCTAATTTATGAAAACCAATATCATCTTAATTTGTTGCCTATTTTTTTATTCAACCTTTACGATTAAAGCGCAAACAGCTAAATACGTTCCAGGAGAAATTCTTGTTAAGTTAAACGAAGAATACTCTGGTAAAAAGTTTGTTCAGGATTTTAAAAGGTCTAGTAGTCAGTTGAGTAATCCTGTTTTGGTGTCTAAATCATTAAACATTTGGAAGTTTAGTTTTGATGAAAATAAAACACCTATGAAAACTATTTTAAATAATGTTTCAAAAAATAGAAACACTCAAATAGTTCAGGTCAATCATATTATTACTAAAAGAGCTACTACTCCTAATGATGCTGAATTTGATAGGCAATGGCAATATTTTCAAGCAAACGATAAGGATATAGATGCAGAAGAAGCTTGGGATATAACTACTGGTGGAACTACTGCTAATGGACATGAAATTGTAGTAGCAGTCATTGATGATGGAATTCAGTTTGATCATCCAGATATGAAAGATAATATTTGGATGAATACACAGGAAATTGCAGACAATGGTATTGATGATGATGGTAATGGATATATTGATGATGTAAAAGGATGGAATACAGCAACTAATGACGATAATGTTGGAGATTTAGGACATGGAACTCCAGTCAGTGGTATAATTGGTGCAAAAGGGAATAATGGTATTGGAGTAGCTGGTGTGAATTGGGATGTAAAGGTAATGGCTATTGATGGAGGAACAGGAGTAGAAGAAGAGGTGATTAGAGCATACTCTTATGCATTGGATAACAGAAAATTATACAATGAAACTAATGGAGCCAAAGGTGCTTTTGTTGTAGCTACTAATGCATCTTGGGGAGTGGACTTTGGCCAACCAGCAGATGCTCCACTGTGGTGTGAATTATATGATACACTAGGTGAAAATGGGATATTAAATGCCGGCGCAACTATTAATGATGATCAAGATATTGATGTAGTAGGAGATTTGCCAACAGCTTGTCCAAGTGATTTTTTAATAACTGTAACTAATATGAATCAGAATGATGAGAAAGTACAGTTTGCAGGTTATGGTAAAACTACGATCGATTTAGGTGCTCATGGAGAAAACGCGTTTACGATCACTTCTGGAAGTGGTTATGGAGGATTTGGAGGTACTTCTGGTGCAACTCCACACGTAACAGGTGCTATAGCTTTACTATATTCTGCACCAAATACTTCTTTTGCAGAATTAGCTATTTCTGATCCTGAAGAAGCAGCTAGAAGGGTAAGAGGTTATATTTTGGATAATGTAGATCCAAATACTTCAATACAGGATATTACAACGACTGGTGGAAGATTGAATTTATTTAAAAGTTTACAGGCTTTAATGAATGATCAAACGCTTTCTATAGATGAAGTGACTAGTCAGCCTAATGATGGAATTTTCTTGTATCCAAACCCTGCGAGAGATATTATTACATTTGAATTACCTAATAATGTAAAAATAACATCTGCGTCTATTTATACCAATACTGGGCAAATGGTGGAAAAATTAGAAAATAATGTAACATCTATAAACATTTCAAATCTTGCTAATGGATTATATATAGTGCGCTATCAAATAGATGGAATAAATTCTTTATATCACACAACATTGTTAAAAAGGTAACTAATTATTTAGTGTTTATTTATAAATTTCTCATGCATTTTTAAAATCAAATTGTTTTACTTTTACAGTATTAATTATTGCGAATACTGTTAAATGAATAGAGATCTTACAGATTATAGAAAATCATACGATAAGAAAACTTTAGAGGAAGACACACTAGAGAAGTCTCCCTTTGTATTGTTTTCTACTTGGTTTAAAGAAGTTGAAGAGGCTGGAGGAGTAGAAGAAGCTAATGCAATGACCATTACCACCAATGGATTAGACGGTTTTCCGAAAGCAAGAATAGTTTTGTTAAAGCACTATGATGAAAAAGGTTTTGTGTTTTATACAAACTATGAATCCGAAAAAGGAAAAGCTATTGCAGCTAATAATAAGGTTTGTATCTCATTTTTTTGGCCTAATCTGGAAAGACAGGTTATAATTAAAGGAGAAGTTGCTAAAATATCGAATGAGAAAAGCAATGAATATTTTCAATCTAGGCCTCGCGGCAGCCAACTTGGAGCTTGGGCTTCTGCACAAAGCGATGTGATTTCAAATAGAGAAGTTTTGGAAAAAACGCTAGCAGCTTTAGAAGAAAAATATAAAGACACAATCATCCCAAAACCAGACTTTTGGGGTGGTTACTGTATCAAACCATTTTCTTTTGAGTTCTGGCAGGGTAGACCAAATCGTTTACATGATAGAATACGTTTTGAATCTGAGGATAACAATGACGAGTGGAAAATCGAAAGATTATCTCCTTAAAACATAAATAATCAAGAAAAACGGTATTTTGTTGCAGCGTAATTTTGTTAGGGTGTTAGTCCATAATAACAAAATTCGATCTTCTGTTTTTACGATACTCTTCTTCTTCACAATCTTGTCCATCAAGACAGTCGTTTACAGGTCTTGTCTCACCAAAACCTTGATAAGAAAGTATTCTGTTTTTGGAAATTTCCTGATCAACTAGGTATTTATAAATGGATTCTGCTCTTTTCTGAGATAAATCTAAGTTATAATCGTGATTTCCTCTACTATCAGAATGAGTTTCAATTTTAATGATCATACTGGGATAATCCTCTTTCATTAATTTTACCACCTTATTTAGCTCTACTTCTGCCTTTTCTGTAATATCCCATTTGTCAAACTCGAAATAAATTTCATTTAGTTTAATAAGATCATTAATTGTTTTATCAAGCTTCATATCCGAAGTCAATTCAGATGAAGGATCTTGATTAGAGTTTACGATATCGTTATCATTTAGACCCGTACTTTCGGTATTTTCAGATTTGTTTGCAGTATTAACTTCTACAATATTTTTCTCTAGATTCTTCGTTCTTGCAGCAAAATTAGCGTTAAAGTTAGGACAATTTAGTCCGCTCATATCCACTGCTAGTTTTATTTGGTAATAGTCAGGAAGATTACATTTATTAATGTGGTTATATCCTTTAGTATATTTTTTAGTTTCATTAAGAGACCCATTGAACTCAGCTATTACTGGTTGATCTTGCACAAGAACTTCTCCAGTTTCATTCAAAAGCTCACAAGTACTATTTACCTGTATTGCATATCTGATTTCAAAAGGTTCGCTATCCATTTTTACCATTTTATTAGGTACAGAAAAGCTTAGTGTCCGTGTAGGCTCATCATAAGAAACTTTAATTCTTTTAGAAGGAAGAACTACAGATTCTTTAGAAAAGACAACGTGCTCAGGAAGAATATCCTTTATAATCGTGTTCTTAGCGTCATCGTTTCCATCGTTATGAATAGTTAAACTATAAACAATTTCTTGATCAGGTGCAATTACATCATTAGGAAATACAAAACTACCATCCGTATATCTAGATCTTTTAACGATCTGAATAGCAGGTTCGTAGATTTCTACGCTAAAAGCAACTGCCATAACGGAATACCCATCATTATCAGTAAGTAATCTGAAACTCGATTTAGTTTGATTATTACCAATAATACTGTTTCTTGGATTTTTAATTTCAAAAAGGTCAGCATCATATCCTAGAGTATTTTGACTAGCAGGAACTCTGGATGTAATATTTCGACCATTCTCAGTAATATTAGCATTAAAGAAATTGTTCATAGGATTGGTATTATCCGTAATTCCTTTATACTTATTAGTTTCATTAGATAAAACCTGAAAACGATCACCTCTGATGCCTTTATCACCTTCATAAGAGATAACTCCTATCTTACCATGAACAGCTCCTTCTGGAATAGTTTGGAAATTATCGAATGAAAATTCTACTGGTTTTGCTTTAGAATCAATATTTACAAAACCATCATATACGTAAAAACGTTTTCTCGGCTTGGAGTTATCTTCGTAAATAACAACCATAGTCCAACCACCAGCAAGGCCATTACCTAAGGTCTCATCATCATTTACTTCTGATGTAGTCGCAGGAATATTAGCAACAGTATAAGTACCCATTGGATCTTGTAAACTTGTTACTTGATCAGTTATATCCTTGTAGCAAGAGTATTGTTTAAATAATGACTTGTCATCATTATAATAATCATGAATGATTTGAGCCCCAGTCAAATTAGTATATTCATTGCTTCCAGGGTATTTTATTTTAATGGAAGTAATATCATGTGCTCTTTCTTTATCAGCGTAAGATGCAGTCCAATATAAACCTACGTGTTTAATAGAAGCACAGCCAGAAGGAATATCTAGATCAGCACTACTAGAATTAAAGGTAGTATCGTCATTATCAATATCAATAAATCCCATTCTGAACTGATTGTTCAGACCACCATTATTATAGCTCTTATTTGGGTTGAAAGGATCCGTTCCGTCATCATTACTAACTTTACCAAGTATGGTGTTGGATACGAATTTGAAATCTCCTTTAATAGTAAATTCCGTTCTTTTTTCTAAAGGAACTTCTACCTGCCCAAAAATTGTTGAACAGTTTAATATTACAAAAGCAGCAAAAGCGCATTGTAATTTTAAGTCTAGTATTTTTGAAAGTCCAATTTTTTCCACTTTTCCTTTTTTAATCCCTGTTATATTTAACTTAAAACTTGATACTAAATTGTGTTTAATTACTAAGGGTAAACATCTTCATTATAAGGGGAAACCGTAGGTAAAGTTAAATTTTAACAACTTATTATGTAAGTAAAAACTGATCTTTTCGATATAAAATGTGGTTTTATCGATTAAATGCAGCTTATTAGTCTGCTCATTTTCATTGTTTTAAGGGAGTTTTTCGCAAATAGATCATTTTAGAGTAGCAGAATAAATCGAGTTTTTCCTATAATTTGTTTACCACTTTTTTTAACAAAAAATATTTTTATGATAATATATGTAGAATTGTAAATGCTTATTCTTAAACTTGCGTATATGTAAATTTAGGCGGATATAATTTTTTGATTCAATCATGAAAACGTTATACATTATTAGACATGCAAAATCTTCTTGGGAATTTGATTTGGAAGATCATAAAAGACCATTGAATAAAAGAGGTTTAAAAGATGCTGAATCAATAGGTAAACAGCTCAAAAGCATTATAAAACCTATTGACAGGGTAATTAGCAGTGATGCCGTAAGAGCAAGAACAACAGCCGAGATTATTCTTGGCCACCTAGATATTGATGAGGATATTTTTAATTTAGAACCCAAGCTTTATGACTTTAATGGCCATCAGGTTATAGAAGTGATAAAAAATTGTGAGAACCACATTGATACATTGGTAATTTTTGGTCATAATCATGCCTTTACTTCAATTGCTAATCTTTATGGAGATCAAATGATAGATAATTTGCCGACTGCAGGTGTGGTGGGTATTCAATTTGATATCGATAATTGGGCGGATATTAGCGTAGGAAAAAACATACTAACCTTATTTCCCAAAGATTTACGATAAATGGAGGAAAATCAAGTAAATAGATATATAAATAGAGAATTAAGCTGGTTACAATTTAATGCAAGAGTATTACAGGAAGCATCGGATGATAGTGTTCCATTGTTAGAAAGACTTCGTTTTATCGGAATATTCTCAAATAACTTGGATGAATTCTTCAAAGTAAGATATGCTGCTATCAAAAGAATTGATCTCTCTGGTACTGATGGTAAAAATGTATTAAAAGGAATGACTGCCAGTGAACTTTTAGAACAAATAACTAAAATAGTAATTAAGCAGCAGTCAGAAAGTTTAAAAACGATTAATACGATTAGTGAAAGATTAAAAGATCATAACATCTTTATCATAAATGAAAATCAAGTTACTCCAGAGCAAGATAATTTTATACGTAGGTATTTTGTAGACAAGGTAAGTCCTGCTTTAGTAACTTATATTTTAAATGATTTAGATAAGTTTCCTCATCTTAAGGATAGTGTGGCTTACTTAGCAGTAAAATTGGTTTTGAAGGATACAGTGCCGAAAGAAGGTACCATATCTAAAATCTTACAACAAAAAACCAAAGAGAAAATCTATGCACTTATAGAGATTCCTAAAAATATGGACCGTTTCGTAGTGCTTCCAGAAAAAGATGGTAAAAAATATATCATAATTCTGGATGATTTGATACGGTATTGTATGCAAATTAACTTTAGTATTTTTAATTATATCAGTGCTTCTGCTCATATGATTAAAATTACAAGAGACGCGCAGTTAGATTTTGATAATGATTTTAGTAAGAGTTTTATTGAGAAAATTTCGAGTAGTGTAAAATCGAGAAGAGATGGAGAACCTGTAAGATTTGTATACGATAAAACAATAGATAAGGATACACTCAACTTCTTAATGGAAAAGATGGGTGTGGATAATACCGATAGCATTATACCTGGCGGTAGATATCATAACCGTCGGGATTATATGAATTTTCCAGATTTAGGAAAGAAAAGTCTTGTCTATCAGAAATTGGTACCACTTACAATTCCTGGACTAAGTCTACAGGGAAGCTTACTCGATAAAATTGCAAAAAAGGACTTTTTACAGTATACACCGTATCATACTTTTTCATATACCGTAAAGTTTTTGCGCGAAGCCGCAATTGATCCAAAGGTAAAGACTATTAAAATCACGATTTATAGATTGGCAAGGATTTCTCATATTGCCAGTTCTCTCATCAATGCAGCAAAAAATGGTAAAAATGTAACGGTACAAATAGAATTGCAAGCACGATTTGATGAGCAAGCTAATATTAGATATGCAGAACAAATGCAGCGAGAAGGTGTTAATCTAATTTTTGGAGTTTCTGGTCTAAAAGTACATTGTAAAGCATGTGTAATAGAAAGAGAAGAAGAAGGAAAGTTAAAAAGATATGGCTTTATAAGTACTGGTAACTTTAATGAGTCCACAGCAAAAATATATACAGATTATACCTTATTTACTACCAATGAGGCAATCCTGAAAGAAACCAATAAGGTATTTAAGTTCTTTGATATTAATTATAAGGTAAGTAGATATAAACATTTATTAGTGTCTCCGCACTATACACGAAGTGCTTTAACGAAATTAATCGATAATGAGATTAAGAACAGTAAAGCAGGTAAACCTTCAGGAATTAGATTGAAATTGAATAGTCTTAGCGATTATAGAATGATCGATAAACTTTATGAAGCGAGTAGAGCTGGTGTAAAAATCAATTTGATTGTAAGAGGTATTTGTTGCTTGATACCTGGAATCGAAGGAATGAGCGAAAATATCGAAGCTATCAGTGTTGTGGATAAATTCCTAGAACATCCTAGACTATTGATTTTTGAAAATGGAGGAGATTCTAAGGTATATATTTCTTCTGCAGATTGGATGAGAAGAAACTTAGACAGAAGGGTCGAAATAAGTTGTCCTATTTATGATAAAGATATCAAAGAAGAATTAATTGATACCTTTGATATCTGTTGGAGTGATAATGTAAAAGGGAGAAAGCTTTCAGAAAATCAAGATAATAGGTATATTCGAAATGATAAAGAAAAGGTAAGATCCCAAATTGCCACTTATGACTATTATTTAAAAAAATTAGGAAATTAAATATTTTGTTGACTATAGAAAAATATGGAGCCATTGATATTGGTTCTAATGCGGTGAGATTGTTGATTAGTAGTGTCCACGAAGAAGAAGGAAAAAAGACACGATTTAAAAAAACTAGCCTTGTAAGAGTTCCTATTCGATTAGGAGCTGATGTTTTTTTAAATGGAAAAATTTCGGAAGAAAATATTGGAAGGATGTTAGATGCTATGCAAGCGTATCAGCTTTTAATGAAAACTCATAAAGTTGTGCGTTATAAGGCTTGTGCTACTTCAGCCATGCGAGAAGCTAATAATGGTAAAGAAGTCGTAGATCTTATTAAGGAAAATACAGGAATCCATATTGATATTATCGATGGCTCTAATGAAGCTGCGATAATTGCTATGACGGATCTCCATGATTTAGTAAATTCTGATGCAACCTATCTTTATGTAGATGTAGGAGGAGGAAGTACAGAATTTACATTATACCATAATGGTAAGACTATTGATTCCAGGTCTTTTAAATTAGGAACTGTTAGATTACTTAATAATGTAGTTTCTGAGGATACTTGGAGCGAAGTTGAGAATTGGATTAAAAAGATCACTGCTGGATACACTCGGCTATCCCTTATAGGTTCTGGAGGAAATATTAATAATATTTTTAAGAATAGTGGAAAAAGTAATGGAAAACCCCTTTCCTTTTTGTATTTAAGTTCATATTATGATTTATTAAAGTCATTGTCTTATGAAGAAAGAATCTGGCAATTGAATCTTAATCAAGATAGAGCGGATGTGATTCTTCCGGCAACTAGAATTTATTTGTCCGCAATGAAATGGAGTGGTGCTCAAGAAATATATGTGCCTAAAATTGGGCTTTCTGACGGTATTATTAAATATCTTTATAGTGAAAAATTAGAGGGTAAATAAAGTGTAGAACAACAAGTTTATTGGTATTTTATCTATTTTTATGCCTTATTTTTTATATTAAAAAACATCATTAATTTAAAAATTGCTTTTTTTGTTATAAATTGTACATATACCAAATATTAATAAATACTTATGCTATGAATAAAAAAATACTTTTAATTTTTGTATTATTAATTACTTGTATTACGATAAATGCCCAAGAATCGAAGTATGGAATTAGAATTGGAGCTAATCTAAGTTCTATAAGTTCTGATAATATTACTGGTGATTTGGATCAAAGTAGAATCGGAGTAGTAGTTGGTTTTCTTGCAGATTATAGGTTAACCAACAAATTAAGAATACAACCAGAGCTTCAATATTCTGGACAAGGTAATAAAGATAGAGATCTTAGAGTAAATTATTTACAACTACCTATTTTATTAAAATACAACATAACAGATGTTTTTAATGTTCAATTGGGACCACAAGCTGGTATTAAAATATGGGAGTGGGAAGATAACCAAGCAGACACTACAGATTTTGGCACCTTTGATTTTGCTGGAGTGATTGGTGTTGGTGCTAATATCACGGATAATTTTTTTGTTGATCTTAGGTATGCTTTAGGATTGGCAAATGTTTTTGACGAAGATGCTGGACTAAATATAGACGGTACGAGTCGCAATATTCAATTATCAGTAGGTTACAGGTTATAAAATAAGCTCTTTCCAATAAAATATTTTGAAGCTCACCAATTACATGGTGAGCTTTTTTATTAATATTAAAATGTTCCGTAATACTCAAAGAATTTTTTGGTCAGCGTTAATGTATTTTGATCCGATTTAATGAGTAGTTTACTTTTTAGTTTATTCATGATTTTATTAATGGTTACTCGTGTTACTCTTAAGTAATTAGACATTTCTTCTTGATTTAAAGGCATATTAATAATAATATTCTCCTGATGATCTAATTTATGATCAAACTTATCTTTAAACTCCATCAATACATTAAGAATTCTTTGTTCCGTATTTCTTAGATACAGCGTTTTAATTCTTCTTTCTAGTTCTATGTATTGATCTCCTAAGATTTTCAAAAAACCAATATTCTCTGATATTTTATCATGTAATAGATTTTGTAAAATCATAATATCAAACTCTTGTATTTCTGTATTGTTCTTTTGTGCTTCACAGATATAATAAAAAGGAAAGCTATCAATCATAGGTTTAGCACCAAAATATTGACCAGAAGTTAGTAATAAAGGGATAGTTTCTTCTCCATTTTTAGTGATGCTGCTGATTTTTACAATCCCATTTTTTACATGGAATATTTTTTTGTAGAAACAGGTTCCCTGAACAATGATTTCTTTCTTGCAATAATGATTAGATTGTTTTTGATCCTTTGGGATCAAAGCGTTTAATGATGTAAGTGACATTGAATTAAGTTGGTTATTTAATTAAACAAATGTTAAAATTATGTCATATTAACACCGTAAAATGAATTTAATTGTGATTAATACATATTTCTTTTGAGGTTAATATGTCGTTCTAAGGGATTCATAATTAAAATAAAGTAGAATTAGTGTTAGAAAATTTATACCAAAGTAGCAGACCCTATACTAATTTCGAGTTGTATAAAAACACAATTAATAACTCTTAAAACCATTTAAAATCATGAACTCAATTCATTTAAAACGGGGATTTATTCTCATGCTACTTGGAGTATTGACTACAGTAATCTATTCATTTGCAAAAAATGATATATCTGAAGTAGTTAAGATCGAATACAAAGAATCTGTAGTAAGCTATTTTGGAGATGAAACAGTAACCAAAAAGGACCTTTTAAAAGAAGCAAAACTTATTGATATCGCAGATCGACGATTCGAAACAAAGTGGAGAAATAAAGATCCAAAAGGTATCTCTGAAGAATACACTACTTCTGGAGCTGTATTTATGAAACCAGGAGTAAAACCAAGAATTGGAAGATCACAAATAGAAAAAGAATTTGCAACAAGCGTTAAATCTGTAGATAAAGTAGAATTTTTTCAGGATGAGTTACAGTTTTTCGGAGGAATGGATGTTGCTTTTCAACGATGTCATATGTTAGGATATGTAGATACAGAAAATAAACCCATATTCGAAGGGTCTTATGTAATTCTATGGAAAAAAGAAAAAGGAGAATGGCTTATAGAATATGATATGTTTAATTCCGATAAATAGTCATTTTCTTAAATCTATTTGTAATTACAAAGCTTTGTATAGAAGTAATTGTAATTCATAATATCAAACTAATACTAGAGCAGGACTAGACTAATACGATTTCTACTAGAGTCTTGCATAACTTTAATTGTTTAGAATAGAATCGCTTAAAAACGATAGGGCTCATTAAAGTAGAAGAATTTTCTATTCTAGCAATAAACACACACACATGAAAATAAATAATTCAGCAATAACATCTATTGCCAAAGAATATGGTACTCCATCTTATATTTATGATGGAGATCAATTAGTGAAAAATTATAAAAATCTCATAAATGCGTTACCAAACTTTGTAGATGTATTTTATGCATTAAAAGTAAATCCGAATGTTTCACTTGTTCGATTATTAAGAAATAACGGAGCATGTACTGAGGTGTGCTCGATTACCGAAATGGAAATAGCACTAAAAGCAGGTGTTACGCCAGAAGATATTATCTATTTAGGCCCTTGTAAGAAAGACTATGAGCTTAAAAGAGCAATATCATTAAATATATTTGCTATTGTTGTAGAATCTGAAATCGAATTGGAAAGGGTTTCAAATTTTGCAAAAGATTTAGGAGTAGTAGCTAATGTAGCTATTCGGATAAATCCAGACTTTTCTGCCGAAGGATCACCATGGAAAATGGGAGGAAGACCTACACACTTCGGAATTGAAGAACAACATGCCATACAAAACTTTCGAGAGTATTTGAACACTCCAAATGTAAATTTGAAAGGAATTCACGTGTATAATGGAACTAATATTTTAGAAGCTTCTTCAGTATACGAAAACACAAAATACATCCTAGGATTATATGATAAAATTGTGCAGATGTATAACTGCAAATTTACTATGGTTGACGTGGGTGGAGGAATGGGTGTTCCGTATTTTAATAACCAGAAGGAACTAGATATAGAAGAATTTAAGGCATTAATGGTTCCGTTATTTTCTAAATTCAATCAAAAATATCCAGATACACGCATTATTATGGAATCTGGAAGATTTATAGCGGGAACAGCGGGCTATCTGGCTGTTACTGTAAATAATATAAAAGTAAATCATGGAAAAACATTTTTAGTTACGGATGGTGGTACGAACTGCCATTCTGCAGCAGCAGGTTCCGGACGTGTCGTGAAAAGAAATTTTCCAATGCAAAATATTTCAGCGTCAAAGGACAGTACAAATAAGGTATATCAAGTATCAGGACCTTTGTGTAGCCCAGATGATATCATTGGTAGAAATATGGAATTAAAAGAGGCAAAAGTTTCAGATGTTCTTTTGGTAGCATTTTCTGGGGCATATGGCCCAAGTTCTTCTCCAGGACTTTTTCATAGTCATGGTTTTCCCTCAGAAGTACTCATGTATCAAGATAAATCATATTTGATTAGAGAAAGCGATACTACTTCGGATATTATGAGTAAACAAATAATGGTGGATGTTCAGCATCACGATGAATTAATTTTAAACTAGCTAAAAATGAATACAGACATAATTTTAGATACTATAAAAAATGGACTTATAGATAGTATACCTAATATTACAAAAGATCAAATTGTTATGGATGCTCATCTTAAAAATGATCTAGGTATAGACTCATTGTCATCTATGTTTTTTCTGACTTTTTTAGAAGATAATATTCAGGGGTTTGAAGTGAATGCAGATACCATAGAAGCCAAGCATTTTAATACGCTAAAATCAATATTTGAATATGTATTGAATGAAATGAAAATACCTGTGTCTGCTATTTAAAAGAAGATACAATTAACGCCTTTTCATAGACTATCTTATATTATTAATTATTTATATATAAAGAACAATTAAGGCTTTTAGTATGATTAGATATTAGAAGCCTTGATTAATCTTCTTTCTTTATATAACATCACAAATCTTACAAAACAATGATACCAAAAATGCAAAATTTCTTGGAAGAATCAGTACGTCTGTTTCCTAACAAGGCAGCTGTAGTTGTCGGGAAAAACATATATACTTTTTCTGATGTAGAACATCAATCAGATTCATTAGCAATTTATCTTCAAAGTGTTGGGGTAAAAAGGGGAGATAGAATCGTACTACAGTTAGGAAATACGATCGAAGCGGTTATTTCATTCTGGGCAGTTCTTAAAGTTGGAGCTATTGTTATTCCAGTCGGAACAGAATTGAAATCAAACAAGTTAGAATATATTCTTGATAATTCTGGTGCTATAGTTTTTATTTCAGCAAAAGACACCATTTTATTGCACAAAAATATCATAGCGAAATCTAAACTTACAAAAGTTATCGTAGCGGATAGAGATGATCAACTCAAAGAAGATTTGTTCGTGGATTATTCCGATACGTTAAAGAGTCATCATTCGACATTAAAGCCTTCAGGTTTAATAAGTATCGATCTAGCGGCCATTATATATACTTCTGGTTCTACAGGAGAACCTAAAGGTGTAATGCTATCACATGAAAATATGATCGCCGCTACAAATTCTTTAAATAGTTATCTTAATTATCAAAAACATGACAAAGTGTTATGTGCACTACCATTATCTTTTGATTACGGTCTATATCAGATGATCATGTGTATTTCTAAAGGAGCAACCTTGCTTTTAGAGAAAGAATCTTCTTGGCCTATATTTTTATTAAAAACTATAGAAAAAGAAAAGGCTACTATTTTGCCTGCAGTTCCTACTATGATTATGCTATTACACGAACAAAGTAAGAAATACAACTTTGATCTTTCGAGTGTTAGAACAGTAACAAATACAGGAGCAGCGTTGTTGCCTAGTAATATTCAGATGATCAAAAAACTATTTATCAAGGCAGATATATTCTCTATGTATGGACTTACCGAGTGCAAAAGATGCACGTATTTGCCTCCTAAAGAGATTGATACAAAACCAAATAGTGTAGGAATTGCAATTCCTAATACTGAGTTATGGGTTGTAGATGAAAAAGGGAATAGAATTCTTACACCAAATACCGTAGGGCAATTGGTAATAAGAGGAGCAACCGTAATGCAAGGTTATTGGAAAAAACCAGAGAAAACATCAGAAAAACTAAAACCAGGAATATATCCTGGCGAAAGAATATTATACACTGGAGATTATTGTTGTATTGATGAGAACGGATACCTCTATTTTAAGGGCAGAATGGATCACATGATCAACTCTAGAGGGATTAAAGTGAGTCCAAAAGAAGTTGAAGATTATCTAAATACAATCTCAGCTGTTCATTCGGCTGTAGTAACTGGAGTTCCTCATGAAGATTATGGAGAAGCACTTTTTGCTTTTGTCGTGTTGGAAGAAAGTTCTCCTGTTTCTGAAAATGATATCTTAATTCAATGTAAAGAAGACCTAGAGATTTATAAGGTTCCAGAGTATCTCAAAATTATTAAATCGATACCTAAAACACCAAATGGCAAATTCAATGTAATCGAATTAAAAAATAGAGCATTGCAGCTTTTAAAAGAAGAGCATATTAATTCTTCGGTGATTTAATTATGGAATTAACATTTGACTTAGGAGGGTTAGCGCTAAAAGCTAAAGCTTGGGGTAATTCTAATAACCCTCCGATTTTAGGAATTCATGGTTGGTTAGATAATGCGAATACTTTTGATAGTATCGCGCCATTAATTTCAAAGGATAAATATTTTATTGCCATTGACATTGCTGGACATGGCTTATCAGATCATAGACCTGAAAATAGCTCATATTTCTTGTGGGATTATGCAAAAGACTTACTTGGTGTCATCGATATTTTAGGACTGAAAAAGATTTCAATTCTTGCTCATTCCATGGGTACAGGTATCGCTAGTATTATGGCTGGAGCGATGCCTGAGCTTGTAGATAAACTAATATTTGTTGATGGTCTTGGAGCCCCATTTGTTTTGGAAGATAGTAATGTAGTAGACAATTTTAGAAAATCTATTAAACAACGAAAGATGGCTAAGAAAACCAAATTGTATGGGTTTTCTTCAATTGATGTTCCACAATTTGCTACAAAAGAAGAAGCTATTAAAGATAGGATGAAGAGTAATTTTGGAAATATCTCATATCGATCTTCTGCTTCTTTGATAGAACGCTCCTTGCAAAAAATATCTAATGGATATCGGTGGCGATATGATGCTCGTATAGCCTTACCGGAAATCTATAAAATGACAGAGCATCAAGCACAGCTGTTTATTGACAAAATTAGCTCCGAAGTATTAATATTACTGGGAGAACAAGGACTCTTCGCCGAAGGATTGTTTCATAAAAGACTTCAAAGATTCAAAAAGAAACAGTTGCATTGGTTGCCAGGAGGACATCATCTACACTTAGAAGAACAGCATGAAGAAATCGCTGTTCTAATTAATCAATTTTTATAATCAAAATACACATTAATCATGAAAAACCTTATACTAAAGTTTTTAGTACTGCTATTTGCTACTCATATATTACAAGCTCAAGAATTAGAGAGTGAAAATAAAACAACTTTCGCAACAAAAATTATTCATAATAGTGTTGCTGGATTTTATCCAATTTTCTTCGGGAATTTTGAAACTAGTAAAAATTATGATATTACATTTTACACTATTTTTTGGACAAATCCTGCGTTTGGGAACTTAGAATCAGGAAGTGATTTATTGTTAGAAACATCTGTAGGATTGGGTTTCAAACTATTTGATAAATCATTATATATTAATCCTTCTTTCGGAATTACTAGCGGAAAGTTCTCTTCTAATAGTACAGGAACTAAGATTGCAGAAGGTGTTGTGCCAAGTATCTATGTGAATTACCAAAAAAGGTTTCTGGATTTCGAGGGGTATATAGCTTATTATAAATCTATTCGCGAAGATGATGACATCATCACCAAAGATTATTTATTGAATTGGATGGCACCAGGAATTAATGTAAGTAAGCGAGTTGTTTTGGGAGCTTTCTACGAGTCGTTCGGTATCACAAGACAAGAAGATGGAGATCCTTTGTTGGTTTATCAATGGTTAGGAGGTTCTATTAAACTGAAATTCGATAAAGGAATTGCTTTTAGGATATCTGCGGGAGCAACATTAAATACAGATGCAGGAACATCAGATGAGTTCTATAAGGTATCCGCTTTTATTCCTTTATAATAATAAGGGTTGAATTAAATACACAGAAATATTGTTATTTCTGTGTATTTAAGTAAATTATCTTTATCCGTGAATAGTTTCTTTTTTGCTTAAAGATTGCATGATCTCTGCTTCGAATTCTAATAAATCCTGCCATTTTTGATCCACTTCCTTACGATCACCATATTGTCGAGCAAAATTTAGAAACATAGTATAGTGATTTGCTTCACTTACCATAAGATCTCTATAAAACTTTGCGAGTTCTTGATCTTCTAATTCTTCGGATAAGAGTTTAAAGCGTTCACAACTTCTTGCTTCTATAAGCGCTGCATATAGCAATCGGTGTACTAATTGAGTGGTTCTGCTGCCTCCTTTTGGAAAAAAAGTAACCAACTGTATTACATAATCATCTTTTCTATCTCTACCTAAAGTCCATCCTCTAGCAATAATTTTATCATGAACCATTTTAAAATGGCTAATTTCTTCTTTTACCAATTTAGTCATTTCCTGAACTAGTTCTGTATATTCAGGAAAACTAACGATAAGAGATATTGCAGTAGATGTTGCTTTTTGCTCACAATAAGCGTGATCAGTGAGTATTTCTTCAATATTCTTTTCCACGATATTTACCCATCGTGGATCTGTAGGAAGCTTTAATCCAAGCATGTTATTTCTTTTTAACTGTACAATTCTTTCTAGAGGACCAAGATACTGCTTTAAAATAGAGAAGTAATTAAAAGCCTGAATATTATTCATTCAGGCTTTTGATTGTTTTAAAAAGTATTAATTCTTTTCTTTTTCTGAAGTAAGCTTTACAAGTTTTTCTTCTCCTTTTGTGATACCAGATTTAACTTTTTCCATTTTCTCTTCATACTTTTTTAATCGTTCTTCGGCTTTTGCTACTTTTTCCATTTTAGCAGTATATTCTTCTTCTGTAATCTCTCCCGCTTCTTTTTTAGCAAGCAAACGATCTTTTGTTTTTTGAATTTTATCCACACCTTTTACTTTGCGATCTTCAAGATTAGATAAACGATCTTTCTTGTTTTCAATTCTTGTTTGTACCGCATTGGCTTTTTCATTCTTAAACGAAGCACGTTTCTCTTTTAATTCTTTTCTTTGTTCTTTAGTCGCTTCTTTATAAGCATCCATTTTTTCTTTAAGCTCAGGGTGTTCTGCTAAATATGCTTTTTTTTCTTCAGCTGTCATTCCCTTCATTTTTTCGCGATGCTCGCCTAAAATTTCTTTTCTACCTTCTTTCAGTTCTTTTTTAGCCTCTTTAATTTCTTGCTTTTTCTCCTTCATTTCTTCTTTCATCTCCTTCCGTTTCTCCTTCATCTCTTTGCGCTTTTCTTTCATTTCCTCTTTCTTCTGCATTTTCTTTTCTTTCAGGTCTTTAGCAGGTTTTTCAGCTTTTTGAGCATTGGTAATTCCGATGCATCCAACTAATAATGCGATAAATATATATTTTGAAAATTTCATTGTGTTTTTTTATAGGTTATCTAATTCGTTTAAAGCATTTTCTAATTCTTCTGCTTCTTTTTCTAAAGATTCAAAATCTTTATCAATTTCAGTAGCTACAGCTTCAATTTCATTATTTAATTCTTCTGTTTTTTTTGCTTCTTCTTCCTGAGCTTTTTTGTCAGTGCAGGCCACCATAAAGAATGGAATTACCAAAAGGAATAAAAGATGTTTTTTCATAATTAAAATTATTTAGGTTAGTGTATTAAAGATACCCAATTTTTTAATTACGAATATAAATTTGAAAAGGGATATTTTAGATATCTAAATCAAAATCAGATCTTAATTTATCGATAAGAGGATTCTTTTCTCGAAGTTTGGCATATTTATCCTGTGGAGTGAAAGCATATTTTTTTGAAGCTTCTTCGTTTACATGGATATCAAGAGCAATACTATAATTATTTAGTTTTTTATATAGAAACTGAAACAATCCAGGTAGCGCACTTTCCATATCGGCTTTCATGGAATGGTTTGGTAGTTCTAAATAAATCTTACCGTCATTCAATGTGGGTATATTCATCGCAAACATAGATCCAATGATACGCTCTCCTTTTTTATCTTGCATTTTACCGTATTCTTCCCAACATTTTTGCATTTGAGCTTCTGTAAAATCGTCGCTAGGTAGATTTTTAGGATCAACAATGGTATCTACTTTTTTCTCTTCGTGTTCCTTTTTCTTCTTTATACTGCTTAGAGATAAACCAGAAGTTCCTCTTTGTCTTGGTTTTACTAGAGGTTTACTTTGGGATGTAGTATGACTAGTAACTTCTTTTGGTTCTGCAACCGCATTGTCCGTTGTAGTGTTATTTGAAGTATTAGCAATAGGTATTTCGGCTACTTCCTTTGTAATTGTTGGAGCAGGAGTATGATCTACATTAGTTAAAGATTGCTTATCATCTGCTTTTTGTTTTTGTTCCTGTGAGATTTTTACAGGTTGAATGCCTTTTTCCTTAAAATAACTAGGAGGGATTATGTAAGGTTGGTCATTTTTTTTTTCTCCGTCTTTAGTAAGTACAGAGGCAAGTTGCATTAGGCAAAGTTCAACGAGTAATCGTTGATTTCGACTCGTTTTATATTTCAGATCACAATCATTTGCCAGTTCAATCCCTCTAATAAGAAATGGGTGAGGAGACTTCTGTGATTGCTCTAGATATTTAGCCTTGGTTTGCTCTCCAACTTCTAACAAATTAATAGTTGCTTGATTTTTACAAACTAAGAGATCTCTAAAGTGCGAAGCTAGTCCCGCAATAAAATGATGTCCATCAAAACCTTTGGATAGAATTTCATTAAATTCTAGTAATAACTGTGGAATATTATTTTCTAAAATTAGATCTGTAGTTCTAAAATATGTTTCATAATCTAAAACATTCAGGTTCTCAGTAACCGCTTGGCGAGTTAGGTTTTTACCACTAAAACTAACAACTCGATCAAATATAGATAGTGCATCTCGCATAGCACCATCTGCTTTTTGCGCTATAATTTGCAATGCATCTTCATCGGCTACAATACCTTCTTGTTCCGCAACCTGCATCAAATGTAGCTTTGCATCAGTAACCGTAATTCTTTTAAAATCAAAAATTTGACACCTGGAAAGGATGGTAGGAATGATTTTATGCTTTTCGGTGGTAGCTAATATAAAAATAGCATGCTTAGGAGGTTCTTCTAACGTCTTAAGAAAAGCATTAAAAGCAGCCTGAGAAAGCATATGAACCTCATCGATAATATAAACTTTATAAGTTCCTACCTGAGGAGGTATTCTAACTTGATCGATGAGATTACGAATATCATCCACTGAGTTATTGGATGCAGCATCTAGCTCAAAAATATTAAAAGCGAAATCTTCATCAGGGTTTTCATGTCCCTGTTGATTGATAGTTTTCGCTAATATTCTGGCACATGAAGTTTTACCAACACCTCTAGGTCCTGTAAACAATAAAGCTTGTGCAAGATGATTATTTTCTATAGCATTCAGCAAGGTATTGGTAATAGCTTGTTGACCCACAACATCCTTAAACGTTTGGGGTCTGTATTTACGAGCTGATACTATAAAATGTTCCATCGCTACAAAGTTAAAAATAGATTGGAAATAGGATATTGAAGATACTTTTTTTTACTCGGTAGTTATTAACAACGTCGAGTTTGTAACATCCAAATGAGTTTTATCATTCTTAAAATATCTATAGATCGCTTTCCTTTTTAAGCATTTCGATATGTCTTATTAGTCTTTTTATTTCTAAGGAGATCGTTCCATTATAAACACCTCTTATTCTTCCTTTTGGATCTACCAAAATAAAGTTCTCAGTATGAATGAATGCGTTTTCGTCCTTGGTTTTTACAAAATCTTCGTCTGCGAAATAGGAGGTTCTAGCTAAATCATAAATCATTTCTTTATCTCCAGTAACTAAATTCCATTTACCAGATACAATATCATTTTTAATAGCATAATCTTTCAGAACTTCGACAGAATCTCTTGTGGGCATCACTGTATGAGATAATAATTTAATGGAATCGTCATGCAAATATTTCTCTTGTAACACTGACATGTTCTTTTCTAATTTGGGGCATATTCCAGGACAAGTAGCAAAAAAGAAATCTGCAACATATATCTTTCCATTATAGGTTTCGTTGGTAATTATATCTCCATCCTGATTTGTCAGTTTAAAAGGAGCAATTTTATGAATTCTAGTATATTCAGGTGATCCAACAGCAATCCACTCTGGAGTAAATACAGCGGAATTAAAAAAAGGGAGGCTTTGTTTTTCACTATCTGTATTACAGGAAAATACCGTTAAAACAACTAAAATAATGGTAAAAAATAACTTATTTGTAGGTTTCATCATTGGTACTAACGGTATAACATTTTTTTAATCCTATAAGTCCATAACGCTCTCCATTTTTGGCAACGTAGTTTGCTCTGATTTTTCCATTGGATGACCACATTTTCTGGGAACCATCTTCTTTACCATTTATAAAGTGAAATACTTTAGACTGCTGGCCGTTTTGATACCATTCAGTTACTTTACCATGATATTCACCTTGATTGTTAAATTCATATTGAAATTTTAATTGACCGTTTTTCCACCATCCTTTATGAGTATCCGTTTTCTTTCCATGCTGATAAAATCTCTTTTCTGCTAGTGTAGTATTGTCATATGTTTTTATTTCTTCTCCATGTTTTTTACCTGCTAAATAAGAAATCTTAGTTGTGATTTTATAGACAGAATCCGATGAAGTTATAATTCCTGAAAAAGGAGTGCCCTTATATTGTAAAACACCATTTTGTAATAAAAAATCTCTAGAATTATAGATTACATCGAGATCAGATTTCATCTCCTTACTACAGCCAAATGATATAAATAATACTAAACAAAAAAGGAATTTATTCATCTACTGACTAATATTTCCAGGAGTTCCAAAATATCCATTTCCATTAATATATGGGTCATCTAAGGTAATATGATAATGATATATTCCGTCTGGAAAATCTGTGGTAGTATGTGTATGTCCGTGATATTCATCTAAATCATCACTAGTAACCATCACGTTATTTTCCTCTGGTCCATATACAGGGAATCCGTCCGCTAATAATCCTAAAAAAGATGATCTTCCTAAGGTATTGGTTAAAAATAAAGGTTCAATATGATAATGATAAAGGCTGCCTCCAGTTGGGTGACCTGCGAATTGATCAAAGGAATTGATCTCATCTGTTAAAGGTTGATTATCTGGTCCCGCATATTGATTGAAAAAAACAACTCCATTAACAGAAATTCCTATCGGTCCCAATCTTGTAGCTTCTTTTACTTCTGCTTCTTCGGGTCTTCTGGGTATTCTGAACACAATATTTTGAGAACTTATCAAGTTCGGATTTAAATTAAAATCAGGGTTTGTTCCATTATACGCTTCGTACATAGGATGACTTTCACCCCAATATGGGCTCGTATGATTGGGTAAACCATTAGTGGTAAATTCTATAAAATCGTCTTCGATGACATAGGATACTCCATCTATATTATCAAACATTGATACGATAGAAGATATATCAGCACTTGAGTTTACAGGAGGATTATCTGTGTTATCATTATTTGTATTATTACTATCGTCAGATGAACAGCTTAAGAACAGTAGGAGAACGATAAGGAAGAAAAAGGGTATGTTATTTTTCATAGGGTGTTATTTTATTGTTTTATGTTTATAATTGCTTCTTTTAATAAATTTAATTGTGCTTCGTCTTCTGTCGAAAGTGGTAGCTGGTTGTCATTTAATAAATTAGTGTTTTCCAAAGCATCGTTTTTTAAATGGTATAAAGCTTCACTACCATCTGCAAATAGGATGTACTTGTGAGAGGCATTTCTTATGGTGTATTCATCATCATTGGTATCATTGCCTACTTCAGAATACACATACTCTCGAATTGAATTAGTTGAAGGGGTAGTTAATAGTGAAGAAAAGCTTTTACTGTCATGGATAGAAGAACTATTTACTCCTGCGAGATTAGCTATAGTTGCAAATAAATCTGTTGTACCCAAAAGTGATTCATCTATCGAATTTGTTCTAGTTACATTTTTTCCTGAAATAATCATTGGAACATTAATACCTCCTTGATATAATGAACCTTTTACTCTTCTTCTATTATATTCTTGTGCTACTTTACTAGGAGATCCATTATCTCCAATAAAAATAATTATAGTATTATCTCTTTCTGTTTCTGATAGAGAGTTGAGTAGCCTTCCAATTTCGGCATCTATAGCCTCAATTGAAGCTAGGTAATATGGCAAAGGGTTGGCATCAATAGTTGCTTCATCATTAGGAAGATCACCTTGAGAGTGCAAGTCCGATGGAGGAAGGTGAAAAGGAGTATGTGGTGCATTATATGCTAACCACAAGAACCAAGGAGATTCTTGATCATTAATCCAATTTATAGCAAGATCTGTTAGCTTGGTAGTAACATATTCTGTGGAGGTTGTATTTACTCCATTTTCATTTAGACTCCAATCTTCATAACTTCTAACTCCTCCAGATAATAATCCAGCGTAATATGAAATTCCAAAATTACCAGGTTCTGATGCTCCAGTACCAAGATGCCATTTTCCTACGATACCACTATTATATCCAGTAGATTGATTAGTTAAATACTGATGAAGGGAGGTTTCAGAAGGAGATAAATCATCATCCACTTTCAAAACACCAGTTCTAAATCCATATTTTCCTGTAAGTATACTAGCTCTAGTCGGTGTACATACTGGATATGACCAAAAATTGGTAAATCGAATACCATTATCGATCATGTTTTGAAGATTAGGAGTAGTAGGTTTTATGTCTCCAATGGAGTAACCTGGAGTAGCGTCAAGTCCCATATCATCTGCAATAATTAAAAGTATATTGGGCTTGTTTGGTTCCTCATTCTCCTCACTTTGGGAGGTGTTGTTATCGCTACTGCAGGAAAATAAAAATATAGCGTAGGCTAATATAAAAAGCAAGTTCACTTTCATAAGACAGGTTAGTTTATGTTCTTAGACTTGGGAGAGTCATAAAGGTTTAAATAACAAGTAAATAAATATAAGGAAAATCATTGTTTTATGAGAATTTTAAGAAAATTAATCTTTTTTATTTGCTGGATATTAGGGGTTTATTAATAGGTGAGTATGAACTTTAAAAAGCCATATTTTATAGTATATTTGCGGCAAGCAGATCACCTTATCGCCGTGTGCCGAACTTAGTTTGGAACAAGGAGGAAAGTCCGGACACCATAGTGCAGCATAGCGGGTAACGCCCGTCCGTCGAGAGACGAGGACAAGTGCAGCAGAAAGAATGTACAGGTAATGCTGTAGTGAAATCAGGTAAACTCTATGCGGTGCAACGCCATGTATACCAGCGCTTAAGGGTTGCACGCCCAATGTTGGAGGGTAGGCGGTTGGATTCTAAAAGTAATTTTAGAACTAGATAAATGATAAGGATCTCATTTAGGTGAGTTACAGAATCCGGCTTATGATCTGCTTTTTTATTCTTTATTTGGGCATACTGTTTGGTGATTATTGATAAACAGATTATATTATGCTAAAAAAACTCTTCATAGTACTTTTTCTATATATTTCGAATAGCGCTTTAGCCCAACAAAATCCAATAACAACTAATGATTTTTTGGGTGATTGGAGTATGAAAAAATCAAATGAACATTTTCCAGATATTTATCTAAATAAGTTAAATAAGATTATTAATTATAAAGGACATGGTGTTAGTTTTTTCATAGGTAAATACACTGGTAAAGGAAGAATTAAGATTTTTACTTCAAAAAACCTTCCAAGACGATGCGGAAATGATAACAGACTGTATTTTTCTAATGACTTCAGAAATCAAGATGTTTGGAAGTATGATTCTGATACGCAATTATTGATTGTCTTTGATTATAAGACTGATCAAGAGAAGAAGTTTAAAGTCAATAAAATAAGTTCAGAAGAATTAATATTAAATCGTATCGAATAAGATTTTACAACTCTTTTAACAATAAGCAATACTAATTTTCTTGTACATTGTGCAACGTAAAGAAAATTGTATTTGTGAAATGCGCCATAAATATAGATCACTAATTCGATTCTACAATCATTGGCGAATTCCATCTAACCTACTTTAAAAATAGAATACATAGATGAATATTGCTATTGTTTGTTACCCAACATTTGGTGGTAGTGGAGTAGTTGCCACTGAATTAGGAATTGCACTTGCAAAGTTAAACCATCAAGTACACTTTGTTACCTATAAGCAGCCAGTTAGATTGGAATTATTAAATCCCAATATTCATTTTCATGAGGTAACTGTTCCAGAATATCCGCTCTTTCATTATCAACCTTATGAATTAGCACTTTCCAGTAAACTGGTTAATACAGTTAAAAAGTACAATATAGAATTATTACATGTACACTATGCAATTCCACATGCGTATGCAGGCTACATGGCTAAAGAGATTTTAGAAGAAGAAGGAATACATATTCCTATGGTAACTACCCTTCATGGTACTGATATCACACTTGTGGGGAATCATCCTTTTTACAAACCAGCGGTAACTTTTAGTATTAATAATAGTGATATAGTAACTTCTGTTTCAGCTAGTTTGAAAGAAGATACTCTAAGACTCTTTGACATTAAGAAAAAGATTGAGGTAGTTCCTAACTTTATCGATGCAAGCATTCGTAAAGCTGATTTTACCGAATGCCAAAGAGAATTAATGGCAACACCTGAAGAAAGAATAGTAACACATATCAGTAATTTTAGACCCGTTAAAAGAATAATGGATATTGTAGATATATTCTATAATGTTCAGAAAGAAATTCCTGCTAAATTATTAATGGTAGGAGACGGTCCCGAACGTGAATCTGCTGAAAAGAAGTGCAAGGATCTTGGTATTAAGGACAAAGTTATCTTTTTAGGGAATAGTAATGAGATAGATAAAATTTTGTGTTTTTCGGATTTGTTTTTACTTCCTTCAGAAAGAGAAAGCTTTGGATTAGCCGCTTTAGAAGCAATGGTTAATAAAGTGCCAGTTATATCTAGTAATGCTGGTGGAATTCCCGAGGTAAATAAAGATGGGGTATCTGGTTATTTAAGTGATGTGGGTAATATACAAGAAATGTCTACCAATGCTATTCGTATTCTTAAAGATGACGATACTTTAGTAAAGTTTAAAGAAGGTGCATTCCAGCAGGCGCTAAAGTTTGATATTGATAATATCGTTCCTATATATGTGGAGTTATATGAGAATGCGTTAGCAACTGTATAACAAAGCACCGTTGTCCATGACAACAGTGCTTTACAACTAAACAAAAATCAAATCAATTGATCTTTTATTATTAAAAAGTATATCGAGCGGCAATACCAATATTTACTCCAAAGTTATCTACGTCATTTACTCCTGCAGCATTTTCGATATTATGAATATCATAAGTTGGACGTATACTAAAAGCTACTTGCAAAGGAAAATCGAAACGATAATCTACTCCAAAATCGGCACCTACATATGGAAAGAATTCACTATCTCTATTACTGGATATTCCTATACCAAAAAAACTAGTTTTGAAGTCTATATATCCGCCTCCAATTCCAGGACCTGCAAACCAGTTTAGGTTATCCCAGATATTATAACTCCAGTGAAAATATCCACCTCCTCTGTAGGTATTGATAAAAGAATTTGTTCTCCAGCTTAGATTTAAGTCGATTCTATTGTGCTCGCCAAATAATTGTCTTTGATAAGTGATTTCAGGACCGAATCCTTCATCGCCAACTACACCTTCTGATAATCGAATACCGATAGCATTTTTCGGGATATCCTGTGCGTGTGAAGAAAAGGTAGTTAGGATTAAGAATGCAACAAAAAATAATTTTTTCATGATTATAAGGTTTTTTTGAAATTTATCTTTTGTATCCTTAAGAATTAAAAGGTTAACATTTTAAAATAAAAAAATAACCCTTGGGTATAATTGCCCAAGGGTTATTCATTTTCTAAGTGTATTATTTTCTAGAACTTATACCGTGCACTCAGTCCTAAATTAAATATGATATCATCATCATTATAATCATCGAAATAAATCTCAGGTCTGAAATCAAGTGAAATTTGTAACGGGAAATCAAAATGATATTCAATTCCAACATCACCGGTAACAAAACCAAAAGGTTCCAGATCATCTCGGTTATCCAAATCATTATCAAAATCTACAAGACCACCACCGATTCCTGGACCTACATACCAATTTAAACCTCCATCGATGTTAAATACCCAATGATACATTCCTGTAAGTTTTAAGGCATTGTATCGATTTCTTCCTTGTACACCAAGATCTAATTCGATTCTGGTATCTGAACTTAATCGTGCTTGATAGGAGGCTTCAGCCCAAAAACCATCACTCTCGCTTAATCGTAAACCAATTGCATGTTCTGGAATGTCCTGTGCTTTTGCTGATAAGATAGAAGCCACTACAACAATGAATGTGATTAATATACGCTTCGTCATTATGAATTTGTTTTTTGTTAATTTTCCTAAGTATAACGCTAGATGCCAATTTTTAATGTAGCAACATTACCTAAGATTTTGTTAATTTCATATGGGTACAAACGTAAATACCTGATTTTATTATGCTTTTTGAAGTTTCATATCAGTACTTTCAAATATTTTATCTGCAGAATTGGCAATAAAACCAGTAAATAATTTTCCATTATCTTGTGTATATCTAAATGCGAACTCATAATAACAAGAGGTTATTTCTCTGATTCCTTCTACAAACTCCATTTCGATTTTATCCGCTAGAATACTAGATTGTTCTAAAAACTGTTCAGGAGTACCTTTGATTTCACCACCAGATGTATTCATTGCAAAACCATTGTCTTTCAAAAAATCATTTAAAAGATGAAGATTTTCAAAGTTTTTAAGCTTATTTACATCTACCGTGAAATGGTTAGAGCAAAATCCATTAACATACATCCAAGCGGCATATTCAGATTCTTCTTGTAAAGATTGATATATTTCGTAAGAAGGTGTTTCCCAAACTCGTCCTTTTAATATAAGATCGTCTTTATCAAAAACAGTTTGCTCACAAGCATCTAAAATCTTTTTTATGTTCGATTGTAGTTCTTCAGAAAAATGAGCGGTTAGTAATTGACTTATAAAAATCTTTGGAGCGTCTGGATCTTCTAGGTTTTCATAATGTTTTGCATAAAGCTTTTTAGCTTCAAAATGATACTCTCCCATTTCTGTATATCCCATTGATAAAAAAGGTTTGGCAATTACCTCTATGTTTGTTCTGGGGTCATCAAAAGTTCTAATAGCAATATGATCATTATATACAGTTTCATTTTCTTTTTCTAATAATGATTTAACTTTATGAGCAGAAGGTGTTTTATCAGCATACTGTTTCCATAGTGCTGAGAAAAAAAGTGTAGAATTCATTTTTATCTGTTTGTTTTTGATGTAAAAATACTACATTTGACTAGTATTATTGATGATATAAACTTATTTAACTGTTTATTGATTTTTTTTATGTCAAATTGATTTTGCTCGCAGAGAGGATTCTTTGTTTAAGTATAGATCTTTTAAAATTCAATTGTTTATGAGTCATTTTGATTACATAGATCAGCAGATTTTATTGCAAATACGTAAAGATGCGAGGAAACCATTTTCACAAATTGCTGAAGAATTAAAAATTTCTAATTCTCTAGTGCATCAAAGAATTAGAAAATTAAAAGAAAATGGGGTTATTGATAAAGCTGAATTTGTTATTGATGAAAAACGAATTGGCTATAAAACAAAGTCATATGTAGGTATTCGACTCAAAGAAGCTAGATATGCCAAATCCGTAGTGGATGATCTTGCTAAAATTCCGGAGATATTAGAATGTAATTATGTTTCTGGTAATTATGCTCTTTTTATTTTGATCTTTGCTTTTGATAATCATCATCTTAGAAATATCTTGTATGAGCAAGTACATCAAATCGATGGGGTAGCAGGCACCGATAGTTTTATTTGTTTTGATACAAATTTTAAAAGACAAATCACACTAGATTCATTAGTAAAGGGACAAAGTATATGATACCAGAAAAAGATCTAAATGTCTTAAAAACTCAATTAGAGGGAGACTTAGCATTTGATACGCTTACGAAATCATTATATGCCACAGATGCTTCTGTATACAGGAGAATTCCAACCGCAGTTGCTTTTCCAAAAAACATAAGTGATTTAAAAAAGATTATAGCTTTTGCCAATAAAAATAACTGTGGTTTAATTCCAAGAACTGCAGGAACCTCTTTGGCAGGTCAATGTGTGGGAGACGGAATCGTAGTAGACGTTTCCAAGTATTTTACAGAAATAATAGCAGTAGATGAAGTAAAGAAGACAGTTACTGTACAACCAGGGGTCATTAGAGATGACCTCAATCGATTTTTACAACCTTATGGTTTGTTTTTTGGGCCAAATACATCAACTTCTAATCGTTGTATGATTGGTGGGATGGTTGGAAATAATAGTAGCGGAACTACTTCTATTCAGTATGGGGTAACGAGAGATAAGGTATTAGAACTGCAAACATTATTATCCGATGGGAGCGAGGTTACTTTCTCCGATATCTCCAAAGAGGAGTTTCTTCATAAAACTAAAGAAAACACCTTAGAAGGTACTATTTATAAAGAATTATATAAAGAATTGTCATCATCTGAGGTGCAGAAACATATAGAGGAAAATTTTCCAAAATCTGATATTCATAGGCGTAATACTGGGTATGCAATTGATGAATTGATTAAAACCAATGTTTTTTCCGAAGGTCTTAAGGATTTTAATATGTGCGATTTGTTGGCTGGTAGTGAGGGAACATTAGCTTTTACTACACAGATTACCCTACAATTAGATGTATTACCGCCGAAGGAATCTTTAATGATTGCTTCGCACTTTCATTCGATAGAAGACTGTTTATTAGCAGTAGCTCCGGTAATGGAACATCCATTATTTACCTGCGAAATGATGGATAAAACCATTTTGGATTGTACAAAGAATAATGTAGAGCAGCTTAAAAACCGATTCTTTATAGAAGATGATCCCGAAGCTATTTTACTTTTGGAATTAAGAGCAAATGATTTAGATATCCTAGAAAAGCAAAAATCAGCACTTCTAGAAACCATTAAAGCTTCTAAATTATCCTATGCGAATCCCATTTTATCTGGAAATGAAATATATCAGGCTTTAGAATTAAGAAAAGCAGGATTGGGATTATTAGGAAACATTGTTGGTGATAAAAAAGCAGTTGCTTGTATAGAAGATACAGCTGTTGCCTTACCTGATTTAGCTAATTATATTGCGGAGTTTACAGAGTTAATGAAGAAATATGATCAACAAGCTGTATACTATGCACATGCAGGAGCAGGAGAACTGCATTTGCGACCAATTTTAGATCTTAAAAAGAAGACAGATGTTGTGCTTTTTAAAAAGATTACAGATGATGTAGCAACCTTGGTAAAAAAGTATAAAGGATCTATGAGTGGAGAACATGGGGATGGAATCGTTAGAGCTGGATATATTCCTTTTATGATAGGGAAAGAAAATTATGAAATACTAAAGAGAATTAAGAAAGTATTTGATCCTAATCATATTTTTAATCCAGGAAAAATTGTGGACGCTTTTCCTATGGATGAACAGTTGCGATATGAGATTGATAGAAAGGAACCAGAAATAGATACCTTATTGGATTTTACGGATTCTTTAGGAATCCTTCGTGCTGCAGAAAAATGTAATGGAAGCGGTGACTGTAGAAAATCCGTAGAAGCAGGTGGTACTATGTGTCCTAGTTATAGAGCTACCAAAAATGAAAAGGATACTACACGAGGAAGAGCCAATGCATTAAGAGAGGTATTAACTAATAATAAAAAAGCTAATAAGTTTGATACAAAAGAGTTGAAAGAAGTCTTTGATTTATGTATTAGCTGTAAAGGATGTTCTTCAGAATGTCCTTCTAATGTGGATGTAGCTTCGTTAAAAGCAGAGTTTGAGTATCAGTATCAAAAGGCTAACGGTGTTTCTTTACGAACAAAATTGTTCGCATATAATAACCGATTAAATGATTTGGGAAGAATTGCGCCTGGAGTCACAAATTTCTTTTTTAAGAACAAACTAACTTCTGGAATTCTTAAATCGACTCTAGGAGTTGCCAAAAAAAGAGAACTACCGCAGTTAAGTCGTAAATCTTTGAAAAAGTGGTGTCAGGAGAATTTAGCCACCTTGCAACCTCAAAACCCTATCAAAACAGTTTACTTTTTTTTAGATGAATTTACAAATCATTTAGATACTGATATAGGAATTGATGCTATAGAATTACTAACCAGTCTGGGATACGAAGTATTGATTACTGATCATAAGGAAAGTGGAAGAACATTTATTTCTAAAGGATTGTTAGAACAGACAAAGGAACTGGCTAATGAAAACATCGATATTTTTAGCAACATAATTTCCGAAAAATCACCTTTGATTGGATTAGAGCCTTCTGCTATATTAACCTTTAGAGATGAATATTTAAAATTGGCAGATAAAAAGGAAGAGGCAAAACAGCTTTCTAAACAAGTATTTCTAATTGATGAATTTCTGAAATCTGAAATTGAGTTAGGAAATATAACTTCAGATCAATTTAGTAGAGAGGAAAAAACAATAAAACTTCATGGTCATTGTCATCAGAAAGCATTATCTAATATTCAAACAACGTTTGTATACTTAAATCTTCCTAAAAATTTTAAAGTAACGATCATACCGTCAGGTTGTTGTGGTATGGCAGGATCATTTGGATATGAGAAAGAACATTATGATGTAAGTATGCAGATTGGAGAACAAACCTTATTTCCCGCCATTCGAAAAGCTCCTGAAACTACTGTAATTGCAGCGGTTGGAACGAGTTGTAGACATCAAATCAAGGACGGAACAGAGCGAGTAGCCAAACATCCTATTAGTATTTTAAGAAATGCACTGGTTTAAAATTTATCTTGTAAAATACTTATAGACAGGATGTTTTAAAATTGTGAATATCTAATCCTAAAAATCATATAAAGAACTTTTTTTAAGATATATATTTGGCATCCTAAAAAAACGAAATATATGAGTGCTACTTGGTATGAATGTAAAGTAAAGTATAGAAAGATAAATGATTCTGGTGTACAGAAGGTTACTACAGAACCTTATTTGGTGGATGCGGTATCCTACACTGAGGCAGAAACAAGAATTAATGAAGAGATGTCGGCCTATGTAAGTGAAGAATTCATTATCACCAATATTAAGGTTGCGAATTTTGCAGAAATACACCCTTTTGAAAATTCGGATCGTTGGTTTAAATCTAAAGTTTCTTTGATTGCTTATGACGAAGAAAGTGGTAAAGAAAGAAAAACAAATATGTACTTATTAGTACAAGCCAATGATGTAAAGGAAGCGTTTGATAATACCAATAGTGTTATGAAAGGTACAATGGGAGATTATACAATTCCTGCAATTGCTGAATCTCCGATTATGGATGTGTTTCCATATTTTACAGGAGAAGAAGAGCAATTAGAAAGATTTAAAGCACTTAGAGATTCTATTCAAATGGTAGAAGAAGTAGAAATTGATGATAGTGTTCCTGCAGCTCCAGGTTTTATTGGAGAAGAAGAGGAGTAAGATCTTTATAAATGGATAAGCTTCTTATCCTAATTTAATTAGTTAAAAGTTTTTGTACATGTGCTATTGAATGCACAGTACAAAAACTTTTTTGTGTTTAAAGGGTAACAATATTTTTTGTTGTTGATATAGAGGTATAAAACCTAAAAACTTAAAACAACGAAAAATTTAATTTTAAACAATTTGTTAGTATTTCTAAGTATAACTGTAATTATTGGTTGTACTAAGGATGAAGAAGTTATTGATCCAGCTGTATTAGAAGCACAAGAATTAAGAGAGCAAAGACAATTATTAGAAGAATCAGTAGCATTCTTAATAAACACGGATTCTATTTTGGCAGAAAGAAAAATCGAAACAGTGGAAGTGGTACGTTTTGATAGTGATTACAAAGCTTTAGATTCTTATGATGTTGATGGAAAAAGTTTTGTAGATGATGGAGAAGGCTTCGACGCAGAGAAAGGAGATGGTATTTATACAGCACAGTTGGTTTCTGATCAAACGGATATTTTAGAAGCTAAATTGGCTATAAATGATCAATTTAAGTATGGAGATAGATTAGATGGTTTATTAGAAACAAGAAAGTTAAAGATCAAGATAAAAGTAAAATGTCGTGCGACTTCTAAACAAGAAGGAGAAAGTTTATTTGGATTTTCATGTGAGAAGTGGGGAGGATGTGTAGAATTCGAAGATTGTAAAGTTGAAGTAGAAATAGAATTGTAAAATATCGTTTAATTCTGGTTAGTTAGTTTGATCAACCTTAAAGGCATCTTGCTTTTAGGGTTGATTTTTTTTTAAATATTTCGGTAACTAATTATTTATTTAAGCGTCATATATATAACAATATTAAAACAACCATAATCAATCAAAATATCAATCACATGAAATCATTCAGAAAAATTAAAATTCTATCAACTTTGGGATTATGTCTACTACTTACATATTCCATTAATGCTCAGAACTTAGAAAAGCAGTTAGATGATATCGTTTCTTCTATGTATTCTGCAGAGGAACCAGGTATCTCTATTTTGGCAGCCAAAGATGGGAAAGTTATATATCGTAAAGCTTTTGGAAAAGCAAATCTAGAATTAGATGTTCCCTTAGAACCCGAAAATGTATTCGAAATAGGTTCTATTACAAAGCAGTTTACTGCCGTTGCTATTCTGATGCTAGAGGAGCAAGGGAAACTAAAAATCGAAGATGAGATTACAAAGTACATACCTGATTATCCAACCAAAGGAAAAAAAATAACCATTCATCATCTATTAAATCATACTTCAGGAATTAAAAGTTATACTGGAATGGCGAATTTTATGGAATTGACCAGACAAGATATGACACCAACAGAATTGATCGATGTGTTTAAAAATGAACCTATGGATTTTAATCCAGGAGAAGAGTTTAGATACAATAATTCTGGATATATTTTATTAGGACACATCATAGAGGTAATTACAAAAGATACCTATGAAAATTTTATAGAGAAAAACATTTTTGATAAAGTTGGTATGAAAGATTCTTACTACGGTAAAATGAGTCAAGTAATAAAAAATAGAGCTTCAGGGTACAAACAAGACAAGGGTTCTTATTTAAATGCAGATTATCTTAGTTTAACTTTACCATATGCTGCTGGATCTTTAATGTCCACAGTAGATGATCTATTAAAATGGCAAAATGCTATCAGTGCTAATACATTGATCAAAAGAACGAGTTTGGAAAAAGCGATTTATGGTTCTAAACTTAATAATGGAGATGATATTAATTACGGATATGGTTGGGGAAAAACAAATATACAAGGAGCTAAAGGATATGCGCATAGTGGAGGTATTTTTGGTTATACGACAAATGGGATCTTTTTAGAAGGAGAAAATGTATATGTTATAGGGCTTACCAATTGTAACTGCAAAAATGTAGGAGAGATTACTACCAAAGTTGCAGCTACGGTAATAGGAAAACCTATACCTGATAAAAAAGATGCTATTTCATTACCGGAAACAGAGTTGAAAAAGTGGGTAGGTGCTTATGAGTTTGATGGAGGTGTTATACGTCATATTCAGTTAAAAGATGGTAAGCTATTTAGCCTTAGAGAAGGAGGACCAACACAAGAATTTCAAATTTATCCAATGAAGGACGGATCTTTTATTTTCGATGATGGTACCATTTCTTATAATTTTTCGATGACTAAAGATGGTAAAAGACAAGCTATTTTTAAAACATCAGATGAGAGTGCATTAGGTAAAGGTATCGATAAAGCTCCTCCTGCGGGAAGAAAAGAAATTTCTGTAGGTTTAGATGTTTTAAAAACATATATCGGCACCTATGAATTACAACCTAATTTCTTGATTGATATTACGGTAGAAGGAAATTCAATATTCGCTACCGCAACAGGACAACCTACATTTGAAATTTTTGCAGAATCAGAAACTAAATTTTTTCTAAAAGTTGTACCAGCAGAAATTACATTTAATAAAGATAAAGAAGGAAAAGTAGAAAGTTTAACCTTGAATCAAGGAGGTAGAAAAATGCCAGCAAAAAAAGTGAAATAATTGTATGGGAGTTTCACGGGTGATACTAGTTCTTAATTCGTAAGAACAATATCATTTTTTAGACTAATTAGTAGGAAAAGCGGAATTGAAAACTTATTATTTCAATTCCGCTTTATTGGTTGTAATTAAGTCTATAAAAAACTTAATTCTGATATAAATAGTTGGTTTAATTTATTAATTGTTTAGAGGAGTATCAAGTTTAATCATGTATAGAGAACTGGCATCTATAGTTGGAGTTTCTCCAGGAAGGATTTTTTGTTCTATGATACCATTATCATCTTCATCTGTAACTGCAAAATCATCATCATTTATGCAGCCTAATGTATGGTTATCAATAAGCCAAATCCCTTCTAATTTATCATGTGGATATCCAGTCTTTTGAACCAAATCAGCAACCAATGTTTTGGTTACAGGAACAATTCCAGCATTCTCGATTTCGGACCAGGTAGATTCTTCTAGTGTTTTCCCATTAAGTAATAAACCAAATTCATCTTCATCATTTGCCGAACTTACATCTGTAGCACCAGAAATATCGATTTTATACAAATGTTTTTGTACAGGTCCTTCACCAGAAAATTTACCATCTCTTTCGATAACAAGAAATTCTGTAGACGATAATCCAACGATTTCTGAATTTGATAAATTCGTATTCTCTTGTCTATATAAATATTGTTTGGTTTTTCCGGTCCGTAAATCAAATAGTAAAATTCTAGTAAGATCTGTTTGTATACGTTCTGGATTATACATAGTAGATTGCATAATCCCTGCTAATGTTCTTTGATCAGGAGTGATTCCTAATCCTTCCATTCCTCTATTAGGTCTACGTTTTGCAAATACAGCAGGTATTTTTCTACCGCCGTTACCTTCATTTATACCGTATGGAGAAATACGTTCTAATTCAACTCCATTAGCAGAATAATGAACGATATGAGGGCCATATTCATCAGATACCCAAAAACTGCCATCATGTAGTGCTACTAAACCTTCAGCATCTAAACCAAAATCATCAAAAGGTAATTGATTTCCATCAATGTCATAAGGGATTTCACCGGTAGCACCTTTACCTTCAGGATTCGGAATTCCAGAAATTGGGTTGCCATTAGGATCTTTTAGAAGAATTTCTTTTTTTAAAACGATTTCACCATCATTCGTGACAGAAAATAATCCAATTCTTGGAGTGTAGTCTGAAACTGGAAACTTTTTTCCATCAAGAAAATCAGTATTTGGTCCTCTATCGGTAATAGCATAAAATTCTCCCTTTCTTCTGGGATGTGCCGTTGCAGCAGAACCATAACCTCCATTCCTAATTTCTACATCTTCTTGAGTGGTCGTTAATACTTCGAATGGCAATTCATATTGTATATTTTCTTCCAAGACTAATTGAGGAGGAACAGAAATAGGACCACCAGAATAATCATCTAAGTAGTGACAGGATACAAAAAGAGTTAGCACTGAATATAGCAGTGCGGTTTTAAGAGTTTTCATAAGTTTTAAGTTTAGTATGTAATTAAGAAATTGTGTAAATTCTATAATTATGGTTAGTACTTTTTTTCAAGGAATGAATTCAAGAAAAATGAAGGTTGTAATCCTTCCAGATCAATTGCTACATTATCAATCTCTTCATTTGATTCTTCGATATAGGTCTCTAATTGTAGTTGTTGGTAATGAACAAGTTTCCATTCTTTATCGTGGTATTCAAGTGAGGTAAGATTTTCTATCCAATCTCCAGAATTTAAATATAGGCATGATCCGTTCTTATCTTTATAGGTTCTCATTTGAGGTTGATGAATATGCCCACAAACTACATATGAATATTTATTTTGGATAGCCAATTCTGCTGCTACTTCTTCAAAATCATTGATATACTTGACCGCTTTTTTTACGCTGTTTTTTATTTTTTTGGAAAGAGAAAATTTTTCTTTTCCCAGGCGTATCAAAAACCAATTGATACATTGGTTTAATAATATTAGCATATCATATCCCCATCCTCCTAATTTTGCTAACCATTTTGCATTTTGAATAGAAGCATCAAAAATGTCTCCATGAAAAAACCAAGCTTTCTTACCATCTAGTTCCAATACTAATTTGTCTACCAATTTAAAGTTACCCATAGTAGTATCACTAAATTTTCGCAACATTTCATCATGGTTGCCAGTAATGTATACTACTTCTGTGCCTTTAGAAGCTAGGGTGATAATTTTCTTTAAAATTTTTAGATGAGGTTTCGGGAAGTATCGTTTTCTAAATTGCCAAATATCTACAATGTCTCCATTAAGAATTAATACCTTAGGTTTAATACTATTTAGGTAGTTCAGTAATTCTTTTGCCTGACATCCAAAAGTTCCTAGATGAACGTCAGAGATAACAACGAGGTCTACAGTACGTTTTTTCATAAAAATGACTTACTACTACAAATAAACTATGAAATGGTTAAAAAATAATTAACCGATTATGAGCATATTGTTATCTGTTCTTGAACATTTTAAGTCATTATTACTAAAACATTAAACAGATATTATTATCAAAAAGTTGTAAACAACTAAAAACATAATGAATCGATACTTTTTTGATCAATTCATTAAAAAAGACACTATTTCATTGCGGATAATACTTCTATATACTTTCTTAACATTGGATCAATTGGTTTGTTTTGCTTTTTTCTTATCACAAAGTATCTATAAATTCGTCAACCAAATCTTAACAGTATTCTTACTGAAATGATTTAGATTTCTTTACACTAATACAAGTACATTATGCTCATTTTTTCAAGGAAAATTTATGTTTATCGAGTGATGATTTTTAGCATGATCTTTTTGCTGTCATCTTGTAATTCTGAAGTATCTAATACAGAGGGAAATAGTGAAACAGAGGATCCGATTGAGGCTAAAATAGACAGTATTGTATCTAAAATGTCACTGGGAGAGAAAATAGGTCAAACTGCGCAAAGAGGGAAATCCAGTAGAGTTAAAGAATTACCAAAGGATTTAAAAGATGCCGTTCGAAAAGGACAAATAGGTTCTTTTCTGAATATCATGAATAAAGAAGATGCAAAAGAATTACAACGAATAGCCGTAGAAGAAAGCCCTAGTAAGATACCATTAATTTTTGCACGAGATGTAATTCATGGTTTCAAAACAATTTTCCCCGTTCCGCTAGGGCAGGCGGCTTCGTTTAATCCTAATCTGGTTCAGGAAGGTTCAAGAATTGCCGCCATGGAAGCTAGCACTTATGGCATAAGATGGACTTTTGCACCTATGTTAGATATTTCAAGAGATCCGAGATGGGGTAGAATAGCAGAGTCTGCCGGAGAAGATCCATATTTAACAAGTGAAATGGCAAAAGCTTATATAAAAGGGTTTCAAGGAGATGATTTATCATCTCTGACAAGTATGGCAGCTTGTGCCAAACATTTTATTGGATATGGAGCTGCAGAAGGAGGAAGAGACTATAATACAGCCAATATCAATGATAATTTGTTGCATAATGTTTATTTAAAACCTTTTAAATCTGCAGTAGATGCTGGTTCTGCCACTTTTATGACAAGCTTCAATGATCTCAACGGAATCCCAGCTTCCGCAAATTCTTATGTCTTAAAAGATATTTTAAGAGAACAATGGGGATTCGACGGTTTTGTAGTAAGTGATTGGAACTCTATTAAAGAAATGGTGAATCATGGATTTGCCAAAGATCAGAAAGAAGCAGCAGAAAAAGCAATAAATGCAATGCTAGATATGGAGATGACCAGTACTGCTTATCAAGATCATCTTAAGGAGTTAATACATGAAGGGAAATTTTCTGAAAAAGAATTAGATGTAATTGTAAAAAACATTCTTCGAATTAAATTTAGATTAGGATTGTTTGATAATCCATATTTTGATCCAAATGATACGGTTTTATATGCTAAAAAGCATTTAGAATCTGCACAAAAAGCAGCAGAAGAAAGTACTGTATTGTTAAAGAACAATAATCAGGTATTACCCATAAGTTCTAAACAAAAAATTGCAATTATAGGTCCTTTGGCGGATGCTCCTCATGAACAGTTGGGGACATGGACATTTGACGGAGAAAAAGAGCATACTATTACTCCTTTAAACGCTTTTGAAAATGATAATCAATACACAATAGCGTATACTAATGGATTATCGTATAGTAGAGATAGATCCACCAAAAATTTTCAAAAGGCAGTTTCTATAGCAAAATCATCTGATGTGATCTTGTTTTTCGCGGGAGAAGAAGCTATTCTATCTGGGGAAGCACATAGTAGAGCAAAAATCAATCTGCCAGGAGCACAAGAAGCATTAATACATGAGCTACATAAAACAGGAAAGCCAATTGTATTAATATTAATGGCAGGAAGACCAATAACCTTAGAAAATGTAAAAGACAAAGTAGATGCGATTCTTATGGCATGGCACCCAGGAACAATGGGAGGACCAGCTTTAAAAAATATTATAACAGGAGTAGTCTCTCCTTCAGGGAAATTACCTGTTACCTGGCCAAAAGAAGTAGGGCAAATACCGATTCATTACAATCATAAAAATACAGGAAGACCTGTAATACCCGATGAGTTTGTACAAATGGATTCTATTCCTATCGGTGCTTGGCAAAGCTCATTAGGAAATACCTCTCATTATTTGGATGCTGGATTTTTACCAGAATATCCTTTTGGATATGGATTGAGTTATAATCTTTTTACCTATTCTGATATTTCTATTTCTAATAATACTCCAAAAATAGGAGATACAATCACGGTAAAAGTAACCGTAAAGAACGAAGGAAACAGAATCACCAAAGAAACTGTACAACTATATTTCCGTGATATGGTAGGTAGTATCACAAGACCTGTAAAAGAACTACTTAGGTTTCAGAAAATAGCATTGGGCTCAGGAGAATCCAAAGAAGTATCTTTTACATTTTCTACCGATGATCTAGCTTTTTATGGGCCTGACAAAACATGGATTACGGAACCTGGTGATTTCAAACTTTGGGTAGCAAAGGATGCTTCAGATGAAAGTAATGTTTTAGAATTTACCATAGAATAATTATCTTTTATGCAGAATGCTATAGTCTATATTGTATTTGGAGTTTCCGGAAGTGGTAAAACTACAGTTGGAAAAGCTTTAGCAGAAAACTTAGGGATTCCGTTTTATGATGCAGATGATTTTCATCCCAAGGAGAATATTCGAAAAATGTCTGATGGTTTCCCGTTGAATGATACAGATAGAGCGCCTTGGCTGCAAAAATTAGCAGATGCAATTTCTGAATGGAATACAAAGGAAGGAGCCGTATTGGCGTGTTCTGCTCTAAAAGAATCCTATAGAAGTACCTTGCAAGGTGTAGATCCAAATTATATAAAATGGATTTTTTTAGATGGAAGTTTTGAGCTAATTACGAATAGATTGGGGGCAAGAAAGAATCACTTTTTCAAGAAAGAAATGTTGATTTCGCAGTTCGAAACTCTGGAAAAGCCAAAAGGAGGCATTGCCATTAATATTGATAAAAGTGTTGATCAAATCATAAATGAAATTAAATCCAAGTTGAATACAAGAAAATCAGAAATAGGATTGATAGGGTTGGGAGTTATGGGTAATAGCCTGGCTAAAAATCTTTTATCTAATAATTTTAGAATCTCTGTTTATAATAGACATGTCGACGGGATCGAAGTAGATGTAGCAAAGAGGTTTGTAGAAGACCAATCCGAAAGTGATACCGTTTTAGGTTTTGATGATTTAGAAAAATTCGTAAACTCAATAGAAAAACCTAGAACGATCATGGTAATGGTCAATGCTGGTAAACCCATTGATTTAGTAATAGAAGCATTAATTCCATTATTATCAAATGGTGACTGTATCATAGATGGAGGAAATTCTCATTATAAGGCTACCTTAGAAAGAAGTGAAAAATTGATTCAAAGTAACATTCATTTCTTAGGTACTGGAATATCTGGAGGCGAAGAAGGTGCGTTAAAAGGACCTTCTATCATGCCTGGAGGCGCTAAAGTGGCCTATGAAAGATCTGGCAAGTTTTTAGAAGCTATTGCTGCAAAAGATAAAAGCGATCGCAGTTGTTGTACGTATATAGGACCAGATGGATCTGGACATTTTGTAAAGATGGTGCATAATGGTATTGAGTATGCCGAAATGCAACTTTTAGCGGAGACTTATCATTTATTAAGATTTTATCTTTCTAAAACTCCTATTGAAATCTCCAATATATTTAAGAATTGGATTCAAAATGGTGCGCAGAGCTATTTACTCGAAATAACGGCAGATCTTTTATTAAAAAAAGAAAATGAGGATTTTTTAATAGATAAGATTCTGGATAAAGCAGGGCAAAAAGGAACTGGCGGATGGTCCACAGTTGCAGCTTTAGAACTGGGAGTTTCTTTACCAACGATCTCAGAATCTGTAATGGCTCGTAATGTTTCTGGAATCAAATCTAAAAGAGTAGAAGCCTCAGAAATTTATAAATTAGATAAAAGTCAATGCGACTTAGATGAGAAAACTTTTATCAATAATTTAGAAAAGGCTTTTATCGCTACAAGTATTATTAATCATCATATTGGTTTTGAATTGATGCAGGAAGCTTCTGCTACGTATCAATGGGAATTAAATCTTTCGGAAATAGCCAGAATATGGACCAATGGATGTATTATACGAAGTACCTTAATGGAAAAGATTTCAGAATTATTTCTTTTAAATGATCAATCTTCTTTACTGCTTTTTCCGTCCATTGTTCAAACTTTAAAATCTAATGTAACCGCTCTTTCTGAAGTAGTAAGTGCTGGTTTAAAATCTGGATATCCACTTCCTGTATTGTCATCAGCGATTAATTATTTTTATAGCTATACATCCGCTCAATCATCAGCGAATATTATACAAGCGCAACGAGATTATTTTGGGGCGCATACCTATCAAAGAGTTGATAAACCTCTGGATCAATATTTTCATACTAACTGGAAAAGCTAACCTATGGACTATCAATTATTAATAGCAGTAGGAATTGGAATTGCTGCTTTACTTTTTATGATCTTAAAACTTCGTATGCAAGCATTTATTGCTTTGCTTATTGTTTGTATTATTGTTGGAATTTTAGCGGGATTACCAGCAGAAGATGTTCTCAATAGTATAAAAAACGGAATGGGAGGTACGCTGGGGTTTGTGGCTACCGTAGTAGGATTAGGTGCATTGTTTGGAGGTTTACTTGAACATTCGGGTGGCGCACAAGGATTAGCAAATTATATACTAAAATTAGCTGGAGAAAAAAATGCTTCATGGGCTTTGATGATTACGGGATTTATTATTGCAATCCCCGTATTTTTTGATGTAGCTTTTATTATCCTTATACCTATTGTGTATGCAATTGCAAGAAAAACCAAAAAATCATTATTGTTATATGCAATTCCTCTATTAGCTGGTTTAGCAATTACTCATAGTTTTATTCCCCCAACACCAGGACCAGTAGCAGTTGCTGATATATTAGGCGCTAATTTAGGTTGGGTTATCGTTTTTGGATTTTTAACAGGAATTCCTGCTGCTATTATTAGTGGTCCCATGTTAGGTAAATATCTTTCAAAAAAAATTAAACTAGATATTCCAAATACAGAGGTTACTAACACTACTATTGATAATCCTCCAAATCCAATTGGTATTATTGGAATTATTATGTTCCCGATAGTATTTATTGTACTAAAAACAGTCTTGTTGGGAGATTGGTTTGATCAAAGTCAGTTCCCGAAAGCAATACTATATACGATAACATTATTAGGACATCCTTTTACAGCACTAATTATGGCAAATTTAATTGCTTGGTATTTCTTAGGGATTAAACGAGGTGTTACTAGAGATGATTTATTAAAAATTTCTATGAAGTCTTTTAAACCTGCAGGTGCTATCATACTGCTTACAGGTGCTGGAGGCGCATTTAAACAAATATTGGTAGATACAAAGGCTGGAGAATTGTTAGCTTCATCATTACAGAGCTCATATATTCATCCGTTATTATTTGCTTTTATTGTAGCAGCATTAATAAGAGTTTTGCAAGGTTCCGCAACTACAGCAATGATCGCTGCAGCTGGAATTACTTCTCCAATCATTATGGCTGGTAATTTTAGTGCTGCACAGATAGCATTATTTGTAATTTCTATAGCATCGGGAGCAACTATGTTATCACATGTAAATGATAGTGGCTTTTGGTTAGTGGGTCAATATCTTGGAATGACCGAAAAACAAACATTTCGTTCGTGGACCGTAATGACAACACTGATTGCTATAACTGGAGTTATAATGTCTTTGTTACTATGGTATATATTTTGAATCCCGTGTTTATAGGTGTTAATGATTAGTTTCTATAAAAGTCTAAATTTATTTAATTCTTTATCGTATTATTAGTAGTAAAGCAATAGGAAAATTATTTTCTTTGCTTTTATATGAATCCTGAGATTTTTAAACATATCGAATTATTATTAGGTAGTGTTGGCCTAATAATAGCGCTGTTTTTTGGTGCCTTTATGATCAGCAGTAAAGAACAGCAAAAAAGTGCAAATATTTTTTTAGCTATATATCTTTTGGCATTTAGTTTAAGGATAGGAAAATCCTTATTTTATAACTATTTCCCTATCGATCCTATTATTAGAAATGTTTTTTTGGGTATGTTGTTAGCTATAGGCCCTTCTTTATGGCTATATGTTAAAAACCTAAGTGCAAAGAATAAAAATGGGGAACATAAAATATCACAAGTACATTATGTTCCGCTGTTATTTTTTGTAGGATTTTGTTGGCTAATTCCTAATGATGGTTCTCAGCTTTCCAGAATGATCTTTATTGGATTATTACTACATATTTTAGGATATGGAGTTTATACTTTGTATTGGTTGTTAAGAAGTAAAGAACGGTTGATTGTTAAAGAAAAAAAGACATATACTTGGCTGTTCTTTTTGACATTACTTACGATGCTAATGTCACTTGTACAAATTGGAGTTTTTTTTCGATGGGTACCTTATTTAAGTACAGCATTTTTATTTTCAATAGTAATAATCACCCTAGCGATATGGGGATTAAAAAATGTATCTCTATTTAAAATAGAACCAAAAAAATATACGGGTTCTTCCATTTCTGATCAAAATGCAACAATCTATCTCGATAAGCTTATATATCTAATGAAGGAAGAGAAATTGTATTTGGATCCAGAAATTACCTTAACTAAGCTTAGTGATAAAATCGGAATAACATCTAAACAATTATCACAGATTATTAATCAACATAAAAATGAGAATTATTCTCAATTTATCGCTAGATATCGAGTAGAGGAAGCAAAGAAATTATTGGGTATGCCAGCGTACAAAAATTTTAAAATTGCCGCAATTGCCTATGAAAGTGGTTTTAACAGTATCTCATCATTTAATGCTTCTTTTAAAAAAATCACCAATACTACAGCTTTAAAATATAGAGAATCTCTTTCGTAATCATCAACTGTATAAAAGATTATTGTACTTAAAAATATTCCTTATTAATTTCTGAGGTGATCGTTTTTATTTTTTCTTTTAATGGAGTTTCTCCGCGTATTTTTATAACCTTACAATTTAATCTCTCTATCCATTGGAGATGGACTTTGAGCGTTCTACCGTCAAAATCAGGATTCTCATATTGATTGGCCCAAGATAAAAATGCTTTTGAATGTTCTTTAGTGCTTTTATCGTGTAACAACAGCGTTCCATATCTTTCTTGTTCTCTTTGGATCAATCTGTTCATTCGTTCTTCATTGTTTAGATATATAAAAACTACGAGATCAAATAGTGATTCCCATTGTTTTCCCCAACTCACTAAGGAACCACTGATAATTACATTTTCATGAAGATCAAAAGCAGCTTTCAGATTTTCATTTCTTTCTGGTAATGGTATTTTTTTCTGGAAAGGAGGTGTTGTTTTTTTCCAATAGAAGTCATCAGAATCTAAATGAACAAAATCTGTATGTTCAGCTATTTTTTCTGCCAATGTTGTTTTTCCTGCACCTGAAGCTCCAAATATTAAAACTTTCATTTTCTCGAAGAATACTTTACTAATAAAATTCCATTTGATAATACCCAAGCAGCTATACTAAAAGTAAATATTCTAAAACCTACTAAACTTGTAAACACAAAATCTGTAAGTCCACCTGTGACAGAGAAAATGATAATAAAAATCCCTAAATAACTGATCCATTTTGGATGTTTTTGCTCTAAAATATTGGCAATGGAATAAAGGAAAATTGCAAAACAACATGCTACAATAAAGATGTAATCCAGAGGAATATTAATAGCAAATCCATAGTTTTTAATCATATTTAAGGTTTCTATATTCTGATCCAGGTTATCAGCATATTTGTTCAGAAAGTAGGGCAGTGTAAGTCCATTAAAAAGCGCTGCAAACATTGCTGCAATAAGTCCAAAAGTAATTACTATTAAAGCTAGAATTGACAACCTGTATGTATCCATAAGCGCGTTAGTAAGTCCATAAAATCCAAATAGTAATATGGGTAAACTAAAAATTGCTAATGCATGAGTGTTTTGAATAGATCTTGAAATTTTAAGGATATATTCTATAGTACCTCCAGAAGGATGCAATACCATAGTTACTATAATCAATAAGGCTCCTAAAATCAGGGCAGAACCCGTACTTTTATACATGTGATGTTTCATATGTTTTAGATTATATTAAAACATCAAAGATCTTAGGTTTCATTCATGGATCACTTGATCCAAATCAAGAAATTACTTTAACCTTTTTCGCACTCGACTTAACGTTTCGGGAGTAATATTTAGATAAGAAGCTATAATTTTTTGAGGAAATTTTTGGATAATGTGAGGCTTATTTTCAAGAAGGTATTTATATTTTTGATTAGGAGTATTATTATTCAACAGAGACATTCGTGCTGTAGCTTCTTGTAGTACGACGCCCATTTTTAGGAATGATTGGGAAATTCCAATGAGTTTATGAATCGAATCTATCGTAAGTTCCAAGATTTCACTATCCTCGTAGGCTTTGATATCATATTCAGATGGCTTTCTAGAAGTAAAACTTTTATGGTTGAGAATCCAATCATTTTCCACGCCTAAATCTATCGCATTTTCATTGAGATCAGTATCCATTTTAAAGTGATAGAAACTACCAGAAATAATATAACATAATGAAGAACAAGTTTCTCCAACTCTTAATAGGAAGTCATTCTTTTTATATGTTTTATGGAGTACTTCTTGTGCTATTAAAAAAGATTCTTCTTTGGTAAAATCTCCAAGTTTATGAATAAATTTTGAAACTGATGAATCCAAGATGCAAACGTGTTTATTGTTTGTTAAAAGTACAGATTAAATTACTTTCTGAAATTTAAAATTTTTTAAATCATTTATTTTGTAGGTTTGAATCTGAAAACTTATTAGCTATTGAATATAAAGAGAGATCACACTAAGAAAGTAAAGAAACCTTGGCCTACAAAGGAAGCGATGGAACAAATTTATGATATGAATTTGTGGGGTTCGGACGGTTCTGATTTCTATTCTGGCGAGGGATCTCATCATCCAAATATCAAGAAGCCATATGTAGAGAAGCTATCTCAGTTTTTAGAATCTTTCGAAAGTCCAATTACCGTTTGTGATTTGGGTTGTGGAGATTTTAATGTTGGTAAAGAACTGGTGCAGTATGCAAAAGAATATTTTGCTGTGGATATTGTAGATAGTTTAATCCTTCGAAATAAAGAAAAGTTTAAACATGATCACGTAACTTTTTATTGTTTAGACATCGCAAAGGATGAGTTACCTGTAGCAGATTGCGCAATAATTCGTCAGGTATTTCAACATATATCTAATGCCGAAATTGAAAGCACACTTGCAAAACTATCTGCATATCGATACGTAATTATTACAGAACACCTTCCAAACGAAAGTTTTGAACCTAATATAGATATTATATCTGGTCAAGGTATCCGTTTAAAAAAGAAGAGTGGTGTGGATGTGTTAGCGCCTCCTTTTAATTTTAAAGCAAAAAAAGTAACAAATTTGCTCACGATTCCATTAGGTACAAATAAAGGAGTGTTAGTTACTAATTTATACGAAACCTATTAGGGAATTGATACGGTTTTATCGATTTGATACATTTCTAACATTTGTTTTTCGATCATTTTTTTGGGAGCATTCTTTAAAAAGAAATTTCTAAGCCCTTTTCCATATCTCCAATGTGCTATTCTCCCAGTATTCCAAGATTGTTTTACAATTTGATTTACTTTTTTTCTTCGTTTTTGTTCAAATATTTCGAAAATGTTCTTATTCGTATTTTTACTGATGAGTTCACTTAGGTAATAAGCATCTTCAATAGCCTGAGCACCTCCTTGTCCCATATTTGGTGTGGTCGCATGACCAGCATCTCCTATCAAAAGGATATTGTTTTTATGCCAAATTTCTAAAGGTTTTATATCGCTTATATCATTACGAATTATATTCTTTTGTGAAGTAGCGGAGATTAAGTTGCTTACGATAGGATGGAAGTCATTAAACATTGAGAGAAGCTTCTTCTTGGTATCAGCTTTGTCTTTTTCATTTTGTTTATCTATTGCTACGGCAAACCAATATACTTTGTTTTCTGATATTCTAGAAATTCCAAAACGTATTTGGTTTCCCCAAAGTTCTATTCCTCGATGATGAAATTCTTCATCCAACGATATATCTGCAATTCCGCGCCAGCAAGTTTGTCCAGAATATCTAGTTTTGCTACCAGGGAAAAGTTGCTTTCTTACTTTAGAATGTATACCATCACCACCAATTAAATAGTCTGTTTCTATACTTGACCCGTCTTCAAACAACACTTTTATTTTACCATTAGAAAGTTCTTCATAACTATGAAAACCTTTGCCAAGGTGTATTTTGTTTTCTGGAATCTTATCAAATAATAATTTTTGAAGCTTTGCTCTATGAATTGCAACCGTAGTATATCCAAAAATATCTTTTATGTTGTTTTGATAATTATCTGAAAGCGATGTTAAATCAGCTTTTCCTAAAGTAATTCGATCAATAGTATTTCCTTTTTGCTGTACCTCTTCTAATACATCCAAGTGATCTAACACTTGTAGGGCATTCGGAGCTAACCAAATTCCTGCACCAACCTCTAATAATTCAGGTGTTTGCTCAAAAATTTGAAAATCAATACCATTTCTTTCAAAAGCTAATGCAGTGGTTAACCCTCCAATTCCTGCTCCGATGATCGTGTAAAGCATATATTATTTTATTTGATGTATGTTTTGTAAATTATATTTTCTATAAGTACTGTTATTCGTTAGATATTGGTAACCCGTATATGGTAGTTTGCATTCCTGCGATTTTCCAGTGACCATCAACTTTTTCCATTAATCTTGTTTCTCGTTTCAATCCGCGTAGAGAATCTTGCTGTTCATAGGTGACCCAAGCACCATCACCATAAAGTCGAACATTAATTTTGTCTAATAGTTTTGGAATAGGTTCTGGTTCCGGATGTTCATCCATAAATGTTTTTACAAATCGACTAATTTCTTCCCAGCCTACTGATTCTGAGAATTTTTTTGTTGTAAAATCAAGATATACTTTTGTTATTGAAGAATCCTGAATCCAGTAGTCTTGCCAAGCTTTATAGTCTCTACGAAATGCAGCTTTGGTTTCATTATTTAAAGTATTTAAGATGGCTTGCTCTTCTTTTAAGATATTCGTTTTATGATCTGTATGAGATAATGTATTTGTATTCTCACCTTTACAGCTCCAAGCCATTGTAAAAACTAGAAATAATAGTATTATAGTTCTTGCTTTTTTGAGAACATTCGAATATGAAAGTTTTTTGATGAATAATGCGTAATGTACCATGATATCTCTTTATAACTTATATTCTAAAATTTAATAGTTCTTCATAAGGATCTCCAGATATCCGCAATAATTCTGCAAAGGCTGGTTCTGTTTTTATTCCTTTTCTCTTTAGCATTCTAATATTCTCCTTAAAAGTAGGGCTCATTTTCTTCAAAATTTCATACTCTATCATCATATGCTTATATGCCTTTTGTTCTTGAGTAGGAATATTTTGTCCAAAAATTTCAATAGAAAACGAGGAATAGCTAAAATTGGCTACCGTGTATGGAGAAATACGATGATTATTTGTGGCTATTCGAAAATCCTCTTGGTCAGAGAATAATGTAAATACTGTATTTGTAAATTCTTCATGATCACGACATTCACAAATAATATCTAAATCACTATTATCAGTATAAATATCAATAGGAATGGTACCTGTTAGAATAGGATCGTAAGATTTTAGCTGTTTAAAAATTTCCAAATTCCGAAGTACGTTATAGGTGTCTTGTTGGTATTTATTACCTGATTTTAAGTATTCGATATTAGTAAAATCCACCATTGCTACTGATATCTTTTATGAAATTTTGTATTGCTGATTATTGTAATTCAGCTATTTAACAATTCTGTTATAAAATCACTCTAAAATAGCCATTTATAGCTGTATTAGCAAGAATTAAATAGGTAGATTTTATTTGATTTTAAGGAGTGTTTTTACGAAACATGACTCTGTATAATATCGTATACCAATTCTTTTGATAACTTTTGATTACCTGCTTTATTTCTTATGATTTCGAAAGAACATTGAAAATTACAACCATTATTGAATTCACTACAGCCGTAAGCTGTTTTTCCTTTTAGTATATGACCTTTCTTGCATTTAGGGCATGAGATCTTATCGGGTACAGTTTGAGGTTGTGTTGCGATTTTTTTAGTTTCTAAAACCAATTGATGATCTTCATCAAAACGTACTAAACCTTCTACTGTTTTCTCTTCTGTTTTGAAGCCTTTTAAATTTACTGTACAACCTTTTTTGAGTAATCGTATATATTGTTTTTCAGAGATTTTTTTACCTGTAAAAACAAAGGGTAATTGAAAATCACAACCTTCTTTATATGCACTACATCCGTAAGCGGATTTTCCTTTCAATAGCGTTCCTTTGCCACATTTAGGACATTTCTCCTGTAAAATAGATGATTTAGTAACTTTTTTAGTTGCTTTTTCTGTTTTTTCGGAAGTGGTATACGATATGTTAGCTCTAGTTTTTTCAGTTCGTACTTCATATACTAAATGATCTACCATTTGCTTCATGTTTTTAATAAAAGCACCAGCATGAAATGTACCTTTTTCTATCTCTTTGAGTTGCTTTTCCCATCGACCAGTTAATTCAGCAGATATTAATAGTTTATTTTGTATCGTATCTATCAATTGTATACCTGTGGTAGTTGGTAAAATCTGTTTTTTATTACGTTCTATATATTTTCTTTTGAATAAGGTTTCAATAATGTTAGCTCTAGTAGAAGGTCTTCCGATTCCATTTTCCTTCATGAGTTCTCTCATTTCTTCATCATCCACCTGTTTTCCTGCTGTTTCCATAGCTCTTAATAAAGTAGCCTCTGTAAATTGTCTGGGAGGTTTGGTTTCTTTTTCTAGAAAAGAAGGTTCATGAGGACCTTTTTCACCTTTTACAAATTCAGGGAGTATTCCAGATTCTTTTTTACTATCACTTTCTGGTGTTTCAAATACAATACGCCAACCTTTTTCTAAAATTACCTTTCCAGTCGTTTTAAAAGATACGGTATCAGCTTTACCAATAACTGTTGTATTGGCTACTTTACAATCGTCATAAAATACAGCAATAAAACGTCGTGTAATGATATCATACACTTTTTTCTGATTGATTTGTAATTTGGTTTGCTCTCCGGTAGGTATGATAGCGTGGTGATCAGTGACCTTTTTATCGTTAAAGACTTTGGTAGATTTTTTGATCTTTTTCCCAAGAATTGGAGTAGTTAGAGCATTGTAGTCTGTTAGTTTTTGTAAAATACCCGGAACTTTTGGGTAGATGTCATTTGGTAAAAAGGTGGTGTCTACTCTAGGATAAGTAACTACTTTTAATTCATATAACCGTTGAACAATTTTAAGTGTTTCATCTGCAGAAAAACCAAATTTGGTATTACAGTATACTTGTAAACCAGTTAGGTCAAACAATTTTGGAGCATACTCTTTACCATTCTTTTTGGTAATAGAAATAATCTCAAAATCACTTTGTTTTACTTTATTAGCTAATATTTCGCCGTCTTCTTTTTTAAGAAAACGACCTTCTTCATAACTAAATAAGGTATCTCTGTATAAGGTTTGTAATTCCCAATATCGTTGTGGTATAAAGTTTTGAATTTCCTTAAATCTATGGACTACCATGGCTAGACTAGGAGTTTGTACTCTTCCAATAGACAAAACTTGTTTGTACCCTCCATGTTTTACGGTATACAATCTGGTAGCATTCATTCCTAATAACCAATCTCCAATAGCTCTAGAAAAACCTGCATAATACAAATTATCATATTGTGTAGAAGGTTTTAAATTGGTAAAACCTTCTTTGATAGCTTCTGTAGTAAGAGAAGAAATCCATAATCGTTGAACTTCACCAGTATAACCAGCTTGATCGATTACCCATCGTTGTATCAATTCTCCTTCTTGGCCAGCATCACCGCAATTAATTACAACAGTTGCTTTTTCGAATAATGATTTTACAATACCAAACTGTTTTTGAATTCCCTGATTATCTACAACTTTGGTTTTGAATTTTTCAGGGAGCATTGGTAGATTATTAAGATCCCAACTTTTCCAATGAGGTTTGTAGTCATTAGGTTCATATAGCGTGCATAAATGACCAAAAGTATACGTGACAGCATACCCATTACCTTCATAATATCCATCGCGCTTTGTGGTAGCTCCTAAAACAGTAGCAATTTCTCTCGCAACACTTGGTTTTTCGGCTATGCAAACTTTCATTAATTCAAATTAGTTTTCCGGTGGAAAATTAGTCAAATTTTAATTAAGAATGATGCGTTTAAATTATTCTATTATCATGTTTTAGTGTGCCAATATCATGATTTAGGAATGAAAATAGCAGTATATCTACCAAATTTGTAGAAAACCTTATTTATGGAAACGTATAGACATAATAGAAGAAAATTTTTACAATTAGGAAGCACATTAGCTGTGGCTAGTTCTATAGCTCCGATTACCTATGGAGCTTCTTTATTGGAAAAAAATGATTTTAGAACCCTAGAAGAAAAAGAACCCATACGCTTATTCTCTAATGAGAATCCTTACGGACCTTCACAACAGGTAACTAAGGCAATAACAGAGCATACATCGAGAGTCAATAGATATGCTTCTTTTAATTCATATGCTACAGACGAGTTAAGAAGAAAAATAGCTAAACAGAATGGTATAAATGAAGACCAAGTGATTTTGGGACATGGTTCTTTCGAAATTTTATGCATGCTTACTCGAGCTTTTGGGCAACAGCAAGATAGTATTATAGTACCTGCAACCACTTTTAATGTTACAGCAGCTTTTGCTGATAGGATTTTTGATCATAAAGCCAAAAGAATATTGTTAACAGATGCTATGGATATTGATTTAAAAACAACCAAAAGTGCGATTACGAAGGCTACCAGATTGGTATATATCTGTAATCCTAATAATCCTACTGGTAAAGCTTTATCAGCGAATGATTTACTATCTTTTTGTAAAGAAGTAGCATCATCTAATTGTACGGTGGCTATAGATGAAGCCTATGTAGAACTTATGGACCCCAAAAAGAAACCTGATACGATTAAATTATTACAAGAAAAATATAATGTTTTAATTATTAGAACATTTTCTAAAGCCTATGGCTTGGCAGGTTTAAGAGTAGGGTATGCTATGGGCTTATCAGAAACGATAGCCAAATTGAATCATGAGTTTTATAATTTTGATGGATTAATTAGCAATCCTGGAGTAGTAGCCGCGATTACAGCTTTGGAAGATCCTTCATATGTGAATGAGTATCAAAAGAAGAATTCTGAAGTAAAAAAATATATGGAAGATAGTTTAGATGATTTAGGACTTCAGTATGTAAAAAGTGATACAAACTTTATGTTGATAGAAGTAAAGGATGTAAAACGTCTCAAAGAAGAATTAAAAACCTTTGGAATTGCAATTTTTCCTAGTGGAGGAAAACATTATCCTACTTGGGCTAGGATTAGTATTGGAACATTACCACAGATGCAAAGTTTTATGAAAGCCATTCGAACAATGAATTGGTTAAAGGTATAAATAAGGTAGAAATAAGTATTGTTCAAAAAATAAGTTTGAAATATGAAATAGTAACAATTTTCGAAAAATATTGATGGGTTTTCTATCAAATTACTATCGCATTTTTGAAGATTAACAAGTACATTTGTTGAAAATTGTTTTTGAATGGCAGGAAATACATTTGGGAATCTATTTAAGGTAACCACTTTTGGAGAATCTCACGGACCAGCAATAGGAGGAGTCATCGATGGATGTCCTTCTGGAGTACAACTCGATCTTGATGCGATACAAGCAGAATTAGATCGTAGAAAACCAGGACAATCTACAATTGTTACTCAACGAAAGGAGCCTGATACCGTAGAATTCTATTCTGGTATTTTTGAAGGTGTTACCACAGGAACACCAATCGGGTTTGTGATTAAAAATGCAAATCAAAAATCAAAAGACTATTCGCACATTAAAGATTCTTATAGACCATCACATGCAGATTATACCTATGATCAAAAGTATGGTATAAGAGATTATAGAGGAGGAGGACGATCATCGGCGAGAGAAACTGCTAGTAGAGTAGTAGCAGGAGCTATAGCAAAGCAAGTCCTTTCTGGTATTAGTTTTAATGCTTATGTGAGTGGTGTGGGATCGATTAAACTAGAGAAACCGCATACAGAACTAGATTTTTCATTAGTAGAAAGTAATATCGTTCGATGCCCTGATGCTGAAAAAGCGCAGGAGATGGAACAGTATATCAAACAAATACGAAAGGAAGGAGATACCGTAGGAGGATTAGTAAGTTGTGTTATTTCTGGAGTTCCTGTTGGATTGGGAGAACCAGCTTTTGATAAACTCCATGCAGAACTAGGTAAAGCAATGCTTTCCATTAATGCAGTAAAAGGGTTTGAATATGGTAGTGGTTTTGCCGGAGCAGAGCTGAAAGGAAGTATGCATAATGATCTTTTCAATACGGATGGTACTACAAAAACTAATCTTTCTGGTGGAATTCAAGGTGGAATTTCTAATGGAATGGATATCTATTTTAATGTAGCGTTTAAACCAGTAGCTACTATTATGCAAGACCAAGAGACTATTGATAAAGAAGGGAACATAGTTAATATGCAAGGAAAAGGTAGACATGATCCTTGTGTAGTGCCACGCGCCGTTCCTATCGTTGAGGCAATGGCAGCTTTGGTAATTGTTGATTACTGGCTAATGAATCGTACGATTAAAAAATAAGCACTTAAAAATATAGTTAATGTTACGGTAATCTTAACAAGGTTACCGTTTTTTTGTTTTTAATTTATATCTTCGACTTTTTGTATTCAAAAAATTAGATAATTCACATGAAGAAACTTGCTTTGCACTGGCAAATCCTTTTAGGAATGATTGCTGGAGTATTATTCGGATTTTTAATGACTCAGTTTTCTTGGGGAAAAGGTTTTACAGCAGATTGGATTAAACCTTTTGGAACCATTTTTATCAATTCTCTTAAATTGATTGCGGTGCCCTTAATCTTGGCGTCTTTAATTAAAGGAGTTTCAGATTTAAAAGATATTTCTAAGCTTTCCAAAATGGGTGGGCGTACGATTATAACCTATATCATTACGACTGTGATAGCAGTAAGTATTGGTTTGATTGTAGTGAATATCGTAAAACCAGGAGCTGCAATCACTGAAGAAACAAGAAGTGAACTTATCGCAAGTTATAAAGGCGCAGCAGATAGTAAGATTGCAGATGCAGAGAAACAAAAGAATGCAGGACCGTTACAAGCTCTTGTAGATCTGGTGCCTAGTAATATATTTAGTGCAGCGAGTAACAATAGAAATATGTTACAAGTAATATTCTTCGCTATATTTTTTGGTATAGGATTAATTCTAATTCCTGAAGAAAAGGCAAAACCTGTAAAAGACTTTTTTGATGGTTTTAATGATGTTATACTAAAACTCATTGACCTTATTATGCTAGCAGCTCCTTATGGTGTTTTTGCATTGTTAGCGGCATTGGTGGTTGAATCTCCGAGTGCAGATTTATTTGCGGCATTGGGAATGTATGGAGTTTCTGTACTTATCGGTCTTGCTTTAATGATAGGAGTTTATATTTTGATTGTATGGTTTTTCACTAAGAAAAGCCCTTCCTTTTTTATCAATGGAATTTCTCCAGCACAGTTATTAGCTTTTTCTACTAGTTCTAGTGCAGCTACCTTACCAGTAACTATGGAAAGAGTAGAAGAACATCTTGGGGTAGAAAAAGAAGTGACCAGTTTTGTGTTACCTATAGGAGCTACTATTAATATGGATGGTACAAGTTTATACCAAGCAGTAGCAGCAGTTTTTATTGCTCAAGCTTTTGGAATGGATCTTACTTTAGGAGCACAGTTAGGGATTGTTGCAACAGCAACCTTAGCATCTATTGGTTCTGCCGCAGTTCCTGGTGCAGGAATGGTAATGCTAGTTATTGTGCTAGCACAGGCGGGTATTCCTGAAGCAGGATTAGCACTAATTTTTGCTGTGGATCGTCCTTTGGATATGTGCAGAACTACAGTAAATGTAACTGGGGATGCAGCTGTATCTATGATGGTAGCAAAAAGCGTAGGAAAACTTGGGGATCCTAAGGTAAAAGATTGGGATGATCATTACGAAGGATAAGGTTAATCCTAGAATTTGTTATACTTTTTCTAAAATTTGATGCTTTTTCTCAATAATATTATTGGTAGTTATACCTTTATTAAAAAATTGAGTAATACACAAAAGAATGAAGGAAACTATTTTTTTAGAAGAATCATTGAAAAAAATATATGATCCTTCGGATTTTAGAGAAATAGGACATCAGTTGGTAGATATGCTTGCAGATCACCTAGAGCAAGTACAATCTGATAAGGACGCACCAGTCATCAAATATCGAAATCCAGAAGAGGAACTGTCTTATTGGAAAAATGATTTGTCTTACGGTTCTAATATGATGGATTTTTACAAAGAAATCTTAGATAGATCCATACACGTGCATCACCCTCGTTATATGGGGCATCAGGTTGCTGTTCCATCCGTAATAAGTAGTTTATCGGGATTAGTAACAGATCTTCTTAGTAATGGTACTGGAGTTTATGAAATGGGAATGGCCTCGAATGCTTTAGAAAGGATTGTAACTGATTTTGTTTCTGATAAAATTGGATATGGAACAGAAGCTGCTGGTTTCCTTACTTCTGGAGGAACATTGGCTAATTTAACAGCCTTATTGGCTGCCAGAAAAGCAAAAGCTCCTGGATTGGTTTGGGAAGAAGGACACCAAGAAAATCTAGCTGTTTTAGTTTCTGAAGAAGCACATTATTGTATTGATAGAGCAGCAAGAATATTAGGTTTTGGTGCGAAAGGGATTATAAAAGTACCAACGAATTCCTCTTTTCAGATAGATGTAAACGTAATAGAAGAATACTTAGAAAAAGCTGAGCAAGATGGCTTAGTTGTCATTGCTATTGTTGGGTGCGCTTCTTCTACAGCAACAGGTTCATATGATGATTTAGCAACGTTAGCAGAGATTGCTAAAAATCACAATTTATGGTTTCATGTAGATGGAGCTCATGGTGCTGGTGTTGTTTTTTCTGAAAAATATAAACACTTGGCTAAAGGAATAGATCAAGCAGATTCTGTGGTCATAGATTTCCATAAAATGTTATTGACTCCTTCTTTAAATACAGCATTATTGTTTAAACAAGGAGAAGAATCGTATAAAACTTTCGAACAACGGGCTCAGTATTTATGGGACTCCCAACAATCTAGAGAATGGTATAATTCTGGGAAAAGAACTTTTGAATGCACCAAATTAATGATGTCTTTAAAAGCCTATTCTATTATTAAGATGTATGGAGAGGATGTATTCGAGAAAAACATCAATCGATTATATGACCAGGGAAAATTATTTGCTCAGATCATACGTAATCGCGATGGATTCGAACTGTTAATGGAACCTGAAGCCAATATTTTGAATTTTAGATATCTAAAGTTTTCAGATTCCGATTTAAATGCAAACAATTCCAAAATACGAGAAGCACTATTGAAATCTGGTAAATTTTATATTGTACAAACGATGATTAATGAACAACGTTATCTTAGAACTTCTATAATGAATCCATTGACTACAGAGGAAGATTTTGAAGCATTGTTAGATGAAATAGAAATCATTGCTACATCACTCTAATGTTGTTTTGTGTGATCTACGCAACCTTTTTATAATGAAAGCATCTAAATAGTAAATTAGAAAATCACACAAGTTTATGAGACGATTTTATTTTATTTTACTGTCAATTCTTATGATGAGTTGTAGTAATGATGATGATGGTAACGCAGTTGTACAATCTACAATAGAAGGAGAATGGAGTTTAGTAAAGGTTACTGGTGGTTTTGCCGGAGTTGATGAAGATATAGATAAAGGTACAATCGAATGGGATTTTGACGAAGCTTCAGGTATGGTAACTATTACAAATACGATATCCGATGCATCTTTTAATACCATTTTACCTTCTGGAACGTATACTTATAGTATATCCGCTCCTGCAGATGCCGATGATTTAATTGTGAACAATGTAAATCTAGGAAGACTTACCTTAGAAAATAGCTTTTTTACCGTCGAAGAATCTTTAGTAGACGGATTTACTTTTCGATTCGAAAGATAGTAGATAATTACATTAAAATAATTTTATGTAATAATTAGTTTAACTAATATATAATTCAAATAGGCTTGTTACAAAGCCTATTTTTTTTGCTTAATATGTTTAGAAAATGAATTTTAGCTTCTAACTATATAATGGCTTACATAGTTGGTATAGAGTTTGATATTATATACCCATAATGAAAAAGGGGGAAAACCCCTATATGATTTCTAGCTAAAGTCCCCTTAATTTGCTTCAGATATAAACATACTTTTGAACCGCACATAAAATAAACCTTAAATTAACTCAATATGAAACGGCTTTTTCTACCCTTAGCTTTAATATCTTTTGCAGTGATCTGTTTAAGTATTGTACATATAGATAATGTAAATAAGTTAGATAAAAAATATAATCAGTTAAGACAAAAACATCAGTTAGATACCAATGATAATACTGAGGTAACAGCTATTGAGCAGCTGGATAAAAAATGAACATCAGCTCAAGATACGTTACAAACCAATAAACAAGAGGGAGCCATTATTCCAGAATTAGTGGAATAGAGGGGAAAACAACAAAAGTAACGGATAACCACCTAAAGACTGTCTTGCCTAATCTTGGCAAGGCAGTTTTTTAGTTAAATAATGGGAATATTTGGTCTTTGCACTGCTATAAATTTTCAATATCAAACGAATTCTAATTGAAACCCAACGAATTCTAAAATACCTACTACTTAGGTCATGATTGATAATTACTTTTAAACCGTAATTAAAAGATGGTCTTTTTTTTGCTCCCAAATTATTTTACCCAAAATAAAATAGATAGGATGAAACAATTGTTATTACCGGTAATCCTCATATGTTTTGCCATATGCTGTTTAGGATTTGTACATATAGACAATATGAATAAACTGGAAAAAGAGACAAGTAAAATTGAACACACTAACACAAAAACAATCGTATAAGTTGGATAACCTATAACCAATTTAGTCAATGAAAAGGGCTTTAAGCTCCGGAGTTGGGATTACACAATTATCTCTTTTACCAAACCATTTGTATCTGTTTTTTGAAATAATGTCATAAACCCAATCTCTTAAAAGCTTAGGAAAGATTAAAAAAACAGAAAGTAACGGATAACCACCAGACAGCTGCTTTGCAATTTGTAGAGCAGCTGTTGATTTATGATAATATGTGTTTTGCTCTATTAATAAGATAGTATCTAATTTAGAAGTGTCTACACCTCGTTCTGCTGCTAGTTGTTTTCCTATATCACTTTGCAGCGAAGCATATCGAAACACATCGTTTTTATCACGTTTTATTATAAAATTGACAGCACCATTACATAAATTGCAAACACCATCAAATAATATAATCTTTTTCCCTTCTAAGTTCATAATACAAAGATACATACCAATTACGAATTTACCTTAGAATTATAATTTTGTTAAGAAGGTATATTATTTAATGATTACAGATTCAATAACTTCTTTAGTAGTGATTTGTAGGTTTTTTGGAAGTATGTTATCCTTTGGCAATACCGCTAGGTACCTATCATTATTAGAATCAAAAACTTGTTTAAACATAGGATCTTCTAATTGCAAAGTATCACATATTTCAGTAATAAGATCTAAATGATAAATAAGATCAGTACTTCCCAAATGAAAGATTCCTTTTTTATCTCTGTTAATAATGTAATGTAATTGTTGGGTTAATTTAGAAATCGATGTGGCATTAATAATTACATTTGGAAAAACTTCTATAGACGCTTTAAGGTCATGTAAAGTCTTAATTTCTTGTACACGCGGTGTATTAGCACCGAATACCATAGGTACCCTCGCAATTACATATTTATCAGTAGGTAATCGCAATAGTGCATTTTCTATTTTAATTTTAAACTTACCAAATATACTTTCGCTTAAAGTTTTATCATGTTCATAAGACGGATAATTACTAAAAGTATCAAATACATTAGCGCTAGAGATAAAGATTAGTCTAGCCGTATTTCTTTGTAACCAACTAATAATACGGTAATGTGCATCTATCTGAGAATTGAAATTACCTCTTAGCGCAGAAACAATAATATTGGGTTTTAAGTTATCTAATAGGATAGAGATATCCTCTAGTTCCATATCATACTGAAAAAATTTTTGATTCTTTTCATAGAAAGCATTATCCGTATGATACGTTCCATAGGTGTCAAAATAGGAATTTAGCTCCTTATACAAGGAATTTCCTATAAAACCACTGGCTCCTATGATTAAAATTTTTTTCAATATTGGGGTGCTAAAAAAGTTAAGTTTCAGAGATCACTATGTATTAGTATCTGTAATCCTGAAACTTAACTTACGGTTTATTATTGTTATAAAGAACTTATCCTTTAAAAAAAGGTAATTTTACTACAGTTGCAGGAATCGCTTTTTTACGAACCTGAATATTAATTTTACTTCCTGGCGAAGCAAATACTGTTGGAACATATCCTAAACCAATTCCTTTCCCTAAGGAAGGAGACATAGTACCAGAGGTTACAATACCTATTGCGTTTCCATTACCATCTACAATATCATAATCGTGTCTTGGAATTCCTCTTTCATCTAGTTCAAAACCTACTAGTTTTCTTTCTGCACCACGTTCTTTCTCTTTAGCTAGTTCTTCAGAATTAATAAAATCTTTAGAGAACTTAGTAATCCATCCTAAACCAGCCTCGATAGGAGAGGTCTCATCATTAATATCATTTCCGTATAGGCAATATCCCATTTCTAAGCGTAGTGTATCTCTTGCTGCCAGACCAATTGGTTTGATATCAAAATCCGCTCCTGCTTCGAATACCTTATCCCATATTTGTTGTACTTCAGAATTTTTACAGTAGATTTCAAATCCACCACTTCCTGTATAACCTGTTGCAGAGATAATCACGTGTTCGATACCTGCAAAATCAGCAACCTGAAATGTATAAAACTTTAATGCTTCTAAATCTACAGAAGTAAGCGATTGCATAGCCTGTGCTGCCTTTGGTCCTTGTATGGCAAGTAAAGAATAGTCTTCTGATAAATCACGCATTTCTGCATTCATCGTGTTATGACTTTGTATCCAATCCCAATCCTTTTGGATATTTGATGCATTTACTACTAATAAATATTTTTCTTCTTCTAAACGATATACGATTAAATCATCTACAATTCCTCCTTTATCGTTTGGTAAACAACTATATTGTGCTTTTCCATCTACTAATTTAGAAGCATCGTTAGAGGTTACTTTTTGTATGAGTTCCAAAGCATTTGGACCAGTAATAAGAAACTCACCCATATGAGAAACATCAAAAACACCTACACCATTTCTAACCGTTTCGTGTTCTACATTTACTCCTTCATACGATACAGGCATATTATAACCAGCAAATGGCACCATTTTGGCTCCTAATGCCATGTGAGTTTCAGTTAGCGCAGTATTTTTCATAAATTATAAATTAATAGAATTAGCAATCAAATTGACGCCGAAAGTAAAAAACTTTGCGTTGGTAAACAATGCTTTTAGATGATAAATTGTTAACTTTTTACTAATCTAAAAGCTATTTATTGAGAATTTGATAATTCGTAATCTTGCTCTATTCGTTTTTTTATAACTTTAGCATACTTCGTGTAATAAATGAGTGATTATGTCTGCAGGGTATTCAGGAACACCTTTGGCTAAAAAATTGGGAATTAAGGTGGGAACAAGTGTATTATTATATAATGCACCAGATCATTATTGGAAATTATTTTCTGATGTGCCTAATGATCTTCAGATCCATAAAAAGCTTGTAGAACAAGAGCTTGACTTTATTCATGTGTTTTGCAAAACTCAGAAAGAATTAGAAGAGATCATACCAAAATATAAGGTTGGATTGAAAAAGACAGGAATGCTTTGGGTAAGTTGGCCAAAGAGAACTTCTTCTATAGTTACGGATTTGAAGAGAGATATGATAAGAATCTACGTTTTACAACAAGGACTGGTAGATATAAAAGTAGCAGCGATAGATAATGATTGGAGTGGATTAAAGTTTGTATACAGGGTTGGTGATAGAAAATGATACTCTGTAAATAAAGAATCTAAACCTATTATTAAGGTATTTATGAAGCAACCATTTGTTTGTTCTTGTATCTATAAAAAGAATACATAATGATGAACTTATGAAAAAGCGTTTCTTTCTCCTGGTAATCCCATTTTTAATGCTACTAGCTTGTAGCAACGATGATGATGCAAACATCGATAACCCTGATTTGTTAGGAAAATGGAGATTAATAGAGCAATTAGTCGATCCTGGAGATGGGAGCGGTACATTTCAGCCAATTTCAAGTGATCAGGAATTAGAGTTTCTTGAAGAAGGAGTGCTAAACGTTACCAATGGTGATATATGTACATTAGCTATCGATTCTGAAGGAGAAAATACCGTTAGTTATTCTTTGGATGAAAGTACTATTACTGCAGATTGCGAAAATTTCATCGGTATTAGTTTTGAAATAAAGGAAGGAAGATTATTCCTTTATTATTCTTGTATAGAAGGTTGCGCTCAAAAATATCAAAAACTTCTTTAATAGGATATGTTTAATGTATTTGTATGTATTTTAGGATACGAACCAGGATAAGTGTAATTGCGGTTAGTATCGTAATGACTGTTCCTATCTTTTTCCATTTTTTGATTTTCTCAGGATCTCCAAATCCATGTGGTTTTTGAAGATATAATCCATTTGGAATTTGCATCGAAGCAATTAGGGTAAACAATTCATCGATCGTTATTTTACCTCTTAAGAAATCGATAAAAACTGGATTTTTACGAATAAGGTCGTGATTTCCTTTTTGCTTTATAATAATATATTCATCATCCTTATATATCTTGGTATCTAAACTTTGCATATAGACCAAGTTTATTTCTTGTTTAGGGACTTCCTTTTCTGTGTATAAGGTGTAATTTCCTATAGTTTTAGAGGTTAGCAAATTTTCACGACTTTCAAAAGGGTTCTCTTTTAGTGCTTTTTCAATATTTCCCTTAATGATTTGTAGTTCAGCAATTGCTAATTGTCCTGAACCTCCTAAGTTTAGCAGGTAGGTTTTTAGATGTAAATGTTTTTCATGGTTTTTTGCAATCAGTTCATCTTCACTCTCTGAAGTCAAAGTCAAACCAATAGATGCAATTTGTTGCTTAAAAACTTTTCGGAATTTATGTAGAAGTAACATATTGATTTTTTAGTATTAGTATGTGGAACATTGTGTATGCTAAGACCAACAAATCCCGTTCTAAACAGAACAGGATTTGCTCAATAACCCCTATCAATTATGATAACTAAACTTAATAGGTCCTAAATGATTACTGCATTAGCTTTTTAGAAAGCTCCTGTAACTCAGCCGACTTAGCTGTCATATAATCATTTAGCTTTTTTACATCATCTCCAGAAAGGTTACCCATAACTTCCTGAGCTTTTGTTCCTAATTCCTGACCTTTTTGCCCTAAAGAAGCGAAAGCCGTCATATCTTTACTTTCTACTGCTTTTTTGTATTCTTCGATATAAGCTTCATAAGAATCTACATATTCCTGAACCTTTTGGTCGCTAAAACTAGGAACACCATCAGATGATGTTGATTTTGCCTCACTGCTTTTTTCTTCAGATTTTTCTTCAGTCGCTACTTCTTCAGTCTTATCTGCAGTATCAGTACCTTCAGATTTAGTTTCATTTTTACAAGAAGCTGCAAACAAAACAGCGATAATTAATGCGAAATTTAAAATGGTTTTTTTCATGATTTTTATATAAGTGTTAATTAATCGATTGGTTTTAATTATGGTACAAATATATCTTCGTAATAGAAGTCTCCAAACACTTTTTTCCGTGAAAAAAACACCCTGTTTTCAGGGAGTTGACTGTTTATTGATTTTGTAGAAGCTTGTTTATGAAGGGGTTGTGTGTTATTCTTTTAAATCGTTCATTCAAAAACGAATTACTTGCTGCTTAACCATAATCAATAAGGGACAAATCCCTGTTTGTAAAGGGTAAAACACCTATTGTCTTCACGTATAGTGTCTTGTAAGTTTACGATATCAACTTTAAAAATATATTACAGATGAAATCAAAAACAACTATTGTATGGTGTATGCTGCTATTGTTTACGACAATGGCTTGGGCACAAAAAACAAGAACAATCAATCAACAACAGTTCTCTGAGGAAAAAGAGGGTTGGAAATTGGTAGACGAACAAACGGGGCAGAAGTTTGCACTAAGCGATGAGATCACGATTCAGTTTCAAAAAGCACCTTCTAAAAAGGCAATCCAACGATTAGAAGAAACCTACGGGATGAAACTGATGAGAAGTAACAGACTTGGTTTTTATGACTTTAAAATCATTACCAGAGGTAAAATTCTGGACACGTATGATAAAATGGCCCGAGAGGTAGATGCTCAGCAAATCTTCACAAATACTATGGGATCGTATATCTTAACACCAAATGATCCGCTTTTTGGTATGCAATGGGGATTGGAGCAGGTGAGTGATGCCGATATTGATGCCGAGGATGCTTGGGATATTACCACAGGAAACAGTAATGTCATTGTAGGGATATTAGATAGTGGAACCGATTGGACTCATGAAGATTTAGGATTAGGAACCGATGGATACCAAAACGTATACCTTAATCCTGGAGAAGATGCATGGGCTAATCCTAATGATCCTACCACAGGAAATGGAATTGATGATGATGGTAATGGTTTCGTAGATGATTGGAAAGGTTGGGATTTTCAAAATAATGATAATGATTCTAGAGGGCCTTTTTGGCATGGAACTCATGTAGCTGGAGTAGTTGGTGCTAAAACCAATAATAATACTGGTATTGCTGGTATCGCTGGAGGTAATAACGGTGTCGGAGCAAGATTGATGTTAGAAGGTGTTGGAGATTTTGCACCAAATGCTGCTATTTTAGATGATGCGATCATATACGCAATGGATAATGGAGCAGATATCATACAGTTGAGTTTGACTGTTGGTAGCTCTCCTGCGATTAATACAGCATTACAAAATGCATACAATGCAGGCGTATTTATTGTATGTGCAGCAGGTAATTCTGGTGGAGGCGCAATATCTTATCCAGCTTCAAATGTTAATGTGTTTTCTGTTGCAGCAACTACCAATACAGATGCTAAAGCAGGTTTCTCTCAGTTTGGACCTAATCTAGATCTTGCTGCTCCTGGAGTGGGAATTAGAAGTACTCAGAATGGAAATGTATATGCTAATAGCGATGGAACTTCCTTTGCCGCTCCAGCGGTTTCTGGAGTAGCTGCTTTGATGTTATCTGTAGATCCGACATTAAGTAATCAGGAGATTGAAGATATTCTAAAATGTACTGCTGATAAGGTTGGAGGTTATGACTATAACTGGAATACAACAGAGCCAGGGCATTCTCAAGAGCTAGGATATGGTAGATTAAATGCACATCAGGCAGTGTTGGCGGTGGATACCTCTGACATGTATATACGAGATACCGTGGCAGATGACGGAACCGAACCATCTTCCGGAACGATGTATCTAAGCCCAGATATTTGGGTACGAAACGATGATGATGGTATATTAACACATGAAAATCCAGAATACAAACTTTTAAGTCCTAATTGGGTGTATGTAAGAATTAATAGAAAAAACTGCTCTAATATCGATGATGGAGTGCTTAAGCTCTATTTTAGTAAAGCTTCTACAGGATTATCTTGGCCAGTACATTGGAACAATTACTATCAAATGGTAGGAGGAAGTAATATTCTGCATGGCGATTTTATTGGTGACGTTGCTATTCCTACTTCTCCAGATGATGAGATTATTGTAAAAATTCCTTGGTACCCACCAAATCCAGCAGACTTTGTAAATGATGTACACCACTTTTGTTTACTAGCAAGAATAGAATCTGCTACCGATCCAATCGGAGTTGAAGTAGCCTCTGTATGGCAAAACACTAAAAACAATAACAATATTGCATGGAAAAATGTTAGTGTCTATGATATCAATGCGTTCAACAATGTAGCACCTGCAGTATTTATCAGAAATATAGATAAAAGAGTGAGAGCTATCAATCTTCAGTTAGCTGTTACGGAAAACAAAACGGGAATCCCTTTTGAGAAAATAGGAGCTTTTTATTTCATGCCTGATGAAAAACTAAATGAATTGTTGGGAGAAGCTAAGATGGAAGGAATTGAGCGTGTGGATAGGAATATTTATAGAGTGTATGAGCCTAAGGCGATGATATATAACGTTAGGGCTGAACCTTATGAAACCTTTAGTCTTAAACTACTCGTAAAACCAGAGGTAGAGTTAAAAGAAGGAACCTATCTTAATTACAATATTTTACAAACAGATGAAGAATTCCAGCCTATGGGAGGAGAACAGTTTACGATAGGTAATTTTGGTGGCAAGCAAGATGATAAAGAAGATGCTAGACCAGTAGAAGAAATCAAGACGATTGATTTTAGTGCATACCCTAATCCAACACAAGGAGAAGTAGCAATTCAGTTAAATGATACTTATACCAATGTAGGGATAGTGATCAGAAATATGGCTGGTGATGTTATCTATGCGGATCATCAAAAAGAAACTGACCGTTTTGATGTTGAGTTAAAAGGATATAAGGGATTGTATTTTGTAAAGATCATCACTGATGATGGTGAAACGAAAACAATGAAATTACTTAAGAATTAATCCCAGAGATATACCCCAAGATTTGTCAAAAACCGCTCTGTAAAAGGAGCGGTTTTTTTGTTTTATACTGAATTAGTCTTCAAGACGGATACCGAGCTTTCACACTGAGCTTATTGGGCTTCAAGACGGATGCTGAGCTTCCTCCATAGGCGGACAGGTGTCGAAGTGCAGCCGAAGTATTTCTCGAAAGGTAAGTTGGTATATTGGAACTCCTCCAGAAACTGATAGATATAAAAGTATCGTCCGAAAAGCTATGCTTATATTGTAACCCACTTATACCTCATACAATACCATTCGTCTACACTTTTTGTTTATTAACCGAAATATGTGTACCTTTCATATGTATTTTTCTTCACCCAGATCATAGATGTATTATTTTTACACTATGCAATACCTTAAAGATACCGTATTTTTTCGCGAAGCCATTCAGGAGTTAAATTATTCCTTTGGAAATTTTTATTTATTCGATGGATATGTGGTTGGCGAAATCAATGAAGATGTTGTTTTTACTTGGGATGATCATGCCAAAATTCTGGTAGAACACCTTACCAATTTATATGATCACGATGGCGGAGAAATTGTATATATTACCAATAGAGTACATTCTTATGCCGTAAAGCCTAGTGATTGGATTAAGTTTTACAGAAGTGACTATAAACTTCGTGCCTATGGTATTGTAAGTTATACTCCCAAAGGGTTAATGAATGTGTTATTAGAAAAGTTGTTTATGCGTAACAAAATCCGTGGATTCGATACTTTAGGAGATGCTATTCATTGGGCCAAGGTATTAACTAGTATCATCCGATCAAAAGCTAGTTAATATTTTATTCTTACATACCCTTTTAGTACTGCACTTATCTACAGTTTATCACGGGAAATAACACCTATATCGAAATAATTTGTTTGCGTGTAGCTCCTTCCACATATTTTTGATATTTTACTGCTCCAAATTCCAAATTGTCACGCTATGGCCTTTCAGGCGAAACTTTTTATTAATGACGAAGAACGAAATGTACTGAACAGCGCATTTTTGTATCAACAGTTGGTAGATGCTAACGGACGTCCACAAACGACTATTCAAAATGGCAAAATCCATTTACTTGTAGAGTCTACCAAAAATGATGAATTATTTTATGATTGGATGTTTTCTACCCATACCATGTACAACGGTTATGTTCGCTTTTACAAGAGGGATGGGTTTAGTAAGCTATTTGATTTTGAGTTTGGTAATTGCCACTGCGTACAATTAGATGAAAAATTTAATGCGGAAGGCAATGATCCTTTAAAAATGGAATTATTGTTATCGCCAGGTATTCAAAGAGTACGTGGACAGGTTTTCGAAAAAAACTGGAACCCCAGCAATCCTTTCGCTGAAGCTGCTCCGATTACGGAGAGGGAGGAGAACAAGGAATTAGTTCTGGAATCAGCGTATTTTGAAGATGATTCTGGTAATAAAATTACTGAATTGGAAAATGGTAAAGCCTATTTAGTTATAAAAACAAAAGATGGGCAAGGAAAGACTGTAGATATTGATTTATCAAGTAGAGAGCATGATTTTAAGTACAATGGAAAAATATTAGAGGATGATGTTCTTACAGATGTTTCTATTGTTGGAGATATAACAAAAGTGCTTTTAGAAATTATAGATGAACAAAACGTTTAATAAGACTCATGATTACAATTTCAGAATCAGGTAATGTATCAAATCAGATAACAACAGCAGCTTTAAAAAACCCAGCGGTCAATAAAGTACAATCTATAAAAGTCTTTGATAGAGAGGGTAATGAAATTAAGTATGGTGAAAAAGAAGAAAATAAGCTCAAAGCTGGCTTAGAATATACTTATGAAGTAAAAGAATATGAGGTTAAAAAACCTACTACTTTAGAAACTGATAAAGAAAAAGTTAAATGGTGTTTTTGGTTAGATGAGACTCAAAATAAACTATCTAAAAAGAGTTTTGAAATTAAAGAAGTTGCTCTAAAAGAAGATCAAGAAAAAGATTTCTTGTTAATATCTAAAGCTGAAGATGAAACAAAAAAGAAAGAAGAAGATTATGAAGGTATAGAGAATAATGGAATTCTTTTTGCAGAGCACATTATTGAAGAAAAAGATGGAGTAAAAACTGTCAAGTTAAAAGTTAAATTTTCTAAATGGTTGGATGGAGAAAAAATAAGGACCGAAGCTTATATAAATGAACCTACGTTAAATTCTGGAAATAATTCAGTGGCATCTAGAAACGTTTTGGCAGAACCAGAAATTGCCGAAGTATATTGGATGGGTGCTGATGGTGAGCGTTTAGAAGAAACCGGATATGGTGAAGATATTTATTTGTATGTAAAGAGCTTAGGGTTGATAGGTAAGACATTAGATACCAATATTTATGATAAAGATATAACTCCGAATCCTACACCTATGGTCGGTTCTGATGACTACGTAGATTGGGAGAAAAATAAGTTAATTATAGAAGAACGTGATCACATTAAACAATTTAAAATAGGAAATAAAGAAACTTATGAAAATGCTTCATCAGATGAACAAAAAGATGAAAAACAAGATGTTTATACAGCTATTTTCGATTTTAATTATGTTGACAATACACAAAAAAAACAAGATCCTTTTATTCTAGAGTTATATGTTACAATCGCTAATAGCAGTGATGTTGGTCTTGATTTACCTGATGATAAAAATAAATTTGGCGAGATTAAATTAACACCTAAAGAAGCCATCAAAGACGCGTTTTTTGCAAAAGTAGACAAAGAGCAAGTAATTGCTGATGCTCCTCTAGCTGACGTTAAAGATAAAAAAGGGAAAAAGGTAGGAGAGAAAAATCAAAAAACAGAAGTAGATCACTTTGAAAAATTGGAAGGAGGAGTAATTGGTCAGAAAATAAAATTGGTAGCGGAGTGCGATAATATCAATGAAAAGAAAGTCGTTTTTAGACTTTTTGAAAAAAAATCTTTGTTGGCAGGTATAGATGAATCATTGTCAGTTTTACAAGACGATAAAGAGGTAACAGAAATTGAAGCAACAGTTGAAAACGGCTACGCCATTGCCGAGATAGAATTCCAAAAGGTGGATTCCTCGAAGTACAATGATTGGGATAAAAAATTAGATCCAGATAAAGGAGACTTAAAGTATACACAATTATTTTTAAAGGTTAGAGAAAAAACAAATGAAGTGGTTGAGTCCTCTTTTCTAAACAATGAAAATGAAACTTTTAAATTAGGAGCAGCTGTAATTGTCTATACAATTAAAAATACAGGAAAAATTGAAAAAGAAATATGTGAAAATCCTCAAAAAGCTAAATACACGTATCTTGATAAAACAGGAAAATCTCACGTTTTAGGAAAAACTAAAGTTCACAGTACTAAAAGGCATACTAAAAAAAATATTCTTTCTACTAAAAAGAATGATGATGTTCTATTAGCATATTCAAAAGACATAACTAGTTATAGTTCAGGAAATGTGAAATTTGGTTTTTCTACATGGAATAGTAGCTCGGGAAGATGGTATATTAATCCAGACTGTTTCGCAGGATTGATCGGAGCAATGATAGAAGAATCCATAGAAGATTTAGGTTTCAATGGTTTTAGTATAAAAAATGGAAATACAGCTGGAGGGAGTTCATCTCATATCAATGGTGAGAAGGGAGATTTAAGGTATTTAAGTACTAATAAAAATGGAGAAAGAACGTATTTGCAAGATTCCCATTTTGATTATGATAGGCAGGTAAAATTTAATAATGCTTTGTACAAATTTGGTTGGGGAAGAACGGCAAAGATGTATTCCGAGAACTTCGATCGTAAAGTAAAAACAGAGGTTGTAAACCCTAAAACAAAAAAGAAGGAGACGAAGGAGGTTACTGTTTCCACTCTTTTACCGCATACTAAGCATATGAAAAAAACTACAGGTACTGTAAAGTATAGACATCACCATCATTTGCATTTAACAGGCTTTGATGATTCTAAAATTATTTTAAAATGAGAATACTACTTATAATTTTATTTTTTCTTGGTGTTAATTGTAAGGAAAAAAGAGAAGGTTTTTTAATAGACAAAAATAATAATGCTCAAGCTATAGAAGAACCTAGTGAAAATGTTAATTTTCATAAGAATAGAAAAGTAGATTCCATTTTTAATAATTTGGAAGAGCTAAAACTTCCAACATCTAGTGATTTTGTATCCGGTTTATTAAATGAAAATGAAGGTTTTTATGAGATAAAGGATGTAGTAATGAAAAATAACATAAAATTCCCTAAAGATTTATTTACCGAGGTTAAATCAAAAAAGGAAGCTAATGATTTTTTCTATAATATAACTGAGAAGGAATTTTTCCCAATTTTTAAAAAAGTAAATACAAATTATACAACGATAGGGAGCCTAGTGCAATATTATGGGGAAAATGATATAAAAGGTGTCTTTGTTATATTAAGTAATTTTGATACCAAAGGAAAACAAATAGATTATCTTATAATTTATAATAGATTCTTATGGGAAGTTAATTATGAATATGATTTTTATATTGATTCGAATTTCCAAATTATTATAGATAAGAAAGAAGAGAATTTTTGGGATGATAAGAGGAATGATTTTATAAATGAAGATGAAATACCAGAAACAAAAATTTTTAAGGAAGAATATTTAATAAATGATAATGGAGTATTCGTCTGTATTTCAAAAAAATAAGTACATTCTATTGAAAAATCTATTCATCTTACTTACGCTTATTATTGTTATTTCCTGCAATTCCAAACCTACGGAAACGAAACAAGAAGGTGGTGTTACTATTCTAGAAGATGGCACTAAAGTAGAGGATGCTGTAGAGCGTATTCCAGAAAAAGTAGAAGATGCAGTAGAAAGTGCAGAGGAACCTACAGAAGCCAATGAAACTTCTGATCATTCTGAAGATATTTTTCAGCCAACCCCATTTATTGCTAAAATTCTAAACGAATTGGGAGTGCAACCCAAACAGGTATATGAGGAGTTTGTGGTGCAAAAGGTAATGCCTTATGATACCAGTAGTACAATTGTAGTGATTCCTACTGTAGCGAGTCAGGAGTATGATTGGGAAGTTTTTACATTAAATAGTTATGTATTGGTAGTAGATTCGGAAACAGCGAAGATCAAACAACAGTTCTACGAAAAAGAAAGCTGGTACTCAGATGCTATTGAGCTTCGGGAAATAGGAATTGATACTGCTAACTATATAGTTGCTGAAGGGAAAAGAGCTTTTGGAGTTACATTATATTACATCGGAGCTTCCAGACCGAATCCTATGAATTCTAAAACCCTGTCTTTATTCATTCAGGAAGAGAATACATTGGTGCAGATTTTAGACGAATTCGAAATACATTCCTTTTGGGGTGAATGGGACGTTCAATGTACTGGAGAATTTACTAAAGTGGATAAGATTCTGATAATGGATACTAATCCGTATAATGGATTTTATGATATTAAAGTGAGAGTAGAAACTAAAAACATAGAATCTTTTGAGAAAGGAGAAGATGATTGTGATGAAAAGGCGACTATACAAACATCCAAACAATTACTGCGCTATTATGATAGTTATCAGTTGTATAATAGAACCTATGTTTTAGAAACAAAGGCTTCTTGTGGATTAGAAATCAAATTAACGGGCGACCAGTACCATCTAAAAACTAGCAAACGAGAACACGCAGGAACCTATAAAATCCAAGATGGATATATCACCTTCAAAGGATTATTAGCCGATAATCCCAAAAGAGAAGTACAAGGTAGTTATAACGAAGATGAAATCGTGATACAAAATTATGGCAACGCCATGAATGAGTTTACCGTCTTCGAAGAATGCTCAGACCAAAAGTACTTGCGTTTGGTGTTAGAGGATTGATGTTTTTAATTGCATCCTTCTAAATCTCCCTTCGAAGGATTATAAATACATCCATTTAGTCTAAAAAGGTATTCATTTTAATAATGAAGTGGTTTAAACTTTTTTCAATTTGCTAAAAAAATGCTTTTTTGTACCCATATTTCACAATTTTTGACTTCCGTAGCGCTGCTATGCAACTAAAAAATTACTTCATCTGATCACAAAACTGCTATTTTTCACTTAAATCAAAAAAGTTTAAACCACTTCAATTCTTAGTGATTTCTGTTCAGTATAATAATTGCTGTATACTGGCCTATCAAAAAGAATTTTAAAAATCAAGGCAGCCGTTTGGGTTTGGGATGAAAAACTGTTTGAACGTAGTGAGTTTTTTTCATCCGTGGCTGGTGATGCCGTAGTATTTTCTTAAGTTCGTTTTGTAAGCCTAGACTTTTTTTGTTTCTTTTTTTGGCAATGAAAAAAAGAAAAGAACTAAATAGATTAAAGGAAATTACAATGATATAACTTTTTAAAAAATCATCGTATCATTTCGACTTCTATACATACGAACTTCAACATATAATTAGTTATTATGTAAAAAGGAATAATCTTTGTTACATATTCTGAAATCATCAAAGTTTCTTTCTTATGAAGCAATACATTCTTTTAATCATTCTATTATGGAATATGCAAGGCTTTGCGATTCAGCATGACTATATAGCATTAAAGCAGCAAATCGAAAGAATTCAAAAAGAAAAACAAAGTGCCTATAACAGCGCAGTTTCCGAAGAAGAGAAAGAAGTGATTATCGCAGAAACACGAACCTATATTTTCAATACATTAATTGATAAAGTAATTCCTTTTTGGTATGGAACACCATGGGATTATAATGGTCATACCAAAACACCAGGAAAAGGAAAAATTGCTTGTGGTTATTTTATTACGACCACTTTAGAAGATATGGGATTTAATATTCCAAGATACAAATGGGCACAATCTGCATCAGAAGTATTCATCAAAAAATTAGCGGGCAATAATATAAAACGTTTTACAAACGCTTCTATCGCTAAAGTTGAATCTTATGTATTACAAAAGGGTGATGAACTATATCTAGTAGGTCTAGATGATCATACGGGATATATTGTGGTAAAAGATCAGAAAATCAAGTTTATACATGCAAATTATTACCAACCAGAAATCGGTGTAATGTCTGAAACCTTAGACACAGAAAATCCACTAAAAAATTCCAGTTATCGAGTGATCGGATCCTTATTATCAGATACGATGGTACTTAATTGGATAATGAATACACAGTATCAATAGGAATTTGGGATTGTTATATCTTTAAAGCATACTGTTTTTACTTCCAAGAATTAATGTATTAATGAGAATTACTATAGATGATTTTGTAGAATTCATTATATCTAACAACCTTTTAAATGTTGATCAGGACTATTGATACTTTACTTTATTGTTTAAATAGAAATATTGAAAGAAAAAATATTCGGCAATTCAATTTAAAAAAATAAGGGAATCTTCCAACCATAACAGTGGTTTTCAGGGGTGTTTTTCATGTAGGAAAATTGTTACTTTGATTTCAGCAACTGACAACACACAAAGCTATGCCCATTTTTACGATTCAAGAACACCTAGAACATTATCAAACATTAAAAAGTCAATTCGTATCTCCATATCATAAATCACAAGTATTGATGGAGGTAAACTTATATAAAAAGGTAATACATACAGGACTTATCCAACATATCCAGAAAAGTCCGATTATCGAATTCTACACGACAACAGACAGAAAAGAAATACCAAAAAAGCATTGGACACCACAGATGAAAAATGCTGCATTAGCCTATATCAAGGAATATCCTGTTTGGGATGCAGGTAAGAATTTTTCTGTGATAGGGAAGACTTTATTTTCCATAGCAGGTATTGGAGTATTGGCAGCTTGTATTTTTATTTTTTATTTAGCCTTTTTTACTACTCCACAGTCTAAAAATGCTATCGATGAGTTTGTTTCTTTACCAGAAATAGGGGATAAGTATTATGGATTTATTCATCAGGTTATCGATGAAAACCAACCACCTTTTTTAGCACATGGATGGATCAAAATAGTAGAAACTAATCCAAAAGATAGTACGTGTAAGTATGTAACAAGCGCTAGTTTAGGAGAACTTACTTTTGATACGCTAGATGCTGAGCATACCAATTTTTCTGCCCAGCTGATCGAAGGGAAGTTTATCGCCGACAAATCTTCTCAAAAGATCTCTATTGTTTCATATGACAAACGAATGAAGTTTGATGCACAAGTCATGGGAAATAACAAAGGACATTATAAAATAAATTCTATTAAATAGGAATACTCATATCAGTCACAAATCTATTCAGTGTCTCAAATTATAAAAAAGGCTTTTCAAGTACTCGTTATAATCAGTTGTTTAACCCGCTTTATGCAATAGAACTTCGTAATGAAGCTTTGAGATGCAATAAATACTGGCTTTTTCTTGATTTCAGCATTGCATCGCTATGGTTAGATTAAAAAGAGTAGTGAAGCGGTAGTATTTGCAGTAGCTCAAAGATGGAATAGATTTTCTACTGTATAAAACGGGTTTAATCATTTTAGGTACAGGTTATTATCTTATAAAAACAAGTGTCTATCAAAGGAATCTTTTTCCGTTCTTGATGCCTGGTATCCGAAATTAAACCGCGAATAATGTTCTTACTCTCGTCCTAAGAAAATATTACTTCAAAGCGCATACGTGTCGAAGTTTTGTTGGGCTTCGAGATGGATACTGAGCTGTCACACTTAGTCTGTCGGGCTTCGAGAGCCTCAGCCCTCGGAATGATTCGAACCCTGAGGCTCTCGAAGGGTGGTAATGCAAAAAAGAATGTATCAACTATAAAAAGTTATTTAAACAGAACATATTTTTAGGGCTTCGAGATGGATACTGAGCTTCCTCCATAGGCGGACACGTGTCGAAGTAACAGGCCTTGGATAGGTTCGAACCCTGAGGCTCTCGAAGGGTGGTAATGCAAAAAAGAACGTACTACAACCCACGAAATGATTCGAACACTGAGGAGACTCGATGGTAGTGTTTACCGGGTTTCGAGAGCCTCAACCCTCGGAGATAGAACGAAACCCTCAGTGCAGTCAAAGTAAAGCCCTCAACACATTTTTAATCTCGTCCTAAGAAAATAATACGTAAAAAATGAAGAGAGCCAAGCGTAACATAAAATTCGCAAAATGTTGTAGGATATAATATAGCAGTAATACTATTGATCAAATGATTGTTTATGTGAGTACATATAGTTTCATTTTATGTAGTGGAGTGATCAAAATTTTTAGTATTGTTTTCTTCAGACTAGCGTTTTTTGGTTCTTTTTTGGGCAATGCAAAAAAGAACGTACTAGAACCCTCGGAATTATTCGAACCCTGAGGAGACTCGATGGTAGTGTTTACCGGGTTTCGAGAGCCTCAACCCTCGGAGATAGAACGAAACCCTCAGTGCTGTCAAAGTAAAGCCCTCAACACATTTTTAATCTCGTCCTAAGAAAATAATACGTAAAAAATGAAGAAAGCGAAGCGTAACATAAAATTCGCAAAATGTTGTAGGAAATAGTATAGCACTTATACTATTGATCAAATGATTGTTTATGTTAGTAAATATAGTTTCATTTTATGTAGTGGAGTGATAAAAATTTTTAGTATTGTTTTCTTCAGACTAGCGTTTTTTGGTTAGTCACCCTGAGCCTCCTCCATAGGCGGACACGTGTCGAAGGGTTGGCAATGCAAAAAAGAACGTACTAGAACCCTCGGAATTATTCGAACCCTGAGGAGACTCGAAGGGTGAGTTTATCGGGTTTCGAGATGGATACTGAGCTTCCTCCATAGGCGGACACGTGTCGAAGTACAGCCCTCGGAATTTGAACACTGAGCGAAGCCGAAGTGTAAGCTGTCACAACGCCAGTATATTCCTCAAAAACCAAATCAAAGCTGTCAGTAAGGATCTACTGAGAAAGCGTTTAATGAAATATTTAAAATGTAGGTTTCTAAAAAGAATACGTTTTTAATCCTTTGTATTATAGTGATTTATCAAAACGTCAGCCTGTCAGTAGAAGTTTTGCTGATTAAAGAATATATAATGATTTACAGAAGAAGTTAGTAATTAATAAGTTAAGTTTTGTTTTTAACACAAAATTATCAACAAAGTCAATAAATTCTTAAATTATCGGTATTGTAATTGACGATACATCATCTCAAATGAATGTTAAACTCAATCTGGATAAATTTATAAGGAGTTATGATTCTTATTGTTAGTGATTGTATTATTCAAGAGAAGAACGTTCCAAAGCAGCGCTTTGAAATCTTTTTCACCAGTATAAGATTTGTTATACGTTAAAAAATCTTGAAGCCTTGGAAAGATTTTAGTAAAACAAATCTGGTTTTTATTCGCCTTAGGAGAATAAAAAATACCTTGAAAAAGCGCCCTTTCTTTTGTTTCGTTTTCTTTGGGCGATCAAAGAAAATGAAAGAGTAGGATGATAAGTGAATTTTGTAATTGCTAAATATTTAAACTTCCAGATTACTAAAACAAATGAAGTATGAGTAATGTATTAAACAACCGATTATCGGTAACCGTAGATCCAGCAGTGATCACAGAAGTAAAAAACAGAATTGAGGAAATCAATACGCTGTTACCATTTTTAACAGGATTGACAAAGGAAGAACGTAGAACCCTTCCAAAGATCAATCGTAGTAACAAGATCTTTGTAGAAGATACTTTGGACAGTATGCGCCAAAACGGGAATATCCTTCCTAATTTTATTAGTGTGGATGAAGTGGAGAAGGATTATGATTTGTATAATGAGCTTAAGGTACTGGCATTAGAATTAGCACAGTTAACCGAAAAGGTTAATGACACACGTATTCTGGCAGGATCCGAAGCCTATACCACATCCTTATTAGCGTATAAAATGTTTGGGGTAGCAGCTAATAGTGGCGTAGCAGGAGCAGAGGCGTTGCATAACAGACTCAAAGAACGTTTCGTAATAGCTGGCGGTAGTAGCACGGAAGACGATACCCCAGACGAAACCGATGAGAATTCGGATGCAGCGTAGTGAGACTTCGGGCTTCGACTCCGCTCAGCCCTCGGAATCCGAACACTGAGCGCAGCCGAAGTGTGAGTTTATCGGGTTTCGAGATGGATACTGAGCTTGTCAAAGTGGTAGCCGAAGTGTGAGCTTGTCGAAGTACAGACCACACTATATACCAAACACCCCTAATCATTAGCAATAATGGTTAGGGGTGTTTTTTTGTTCATTATTCATTTATGTAATTACCAAATGGAATACCAATACTAAATCCTAAAGATTGGGTGACTTCTCCACTAAGAGTTTTTTCATGAACTTCTCTCCACTGGAGTTCAACACTTACTGCAGAACTATCATTTTTACCTTTAAAATAAAACGGAATTCCAAATTTCCAGGTGGAAGCTTCAAATTCTCCTATAGAATAATCAAAGGAAACACTAATTCCCGCGGGCCAATCAAATGGAAAATATACAAAGTCTGCCTTTATATTTTGGGTTACAAAAGAATCATAATCCCCAATGAACTTAGTCGATGTGGTTAGTTCTACAGGATTGGAATTAGAATTATCAGGTATTGTAGTAAATGTTCTCTCTTTTAGAATATTAGCAGCTATAGAGTTATTCATAAAAGCATTGTATCTACCTGTTAACTGTAAGGTTCCGTATCGTCTCGATTTACGATAATAATTAAATGAACCTTCTAATGATAAAGGATAATAACGTTTAGTTTCTGAATTAGGTGAAGATTCTTCTCTGAATACTTCATATTCAGTAATACTAATCGGCATATATATACGACCTGATAACCAAACCTTACTAAAAGCATTGATGAGTTCTTTATTTCTACTTGTTTCTAACTCATCAGTTAGCGTTTCATTAAAAGATTTGTTTACCATTTGATCGTATTCTTTTTTCATAGTAGCGGCATATGCTTTTTTATAAGCTGCTATATATATAGAATCATTTAGGTTTACTTTTTTTGGTAATGAAGTGTCTAGAGATAATTCTTTTTGTACGTCTAATTCGATTTTATCATCTCTTTGTTCTTCATAGTCTTTATATTTAGCCTTCAGTGCATGGTTTAGTAAATAGCGATTTCTAAAACTATGAATATCTCTGTTTTTATCAAACATAATACTACCTCTAAATAGTTTAGTGAATTTTACAAATACTCCAATATTGTTCTGTATTTCTCCATTAGTAGCTAGGTTAGAGAAATTATCTTCTATGTCAGCTTCTAAACCCATACTCCAGATAGTACTGATATAATCTGTACCACCAGAGGTAGCACCATTTGGTGTTAGAACATATCCTAATGCCAGTCTATTATTCTGTTCTTCTAAGGTGGCAAAAGCAGATCTGGTAGAAAGATCTGAAACCTCAGTTAATAATTTATTTATCTCTCTATTAAACAAGATATTTAGAGACTTGTAATGTAGTAATTTATCTTTTGTTAATTTGATATCTAATGAATCTCCATAGGTTGTAAAAAGATCCTGAGATGTTGCAAGCGTATCTATATAAAACCTTTTTAAGATAGTGTCTTTGTAGAGTGATCTTACCTGATGCCGAAATGCCGTTTCATCATATTTTTGTTTTAGACTGTCCCTAAAAGATTGTAAGTCTTGGACTGTTTGAGAATGGATAGAAATAGAAAATAATAAAAAGGAAAATAAGATAAGATAATAACGCCCCATATGGTTAAAGTTTTTAATTGGCCTAAAAATAAATGAATTTTTTTTATAGAAAATACCCAGCAATAGGTATGTTTCTGATTCATAATTAATGTGTATATTCGGGGAAATAATAAACTTTATTTTTTTTAATTTAATCTTACTTATAATGCGAAATAGAATAGACATTGATCTTATGAACGATTTATTTCATAGAATTACGCAAACACTATTTCTTATTATCTTAAGGTTGTCTATTTTTAGCACTTAATCTATAAAATTGAGAATGGCAAAAACAGACAATAGCAGTTTTGAACAAAAACTCTTTAAGGCAGCAGACAAATTGCGTAAGAATATAGATGCTGCGGAATATAAGCATGTAGTATTAGGCTTAATTTTCTTAAAATACATTTCGGAATCATTTACTGAACTCTATCACAAACTAGAAGCTGATGAATGGTCTGATCCAGAAGATAGAGACGAATACATTGCCGAAAACACCTTCTTTGTTCCTAAACTGGCGCGTTGGAGTCATATTCACGCACAAGCAAAATTACCTTCTATTGGACAAACCATAGATGAAGCAATGGAAGCTGTAGAAAAAGAAAACAAAGAACTTAAAAATGTATTGCCACAAGTATATGGAAAAGCCAATTTGGACAAAACCTCATTGGGTGAACTCATAGACTTAATTTCTAACACAGAATTACAAGCCGAAAACGAAAACTCAAAAGATCTTTTTGGTCGTGTTTACGAATATTTCCTGGGTGAATTTGCTAATGCAGAAGGAAAAAAAGGGGGACAATTCTACACACCAAAAGCTATTGTAAAACTAATGGTAGAAATGATAGAACCCTACAAGGGTAGAGTGTATGACCCAGCAAGTGGTTCTGGTGGAATGTTTGTAATGAGTGAAAAATTTGTAACCGAGCACAGCGGAAACATAAAAGACATTACGGTTTATGGACAAGAAAGTAACCAAACTACGTGGAAACTATCTAAAATGAACCTTGCCATACGTAACATAAACAGCAAGTTTGTTGCTTGGAATACAGAAGGTACGTTTCTTAAAAATGCTCACCCAGATTTAAAAGCCGACTTTATCCTTGCTAATCCACCATTTAACCAAAAAGATTGGGGTGTTGATATTTTACAAGAAGATGCACGTTGGAAATACGGAACACCACCAAATGGAAATGCCAATTATGGTTGGATGCAACATATGCTTTACCATTTATCACCAAGAGGCGTAATGGCTACCGTTTTGTCTAACGGTTCTTTAAGTTCTAATACCTCTGGTGAAGGTGATATACGTAAAAATTTGGTAGATGCCGATTTGGTGGAATGTATTGTGGCATTACCTAAACAATTGTTTTATAACACAGGGATTCCTGCGTGTATTTGGTTTTTGCGCAGAGGTCGTTCGGCAAGCTCAGACACCATCAATGAAGTTTTATTTATTGATGCTTCCGAAATGGGTTATATGAAATCTCGTGTGCATAGAGATTTTACAGAAGAAGACATTGCCAAAATACGAGATACGTATCTCAACTGGAGAAAGTCTCGTAATGCTGAACTTGATTCAGCATCTCATCCTTACAATGACATAAAAGGTTTCTGCAAATCTGCAACCCTAGAAGCCATACAAAAACACAGTTACGTACTCACACCTGGGCGTTATGTAGGCATACCAGACGAAGAAGATGATGGAATACCTTTTGAAGAAAAAATGGCTTCACTTACAGCTACACTAAAAGAACAAATGGACAAGGAGCAAGAGCTAAACAAAGAAATTGCTTCGCAACTGGCTAAAATTGGAATAAGTTTATGAGTAGTGTAGATGAAAATATTCCTGAGGATTGGGTGGAAACTACTTTGGGAGAAGTGGGTCTCGAAGTCTTAAATGGATTTGCATTTAAATCAAAGAATTTTTTAAATGAAGAATTTGAAAACGTTCTTCCTGTATTAAAAATAAAGAATGTAGCTAATGGAGATGCAAATCTTAATGATATAGTCTATCATAAATTTTCGGATTCTTTAGAAAAGTATAGAATAACAAAAGGAGATACTTTAATTGCTTTAACAGGAAATCATCCATTTGCAAAAACTCAGGTTGTTGGAGGCGTTTCAAAATACAGAATAAATAAAGATTCTTTATTAAATCAAAGAGTAGCTAAAATTTATTCAAAACCAAATTCAAATTTAGCTAATGAATTAATTTACTATTATTTTAAATGGAGAGTTACAAAGTTTTATATTGGTAATCAATCAAGTGGTAGTGCTAGTCAAGCTAATATTTCTAAAACAGATTTATTAAATATTCCAATCAACCTCCCACCACTCCCAGAACAAAAAGCCATAGCCAACATCTTAAAAGCTCTAGATGATAAAATAGAAAACCTACAAGCCCAAAACAAAACCTTAGAACAAACCGCAAAAACTATTTTTAAAGAATGGTTTGGCAAATATCAAAATCAAAATGAAGTTCCTCTGGATATGAGTTTGGGCTCTTTAGATGATTTCATTGGTGTACTTGAATCAGGAAAAAGACCAAAAGGTGGAGTTGGTCAATTTGTGGAAGGGATTCCAAGTGTTGGAGCAGAAAATGTAAAGAATCTTGGAGTTTATGATTACTCAAAAACCAAGTATGTTCCCGAAGAATTTTTCAACAAAATGAGTTCTGGTATAGTAAAAGACTATGACATACTTATATATAAAGATGGCGGTACACCAGGTACTTTTATTCCTCATTTTACAATCGTAGGTGAAGGTTTCCCTTTTTCAAAATTTTGTATAAATGAACACGTTTTTAGGATTCAACCAAAATTTAAATATCAAAGATTTTATTTATACAGTTGGCTTGATAGTTATTACTGCCGAAAACTTTTACAGAACATTGGAGGAAAAGCGGCAATACCAGGTATTAATTCATCTGACCTGCGTGAAATTGAAATATTGATTCCTTCGGAGGAATCTTTAAAACATTTTAATAAAGTAGTACAACCAATGTATAAGAAATTACTTATTAATTCCAGGAATATTAAAACTCTTCAAAAAACAAGAGATACCTTATTGCCTAAATTAATGAGTGGTGCCTTGAGGGTTTCGGAAGGTGGACAAATAAGGGGAAATGAATTTAAAAAGTAAAAAATAAAATGAGTATAGAAGTATCGGGTAAACAAATAGCGACTAATAAAATTACCATAAAAGATGTATTTGCAGAGGATATGTGGTTTAGTATCCCCGATTATCAAAGACCATATGTTTGGGGAGAAGACCAAATAAGTACCTTGTTAGATGATATTTCGTATGCAGCTATAAATACACCAGATAGTCAGTATTTCTTAGGCTCATTAGTATTGCATAGTCAGGATAAAGATTTGGAAGGTACGAAGTATCAGGAAAATTCAGTATTAGACGGTCAACAGCGATTAACAACATTGTATCTATTGCAAGCTGTGATTAGAGATAGAACAGAAAAAGAAACAAGAAAGAAAACCTGTGCAAAGGCAATCTTCCAAGAAGGAAATCCAGATGATGGTATTCCTGAGCGATTACGTATAGAATTTGCCATTCGAAAAGATGTAGAAGATTTTATCTCATCCTTCATTAAAGAAGATGGGGGTACACAAAAAGTAGAGTTGCTTCAGCAACTTATAAACACGTCAGATAATGTGTCCATTCGTAATATGGCAAAGGCCATTCTTATTATAAACAATTGGTTTAAAGATGAAGAGAATCTAAACATAGACATATTCTTTCCTTATTTACGGCAGTTTGTTATTTTGGTTTATGTAGCGAGCAACGAACTGGAAGATGCATTTAGATTGTTTACGGTATTAAATGATAGAGGTATAAAATTACGAAATAGCGATATTCTAAAAGCACAAAACTTAAAGGAAGCAAGCACCGAAAAAAAACAAAAAGAATATGCTATTTATTGGGAAGAACTCGAGGGTGAGTTAGACGAAGGCTTTGACCAGTTCTTATCGTATATCCGTACCATTTTGGTAAAAGAAAAGGCGCGACATAATTTGTTAAAAGAGTTTGAGGATAATATCTACAATCCTAAGAAATACAATCAAAGCACAAAAAGGTATGAAAACGCATTACCAATTTTAGCCAAAGGAGATGATACTTTTGATATTATAAAAGAATATAAAACACATTTTGATGCTGTTTTCAGTGGTAATAACTACCATTTAGATAACAGTTGGGCTTTTGATAATTTAATTAGCGTAATGCAAGATACAGCATTATCAGATATTTGGATACCACCATTATTAGCTTACCGTAAACATTTTGGCGAGTTTAAAATTTTAGAATTTTTAAAAATATTGGGTAACAAATTTTCTGGGGATTGGATATCACAAGAAACACCAACTACCAGAATTGAAGCTATGAACAATATTATCAAAGAAATAGAAAATATTTCCAATCTTTCGGAAGTATCACAGGAAGAAAAAATCAGTAAATTATTTAATGGAGATGGATTTAAATTCAATTCTTCTTATTTCTTGTCACAAATAGATACTAATACCATTTACGGAAGACGATTCGCTAGGTATATATTGAGAAAGATTGATTATCTATTGCAGGGACCTTTATACCAAGAAAAAAGAATAGACTTTCATCAAATTTCAGTAGAACATGTTCTGCCACAAAATCCCAAAGATGATAGCCAATGGATAAAGGATTTTACAACTGAAGAGATTGAGGAATGGAGGCACAAATTAGGAAACTTAGTACTGATAAGTAGACGTAAAAATGCAAGTCAAGGTCGATTAGATTTCCAACAAAAAAAAGAAAAGTACTTTAAATCCAGTATCGAGTCTTTTCCCAACTCCATAAGAATTATGCAAAATGTACAATGGACGATCACAGAATTAAAAGATAATCATAATGAGCTAATAGCCAAAATTAAAACATACTATAACCTGATATAGATGCTCAACGAAAACACCATAGAACTCTCATTAATAGACCAATTGGTTAGTCAAGGGTATACTTATTTTAATGGTACAGATATCTCTCCCATTGCTTCAACTCCACGGCGTGAAAATTTCAGTTCTGTATTGTTAGAAAATCATTTTAAAGATTCACTAAAAAAACTAAATCCTACACTTCCAGAATCAGCACGTTTAGAGGCTTACCAAAAGGTAATCAACCTTGGTACAGAAGACATCATGGAAAACAACGAGCGTTTCCATACATTGCTAACCAATGGTGTAACGGTAGAATATACCAAAGACGGCAGAACCAAAGGTATTAATGTAAAATTAATGGATGTTGAGCAACCTGAAAACAATAACTTTTGGATAGTTAATCAATTAGTAGTTAAAGAAAATAACAACGAAAAACGTTTTGATGTTGTCATCTATGTAAACGGTTTGCCTTTAGTATTTATAGAGCTTAAAAGTGCTACAAACGAAAAAGCAACATTACGAAGAGCTTACGACCAGATACAAAATTACAAAAAGGCAGTACCAAGCATTTTTTATTATAATGCCATTTGTGTTATTTCAGATGGTATCGATGCGGGTACATCAAGTGTATCAGCGCCATTTTCAAGATTCCTGTCTTGGCAAGTTCCTAAAGGAGAAAGAAGAAAAGATAACAAGAGAACCGAACTACAAATTCTAACGGAATATATGCTCAACAAAAAAACATTAGTTGAGCTAATACGCTTTTGTACTGTTTTTGAAAGAGAAGAAAAGAAAGATGAAAAAACTGGCTTGGTTTCTCAAATAACTATCAAAAAAGTAGCAGCTTATCATCAATATTATGCAGTTCAAAAAGCAGTTGAGCAAACCTTACGAGCGACTGGTGCATTGGATGCCTGCACTGAGCGCAGTCGAAGTGGAGATAGAAAAGTTGGAGTTGTTTGGCATACACAAGGTTCTGGTAAATCATTGTCAATGGTGTTTTATAGCGGACAAATTATTACACATCCGCAAATGGAAAATCCAACAATTGTAATGCTTACAGACCGTAATGATTTAGACGACCAACTATTTGGCACCTTTGGTAATTGTGTTGGATTGTTACGGCAAACGCCTGTACAAGCAAACAGTAGAGAGCATATCAAAGAACTATTAAAAGTCTCTGGTGGTGGTGTAATATTTACAACCATTCAAAAATTTGCACCAGCAGAAGGCAATGTTTACGAAACCTTATCAGACCGAACGAATATTGTTGTTGTAGCAGATGAAGCACACAGAAGTCAATACGGTTTTAAAGCACGTGAAGTAGAAACTGAAGAGGGTATGGAAACTAGGTATGGAAATGCCAAGTATTTAAGAGATGCCTTACCAAATGCTTCATACATAGGATTTACAGGAACACCTATTGAAAAAGAAGATAAATCCACGCCAGCAGTTTTTGGTGATTATATAGATGTATATGATATAAAACAAGCAGTAGATGATGGTGCTACAGTTCCTATCAGCTATGAATCTCGTTTGATAAAAATTAAACTAGACGAACAGAAAGCTAAAGAACTAGATGATGAGATCAACGCCATAGAAGGAGCAACAGAAGAGCAAATAGAAAAAGCCAAAAAGAAAACCGTTACTATTGATTCGGTTGTTGGTGATCCAGATCGTTTAAAAGATGTAGCAAAAGATATTGTTACTCATTTTGAAGCACGTCAAAACGTATTTGAAGGAAAAGCAATGATTGTAGGTATGACACGAAATATCTGTGTTCGTCTTTACAATGAAATTGTAGCCTTAAAACCAGAATGGCATCAGAACGATTTAGACAAAGGAACCATTAAAGTCATAATGACGAGTGCTACTGACGACCCAGAAATTTTTCAACCACATCATACAACCAAAAATCAAAGAAAGGATTTAGCATCAAGAATGAAAGACACCAATGATGAATTAAAATTGGTGATTGTTCGTGATATGTGGTTAACAGGTTTTGATGCACCAAGTATGCACACCTTGTACGTAGACAAAAAAATGCAAGGAGCAAATTTAATGCAAGCTATTGCAAGAGTAAATAGAGTATATAAAGATAAACCAGGAGGTTTAGTTGTTGATTATATTGGAATTGGTCAAGACTTACGTAAGGCAATGTCAACCTATTTACAAAGTGGAGGCGAAGGTTCACCTGTTGTGGATATAAAAGAAGCGATTGCAGGAATGAAAGAGAAGTTTGAAATTGTAGAACAAATGTTCAATGGTTTTGATTTCAAACAATTTTTTAAAGTAGATACAGCACAAAAATTGCAAGTATTATTAGGTGCTCAAAACTTTATTTTAGCAGACCAAAAATTAAAAGACCGCTTTTTAAAAGAAGTTACTTTGTTATCAAAGTTATTTGCAATGTCCATTCCAAGCCCAGAAGCAGAAGTTTTAAAAGAAGGGGTTGCATTTTTTCAAGCAGTTAAAGCACGACTTAATAAGTTTACAGGAAGTGGTGTAAAATCGGATTATGAAGTCGAAACTGCTATTAAACAAATTGTTGATGATGCACTCTCTAGTGATGGAGTTATAGATGTGTTTGAGGCAGCAGGTGTTAAAACGCCTTCGGTTAGTATTCTTTCAGATGAGTTTTTATTGGAAGTGAAAAACATGCAACAAAAAAATGTTGCTTTTGAATTGTTGAAAAAGCTATTGAGTGATGAAGTAAGCATAAGAAAAACAAAGAATCTTACACAAGGGAAGAAGTTTTCCGAAATGTTAGAATCTGTTGTAAAACGCTATCATAACAATCAATTAGATTCAGCTCAGGTTCTAGCTGAACTATCTGAGATCGCTAAGGAGATGCGATTAGAGGATAACAAAGCTGCAGATTTAGGTTTAACACAAGAGGAATATGCCTTTTATAGTGTTCTAAAAGAAAATAAATCTACTAATTTTTTAGATGATACGCGTATGAAAGAATTAATTCATACAATAGTAGATGTGGTAAGAAAAAATGCAACTGTCGATTGGAGTAAACGAGATGATGTAAGGGCAAAGTTAAGGTTGACAGTAAAGAAAATATTAATGAGATACGGTTATCCACCGGATTTAGCCAAAATGGAAGCTGATAGAGTGATCGCACAAAGTGAAAATTTGGCAGAATATTTTACGAAATAAATTATATAAATAAAAATAGATCGCTATGTAAAAAAACATCATGGTAATAACTTGACGTAAACGTGCTATTCAACCCCAAAGATTGAATAGAATTTTTATAAAAATCATCTAAAACTTATTTACAATGAAAAAGTTATTTACCACACTCTTATTAATCATTACTACTACTTTATTTTCCCAAAAATATACACTCGATGCAGATTTAATCGATCAGTTTACTGATGATGATAGGGTAGATATTATTGTTTCTGCATCTATTGATTCTGATGGATTTAATGTTATCGAAGTTTCCTGCGAATGCATTCCAGAAGAAAAATCTTTTAGGTTAAGGCCTTTATCTTTTCCTAATTTTAAAATTAAAATAATAGAAAAAATTAAAGAAATTGTTACTTCCATGAAAGATGGTTATGGTAGTGCGTTAACTGTGAAGAGTAGTCAAGATCAAAATATCATTGATAATCGAATTGCTCAGATTTTTGCGCGTATTGTCACATATTATAATACAGAAGAGGAGAGACCACAAGTGGCTACAATTTTTTTAAGGAATTCTAAAGTTCCTTTGTATCACAAACCTTCTAAATTTAGTTCAAATTTAGCTCCAATAGATAGTATTAACATTGATGCTGTGGAAATGTCATTTTATGGAGGATTTATAGAAAAGATTCAGGTAAAAGCAGATTTTGATGAAAAAAAAATAGCATTTAATAATTTGTACTCTATAGGTATCAGTTCTGATGCTAATATACGAGAATTAGGAAGGTATCGTTTATATTCTGATGGTTGGTATACTTTTAGAATTGCAAAAAAACAAAATAAAAATAAAGAAAAAAGAACTCTAGAATACGATTCAAGATCCAATAAAGATTCTATTGTTAAGAAAGACTTGATTATTAAATTAGATGAGGTAATTAGGTATGTAAAAAAAGTAGATATTAATGCAAATGATATAAGTCCGGTTCCACAAGTTGTTTATTTGGATGATAATCAAGATAAGAGTAAATTATATCGGGAGGAATCTTCTAAATTATTTGAAGCGGTAGCTTTTACTGATCTTATAGGTTTATTTGATGAAGAAAACCCCAACGGATTGGTTCAGATCGAAGTTAATAAAAGATTTAATCTAAATACCAAACGTAGTGGAACTAAAAACTGGTATAATTGGTTATTTCCAATTTCAAAAGCATTTGATGGTATAGGTTTTTTTCAAAATTTAGACGGGTTTTTCCAATATTCTAAAATTGAAGAAAATAATAAATTTTTAAGTTTAGAAACTGTAAATACTAAAGATGATAGTGGAATAATTACAGGAACAGAAAATATTTATACTCCAATATCATTAATGCAATATAGGAGTTATGCTTTTGGTGGTATTTTAAACATAAGCACTTTAGAAAATCAAAACGCAAAATTTAACATGTATATCAATGCAGGTTTGCTTTTTGGAAGAACAGGAATTTTGGATACCAATGCTGAGGAAACATTTGTAAACAATTTAGAAGTTCCAATTGAAGTTACAGGACATATTTTGCCAGAAAAAAGAGTGAGTTTTAGTTTTACAGATAGATTATCTTGGTTTGATAATTTAAATGAAGACATAAACATTAAGTCCGTGAAAAATGGCAGTGCTGTATCTTATAGTAGATGGTTAAATAGTTTTAATATAGATCTTAACGTAAATGTTTCATCGACTGGTAAGTTGTTCTTGCGATATAAATTAATTCACGAGTTGGATAATATTAGTAATAATTTTTCACAATTACAGTTTGGATATTCGTTCTACATATTAAAAAATAATGGTGTACGTAAAAAGCAGTAATAATTATATTGATTTTTCAATATTGCTCTAGTTTTGTTACTAGATCGTATTTCAATATAACTACTAATTTTGTTGTTGCAGAAACGATTAGAGGGAGATATTTAGTATAATAATTAGTTTGGTTTATCGTAACCAAACTAATTATTATCCCTTCACACACCAAGCCCAAACCATAAACAAAGGATGAATAATTAATAATCGTACCCAAGCAACCCATTCATGGACGCATAAACCATCAGGTACACAACTACCAATTCTGATAAAATAGACATGAGAAGGTATAAAGGCAATCAATAAAGCAATGATTAAATAAGCAGAAACTTTACGAGTATAGGCAAATAATAATCCAATACCTAATAAGACTTCTGCCACACCGCTACGGTAATTGATAATTTCTGGATATCCTAAATATTCAGGGATCAGCGGTAAGTAGAAGTCAGGATGCACGAAATGATTGATACCCGCAATGAAAAAGAAACCGGAGAGGAGATATAGAAAAAATTGTTTAAGCTGCATTAGTATACATATTTAACCATACTATTTTTTAGTTCTGTTATGTTTTACCAAGAAATTTTATATGACTAGACTTTTTTGGTAAGTCACCCTGAGCCTGTCGAAGGGTTGGCAATGAAAAAAAGAAAACACAAAATAAACTAGGACTAGTGTATGAAGTAAATTATACCCATTTAATCTTTTTCTGTTGATGCGTTTTTCTAAGAATCAAAAAGAAAGGAATCCACCAGATAAAATCATTTGTAATCAACGTATAGAAAAATTCGAAAGGCACTTCTCCAGTCGCATAGTTAAACAGAAATCCTAGTGGGCCAAAGATTTTACCCAAAAATCCAACCATAACAATAGGCCAATGGGTAGTAGGATCTTGTGCTGCCCACCAATACCCTAAACCATACACGCCAATCACCATACCCATGCCTTGCCAAATCATAGGATGGGTAGGGAGTTCCATACCTACCAATTCAAAAAAATGATTGGGAAACAATACCACCCAAGCTCCCCACAGTAGGTTGTATATCGCTGCAGCTCTTAGTACTATAGACATTTGTTTTATGCTCATATCGGATCTTTTATGCTTTCTAAAAACAAGGTATATAAAATGCGTTGCCCAACGCATTAATCAAATGATAATTTTTCTATAAAGTATTGAGTATTGAGTATTGAGGAGTGAGGAGTGAGGAGTGTGTTTGTATTGTAATGAAGCATGACTTTAATGGACATAATTTTAATAGAAAACCTCTTCATTCATCTTCTGATACAAAGGAGAAAAGTTAAAAGTCCCTCTTTTGAAGAGGGATTTAGGGAGATGTTTGTCAATTAATCTTATATAGCTTTCATTCTTTTTTGCATTGACCACCCTTCGACAAGCTCAGTGTGACAGCTCAGTACTCATCTTGAAGTTCTAGGGAAGAGTAATGCTATTCCAAAATATGATGGTTCATACTGTATCTGCTTAACGTTATGGTATTAACCATTCTTTAAGAAAAATTATCCGAAAACACTGAAAACCCACTTATACAAGTGGGTAGGGGGTACTTATGTAAGTGGGGTGTCTTAAATGAGATGTTAACGAGGGGTACTTACATAAGTGGGTGGTGGATTACTATAGCATTGTTGAGGGTACTTCTCATCCTCGGGTCTGGTACCTCAGAGCTAGGATGCACGTACTAAATAGCAAAGAAGTACTAACCTCAGAGCATCGTAGCACTTCCCTCAGACCTTCGCGTCATTTAGTTCTAAAATACCCCATAGGTACCTTTCAAGTAGGGGTAGGGTACTTACGAAGTACCCTATAAAGGTTTGGTTATCTTAATTTTTTAACAAATAAAGGGTGTTAAATTTTTAAAATAATAGCCATTACAACGGTAACAAAACCCATAGTTTGGATACTAAATAATAGTGCATCTATTTTTAATAAAAGTATCGTAAGATAAAATACATGCGGATGATTAAAAAACGAAAATAGTATTACACATAAACAAAAATGTATGTTTAGTAATCAAACACTTGTTGTTCTTTCTATTTTAGGCTTTCTAATGACTTTGATAGGCTTGGTGTTATCTAGTTACACATCCATAGAAAATGGAGGCTTTCTTTTGACGGTAGGATTATGGTTGATCGAAATTCCTGGGTTATTTCTACTATTACGTAACGGTACTTTTATAAAGACCCGATACTCTAGAATTGCACTAGGATTGGTAGCATTGATACTGGTAGGCATGATATTTAAAATCATGCATTGGTCATTCCAAAACCTATTTACAGTCATAGGATGTTTAGGAATCATCTTTTCTTATTTGATGCATTTTGTTCAGAAACCCATAAAAAAACGATTGGATTACTTAAAGCTTATTTGGGTAATCATTCGATTTGTCGGATTTATTTTTGTGATGCTTAGAGTACTAGGAGGGAGTTATCAGATTATAACAGCTCTTTGCATGATGTTAATTTTATGGGAGTATAAATTGTCAAATGTTAAAAGATGACGCTAGTTTTTTAATAATATTTTATAATCCTACTCTTTAACATTTGTTTAATACTATGGGAATAAACAGTATATTTGTAGGAAATTTTTTGTGCAAACAACGGCCCTACCAAAACAATCACGATGAAACTTAAATGGTCAGTCTATATAGTATTACTATATGCTGCAGTACTTCCTGCGCAGCAATTGAAGGTATTGACTGCTTCTATAGAACCTCTAGAGTTTAGTAAAGAAGGAGAAAAGGAATTCAATGATAATTGGAAAGCATATGAAGCTATTCGCGAGAAGATGCAAAATGGTATCGATTATGATGATCTTAGTATCCAGGATAAAGAAGCTTTAGATAAAGTTAGCGAAGTACACAGCGATTATTGGCAAGTTGGAACAGACGGTTGTAGTTGGTATTGTGGTGCTAGTGTAGCTCAAGTAGCTGCTTCTTCATATTTAAGTTCACAAGGTAATACTACCTATTCTCCAAAAAATGCTCATGATTTTGATTACAAAAGCGCTTGGGTCGAAGGAGTTTCGGGATATGGTATCGGTGAATATATTACCTATAGTTTTCCGCAAGAAAATCCAAGAATCACCACCATTAGTATTGTAAATGGGTATGTAAAAAGTGAAAAAGCTTGGAGAGCCAATAGTAGAGTAAAAAAAATAAGAATGTATTTAGATGATGAGCCTTACGCCATATTAATGATGGAAGACAAAAGAGCAGCGCATCATTTTACAGTCGCACCTATAGGCAACGGAGATAGACATAACTATGATGAGTTGTCTAAATTACCAGATTGGACCTTAAAGTTTGAAATTTTGGAAGTCTATCCAGGAGAAAAATATGAAGACACGATCATTTCTGAAATATATTTTGATGGAATTGATGTGCATTGTCTTACTACTGGCACTAAAATCACCATGGCTGATACCACTAAAAAAAATATAGAAGAATTAAGAATAGGAGATGAGATACGCTCTTATAATACTAGCACGAGTACATACGAATCATCGATTATAAAAGAATTAGCAAATCCAGTACACGATCAGCTTATAACCATAACTTTTGATGATAAGTCTCGTATTACGTGTACTGCCGATCATCCGTTATTAACTTTTGATGGATCTTGGGTGTCTTACCATCCTGCTAAAACCATGAGAGATTATAACTATGATACTGTAGACTTGCTAGAAGTTGGTACAATACTCTTGGGAGAAAATCAATCCAAAAGAATTACTTCTATTGCTAAAGATATAAATGAACAATTAACTTATACGATTGTGGAATTGGATAATGGTACTAATTTTATTGCTAATGGTATCATAGTGGGTACAGAACCCATTAGGGCAGTAACATATTGTAAGCATCATCACTTGCAAATTAAAGAATTGGACTAAAAACTTATGAGTACCTATTTACCTATCATATCATTATTACTATTATTCTACACCTTGTATGTTGGGTATACATTTTTTGTTTTTAAGTATCAGTCTATAAGAGTAGATGCGGTAGTGATCCTAAGTCAAGCAGATAAGATACTACAAGGAGATAAAAAGGCTGTTAAAGTAGGATTATCCTATCATATCGATGGCAAAAGCTACTCCGAGGTAATTACCACCACATCCACAGAAAATGTAAAAATAGGAAGCAGTGTACCTGTACAAGTGCTAAAAAACAATCCACAAAAAATTACTATTCAACCTGATGAGGTACGTTTACGGAGAGTATTTATCGCACTAGTTTTACTCGTTGCATCTATTATTACTTCCTATTTTATTTAGTTGTCGGGTTTCGAGACGGATACTGAGCCTGTCGGGCTTCGAGAACCTAAGCCCTCGGAGATAGAACGAACCTTGAAACTCTAGAAGTAAAGCACTCAATTGCTATCGAAGGGTGAGGCTCTCGAACCCTGAGATTCTTGTATAGGTAGACATATGTCGAGGTGCTGCCGGGCTTCGAGAACCTCAGCCCTCGGAGATAGAACGAACCCTGAAACTCTAGAAGTAAAGCACTCAATTGCTATCGAAGGGTGAGACTCTCGAACCCTGAGATTCTTGCATAAGTAGACATATGTCTAGGTGCTGCAGGGCTTCGAGTGCCTCAGCCCTCGGAGATAGAACGAACCCTGAATCTTTAGAAATACAGCTCTCGACTGTTATCGAAGGGTGAGGCTCTCGAACCCTGAATTATATTTTATGGTTACCTATCTAGGTCATAACTTATTTGTAAACATCTCCCCAACCCCTCTTCCAAGAGGGGCTAATAGAGCTTTATCAAGCTCCCTTCCTTTGAAGGAAGGGTTGGGGATAGATGTTTTTAACTGCTTAAAAAACATGCTAATGCGATTTAACTGGGTAGCCTTATGATATTTTCTATAACAATTTTAGAACTGGATTTTTAAACAATTATTGAGCCTAACAACTTCGAGACGGATACTGAGTTTCCTCCATAGGCGGACGCGTGTTGAAGTGCTGTCGAAGTATAGCCCACAACTGTTATCGAAGGGTGAGGCTCTCGAACTCTGAATTCTAGTTTCTTTATTATTCTTGCAAGCTTTGATAAAGCATATTCATTAAATCCTTTTGTGTTTTTCTACCGCATAAAAGAAAAACATTCCTATAAAATACATTAGTACATCTAACCAATCAGCAGTGTAACGATCATCATATTGAGGCAAGTACCACTCAAAATAGATTGAGTATCCTATGGTAACTAGTATCAATAAAGGCATTGGTAATAAAATACGGGTATCATTTTTTAGTTTTCGTACAGCAAGCTGACATACAGATAACACAAGGGGCATGCATAGTAGATCATTTAGATAGTTTTGAAAAAATAGTGGTAATCTTATTTCTAATTGTTGTAAGACATAGATAGAAAAAGCGATTACCAAAAAGATCCAGAAGTAATATTTATGAGTTATGAGGGCTATTCTGTTATGCATACTTATTTTTTAAGCCGCTACGTATCCAATGATGAAAGCAATAAAACTGCCAATGGCAAGGACGACCACCCAAATGGAGTATAATACTCTAAAAGTATACTTTATAAAAGGGTTAGAGTGCTCTTTAGCATTTTCAAAAAACAATGTAATCTTATGCGGCTTTTCATTTTGGTCCGCTCGTTGTTTTTGTTCCAATCGTTCCGCTCGTTCTTGCTGTCTCCTTACTTGCGTATTAATTAAAGTTCCGCATGCTTTGCAATAATCCTTGTTTAAATTTAAAGTTCCGCAGTTGGGACATTTTCTGTAAACATCACTCATGTTTTTGTATTTCTTTTCGTACCTATTAGAAAGAAAGTAAATTTTATCTTCTAAAAAAACGATATTAACTTCTTATAAAGAATTGCTTAATATTTATTCCTAAAAAATAGATAGGTTTTCTACTAAGCCTAAACATAGTTCTGATAATTTTTCCCTTTAAGAACTTTTTATATAGAACCGTTAAACCCTAGTTAAACCAATTGATTTAATTGCTTTGAAGGGGTTTGAAAGTTATATTATAGTATGGAAAAAATATTAGTTATCGGTGCAACTGGCACCACAGGAAGTACTGTCATTAAAGAATTAAATAATCATGAAAATTATCATCCAATCGCGATGGTGAGAAAAGAAGAGCAACAAGCGGCTTTTCAGAAACAAGGAATAGAAACAATTCTAGCCGATCTCACTGAAGATGTAACCCATGTTGCGGAGGGAGTTGATAAGGTAATTTTTGCAGCAGGTTCTAAAGGAAAAGCTTTGGAAACGGTGGATCGTAAAGGGGCAATGAAAATAATAGATGCTTCAAAAAAACATAGGGTTCGTAAATTAGTAATGCTTAGTTCCGTTGGAGCCGATGCACCTCAAGAAGCAGAAAAATTACAAGATTACTTACAAGCGAAGAGAGATGCTGATGAGTATCTTGCCAATAGTGGTTTAGAGTTTACCATTGTTAGACCGGGAACTTTAAATAATGATATTCCTACTGGAAAAATTAGAATTGCTGAACAACTAGAAGATAGATCTGGTTCTATACCAAGGGGAGATGTGGCTAAGGTTTTAGTGAAGAGTTTAGAAGATCAAATTGCAAAAAGAGAGGTTTTTGAAATTCTTACTGGAGAAACGATCATTGATGAAGCATTGGATAGTATGGTAAGTGTTAAATAACGCCACTAAAATATCAGTCAACACAAATTAATTTTTAAGAGCCTCACTTTTTACATAAATTGAAAAAGTGAGGCTTTCTTATCTATAAAAGGATGCTTGGCTTTTCGGGCTTCGAGATGGGTACTGAGCCTGTCGAAGTACAGCCCTCAGAATGATTCGAACACTGAGCGAAGTCGAAGTGTGAGCTTCCTCCATAGGCGGACGCGTGTCAAAGTGCTGTCGAAGTACAGCCCACAACTGTTATCGAAAGGTGGGGCTCTCGAACCCTGAATTATATTTTAGGGTTCCTATCTAGGTCACAACTTATTTGTAAACATCTCCCCAACCCCTCTTCCAAGAGAGGCTAATAGAGCTATATTAAGCTCCCTTCCTTTGAAGGAAGGGTTGGGGATGGATGTTTTTAACCGCTTAAAAAACATGCTAATGCGATTTAACTGGGTAGCCTTATTATATTTTCTATGACAATTTTAGAACTGGACTTTTAAACAATTATTGAGCCCTACAACTTCGAGACGGATACTGAGCTTCTTCCATAGGCGGACCCGTGTCGAAGTGCTATCGAAGTACAGCCCACAACTGTTATCGAAGGGTGAGGCTCTCGAACCCTTAGCGAAGTCAAAGTTTGGTGTTACAATATCCCAAAAAAATAACCGAAGCCTACAATGATTAGTAAGCTTCGGTTTTACTTAGATCCTCCCCAGAACCTAAGCAAACTAAACCCGTGCAATAGTATGGATATTCACCTCTTGTTGCTTGCCCTTTAGCAACACACTACCTAAAAACTGACAAGTAAGGTTAGCACTGATTTTAAGGTCCTGAATTACCTTTTCCGAAATTAATAATGGAACTTTATAGGTATTGCATTGCCCCTGAATTCTAGCAGATGTATTGATTACATCTCCATGATAAGCGATTTCCTTTTTGATAAGACCTACTTCGGTTACCATCAATTTTCCACCGTGTAATCCTGCTTTAAACTCTGGAACTACTCCGTATTTCTTTAGATAATACGCTGATTTATTTTGTTTACGTTGCTGGAATGCAAAGAATAGATTAACACAGTTGTTATCTGCCAACCCTTTTTTATAAGGCCAACTAAGTACTACTTCATCTCCAACATATTGATAGATTTCTGCATTATGTCTAGGAACTACCTTATTCAGATCATAAAAGCAGTCTTGTATGAGTTGACTATATTTAAAATGACCTAGTTTTTCTGCGATCGTAGTAGAATCCTTAAGATCTAGGAACATGAAGATGCGCTTTTCCTCTTGCGGGTTTCTGTATTTTCCTAATAGCATTTTGATAAATACTCCCTTTCCAAATTTTTCATTGGCTATTTTTAGAAAAGAGAATACAAGAGATGCTATGGTAATATACAATAATAGCGTCCAAAACGATTTATCTAATAACCACCAATCATTTATTTTTTCGATCTCCATTGTAGCTATACCGGCATAGATATCTTTGATATTGGTAAAAACAATCAGTGTTACTAAAAAGTGAAAAAATGTTCTGAAAATTAGATCATTGGTAAGTGAAACTTTGTTAGAAATGGTATCGAATATAAAGTCAACCGCTGTATATAAGATTCCGATAAGTAACCCAATGTTGATGAATTTAATCGAGTAATACAATACTCCTAAAGCCCCTTCGTGTTTTTTGATGATCGTAAGTCCTTCTTCTTCCTCAATTCCATAAAATCGGATTATAGCATATAATACCATTGCAATAGACCAATAAAGTACAGATTGCGATACATATTGCAAATGTTGTTTTAGTGTACGATTCATAACTGGTATATTTAATAAGTCATCAATTATTTTGGCATTCCCCAATGACTTTGTTTCTGTACCTAAAACATATGGATATAAATACACCCTACTTTTTTTCCTACAAAAAATATAAAAAGAACTATTTTTAGAGTGTAAGTATTTGATTTTAAGTGATAAAAAAGTTAAAAAACTTTTTGTACCGTGTGGATATTTACTTCTTGTTGTTTGCCCTTTAACAAAACACTTCCTAAAAAAGTAGCAGTAAGAGGTGTTGTAAAGCTTAGGTCTTTTAGTAAATCCTCGGAGATAAGAAGTTTTACTTTATGATTATTACATTCTGCCTGAATTCTAGCAGATGTATTAATGACATCTCCGTGATAGGCGATTTCTTTTTTGATAACTCCGACTTCGGTGACCATTAATTTTCCACCGTGCAATCCTGCTTTAAACTCAGGAATAACACCATATTTCTCCTTATAATAATCAGCTTTTTGTTGTTTTCTTTGTTGAAATGAAAAGAATAGATTTACACAATTGTTATTGGCAAGCCCTTTTTTATAAGGCCAGCTAAGTACTGCTTCATCACCTACATATTGGTATATCTCCGCTTCGTGTTTAGGAACTACTGTATTTAAATCATAGAAACAATCTTGTATAAATTGACTATACTTAAAATGCCCTAGTTGTTCTGCAATAGTGGTAGAATCTTTAAGATCCAAGAACATAAAAATACGTTTCTCTTCCTGGGGATTTTTATATTTACCAAAAAGCATTTTAATAAACACGCCTCTTCCGAACTTTTCGGTTGCAATTTTGATAAAAGAAAAGACAAAAGATACCATCACCATGTATAATATGGTGGCCCAAAAAGACTTGTTTTTTCTCCACCAACCAGTATCTGTATTTAAATTGATGTTATAGATATCCGAAAAAATATCCATAATTATTGTAAAGATGATAACGGTAGTGATAAAATATAATAGTGTTTGGATGATGATATTATATACCAATGATATTCTGTTAGAACTATATTTATCAAAGAAAATATCTATGGTAGTATACACGATACCAAGCAGTACGCCAATACTCGTAAATCCCATTAAGGCTCTTAATGTCCCTTGAATACCACTATATTCTTGAATCACCGTAAAACCTTCTTCTTCATCAATACCGTAATACCTAAAGACAGAGAATAATCCCATAGCAATAGACCAGAAGAGTATAGATTGCCATAATAGGCGAAGGTATTTTTTGAGTTGACGTTTCATTTGTGTAACAGAAAGTAGTATGGAAGGAACATACTATTTTGATATAGCAAAAATAACAAAACATTCTAATCACTTTAGAAATTGTAGAAATAGCTTTACATCTGAAAAGCAACTTTTGTTTTTAACTATGAAAACTGTGGAATTTTGGTCCTGTAAATACACAGTTGTGTAAAAAATACACACTTTTAATTTTTGGCATATTCTCTAAGCCCTTGTTTTTCAATAATCTTTAGAATTGGTATCAATTTTGGTTTTCCAGTGTGGAAATAAAAACGAATATGGAAATTTCAAGATCAATAGGAATATCAGAATCACCAAAAATAGAGAATGTTTTAGATCGTCTAAAGCATAAAATGCAGAACGCGTCTTCTTCTTTTATTCTACTAGCGACATTTTTAGTGTTGTTTAGTTCGGCTTCTTTATTGTATTTCTTACAACCTTATTTCGAAGAAATTCATTTACAACGAATGAATACTGCTTGGGGAATTACTTTAATGATTTCTGGGCTAACGTTATTACTAATAAAAGTAAGCTTTCTGGTATATATCTTGTTTTTATACCTTCGTTATAAGACTGTAGCAGCAGTTTCGGATACAGAATTACCGTTATGTACGGTTATCGTTCCTGCCTATAATGAAGGAGAATTAGTATATAAAACCCTACATAGTTTAGCAGAAAGTGATTATCCAGCAGAAAAATTACAGATCATTTCCATCGATGACGGAAGTCAGGATGATACTTGGCAGTGGATGCAACTTGCAAAGGAAGAATTGGGAAATCGTGTTTCTATCTACCAACAACCTAAAAACAAAGGGAAAAGACATGCATTGTACAGAGGTTTTAAGCTTGGTATGGGAGATGTTTTTATAACAGTAGACAGCGATTCTATTGTAAAAAAAGATACACTACGTATTATGGCCTCTCCATTTGTTATAAATGATGAATGTGGTGCTGTAGCTGGAAATGTACGTGTACTAAACAGAGATAAAGCATTAATTCCAAGAATGCTTAACGTAAGTTTTGCTTTTAGTTTTGAATTTATCCGTTCTGCACAAAGCGCTTTAGGATCTGTATTATGTACTCCTGGTGCTTTATCTGCTTATCGAAGAGAAGCTGTAATGAACTGTCGTGAGGCTTGGATTACACAAACTTTTTTAGGGCAAGTATCTAAAATAGGAGAGGATCGTGCGATGACTAATATGATATTGAAACAAGGATATAAGGTATTGTTTCAGAAAAATGCTTACGTATACACTAACACTCCAGAGCGCTACAAGAATTTATATAAAATGTTTATCAGATGGGAGCGAAGTAATATTAGGGAGAATATTGCTATGAGTAAGTTTGCTTTTGGAAACTTTAGAGACGGTGCTAAATCTGGAACAAGGATATTACTAATGAACCAATGGTTAAAACTAATCATGGCGTATCCAGCTACCTTATTAATGATCTATTTTATCGCTACATATCCGATATTGTTTTTTAGCTCTACAATGATGAGTATTCTATTATTTTCTAGTATTCAGGCATTCTTTTATGCTAAAAAACATAGTTTGTCTGAGTCTCTTTGGGCATATCCATATAGTTTGTTTTATGCTTTTACATTATTCTGGATTACTCCTTATGCTATTGCTACTGCAGGAAGAAGCGGATGGCTTACAAGGGATCTTACGAAGAAACAACTTAAAGAACACGAACAATCGGTTTCTATTTCTTAATAATTAAATTGATTACCCATTTATCTCAGTTAACCAACCAATCTATTTCCGTCAAGGGGTCTGAATGTTTTTTCCAATAGGCAATCAGACCCTAGGAAATAACCTTTTTCGAAAAAATACGTAAACACAACACCCAAACTCAACTTCACTCTTTTTTTTGCTTATCAATTTACTATGATAACCAACCTACCTAAAAGCTCCTCTTTCCCCAAATTAGAGGAGCTTTTGCTATGATATAACATTCATTCTCTTTAGAGATTATATTTTGATGGTAATAAATTCTAGCTTGTATACCAAATTATATTATTTTTAATACACGCTAACCAATCTCTATTCGTATGAAAAATTCAATACTTTTAGTTTTTCTTTGTTTCTCGTTTATTGCGTACTCACAATTAGAAGATTGTTCTGAATGTGATACCAAAACCTATTCGAAAAAGGATATAGCAAAGAATTCATTATATGAACTTCAGCTATTACGAAATGAGATTTTTGCCAGGCATCAGTATATTTTTAAGGATGAACGTTTACTAGAACATTTTCAGGATTATTCCTGGTATCAACCTGACTATAACAATCCACCTGAGATCACATTGAATGATATTGAGAATGCCAACATAGTACTTATAAAAAGCGCTGAATCTAATATTAAGAATAAGCGGAAACGGTTAATCTCAGAGCTAAAAGAACTAAAAAGAGTACTGAAAGCGAATGATACAATTACTATTAATTTGTTTTTAGATAATGGACTTAAGGATGAAGTAAACCCCAAAGGCGCGCTTAATGAACTTACTTCCATTTTTTCTAAAATAGACCTGAAAGACATCAATTGGTATCGTGATGAGGCGATATATAAAGTAGCTACTGACAATGGGTTTTTGATTAGAGAAACTTCCTTACGAATTGATGGAAATGAAGTAATCGCCAGTGTGGGAGATCTGGCACATTCTGAAATTATGAAAGAACCTTTTAAGTATGGAAGTAATTACTATTCAGAAAGTGAATATAGTTCTTTTTGGATTTTTAAGTTTGATGGTCAGAAATTACGACTAGAACGGCATGAGGTTGCGGGGTAGTGTTATTTAGTTAAGCATTCTGATTGTCAGTCTGAGCTTGTCGAAGACTTCTAACGACTCGATTTTCAATTCATCATTATATGATTTTCTATTTTTAACTACAACTGATGATTACCGATCGTCTCAAAAAATGATTTGCGATACGTATTTCCAATAGGTAATTCTTTATTTTGGATCCATACCGAGTCATTAGTAATCTTATCAATGTGCTGAATAGAAATAATGTAGGATTTGTGTATTTGTATAAAATTAGATTCTGGTAACCCTTCTTTACAATGTTTTAAGGTGTTATAGGTGATGATTTGTTCATCTTTTAAATGAATTGCGATGTAGTTTTTCAGACTTTCTACATACATAATGTCTTTTATAAATACTTTAGCATATTTGTTTTTTCCATCTGTTTTGAAAAAGAAAAATTCATCCGTTTTTTGCTGTTTAGTTACTGTTTTGGGATTGCTCTGGTCTTTTATTTTGGAAACAGCCTTATAAAAACGTTCAAAAGAGATCGGTTTTAATAAATAATCTAAAGCGGCTACCTCATAACTATCTAAAGCAAATTGTGGATAGGCTGTTGTGAAGATAATTTTGGTGGAGCTTGTAATGATCTTGGATAATTGAATTCCGGTAATTTCAGGCATTTGTATATCCAGAAACAATAGGTCAATAGGCTGTTTTTCTAGATAGTTTAATCCTTCTAAAGGGTTTGTGAAGGTGTTTTTTACTTCTAGAAAGGAGATTTTAGCACAATACTTTTCTAACAATCGAATTGCAGCAGGTTCGTCATCTATGATTACACAAGTAAATAATTTCTCCATTTATAAAATTGATTGAGTTAGAATTTTAACTGTAAATACGCTTCAAATTGATTATCCTTGTTTGTGTGCTCTAAAATAAAATTATCCTTGTATAAAACCTCCAATCGTTGTCTAATATTTTCAGTGCCAATACCAGTTTCAGTATGCTGTTCGGATGTGTTGATGTAGTTTTTTGTAGTCAATACCAATGAGTCTTCTTTAATGTCTAACATAATAGAGGCAGGTCTCTTGCGATCATTGATGATTCCGTGTTTGCATACATTTTCTACAAAATGTATTAAAATTAGAGTTGGTATTTTTTGTAGATGTACCATACCCTCAATTTGCAGTAATACATGAAAATTATCTTCATATCTACGTTTAAAGAAATAGAGATAATCTTCGATAAAGGTAATTTCTTTGCTTAAAAAAGTAATATCATTATTAGTCTCATAGGTAACGTATCTCAATAATTCTGAAAGCTTTAAAATATCATTAGCGGTTTCTGGCTTCTCATCGAATAATTCTTCATAAAAATTGTTTAGTGTATTAAACAAAAAATGAGGACTTATCTGAGACTTTAAAGCTGCTAGTTTCGCTTTTTCATGCGCTATTTCTAGATGGTGTATTTGTTCTTTATGTTCGTTTAATCTAAAGAATAAACAAATAGCAGTACTTACTAAACATACTCTTAAAGTATAATAGAATGAGTCCAATAAATAATTCGCGATTAATTCAGAAACAGGTACGTCAAAATAATAATTATGCATTCCCGTAATTTGGTATAGAATCACTTCCTCTAATACAAACCGAATTCCTGCAAATAGTAAGATCATTCCAAGAAATGAAATGGTATATTGCCAGTACTTTTTCTTAAAAAGAAATCTTGGCGCACTATACAGATAATTAACTGCATAAACAGATAATAATGAAATGGTAAATGCAGTCTTAAATAATAAGAAGGGTGGTTGAGTAGCAAAAACATTTTTGTTAGAAATTATGTAATCACCTAAAACATCAACGATTAGGATAATGGCGATAATGATACCATTGTATAAAAGCTCTTTTCTCATATTCATATCTCAAAAGTAAGGTGAAAATACTTTTAGTTTTATAAGAAATGACAAACAATTATTTTCACAAGACAAACAGGTGTTTTTACACAATCAAACCATACGTTTTATCATTACGCTCGTTTATAGAACGATATCTCTATTTGGTGTAAAATGCAAATCTATCCTTAGAATACGAGATAATATTGTTGTGAATTTTAAAAACAACATACCATGAAATATCGCCTATTCATACTTACAGTTATCAGTTTTACATTATTTGCTAGCACCTTAAATGCGCAACAAATTTCTAAAGAGAGTTCGGAATATCTGAAACCCTATGATAGTTATTATCCAAAACAAAAAGCAAAGATTTTAGTAGTTGGAACATTCCATTTTGCGTATCCAGGAATGGATTATACGAAAACCAACGAAGAAGATAAAATAGATGTTTTAAAAGAACCCAAGAAATCAGAAGTTTTAGAATTAGTGGAGTATATCAAAAAGTTTAAACCCACCAAAATAGCTATAGAGGCCAAAGAAGATTGGGGAATGGACAAAATGTACAAGGAATATAGACAAGGAAAACATAGAGACAAACGAAATGAAAGTTATCAATTAGGAATGCGTATTGCCAATGATCTTAATTTAGATAAAATTTACTCTATCGATGCGACTACATTTAGTACAGATTTGGAAAAGAAATATCCTAAAATGATGAAAGAATTAACAGAAGGATATGATTTTCAGTCAGACGATCCATACAATAAAATGGTACAAAAGTCTTTTAATGCCACTACTATTTTACCAGCTAAAGTAAAAATCTTAGACTATTTTAAGTATATGAATACCATAGAAGGTCATAGAAATAATTATGGAGCTTACTTTATAGGAGATTTTAAATTAGATAATAATAGAGGAGCAGATTTTTTATCGATTTGGTGGTATAATAGAAACCTAAGAATGTTTAGAAAAATCCAACAAATAGATCATACGAATGAAGATCGAATATTGGTCATTGTAGGAAACGGTCATGCATCGGTACTGAGACATATGATCGAGTACTCTCCAGAATATGAATTCGTAGAATTTAGTAGTTTATAAATTTAAAAAATATCATCAATCAAATAAGAAGAGGCTGTCCAAAGGTTTATTCTAAAATGTCAAACTGAGCTTGTCGAAGTTATTTTACTATCGGATTTTCAATATGTCTTCGACAGGCTCAGACTGACAAATACAAGTTTTAACACCTTGCAGACAGCCTCTTTTGTGTTTTTATAAGTATGATTATCTAAAAACAGAGTACTTAATTACACAAGAATTGTTTTGTCTTTCATTGCATTCCCAGTAGATGATATCCGCATCTACAAATGCCGCTCCTCCAGATCCAACGATCTGAGTAACATGAGCCTGTAAATCATCTTGGTAGTGATCTAAGTTAATATCGCTATCTCCATCTACATAGTATACCATACTTCTGTAGTAAGTATTAACCACATTAGATGGAGGCCAGTTTCTGGTATACGTAGTACACTCACGTACATATCTTTCGAACTCAGAGGAAGCGTTATCAGAGCATCCTTCGTCACCACTTAATGTGCAGTTAGCTTTTTCAAGAATTTGTGGTATTTGATTTAATTCTTCGGTAGTAGCTGTTCTTTGCTGTTCAGTACCAACAAGGTCAAAAGCAGCAGTTCTGTCAATAGATTCGTTTGATTGGTTAAAATCAGTATCATCGCTACATGAAACGATACATAAGGATACGAATAATGCCCCAAATAGGGATTTGAAAGTTGATTTCATTGTTATGATTTTAAGGTTAAAAGTTGAATAAAAGTAACCAAAGAGCATCGGAAATTAGTGTAGTTAACTTTTAAGAAAACGTGAATATTTTGATTTATATTAAGGGGAAATTTCAACTTTTTATAATATCTAATTAAAGTAGCTGTAACATATGCATTGGCACAACCTATAAATGCGGTTGTTTTGTAAATACTATACCTTTAGAGTACCCAAAAAGGCTTTGAAATAATGAATTTTGAATTTGAAAGTAAAGATCTCTAGAATCTTCTTAGATTTGATAAAGAACTTTCAACTTTACTCAATTTATGATACAATCCTATAAACAACGTCCAGTATTAGAAGAAAAATATGATGCTATTATTATAGGGTCGGGAATGGGAAGTCTTACCGTTGGAGCGATTTTAGCAAAAGAAGGGAAGAAAGTTCTAATTCTAGAGAAGCATTATACCGCAGGCGGTTTTACACATATATTTAAACGAAAAGGGTATGAATGGGATGTAGGTATTCATTATATAGGAGGAGTTCAACAGGAAAAAAGTCCAATTAGGAAGTTGTTTGATTATGTTTCTAATCATCAGCTCCAATGGGCAGACATGGGAGAGGTCTATGATCGAATTATCATAGGAGAATCATCATATGATTTCGTAAAAGGAGTGGAAAATTTTAGAAACAAAATAGTATCCTATTTTCCAGAAGAAGAAAATGCTATAGACTGTTATATAGATCTGGTGTTTAAAGCAAATAAGGTAATGGGAGCTTTTTATAAAGAAAAAGCATTACCAGGATTCTTAAGATTCTTGATAGGAGGTTTTTTAAAAAGGCCTTATCTCAAGTTTTCTGATCAGACTACTTATGAAGTGCTTAGTAAATTAACGAATAATCAAGAGCTGATAAAAGTATTAACAGCACAATATGGTGATTATGGGTTACCTCCTAAACAAAGTAGTTTTGCAATGCACGCTTCTGTGGCCAGACATTATTTTGGAGGCGGAAATTTTCCTATAGGTGGATCTTCAAAAATTGTAGAAACCATTGATCCTGTTATTGAAGCATCTTCCGGTACAATTTTGACAAATGCTGAAGTAGATCAAGTAATTGTAGAAAATAACGAGGCTAAAGGGGTGAAAATGATCGATGGTAAAGAGTTTTATGCCAATATAATCATCAGTGGAACAGGAGTATTCAATACCTTTGGGAAATTACTTCCAGATTCAGTTACTCGTACACATAATTTGATGGAAAGCTTACAAAAAGTAACTCCATCGGTATCACATGCTTGTTTGTATATGGGATTTAAGAGTAGTCCAGAGGATTTACAATTACCGAAAACCAATTTTTGGATTTACCCAGAAGATGTAGATCATGATACTTGTGTAGCTCGTTATCTAGAAGATCAAAATGAAGATTTTCCAGTAGTGTATGTGTCTTTTCCATCTGCGAAAGATCCTGATTGGTCAAACCGATATCCAAATCGGAGTACAATAGACATCATCACCTTAGTACCTTATGAAGCTGTGTCTAAATGGAAAGGTACCAAATGGATGAAAAGAGGAGAGGATTATGAAGCTTGGAAAGAAAATATTTCGCAACGATTAATGAAAGCACTTTTTAAGCAATTACCGCATTTAGAAGGAAAAGTAGATCATTACGAACTTTCTACGCCACTAAGTACAGCGCATTTTGTTAACTATGAGAAAGGTGAAATTTATGGTATTGACCATACTCCCGCGCGTTTTAGACAAAAGTTCTTACAGCCCAGAACACCAATTAAAGGATTGTATCTTACAGGACAAGATATCGTGACCGCTGGAGTAGGAGGAGCCTTGTTTTCTGGGGTGATCACTGCATCTGCCGCTACAGGGATTAATTTTAAAAAGAAGATTTTTGTGAATTAATAGCGAATATGTGACATCTTAGTATTAGACGCTTTGTTCTTTTACTTTGGCTGAGATAAAGGATAAAAAAAAGAGATTATTATCAACAATAATCTCTTTTAGAATAAATTATGTGACTAGAAATTAAATAACTTCCACATTAACTGCGTTTAGTCCTTTTTTTCCTTGTTCCGTAGTAAATTGAACTTTATCATTTTCTCTAATAGTATCGATTAAACCTGTAGAGTGTACAAAAACGTCTTCTCCCGATTCATTTGACTTGATAAACCCAAACCCTTTTGAGTCATTAAAAAATTTTACTATGCCTTCTTGCATCTTATTAAATTTTAAATTATTAAATATATATTTTGTTCAAGGAAAGAGATAAAATGATTTTTAACGAGCTATATATCAACTCAATTAAAAATTAAATAAAACTTAAAAAAAATAAAGTAAAGAAAAATAAAAAAGGAAAGAAGAGAAAACTCTTTAACTAATTACCAAATAAATACCTTAAAATTAAAAAGGTGTTCTTTCTAGAACAATGCAAAGATATACTTTTAAATTCTACATGTACATATTTATTTGGTAAATAATTAAAAATCATATTTTTTCATCATCTTTAATGCACTTTCAATATAAGTAAATTGATATATAAGACATAAAAAATGACGATTTTCTTTCATGCGTTCATAGGCCGTAAAATCTATTAAGAGAGGTATGTGGAAAGATTTCTATGGTATTATTCCGCTGCCAGTAACTAAAGAGTGGTTTGAGATTAAATAAACTGAAATTCTATTTTTTAGTATCAGCTAATCATTTAATTTCCAATTGTATTCTAAATATTGAATATTCGCAGATTCATTAGCCTTTGTAATAGCATAACGATTGATAAATGGTATGACACCTTTCTTAAAATCTACAGCATACCATTCGAATATTTTACTAATCACTATCTTATCTGATCCAATTTTGTTTTTAGAAGTATCATTAATCCAGCTTCTAGAAAGTGTTTCTAATTGATAATTTAGCTTAGAAGGGAAAAAGGCTCCTTTTAATAATTTGGGACAAGAAACTGCGGCACAGTTAAAAGCTACATGCAATCTAGGTTCATTAAAATTAGGACGTACGATGGTATTTTCTATTTGGTTTAAAGAATATACCTTACTACCAGATTTAATAAATTTTTTATCCCACGGTTTCCCTGAGTTGATATTTTTGATACTTTTTACAGGATAAGAACTTGCTACCAACTGAATGGTTGAAGCGTTATAGAGATTAAACCAATAAGCTAGCTTTTCATTTTTAGTCCAGTCTTTTTTGGGATAGGTTTTTTGAAGATGCGTTAAGTATTCTTCAATTTTAGAAATATTAGATTTAAATCCTCTATAATTTACTTTTCCAGAGGAGGATACATACTTTTTTGTAAGTTGATCCCAAATGCTATGATCTGGTCTAACTTTTATAACTTTGTTCTCTTTCTTTTTGCTAGTTTTCTTTACTTCGGTTTTTATAGCTTCAGCTTTTGCAGGAGTCTCTTTTAGAATTGTATCTGTAATCTTTTCGTTAATAGTATCTTTTAAGACTACTAAAGTATCAGCAATAGGACTTTCAATCGATTCTTTTGTTTGATCTAATTTAGAAGTATCAGCGACTTTATTAGAAATTATTTGTGGCTCTTTATTAGAAGAAATACATCCAAAAAGAATACAGGCTATAGCAAATTGAAAGGCAATTTTCATAGAATGAGATTTTAGGTATCTGTAAGATAGTAGTTATTCTTAGTACTTACAAAAAACCATTCCTCAAATCTACTGTATAATTTATTTTAAGTTGCTCAGTATAAAATCCAGCTTTTTATTAGTATTTAGATTTTTGGCAAAGGAATCGGTAATATGCGTACCTCTGTTTGCTAATCCTAAATCTTGTAACTTGCTGATATGTTGTTTGTTTTCTAAGGTTACTTTACCCGTTAATAGAAGACTGATGTCTTCATTATTATGATAATAATCGTATATCTTTTTAAGTCCCGTGAGGTATAAGTAGTCTTTGGTAAATCCACCACCCCTATGAGCTCGTAATGTGATTTGCCATGCCGCTTCACGATCTAATTTGTATTGACTATAAAGTAAATCAAATGTATCTTTAAAGTCATATCCTTTGATTAAACTATCTGCTGCGATTACACGATAGGCTAATTCTTTCATACGCTTTAGTGTAAGACATCCAGACATATATTCGCTAAAAACAGCCAATCCTTCTTGTGTTTCTGTATTATTTACAAAACCGTTAGAAAATATTTTTAACGGTTGACTTTTACCGTTAAACGTAGTTACCATATGAACACCAATTTCGTGATTGGCTAGTACCTGAAGTTCATTATCACTAAACTGGTAGTTTTTCTTTAATAATAGGGTTTCCGATGCATTTAATACCATAGCAGAGGCAGAGATGTTTGTAGACTTTTTAATAGTAAAGTCAAAATCATATCTTTCTGAGAACTTTCTGAAGTATTTCTCTGCATCAGTGGCAGAATGCTTTTTTTGCATGGATTCATCTGGATCTTCATCTTCAAAATGAAGAATAAATCTTGCGTTTTCTACATCACGTTCTTTAGGAGTACCAAATACCTTTAACGAATTATAATAGAAGTTTTTTCCGCTACCTATCGTCTCTATACACTGAATCAATCCAGAATATTCATAAATAATATCCTGAAAAAGTTTACGAATTTCATCGTCTTCAATTCTCTCTAGTCGTTGACTAAAAAATAATCTTTGCAATCGATATGGATCAAATTTTATTTTCCGATAGTTAAAGCTAGGATTAAAGCGGTATTTACAAGCAAAAAAACTTTTCTTTTCTTGCTCTATATTTAAAGGATTAAGGTAGTTAAGAAGTTCAATATTCTTTACTAATCGATCCAGATTTTGATCAATTTTGAATAAATCTGTATAGGTGTCGACAACATCTCCTATCATATCTTGTTTTTAACTAGAATGCAAAAATAATAGATTAAGTTGTGAGATACACTACTTTAGGTCAATAAAGCTTTTATAAAATGAGGCGGCGTGCTCCGGAATCCTTACTTGGAGTTCTTTTTCAATAGATTGTACTACTTCTGGATATAGTACATATGCTATTTCATCACAATAAATTTTAGAAAATTCTGTCGCTAATACTAAGGTGTTATTGAAATGATGAGTGATATATTTCAGGAAGTAACCATTTCCCTGGAAAGTATCATTTATCGCTGCAGTAGTTTGGGTATGGTAAGGTAATTTAATATTTGATAGACTATTACACCAAGAAGAGGCAAATGAACCAAAACGCTCGTTATCAATATTTTTAGTTCCTAAATTTACAATAGGAACTTCGCGATCCCAACGTTTCCAATTGTAAGAGTGCATATCATACACTATAGCAGCACCATATTTTGACTCAATTTTATGAACAAGTTCGTGTACTACTGAATAGAAATTTTGATGTTTTCGTAAAGAAATATCTTTTTCTTTTATGGATAATGGCTCTTTCCATAGTTGTTTACCCCAAGCGTCTTCATAAATAGCATTTTCGGGATCTCTATTTAAATCATACTCAAATCTAGAATCACATCCAGCTATAACAATCGGATGAGTTGCTATCATTTGCTTTGTAGCAGGATCTTCTTCATACCAACGTTCATATTCTGTATGAATACAATTCTCCCAAAGTTCTTTTCTAAATTGATGTCCATCATGAACTGCAGCACAGATATAATAGGCGTAAGAATCTATTTTTATCGTAAAAGAATAATCTTCTGTTACTGCATGAAAAGGTTCTTCCGCTTTTATTCTAGAAATGATCTCTGAGACAGACAATCTAAGCATCATCAACAGTTTTTCTTAGTTTGGCTTTTCTATCAAATCGATTTACTCGTTGTACGACCTTATCTTCAATAAAATCAACGACTTTTTCCTGTAATCTAACCTTATATTTTTTATTGATATAAGTAATACCGCCTGGACTCATTACATTAACTTCTACCAGCATTCCGTTAATTACATCGATACCAACAAAGTACAAACCGTCTTTTACCAGTTTCGGCCCTATGAGTCTACATAATTCTTTTTCCTGTTTGGTTAGTGAATGTTTTACAACAGACCCACCAGCGGTAACATTAGATCGATGATCGTCTTCTGCAGGCACTCTTCTCATAGCACCAATAGGTTTTCCATTGAGAATTAATATTCTAACATCGCCTTGATCTGCTCCTTCAATATAGTCCTGTAGAATTACATAATTTGTCGTACCATCCTTGTTATCAATATAAAAATCTAGCAAGGACCGAATACTACTCATGGCTCTTTTTTCTATTAAGATCACACCCGAACCACCAAAACCATTAAGAGGTTTAAGAATCATTTTATCGTTTGGGGATTCCTTGATCATCTTAATTAAGTAATCCTTATTTTTTGTAACATGAGTTTTTGGAATAAAATGAGTATCTATATCATCAAAAGCCGCTGTATAGAGCTTGTTATTAGATCTTCTGATACCATCAATATCGTTCATGATAAAGACATCATCCTTAATGGAATCCAAAAAATTAAGCATAATCATATCTAGAGGAGGGTTACTTCTCAAAATAATAACATCAAAGCCCGCCAAAGGCAGCATTTCATCTCTAAAGGTAGCTTTGGTGTAAAAAGACTTCATTGAGGATGATATCTTTTCTTGTCTATTTAATACTTTACAAAAAGAATATGTTACACTATCTCTGATGGTTAAATTAGAAGGCGTAGCCATAGCTACCCCATGTTTTCGCTTTGCGAATTCGTGAATTAACGTAAGACTGGTATCCTTTTCAGGGTTAATTTCCTCCCAAGGATACATTAGAAAACAAACGTTCATGAGTTATAAAAATTTTAGAAAAGAAAAATAGTAAAATTTATGCTTAGATGATTTAAAAAGACGTATAATTTTATAAAAGATCTCCGTATTATTTACAATCTAAGTCTATTTGGATGTTTTCTAATTTAGACCAAACAGGATGATCTACTTTTTTAGGAGAAAATTTAAATAATACCAGATGTTTCTCCAGTTCAGGACAAGCTGAATATTTTGCTACAACATTTAGAGTAACTTCTTTTTTTGTTGTAAAAGCATCATATGTTATTACTTTACCCGCATACGATGTTTCATCGAGTTTTTCGAAAAAAGCTTTAGATGTTGGAATTGAAGAAGTAGTTGCGTCTTCGGATCCAGAAACCACTCCCATTAAACCATTAAAATATGTTTCTAATTCAGATTCCAAAATCTTACTGGATAGCGTTGGAACTTCATCTAAATACCACAAAAATGCATATGTAAAGTAATCCTCTGCATCTTTTTTCCCCCAGCCTGGTGCAAATCGCACATATTCAGTACCTTTATAAGTAAGTGAAGGTGCAAACGATAACGGAAATTCTATTGTTTCCTTTCTCCAGTTATCAGGCGCCATAAGTGGGTTAGAAGGGGTATTACTGTCTGTACATCCGATGATTACAAACAATAATAGTATAAAAAATGGTATGATTTTTGAAAAAGTCATATTAAAAACAATTATTTTAGGGAATAAAAATACTAATTGTAAAAATATTTATTGATTTTTATAAATTTGTTAAAAGGAAGGAAAAAATTAAGAATACAAAAAACAAAAAATGAAGTTATATACGTTTAAAATATTACTATTATTTATTTTTTGTGCACAAATTTCTATGGCACAAGCCCTAACAGATCAGGAAGAAGCTGCAATTATTAATGTTCAGAAAGATATTGTAGGGAAATTAACAGGACATGAACCGATAAAAGGAAAAAAGAAACTTTCTAGTCGAGCTACCCCATCTGAGAGACGAATTACAGCTGATTATTTGTCTGATTACCTTAAAGGTATTGGATTAAAACCTTTAAAGAATGCTTATAATGTACAGGATAAGAAAGGTAATTCATATAATGGCACTAATATATATACAGAAATTCCAGCTACCAATGGTAGTGACGAGTATGTCGTACTAACCGCGCATTATGATACCGCAAAAGGAAGTCCTGGAGCTGTTCATAATGCTACTGGAGTTGCTCTTGCCTTATATGTAGCTAGAGAGATTGCTAAATTGGAAGAAAGAAAGGTTAATTTTATCGTCGTATTCTTCGACCAGCAAGAAACAAATATGATTGGTTGCAGAATGTTTGTGAAGAAACTAAAAGAAGACAAGTATAATGTAACCTCTATGCACCGAGCCGATTATGTAGGATGGGATAATGACGAAGATAGAGCAATAGAATTATTGTCCTCTAATATCAGTTTAGAATCTGCATACAGATTGGAATCGGGAGTACCTGTTTTTAAAAGAAGAGTATCTACACCGGAATCAAAGATTTTTTCTAAGTTAGGGTATGAAACGATTACAATTACTGCAGAGTTAATGAATGGTGATAATTCTCCTTATGTTCGTCAGGCAGAGGATAAGTACACTACAGTAAACTTTAAATATTTAGCATCAACATCGTACATTGTGTACAAAGTGATGAAATCGTTTGCTAAAAAAATCTACTAATATTTTTAGTGCACGAAATTTAAAGAACCGAATAATTTCATAATATACAGAAGAGTTCCTTAGCTAAGAAGGAACTCTTTTAGTTTACTATAATCATTCGTTTTAATACTTACTTTTTCTTTATTCAGTACTTTTTGGATTTGTTTTGGTATCTCAACATTGAGATCTAATGTGTTTTCTACAATGTCTAAAAACTTAACAGGATGCGCGGTTTCTAGAAAAATACCATATTCATTCTCATTAAGGCCATAGGATTTAAGCCCTAAATAACCAACAGCTCCATGAGGATCTGCTATATAATTAGACTTTTTATAGATTTCTTTCATGGCTTCCTTGGTTAAGGAATCATCAAAGCTATAAGCAGAAAAATCATTTTTAAGCGAGTTGAAATTATTATTGAATAATTGTTGTATCCTAATGAAATTACTTGGATTTCCCACGTCCATGGCATTGGAGATTGTAGCTTTAGAGGCAGTAGGCTCGTATTTCTCTGTATCCATATAGCGCACAACAGTATCATTTACATTTGTAGATGCAACAAAATGTTTCACAGGAAGGCCTAATTTACTTGCTACAATACCAGCACAGATGTTTCCAAAATTACCACTAGGTACAGAAAACACAATATCTTTACCTTTGGATTTTAATTGTTTGTAAGCAAAAACGAAATAAAATAATTGCGGTAACCACCTTGCTATATTAATAGAGTTAGCTGAAGTCAATTGCATATGATCCGTAATACTGGTATCCAGAAAAGCTTTTTTAACCATATCCTGACAATCATCAAAAACACCATCGACTTCTAGTGCGGTTATATTTTGACCTAGTGTAGTTAATTGTCTTTCTTGTATGTCACTAACTTTTCCTGATGGATAGAGAATAACAACGTCAACACCTTTTACACCTAAAAACCCTTGTGCTACAGCACCACCAGTATCACCAGATGTAGCTACTAAAACAGTAACTTTATTTTCATTATTCTTATTAAAATATCCCAAGCATCTGGCCATAAACCGTGCTCCAACATCTTTAAAAGCCATTGTAGGACCATGAAAAAGCTCCAATGTACCGATGTTTTCAGAAATATCAACCACTGGAAATTCAAAACTTAGAACATCTTTTAGAATCTCTCTTAGTTCAGTTTCAGGAATTTCATCCCCAACAAATTGTTTGATAGTTTGATACCCTATTTCCACTTCATCTAGGTTCTCAATATTTTTAAAAAAGGAATCGGGTAGAGGAGTAATGATTTCTGGAAAATATAATCCTTTATCAGGAGCTAATCCTTTTATAACAGCCTCAGAAAAAGAAACTTTTGGGGCGTTATGATGTAAACTATAATACTGCATGAATATGCTATTTATTTAATTAAGTAAAGCAGAAAACTCTATCTCTACCAAAATATTAGGGTCGATTAATTTTGATACTTCCACCATGGCAGTAACCGGTTTTATATCTCCAAAATATTCTCCATGTGCTTTTCCGATATCTTCCCATTTGGTAATATCAGTACAATAGATTCTGGTTCTTATTACATTAGACAAATCAGCGTCTAACTGAGACAACACTTTTTTTACAGCCTCGATAATAGCGACTGTTTGTTCGTATTCATTTGCACCTGGAGCAGTAGTTCCTGAAACTTCAATGATGTTTCCTATTTTAATCGCTCTGGAATATCCTACAATATCTTCCCATGGAGATCCAGTTGCTATTTTTTTTACTTCTTGCATTTTACTCTAATATTTTAATTCCGGCACTATTTATTTTGGATATATGAATATCAAAATCCAATCCTGTCGTTGCATATACCTCTCTGATGGCATCAGCTACTTTTTTTGCGGTATCCATTCCTTTGCTTAAAGCAAATATTGATGGTCCAGATCCAGAAATACCGCATCCTAGTGCGCCATTCTGAATTGCAGCATTTTTTACGTTGTTAAATTCTGGAATCAGGATAGAGCGCATAGGCTCTATAATTACGTCTTCCAAACTACGTCCAATTAAATCGTAATCTTCGGTAAATAATCCAGAAACTAGTCCTCCTACGTTACCCCATTGATGAATAGCTTGCTTTAGTGTTACTTTTTGCTTGATGACAGATCTGGCATCCGAAGTTTTTACTTCTATTTGTGGATGTATTACGGTCATTACTAAATCTTTGGGTGTATGAAGTTTTATAACATCTAATGGATCGTAACTTCTTACTAATGTAAATCCTCCTAAAAGAGCAGGAGCAACGTTATCAGCATGAGCATTACCACTTGCTAATTTTTCTCCTTCCATCGCAAATTCCACTAATTTGTGAGGAGAAAATGGATTATCGAGAAGATAATTAACAGCCCAAACAGCACCAGCACTACTAGCAGCACTACTTCCGATACCACTTCCTGCTTTGATGTTTTTGTATATTTCTATATCAACACCAATATTCTTTTCATACGTTTCAAGTAATGCTTTCACAGCAACACCAGCTACATTTTTATCGGTTTCTAAAGGTAAATCAGCACCTTCTATTTTAGTGATTCTAACACCTGGTTCGGAGGATAATGATACAATCATTTCATCACCAACTGTATCTAAACAACAACCCAGAACATCAAAACCACAGGACAAATTAGCTACTGTCGCTGGTGCAAATACTTTTATACGTTTTGTTTGTGATTGCATAGTTTACTTTTTACCAATTCTAATTATATCGGCAAATATACCAGAAGCAGTAACTTCTGCACCTGCACCTGCACCTTTAACAATGAGGGGTTGCACTGGATAACGATCTGTGTAGAAAAGAACAATATTATCACTTCCTTCTAAATTATAAAATGGATGATCTGCTGGAATGTGTTGCAGTCCTACTTTTGCTTTCCCATCTTCATATTGGGCAACATATTTTAGCCTACAATCCTTTTGATTAGCGTCATCAAGAATTTTTGCGAAATGTTCTTCGTTTGTTTTTAATGTTTCGAAGAAATCCTCTACCGAAGCTGTTTCTAGGCTTTCTTTTGGTAAAAATGCTTCTTTTTCAATGTCCTCAAGCTCCATTATTTGTCCACTTTCACGTGCTAGAATCAAGATTTTTCTGGCCACATCTACACCGCTAAGGTCAATTTTAGGATCTGGTTCTGTGTATCCTTCTTGTTGTGCTTGTTTTACAATGTCATAAAAGTTAGTTCCTTCTTTGTAATTGTTAAAAACAAAATTAAGACTACCTGATAAAACTGCTTGGATTTTATGTACATGATCACCAGAAGCAATTAGATTGTTTAGTGTGTCGATAATCGGTAAACCAGCACCAACATTAGTTTCATATAGGAAAGAAGCACTAAATTTTCGTGATAATTCTTTCAATTCAGCATAATTCACATATTCATCGGCGCAAGCAATTTTATTGCAGGTTACCACAGCCATACTTTCAGCTAGATAATGTTTATAAACTTTTGCGATATCTGGGTTGGCGGTGTTATCTACAAAAATGGAATTACGAATGTTCATTTCCTTCGCAGTTTCAAAGAATTTTTCTGAGTTGGCTTTTTCTCCTTCTGCTAATTTTTCTCGCCAAGAGCTTAACTTTATTCCTTGTTCATCAAAAACCATTGTCCTGGAGTTTGAAATTCCAACAACTCTAATTTTTAATCTTAATTTGTCTTTTAAGTAGCTTTTTTGTTGTTCTAATTGTGATAATAGTTTACTACCTACGTTTCCAACTCCTGTTATAAAAAGGTTTAATTGTTTTGTTTTTACTTCAAAGAAGCGTTCGTGTAAGATGTTTAGAGCTTTTTTGATATCTTTTTTTCCGATAACAACAGATATATTTTTTTCTGATGCACCTTGTGCTATGGCACGAATATTCACGTTATTTTTTCCAAGAGTACTAAACATTTTCCCACTCAAACCTTGATGATGATACATATTATCTCCAACAAGCGCAACAATTGCTGTATCGTTTTCAATTTTAACAGGGTCTACTTTGTGCTTGGTAATTTCAAATTCGAAAGTAGCATCAAGTACAGTTTTGGCTCTTTCAGCATCTACAGACTCTACGGCTAGACAGATAGAATGCTCAGAAGAAGCTTGGGTAATAAGTATAACGTTGATGTTTTCTAAAAACAAAGCTTCGAATAGACGTTTAGAAAATCCTGGAATTCCGACCATTCCACTTCCTTCTAAAGAAATAATAGAAATATCATCAATATGACTGATTCCCGTAACAGGTTTCGCTCTATTTGTAACTTCTCTAGTTATCAGGGTACCTTTATCCTCAGGTTGAAAAGTGTTTTTTATTACAATTGGGATGTTCTTATCCAAAACTGGGTGAATAGTTGGTGGATAAATAACTTTAGCACCAAAATGAGATAACTCCATAGCTTCCTGATATGAAATATGGGCAACAGGTTTCGCTTGTTTTACCAGTTTCGGATTTGCGGTGTACATTCCACTAACATCGGTCCAGATTTGTAATTTTTCTGCTTGTACGGCTGCAGCCAAAATTGCAGCTGTAAAATCTGAACCACCTCTTCCCAAAGTAGTAGGTTCTCCATCAGAAGTTCTAGCTACAAAGCCAGGAAATAAACTAATTTGGTGTTTATTATCCTGCACATATCTCTTTATTCTGAAGTTTGTCTCTTCGTAATCGATAGTTACCTTAGAGGCTTCTGTAGTAATTATATAGTCTCTTGAATCTTTTAGAACAATATCCAGTTCTCTTACCTTAGCAGCTTCCGAAATGATAAAAGATGATAACATTTCACCAAAGCTAGTGATCACGGATTCGGTTTTTGGGGATAATTCACTTAACAAGAATACACCTTCGCATAAGGATTCTAGTTTATTTAGTTCGGATTTTACTTTACTGATAATAGCACTTTGAGAAACAACAGGAATTAATTCTTTAATAACATCCAGATGTCTTGTTTCTACGATAGCTAATGTATTTTTATATTTTTCATTGTTGGAAGAAGCCTCTTTACCAGCTTGAATTAAAAGATCTGTAATACCTCCCAATGCTGAAACCACAACGTATAAAGGTTGATTTTCAGATTGTTTTTCAATGATTGTAATTACTTTTTCTATAGTCGCTGCATTTGCAACAGAAGAACCTCCAAATTTTAGAACGTTCATAATATGGTATTTATAAAAGATGAATTGATAAAGCTTTTTCGATAGTTTCTTTACGTAAAATAAACTACCTACTTGATTTCTAAAGTTATATAAATGAATTAACCCCTAAGGGTAATAATCGTAGCAGTACGAGAAAATGAAGTATAAGCGATCACCGCTGTTGTTCCTAACGCGAAAAGTAAAACCGAGATTGAAACCGTACTAAACATTAGTTTGCTTTATATTTAAGTTCAAAAGTATAATTTTTTACTTTTGAACAAAATAAAATAGGTGCTAATCATAAACTTTTATTAATACTCTAATTTATCACCTGATTCGTTAAGGCATTCTTAAAAAAGAATAGTAAAAGGTTGTTTACGTTAGTACCTAATATTTTTAGTTAATTAATTAAAATTAAAGCTTGTGAAGATATTTTCCGCTGATCAAATGCGAAAAGCAGATGAAATAACCATCCAGACCCAAAACATTACCTCTTTAGATTTGATGGAGAGAGCATCCACTCAAATTTTTAACGTATTACACCAAAGACTACAAGGAGCACCAATTCCTATTCATGTCTTTTGTGGAATAGGAAACAATGGAGGAGATGGATTGGTGATTTCTAGATTATTAGTAGAACATGGGTATCATGTTAAAACTTATATTGTAAATTTTAGTGATAAAAGATCTAAAAACTTTTTGGTCAATTATGATAGATTAAAAGAAATAGCTTCTGAATGGCCAACCCAAATTAAGTCTGAGGAAGATTTTCCTACTATTAGTCCACAAGATATGGTCATAGATGCTATTTTTGGTATTGGATTAAATAGACCCATAGTTCCTTGGGTTATCAATCTAATCAAGCATATTAATGCTGCAAGAAGTTTTACACTATCCATAGATGTGCCGTCTGGATTATATGCTGATAAAGCTCCAGAAGATAAGGAAGGTGTTATTTATGCATCTACAACAGTTACTTTTCAACTGCCAAAACTTGTTTTTTTCCTACCAGAAACTGGCCAGTATTCTCAGGATTTAGAGGTAATTGATATTGGATTAAGTAGAGAGTTTATTGCTCAGACACCTGGTTTTGCTGATTTGATTGGAAAAAATGAAGTACTTTCTCTATATCGACCAAGACACAAATTTGCGCACAAAGGAGACTATGGTCATTGTCTTATTATAGGAGGTAGTTATGGGAAAATGGGAAGTGTAGTTTTAGCTACCGAATCTTCCCTACGAATAGGAGCAGGATTGGCTACTGCATATATTCCAGAGTGTGGATACGAGATTTTACAAACGTCAGTTCCCGAAGCTATGTTAATTACTGACGAAGAAGATGACTATATATCCAATATAGATATTGATTTTGAACCAACAGCTATAGGTATTGGTATTGGTCTAGGAACCGAAGAGAAAACTATCAACGGCTTTGAAGCATTACTGAAGGAAAATAAAAGTAATTTAGTTATCGATGCCGATGCGATCAATATATTATCCAAAAAACAAGAGCTTTTGGAATACTTACCACCTAAAACAATACTAACTCCTCATCCAGGAGAATTAAAGAGATTAATAGGAGATTGGAAAGATGATTTTGATAAAATCAATAGAGTAAAAGAATTTTCCAAGAAATATGATGCTATTGTTGTAGTAAAAGGAGCGAATAGTCTGATTATTTATCAAGACCAAATTTATGTGAATACTTCGGGAAATCCCGGTATGGCTACTGCTGGTAGTGGTGATGTACTTACAGGAATTATTACAGGATTATTGGCACAAGGCTATGATCCTCTACATGCAGCGGTATTTGGAGTGTATTTACACGGAATGTCGGGAGACTTGGTTGTGCAAAGTACTGGATATCAAGGTTTGTTAGCGAGTGATATTGTCGCTCATATAGGAAAGGCATATTTAGAATTGTTTAAAAAACCACAACAAATTCCACCTCAGGGATCGCAAACATCATCATAATCCTAGTTTAACGTCAAAAAATAACGTTAAAAACGTACAATTTTATTGACTTTTTGTAGTTACTTTGAATAATGATATCCATACTGTCAAAAATTAAATTAAAAAAGCAAAAAATGATGAAAAAAAAGATGATGGCAATAGCTGCAATTGCCTTAGGAGTATTAGGAGTTTCCTGCTCAAGTGACGACGGACCACCAGTGGCAACATTGACTATGGAAGTGGTAGGATTGGAAACCTTAACTAATGGTGCTACCTATGAAGGATGGATCATAGTAGATGGAAATCCAATATCAACTGGAAAATTTACTAGTACTGCAAATACTCAAAATTTTGTTGCTATTGCAAGTCAACTAGAAGATGCTACTTCTTTCGTGCTATCTGTTGAACCACCAAATGATACCGATCCAGGACCATCTGATACCAAAATATTGAGTGGTAATTTCAATGGGACTACTGCAGAAGTAAGAGTAACTAATGTTATAGGTGATTTCACATCTGTTTCTGGTGAGTTTGTAATGGCTAGTCCAACGGATACTGACCCGGATAACGATCAAAACGGAATCTGGTTTATGAATCCTAATGGAGGTTCTCCAGTTGCTGGTTTAAATTTACCGACACTTCAACAAGGTTGGAAATATGAAGGATGGGTAGTTATTAATAATGTTCCTGTTTCTACAGGTACTTTTTCTAGTTTATCTGGTGTAGATGATGCTTCTCCATATAGCGGGAATCAAACAGCTCCAGACTTCCCAGGCGAAGACTTTATTAATAATGCTCCATCACCACTAACATTTCCACAGGATGGAGATGTAAGAGGTAAGCAAGTGGTAATTTCTGTTGAGCCAAATCCAGATTATGATCAGGCTGAACCGTTTTTCTTTAAGCCTTTAACAGGTACTGCAGGTCAGGATTTAGCGCCAGCATTAAATACATTAGGACCTAACGGAACTGGACCATTTGGAACAGTAACAAGACCTAATTAATAATATAGTTTCTTATTATATATAGAAAAACTCCCGATTATGGGAGTTTTTTTATTTATATACTTTTTGTTCAAAAGAGAGAAGGAAAAAACCATTAAAAATCTGTTTTGCACGCTCCACTTCTTCCTTGGAAAATGCATTGTTGTCTAAAAGTAATCCAGCTAATGGATATTTTTCTGTTTCATAGATTTTAGGAATTGTTGTAATCTCATTATTATTAATATGAACCATTAACAATACTTTCATTTTTGCAAATACGGTTGGAAGTTTCTTAAACTTATTATATCCTGCATGTATCACCCATAATTTTTTCAGATCGATCATCGAATCGGGCATATAGGCTAAATTATTGTGATCAATATATAGGAATCGAATTTGCTTGAGATTACCAATAGTAGCAGGTAAAGTTTCTAATTCGTTGTGATCAATCCATAGGGAATATAATTTGGGTAATTGCCCTAATAAGTTATAGGTTTTAGGGTCTTTTATGTTATTATACGATAAATTTAAGTCTTTGAGGCTTGTAAGATTTATAATATTTTCTGGAAGCATCGTAAGATTGTTATTTGCCAGATTTAGAAATTCAATTGGTAATTCCGAAAGCCTAGAAAGAGCTACATCTATTAATAAATCTGTGTTACGCGCCAAAGAAATTTGTTTTAAATTTTTGAATTGCGAAATAGACTCTGGAATTATATTAATATCCAAACTATCTAAGATTAATACCTCGAGATTAGTATGCACTGATAAACGTTCAAACGTATTGTTAAGATCTAAATCTGGATTATTACTTAGATTAATCATTCGTAAATCTTTGATCTGCTCAATATTTGCTGGTAGTTCGGTTAGATTTTGATTGCTTATGTCTAATCGATGAATTTTAGAAATGTTTTCTCCAGCTACTTGTTTGTGAGTTTTACTATAAAATGTGGTATACGTAGAACAGCTAGTGCATAAACATACTAATATACTCAAGAATATGTATCTTATATTATTCCTCATTCGTAGTGGTTTTAAAAAATACATTTCCAGAGGCTTCGATAAAAATCTTGTCTTTAGTGTCTACTTGCCAAGGAAATCTTGGGTTTAATCCTAAGCCATCGTGCAATATGTTCTGAATGTAAGCTCCTGATTTTTGACTATTAATTCCCACTTTAGCATGTACATTATAATCATTCTCTTGATGCGTAGCATAGCCATATAAGTTGCCATAGAATAATTCTTTGAAAGGAGGTAAGGTAAACCAAACGTTTTTTCTTCCATCATCTGAATTAATAGGGTTTCTTGGGGCAATACTATAATTGGGCCTTGCGGTAAATAAATCAATACCAAAACCAAATTTTTGTACAGTTTCGACATCTCTAATATTTGTAAAACCAATATCTAAAGATCCTGTTACGCCGTAGTCTGTTCCTGAACCTTTGAACAATCCAATACTAAAATCGTTTTGAAATGAAAAATGAATATTGTGACTGGCGTTGCTAAATCTCATTAAAAATGCACCTCGTCTGAGTCCATAAGATTTTAGTTTTCCTGGTAAATAATCTTTACTAAATCCAAAACCTAATCCCTGAAAGCCACCTTCTCCTTTTGGATTATAAATTATAGTGGTATTTACATTCGAAACTGTAGATCCAAGAAGGTTACTGTTTTTACCAATTCCTGCTAATGCAAAGAATTCATAGGTATATGCAAATCCAGAGGTTTTGACAGTATGTCGTTTAAGGAATTGATAGGAGAGAAATGATAATCCACTTTCTACAGAGATATCACCATAATTTAGTGTACCAAAACCAGAAGCCCCTAATTTTAACCATTGGTTTTGATTGCCGATAGTAATTTCCGCTTTGAGGATAATACCACCATCTGCACTAAGTCTTTGAGAATATATGGAACAGCCACCTAAGAGAGTTGTTAAAATCAGCGAGTATCTTAAGTAATTAAGAACCATATTATCTTCTTGGGTGATAAGTGTTCATTACTTCGCTTAAATGGCTTCGATCAACATGCATATAAATTTCTGTTGTTGTAATGCTCTCATGTCCAAGCATTAACTGTATGGCTCTTAAATCGGCTCCATTTTCTAATAGATGTGTAGCAAATGAATGTCTAAAAGTATGAGGACTAATATTCTTCTGAATTCCCGCTTTTTCCACGAGACGTTTTACAATCGTAAAAATCATAGCTCTTGTTAATTGTTTTCCTCTACGATTTAGAAATAAAGTGTCTTCATGACCGGATTGAATGTTAAGGTGATTCCTAATCTCATCTTTATAAATGTTGATGTATTTCTGGGTAATATCTCCAATAGGAACAAATCTTTGTTTGTCACCTTTTCCCGTAACATTAATAAAACCTTCTTCAAAAAAAAGGTCCGATAGTTTTAGATTGATCAGCTCACTAACACGTAGTCCACAGCCATAAAGAGTTTCTATAATAGCTCTGTTACGTTCACCTTCAGCTTTACTTAAGTCTACTTTGGAAATAATAAGGTCAATTTCTTCTAACGATAGTGTGTCAGGTAACTTTCTTCCTATTTTGGGAGCCTCGATAAGATCCATCGGATTGGTTTCACGATAATCCTCGAATAATAAATAATTAAAGAAACTTTTTAATCCTGAAATCAGACGTGCCTGAGAACGAGCATTTACTAGTTTAGCAGTTTCATAAATAAATTGTTGTAGTATTTCTTTTTCTATGGAGAGCGGACCGGTCTTAATATCCTGCGACTCTAAATATTTGATTAGTCTCTGAATATCTAAACTATAGTTAATAATAGAGTTATCTGAAAGTCCTCTTTCTATACGCAGGTAATGTTCGTAATCTTTTATTGCGTGACTCCATTTCATTGGTCTAATATAAAAAGAAAAACCATCCTGATCTAATCAAGATGGTTTAATAGGTTTAAGGGGTAATGATTTTTATAAATGTATCGCGAATCCTATGTTTAATTGAAAAGCATCTGTAAAGAAATCATCATTTAAACTTACATTATATCGTAATCCAGGTTCTATGCTAACGTTATCTCCTAAAAAGAAAGCATATCCTCCTTGCACTCCTAAAAACGAAGGATCTTCATCTGCATCTGTACTTACACCACTATAATCTACCTGTACTGGTATAGATCCAATGATATAATATTTAGCACCAATTTTATAACTAAATCTGTCTACAGCATCGGCATCAGAATTAGCTTTTATAGATCCATACCCAAGTCCAGCTTTTAATGCCAGATTATCCATAATAAAATATCCTCCTTCTAGACCAATGTTAAAAATGGAACCAGCATCATCTGAGAAAGAAGTAAATTGAATCCCTGTGTTGGCTGTATGAGCAGCTCCAAAATTTGTATTTGCTTCGATAAGCCATTTTCCTTTAGCGGTTTGCTCACCATCTTGAGCGTAAATAAAAGTAAACGAAAGTACAGCAACAACTGTAAATAATAGTTTTTTCATGATAATTGTTTGTTTAAAATTCGAAGTCAAAATTAGAAGAGTGTAAAAAGAAAATAGTCACTGTTTTCAGGTAGATTTTAAACAATTGTTTCCCTGAAATTGGGGATTTTAAATAATGTATAGATTTTATGGATGTGGATGGACCAAAAAAAGAAAAACCATTCCTATTTCAGAAATGGTTTATTACTTGCTGGTATTTGATTTTTATTAAAAGTGCAGAGCAAAACCAACATTTAACTGCAAGAAGCTTGAATATATTTCATCATCGGTTGATAAATTATATCTCAAACCAGGCTCAACACTTATATGATCTCCTAAAAATAAAGCGTAACCACCTTGTAATCCTATAAATGATGGATTGTCTTCAGCATCTTCTATACTTGCACCTGTAAAATCTACCTGAACAGGTATTTTACTTATAATATAATACTTTGCACCAATTTTGTAGCTAAATGAGGTACTACTATCAGAGTCGTTATTTGGTTTAAAAGATCCAAAGCCTAGACCAAGTTTTAGCGCTAAATTATCAATAATAAAATAACCAGCTTCAGCTCCAATATTAAACCCTGAAGGTCCTTCATCTTCAAAACTATAGAATGAAAACCCTGTATTTGCAGCATTACCATTAGATATTCCTATAAATTCAATTCCTCCAAAATTGGTATTCCCTTCCACAAGGAATTTCCCCTTAGAAGTTTGCTCGTTATCCTGTGCATTGATAAAGCTTAATGTGAACACTGCAATAGCAGTTAAAATCATTTTTTTCATATTGTTTGTTTATTTGTTTATATCCCATTAGTGACACTATAGGTTGTTTTGTTACTCTGTTTTTTTGAAAATTTCAGACATTTTTTTGCTGTTATTTTTAAGATGTTTATAATCAGATAATCATGATAAATATTTAACATTCTCTAATTTTCTTTGGTCACACTTTAGAATAGGAATGTTGTAAATATTGGATTATTGAAACCATTTACTCTTATAGTTTTTAAATTACTTGAATAGGTTTACAAAAAATAAAGTTACTTTTGAGTATTAACCTATTTTAATAATATGAAGAAAAGGATTATTGTTTTTGTAGTTGCAATTTTGAGTATTTCAATGGTGAGTGCTCAAAAGATTTCGGATGAAGATCCATTATATGCTCGTGCAGGTTTTAAAGGAGGTGTAAACTATAGTAGTATCCTTGGAGATGCGGATGATGTAAGTGGGAGAGTACGAATACATCTTGGTGCCGTAGTAGAATATCCTATATCAAGTAAGTTTTATATTCAGGGAGAACTGTTATATTCTGCACAAGGATATAAAACAGATGTAGCAGGAGTAGAGCAAACGATAAGTTTAAATTATATTTCTTTACCCATAATTTCTAAATTTTATATCACTGATAACATTAGTTTAGAAACGGGGCCACAGTTTTCTTTATTAACGACTATAGGAAATGATGATGTAGCCGATAATGATCCGTTTTTTGATTCTTTTAGAGATCTGGATATTAGTTGGGCTTTTGGTGCTGGCTACAAATTGGAAAGTGGTCTGTTTTTTCAATTGCGATATAATCTTGGTTTAACGAATATCAATGATCCAGGAATTATAGATGTTACTAATAGAAATTCTATAGCGCAGTTATCTGTAGGGTATTTATTTAAAACAAAAAATAATAGAAGAGTAATACGAGAAGCGTACGAATGAGAATTTTAATTTTGAACGGGCCTAATTTAAATCTGTTAGGAAAACGAGAGCCTGGTATATATGGAAATCAATCTTTTGAAGAGTTTTTTGGAACTCTGCAAGAAAAATTTAAGGATATAGAATTAGTATACTACCAGTCTAATATTGAAGGGGAATTGATTACGAAGATTCAGGAAGCAGATGATACTTTTGATGGAGTAATCTTAAATGCAGGTGCATATACACATACTTCTATAGGCATTGGAGATGCTATAAAAGCAGTTGCTGTGCCAGTTGTAGAAGTTCATATATCTAATACTTTCGGAAGAGAGGAGTTTAGGCATCAATCATATATATCTCCTAACGCCAAAGGTGTTATTCTTGGTTTCGGCTTACAAAGCTATGTATTAGCTATTCAAAGTTTTTTATAAGTGCATAAGACATATTTTAATTGGAGCAGCGGAAAAGATTCTTCTTTGGCATTGTATTATATACTACAACAAGAAGAATATGATATTTCTACTTTGGTAACTACAGTTAATAAGGACTACGGTCGAGTATCTATGCATGGATTAAGAGTGTCTTTATTGGAACAACAAGCTAAAAGTCTTAACATCCCACTACACAAAATTGAATTTCCGGCTGAAGTATCTATGAGTTTGTATGATGAGATTATGCATACAGAAGTCAATAAGCTAAAGAATTCTGGTTATACTCATTGCTGTTTTGGAGATATTTTCTTGGAAGATCTAAAAGCATATAGAGAAAACCAATTACAAACTGTTGGTATACAAGGTGTTTTTCCTATTTGGAAGAGAGATACTAAAGTGTTGTTAGAAGAATTTATAGATCTTGGTTTTAGGGCGATTACGGTCTGTGTAAATGCTAATTATCTGGATGAATCCTTCTGTGGAAGAGAACTGAATCGAGACTTTTTAAGGGATTTACCAGAAAACGTAGATCCATGTGGCGAAAATGGTGAATTTCATACGTTTGTTTTTGATGGACCGATTTTTGAAAAGCCTATCAATTTTGAAATAGGAGAGAAGGTCTTACGAAATTATAAGCCTTCGGATGATGATGACAATTGTTATACGGATCGTGATGGTAAAAGTTGGGATACCTCTTTTTGGTATTGTGATTTAGTCCCTGTATAAATAATAAAAAACACCTTATCGAAAAAGATAAGGTGCTTGTTTTTGTATTATTAAGTCGTCTTATAAATGAATCACTTCATCATAAGCATCAGCAACAGCTTCCATAACAGCTTCACTCATTGTTGGATGAGGATGTATTGCTTTTAGTACTTCATGACCAGTAGTTTCTAATTTTCTACCTAATACCGCTTCTGCGATCATATCAGTAACACCAGCACCAATCATATGACATCCTAACCATTCTCCATATTTGGCATCAAAGATTACTTTTACAAAACCATCTTTCGTTCCTGCAGCACTTGCTTTTCCAGAAGCTGAGAATGGGAATTTACCAATCTTTAATTCATAGCCAGCTTCTTTAGCTTGTTTTTCGGTCATACCAACGCTTGCGATTTCTGGTGAAGCATATGTACAACCAGGAATATTTCCATAATCAATAGCTTCAACGTGCATACCAGCGATTTTTTCTACACAAGTAATACCTTCTGCAGAAGCCACATGCGCTAAAGCTGGACCTGCTACAACATCACCAATAGCATATACACCAGGAATATTAGTTTGATACCAATCATTTACTACGATTTTATCTCTGTCTGTAGCGATTCCTAGTTCTTCTAATCCAATATTTTCTATGTTGGTTTTAATTCCTACTGCAGATAAAACGACGTCAGCTTCAAGAATTTCTTCACCTTTCTTTGTCTTTACAGTAGCTTTTACTCCATCACCAGAAGTATCAACACTTTCTACTGCTGAATTTGTCATTACTTTTATACCAGCTTTTTTAAAGCTTCTTTCGAATTGTTTAGAAACCTCTTCATCTTCTAGAGGAACTAAAGTAGGAAGGTATTCCACTATCGTTACTTCTGTTCCCATAGCATTGTAAAAATGAGCAAATTCAACACCTATGGCACCAGAACCTACTACAATCATTTTCTTAGGCTGAGATTTTAAAGTCATAGCATCACGGTATCCTATAACTTTTTTACCATCTTGTGGTAAATTTGGTAATTCTCTAGATCTTGCTCCAGTAGCAATTACTATATGTTTTGCTTCATAGTCAGATGCTTTTCCATCTTTGTCAGTTACAGTAATTTTATTACTCGCTTTCAGCTTTCCGAACCCTTCGATTACATCTATTTTATTCTTTTTCATGAGGAACTGAACACCTTTGCTCATTCCTTCAGCTACACCACGACTGCGCTTTACAACCGCATCAAAATCTTTATCAAATTTCTCAACTGTTAAGCCATAATCTGAAGCATGTTTTAGGTAATCAAATACCTGTGCACTTTTTAATAATGCTTTGGTAGGGATACATCCCCAATTTAAACAAACACCTCCTAGGCTTTCTTTTTCTATAATAGCAGTTTTAAACCCCAATTGAGAAGCTCTAATAGCAGTAACATAACCACCAGGTCCACTTCCTAATACGATAATATCATATGCGCTCATAAATGTGAATTTTTTGAAGACACGAATTTACGGATAATTCGATTAACCTAAAAAGGAAATAGGAATTCCATTTTCATAATAATTACCCAATAAATATCATAAAAAAACACTATCGTTACGATAGTGTTAATTTTTTGGTATTTTCCTTACTTTTTTAGAATATCTAGCGTGATTGCTAAAATATTTATAGGATTAAAATTCTAAATTTAAAGCTGCTTGAACTTCATTAAAGTCTGCTAGGTTGATATCTGTATTTTCTGCAAAAGCTGCAGGCACAACTACCACTCTAAACGTTTGATTAGTAGTCAAATCTGCCGGTACTAAATCAGGTGCATTACTTTCTAACAATACGTCTACATCTCCAACTGTAAAGTTAAATCGGTAAAGAACAGTGATATCACCGCCATTCCCATCATCTATAAATATAGTAGCTGTTGGAAGCGGTTCCCAAACGTCTAAGCCATTATCCACGGCCTCTAATCTATATACTAATACTACGTCAGAATCAAATATGTTTTCGTTAAAAAAGAAACGATGCCCAAAATCATTTGCCTGAGTAAAACTAGTTGTGAACTCATATGTAGTTCCAATTTCTCCATCTTGACCCGGAATACCTTGTGGTCCTGGAGGTCCTGGATCACCTTCACAAGAAGTAAATAATAATGTTGCGAAAAATAAAAGTCCAAAAATCTTTTTCATAATGTGTAATTATTTGTTGTTTTGATATGACAAGTATGTATCAATAAGCGTTCCAAAAATTAGTTATTTGTTTTTATTGTGAAGATTGATCGAAATCAATACTTACAGAATTTACGCAATAACGTTGTCCTGTTTCTGTCGGTCCGTCATTAAATATATGTCCTAAGTGACTTCCACAATTAGCACATAATATTTCAGTTCTGATCATTCCATGAGAAGTATCTCTAACGTATTCAATACTTCCTTCGATAGATTCATCAAAACTAGGCCAACCACATCCTGAATCAAATTTAGAGGAACTTTCAAACAATGGTGTATTACAGGCCATACATTTGTAAGTGCCATTTTCAGAATGGATGTTATATTTTCCGGTAAAAGGTCTTTCCGTTCCCTTTTGTCTTAATACTCTGTATTCCTCTTCGGTTAGATCCTTTTTCCATTGTTCTTCAGTTTTATAGAACGGATATTTTTTCATCTATTTGTTGTTTTTTAGTAATCAAAAGATTCACGATTATGATCATTTAGATTAAGTACGAGCTGAATCCAAATTACTTATTCTATCATTTCTTTTTTGGTTGAAACACTAATGCATCCCCGTTAATACAATGTCTCTGTCCAGTGGTTTCTCTTGGACCATCATTAAATACATGACCTAAATGACCTCCACAGGTATTGCATAATAACTCGGTTCTAGCATAACCTAATTTATAATCTACATCTACGGTTACATTCCCTTTAACAGCCCTATCAAAACTTGGCCATCCTGTTCCACTATCAAATTTATGCTTACTTTCATATAAAGCAGTATTACAAGCTGCACAATAAAAAGTTCCATCTGCATATACTTTGTTAAGAGGGCTGGAAAATGGTCTTTCAGTACCGGCTTGTCTTAGTATGTAATATTGTTCACTCGTAAGAATTTCTTTCCATTCTTGTTCCGTTTTAGTAATAGCATATTCTTTCTTTTCTTTTTTCGTGTCTTTTTGTGCGTTTCCTGTACAACTTATTACAAGTATGCTCACACATAACAATATTAATTTTTTCATGGTATTCAATTTTTTCTTTTACTTCTTATCAATAGTCGTTGATTATGAGGTTTCATAACAATACTATTTATCTCAAACTACAACAAAGTCTACAATTTTATTGATGACTTCTTGATTGCCAAGTATTTTTCTATGGCCAAGTTTTTCTGTTAGTAATAATGTTCCATTTTCTAATTTCTTATGAATCTCTATTCCATCATTGTAATGCACATCAACATCTTGTTTATCGTGAACGACTAATGTGGGTATTTTAACTCCTTCCGCGGACACACCACCAGAATAATTGTCCAGATCTTCTCCATAATGTTTATCAAAAAATCGTTTCATCAATTTCGCTGTTTTTTGTTTTAGCTGTAAGTTTTTCGCGAAGTTTTGCGTTATTTTAGTGATACTATTAGCGGTTCCAATAATAGCAAGTCTTTGGATGTTTAATCCAAATTTAGTAGCTCTTAATAATGACATTCCTCCAAGAGAATGGCCTATGGCAGCTGTAAAAGGGCCATGAGTTTTTTCTAATTGGTGAATTGCTTCTATAAAGTGAAGCATATTACTTCTTTTTCCAGGAGCTTCACCATGCGCTGGAGCATCAAAACTAACCGTGCTAAATCCTTTGTCCAACAATCGATCTGCAATCATAGATAATTGTGTACCACTGCCTGACCATCCGTGCACTAATAAAACTTTGGTATCAGCATTACCATAATTATATACCACAACCTCTCTATTTATTTTTTTGATAGTAATGATTTCTTTCTTGCTTTCTAAAGCCATGTTTTTTTCTCGCTCCGGCCGTTTATATCTGAAGGGAGTTAAAAATAATCGAGCCCCAAACCTAGACGCTAAAAAAGGAGAAATCCAATTTAGAATTTTACCTGTATACAAAATTGTTTTTGGGATTAATAATGCCTGAACAGGTATTTGATCTTTATCAATTTTATTCACTATGCGATTTTGAAATACACTTTAAAATTAATTCATCAGAATTAGTAGAGCTAAATATTGTGATTAATTAACATTTGTATAAAGCTTAAAAATATAAGCAAAATATATTTTATAAATTCTTTTTTAGACGCTTATAAAGTATTTAATTTTGTAGTTTACTCTTAACTAAAACGGCATGCGGGTACCGCCCTCTGAAATAGAAAAAAAGGAACAGAAAGTACTTTATGATTATCAAGCGAGAGATATTGATAAAATTTTTGGGCGTCTAAACGAATTTCCTAATAGTTATAATTTATTATATCAATTACCAACAGGTGGTGGTAAAACGGTAATCTTTTCGGAGATTGTAAGAAGGTATATCGAAACTACTAAGAAAAAAGTAGTTGTTCTAACTCATCGAATAGAGCTCTGTGATCAGACATCTAGAATGCTTACTGAATTTAATGTAAAAAATAAGATCATTAACAGTAATGTAAAAAAGCTAGAAGATCAGCATGAATATATGTGTTTTGTAGCGATGGTAGAAACACTAAATAACAGATTGAATGATGACCAATTGGAAATTGAAAATGTTGGAATGGTAATCATCGATGAGGCACATTATAATTCTTTCAGGAAGTTATTTCGTTTTTTTAACAATTGTTTTATTCTTGGTGTTACCGCAACTCCCTTAAGCTCTAATATGAAACTACCTATGAAGGATAACTATAGGGAGCTAATAGTAGGGGATACCATTTCATCCTTAATTAACAAAGGATTTTTAGCAAAACCAGTAACGTTTACGTATGATGTTGGGCTTGGTTCTTTAAAAATTGGTATGAACGGAGATTATACTGTAAAATCATCCGAAGATTTATATACTAATGCTTTAATGCAAGATAAGTTACTCAAGGCTTACGAAGAAAGAGCGAAAGGTAAGAAAACACTAATTTTTAATAATGGAATCAATACTTCTGTTCAGGTATATGATGTGTTTAATCGAGCTGGATATCCAATTAGACATTTAGATAATACCAATAGCAAACAAGAAAGAGCGGACATTCTAAAATGGTTTAAGAATACTGATGATGCGATACTTTCTTCAGTTAGTATTCTGACCACTGGATTCGATGAACCTACGGTAGAAACTGTTATTCTTAATCGTGCTACTAAATCATTGACCTTATACTTCCAGATGATTGGTAGAGGTTCTAGAATATTGCCTAACAAACCAGAATTTTCCATCATAGATATGGGAAATAATACAGCTAGATTTGGACTTTGGAATGGTGATATTGATTGGCAATCCATATTTAGATCACCAGACTTTTATTATGATAGTTTGGTCAGTGATGAAGAAATCGAGCGTAATTTTAAGTATGTAATGCCAGAAGAGATTCGTAAAGAGTTTAGTAAATCTACAGATATCGAATTTGATATAGAGGCTGAATATGCAAATATCAAAAAATACGGATTACGCAGCAAAAGTGTTTTGGAAAAATCCATCGAACAGCATGCTAAGATGTGCGTAGAAAATAGCGAAGACGTATTCGACGCACGAATCCTTAGCAAGCTGCTAAATCAAGATATAGAATATAGAGTTCGTAGATATTCTTATTGTATTAGTAAAAGCACAAAAAATTATAGAGATTGGTTACAAGAAGATTACGAAAGAAAACTTCGATCTAAGATTAATCAATTATTTTTATAGGTAAGTTTGATACTCCTTAAAGTTTATACTTCTAATGCTATCTGAACTGCTTTTTCTGCGTGAATTTCTGTGGTGTTGAAAACAGGAAGATCTACGTCATTTTGCTGAATCAATAGTGGTATTTCTGTACAACCAAGAACTACACCTTCGGCACCATCATTTTTAAGTTTAGCGATAATATGTTTAAAGGTTTCTCTTGAATCATCTTCAATTTTTCCAAGTACCAATTCGTCGTATATGATTCGATGAATTTGTTCTCTATCCACTAACTCAGGAATGATTACCTCGATACCATATTTATGAAGTATCGTTTTATAAAAATCTTTTTCCATCGTGAATTTGGTGCCTAGCAATGCCACTTTTCGTAATCCTTTAGATTTAATTTTACCAGCTGTGGCATCTGCTATATGTAAAAACGGAATTGTTGTGTTGTTTATAATTTCTTCGCTACATAAATGCATTGTGTTTGTACAGAGAATTATAAAATCCGCTCCAGCTCTTTCTAATTGCTTGGATGATGCAATCATATGTTTAGTAAGTGCTTTCCAGTCATCTTTTTTCTGAAGTTTTTCTATTTCTGCAAAATCAACGGATACCATTACTGATTTCGCAGAATGATATCCACCAAGTTTATCTTTTACTAGTTTATTTAATAATTCGTAATAGATAGCTGAGGATTCCCAACTCATACCACCAATTAAACCTATAGTTTTCATTTGTTTATGTTTATTTTTCATTGTTCAATGAAGTTTTCGTATAAATAGTTAGATTCACCTATTCACTGTGGTTTATTTCATTGTTTAAGAGTTTATATTTCTATGTTACCGATTAAGTAAGGAACGGCATATCCGCTTAAAAACACTCTATCTTGTTCTAGTTTGCAAAACAATTCTCCACCTCTCTTAGAAAGTTGGCTAGCATATAGTTTAGTTTTTCCTAATTTTTCTGCCCAAAAAGGAACTAATGCTGAATGAGCAGATCCCGTTACTGGATCTTCTAAAGGGATGTCTGGATTAGCATCAAAAACTCTAGATACAAAATCAGATGTATTTCCTTCAGAAGTAATAATAGTACATAAATAAGGGAGTCCTTTTAATAATTCTAATCTAGGTTCTTCGGTTATTATTTCTTCCTCAGAAGCTACAGTTAGTAATAAATCTCTTCCAGCAAACGCTTGGATGGGAGTGGAGTTAAATGCTTTAAAAACCTCTTGAGGGATATCAATCTGTTTAGGTGGTCGTGATGGAAAATCTAATGTGATACTACCATTTTCTTCTTTTTTAGCTTTTAAAATGCCGCTTTTTGAAGAAAAAGTAATTTCGTCGATAGAATTGTCTAAATAATTAAAAATAACAAAGGCAGCAGCTAAAGTAGCGTGACCACATAGATCAATTTCGGCATAAGGCATGAACCATCTAATTTCATAAATATCATCTTTCTTTACAAAATATCCAGTTTCGGCTAAATTGTTTTCTATGGCAATATTTAGTAGAGTTTCATCGTCTAACCAATGTGGTAAATGACATATTGCCGCAGGATTACCTCCAAATAACTTTTGAGTAAAAGCATCTATTTGATAAATAGGAATTTTCATGAGTTTAATTTTAAAATGGTTTTGTTATTGTTTTAGTTAATTGCTAATGTGCTATTCATATTTTTTGAATACTTGTCCTGTTTTATTACCGGTAATTGCTTCCGCATATACTTTCACAACATCTGATATTTCTACAGGAAAATAACCAGCAAATTTTTGATCTTTGGGGAAATCACCAGCTATGGCTCCAGGAGCTACCGTATTTAGTCTAATACCTCGTTCCAATTCTTGGGATGCACTATGCACAAAGCTATGTATTGCCCCATTAACTAGAGAAAGGGCAGAAGCTTTTGGTTCGTAATGTTCGGCTAAAATACCGGTAGTTAGTGTTATAGATCCTTGATCATTTAAATAATCTTTAGCTATATGTATAAGATTTACTTGCCCCATTAATTTACTCTGTATTCCTATATAATGATCTTCTTCTGTTAATTCTTGAAAGTGTTTCCAAGAAGCGGTACCTGCAGCATTTATTACAGCATCTAATTTTGGTAACTTTTCAAATAGCGATATAATAGATTCTTTGTTTGTTATGTCTACTGGATAGGTATTACTATTTCGATGTGCGCCAAAAACTTCATGGGAATCTTTTAAATGATGATACACTTCTTTTCCAATAGTTCCAGTAGATCCAATTATTAAGATTTTCATAATTATATATTTAATTTTATAAATATGTTGTTGTAAATTTTTTATAAATTATTCTTCATTTCGTTTATATACTCTTGTATTGTTTTCTCATTTCTTTGGAAATAAGTCCATTTACCGTGTCTAGTAGGTATGAGTAAACCAGCTTTATGCATAGTAGCAAGATAATTAGAGATTGTAGGTTGTGATAAACCTGATTTTTCTTGAATAAATTGACCGCAAACCCCAAAATCAAAGTGACCTAATTCGGAATGAGGTGGGAAGTTACTAGCCGGATCTTTAAGCCATTTTAAAATGTCTAAACGGGTAGCATTAGCTAAGGCTTTTTTAATTTCTAATACTTGGTCTCTTTTCATAAGACAAATATACATATTTAATTTTATAAATATGTATATTTTGTACACCTATGTTTTGTTTACTAGATATCTCTAATTAACACATTACTATATCGATCTATGTTTTTTAATACCATATCGCTTCCTTTTACTACTACTTCTAGAGGGTTGTCACTTGTATAAACAGGTAATTCTGTAGTAGTAGAAAATCGCTTATCTAGACCTCGTAATAAAGATCCTCCTCCTGTAAGAAAGATTCCTGTATTATAGATATCTGACGAAATTTCCGGTGGAATATCTGATAAGGTTTCTAAGACAGCATTCTCGATTTGAGTAATTGATTTATCCAAACTTTTAAAAATTTCTTTATACGTTAAGAAAGTTTGTTTAGGCTTGCCAGTAAGTACATCTCTTCCTCTAATCGTGGTTTTTTTCGGTGGCGATTCCAAAACGTTGATGGCAGATCCTACTTTAATTTTAATTTCTTCTGCTGTACTTTCTCCAATATGTAAATTATGTTTTTCTCTTACATATTGGATGATATCATTATTAAAAACGTTTCCAGCAATTTTTACGGACTGCCCAGAAATAATCCCTCCAAGTGTAATGACTGCGATATCTGTAGTACCACCACCAATATCAATAACCATATGTCCTTTAGGTTGCAATACATCGATTCCTGCGCCAATAGCTGCTGCCATGGGTTCAGAAATTAGATACACATTTTTGGCGTTAAGACGTCTTGCAGATTCTTTAACTGCTCTCATTTCTACTTTCGTAATTCCGCAGGGAATGGCAATAATCATCTTATATGATTTTATAAATATGGCATTGCTGATATCAGAAATTTTTTTGATCAATATTTTTAGCATTTTTTCTGATAAATCAAAGTTGGCAATAACGCCATTCCTTAGCGGATATAGGGTTTTAATATTTTGATGGATTTTACCACGCATAGAGCTGGCTTCTTTTCCGACTGCTATTATTTTTCCACTTAATCTATTAACCGCAATAATAGAGGGGACATCAATTGCTATTTTACCTTTATGAGAAATTAAAGTATTGGTTGTTCCTAAATCAACAGCAATTTTATTGGTTAGAAAGTCTAATAAGCCCATGTTTTGTGTGTTAAGTTAGTTTTTAGATTTGAGTTGCTAATTGATAATAACTCCAAGATGGTTATTATATTGTCAGTTATTCTTTAAATAACTGATATTCAGTTTTTTGTAACATTTTAGTGCTTTTAGTGTAATTCTTAGGGATTTGCAATGATGTTTTTCAGCTAATAATACATATGCGATATTGGTTTTTAAGGTGTTTTAGGTTTTATTTAAACGGTTATAAAATTTTTATGGCTAACTACCGTTTTCCAGTTAGTTTCTTTTATTTTTGCTGCTGATGACGCGTAACTACATATTTCTAGTATTCCTGTTTTTAACCACATTTACCTATTCACAAATAGGAGGTAGGTATACGTATCAATTCCTTAATTTGGTTTCTTCACCTAAGCAAGCTGCCCTTGGCGGTAAGTACGTTACCGGTTATAGTATGGATCCTACAGATGCTATGTTGAATCCTGCTGCGATCAATAGAGAGATGGATAACCAACTGTCCGTAAATTATGTTAATTATATAGCAGATGTAAATTATGGGTCAGTAGCTTATGCTAAAGCATTTGGTCGGAATAGACAGATGTTTCACGCTGGAGTTACATATATAAATTATGGAAGGTTTGACGGGTTTGATGAGTTTGGAAATGAGACAGGAGATTTTGGAGCTGGTGAAGTTGCAATCTCAGTAGGTTATGCTTATACGATTCCTAATTCTAATTTTCATGTTGGGGCTAATGGAAAATTTATATCCTCTAAATTAGAAGAATATACTTCTATCGGAGGGGCTCTTGATGTAGGTTTGATATATCATAATCCTGATACAAAGTTTGATTTTGGTCTTTCAGTAAGAAACTTAGGAACACAGTTTACAACCTATGATGAAACGAGAGAAAATCTTCCTTTATCCGTAGATATGGGAATTGCACAAACATTAAAAAATGTCCCTATACGATGGAATTTAACATTAGAGAATTTACAGGTTTGGGATGTAGCTTTTAGAAATCCTGCTAGAGATATCACCGACTTAGAAGGTAATGTCGAAGCTGATGATCCAAGTTTTTTAAATAATGCTCTGCGTCATGTAGTAGTAGGATTAGAGTTTTTTCCCGAAAGTGGATTTAATGTTCGATTAGGATATAATTTTAGAAGATCAGAAGAATTAAGGATAGTTGACCAACGATCTTTTGCAGGATTAAGTGGTGGTTTTTCTCTGAAATTAGGAAAGTTTAGGTTCGCTTATTCCTATGCGCGTTATAATTCGGCAGCATCTTCAAGTACTTTTGGTGTCAACGTAAACTTACAATAGTGAATAAAAAAATTATCATTGCAATAGACGGGTATTCTTCTACTGGAAAAAGTACCGTAGCACGACAACTTGCTAAAAAATTAGGATATATATACGTCGATACGGGTGCAATGTATCGTGCCGTTACCTTGTATGCCATGAAACAAGGATATATTGGCAGTGATCATTTTTATCAAGAAGCATTAGAAAATAGCCTTCCTTTAATACAAATAAAATTTGAAGTAAATCCTGAAACTGGACTGGCAGAAGTTGTTCTTAATGATAAAAACGTAGAAAAAGAAATTAGAACGCTTGGAGTATCTAGATTAGTAAGTCCTGTAGCCGCGGTATCGAAAGTTCGAAAGAAGTTGGTAGAACAACAGCAATTGATGGGCAAAGATAAGGGGATTGTCATGGATGGAAGAGATATTGGAACGGTAGTTTTCCCGGATGCCGAGTTGAAGTTGTTTATGACAGCAACGGCAAAGGATAGAGCAGAGAGAAGGTATAAAGAACTTGTAGAAAGAGGTGATCAAGTAACCTATGAAGATGTTCTTAAAAATGTAGTGAATAGAGATCATATAGACAGCACAAGGAAAGATTCTCCACTTCGCAAAGCGGAAGGCGCTATACAAATTGATAATTCTAATCTAACATTAGATGAACAATTTCAGCAGATTTTAGACCTTGCTCAAAATACTATTGAAAAAAATAACCAATAACTACTGATTTATTGACTTAAATCATTCGGTACTTTTTGTATCTCTTAGTTCGTAGAAAAACATCTTACCTTTGATGTATTCTATCAGTTCTTTTGGTTCGTCTTTTTCTTGTATCAAAAGAACTCTATTTAGGATTAAGGTTTTTTCTTTTACCGTATGTTTAAGAGGAATCGAAGTATCCGAAATGGCATACAACGGTGTTTCTTTAAGAATTTTATATTCCTTACCATTATTTAATACTACAGTTTTATTAGATTCGAAGATGATATTTGTTTTAGATAAAACTTGTCCATAGCCAGATATCCCAATCGCTAATGCAACTAAAAGTAAAATTGATCTCATATCAAAACCGGATTTGGTGAAGCGTAATTACGGTAAAGCCGTAAAATTAGTGATTTTATTTTTTTAAATCGCCAAATCTTGATAATTAACGAATGTTTAGAGTGTTTATCCTACTTTTATGACAAAAAAAAGATCTTCTTAAATAGTTAAGAAGATCTAATTATATATGATATCTAATATGTCTTATAGATTAGGTATGATCAATTCTTGATCTGGGTGGATTACGTCAGGATTTTTTAAAATATGCGTATTTGCCTCAAAAATTTCCTTGTATTTCATAGGATCTTTGTAATAATGCTTTGCAATTTTACTTAAAGATTCTCCACTTTTTACTGTATGTCTATGGTAAACAGAATTATCGGCTACATCTATATCTGCTTCAATATCTGATGGAGCTTCTCCACCGATTTCTTTAATCTTATCCCAAAGTTGGTTTTTTTCATATTGCGTGTTAGCAGTTCCTTTTACTTTAAGAACTCCATTCTCTTCAGTTACATCCCCGTTTTGAATATTTAATTCCTGTCCAAGATCTAAAACATCTTGATATTTTGCTTTAACCATAACTAAGTTGATTTAAAATTATTAATTAGATTTACTCAAATATAATAATTTATACAGTTGATTTTAGCATATATGAAGATTAAAAAAGAGGAAATAATCGACAAAATGCAGAATTTATCTATATTCGAATTGTTATAAAAATTAGTTACATGTTTCGAAAACGTTTCTACTACCTTATTCAACTTCAATATTTAGGTTTTAGATATCATGGTTGGCAAAAACAGCCTAACGTGAATACTTTGCAAAGGATGGTGGAACGTACTATTACGTATGTTTTAGATCATAAAGATTTTAAAGTTTTAGCAGCAGGAAGAACAGATGCCAAGGTATCTGCCAATGAAGCGTATATAGAGTTGTTTGTGGATCATAAGCAACTAGAGTTAAAAGATTTCTTTGTACTGTTCAATCAAAATTTACCCCAAGATATTAGAGCTTTGAGTATACAAGAGACAGATGAGAATTTTAATATCATACAACATCCCAAGATCAAAGAATATGTGTACTTATTCTCATTCGGAAAGAAATTTCATCCATTTTCTGCACCTTTTATGTATAATGTAATAGAAGATCTGGATATCGAGAGTATGATGCAGGCAGCAACCTTGTTCGAGGGTAAGCACAATTATAGATCTTATTGCCATCGTCCTAATGAGAATACAATCGTTCATGGAGAAATTTTAGTTTGTGAGATTACAAAGAATGATTTGTATACGGCTAATTTTTTTCCAAATACAAGTTATATGTTAAGGGTTAAAGGTGTTGGTTTTAAAAGAAATCAAATACGATTGATGATGGGGGCTCTATTAGATTTAGGAAAGGGTAAAATTGATTTAGAATTTATAAAAAACACATTGGATCCCAATCATGAGAAAATAACATTAGAACACATTGTTCCTGGTTCTGGTTTGATATTAAATTCTGTGGAGTTACAGGAATAAAATATTTGAATACATTATTAGGTGGTGATGCATAGTTTTACAAAAAATATGTGATTAGATGAAAGTAATATCAACAAATATCGGAGAACCTCAAACCATATCTTGGAGAGGAAAAGAAGTAAAAACAGGTATTTATAAGTATCCTGTGGATGAACCTATTTTTTTAGATAAAGAAGATGTGAAGGGTGATCATGTGATTGATAGAAGAGTTCATGGAGGTGTAGACAAAGCTTGCTACTTATATGCTGCAGAGCATTACCCTTATTGGAAAGAGAAGTATCCAGATCTCGATTGGAATTATGGTATGTTTGGCGAAAACCTTACAGTTTTGGGATTAGATGAGCGCATTATAAACATCGGAAGCATATATAATCTTGGTGAAGCTGTGGTTCAGGTAACGCAACCAAGACAACCTTGTTATAAATTGGGAGTTCGTTTTGGAACTCAAACTATTTTGAAACAATTTATACAAGCATTAATGCCAGGCGTATATGTAAGAGTATTGACTGCCGGTTTGGTTAAAAAAGATGATGTTTTGATTCCACAAGAACTACATACAGAAGGAGTTTCTATTCAGGATATGTACAAACTTTTTTATGACCAGAATTCTCATGAAGCTTTGGCCAAAAAGGCAATCGATGATCCTTTCGTTACTACAAACAATAAAAAAAATATCCTAAACCGCTACGGAAGCTCAATTTCTAAATAGTATATGGATGTTCGGAGAACCAAGAATCTGATTATTGGAGCGGGACCTTCAGGTCTGGCAGTAGCAGGACGTTTTAGAAAACAAAATATTCCTTTTGAGATCATCGAGCAAACTGATAAAATAGCTTGGAGTTGGCATAACCATTATGATCGATTGTTACTACATACGGTAAAAGAGCTTTCTCATTTACCATACTTGGAGTTTCCGGTAGACTATCCTAGATATGTACCTAAAACTAAATTAGCAGCATATTATGAGAAGTATGCAGAACATTTTGATATTCGACCTTGTTTTAATACCACTGCAAATTCAGTAAAAAAAGAAGAAGACTATTGGGGCGTTGATACGAATAATGGTTCATACAAGGCTCATAATGTTATTATTGCCACAGGAATAAATAGAACTCCATTTATACCGATTTGGGAAAATCAAAGTGATTTTCTGGGAGCTATCATGCATAGCAGGAATTATAAGAACGCTTTGCCGTTTAAGGGGAAAAAGGTATTGGTTGTAGGTATGGGGAATACAGGAGCTGAGTTAGCATTAGATCTTAGTGAGCATGATATAGATGTTAGTATATCCGTACGAAGTCCGTTATTAATTGTTCCTAGAGATATCAATGGACGTCCAGTACAGATTACTGCTAAAAAATTGGAGAAACTACCCTTTGGATTAGGAAGATGGATTGGAAAGCAAGTTCGAAAAATTGTCATTGGAGATCTTTCTAAACACGGAATCTCTATTTCTAAAAAAGATCCAATTGATCATCTTAAGCAAACAGGTAAAACGCCAGTAATTGATCTCGGTACCGTAAGACAAATTAAATCTGGAAAAATAAAAGTGGTAGGAGATATCAATTCCTTTTATGAAAAAGGTGTAAAGCTTAGAGACGGAACTAAAATAAGTGTTGATGTTGTGATCTTAGCTACTGGATATCGTGCTAAAGTTGAGCAGTTTATTGAAAACACGGATGGTTTATTAGATTCATACGGAGTTCCTAAGAATGTAATAGGAACAGGGATTCATCAAGGTTTATATTTTGTTGGTTTTGATAATTATAAACTTGGCGGAATATTAGGAACTATTGTTAATGATTCTAAGATCATAGCAGATGATATTTTTAGAAAGAGTACATAGTTTTTCACGGTTTATGGTGTTTTATGTTTTTCATGTATACATGAAATTTGATTTTTGAAAATCAGTATAAAATGAAGAACAAATTCATACTTATAGCATTCTTTTTTATTGGGTATGTTTCAATCGCTCAAAAATATTTTAAGCCCTTTGTTGATTTTTACGGTGATAATTTAGTAGTGGACAACTTTCCTGCTATTTCTGACGATGGATCACATTATTTAATAGAATATAGTCAATATTCCTGTTGCGTATCTACTGAAACAAAGCTACAAAAGATTAGCGCTAAAGATGGAAGGGTTTTAGATGAAATTATGTTATATCCAGGAGAAGAAGCAACAGAACTTTTAGTTCACGATTTAGAAACAGCTTATAAGAAGGTGCAAAAGCTTTTGAATGAAGATAACTACCGAACGTTGAAAGAAATCACGAAGTTTAATCATCTTAATGATATCAATAATAAACACAAGCTTGCTTTTACTCTCGAGGATCAAAAGTATACAAGTGATAAAATTCATCTTCGTAGAATATCATCTCATGGTTTTTGTTGTAATGGAGGTACAGATATAAATGAGAACTGCCAGTTATACCAAAGTATTGTAAATGTTTGGTTTTCTAAAGAACATAATCTTTTACTTATAGAATCTGGTATTATTCATGGAATGGATGGTTGTGATCAAGGTCCTTTTTATCAGCTAATTTCGATAACAGATCATTAACTACTAGGCTGATTCTTTTTCTAAAATGGCAAGTGCTAATTTAATCGTATTGTAATCCATAGCTTGTTCAAAATGCTCGAAGTAGGGTTTTAATGTATCCGGATTATCCAACGCTTCTTTCGCAACTCTTACAGCTTTCACATCTTCTTTAGCTATGAATGTATGGAGATCTATATCTTCTCCATCGTTATATAATTTCATAATATGAGAAAAAATGGTGGATTGCGCTAGTTTTCTTACTTCAGCAATTTCTTCGATAGATAGACCTTGTTGATATAAAGTTAGAGTTTCTTTAAATGAGTTTCCTTTATTTTTAGCCGACTTTTTTTTCTTTTTTATTTTTTCGGATGAATAATCAATGATAGCTTTAATAAATTGATATCCATAATTTTGCATTTTCAATCTACCCACACCGCTGATTTGCATAAATTCTTCATCACTCATCGGTCTTACTTTTTCCATTTCTTTAAGCGATGCATCGTTAAAGATTTGATAAGCAGGAATTCCAGCTTCCTTTGCCAGTTGCAATCGTAGTTCTCTTAATTTGTCGAATAATGTATTTGCTGTTCGCTGTTTCGTTTGTTGTGCAGCAGTTTCTTTAATTTTTTCAAATTCTGCTAAATTCGCCAAACTTACTTTTTCACCTTCAAATAATACCTTTTTTGAAAGTTGGGTGAGTTTAAGTTTGTTATTTTGGTGAAAGGCGATTTCGAGATATCCTTGATTGATTAACTGAATGATATATTGTTGCCAATCTTGCCATGATATATCATTGGCAATTCCGTAGGTCTTTAGATGTTGATATCCTTTATCAATTACCACAGCATTCTGAGCACCTCTAAGAACATCAATAATAGTTCCCATAGGTTCTTCTTCTTTTATTCTAACTACTGTAGATAGTGCTTTTTGAGCAATTATGGTTCCATCTATAAAACTCGGAGGATTTTTACAAACATCGCAATTACCGCAATCTTCTTCAATCAATTCGCCAAAATAACTTAACAGTATTCTTCTTCTACAACTTAAAGAATCAGCATATTGCTTCATTCTATCTAATTTTGCCATCTGTACTTCATGATTACCAGATGTTGTGGCAAATTTTTGTAATTGAATAACATCCGCAAAACTATGAAAAAGTAGGGTAGAAGATGGTAATCCATCTCGACCGGCACGACCAATTTCTTGATAGTACCCTTCTATGTTTTTAGGTAAATTGTAATGAATTACCCAGCGAACATTAGATTTATCGATTCCCATTCCAAAGGCAATAGTAGCACAGACTATATGCGTTGTGTCATTTATAAAATTCTCTTGTACTAAAGCTCTTTTTTCATGTGCAATACCTGCGTGATATGCTTCAGCATTAAAACCTTGATTTTGGAGTTTTTCTGCAAGCATTTCGGTAGTTTTTCTGCTCAAGCAATAGATAATGCCTGCTTCTTCAGTTTTATCTTCCAGAAAGTCAAATATTTGTTCTATTCTTTTATTTCCAGGACGAACTTCTAAACTAAGGTTTTTTCGATCAAAAGAGGCTAAAAACAATTTGGCATTAGGAATGTTTAATTGTTCGCAGATATCTTTCCTTGTTGCCTTGTCTGCTGTAGCAGTAAGTGCTATAATTGGAACTTCATTAAAACGCTTTTTTAGATATCCTAATTGGGTATAAGCAGGTCTAAAATCATGTCCCCATGCCGAAATACAATGAGCTTCATCAATAGCGATTAAACTGATTTCTATCTGAGAAAGAAGATTGTCTATAAAACTTAAGCTTTCTGGCGCTATGTATAGTAGCTGAATTTGCTTTTCCTGAAGCTGAGTATAAATCTCTTGTTGTTCATCTTCATTCTGACTACTATTTACATAGGCAGCTTGTATACCATTTGCTTTTAATCCATCCACTTGGTCTTTCATTAAAGCAATCAAAGGCGAGATAACCAATGTAATTCCAGGAAGTAAGAGAGCAGGTAATTGATAACAAATAGATTTTCCGCCACCAGTAGGCATAACAACCATGTTGTCATTACCAGAAAATATAGAGTTTACAATATCTTCCTGTAATGGTCTGAAGCTGTCATACCCAAAATACTCCTTGAGTGTAGTGTAAATTTGTTCTTTCTCTGGCATAGTTGCAAAGAACGGAAAAAGGTAGTAAATCTAAACTTTCGAAACTAAAGTTTATGAATTATTTCTCAAGTCTAAACATGCTGATCTAATAAAATGGCATTGCCATCAGGATCAGTTAGTACTACACTTGCTGGGCCTTTAGAATCTTCATCAGCTTCTTTTTGTAATTGTATTCCCTTACTTTTTAAGTGTTTTTGAATTTCTCTAACATCATCAAAGTTTTCTAGAGTACTTGCATTATGATCCCAGCCTGGATTGAAAGTGATGATATTATTTTCAAACATTCCTTGAAACAGACCAATTAAGGTGGTTTCGTTTTTCATAATGAGATAGTTTTTTTCCAGACTTCCGGCAAAAACTTCGAATCCTAAGTTTTCATAGAATTCTTTGGAAACATTAATATCTTTTACACTTAAACTAATTGAAAAAGCGCCTAATTTCATATCTATATGGTTTGGTTGTTATGTTATAAATGTAAAGAAATTTTAGTTTAACTGGTTACAACACTCATTTGAAACTTAAATGCTTGTAATTAAATGGGATTTGTAGTTAGAAATAATTTTATTGAGTTAGCTAGGTTTCTCTTACATCTGATATAAAGTCTCTTTGATACTGTGTTTTGATAAATTTTACACTTTGTTACTACTATTTTTTTCTATCAATTCCTGAATTTCGGATTCAAGTCTCTCATAATTTTCTTTATTGGCTTGTTCTTTTGTAATTATAATTTCTTTTCCTTCTTTATCAGTAAAAGTTGATGGAATTTTTGCTCCCGAAGAAAAATTAATTATTTCATTATCTGTAGCTATCAAGTAATTTGTTGGATATCCCATAATATGTCTAAAACCAGAAATATCGATTGTATGTGGATCAGGATGTTTTTCTTGAGAGGGAACTAAAACTATATCTTTATTATAATCAGGCGCAAGTTTTTCTAAATCCGATTGAGTATCCCAAAATAGAAGTACAAAATCTACTTGATTACTATACTTTTCAACTATTTTATTTAATGCTGTAACTTCGAATTTACATGCGGCACACCAAGATGCTGTCACCTGTAAGAAAAGAGGTTTTTTTCTTTTAGCCGTATTGTAAATATCTTTATTAATGGATTTAAATTTATAATCTTTAATAAAACTGTTCAAAATAGTTTGCTTAATCGAGTCATCATATTTTAACGCATTTTCATTATCATTTTGGTCCCAATATTTTTGAGAATCTTCAATATATTGTTTTATGAATTTTTCAGATTGTGCAAATGATTTTTTCTGAATTTTCGTTTCAGACTCCTCTTTTTTTGAATTTTTACAAGAATAAAATATTGTAATTGTTAATACTAATAGAATTATTTTTTTCATAGTTGTTAGTTTTATAATTCAGAATTCTTTAGAATAAATTATTATACTTTGCTCTAGTTCTTTAAATTTAAAACTAATTGTTGACTCAAATCGCCTAAATTTAAGTCATTGCCTTTTTGGTTGGGTGAATAGCCTTTTGATAGTCCAAAAAGAATAGTTCTTTTAACTAATTCAGGTTCAATAATAAATGGATTATCGTACATACAAGATTTTTCTCCATTTATACTATGTCTGAAATTTGCGAATAGTTTTTGTCCATTATATTCTTCAGAAATAATTAAAAGCATAACACCATAAAAATCACCTTTAACCATCCACCTATATTGGTGGTTATTAACTATAATTCTTCGAGACTTTTTTTTAGGAAATGCCATTTTTTTAATAATGCACAACATTTATTATAAGTGTCATAGCAAGGCAAAATGTTACCTTACTCTTTGATAAAATTTTACATATGTTATTAATTTTGTAAATATTATTCCTTTTGCATGACGCGACTTAATGTGTTATCTAATTTTTCTTTTACCAAATCACCTAAAGATATCACTAATATTTTTTTATCCCAGTCATCCCAAGTAATAGAAATTAATCTTTCAAAATTCATAATATCAGTATGAAAAAGAGTACCGTCAAATTCTTCATACGTTTCTTTTATTTTCACTCTTTTTCCTAGCTTCTGAATTATGCTTTTTTTACTTAATTCCGAGTAAGGAGAAAGTCTTTCGAGATGTAAAGAAAAAGAGGTGATTTTTTCATTTTTAATTCTGAATCGAGATCCATCTTTATACCCGATCCAACCACCTTCATTTATAACTGCTTCAATTCTTTCTTTAAGGGTAAATTCAATTTCTTTTCCATTAATTAAAACAAAAGTTTTATCATCTTTCCATATCCTGCCTTCTGTCTTCTTAGGGTATGTTTCAAGTCCAGTTAAAATGACTTCATCTAGCCTTAATTCATTAACACTATCCCCAATTTTATGTCTAGATAGGGTAATTTCAAATACACTTATTTTATTGTTAAATAAAACTTTAGGATTGCTGATTAGTTCTAAGTCAGCTTGTTTTTTCGATTTAAATATTTTTTTTAGTATTCTCAATTACTACAAATAACGTTTAATATATGTGTCGTAGAAAGGCAAAATGTTACCTTATTTTTTGACTTTTCTGTGAATTGGTAGCTAGCTTTCAATTTTGCAGCTATTGCACATTATTGAAACTACGCAAACCAATCTATTCATCAACTTGTTGCTATAATTCTAATATATTTTATTGAAGCACGTTTTCAGTTTCTTTCTATAACGATTGTTTTACCAATCATATCTCCTAAACGTTGATGTTTTTTACTGTACTTTATTGTCAAAATACCAACCAAACCTAGAGGCCACATGTCAATCATGTCAGCGCAATGTCGCAAAAGGGATTGCGAAAATTTTATTTTTCCGCCATTTTCATTGACTACTTTCAACTTTAGTAATAGATTCCCAATAGTACTTTGGAATAATGTCTCAGGAATAATCATGACAATTATCCAAAGTCCGATAAAAAATATCCAACCATAATCAAATTCATAGGTTCTTACAACAGTTTTTTCTCCGAATAGAGATAAAGAGGACCAGAATAAACCAAACCATATTGTATAGTCAATCAACCCCGCAGTTATTCTTTTAATTAAAAAATATTTTGGCATATTGTACTCTTGGATTTATAATTTAACGTGCTGCAATGTTGAGTATACTTATTCCTCAAACAAAACCGCCATGGATATTGGTGGGATAGAGATGGAATTTTTCATCATTTCTTTACCTTCAAAATCAAAATCATCACCTAGAACTGCTACACGCCAGAAACCTTCTAACATGTAAGTTAAACGCTCTGGTTTGGCATTGTAGATCACATAAATATTTTTCCATTTATCACCATTGGCATGATTGCTGATTTTATAACTAATCAATCCTTTAGAGTCTTTTACAAAGGTTAGTTTTTCTCTTACTTCATCCGCAGTATTCATTCTAAAAGCTGGGTGCTCTTTTCGTAATCGGATTAGATTTTTGTAATAGTCAACAACATCAGCATTGTTGCTTTTCCAATTCCAATCGATCTGATTAATACTATCGGGTAAATTATAAGAATTATGCTCTCCGTTTTTAGTACGCAACATTTCGGACCCAGCATGCATAAAGGCAATTCCCTGAGAGGTCATAACGATAGCATTGGTAAGTTTTTGCATTGCAACCAATTCTTCATCCGTAGCATCTTCTCTGGAAATTTTTAGTTTATCAAAAACGGTATGATTATCATGACAAGAAACATAAGAAACCGATTGCCAAGGCTCATTAGTCCACGGAGCTTTCGAGTAATTTACTTTGTCGTAAGCAATTTGTGGATGTTGAATAGCTCCTACAATCCCCATTTTTACAGATTCTTCGGTGTTTTTAGCCCCACTTACAAAACCAGTACTTTTTTCTTCAAAAACAGATCCTTTTAAACCATCTCTAAGGTCATCACTAAATGCAGAAACTTTAGGCATTTCTAAAGTATTTTTTTTCAGTGCTCTTTTTTCAATCGGTAGAGGAGAGTCACCTGCTGTCCAACCTTCGCCATAAATAAATATGTTTGGGTTTACTGATTTTATATTCTCGGCAACTTTATTCATAGTTTCGATATCATGTATTCCCATCAGATCAAAACGAAAACCATCTAAGTGATATTCTTTTGCCCAAAACGCTACTGATTCGGTGATATACTTTTGCATCATTATGCGATCTGATGCTGTTTCATTTCCGCAGGCAGAAGCATCAGAAAATTTACCATCTTCCCACTGGCGGTAATAATATCCAGGGAGTTCTAAATTAAAATTCGAGTTTTCCGTTCTTCCTGTATGATTATAAACGACATCCAAGATGACACCAATTCCATGATCATGGAATGCTTTCACCATTTGTTTAAATTCCGTGATTCTCACTTTAGCATTATAAGGATCGGAAGAAAAAGATCCTTCTGGAACATTATAGTTTTGCGGATCATATCCCCAATTAAATTGTGGAGTATCTAATTTTGTTTCATCGATAGAGTAGTGGTCATAAGTGGGTAATAGGTGGACATGCGTGATACCTAATTCCTTTAAATGATCAATTGCAGTACTAACATTTTCTGGTCCTTTGGTTCCTTTTTCCACCAATCCTAAATATTTTCCTGGTTTACTGGATCCAGATTGCGTATGAATTGTCATATCTCTAATATGTAACTCATAGATAATAGCCTCATTAGGGCTTTTTATGGTTGGTCCTTTATCTTCATTCCATCCTTCAGGATTTGTAGAATCAAAATCTAATACCATCGCTCTTTTACCGTTCACACCAGTGGCAGTAGCATAAATACCAGGAGTTTCTTCTAACCAATTCCCTTTATGCATGATTTGATAGGTGTAATAGGTACCATTTAGATCTTTATTGATTTTGGAACTCCAAATACCGGTTTTTACATCAAGATCTAAAGAAATGCTTTCTAAAGCAGAACCTCCGTCACCATTTTGGAATAAGTGTAATTGAACTTTTTCTGCAATAGGAGACCAAATCTTAAAAGTAGTAGTCTCTTTGGTGTAATCAACCCAAAGATTTGTTTCTGAAGGAGTAGGGTATTCCTCAAAACTGGAATAGGTTATATTTTTTTCTGTGCATGAGATACTACAAGATATAACAAAAAGGTATAAAAATATACGTTTCATTTACTGGTTTGTTTATTATAGAAAGAATCATCTTAAGTGCCAATCTAATTAGATCGATATACCTAATCCCATCCTAACTACTGCTGGTTGATTAATTGGTTAAATGGTTATTATAAGAATTAAGGGTAGTGTAAATTATGAAAATAAATCAGAACTTAAATATCGATCTCCTCGATCACAAATAATGGCTACTAAAACACCGCTTTCTAAGGTTTCTGCTAGTTTTAATGCTGCGGTTACAGACCCGCCACTACTCATCCCAGAAAAGACACCTTCTTCTTTGGCCAATCTTTTCGCCATTTCTGTCGCTTCTTCCTGGCTAACTTCGATTACCTGATCTACTTTTGAAGGATTAAATATTTTAGGAAGGTATTCTTTTGGCCATTTTCTAATTCCTGGAATTCTGGATTCATCAGTGGGTTGTACTCCAACAATCTGAACATCTTTAGATTGCTCTTTGAGATAAGTAGAAGTCCCCATAATAGTTCCTGTGGTTCCCATAGAGGATACAAAGTGTGTGATTTGCCCATCTGTATCTTTCCATATCTCTGGACCAGTAGTCTTGTAATGAGCTTTCCAGTTATCATCATTGGCAAATTGATTCAGCATGATGTACCCTTCGTTTTTTACTTTAGCTTCAGCATAATCACGTGCACCTTCAATCCCAACATCCTGAGAGGTAAGCGTTACTTTTGCTCCATAAGCCCTCATGGTTTGCACACGCTCTTTCGTAGAGTTTTCGGGCATTACCAACTCAATATTCAACTTAAAAATACCAGCAATCATCGCTAAGGCAATACCAGTGTTTCCACTAGTAGCTTCGATAAGTTTAGAAGATTGATCAATATCTCCGCGGTCTAGAGCAGACTTAATCATATTATAAGCCGCACGATCTTTGACGCTTCCGCCAGGGTTGTGACCTTCTAATTTTAGATATAATGTAATATTTGGATTTTTTATTAAGGAAGTAGCTTTTACCAAAGGCGTGTTTCCTATGAGGTCTAAAATGCTATGGGACATTAAATAACTTTTTTGATCTTTATTTCTGATGTATTTGATATAACAGAGTTTTCTGGTACCGAGGATGTAATCCAGGCATTACCACCAATGGTACTATTAGCACCAATCACTGTACTACCACCAAGGATAGTAGCATTGGCATAAATCGTAACATTATTTTCTACTGTAGGATGTCTTTTTACATTTCGTAGTTTTCTATCTACATATAAACCTCCCAAAGTAACTCCTTGATAAATTTTTACATTATCTTTTATAATGGCAGTTTCACCTATTACAATACCCGTTGCATGATCAATAAAGAACGATTCTCCAATCTCTGCGCCAGGATTAATATCTGTTCCTGTAAGCCTATGAGAATATTCAGTCATCAATCTTGGTATTAATGGTAGACCAAATTTTAATAATTCATGACTTAATCTATAAATAGCAATAGCATAGAATCCAGGATAAGCAAGATACACTTCCTCTATAGAATTGGCCGCAGGATCACTTTTCATAAAAGAATCTGCATCCTTATTTAGTTTTTCTAATATTTCTGGCAGTTTCTCTAAATAGGATTGCCAAATTTTACTACAAGGTTTTTCAGTTTCCCAACAGGCAAGATCAACTAGCTCCTCGAAAGTTTTTTCGAGAATGTCTATATTCTTTTCTACTTCTGTATCAGAATCGAATAAAGTGTAGAAAAGAAGATTAGTAAAATACTCTGTTCTTTCTTTTAATTTTAGTTTTAGATTAGGATTCTTTTTCTGCTCCTTAATCTTAGCTATAACCTGATCTTTTTCTTTAGTCATTGTGCCTGTTTTGAAAAGTCTAGTAAATATATAGAATAAAGAAATAGAGAAGTCCTAATTCTTTGTAAATACTTACATTTTTTACGGAATTATAACATCTCGCTTCAAAAATTCCGATTTATACATAAAATTACGTTAAACTTAGTGATGGCTTATAGATTTTAGTAATTTTAAATGCCAAACTTTATATATGAATATGATACCAAAAACAGCTTTTGAGTTTCTAAAAGATCTAAAAAAAAATAATCACCGTGATTGGATGCAAGAACATAAAAAGCGATATCAATCTAATGAGAAGGAACTAAAAGCTTTTTATGCTGCAGTTGTAGATAGATTAAATGAAGAGGATGAAATAGAAAAAACAAAAGTTTTTAGAATTAATAGAGATATTCGATTTAGTAAAGATAAGACACCTTATAATGTACATCGAAGTGTAAGTTTTAGTCGTGCTGGAGCGCATAGACGTGGAGGGTATTATCTTAGATTAGAACCTGGAAATTCCCAGATGGCAGGTGGTTTTTTTGGTCCAGAACCTAAAGATTTACTACGTATAAGAAAGGAATTTGAAATGGATGATCAAGAAATTCGTGAGATTTTATCTAATGCAGAGTTTCAAAAAGCGTTTGGAGGGTTTAATACAGACTATCAGGTAAAAACTGCACCAAAAGGTTTTAGTAAAGAACATCCTGCGATTGATTTGATAAAAAATAAGTCCTTTTTTGTTACCAAGAGCTTTACGGATAAAGAAGTCTTTTCAGAAGGTTTTTTAGATAATCTTACATATCATTATAGACTTTTACGACCATATTTTGACTATATGAGTGATGTATTGACAACGGATCTAAATGGCGTTTCTCTGTTAGAGTAATTCGTGTAATTTTTTACCAGTATTTGCGACTATTAGAATCGAATTTTAACCACAACATAAATCAACAAAATCTTAAAAAATGAAATGAGCTACAACATTTAGGTTCATATATAACAAAATGTTCAATTGCGAATTCCATTTGACAATTAAAAAACTATAAAAAAAGAACAAATGAAACGAATAGCAATAAACGGGTTTGGACGAATCGGGCGAGCTGCACTAAAAGTAATTATGGATCAACCCGAATTAGAAATAGTCGCTGTGAATGATTTAATGACTATTGAAAATGCACAGTATTTATTAAAATACGATAGTGTATATGGAATTTATGATAAGGAGGTAACAATCGAAGGTGATTCTTTGATAATAGCTGGTCAAAAAGTTAAATATTTGACACAAAGAGATCCAGAATTACTTCCTTGGAAAGAACATAACATTGATGTTGTTATCGAAAGTACAGGTTTTTTTACCAATAGGGAAGATGCGGAAAAGCATATAAAAGCAGGAGCAACCAATGTTGTTATTTCTGGCCCAACGAAAAGTAAAGATACACCAACTGTAGTGCATGGTGTGAATACAGAAGATGGTAAAACAGCTATATTTTCTTGTGCTAGTTGTACCACAAATAATATTAGTCCTGTTGTAGAAATTTTAGGTAGAACAATTGGAGTAAAGAAAGCTATCTTAAACACTATTCACGCCTATACAGCATCTCAAACTTTGGTAGATGCACCATCGAAGAAAAATCCGAGAATGGGAAGAGCAGGAGCAGTAAATTTAACGCCAACTACTACTGGAGCTGCTATAGCCACTACAAAAGCTTTACCACAATTTGAAGGTAAGTTTGATGGAATAGCAGTAAGAACACCTGTTCCTGTAGGTTCTGTAAGCGATGTTACATTTATTGCAGAAAGAAATACAACTGCAGAAGAGATCAATAAAATACTAGAAGAAGAAGCCAAAACTGATAGATATTTGAAGGTATTGGATGTTACCTATGAACCTATAGTTTCTTCCGATATACAAATGAATCCTTATGCATCTACCGTAGATGCTTCTATGACTAGAGTAGTAGATGGAGATTTAGTGAAAATTATGATCTGGTACGATAATGAATGGGGATTCACAAATCAGATGATTAGACAGATATTGGAGTTATAATATTAGAATTTGATACAAACCTAAGTATGAAGACTTTTGTTTGTAATAATTTTAACACAAACTAAACTTTCGTATTATATTTTTGAGATCTTATCGGCACCACCAAAGGGTTTAATGCCACATTATTTTTAAAACATAAAATTTAATACGAAAGTTTTTTTTTATGAAGTTATGGATTAGTGTATGCCTTTTCTTCTTGCTAGGACAGCAGACTTTTTCTCAAGAGGTAAGTAGTTCAGAAAAGAAATCATTTTTAGTGGGTACTACGGAAGAAGGTATGACTATAGATGGTAAACTTGATGAAGCTATCTGGAAAAAGCTAACACCTGCCAAAGACTTCATGCAATATTTTCCTAATGATTCTTTACCTGCCGCAGCACAAACAGAAATTTATATGTGTACGGATCAAAAGAATCTTTACATCGGTATTAAATGCTACGCAGCAGGAAATGATTGGAGAGTAGAATCTCTTAGACGAGACTATCGTGCGGGAGGTAATGATAATATTACCTTGATTTTTGATACTTTCGATGATCAAACAAATGCTTTTTATTTTGGTATCAATCCAGAAGGGGTTTTGAGAGAAGGAACCATAAGTAATGGGGGTAATGTCATTCAGGATTTTTCTACTTCATGGGATAATAAATGGAGAGGTAATGCCCAAAAGTATGATGGGTATTATACTGCAGAACTAGAGATTCCGTTTAGTACGTTTAGGTATCCAACTCCTTCAAAAAAATGGGGTTTTACTTCGTATAGATTTGATACGCAATCTAACGAAATAAGCGTGTATCCAGGCACACCAAGAAATCAGATTGTTTTCACTTTAGCATATCCAGCAGAGATGATTTGGGAGGATGATTTAACGACAAAAAGTAGTGCGATATCATTAATACCATTTGTTTCTTCAGGAATTAATAAAGACTACGAAGACGGAACACCTACGGATCAGATTTTTGAAATAGGAGGAGATGCAAAGATTGGGTTGACGCCTGGATTAAATCTTGATTTAACCGTGAATCCTGATTTTTCACAGGTAGAAGTGGATACACAAATTACAAATCTAGACCGTTTTGAGATTTTTTTTCCCGAAAGGAGGCAATTTTTCTTGGAAAATGCAGATTTGTTTGGACAGTTCGGTTTTTCAAATATCAATCCATTTTTTTCCAGACGTATTGGAGTTGCTCAAGATGTTGTTACAGACGAGTTAGCTCAGAATAGAATTTACGGAGGACTTAGAATTAGCGGGAAACTGGATCCAAAGACACGTGTAGGTCTACTAAATATGCAAACCGAGGCCCGCAGCAGTCAGGGAATTCCAGCGACCAATTTTGGAGTTGCAGTAGCACAGAGAAAGATCGGTGTACGTTCCAATATAGGCGTTATTGCGGTTAATAAACAAGCAATAGACTTTGATCAAAACCTTGATACTTTGGATATCAATAGATATAATCGAATGATAGGATTGGACTACAATTATTCTACTAGAAGTAATACTTGGTTTGGGAAGAGTTTTGTTCACGGCACTTTTTCACCAGATACAGATCTCGCAATCGCCCAAGGATCTACTCTAAATTATAATACAAGAAAATTTGGAGCCTTGTGGAGACATGAGTATGTGCATGAAGATTATAATGCAGAAGTTGGATTCGTACCTAGAACGAATTATTTCCGGATCAGTCCTAGCGCAGAGTTACGATATTATCCGCAAAACGATTTTTTGAATAATCATAATTATAGTGTATCTGGAGATGTTTTTTGGAGACCTGAATTTGGAAAAACGGACCATTTCTTTTCAGTAGGTTGGGGAGGAGAATTATCCCAACGTTCTAACTTTGGATTTAATCTAAATCATAGTTATGTTTATTTATTCGATCCATTTGATCCTACGGGTACAGATTCTACTGAATTAGCAGCTGATCAAGATTTTTCTTGGGTTAGTTTTACTGGAAATTATAGGAGTGATAGGAGAAAGGTATTTAGTTGGAATCTTAGTCCTTACATTGGTGAATATTTTAACGGGTGGCGTTATGGTACTCGTGGTGGTTTTAATGTTCGTTTTCAGCCCAAAGGCTTTTTCTCTTTAAATTATGCAGTGAATGTATTTGATTTACCACATTTGGAAGGTACTCGTGAGACCTACCTTATTAGTCCAAGAATAGATTATACACTGTCTAAAAGTTTATTCACTTCAGTTTTTGTGCAGTACAACTCGCAAAGTGATAATACCAATATCAATGCTCGAATTCAGTGGAGATTTGCTCCAGTTTCTGATCTTATTCTCGTTTATACGGATAATTATTTTACAGGAAATGATGCTAGTCCAGCGGATCGTTTTGCCTTTGATATACGAACAAGATCTATTGTGCTTAAAGTTACTTACTGGCTTAATTTATAAGAAAAAGGTCGATTATTAAAACCAACCTTTTCCATACATTAAAACATTGTTTATATTAGATCTGACTTAGTCCACCATCGACTTCTAATTCTACACCATTAATATAAGAAGCATCTTCTGAAGCTAGGAATAATGCTGATTTAGCAATTTCTTCAGAAGTTCCGAATCTTCCTAGTGGTACTTGTTCTGCAAAACTTTTTCCCATTTCTTCAATTACATCTTCTGATAGTCCCATTTTTCCATAAATCGGAGTTTCAATAGGTCCAGGAGCAATCGCGTTTACTCTAATTCCTCTGGATTTCACCTCAGATGTAAGTACTCTTTGATATGCACGCAAGGCTCCTTTAGAAGCTGAGTATATTCCATATCCCTCAAAACCTTTTTGATGTACAATGGAGTTCGTAAATAAAATCGTACCTCCATCATTAATATGTGGTAGCGCTTCTTTAGCAGCGATAATAGGTCCTTTGACATTAATATCAAATATTTCGGTATAGTGATCCACTGTAATATCCGTTGTTGGGGTAGGAGGTGCGATTCCAGCATTTAGAAATAAAACATCTATTTTACCATATTTGTTTGTCGCTTCCTGAATAAGATGTTTATTATCTTCGGGTTTAGAAACATCAGCTTTCACAGTGATGAAATCTCCTTCTAATTCTTTAGCAACTTCGTCTAAAGCCTCTTGTCGTCTTCCAGATACAACTACTTTAGCTCCTTCTTGTAAGTATAATTTTGCGGTTGCTAATCCAATACCACTGTTTGCTCCTGTAATTACGGCTACTTTGTTTTCTAATTTTTTCATTTTTTTAGTTCTATTTTATTAATGATTAAATGTTATTTATAATTTCTGTTGCTTTTGCGATTACCTGTTCTGCATCAGCCATAATCTGATCAGAATTAATAAACTCTATATCAGTAATTCCAAGAAAATTCAGAAAGGTCTTCATATATCCTGTTACATGATCCACACCAGTTCCAAGTTTTGTTCCGCCAGTTGTAATGATTACATATGCTTTTTTGTTTTCTAAAAGTCCTACAGGACCATTTTCGGTATACTTAAAGCTAATACCAGCACGGGAAATAAGGTCTATGTAAGCTTTTAATCCCGCTGTGACCCCAAAGTTGTACATGGGAACAGAAAATATATAAGTATCTGCTTTTGAGAATTCTGAAGCTAAAATATTCGAGGAAGCTACGGCTTCTCTTTGAGTAGATGTTTGCTGATCTTCTGGTGTAAAGTATGCCGTAACGCTGTCTTCATTGCCCAGTGTTACTAGTTCATCATAATATGCATCTCTTTTTAGGGTGCTGAATTGTTCGGATTTTTCAAGTTTCTCTTGTAAAACATCTGCTAGTTGTCTGCTAATGGACGTTTGTTTCCTTGGACTACTGTCTATTCTTAATAATGCTTTCATTTTATTGTTTTATTTGAAACGATCGTTTCATATTAGATTAAAAAAAATTATTTAAGTACTGATAATATTGTATGTATCAGGTTTTCAAGCTCTTCTTTATTCGTGTTTAAAATCCCTGTCATTCTCAATCCCTGGATCGAAGAGTACAAATACAACGCATATTGCGCGGCTGTTTGATCTTCATTAACGATCTTTTCCATTTGACCATTATGCACTACATCTTCAAGAAATGCCATCATTTGTTCCTGATTTTGTTCCATAAAGGAACGAATTAATGGTTCTTGATTCACCATTTCGGACTTACAGTTAACAATTAGGCATCCTTTATGATCTTTATCTTCAATAATATCGCTTATATACCAACAAAATATAGACTGTAATGTGTCTAAAGCATTTTGATTTTGAACAATCTCTTTGCCCATTTTCTTGTTACCGTTATTACGATAAAAAGACAATACTTCCATAAACATACCAAGTTTGCTTCCAAAAGAGTTGTAAATACTTGATCTATTTAAACCTGTAGCATCTACTAAATCTTGCATAGAGGTACCATTGTATCCTTTTTTATGGAATACTTCGGTTGCGTTATGCAAAACATTGGTTCTATCGAAAGTTTCTACTTTTGGCATGTTATTGAAATGAGCGTTTCAAAAATAAATAATATCTGAATATCGAATTGTTATAGAAATATTAAAGTTTTTAAATAATTAAAGTACTCGTTTCATGAGATGGTCAGTCTGCAGGTCGTTTCCTAATAAAAATGGATGTTCTCCAAACTTTATAAAACCATTTCTTTTATAAAATTTTATGGCTCTTATATTTCTATTCCAAACTCCTAACCATACAAAATCTACTGTATATTTCTCAGCAAACGTTATAATCCAATTTAGTATGTGAAGGCCTATTCCTTTTCCCTGATGCGCTTGAACCAAATAAATCCTCTCAATTTCTAATGAGTTACCGGTAATAGTCTCCGTTTGGGCCGATCCAAAATTGAGTTTTATGTATCCAACGATATCTTTTTTGTGTTTTATAAAATAGAAGTAAGACTCTGGATGTAAGATTTCCTGAGTAATTTTTGGAAGAGTAAAATATTGATCCAGATATTTCTGAATATTTTCTTCTGTATTTAAAGGTGGTCCAAAAGATTGATAGAAGGTAGCTTTTCCAATATTAAGCATTGTATGGTTATCTTCGGGAAGTACTCTTACAAAATTTAATTCCTTAGATTCCATCATCTTTTAGTAGACTATATTATTCGTTTTATCACTCGTAATTTATGTGTGTATAAACGGCGTTCTCCATTAAAGATACCCGTATGATCTATACGATCCACGCGCACCTTGCCGTGCGCATGGATAATATAGTTATCTTTCATTATAATGCCTACATGGGTAATTGCACCTTCATCATTGTCAAAAAACGCTAAATCGCCTGGTTCACTTTCTTCAATAAAACTAAGAGGATCCCCTTGCGTAGCCTGCAAAGACGCATCTCTTAACAATTTATATCCATTAAGCTTGTAGACCATTTGGGTAAAACCGCTACAATCGATTCCAAAATTTGTTCTTCCTCCCCATAAATAGGGAGCATTTAAGAAAAGATAAGCAGTCTCTATCAACTTTTCCTTAGGTTGCTGTTTTTGTATTCGATTACCTTCATAACTATGTTGAAAATAGTCTAATGCACTTAGAGAAGAACCTAATGAAATAGGCATTAACTGATCATTCTCGCAACTTACGAAGTCGATTAAGTCAGATGCTATATCAATTGGTTTATTATCAAAGTCTTTATATGTTTCTTCGGTAATTTCTAGATACTGTTTATTGTCAATCCATCCTTCATAAGTATCAAAGGCCAATCGTATTCGACTCCATTTTTTGCGTTTTTCTAAAACTTTAAAATGTTCTCCGTATAGTACCTGTGAAACCATTTCACTAGGATCATTAGGTTCAGAACGAAGAGGCACAATACTAAGATTGCAAATACCGTATAACATATGTATCCTTAAAAGCTAATTATTTTATTAGATATGATAGCATCAAAAACACTATTATACACGCTCAATTACCATTGCAGAAGCACCACCACCACCGTTACATATAGCAGCAGCTCCTATTTTTGCATTATTTTGTTCTAATACACTCATTAATGTAATCAAAATACGAACACCAGAACATCCTAGAGGATGCCCTAGAGATACAGCACCTCCATTTACATTTGTGTTTGTATCGTTTAACCCTAGTATCTTCATATTGGCAAGACCTACAACAGAAAATGCTTCGTTAAATTCAAAGAAATCTACATCTTCTAAGCTAATACCAGCTTTATCAATTGCTTTTGGTAACGCTTTAGCAGGTGCAGTAGTAAACCATTTAGGTTCATGTGCAGCATCAGCATAGCTTTTAATCTTTACTAATGGTTTTAGATTCAGTTCTTCAGCTTTTTCTGCGCTCATCACAACTACTGCTCCAGCACCATCGTTGATAGTAGAAGCATTTGCAGCAGTTACTGTTCCGTCTTTTGTGAATGCTGGTCGTAACGCAGGAATTTTTTCCATTTTTACGTTTTTATATTCTTCATCCTCAGTAACCATTACAGGTTCTCCACGACGTTGTGGTACTGGTACTGGAACTACTTCATTCGCAAATTTACCTTCTGACCAAGCTTTCGCTGATCTTTCATACGACTGAATTGCAAAAGCATCTTGATCTTCTCTACTAAAATTATGTTCTGTTGCACACAAATCAGCACAAACTCCCATGGCATTTTGATCGTATACATCTACCAAACCATCTCTCTGCATTCCATCTTCTAATGTTTGCGGACCAAATTTGTGACCTGCACGTAATCTTACATAGTGTGGAATTAAGCTCATATTTTCCATTCCTCCTGCGATCACAATATCAGCATCACCTAACGCTATAGCTTGTGCAGCGTGCATGACTGCCTTCATTCCACTTGCACATACTTTATTTACTGTAGTACAAGGAACATGATTACCGATTCCTGCTCCCAATGCAGCTTGTCTAGCTGGTGCTTGTCCATTTCCCGCCTGTACCACATTACCCATAAATACTTCCTCTACTAAAGAAGGATCTAGATTTATTTTTTCCATAGCTCCTTTGATGGCTATAGATCCTAATTGTGTTGCAGGAACGGTTGATAAACTTCCTAAAAAACTACCGATTGGTGTACGTGCTGCGGATACTATTACAACGTCTTTACTCATTATATTGTGTTTAATATATGTATGTTTGTTATTTTGCGAATTTAAGGATTTTTGAAGGATAAACATAGCTTAGTTTTTTACTGATTTTGCAAGTTCTCTATCCCATTATCCTTCTATTTTCTATTCCAATTTGTACTGACTTATTTTTTAGTACTTTTGGATACCCATACGAATATCGAAGTGAAGAATTTTTTTAACAATTTTTATAAAAATCAGTCCCTTTTATACAAAGGGTTCTTGTTCACAAGTACGCTAGTACTCATTGTTTATTTATTTCCAAAAGGAGGTGTTTTTAAATATGAGTTTACAAAGGGGAAACCATGGCAGTACGAAAATTTATACGCTCCTTTTGATTTTGCAATAGCTAAAACTGAAGAAGAAATAGCTGCTGAGAAAAAGAGAATTAAAGATAACAACATCCCTTATTTCGAATATGATACAATCATTTCAAATGCTGCTAAAGACACGTATGATGCTGCTTTCAAAAGTAATTTAGAAACACTAGACCAAAGTAGTTCTGGAAAACAAGCAAAACTCTTCGGTAGAATATTACTTAATGACATTTATCGATATGGTGTGTTGCAAGAGTCCTATAGTTATGAAAATAAACGTCAAATATTTCTTAGTAAAGGAAATAAAGCAGATGCAATTACATTCGGACAGATTTTAACGCCTAGCTCTGTTACAGCACTTATCAATTCTAGAATTGAAAAAAGTGAATATGTAAAATTTAAGAGCGGTTTTGTTGCGCTTTTTTATGATCTGGTAAAGCCGAATGTATCACTCAATCAAAAATTAACTGAAAGTACCCTAGAAAATGAACTTGCTCAGGTATTAAGTACTCGTGGAAGTGTGTCTAAAGGTAGTAGAATTATTGCTAAAGGGGAAGTTGTAGAAGGCAATCGACTACAGATATTAACGTCGTTAAAAGCAGAATATGAATCCCAAGTTTGGAGTGATAAGAATTTTTATTGGATAGTATTTGGATACGGTATACTAGTATCTTTAGCGTTATTAATGCTATTATTATTTATTAGAAAGTATCGAAGGGATATTTTTGATAATAATACACAGGTAACCTTTATCGCTTTTAATATCTTATTAATGGTATTGATCACCACATTGGTTGTAAAATATAAATCCGATTACATATATATTGTTCCTTTGTGTATTTTACCTTTGATTCTAAAGGCCTTTTTTGATTCCAGATTAGGATTGTTTACACACGTGGTTACTGTACTTATCTTAGGGTTTGTGGTGCCTAATAGTTATGAGTATACATTTTTACAAATTATTGCTGGTATTGTTACGATCTTAACGATTTCAGAATCTTATAAGAGAGCAAATCTATTTATAACCGTAGGTCAGATTACAATGATCTATATTCTTGCATATATTGCATTTCATATCATTCAGGAAGGTAATATAACTGATATTGATTGGACCACGATAGGATTATTTATTATAAGTGGTTTTGCTACTCTGATTGTACATCCGTTGATCTACGCTTATGAAAAGATGTTTGGGCTTATTTCCGATGTTTCTTTATTAGAATTAAGTGATACGAACTCTTCCTTGCTAAAAGAGTTATCAGACAAAGCTCCAGGAACATTTCACCACTCTCTTAATGTTGCAAATATAGCTGAAGCTGCTGCAAATGAAATTGGTGCTAATGCCATGTTGGTAAGAGTAGGAGCCTTATATCATGATATTGGTAAAATGGCAAATCCTACATATTTTACAGAGAATCAAACCGCTTCTGGAAATGCTCATGATATATTATCTCCTAAAGAAAGCGCAAAGATTATCATTAATCATGTGATTAGAGGAATCGAAATTGCTAAAAAGTATAATTTGCCAGATCGGGTAATTGATTTTATAAGAACACATCATGGTACCAGTACGGTTTATTATTTCTATATGAAAGCCAAAGAAATAAATGAAAATGTAAATATAGAAGATTTTCAATATCCTGGTCCTAAGCCTTTTTCCAAGGAAACGGCTATTCTTATGATGAGTGATAGTGTGGAAGCGGCATCTAAAAGCTTAAAAAACCCTACTAGTAGCCTTATTGATTCATTTGTAGAAAAAATTGTGAATAAGCAAATGGATGATGGACAGTTTTTAAATGCAAATATTACATTTAAAGAAATTCAGCAGGTAAAAAAAGTGTTTAAAAGAAAGCTTACAAATATTTATCATTTAAGAATAGAATATCCGGAATAAATAGATTCTGGTATGCTATTTGATTAGGATAGTACTTCACAAAATCATCAAATTGAAGTACTATGAAAACCAATCATTTTTTAGTAATTATCTTTTCCGTATTAATAGCAAATCAATCTTTTGGTCAAGTTAGAATTGGAGGAGGAGTTTCTGTAGATATCAATATAGATCTTCCTATTCCAGAAGTAATTGTTGTTGGGAGAAAGCCTAGTCCAGTAATTATTTCGAGAGCCCCAAAACCAGTATACGAAAATATTTCTTTTGGAGAAATCCAAAATCAAAATGGACCCTATGGTAGACAGATATATCAAGTAACTGATGCACAGTTAGAATCATATAATGGGGGAGAAGAGCGCCTTATTTATGCTTTGGACTCTGGAGATATACTGGAGATTTTATTAATTACTGCCAATCCACAGGACTATAATTACCATAGTTATAATTCTTGCGAATGTTCAGAGAACAACCGAATTGCAGAAGTTATCCTGAATAATCAGCCAATCGAACTAAGAGATGGTAGTGTTTCACTACAACCAAGACAGAACGGATTTCATTCGGTTATCAATCTACACAGTAGATTTGAAGGAGATTTTAATGGAACGGTTAATTTTTAGAAAGATATTTTTTATCCATCCAAAAGGTTCCAAATGGTATAATGGAACATAAGAGAACAATAATTAGCGTTTTATTATTCCATTTTTTTTCCGGTTTAATCAGGAAAGCAAAAACGATATACAATAAAAATAAAAATCCGTGTGCCATACCAATCACTTTATTGGGCTCAGGAGAAGCAAATAAATATTTTAACGGCATGGTAACAAACAAAATAAGTAGATAAGAAATTCCTTCTAAATAACTTATAAGTCTGAAAATAGTAGTCATATGCAAATACTTAGTTTATAATATCCGCAAAGGTAAGGTTCATAACAGATTGCTCAGAGAAAAAGTCAATTTTTATTTGGGAAATCTAGCTCAAAAACCTCTAAATGGAAATAAGTAATCGCAGAAAGCAAATGATCAAAGATGTCGGCTACTATTTTTTCATAGTTTTTCCATTCTTTATCATTACTAAACGCATAAATCTCTAATGGAGTTCCATAAGGTGTAGGTGCTAGTTGACGACTCATAATGGTCATTTCATTATTTACATAAGGATGATTTTGTAGATATAACTCTACATATTTTCTAAACAATCCCATATTGGATAAATTACGACCATTGATTAAAATATCTTTGTTGATCTGTTTTTCTGTATTGTAATTGGTTATATTTTCTTGTGATGCTCTTATATACTCTTCGATTAATGAAATTTTTTGAAGTTCGATAATATCAGATTCGGATAAGAATCGAATACTAGAAGCTTTAATTAAAATGGCTCTTTTTATTCTTCTTCCTCCAGAATCCATCATTCCTCGCCAATTTCTAAACGATTCCGAAGTAAGATGATAGGTGGGTATAGTGGTAATAGTTTTGTCAAAGTTCTGCACTTTCACAGAAGATAAATTAATTTCGATTACATCACCATCGGCACCGTATTTATCCATAGTAATCCAATCTCCAATTCTCACTGTATCATTTACTGCAACTTGTATACTGGCTACAAAACCAAGAATACTATCTTTAAAAATTAAAAGAATTACCGCAGACATTGCTCCTAGTGCAGTAAGAAAAGTCCAAATAGATTTTCCAGTAAGAGAAGAAAACATAAAGATACTGCCAATAGCCCAGACGATGATCATAAAAATCTGTACATAGCTATCTATCGGCTTATCTTTAAAGGAGTTTAAAGATTTTAAAAAATCACGGAATGTTCTTAAGATACTTCTTACAATCCAGATGGTTAATCCGATTACCAAAATATCAAATATTACTTCTAAATAATATTCGGCAACTGGAAATGCTATAAATAACTTTGGTATTACCCAAACACATATCGATAGCGGTATGATATGAGATAGGTAATCAAAAGTTTTGTTTTTTACCAAATAATCATCAAAGGTATTTTTGGATTTAGAAGCATACTTTCTAAATAAACTTAATACTACTTTATGAATAATTCGATCAAGTATAAAAACAACTAGTAGTAAAACTAAGATTCCTATAATTACATTAAGATACTCGGCCAGTTGTTTAGAAACATTATTTTCTACGAGGAGCTTGTAAAAGAATCTTGTTAGATCTTGCATTTTTAGAAATAAAAACGAGAGCTATATATCTACACTAAATTAAAAATAGCTAGCGCATACAAATAAAATCGTACAAATCGAAGTAATCCAAATAAAAGATAACTTACGAAAGAATATCTAATCATACCAGCGGCTATACTGGTAATGGAAAATGGAATTGGTAACAATGCACCCACTACAATTAAAAAACCTCCCCATTTTCGAGTATTTTTTATGTGTTTTGCCATTTTTACTTCTAAGTATTCGTGTACTGCTGGTATTTTGGTGATTGCCTTTCCTATAAAATAAGATATAACACCTCCAAGATAGGATAGTAAAGCCAATATAGATAGATATAAAATAGGACTTGCAGCTTTATCACTCCAAGCAATAAAAATTTCTGGTGGAATAAGTCCTAAAAGGGATTCTGAAGCGAAAAATACACTAAAAACAATATAATCCGCGTAGTTTTCTGTTACATAGATCAATAAGTCATTAATATTAATTACGAAATAATTAATAATTAATAGTCCAGCAATGAACAATAGAATAGGAGGTAAGGCTTTTTTAAGGCTAGTTCCTAAAAACTTATAAAAACCAGTATAGCTATAATACTGATGTAATAATTGTAATCGTGTTTTTTTAACAGATCGGGGATTCATTTTCATAACAATTTTTCCACAAGGCAACAAAAATAATATTTTAATGATTCTTAGACGTTTATAAAATCATAAATTTTGTCGTCAATTTGTTATTATTATTACAAGAATTAAATAAACTTTGTTTTGAAGGATTTATTGTTTTGTATCAATGAAAAAAGACCTTGATAATCAAAGTCTTTTTTTTTAATATTATTAAGTAAAGTGATCTTTAGAATGCGTTCAGGGCATCTCTATAATCAGATAAATCCATGATATTCATTTTGTTCTTAATATCTTTTAATAAAGAAATTAAATACATTAAACTCTCTACAGGATCTACTTCACTATTGTTTTCTGGTGCAACCTCAGTATCTTCTATTGGATCATCATCTGGGATTGGTATTAAGAAACTATCATTTTCTTCTATATGTTCGTAAGTAAGTCTTAATACTTTAACCACTAAAGGTACTTGCTGTTCTAGTGCATAAGACCTTAAATCCTTAAGATCTTCTATTAATGTGTCCGTATTTATTCCAGATGTTTCAATATCGACCAGAATCTTGTCAATTAATTTGAGTGCCTTTTTATTTTCCAAGGATTATATAATTAGTAGGGTTTTAAAAAAATGATTTCGGCAAATTTAACTCTTTATATACTTCTTTAAAATCTTTTAAAACAATAAATTTATTTTTTAGGCCAAAAAAAATAAATTAAAAAAAAGTAAAATTAATAATTAGAGGAATTTTCCCCTTAATAAGCTGATAAATAATCGTTTATTTGGAATAATTTTACGTAATGCTTGTATTCCAGCTAAAGTTTGAGGTTAAACCGTAACCATAATTCCTTAATCCTCTTTATCTTTGAAAAGTATTCCAATTACAATTTTTCCCTTACTTTTTTTGTTTTCCCCAACACTTACCTCCTTGAATACAGGAGGTAAGTTCTTTTTAGGACATATCTATTAAAATAATGCTACTGTAGTATTTTCATTTTCAGGTTTTATAGTAATTAATAGCCTACGTTTTCCTAAAGTACTCACTTTATATACTTTAGTTCCGACAGTCCAGTTTTCCTTTCTAGTTGCTTGTGGCATCATAGGAAAACCATAACTAAATCTTGATCCATCAGGTTTTGGCCCAACAACATAGAATTGATTTCTGGTAATTGAGTTATTTTTTATTTTAAATTTGATAAACTTAGCATTAGGATTTTTGATTTTTTTAGTTTTTGAAGCTATTCCTTTTATATCTCCTTTTATTTTTTTAGGAGTATTCAAAACCTCCAATTTTGCATTTTTATTCAAATTTGTTGTTAATTCTTCCATTACTCGTACTTTGGCACTGCCACGGCTCCAAATATCAATACGTGCATTTTCTGCTATTAAATTAGATGCATTAACTGAAGCCATTTCTGCACCAATTCGTAATTCTTTTGTTTTTCCTTCTAGAAATATTTTACCAATAGGTGCTAAAATCTGTATGTAATCATTATTTAGATTTATGATTCTGGTTATATCATGAGTTCCACTTTCTACAACTCTTAGATTAGGAGCGCCAATTACTATTTTTGCATTTTCTGATGGAGATATCCATTCTTTTTGATCCAAATGTAAAGTGCCGTTTATTACTTCTTTATCAATGTATTCTAATAAATTAGAGTCTGTAGTTATTGTAATGCTTTCTTCTTTCGATTGGTCTATAATTACTTGTGCGTAAAAGTTAATTTTTACCTTCGTAATGTTATTAACGTTATAAGTTTTAGTAACAATTTCTTTGTTACCTCTTATTTGTGCCACTGCTGTAATACTTATGAATAGAACAATTAAATGTGTGATATTTCTCATGACATTATTTTTTTAAATGAAATTTTGTGTTAATTTATTATTAGTTTTAAATGACCACTTCTTAGTTAATACATAGTCAATTCCAAATCTTCCTGATCCTAAAATGAGATTATAAATCCCAATCCACAGGAATCCCATGGCAGGCAACATACCCCATAGTCCTTGATCCCATTTTTGGAAGATAATTGCTACTAACATCGTACAAATGATAAAGAATGATGCTATTCTTGTTTTAAAACCAAGAGATAAAAAAACGCCACCAATGGCTTCACTTGCTGCACCCATCCATGCGAAGAATACTGGAAACATTGCAAATACGCCTCCGTATTCTGCTATGTCTTTTGGAAACCACTCTACAACTTCTAGGAATCTTAGATCGGGAGAACCTTCAGGACTCCAAGGAACTCCAAATTTACTTCCACCAAAATTTACTGCTAAAAAATAACCACATACAATTCTTGGAAAGGCAAATAATAAATCTGCTGACCAATGCTTCATTGTAATAGGTTGGATAATTCTTTTGATCACTGTTTTCATGACTGAAACGATTTTTAGATTGTTTGATGGTTCAAATGTCTGAATCGTTTCTTAGTACTACGCCCCAAAACAAAATAGGACGGCTCAAATCATGATTTGAGCCGTCCTATTTAAGTGAGTCGTTACTATTACTGCCTATTTCATGGCTTCTAATAATACAATTTCATAATCAGAGTTTATAGTTACATTTCCATCTCTTACAGTGGTTTCTGTTCCAGAATAGGTGTCAATAACGGTTGTTCCATCCTTAAAAATAGTATCTACTTTAAGGGTTTTAGTTCCTTTTCTCTGATTTAATCCAACTACTACTTTGTCAACAATATTATCTTTGTTATAAGTTCTGGAAAAAACATATGGTGATTCGTTGATCATTTTATGTTTTCCAGCACCAATAGATGGATGATTCTTTCTAAAATTACCAAGTTTTTGCCAATGTTTAAGAAGTAATTTAGTGTCTTCATTTTCCAAATCTTCCCAATTCATCTTTGATCTTAAAGTGGCATCACCTTCAGTTCCTTCTATGATTAATGATCTCGCTGTTTCGTCACCGTAGTAAACTTGCGAAATTCCAGGTGTTAATAAAAGCTTAGTAGCTGATTCAAAAGTCTTTTTTCTTTCTTTATCAAAGGGATCTCCGTCATCATGAGAGCTGATATAATTCATCACACTTTTTCCAATTAATCCAGTATGAAGCGCAGCACTATATTTACTATACAATTTCTCGTAGTCTAATTTCTTAGCATCATATTTAAATTGAAAATTAATAAGGTTGTCAAAACCATTGGCATAATAATCAACTTTGCGGTCACCAAAATCATAAAAACGTTTACCGTCAATTCCATATCCATATAATTCTCCTAAAACGTAGAATTCGTTATTATCTAATACTTTTTCGGGATTATTCTTTTTCCATTCGGCAAATGCAAGTTTAGCTTGTTCCGCCAGTACAGCCCAAACGCCTTCTTCTACATGTTTTACTGTATCTACACGATACCCATCAATACCTAATTCTCTAACGTAATCTGTTAACCACTTGATAATATAATTTTTAGGAGTTTTTTTAAGGCCAGTTTTAGCAAAAAAGATTTCAAGTTCATCCATTTCACTTTCCAAACGTCCTTCTTCTTTCCATTTTTTTAGTAAAGGTTCTGGTAACTTTACTTCTTCATCACTTTCAGTTTTTACATCTGGGAGATTAGCTACCAATGTACATTTTACAGCTGTTTCATAATCTTTGTAAGAACATTGAGGTCCAGTTCTTACCCAATCATCGGACCAAACGGGATCTTTTTCTGTAACAGGACCTGTATGGTTAATTACAACATCCATTAGAATTCTAATTCCATTTTTATGCGCAACTTCAACAAGTTTTTTTAAGTCATCATAAGTTCCAAAGTTGGGATCTATTCTTGTCCAGTCTTTAGCCCAATATCCATGAAAAGGGTAGGTATTTCCAGTACCTTCATCAACACTGTCGTGTATTTGTTCCACTAACGGATTTACCCAAAGTGCATTGATACCGAGATTAGCAAAATATCCTTCTTCAATTTTTTGTATGATTCCTTTAATATCACCTCCTTCAAAACCTCGTAATACCGCTGTTTCTTTTGTTCTATCAAGAACCTCATCGTTACTAGTATCTCCATTATTAAATCTATCAGCAAGTAAGAAATATACATTTGCTCCTTCCCATATAAAAGGAATTTTGTCAGTAGTTACAGGTGTAACTTCTTTTGTTTCTTTCGTTTGGATTATCTCTTTTGGTGTTTTAGTTTCCTCTTTGCACGAGACAAATATGCTCAGGCAAATTAGAAGAATAGCAGTTGATAAATGTTTCATGTGTTTGTTTTTGTATTCCATAATTTAAATGATGGAACTATCGTAATAAATAAGAGTTTAAGATGCTAATCTATAAAAATGCCTTAAAAAAAACGAGTACAAAGAATTGCGAATTCCATAAAAATGATAGACTTCTAGGATTTGTTTTGCAATGCTACGTATTGAGAAGGGGAAACGTTCGTGAGTTTTTTAAAAACTCGATTGAATGTAGCTTTGCTATTAAACCCACACTCATAAGCGATTCCAAGTAGCGACAGTTGTTCTTGTCTTCCTTGGTGAATCATGTCCTGCACAGCTTTAACTCTATAAGAATTTATAAAATCATTGAAGTTCTTTTCAAAACCCGCGTTAATGGTTTCAGATACCATTGCTGCAGGAATACGTAACATTTTGGATAGTTCTGTTAAATTGAGATCTGGATTAAGAAAAGGCTGTTGATCATTCATAAACTCTTCAATTCTTTTCTTATTATGAATAATTTCGTTGCTTAACTCTGTCTTACTTTCTTCAACAGAAGATTGTTTTACCGATACAGAAAAATTAAGATTATTTAATTTATTGGTATCCGTAAAGTATCCTTTTATACCTATATATATGATTGCTAACGCTGTAAAAAAATGATACCACCATCTTTGGGTCCAATGAAGATCTGTTATAACGGAGTCTATTACTCCTTGAAAAACACTATATAAAAACAAGAAGGAATAGATGAAAAGAAAGTTTCGAATCCAGTTAAGCTCCAGCGCATAGGTGTTAGAAAAAAAGTGTTGTATTTTCTTTCGATATACATAGTATAATTGAATAGTAAAAGCCAAGTATAATAACATTTGAAGATTTTCTACAATTCCAATTAATGGACTTACATATTTTTCATCTAACACTATTTTTAAATATCCGTTTTGAGTTTCCGAGAATCCTGGTTGCGAAGTGTCATAAATAAATATGACTATTTTATATAAAACGTAAATAGAAACCGGAATAAAATGAATTAAGTCTTTTTTAACAAACCTAAAACCAGATGTGGTAATTGATTTTACATAAAAATAGAGTAAAGGACCTATAGCCAGAGATAAAGCGATTAACCAATAGTTGATTTTTGTATTTCGATAGGTATCATACCAATCCATAAAACCTATAGTATAAGTAGTTCTATGATAGCCGGTAATAAAAATCAGCAACGCTAAAAATAGTGCAGATATGTACTTATGCTTAAAGTATCTTTGCAATAAAAGGGAAGCAAAAAGAAATGCCTGTAACACTAGAACCAATAATGGAGTACTATAAATGTTAAACGCAGGAAACTCTAAAGGTATCGAAATCGGCATATCGCTAATTTAAATAATTCATAGAATAATTTTTTATTTTTTTTTGAAATTAAAATACTGTTCCTTTGACCATAATTTTATTGTAATGGCTAATTTAAAAGCGTGGATCTCTGCAGCTAGACTCAGAACCTTACCTTTATCCATATCGGGTATCATTGTAGGTTCTTCTATGTTCAATAATCTAAAAGTTAACACGAAATCTTCTTTAGAATATTCTGAAGGTTTCGGTGGAAAGCTTTTGTATTTCTCAGAGACATCTATTTTTTGGCTAGCGATAGTTACTACTTTGGGATTACAAATTCTATCCAATTTTGCCAATGATTATGGAGATGGTGTAAAAGGAACGGATAATGAAGATAGAGTTGGTCCGCAAAGAGCTTTGCAAAGTGGTGCTATTACCAAAAAAGAAATGTTTAGAGGAATTGTGATTACAGCTATTGTAACTTTGTGTTTGGCCATTTGTCTTATTTATCAATCTTTTGGACAAACGTATTTCCTATATTCAGTTTTCTTTTTCTTATTGGGAGTAGCAGCGATCATTGCAGCAATTAAATACACAATGGGTAAAACTGCTTATGGCTACCGCGGGTTAGGAGATGTGTTTGTGTTTATATTTTTTGGTTTGGTGAGTGTTATAGGATGTTACTTTTTGTTTACAAAACAATTAAATTGGCTAATTATCTTTCCGGCGATTACTATTGGAATGTTAAGTTCAGCAGTATTAAATTTAAATAATTTAAGAGATCATGATAGTGATAAAAAAGCTGGTAAAAATACCTTAGTAGTTAAACTAGGTGTTTCTGCTGCTAAAAAGTATCATTACTTATTGCTTATTATTGCTTTGTGTTCTATGATAGTTTTTATTGTCAACACTTATGATAGCTACTTTGATTTACTTTTTCTTATTGCTTTTATTCCTTTGATAATTCATTTTTTTAAAGTTATAAAAACTGAAGATACTAAAGAACTGGATCCAGAATTAAAGAAAGTAGCTTTATCTACATTTTTATTATCGATATTATTTAGTATTGGTCAGATTTTTTAACTTTCCATTCTTAATTTAAAACCTTACACGATGAAGATTACCTTTTATGGGCAGAATACATTATTACTAGAAATTGGAAAAAATAAAGTACTGGTAGATCCTTTTATTTCTGGAAATCCCTTATCCAAAGATAAAATTGATATTAGAGATATAAAAGTTGATTATATCCTATTAACTCATGCACATCAAGATCATACATTAGACGCTGAGGCAATAGCAAAAAATAGTTCGGCAATAATTATTTCTAATTATGAAATTGCGATGTATTATCAAGAGAAGGGTATTGAAGTTCATCCAATGAACCATGGTGGTAGTTGGAATTTTGATTTTGGAAAAGTAAAGTACGTAAATGCTATTCATACCAGTAGTTTTCCAGATGGAACCTATGGAGGACAACCTGGAGGATTTGTAATTGAAGGTGAAGGGAAGAGTATTTATATAGCTGGTGATACAGCATTAACCATGGATATGAAGTTGATACCTCTTTTTACGAAGTTAGATCTCGCAATACTTCCAATAGGTGATAATTTTACTATGGGTATTGATGAAGCCATTATAGCGAGTGATTTTGTGGAGTGTGATAAGGTATTAGGAGTACATTATGATACTTTTGGATATATAGAAATTGATCATAAAGAAGCAAAACAGAAGTTTTCGGATAAAAATAAAGACCTAGTTTTATTGGATATTGGAAAGAGTATAGAGTTGTAATGAAAGCTACCTATCATAAACATATTCTAGAATTTAAAAGACCTAGTGGTACTTCTAGAGGAATTCTAAAAACAAAAGAAACCTGGTTTATTGTTATTTCTGCAGATGGGAAAAAGGGAATAGGAGAATGTGGAATATTAAGAACTCTTAGTATTGATGATCGTCCGGATTATGAAGAGAAATTAAAATGGACATGTGATAATATTCATTTAGGAGTAAACTTTTTGTATTATGAGTTAAAAGAGTTTCCAAGCATACAATTTGGTGTAGAAATGGCATTTAAATCATTAGAAAGTGCCGATGGATTCAATTTGTTTCCATCTCAATTTGTAAATGGGAATGATGCTATTCCAATTAATGGACTCATTTGGATGGGAGAGAAGAAGTTTATGAAAGATCAGATTGTAGAAAAATTAGATCAAGGATTTGATTGTATTAAAATGAAAATAGGAGCAATTGATTTTGATGCTGAACTAGATCTATTAGCCTATATACGATCTCAGTTTTCGAAAGAAGTAATTGAACTTAGAGTGGATGCAAATGGTGCTTTTTCTCCTGATGAAGCGTTAGATAAGTTAAAAAGACTTAGTGTCCATGATCTTCATAGCATAGAACAACCCATAAAGCAGGGGCAGTACGAGATGATGAAAGATCTTTGTAATGATACACCTTTACCAATAGCCTTAGATGAGGAATTAATTGGAGTATTTGATGTAACAGAAAAAAGGAAATTACTACTAACTATACAACCACAGTTTATCATCTTAAAACCGAGTTTGATTGGAGGGTTTAAAGGTACACAGGAGTGGATTGATATTGCTGACGAGTTAAATATTGGGTGGTGGATTACTAGTGCATTAGAAAGTAACATTGGGTTAAACGCTATAGCCCAATTTACCCATACTTTGAACAATAGTATGCCGCAAGGTCTTGGAACGGGTAGTTTATATACCAACAATATAGCATCGCCTTTGCTAGTAGAAAAAGGCACATTGATGTACTCCACAAATAATCAGTGGTCAGTGCCATATTTATAATAAAATTGAATTTATATGTATATAGAACAAGCATTAAAACCAAAAAATGAATGGTGGAATTATTTAATTGGTTTATTCATAATCTTTATTGGTTGGCAAGTTATAGGAGTTATACCACTTATTGTAGCCGCTTTTATGAAAGTAGATAGTTTACAAGAATTCGAAGCAGCGGCGCAAAATAATTTTGTGGAATTAGGAATAGATAAAAATCTATTTTTAGTATTAATGATATTCAGTTTTGCTATGGGACTATTAGCATTACTTTTTGCTGCTAAATTTCTGAATAGACAAACTATACGAGAATTAACAACTTCAAGAAATAAAACGGATTGGAGTAGAATACGTTTTTCCTTTTTCTTGGTTGTTGGTATGAGTTCAATATTGTTTTTGATTAGTTATTTTACGGAATCTGAGATTTATACTTGGAATTTTAAAGCTGTTCCTTTTCTGATATTGTTTTTAGTTTCAGTTTTATTGTTACCATTACAAACGAGTTTCGAAGAGTATTTATTTAGAGGGTATCTTATGCAAGGACTTGGAGTTATCACCAAAAATAGATGGTTTCCTTTATTATTTACTTCGGTTGTTTTTGGTTTATTACATGGTTTAAATCCAGAGGTTGCCAAATTAGGCAATGTAATGATGGTTTTTTATATTGGTACAGGTTTGTTATTGGGTGTTATGACATTGATGGATGATGGTATGGAATTAGCATTGGGATTTCATGCAGCTAATAATATACTAGCAGCGATTTTAGTAACTACAGATTGGAGTGCCTTACAGACAGATGCACTTTTTATTGACACTTCTGAACCGTCTGCAGGATTAGACATAATTTTACCAATATTAGTTCAATATCCTCTTATTATTTTTATTATGGCTAAAAAATATAAATGGTCTGGATGGAAAGAAAAATTGTTTGGAAAAATAAAGTCTGATATAGTATTAGAACAATAATAACAAAATGATAATACACAATTTACGTAAAGATAACTCATAGCTATGTAAGAAAATTGAAATTTGGGTATGCAAACAGAAGAGCCTTTTTCTATTCCTAAGATACATGAAAACTTCAGTATTAATAAGCAATATCTCGATAATTCGGGATTGCAACGTATTGCCTATAATTTCATTAAAGAAGGAGAGTTTTACGAGCAGGAGGTAGGTAATTTTCTTTTGGATTGGCTAAATGAAAAAGATCATATTGTTGTACAAACCTCTGGTTCTACTGGTAAGCCTAAGAAGATCAAAATTTTTAAACAGCATATGGTTAATAGTGCTTTAGCCACAGGATCTTTTTTTAAAGTTAAAGAAGGAACCACTGCTTTATTATGTTTACCAGCAACCTATATAGCAGGAAAAATGATGTTGGTTAGAGCAATGGTGTTAGGATGGAAGATTGATTTGGTACCACCTAAAACGAACCCTTTGGATACTGTATACAAGCAATACGATTTTTGCGCAATGGTTCCTTTACAATTAGATAACTCTATCAATCGCTTGCATCTTATTAAAAAATTGATTGTGGGTGGAGGTACTGTTCCTGAAAACCTTAAGGAACTACTTCAAGGTGTCAAAACAAAGATTTTTGAAACCTATGGAATGACAGAAACTATTACGCATATCGCTGCGAGAAGAGTAAATCCAAAAAAGAAGGATAAAAAAGATGCTAAGTATTTTAAAGCATTACCCAATATTACATTAGCAAAAGATGATCGTAATTGTTTAGTTATAAAAGCGCCACAGCTTAATGAGGAAACGATAATTACAAATGACGTTGTAGAATTAAAAACCTATAAAAAATTTCTTTGGAAAGGTAGATTTGATAATGTAATTAATAGTGGTGGAATTAAATTATATCCAGAAGAAATAGAAACTAAACTTCAACTATTAATAGGGCATCGATTTTTTATTTCTGGAATCCCAGATGATCAATTAGGGGAAAAACTCGTATTGGTTATTGAACGTGATTATGATAAGGGAGTTAAGGAAACTCTAGAAGATGCTATGAAGCATTTAGAAATTTTAACCAGATATGAAACTCCTAAAGAAATATTCTTCCTATCGCAGTTCATAGAAACTGATAATGGTAAGGTCCAACGTTCTAAAACTCTGGAATTGATTACCCATAAATTATCCTAAGCGATGATATCTATTCCCTATTCAAAAAGAACACTTCCCTCAATATAGTTTGTTAGAAATAAGCTAAGAAAGTAGTTTTATTTCATAATCAAGAAATTAATCAATTATGAAAGCACTACACTATTTTATGATGTTTTTCCTAACAATAGGAATTTCATATGCACAAGAAGTTACGATAACAGGTACTGTAACTGATCAAAACACTGGAGATCCTCTTCCCGGTGTAAATGTTATAATTTTTGGAACTGCAACGGGAACCAACACGGACTTTGATGGAAATTATGCTATAAAAGCAAAATTAAATGACGTATTAGAATTTTCATTCGTAGGATATACTACTAAAAAGATAAAAGTAGAAAAAGGAGTTTCTGTTATCGATGTTGTTATGATGGCAGATGAAGCAGTATTAGAGGAAGTCGTTATAACTGCCCAAGCAGTTAAAAGACAACGCAAGATTCTCGGATATTCTGTTTCTACAATTTCTGCAGAGTCTGTTTCTAAACGTAGCTCTAAAAGAAGAAAAAACCGTCGGAAAAATAGAAGAAAACAAATTGGTAGACAATTAGCTGGTAATTCAGGAGCAAATAATTCTGTAAGAATAAGAGGCGCAAGTAGTAATTTATCGACAAAGCAACCATTATATATAGTCGATGGTGTTCCTGTAGCTCAAAAAGATGTGGCTAAGATTCAAAATATTAATCCTAATAATATTTCTGGCATAAACATTTTAAAAGATAAAAAAGCAAAATCACTTTATGGATCAAAAGCTAAGCATGGTTGTATTATAATTACTACACATAAAGGAAACTATAAGATTGAAAATAATGAATCTTATAAAGAGATAGTGGAGAATAATTTTGAAAAAGTTACGATGTCACCATTATCTACCTTTTCTATAGATGTAGATAAAGCTTCATATAGTAATGTTAGAAGAATGATTAATAATGGTCAACAAATACCTGCAGATGCTGTTAAAATAGAAGAGATGATTAACTATTTTGATTATGATTATAAACAACCCACAGGTGATCATCCTTTTGCTATTCATACCGAATATGGAAATACTCCTTGGAATACTGATACAAAACTGGTTAAGATTGGTTTAAAAGGAAAAGAAGTGCCACAGGATCAGATTCCTGCCTCTAATTTAGTTTTTTTGCTAGATGTTTCTGGTTCTATGGATTCTCCAAAAAAGTTACCATTGCTGAAAAGAGCTTTTAAATTATTGGTAAATCAATTAAGAGAAAAAGACAAAGTTTCTATTGTGGTGTATGCAGGTGCTGCCGGAATGGTATTAAAACCAACATCTGGAGCTAATAAGAGCGAAATTAACCAAGCATTAAATAATTTAGAAGCAGGAGGTTCTACAGCAGGTGGAGCAGGTATAGAACTTGCATATAAAATAGCTCAAGAGAATTTTATAAAGGATGGTAATAATAGAGTTGTTTTGGCAACAGATGGTGATTTTAATGTGGGGATGAGTAGTGATAAGGATATGAAAACATTAATTGAAGAAAAGCGAAAATCAGGAGTGTTTCTTACTTGTCTAGGTTTTGGAATGGGGAATTATAAAGACAGCAAAGTAGAGACTTTAGCTGATAAAGGAAATGGAAATCATGCCTATATAGATACAATGCAAGAAGCACAGAGAATCTTAGGAAAAGAGTTTGGAGGTACGTTATATACGATAGCTAAAGATATAAAAATTCAAGTTGAATTCAATCCATCAAAAGTGCAAGCATATCGATTAATTGGCTATGAAAATAGAATGCTACAAGATGAAGATTTTGTTGATGATACTAAAGATGCTGGTGAATTAGGGAGTGGGCATACCGTAACAGCATTATACGAAGTGATTCCTGTGGGAGTAAAAAGTAAGTTTCTAAAGTATATTCCAGAATTAAAGTATACAGATACCAAGAATAACAAAGATTTTGGAGATGAACTATTAACTGTAAAGTTTAGATATAAAAGACCACAAGAAAAGAAAAGTATTGAACTGGTGCATATCTTAAATACAAATAACAAAGAGGTTTCAAAAGATTTTAATTTTGCCGCTTCTGTTGCATGGTTTGGAATGAAAATACGTAAATCTAAATATCTTGTAAATGATGATATTAACGATATTATTACATTAGCTAAGGAGAATAAATCAAGTGATCCGCAAGGATATCGTGCAGAGTTCGTACGATTGATGAACAGCCATCAAACATTGTAATAAAAATTTAACCGAATTTTTACTACTAACACTCGCAATACATTGTGAGTGTTCTTTTATTATAGACGTAACATTTTATATATTAATGTTATTAATAATTAGTAAGTTCCTTTAAAATAGAAATTCAATGAAAAATAGAATAATCATTACGAGTTTATTTCTTTGCTCACTGTTTTTTTACAATACATTATTAGCTAACAATTTTAATGAAAAGAGTATTGTAATATATTGGGATGCTTCCCTGTCATTAACAAATAAAGACATTGACAAAGAGTTGAAATTTCTTGATACTTTTTTGAAATCTTATCCAAAGTCTAATATTAGGTTAGTTACTTTTAATACCTCGAGGACATCTGATAAACAATTTACTATGTCGTCATCTGATAAAAGTCTATTATACAAAACCATAAGAGAAGTCAAATATGATGGAGCTTCAGACTTTAGTTTGGTGGACATTGGAGGTACAGAAGATTTTTTATTGTTTTTTACAGATGGTAGAAACAATTTGGGAAGCATAAAAAGTAAACTTTATACTCCTAGAATTATAACAATTAGTAGTGTTCAAAGAATTAATAAAAAGTTTTTACACGAAACGGCATATTACAATAAAGGATATTATGTGAATTTATTGGAACATGATATTAAAAAATCTATTGCTGCAATAAAGGAGAATAGAATTATGCCAAAACTTATTTTTGTTAGTGATAAGGATAAAAAGTCAGAAGAGAATCTTATAGAAGGTCGAGTAAGTAATACAGAAGGTAATCCACTTCAAGATGTTTATATCACAATTAAGGGTAAAAACAAAAGTACAATTACAGATCAATTAGGAAATTATAAGATTCTTGTTAAAAAAGGAGATGTATTAGTGTATAGTTATACTAATATGAAAACTGCAGAAGTTATTACTGAAATTGATAACTATATAGACGTAACCTTAACTAGGAATGTCACTGATTTGGATCCAGTTATTATTAAATCAAAGTCAGAAGCTGGCATGGAAATGGTTCTAATTGGTGATCGTAGAGTAAGTAGAAGGTCTCTTGGTTATGCAGTAAACAATATTACCTCAGATGATATAACAGAAGCAAATAGGACACTAGGAGAGTCTATGGCTGGTGAATTTGCTGGAGTAAGAATGGGAAATAATAATGATGCAGGACAGATGATAATTCGAGGATTCAGCTCCTTTCTTCTAACAAATCATCCTGTTTTTATAGTAGACGGAGTACAGTTATCTAGAAGCGGAGTCGATTTGGAAACCAAAGTAGATATGAATTTTATTGATCCTAATATTATAGCGGATATTACAGTACTAAAAGGACTAGCTGCGACTAATAGATATGGTTCTCTAGGGAATAATGGTGTTGTCTTAATTACAACAAAAATGGCTTCTCTAAAACTAAAGGAAAAGGATAAAGAATCAAATGAAAGTAATGATATAGTATATAAAAGTTTTACTTCACCATTAAATATTACAAAAAAACAACCTTCCAATTTTTATTTAATGCTTGAAAAATTTGAATCAATTGATGATTCTTATAATCATTATGTCAGCCGTCTAAATGTAAATAAAGATAATGTAAGTTATTTTATAGAATCGTCGTCTTATTTTTTTGATAACAATGATCAAAAAAAAGCTTTTAGAGTTATATCGAATCTGTTAGAATTGTTTCCAGAAGACACTTCGGTATTGAGAGTATTAGCGTTTCATTTAGAAAAGCATGGCTTGCTAGAATATGGAGAAAAAATTTATCAAAGGATTTTAGAAATTTCACCGAAGGATTCACAGAATTATTTGGACTTGGCGAACAATTATTTTGATAGTAAAAAGTATCAAAACTCGGTAGATCTTTTTCAAAAAATGTCTACAACTAAGATTCATCAAGTCAAATCTTTTGAAGGTATTAAAAGTCAAATTAATAATGATTTTAAAAGTCTTCTTGCTAATAGAAATCAAACTTGGGATTTAAAGAAAGTGAAAAAATCTAATTTTCTATTGCCAAAATATAAATTAAGAGTAGTAACGGAATGGTCTCATCCTCAGACGGAATTTGAAATACAATATATTAATCCCGAAAAACACTTCTTTACGCTTAGTCATACGAAAGAAACCAATGGAAAAACAATCAATAATGAAATTAATCAAGGATTTCTGTCTGATGAATATCTATTATCTGAGTTAAAAAGTGGTAAATGGTTTTTAAACCTAACTGTTCCAGAAAGTCAAACACCCAATAAAAAATACCCTAAATTTCTAAAAGTAAAGGTTTATACCCAATTCGGAACAAAAAATCAGAAATTGCAATCGTATTTAATAAACCTAGATACAATAAATAAAAATCAAATATTTGCTTCATTTACTATAAATTAACAAATAAGAACTAAATACTTTTTTATAGAGACATCTGCAAAGCGTTGTGGGTGTCTTTTTTTTATAATATTTTTATTCCTGCTTAATAAATCACACAAATGAAAAAACTACCCATCTTACTTTTACTTATTTTTTTACATGACATACAAGCACAGATTCTTCCCGAAAGAGATAGAGCAGAGGTAATAGATCAGGTACTTGCTGATCGCTTTAATACATTATTGCCCGAATTAATGGATAGAACTGGTTTTGACATGTGGATTTTAATTTCCAGAGAATATAATGAAGATCCAGTATTAAAAACGATGTTACCTGCTAAATGGCTAAATGCCAGACGTAGAACCATTTTAGTTTTTTACAGAGATAAGGAAAAGAATACCATAGAACAATTGGCTGTAGCCAGATATAATGTTGGAAAATACATTGATTCCGCTTGGGACAAAGAAAAACAGCCTGATCAGTGGAAGGCATTGGTAGATATTATCGAAAAAAGAAAACCAGAAAATATTGGGGTAAATTATTCTACGCATTTTGGTATTGTTGATGGTATTGTAAAGACTGATTATGAAGAGTTTATGGAAGTGCTTCCAGAAACGTATAAATCAAAGGTTACTTCAGCAGAAAAATTAGCAATTGCTTGGATAGAAACCAGAACCGAACAGGAAATGGAAATCTATAAAGAATTAGTACAAATCACACATGATATTATCGCTGAAGCTTTTAGTACCGAAGTGGTAAAGCCAGGTACTACTACTACAGATGATGTAGTATGGTGGTTAAGACAAAAAGTTACCGATATGGGATTAGAAACCTGGTTTCATCCTACAGTAGATATACAACGAATGGATGAGCCGTTAGAAAATCATATCGTTTCTTTTTCAAATCGACCAAATGATAAAATCATAAAACAAGGAGATCTTATTCATTGTGATTTTGGGATTACCTACCTTAGATTGAATACTGATTGCCAGCAGCATGCATATATTCTTAAGAATGGAGAAATGGGACCACCAGAATATTTGAAAAAAGCTTTCGCCGATGGTAATCGGGTTCAAGATATTTTTACAGGCAATTTTAAAACAGGTAAAACAGGAAATGAGATTTTATTAGAATCTTTAGCAGAAGGTAAAGCAGAAGGTCTTAAACCTGCTATTTATACACACCCTTTAGGATTGTACGGACACTCTTCGGGTACTACTTTAGGAATGTGGGATTCACAAGGAGGAGTTCCCGTAAACGGTGATTATCCTTTATTCGAGAATACAGTATATGCGATAGAATTAAATACTACTGTGACGATTCCAGAATGGAATAAGGATATTCGTATTATGTTGGAGGAAGCAGGCTTTTGGGGATCCAAAGGTTTTAGATATGTAAATAAGAGACAAACTGAGCTAATCACTATACCAAAAAGGCAATAATTATCGCAAAAGAGCGAGATAATAGTGAAATCATCTCGCTCTTCATTAACGATAAGATATAATTACAATTCTTAGTGATTAAAATGTCTTATAATTCATAAGACAATAATTATTACTTATGGACAAATAGGGTTGCAGTCATCTCCAGGACCACCATCATCTCCATTTCCGTTTCCACCAGGTCTTCTTACGGTTCTTCCATCCGCCCATTTCGCAGCTTCAGGATTTACAACCCAAATCCTCAATCCTCTACTTGCAAATTCGTTTCGCTCCAATTGTGATCGAAGACGCAAAGTGATTACATCTTGGCCTTGTGCATTTACATACTGTACGCGATCACTACCTCTATAAGTTCCGATAATGTTTGAACCTGTGGTAGTTCTAATATCGACGTATGCGTTATCTTCAAAATTACTACCCACAATCCAAATACAATAATTGTCATCACATCCAGCTCCCGCTCGAGAAATTTTTGGTGTTCCATCTCGTGATACAAAAGCAGCATTATATCTACCTAAAAATAAATTATAATTAGGGCAGTTTCCTAAAGTTAAATACTCTTCCACTACATAACCTGGAGGAATTCCCTCTATAGAACATACAATTCTAAAGTCGGCATTATTCTTTTCTGATGATTGTAGCTCTAATTGTTCTTCTAAAGTTAAATTTTCCTCTAATAATTGATCTTCTTCTGGTTGACAACTAATTGCACCTACTAGTAATAATAATAAAAGAAGCTTTTTGAAAATATTTTTCATGATAGTTTCATATAAATTGTTAATAAACGATTTGTGTTTCTGCCGGCTTGAATACGGGTATAAAACTATCTTCAAATACTATAAGTTAAAAGGAAAGCAACATCAAATTTATAAATTTGCTTTTGTTTGGTTAAACATAAAACACTGATACATATAGCTTAAGACTTCTATGAATAAAAAATCCCTAAGAAATATATACTTCTTAGGGATTTCTTTTTATGAGGTTATAAAATCTTTATAACTCTATTTCTTCTGTTGTTCCGTCAGGATATGTTACCGTTGCTTTATTATCACAAGTACCATCTCCGTAATCAATAGAGGCACTTAACGCATTTTTAGTCATTACTAAGGTACCACTAGTAATATATCCACAACTAAAAGTTCCTGCTAATGTAGGGTCCGTAGCTAAAGAGTAACTATCACTACCTAAGGTTACAATCCAGCTTCCTCCAATCGTATATGAAGCGTCACCCGATCCGAATCCATTTATAGTATATGTTTTAGTTCCTTGTTCAGAAGCTGTAGTTCCATCGGCTAAAGTAATAGATAAGTCGGATGTAACCGCATACACGAAATTACCAGCATCCGTATCTATAGAATAGGTAGTGCTTTTACTTCCATTTACAGAATTACCTGCATAACTTAAGTTATCAAATGTAATAGTTGTAGTCACGGTATTGTTTTCCATTACCACAGAAACATTGATAGCACCGCTAATCGTTTCGCCATCTTCATTTGTACAGTCTGTAAATGTAAGTGTATACCCAGTATCTGTAATACTAAAATCTGCACATCCTGGTTTCCCAATTTTTGAAGAAATTTCGCTACTAGATCTATTCATAGAAATATTATCCAACGTCATGTCATCTATGAAGTTAGATATTTTCTCTACCTCCAAGCTTTTCATTACATCTTCCTGAGTAATGTCTACAGCAGAGGTGTTATTGCTATCATCGTCGCTACAACTTACCACAAATAGTCCGACCATAACCGCAACAAGAACTACTTTTAAATTTAAAAATACTTTGTTCATTATTGATATTTTTTTTGAGTTATTATGTTCAAAACGAAACTATTTTTTATTTATTACAATTGGTCATAAATTACCATTAGATAAAAAAAAGAGACTTCAATACAATTGAAATCCCTTTTTTTTACAAAAATTATAGGATTACACCTGTATTACACCAAGATTAAAAGGTTTTTCTATTGGAGCGTGATCGGCAGCTTCAATACCCATAGAAATCCATTTTCTTGTTTCTAAAGGATCAATAATAGCATCAGTCCAGATTCTCGCTGCTGCATAATATGGCGAAATCTGCTTATCATAGCGTGCTTTAATCTTATCAAATAATGCTTTTTCATCCTCATCAGAAAGTTCCTCACCTTTCTTTTTAAGAGATGCAGTCTCTATTTGTAATAAAACTTTGGCTGCTTGCGCACCTCCCATTACAGCTAATTCAGCACTCGGCCAAGCACAAATAAGTCTTGGATCATAAGCTTTTCCACACATAGCATAATTTCCTGCACCATAAGAATTTCCAACAACAACTGTAAATTTAGGAACTACACTGTTACTTACTGCGTTTACCATTTTGGCACCGTCTTTTATAATACCACCATGCTCACTTTTACTGCCCACCATAAAACCAGTTACATCTTGTAGAAAAACTAACGGAATCTTTTTTTGGTTACAATTGGCAATAAAACGGGTAGCTTTATCTGCAGAATCAGAATAAATAACACCTCCGAATTGCATTTCTCCCTTTTTGTTTTTTACAACTTTACGCTGATTTGCCACGATTCCAACTGCCCATCCATCTATACGAGCATACCCCGTAATTATAGTTTGTCCATATCCGGACTTATATTCTTCAAAATCAGAATCATCAACCAAACGATGAATAATTTCCATCATATCATACTGCTCATTTCTAGCTTTCGGCAGAATTCCGTAGATCTCTTCAGGATTCATTTTAGGTTTTACAGATGGTACTCGATTGTATCCTGCTTTTTCAAAATCTCCTATTTTAGAAACTATATTCTTAATGGTGTCCAAAGCATCCTTATCGTCTTTTGATTTATAGTCTGTTACACCAGAAATTTCGCAATGCGTAGTAGCACCACCTAAGGTTTCATTGTCTATACTTTCTCCTATTGCTGCTTTTACTAGATAGCTACCAGCCAAGAAAATACTTCCTGTTTTATCTACGATTAGAGCTTCGTCACTCATTATAGGTAGATAGGCTCCTCCAGCAACACAACTTCCCATTACTGCAGATATTTGAGTAATTCCCATACTGCTCATTACAGCGTTGTTTCTAAAAATTCTACCAAAATGTTCCTTATCCGGAAAAATTTCATCCTGCATAGGTAGATAAACACCAGCACTATCTACAAGATAGATAATTGGTAATCTGTTTTCAATTGCAATTTCTTGTGCTCTTAGGTTTTTCTTTCCAGTTATTGGAAACCATGCACCAGCTTTAACGGTAGCATCATTAGCTACCACTATACATTGTTTACCACTAATATGACCTATTTTAATAACTACACCGCCACTTGGGCAACCTCCATGTTCAGGATACATTTCATCACCAGCAAAAGCACCAATTTCTATAGCTTTAGAATCATCATCTAATAGATATTCGATTCTTTCTCTTGCCGTCATTTTTCCTTTGGCGTGTAATTTTTCAATTCTTTTTTCTCCACCACCTAATTTAACCTTTGCAAGCTTTTGACGCAAGGCAGATACTAACAGTTTATTGTGGTCTTCGTTTTTATTGAAGTTTAAATCCATTTGTGTGTATTGTTTGCACGAAAATACAAAAATCAATGAGTTTTTAAATCATTAATAATAAAACCAAAAACTGCTTAGAATCATTTCAAAAAAGTTTCTAAAATGTTAATTAATTATCTCCAATATTAAGAGTCTATAACATTTCCGTAACAGTTTGCTAACATTTGATTATCAGATACTTAACAGTATACAGGTAGTTTTATGGATATTTTAATCCACTGTATAACAATATATTAACTATTAATCTGAATCAATTATGAAATTATTGAAAGCAAATCCTACTTTATGGATATTATCATGTGCTATTTTTTTTACAAGTTGTAACATAGACGATGATAATTATAATGCGGAAATACAAAATGTCTCCAATACAATAATTGGAGAATTCAAAGCAGGAACTTTTTTGTACGATAATGAAGGCCCACACGATTATAGCTTTCATTTTAAAACACAAGAGGGTTTTATAGAAACCTATGAATCTGGTTCTAAATCTAGTTATGCTGGTGCCAGCGTTAGTCTTTCATCAGGGGATTGGTACTTAAGCGATGCGTTATTAGGTGGTTTGTCTAATGATCGAAAATATCAATCTAAGTCTGTTAGAATTCGAAATACGGGTTATGCCATCATGTCCTTTAATATGGATAATGGTGCAGAAACTATTAGAATTCGTCATGCCAAGTATGGTAATGATGGTGATTCTACTTGGAGACTAATTGCTTCATATGATAATGGTGGTTCTTGGTATTACGTAGGAAGTACAATTACCACAAATTCGACAACATTAAATACGGTTTCTTTTGATGTTAATGAAACTTCAAGTGTACGATATGGAATACAAAAACTTTCGGGAGGATCTAATAGAATCAATATTGATAATGTTGAAATTATTACCGATACCAATAGCGGATCTAGTCCAGGTATAGATAGTAATATAACTTTTGGAAATCCTTCTGATGCGGGCACAAGTTCAACCAATTATTACCTTTCTAAACCAGACTTTTCGTTATCCTATAATAATAGCACCGGAACGGCTAATTGGGTAAGTTGGCATTTAAGTAGTGCTTGGACAGGTGATACTCCTAGATGCAACTGTTTTAAAAGAGACAATGATTTACCAAGTAGTTTTTTTAGAGCAACATCTAGTGACTATACAAATTCAGGTTTTGATAGAGGGCATTTATGTCCATCTGCTGATAGAAATGGCTCAGAAGATTCTAATGAAAATACTTATTACATGAGTAATATTGCTCCTCAGGCACCAGACAATAATCGTAAAAGTTGGGCAAATTTTGAAAGCTATTTAAGATCGTTAACGTTGGATGGTAATGAGGTTCATATCATTGCTGGAGTTGCTGGTAGTGGTGGTATTGGTGGAAATGGTTTTGCTACAGCTATAGATGGAGGTAACATAACCGTTCCTGACTCCTTTTGGAAAGTAGCATTGATATTACCAAATGGGACAAATGACATCAATCGCGTAACAACATCAACCAGAGTTATCGCTATAAATGTACCCAATGATCAGGGAATTACTAGTGATTGGACTCAGTTTAGAACTTCAGTCGATACTATTGAAAGTTTAACAGGGTATGATTTATTTGAAAATATTACTAATTCTATAGAATCCGTAATAGAATCAGTTGTAGATAGCGGACCTTCAAGCTAGAAAATCTCTTGATTATATATAAAAAGTAGGGGTTTATGATTTTATAAGCCCCTATTTTAATTAGTAAGAATACATAAGTGTTTGTTTACCAAAGAATAAGATGATTACAGAAGTCAAGAAGTTGTAAAAAAGCTATTTTTTGATGATAAATTGACGATATTTGTATGCTGTTTTTGATTTTAGAGATCAAAACTATTTAACTAAATAACTTGTGATTTATGGGAATGAATAAAAATACGGTATTAGCTTGGGCTACCTTTATAATGGTTATAGTAGGATTAGGATTAATCGCATTAGGTGCATTTAGGTATCGTCATGTTTCTGGATGGGGATTTGCTGCAGTTGGAGTAGGATTTCTTGCTAATGCTTGGGTTTTTAATGCTTTAAAAGGTAGAGTTTAACATTCTTTTCTCGACGCAAAATATATAACAATAGTATTCTTAAAATTTAGGGCTTATGTCAGACGATAAAAAAATTATCTTTTCTATGTCTGGAGTTACAAAAACGTATAAAAGCGCAAATACTCCAGTTTTAAAAAATATTTATCTAAGTTTTTTCTATGGTGCAAAGATTGGTATTCTTGGATTGAACGGTTCGGGAAAATCTACACTATTAAAAATTATTGCTGGAATTGATAAAAATTATCAAGGTGATGTTGTGTTTTCTTCAGATTATTCTGTAGGCTATCTAGAACAAGAACCACAATTAGATCCAAATAAAACCGTATTAGAGGTAGTAAAAGAAGGTGCTGCAGAAATGGTTGCTGTGTTGGATGAATATAATAAGATCAATGATATGTTTGGTCTTGAAGAAGTGTATAGTGATGCTGACAAAATGCAAAAGCTAATGGATCGTCAAGCTGTACTACAGGATAAAATTGATGCAGGAAACGGATGGGAACTTGATACCAAACTAGAGATTGCGATGGATGCCCTAAGAACTCCAGAACCAGATAAGAAAATCGAAGTATTATCAGGTGGAGAACGAAGAAGGGTAGCACTATGTCGATTATTACTAAAAGAACCAGATGTATTGCTTTTAGACGAACCTACCAACCACTTAGATGCAGAATCTGTTCATTGGTTAGAACATCATTTGGCACAATATAAAGGTACTGTTATTGCAGTTACTCACGATAGATATTTCCTAGATAATGTGGCAGGTTGGATTTTAGAATTGGATAGAGGAGAAGGTATTCCATGGAAAGGGAATTACTCATCTTGGTTGGATCAAAAATCAAAACGTCTTGCGCAAGAAAGTAAGTCGGCTTCTAAACGACAGAAAACATTAGAACGTGAGTTAGAGTGGGTACGTCAGGGAACAAAAGGAAGGCAAACCAAACAAAAAGCGCGTTTAAAGAATTACGATAAATTAATGAGTCAAGATCAAAAGCAGCTTGACGAAAAATTAGAGATTTATATCCCTAACGGGCCTAGATTAGGAACTAATGTGATTGAGGCAACAGGAATTAGTAAAGCCTATGGAGATAAACTGTTGTATGAAGATCTTAATTTTAAATTACCACAAGCGGGAATTGTTGGTATTATAGGTCCTAATGGTGCTGGTAAAACTACTATTTTTAGAATGATCATGGGAGAAGAAACTCCTGATAAAGGAACTTTTAGTGTAGGAGAAACCGCTAAACTTGCTTATGTTGATCAATCACATGCGAATATAGATCCTGAAAAATCTATTTGGCAAAACTTTAGTGACGAACAGGATTTAGTAATGATGGGAGGAAGAGAAGTGAACTCTAGAGCTTACCTAAGTCGATTTAATTTTGGAGGTAGTGAGCAAAATAAGAAAGTTTCTACACTTTCTGGTGGAGAACGAAATAGGCTACATCTAGCAATGACCTTAAAAGAAGAAGGTAATGTGCTACTTTTAGATGAGCCTACTAACGACCTTGATGTTAATACATTAAGAGCTCTTGAGGAAGGTTTGGAGAACTTTGCAGGATGTGCAGTTGTTATTTCTCACGATCGTTGGTTTTTAGATCGTATATGTACTCATATTTTAGCTTTCGAAGGGGATTCACAAGTATACTTCTTCGAAGGAAGTTTCTCTGATTATGAAGAGAATAAGAAGAAACGTTTAGGAGGTGATCTAATGCCAAAACGTATTAAGTATAAAAAGCTTGTTAGATAATAGACGTTTATGATTAAACGAATTTTAGGTGTAGTTCTATTTGTATTATTCTCCTTAGAAATTTCTGCACAAGAAGAATATCCTCATCTTTTAGTTTTTAAAGATGGTACAGAAATAAGAGGAAAAGTAGTTGTTTGGGATTTAAATAGACTTATTTTTAGAAATGCTGAGTCCAACGAAAAGAAGACGTATAAATACAAACATTTAAAAACGGTCTTAAATTTTGAAAGTAGAAAGGAGTATGATAAAGGTTTGTATGTTTTAAAGCAGTTAAAAGGCACAGATAGAACACTACGACTAACAAAAGCAATATCTGGAAAAGTTGAATGCTATTATATTTCGAGGGAATCGGGATCTAGTGCTTTTGGAACTGATGCAGTGTCCGTTTATTCTATTTATTTTATATGTAAAGAAGGAGAAGCGGAAGTTACTCAGGTCCGATCAAGATTAAAATTCAAGAAAATTAGAAATCAATTGAAAGAATATTTTGGTGATTGTCCTGATGTAATTTCGAAAATTGATGATGGTTATTTTGGAGATAGAATAGAGTCTCTGGAACCTTTAATTCAATATTATAATACCAAATGTTAAGTAATATAAAAGTAATTGCGTTTGATGCCGATGATACCTTATGGGTAAATGAAACCTTTTTTCGAAAGGCAGAAGAGGATTTTTGCGAATTAGTGTCAGCACATCTTCCAAAGGAAGAAGCAAATAAATTACTCTTTGAGATAGAAATGCAAAACCTTGGTTTGTATGGATATGGTATTAAGCCGTTTACACTTTCGTTAATCGAGGCTGCTATCAGAATAACGAATGGGAACATGGATATTTCACTGGTTGAAACACTCATAGAAAGAGGAAAAAAAATGTTGCAAGAACCAGTGGAATTAATTGAAGGTATTGAAGAAACTTTAGAATATTTATCAAAGAAATATCGTTTAGTAATGGCTACTAAAGGGGATTTACTTGACCAAGAACGAAAGTTGATAAAATCAGGTTTGGAAAAGTATTTTCATCATATAGAAATTGTATCCGATAAGACTGAAAAACAATATCAGAAATTGGTAGATCACTTAGATATTGACAAGTCGGAATTTTTAATGGTAGGTAATTCTCTTAAGTCTGATATTTTACCAGTGTTAAATATAGGAGCGCATGCTTTCCATATTCCTTTTCATACAACTTGGGCGCACGAAGTTCATAATGGAACCATTGATCACCCTAATTTTAAAAGTTTAACGCATTCTAAAGAATTACTACACTATTTGTAATGACAAAAACAAAATTAGATCTTTCTACTTGGAACAGAAAAGAACACTTTGACTTCTTTAATGGTTTCGATGAGCCTTTTTTTGGAATTGTATCTAATATTGATTTTTCAAAAGGTTATCAAACGGTAAAAGATCATAATTATTCTTATTTTTTGTATTACTTACATAAAGCGGTAAAGGCAGCCAACAACATAAAACCTTTTAGATATAGAATCGAAGATGGAGAAGTATATGAGTATGATCAAGTACATGCTTCTTCTACGATTGGAAGAGAAGATCATACTTTTGGTTTTTCTTTTATAGAATATCATTCTGATTTTAAAGTATTTGTTCACAATGGGCAAAAAGAAATAGAAGCAGTAAAGAATTCAATAGGATTACGTCATAATGATGATGCCAAAAGACTAGATAGCTTACATATTTCTTCAATTCCTTGGTACAATTTTAGTAGTATCTCTCATGCAAGACATTTTACATACAGAGATAGTGTCCCAAAAATTTCTTTTGGGAAATATACTAAAGAAAATGATAAGATTAGTTTGCCAATTTCTGTACATGTAAACCATGCTCTAATGGATGGATACCATGTTGGACTATTTTTGGAAGAGTTTCAACGACTATTAAATGAATAAAATATACAAAGGTTTCAAAGTTATACGTGTATAATATAAATTAATCAGATGTGATGGTAGATGTGTCTATTTCTATGATCTCACCAATACCCATTTGATTTAAATGAATACTTCCTATTCGAACTCTAACTAGACGCAATGTAGGGAAACCAACAGCGGATGTCATTTTTCTAACTTGTCGAAATTTACCTTCTTGTAATATAATGGATATCCAGCTAGTTGGCCCGTGTCGATCATCTCGTATTTTTTTTGATCTTTCTGGAAAATTAGGAACTGATTTTATTTTAAAAGCTTTACAGGGATTAGTCATATATTTTTTTCCATCGAAACCAATTTCTACTCCATTCTGTAATGCTGCAATGGCTTCATCTGTAATAGCACCATCTACTTGCGCATAATATTCTTTTTCAATACCACTACTGCATATATAGTTGCTTATTTTACCATCGGTAGTAATTAATAAAAGCCCTTCTGATTTTTCATCTAACCTACCAATAGACATACTACCCGACGGGAAATCGTATAATTCACCTAATAATCGTTTTGAATTTTGTTTTTGACCATTATTTACAAACTGACTAAGATATCCGTATGGTTTATAAATTTTAAAGTGCTTGTGGTTATTCATAGAGATAGTGGTGAAACAAATACCTATAGCAGATAAAATATTTTTAATTACTAGCATCAAATGTAGTTATGATTATAGAATGTTTAAAGCGATCATGTTTACTTTTATAAACATTTTATAACTAATTAATAATCAGATGTGATTTATTATTTTTAAATAGTTGTTATTATGTCAATTCAATTTATTGGACAGCCTTACCGGCAAGATATTATAGTTGGAGGGTATGCTTCAGGAAGAAGAAGAAACCAAGAACCGAATTATTTTGGTCCTAATCTACTAGAAAATTGGGAAAGTGATCCTGTTAGAGGCTATTACCAGAGTATTTCTAATGAAGATTTGGTTAATATAATGTATACCTCTAGAAATCATGTTAATATCAATATTTATCGTGTTCGATTGTCGGATGTTTCTATTGTAGAAAATACCTTGGATTTAATTCCTTCTGGTCATTTAAGGTGGCTAAAACAACGAAAACCAGAAGGTATTATATTTTCAAATTCTGCAGGAAGAGGAAATTCTGAAAGATATACTGGTGGTTTAAATCCAATTTATGATGACCGTACTACTGATTTTTTTGATGAGCGTGATGGTATAATAATAACCTATGGCGCATTATGGAGAAATCAAAATCTCCGAATAATACCAACTCTAATGCATGAAATTGGTCATGTGATGACCCATTCGGGTAAAATTAGTTATCGCTATTTCTCCGCAGCGGATAGAGAAACATTATCTAATACCAGAGTATCTAGGAATCCAGGAAGATTAGAAGCTCTTTGTAATGCATATATGTATTTTATATGTTATAGTAGCATGTCTCCTGCAGTGCATCTATATGGAGATAGATCATCAGATTTGCAAAGAAGTTCAGAAACTAGAGCAGCATTAAGAAGATGTCCTGCATTTACAAGTAGAATGTTGTCCAGTACAGAAATACATCGCTTTAGAGAACGATAAGAAAAACATTGTTTATTAAAAAATATGGTTTTAATTCTTTAGAATAACCTTTAATTCATGTGTATAGTATATCTTTGTAAGCTTATAAGTATAATTATAAATTTTATACTTCGTCGTTTCTACCGCTAATGAGACCAATTATTAGGTGATGTCATTAACCCTTGTATAATTTTCTGTTAAGTATTTCGATGACTTGTAAAATACTTTAAAAAAATGATATGGGTAGATCACAACAGACTTTTAGTAAGATTGAAAAAGAAAAAAAGAAGTTAAAAAAACGAGAGGAAAAACAAAAAAAGAAGGAAGAACGTAGAGCAAATTCGAAAAAGGGTAGTGGTTTTGATAATATGATTGCTTACGTCGATGAAAATGGACATCTTTCTGATACGCCTCCAGATCTTTCCAAGAAGAAAAAGATAAAGGCTGAAAATATAGAAATAGCGATTCCTAAAAAAGAGCATGTAGAAGAGGATCCAATAAAAAAGGGTAGAGTAGCTTTTTTTAATGAATCTAAAGGTTATGGTTTTATAACAGAACAAGAATCACAAGAGAAATATTTTGTTCATGTCAACGGTCTAATGCAAGAAGTAAGAGAAGGAGATAAAGTTACTTTTGAATTAGAAATGGGACTAAAAGGATTAAATGCAGTTAGGGTTAAAAAGCAATAATTAATTCCTAAGAGTATTTACTTTATATCGGGATACCAATCTAATTGAACTACTTCTATTTCTTTATTACCAGTATTTACAATTTCTTTGAATTTTGATACGTCGCTTAAACCTTGAGTTCCTCTATAATGATAGGGATATATTTGTTTTGGTTTAAAAGTTAAAACCGCATCTGCAGCACTTTCTACTGTCATGGTGTAAGGAAGGTTCATACAAACAAAAGCTTTGTCAATATTTTTTAGAGCTCTCATCTCAGGAATATCTTCGGTATCACCAGAAAAATATAGTCTTTCTCCACCCAATGTAATAACGTAACCATTTCCTCTTCCTTTATTATGAAACTTTAGAGCTTCTTCTCTTAAATTATACATTGGTATAGCTTCAATAGAAATACCATTTACCTCTGTTGTTTCACCATTATTTAGAATCAACAGATGTTTGGTATAATTTGCAGGAAGCTTCTCCGCTACTGCTTGTGGCACTACAATTTTAGATTTAGATAAATCCAAGCTATCTAAGGTTTCAATATTCATATGATCTCCATGAATATCCGTAATTAATACAATTGTAGGTTCTTTTTGATTTTTGAATGCGTTAAGACCACCAGTAGGATCAATATAAATGGTGTGCTCCTTGTATTCCAGAACCGTAGTAGCATGTTGAATAGGAATAATTTTCAAATCAGAAATTGGTTTAGTATTATTCTCAGCAACATCAGTAGGAACGTTATTATCTTTATTTTTTTCTTTGGTATTAGAATTGCAACTAAAAAGAAATATAGTGAAAACTAATAATAGGGGATGTGTTATATAGTATTTCATAAACTTTTAAGGTTTAGTTATCTCAACAAGGTATAAAATGAGCATAGAATCGAAAACATTTTAATGTAAGATTAACTATCTATCCATAATTTAATTGCCATGGCAATAACCATCACCACTAAAAATACCTTTACAATACCGTCCCCTTTTTTAACAGACCATCTACTTCCAATCCAACCACCAGAAGCATTTCCCAATGCTAGGACAAGACCATATAAATAATCGATTTGATCATTAAGAGCAAAAATTGCTAGTGCGCCAATAGTGTAGATAAAAACGACTAATGCTTTTACGGCATTTGAACTTACAAGGTTTAAGCGGTTAATAGAGGTTAATGCTAAAAGAATGAATATCCCAACTCCTGCTTGAATGAAACCTCCATAAATGCCGATGATAAAAAAAACTACTATGGATAGCAACTTATACTTTCCTTGGGTGCGTTCAGCAATATTGGCAAGATCAACTTTGGGCTTAAAAACCATAAATAGAACTACGATTAGCATAATAATCGCCAATATTCTATTAAACGTTTCACCTTTGATATCAATCGCAATTTTTGCACCTATTAAAGATCCGATTAATGCAGATATACCCAAATAAACACTTAAAATAGAAGGTTTTATTCCTTTGCTTTTAAATCCAGCAACGGATGTAATACTTTGTATAAAAATACCAATGCGGTTGGTTCCGTTTGCTACTGCAGGTGGTAACCCCATAAAAATAAGCATTGGTAATGTAAGTAAAGATCCTCCTCCCGCAATGGTGTTAATAACTCCGGCAAAGAAGCCAATCAATGCTAGAATAATTAAAAGTAATGTATCGTTCATTAGTTTTTATTACACTTCAAAAATAAATAAAACCATAAAATATAATTGCTTTTTTAAAATCAATTGGCATAAAATCGTAAACTGTTGTAGATTTACAGTAGCAAACAAAAACCAAAATAGACGTTAAAAATATCCACAAAATACTTCCAATTTCAGAAGCAGTTAAAGGCTATAAAAAGGGCACTTTTGGTGCTGATGTAGTAGCAGGGGTTACGGTAGGAGTTATTCTTATTCCGCAGGCGATTGCATACGCATTGTTAATGGGAACTCCTCCAATTTTTGGATTATATGCCTGTCTTATTCCATTGATTGTCTATGCATTATTTGGAACCTCCAGACAGTTAAGTATTGGTCCTGTTGCGGTAACAGCAATATTAGTAATGAGCGGAGTGAGCCAGATAGCGACTCCTTTTACAGATGAGTTTACCAATTTGGTAATTTTCTCAGGTTTGTTAATCGGTTTATTACAAATAATATTGAGTTTATTGCGAATGGGGTTTTTAGTAAATCTTATTTCCCAACCCGTGATTTCTGGATTTATTTCTGCAGCAGCCATTATTATTATCATATCACAGCTTGGTGAGTCGTTGGGTATCAAAATTCCTAATTTTGATTATGTGCATCAATCCTTATGGTATGCAGTGCAACATATTTCTTCCGTGAACTTTATTACATTAGGAATGTGTTTAGGATCTATTTTTGTGATGTTAGTTCTTAAGAAATGGAAAAGATCTTTTCCGGGAGCTTTATTTGTCTTGGTGGTTACAACGGTTATTACAATAATTTTTGATTTACAAAATTTAGGACTTTCAGTTATTGAGGATGTGCCCAAAGGACTGCCTTCTTTTAGTATTCCTGATATGAATTATGATTCTATGATTGCTTTGATTCCTTCTGTTTTGACGGTTACATTTATTGGATACGTAGGAAGCATAGGGATCGCAAAATCACTGGAGATGAAAAATCGTGATCATACCGTAAATCCTAATCAAGAATTATTAGCCTTAGGTATTGCTAAGGTGATAGGTGCTTTTTTTCAAGCGATTCCATCATCAGGAAGTTATAGTAGATCTGCTATTAATGACGAAGCAGGCGGAAAAACTACAGTTTCGTCTATAATTACCGCCTTTATGGTAGTAATTTCTTTATTGTTTCTAACTTCTTTTTTCTATTACATTCCCAAAGCGGTTTTAGCTTCGATCATATTAGTTTCTGTATTTGGTTTAATCAATATTTCTGAAGCAAAGTACCTTCTCAAATTAAGAAGAAGAGAATTTATAGTTATGTTTATTACCTTTCTAGGAACACTTGTTTTTGGAGTAGAGAAGGGGATCTTTATTGGTGTTATTTTGTCATATATTTTCTTACAGTATTATAGTTCTAGACCGCATATTGCAGAATTAGTAAATATCCCGAATACTAATTATTATAGAAATATTAAAAGATTTCCGGATGCTAAAAGATCTTCGAAATACTTGATTATAAGATTCGATGATCAATTGTATTTTGCCAATACGAGTTATTTTAAGGAAGCGATGATTCAACAGATAAAGAAAAGAGACGAATCGCCAGAATTTTTGATTTTGGATAGTACTAATATTCATGATATAGACAGTACAGGGCTGCATATACTAGAAGATGTTCATCGTTATTTACAAGATCAAGGAATACAATTACTAATTTCTGGAACAATTGGACCTGTTCGTGATTTTTTGAAAAGATCAGGTTTTACGGATAATTTGGGTGCTCAACATAATTTCCTGAATATCGAAGACGCTGTAGATTTTACAGAGCATAAAACCATTCAGAAAAAATCCATGGAAGTAGCCGTACAATACAATAAAAAGAGATCTTTTCTAGACTAAGTAAAATAAGGTTTATTTTTCATATACATGCATTTTTAAGCCCATTCCATAGTTCATAAATCCTTTTTGAATGAGCATATTATTTTCGCTGTATTTCTCATCAAACCGTTGCCAAGTTCTATTTTTAAAAAATATTCTCCTTGTGAATGTGATATTATCTTCAATTTTATTGGTAAACGGTAGCAAAGGCCTAAATGTAGTGGACACTTTTACGATACCTTTACGAGTTTCGACTTCATGATATTTTTTAGTATGCTGTAGTTTTCCATTTTTATCGGTGTAACCCAAAACTTGAATAGAAACAAAAACACCATTTTTGGGAATAAAAACTTTATGTTCTAAAATATCAAGTTCGAAATTCGTTTTATCATCATTAGTGATTCTAAAAATAATATCATCACCTGCTAATCGTTTTCCTGGAAACCCATTATCATTCCTATAAAATTGCATTTTAAACAAGGTAGAGAATGCTTGCTTCCTACCAGAAGATCCTCTAGAAGATTCCATCATTACGGGTAAGTAAACGGATGCAATTTTAGTTGATTTTAACGGATCTCGTCGAAAGAACACCGCAATTTCAGATTCTACTGTAGGTAACCAACATTTAAAATAATCGTCGTGTATTTTGGATCCTTTCCTTTTTGTTTTATATCTACCTAAATTTTCGGCTTTTACTACAACTTCTTGTAATTGTGCTACGTCTGGTGTTAACTCTATTATTTTCGGTAAATTTTTTGTGCTAATTCCTTTTTCTTTATACCCTAAAGCAGAAATATAGATAGAATCAATATCCTTGTATCGTTTTTTTGAAAACTCAAATACTCCGTCTTCATCCGCAAAGAGTCCATTTCCATTACCAAATGAAATTGTCGCATAAGAAATAGGGAATTTTTCACCTGCGTCTTGAATAGTGTATACTTGACTGTAAATACACTGATTGGCAAGTAATACCAACAGTAGGAGTACGTTCTTCATAGGGATTTGAGGGACTTAAATAGTAGTTAAAATTAATAAAAATAATCTAATATCAACTTTTAACCGGTTTTATTAATAACTCAAAATATATAAAATCATTGTTTTTCTTATTATTAATTATACAAAAACCGCTCCATAAAATTATAACTCTTCTTATTTAAGATCCATTTTTTAAGAATAATGCATTTATGTTTTAAAGGATTATCTATGAACTAATTCTATATTTGAACTCTAAAACCAGATAAAAAATAGTTTCAAATTTTTAAAGTGGAGAATATTTGAAGAAGGCAATTTATTTTATGATTCTTAGCACAATTTCATTTACTGTAATGAATCTGCTCGTTAAGTATTTAGAAGGTTTTAGTGCGTATCAATTAGTTTTTTTTAGATCTATAGGAACATTGTTTTTTACAATGCCTTTTTTGCTACATCACAAGATTCCTATATTAGGGAATCAGAAAAAATGGTTGATACTACGTGGATTAGCAGGAGTAACATCTATGGGACTTTTTTTTATGTCTGTAGAATATCTTAAAATAGGATCAGCAGTATCTTTAAGATATCTTTCTCCAATTTTTGCAACTTTATTGGCCGTCTTATTTTTAAAGGAAAAAGTAAAGCATATTCAATGGCTTTTCTTTTTAATTGCTTTTAGTGGTGTTTTAATTATAAAAGGTTTTGATACAGAGATTAATTCTTTCGGATTATTATTAATTGTTTTATCCGCCTTGTTTAGTGGTTTTGTTTATGTATTAATAAATAAAATCGGTTTAAGAGATCATCCAGTAGTTATTGTTAATTATTTTATGTGGATATCTACGGTTTTGGGCGGGATATTATCCATATTTCAATGGACTAAAACACCTCAAGGAGCAGAGTGGGCATTGTTATTAAGTTTAGGAGTCTTTGGTTATTTTGGACAGCTTTTTATGACAAAAGCATTTCAATCACAAGCGACTAATAAAGTTGTTTCTCTGAAATATATGGAAGTAATATTTACCATGATTGCTGGAGTATTTATTTTTGGAGATAATTATCCAATTCTTAGCGTACTAGGAACGGTTATGGTGATTACTGGACTAGTTCTGAATATGTTCTATAAATCCAAATAATTCATGATTAAAAAGAAATAGGATTTACTTCTATTAAAAAGCAAAACGCTCATGAACTTTTGTATCAGTATCATGAACGTTTCTTGGGTATTTACGACGATGTATATAATAGTTGAGTTATATGTTACAATAGTTTTGGATAAATGTTTTTATCTCATTATTAATGAGCATATGAAATACAGAGCGTTTGGTGAACTAACTAACTAATTAACTAATCATTTAATCACTTAAAAATCAGACTTCGACAATTGTTGGGGCAAAATGTTCTAATCTAGAAACTAAACTAAGATTACTGCATTCATATACTCAATAATAATATATGGCTAACTAAAATCTTCTCTTAGGTAATACATTAGTTTTGCTTTATCTGTAAAACTTTTAATAGTGATTATTTCACCATTTAATTTGTTATATATAATTTCCGCGAATAGAAAGTCAATGTAAAAAACACTGTAATAGAAGTCTCTATTGGCATCATTGATCGAAAAAAGGTGAATACCTTTGTTCCAAACATGACGATATTTTTCTGCTAAATTTTGCGAATTAAATCGCTTCTCAAGAGTAGTTTTATGCATAAGCAATGGTTTTAAAGATTTAAGGCAAGACTAAACTACGGAAAAACCGTAATAAATCAAATAAAAAAGTGTAAAAAATTAAAAATTCCCCATTTATTACTAGTAAATAGTTGTAATTCAGTTTATTTTATGATAATTGAACGCTCTTTTGTTTAATTTAATCTTTAGAAATGCTTTTGTTATTTTTGCAACATAAACCTTCAAATAATGCCTAAAAAGGGAAAAGCAAAAAATACTCTCAATAAAGCAAAGCATAAAAAACTCATGGATCGCAAAAAGAACAAATTGCGAAAAGAGAAAGAATTGAGGGTTGCAAGGTTAAAAGAAATTGTAAATAGAGTAAACCAATCTAAAGAAAACTCATAAAGAATGAATAACTGTTATTGCGGAAAGTTGGATTCATTCAAGGCTTGTTGTCATAAAATTCATTTAGATATAACTAATGCTCTAACTGCAGAATCTTTAATGCGATCTCGTTATAGTGCTTTTGTCGTTGCAAATGGAGATTATTTGCAACATAGTCATCATAGTACAACACGTCCTTCTGCTAGAGAAAAGAAATCTACAGTAAAATGGGCTAAATCTGTTCAATGGGTAAAGTTGGAAGTTTTGAATACAAAAGAAGGTCTTCAAAATGATTCAGAAGGTACGGTCGAATTCAAAGCATTTTACTTCGAAAATGGATCATTACAGTGTATTCATGAAAATTCTAAGTTTATTAAGGAAAATGGATATTGGGTATATTTAGGCGTAGTATAATCTATTTGATATTTAAATTGTTCTTTTTATATACTTATATCTTCCTCAATATCAATTCAAATTACTATATCAAATAAAATATTTTTCCCGAAGAAGGGTAACAAAATCATCCTTTGTGTATTTAATGTTGTAATGTCCATTTGCGCGCGTGGGCACACACTAATCATGAGGCCGCCGAAAATCATATAGAGTAGGCAAAATCTAAACATTCAATACAATGAAAAAAGTATTTTTAATACGCAAGGGCTTGGATAAATTTTCTTCAAAAGAACTTCAAAACATGAAAGCAATTCTTGGAGGTGCAGAAAATAATATACCAGATATCATCTATTACCCAACCAGTGGCGGTAGAAGATGTGCAGAAGGTCAAGTTTGGTCAGAAACATTAGGACGTTGTGTGGCAACAGCTATAGAAACACCTGCACATCACCGATAGTATATACGATATGGTTTCGTATTAAGAACTTACTGTAGGTTTTTCAATCTACGTATAACTAGGCGGAGTATAGTAAACTTGTACATTTTCATCACTATGCTTCGCTTAGTACATTTTTCGCACCTATTGATTCTAATTAAAATATCTTTATGAAATTCGATGCGCTAATTCTAAAAGTAGCAAGCAGATGTAATCTTAATTGCTCCTATTGTTTTATGTATAATCTTGGTGATACTACATATAAACAGCAACCAAAATTCATGTCCTATGAGCTAGTTGATGAAATTTTGGATAAAACAAAACAATATATCCTTAAATATAAAAAGAAAGAGTTTTCATTTATCTTTCATGGAGGAGAACCTTTATTGATAGATAAAAAGTTTTACAGTTATTTTATTAAAAAGGCAAACAAATTAAATCAACAACTATCCGACGTAATCTTTAAATATGATATACAAACGAACGGAGTTTTGATCGATAAATCGTGGTGTTCTTTGTTTAGAGAATTAAATATTTATCCTAGTGTTAGTGTAGATGGGACAAAAAAAGCTCATGATATGTATCGAAAAGATCATAAAGGAAAAGGAAGTTATGATCGTGTTTTTAAATCAGTCCAAATACTAAAAGAACATATAGGATACGCTGACACAGTATGTGTAATCAATGTAGAAGAGGATCCTCAATACATTTATAATAGTTTTAAAGATATGAATGTAAATTCGGTTAACTTTTTAATTCCTGATTTTACACATGATACATTTCCTTTCGATAAAACAAAAACGATTATGGCAGATTGGTTGATTCAACTATTTGATCTTTGGATAGAAGATTCAGAAAGATATCAGATACCCATGTTTGCTGGTTTAATAAATCGACTTTTAGGAACTACGGAGCATACTAATAATGAATCTACAGTATTGGTAATCGAGACTAACGGAGAAATTGAAGCAATTGATTCTTTAAAAGCATGCGGGCATGGCTTTACGAAAACAGGTATGAATATTAATACTCATAATTTTTCGGATATTAAAAAATCACCACTAGGGAAATTGTATTTTGAGGATAGTACAACAAAATTAAATTCAAAATGTCTTAGTTGTCCTATTATGGAAATATGCCAAGGTGGAAGATTGGTACATCGATTTAAAAAAGAAAATGGTTTTGACAATGTATCCGTATATTGTAAGGATCTGATAAAGTTTACGGCTTACATTCAGAACAAATTGATGATTCTTTTTCCAGATCTATTTGCTAATGAGAAAGTGGATCAAATGAAAAGTGAAGAGATATGGTCTTTTCTTGATAGACAAGAGTTAGGATCTTCACAATATAAAAGTGATCTGGAGTATTTCGCTACTTATGGAAAATAAATTGATATTTTGAAATAAAATTTTTACCAGATGGGAAACAAAATTGAAAAGCAAAAGAATTCAATGGGAGAATTTGCAATTGTAGATCAATGCAGTTTACGAGGACACTTAAGATGTGTATATACAACAGGCAAAGAAGTATATCGTGATGGTCGTGATGGAAAAAAAACAATCCATTGGTGGAGAATGTCTTATATAGGAAGAGCGTGTACTAGAAAATTCGGAAAAAGAATAGGTTGGTGGTATGAAGCTTTTTTCGCTGTACCACATTATATTGGGATTTTTATAGGAAATGTAGCCGGTTATTGTATGTTTTTAATTTTTGGTAAAAAAAATAACCCTGCATGAATTAACATATTTAGAAATGAGTATTTAATTTTCTAACAATATGCTGTTAAAAACTTGTTTTTCTTTTCTTCTCAAAAAATAATTTCTTTGCTCTCGGAAAAATTAAAGTCATTGGAAGAACAAGTAGCGAAAGTAAAGAAATTTACCAGAAATAACTTTTTTAAGAATACATACTGTGTTTTTAGAGGAGTTCGATTAAGAGAAATATCTAGGAGAAAACCACATTATCGCAGTGAATCAGGTAGTACCTATTATTATACTACAAACGGTGTTTATCGATTGTCGAATCATTGGGGAAGAGCTGCTAAATGTAACTGGCGATTAGTATCCGAAATACCTGTAGAAATTGATGACCTTAGATTAGGTTACGCCGATTGGACAGACTTTAGAGAAAACCTGAGTGAGGATGTTGATGCCTACTATGTATCTGTTAATTTCGAAACCAAAACTGTTAGTTACAAGCACAAGGACAATCCTGATTATGATCAAATAGCTATAATAAGACCTGTAGATGCAACCCGTAAACTAATAAAACAGATTAAAACGCTTTTGGAAGATCACAAATGGGCAAAATACTATGACTATGATGATCTAGATGAATTTCGTAAAGAAATCATTTTAGAATTGGTAAACACCAACAAAAGCTTGAAAGATATAAGACGCGAATTAGCTGCAGGTTAGTTATTTATTCTGGCATAACTACATAAGTATCATCACCATTGACTTTTGGGAATTGTTTGTTTCTCCATTTTTCTTTTGCTTCTTCTAATCGATCTTTACTCGAAGAAACAAAATTCCAGTAAATATGCCTTTCTTCAGGAAACGGCTCACCACCAAATAATAAAACATGGGTGTGCGGTTCTAATACTATAGAGCAGGTGTCTTCAATTTTGGACACTAGCATATTTCCTTTTCCAATAATGGAATCACAAGCACCTATTTCACCTTCTACTATACAAATCCCTATTTCACCTTTTAATTCACCTTTTATTTGCAGCTCATATCGTTCTGTACTTTTTATTTCAATCATAAAAAGTTCTGAATGCACTGGTAGCGGAGATTGTTTTCCATATCCTTTTCCTGCAATTAATCTAAATTCTGTATCATGGTCATTCCAATAAGGAAGTTCTTTTTTATCTATATGATGAAATTCTGGTTCTATTTCTTCCAGGTGTTTAGGTAATGCAACCCAAATTTGATATCCATGTGCTAAAAACTCTGTACCATCTCTCATATCATCTGGAGTTCTTTCGGTATGAGTTACACCTTTTCCGGCAACCATCCAATTTACCGAGCCAGGAGAAATACGCTGGTTCGTACCAATACTATCCTTATGCATAATTTCGCCGTCTAGTAAATACGTTAACGTTGATAATCCGATATGTGGATGTTGATCAACATCCATATATTTTCCGTTTTTAATAATAGTAGGACCCATATGATCAATAAATATAAAAGGACCAACCATTCTTTTTTTTCTAAATGGTATTAATCTTCCTACTAGAAAATCACCAATATCACGGCTACGTTCTTCAATTATCAATCCTTGATTAGACATTTGCTTTATTTTTTGCGAATAGTTTTGGTAAAATACACTTTTTAGGATAGGTAATACGTTAAAAATTTATTAAGTCATTCTTTAAAAAAATAGTACGTGAAGTAGGTGAAATTATTTTACTATCTTTTCCGAAGCAATCTTAAACAACCTAAACCAACCAATGGAAATTTTTTCTTCTTATAACCTGATTATAGAAGTATCTTTAGTACTTATTTTATCTTTTATTTTTAATGGAATAGCAAAAAAAACCAAAATACCGGCAGTTTTAATGCTTATTATATTGGGAGTTGTTATCCAGTATGCGATCAAAGCATTTGGTGAAGGTTCTTTTAATTTCTTTCCAATGTTAGAAGTTTTAGGAATTATTGGGCTAATAATGATCGTTTTAGAAGCTGCTTTGGAATTAAAATTAAAACGGGAAAAATTGGTTCCTATTTTAAAATCCTTAGCTATTGCCTTAATAGGTTTAGTGGCTTCGGCTTATGTTGCGGCTGTTGTTTTAAAAGCGTTAATTGACGGTATGACAATGCAATCTGCATTGTTATACGCTACACCATTGTCTATTTTATCTAGTGCGATTATAATTCCTAGTGTTGCGGGATTATCAGAAGCAAAAAAAGAATTTCATGTATATGAAAGTACATTTTCGGATATTCTGGGAATCATGATGTTCTATTTCTTAACAGGAAAGTTAAATCCTGCCGAGGATGCGGGCGTGGCAGGTTTTGCATTTAACCTAATCCTTACCATCATCATTTCGTTGATAGCTAGTTACGGTATCATTTTAATTTTTCAAAAAATTAAGAGTCAGGTAAAACTGTTCTTATTGATTGCAGTACTATTGTTATTATATGGATTAGGAAAGAAGATGCATTTATCATCGCTTATTATCATTCTAATTTTTGGATTGGTTATAGCCAATATGAAACTGTTTTTTCAGTGGAAATTGGAAAACCTCCTAGACTATGAAAAGGCCAAGGCTATATATCATGAGCTACATGTAATTACCGCAGAAACAGCCTTTGTGGTAAGAACATTGTTTTTCGTAATTTTTGGAATTACAATAACATTATCTTCGCTGTTAAATTTGAAAGTAGCGCTGATAAGCATATTGATAATTATATCCATTTACGCAATACGATATGTACTATTGAGAATATTTGTAGGTAAAGATATATCACCACAGTTGTTTATTGCTCCCAGAGGTTTAATAACTGTTTTATTATTTTATGCAATTCCAGCAGAAGCTATTATCCCTGGATTTGAACCTGGTATTTTGTTATTTGTAATAATAGGAACAAGTTTGATTATGACCGGTGGAATGATCCGCGATAAGAGTACGAATGAAGATGAGTTAACTCCAGAACAAATAGAGGAAGCTGCCAATGCAGAAGTTGCTTATATTATGGATACTACGACAGATCTTAGTGAAATTGAACACTCTTCTGATGAAGAAGGTGAAACTCCAGAATAAGTTTCATAATGAAAAGATTACATCGATTAACTGCGATTTTAGTAAAACTACAATCCAAAAAAATAGTGCAAGCTGCTGATTTAGCGGATAAATTTGATGTAAGTATACGTACTATTTATAGAGACATGCTAGCCTTGTCCGATGCAGGAGTGCCTATTGGCGCTGAAGCAGGAACGGGATATTACTTAGTAGATGGATATTCATTACCGCCCATTATGTTTACAGAAAAAGAGGCGAATGCTTTAATCACAGCTGCTAAGATTATAGAGACTAATAATGATGCATCTTTAATCGCGGATTATAATGAAGTGGTAGAAAAAGTAAAAGCAATTTTAAACACTTCGCAAAAGGAAAAATTAGAATTACTAGAACAAAGGATTGTAAGTCCGCCTTTTAGGAAATCACCAGAAAGCACCTATTTATCGGTAATACAACAAGCGATTACAGATTTAAGGGTTTTAGAAATTCAGTACACTGCGGCTTCTCAAGAATTTACAAAAAGAACTGTAGAGCCTTTAGGGGTATATTTTACTAATACTATTTGGGTAATGATTGCTTTCTGTAGATTACGTAATGATTATCGAGAATTCCGAACGGATCGTATTGTAAATCTTATAGAAACTTCAGAGATATTTCCTCCAAAATTATTCACTCTAGAAGATTATTTTAAAAAATATAGAGAACACTAGTAATCCTACTGACATAAGGTTGTCATATGTGGTATTTAGTTTTGATAAAAATTAAAACATGTATCACTTAATTCACACTGTTATGCTTAGTCTGTTTTTATGCTGCGCAAGTATATTTAGTCAAAACCAACACCTTATGAAAAACAAACCGTACACCATGGAAGTAGTGCTCTTTGAAGTCAATCCAGAGTATTCTACAAAACAAGCCAAAGAAGCCTTGACCTCTTTAAATGATATCATAAAACTATATGATGGTTTTATAGATAGAACTACCGCAAGTAATGAAGATGGAAAATTTATTGATCTGTTATATTGGAGAGATGCTAATGCTGCAAAAAAAGCATCCGAAGATATTATGAAAAACCCTAAAGCTGTTGCAATATTCGAAATTATCAAACCAGAAACTATGCAAATGTATCATTTAGATGTTTTTAACCAATTCGAATAATAACCATATCTTTAAACCACACAACCATGTTAGCAGAATTAAAACCAATTTCACAGATTACCAGTAGAATGATTCCTGAACATATTTTACAAAGAAAAGGAGCGAGAAGTACTAAAGATCTTAACCCAGAAGTTCTGGAGTATTTAAATAAAGGTTTAATAGAAACAGCAAATTTGATCGAATGGTTAGCAGTTGATCAATTACATTTATTAAAACTAGTATTAGAAGAATTAGATAAATCAAATTGGTATGATAGTTTTTATGAAGCTGTATCTAATCAAAAGAAACCAACAGCAAATTCTAATACCAAGGTTATTGGAGCTACATTTATGCAGCTCACCAATGATCCAGGTATTATAAATTATCTTTCAAATCATATTTCAGATATACCCAGATGTTGGGCGGCGCAGTATTATGGGGCGACTGATATGTCTATAACAGAAAGATTACATACGATCAAACCATTTGCTGCAGATCGTCATTTTGGAGTAAGAGAAGTAGCCATTTTTGCAACCAAAGAATATATTATTCAGGATTTAGATCAATCTATTATGATATTATCCAATTGGGTTAAAAATTCTGATGAGAATATTAGAAGATATGCGGTAGAAACGATAAGACCTATTGGAGTATGGACGAAAAAAATCGATGAACTTAAAGAATCTCCAGAAAAAGCTTTAAGTGTTTTGGAACCATTAAAATCGGATCCTTCAAAATATGTAAGAGATGCAATAGGAAATTGGTTAAATGATGCAAGTAAAACACAACCAAAATGGGTTACAAAGATCTGCAATCAATGGGAAACAGAATCCAAGACTAAAGAGACTAAGTATATTGTCAAAAAAGGCTTGCGGTCAATTAATAAATAATAAAAAATAGTTGTTAACCATCACCACATTTTCAAAGATTATCATATTATTATAAAATAGCGAATTAATACACTAAATAATTATTAAATTACTATTAAATCTTATTCTTTTTAAAGTTTTTATAGGTAAATGTTTTCAGGATTTTTATAGATTTAAACTCCTTATCGAAGTTATTAACAATAGACCTATTTCATAATTTTAGAAGTAGAAAAGAGTAAGTAATGAAAGTACTTTATACTAGTTTAGAATGTTACCCTTTAGCAAAAGTCGGTGGTCTTGGAGATGTGGTGGGTTCGCTTCCTAAATATTTAAATGAACTAGATTGTAATACTGAAGTAATACTACCATATTACGATAATGATAAGGTACATCAGCTTGTTTGTGAAGATGTCTTTTCCGAAACAATCAATTTAGGAATACATCATTATGATTTTACCATTAAGAAGGTAATATCATTAGAATTTGGTTTTCAGATATATCTAGTATATCAGAAAGAGTTATTATTCCGTCCAAATGTATACAGTTATGATGATGACACGGAAAGATTCATTGCTTTTCAATTAGCCATACTCATTTGGCTTCGTAATCAAGAGATAAAACCTGATGTTATTCATTGTCATGATCACCATACTGGATTGATTCCTTTTTTGGTATCTCAAGTTCCCGACTTTCAGGAATTAATAGATATCCCTACAGTTCTCACCATCCATAATGCACAGTATCAAGGTTGGTTTTCCTATGATAAATTAGATTATATTCCGCAATTTGATCTGCATAATATAGGGTTGTTGGATTGGGATCAATGTATTAATCCATTAGCTACAGCAATTAAATGTGCTTGGAGAGTAACTACAGTTTCTCCTAGTTATATGGAGGAATTACAATCAAAAGCAAACGGATTAGAAGGTCTTTTGCATCATGAAAAAGATAAATGTGTTGGTATCTTAAATGGTATCGATCATACGATCTGGAATACAGAAACGGACCCAATGATTATAAAAAATTATGGAGATAAGAATATTGTTTCTGGTAGAAAAGCGAATAAAAAATGGTTATGTGATGAGTTTGGATTGGATGCAGAGAAACCGTTATTTGCTTTTATAGGAAGATTAGTGTATGAAAAAGGTGCTGATCTTTTACCAGATATATGTTTAGAAACACTTCGTAATTTAGATGTGAATATTTTGATATTGGGATCTGGTGATCACCAAGTAGAAAATAGACTGAGAAGTGTAAAAGAAGAATTTCCTGATTCGTATAACACCTATATTGGATATGATGAGAAGCTTTCTCATATCATTTATGCAGGAGCAGACTTTTTATTAATGCCTTCGCGCGTAGAACCTTGTGGTTTAAATCAAATGTATGCCTTACGATATGGACTTATTCCGATTGTTAGAAGAATTGGAGGACTTAAGGATACGATTATCGATATTGGTGATGACGGTTTTGGGATCTGTCATGACCAAGTAAATGTTCAGGATGTGTATAATTCAATTAAAAGGGGAGTTGAATTTTACGAGAATCAAAAATACTATAGAGAGAAACAAAAAGAGATTGTAAAAATTGATCATTCTTGGAATAATTCAGCGAGCAAATACATAGAATTATATAAATCTTTAAAATAACCACAATGATTAACAAAAAAGTCCTTGCGATTATCCTTGGAGGAGGACAGGGAACCAGATTATCTCCCTTAACGGAAAGTAGATCAAAACCTGCGGTTTCTATAGCCGGTAAATACCGCTTAGTTGATATTCCTATAACCAATTGTATACATTCCGATATCAAAAGGATGTTTGTTTTAACTCAGTTTAATTCTGCATCATTAAATAGTCATATTAAAAACACCTATATATTCAGTTCTTTTAGCCAAGCTTTTGTAGATGTATTGGCTGCAGAGCAAACACCAGATAATAAAACGTGGTTTCAAGGTACAGCAGATGCAGTAAGGCAATCTATGCATCATTTTTTAAATCATGATTTTGAGTACGCGCTGATTCTATCAGGAGATCAATTATATCAAATGGATTTTAATGAAATGATTTCTGCGCATATCGAAAAGGGTGCTGATATTTCTATTGCTACCTTACCCGTTAACGCTAAGGATGCTACTAGTTTTGGTATATTAAAAACTGATAATGAGAGTTTTATTAGCTCGTTTACAGAAAAGCCAAGTACGGATAAATTGCCTGGTTGGGAATCAGAAGTAAGTGATGAGATGAAAAATGAAGGGCGTGAGTACCTTGCTTCTATGGGGATTTATATATTTAACAGGCAATTATTGGTAGAACTTCTATCAGATCCATCGAGAATCGATTTCGGAAAAGAGATTATTCCACAATCTATAGATACACATAAAGTATTGGCGTATCAATATGAAGGATATTGGACAGATATAGGTACTATTGCTTCCTTTTTTGAAGCTAATATAGAGTTGGCCAATGACATTCCAAAGTTTGATTTATTCGATAATGAGCGTAATATACTTACCAGACCGCGAATTCTACCACCGTCAAAAATATCTGGTACACGCTTAGATAAAGCAATGATTGCTGAAGGATGTCTGATACAAGCAAAAGAAATTGAACAGTCTGTAATCGGAATTCGATCGAGAATTGGTAAAAATACAGTGATTAAAAACACCTATATGATCGGTAGTGATCGATATCAAGATCTGGAAGAATTAGAAACTGATTCCAAAGAAAATAGACCTTTTATTGGTGTGGGTGAAAATTGCAACATCAATAATGCAATTATAGATAAGGACTGTAGAATTGGTAATAACGTGATTGTAAATGGAGGTTCACATTTAAAAGATACCGAAGATGATCGATTTGTTATCAAAGATGGTATAGTAGTATTTAGAAAAGGGACTATCATCCCAGATAATTTCAAAATTTAATAACCTACTAAATAGAAATTCTATTTAGCTAAATATGATATGCACTCATATCATGATTACCTTTTATGAGTAAAGTTATAGTACATAGTTTATTTTCTGAATTTGATATAGATCTTTTTAAACTTGGAAAGCACTTCAGGTTATATGAAAAATTTGGTTCTCATATCATAACGTTGAATGGTGTAAAGGGAACTTATTTTTCTGTATGGGCCCCTTCAGCTAAATCCGTATCTGTCATTGGAGATTTTAATTTTTGGAATGAAAATGAACATCAACTCAATGTTCGTTGGGATGCCTCAGGAATTTGGGAAGGTTTTATTCCAGAAGTTGGAAAAGGAAATATTTATAAATATAAAATTCATTCTCATCATAATGGTGTGATTACCGAGAAGGCAGACCCTTATGCACGTAGATATGAGCATCCTCCTAAAACAGCATCAGTAGTTTGGGAAGATTCATATGACTGGAAAGATTCTGAATGGATGAAAAAACGGAAAAAGAACAATGCAATCGATGCTCCTTTTTCTGTTTATGAGGTTCATTTAGGTTCTTGGAAAAGAAAAATAGAAGAAGATAGATCCTTGTCATACTACGAATTGGCGGATGAATTAGTTGCCTACGTGAAAAAAATGAATTTTACTCATGTAGAGTTAATGCCTATCATGGAGTATCCTTATGATCCGTCTTGGGGATATCAGCTTACAGGTTATTTTGCTCCAACATCTAGATTTGGATATCCTGAAGAGTTCAAACTATTAGTAGATAAACTACATCAAAATGACATTGGGATCCTATTAGATTGGGTACCATCACATTTTCCAGAAGATGGTCACGGTTTAGGTTTTTTCGACGGATCTTGTTTATATGAACATCCTGACAGAAGAAAAGGATATCATCCAGATTGGAAAAGTCTGATATTTAATTACGGACGAAATGAAGTAAAAAGCTTTTTGATAAGTAATGCTATATTTTGGTTAGATCAATATCATGCAGATGGATTACGTGTAGATGCAGTGGCTTCTATGTTATTTCTTGATTATTCCAGAGAAGATGGAGAATGGGAGCCAAATATATTTGGTGGAAGAGAAAACCTAGAGGCGATTGATTTCATGAAAGAATTAAATCAAGAGGTTTATAGAAGTTTTCCAGATGTACAAACCATAGCAGAAGAATCTACCTCATTTCCAATGGTATCCAAACCAACTTTTGTGGGTGGGCTAGGATTTGGCATGAAATGGATGATGGGTTGGATGCATGATACATTGTTGTATATGGGTAAAGAGCCAATTCATAGAAGACATCATCAGAATGATCTAACCTTTAGTATGACCTATGCCTTTACCGAAAATTTCTTGCTTCCATTATCACATGATGAAGTTGTATATGGAAAAAGGAGCATTATTGGTAGAATGCCTGGTGACGAATGGCAAAAATTTGCAAACCTAAGGCTCCTATATAGCTATATGTTTACGCATCCCGGAACCAATTTGCTATTTATGGGGGCAGAATTTGGACAGCATGACGAATGGAATTTTCAGGGTAGTTTAGACTGGCACTTATTACAATATGATTATCATTCTGGTGTTCAAAACCTTATTACCGATCTAAATAAATTATATAAAGAAAATCCAGCGTTATATGAAAAACAGTTTGATGCGGATGGTTTTGAGTGGATTAGCTATGATGATCATGAAAATTCTGTAATTACCTATGTTAGAAAAGGCCATAATGATAAAGAGGCATTAGTTATAGCCTGTAATTTTACTCCAGTTCCTAGAAAAGATTATCGTATTGGTATATCTATGAAAGGTACTTTAAAGCAAATTTTTAATAGCGACGATACCAAATATGGAGGAACAGGAAATTTTAAAGCGTCAAAAATAAAAATAGAATCAAAAGACTGGCATTACCGAGATTATTCTGCGGAAATTACAATTCCACCTTTAGGAGCTGTAGTATATAAATTTGATAACTAGAATAGATGTTTGAGTTTCAATATTAAACAATTGTTAACAGAATATTGTTTCAAACGTTTTCGTAAAATATTCTTGATAAATACTCGATAAAACAATTTAATTATTGCGATAGATATTGTTTTTTTACAATACTAATACAGCAAAGAAACCAACTAAGCTATGATTACTAATACCGAATTAGAAATAAAAGGAAATCTATTTCCAGGAAAGATTGTCTCTTTTTCTCAAAATGTAGATAAGATAAATTTTACAACCGAAAATGGAGTAATTCTACAAGTTACGATTTTACGCGGTAGTGTTATTCGTTTCAGATATGCTACGGATAATAATTTTGAGAAAGATTTTTCTTATGCTATCAGTGAAAAAGGTGTTAGAGGCTATAGTGAATTGGCTGTAGAAGAATTAGACGATTCTTATAATATTGTTACCAAAAAGGTAATTATCAAAATTGCTAAATCAAATATTCAGGTTACCATAAGCGATAGAGAAGGTAATGTGATTTGCAAAGACGATTGGGGTTTTCACTGGGAGCAAAGCTATGAGTATGGAGGTAATATTGTGAAGATGAGTAAATCCGCTCCTCAAGGTGAATGTTACTATGGTTTAGGAGATAAACCAATGCATCTAAATTTAAAAGGGAAGCGAATAGAAAATTGGGCTACAGATCAGTATGCATTTGGTAAGGATCAAGATCCGTTATATAAAAGTGTTCCTTTTTATATAGGAATGTATGAAGATAGAGCGTATGGAATATTTTTCGATAATTCATTTAAAACTTTCTTCGATTTCTGTAACGAACGTCGTAATGTAACGAGTTTTTGGGCACATGGAGGAGAAATGAATTATTATTTCTTCTATGGTCCAAACATGCAGGATGTAATAACACGATATACAGATCTAACTGGTAAACCAGAATTACCACCTTTATGGGCTTTGGGATATCACCAGTGTAAATGGAGTTATTACCCCGAAAGTAAAGTAAAAGAGATTACTAATAAATTTAGAGAACTCAGAATCCCTTGTGATGCTATCTATCTGGATATCGATTACATGGATGGATTCAGATGTTTTACCTGGAATAAAGAATATTTTCCCGATCCAAAACGCATGGTAGATGAATTAGCGGAAGATGGATACAAAACTATTGTTATAATTGATCCAGGGATTAAAATAGATGATCAATATTGGGTATATCAGGAGGCTATGGAAAATGATTATTTCTGTAAACGTGCCGATGGCCCTTACATGAGAGGGAAAGTTTGGCCAGGAGAATGTTATTTTCCAGATTTTACCAACCCAGAAGTAAGAGAATGGTGGGCAGGTCTCTTTAAAGAATTAATTGATGAAATAGGAATTAAAGGAGTTTGGAATGACATGAATGAACCTGCTGTTATGGAGGTTCCAGGAAAGACATTCCCCGATGATGTTCGTCATTTTTATGATGGTAATCCATGTAGCCATAGAAAAGCTCATAACATTTATGGTACTCAGATGGCCAGAGCTACTTATGAAGGAATTAAACGTTTTGCATACCCAAAAAGGCCTTTCGTTATTACGAGATCAGCATATTCAGGAGCTCAACGATACACTTCATCATGGACTGGTGATAATGTAGCTACTTGGGAACATCTTTGGATTGCTAATATCCAAGCACAACGTATGAGCATGAGTGGTATGTCTTTTACAGGTAGTGATATCGGTGGTTTTGCAGAACATCCTACCGGAGAGCTGTATGCTCGCTGGATACAACTTGGAGTTTTTCATCCTTTTTGTAGAACACATTCCTCTGGTGACCATGGTAATCAGGAACCTTGGACATTTGGAGAAGAAGTGATTGATGTTACTAGAAAATATGTAGAATTAAGATATCAATTACTACCGTATTTATATACAATGTTCTGGGAATACGCTGAAGAAGGAATTCCAATGTTGAAATCCTTGGTGCTTTATGATCAAACGGATCCACAAACACATTATAGAACGGATGAATTTGTTTTTGGAAATCAAATTTTAGTATGCCCAGTACAAGAACCAAATGCCAAAGGAAGAAGGCTGTATATTCCGCGAGGAAACTGGTATAACTATTGGACGCGTGAATATGTAAAAGGAGGAATGGAACAATGGGTAGATGCTGATTTAGATACAATTCCTTTGTTTGTAAAAGAAGGAGCAATTATTCCGAAATATCCAATTCAACAATATGTTGGAGAAAAGAAAATAGAAGAATTAAAACTAGAAGTATATTTTAAGCTAGGAAATAAAGAGGTTTCTAAGGTATATGAAGACGCACAAGATGGGTATGATTATACCAAAGGAAGATATAGTTTACGAAGTTTTTCTTTTACTGGTAAAGAGAATGAAATCATTATTCAGCAACATAAGAATGGAACGTATGTTACAGAATATGAAAATATGAATATAGAATTCATCGCGTTACCTTTTACTATAGGAAAAATCGAAATAGATAATGTAGAAGTATCTCTAAGTGATCTTAAGTTTAATAAGAACTCTATTGTTGTTCCTAAAGACTTTACAGAACTTCATATTATTGCGGAATAAGTAGTTTATCGGAATTTATAGTCTTATATAGAGTTTTGTGTATAATTAGATAGCTTTTTATTCTAATGGGTGTATTGAATTTTGTAATTTTATATTACAAAAATTATATCTATCCTTACTTATTATGAAAAAAAGAAAAGTAATAGTTGCATTAGGATCTATAGCTCTTTTCCTTTCGTGTGCAACGAATCCATTTACTGGTAAACAAACGTTAGCTTTGGTACCTAACTCCCAGATTTTGCCTGCAGCTTTTGCTCAGTATAATCAGGTATTAGGAGAAAGTAAAGTGGTAAATGGTACTTCAGATTCAGAAATGATCAAACGTGTAGGGCAAAAAATTGCTACTGCTGCGGAGAGATGGCTTAATGCTAATGGACATCAGGGATATTTAAAGGATTATAAATGGGAGTATGCTCTTATTGAAGATGATGCTGTGAATGCATGGGCAATGCCAGGAGGTAAAATAGCATTTTATACAGGAATTTTACCAATTGCAAAAACCGAAACAGGAGTTGCAGCTATTATGGGGCATGAAGTAGTACATGCAATTGCTAATCACGGGCAACAACGTATGAGTGCAGGTCAATTACAGCAAATAGCTGCTGTAGGGACTGCTGTGGCTGTAAGTGGTCAGAATGAACAAACCCAACAAATTGTAGGTCAAGCCTTTGGTTTGGGAAGCCAATTCGGAGTAATGCTTCCGTTTAGTAGAAGTCATGAAACAGAAGCTGATAAAATCGGATTAACTTTAATGGCAATAGCAGGATATAATCCTGACGAAGCTGCAGAATTATGGAAGCGTATGAAAGCTAATAGTGGTGGACAAGCACCACCAGAGTTTATGAGTACACATCCATCTAACGATACAAGAATTGCTAATCTTACAGCTTGGGCTCCTGCTGCAAAGGCCGAAGCTAGAAAATTTGGGGTTACCAGTTTTAAATAATTGTAAAATATCCTTTCTTAAAAAGATAATAACTATTTTAGAAGCTGTTCTGGACAAACCAGAGCAGCTTTTTTAATTTTCGCACATGGGAAATAGTTTACCAAAAGGACATAAAAAATTACTAAATGCCTGGGCTTTTTATGATTGGGCAAATTCTGTATACAACTTAACAATTTCATCTGCAGTATTTCCAATTTTTTGGGGAGCACTTACAATCGTACGTGATAATGATGATAATATCATTAGTGATACTGTTACTTTTTTGGGTGTAGACTTTAATAATGATTCACTTATTAGTTATGTAACAGCGTTAGCATTTCTAATTGTATCATTTATAAGTCCTTTTCTTTCTGGTATTGCTGACTATGTAGGGAATAAAAAGAATTTTTTAAAGTTCTTTTGTTATTTAGGGGCACTTTCTTGTATTGGATTATATTGGTTCTCCCTAGAGAATTTATTTTTTGGTTTATTGTGCTATCTATTAGCATTAATAGGTTTTTGGGGAAGTATTGTTTTTTATAACTCATATTTGCCAGATATAGCGTTCCCAGAACAACAGGATGCTATAAGTGCTAAAGGATATTCTTTAGGGTATATAGGAAGTGTTATTCTCCTAATAATTAACCTGATCATGATATTAAAATATGATTGGTTTGGTTTTGAAAATGAAGGATTACCTACAAGGTTATCCTTTTTAATGGTTGGAGTATGGTGGATAGGGTTTAGTCAGTATACGTACTACTATCTCCCAAAAGGAAACAAAAAGGATAAGTTGTCAAAAGATATATTATTTAATGGTTTTAAAGAACTAAAATCTATTTGGCGAGCACTAAAAGATAACATAAAACTTAAACGCTATTTATTTGCATTTTTTGTTTATAGCATGGCTGTTCAGACGATAATGTTAATAGCTACCTATTTCGGAATAGAAGAATTGGATTGGGGAGAGCAAGATGCAACAACAGGACTTATTATTAGTATCCTTCTAATTCAGTTGGTAGCAATTGCAGGGGCTTTTCTTACTTCTAAAGCTTCTGGTAAATACGGGAATATAAAAACATTAATTGTTATAAATATTATATGGATCATCATATGTGTATACGCGTATACGATCACTACGCCTGGTCAATTCTATGTAGCTGCTGCAATAGTAGGATTAATAATGGGTGGAATACAAGCGTTATCAAGATCTACATATTCTAAATTATTACCAGAAAATGCAGTAGATACTGCTTCTTATTTTAGTTTTTATGATGTTTCCGAAAAAATTGGAATTGTTATAGGAATGTTTTCTTATGGACTTGTGGCACAAGTAACCGGGAGTGTACGATATTCAATTCTATTTTTTATTATATTCTTTGTTATTGGAGTATTTCTTTTATTCAGAGTCCCTCGAAATGAGAAATAATAGTTAGCATACGAACTAAACATTCTTTCATTTGAGGACGTATCAATTTATAAGCTAAGTTACATTTGCAGTATTCTTATTACAGACACTTAACAAATATTTTAAGTTGTTTTTAAAAATGTCTTAAGAAAAAATATTAACCTATTTATATCGTTATTTAACTAAATAACAATACTAATATTAGTTCATCTAGGATTCGGGATTTTTATCGAATAATATCAAATTTTCATGTTTTAAAATGATCAAAATATCTGAGGTGTTATGATATTTGAATTTATGTAACCAATAAACCAAACTTTAAGTAAATATAAAATTGATGAAGAAAATAATTTTAATTCTCACGGTTGTACTTCTGGCTTCATGTTCTGCAAGCCAGAAAACGATAATTGCTGCCAAAAAAACATTAAAAGGAGAATGGTCACTTGATAAGATATCATATGATCGTTCTGGAGTTTTTGAGGTTACGCTATACAATGATGCTTCTGCAGAATGTTTAACAGGTGGAATTTGGAAGTTTATCCCAAATAATAATACTGGGATGTATACTGTAAATGAAAATCAATGTACATCTACAGGGGCGAGAAATTTCAGGTTTACAATTCCAGAACCTTCAGAAAATGGTGAATATAGTTTTTTATTCAAGCCAATTGATGAAAAGAAAAAAAGCACAAACAATAACAAAGGCTATCGAATGACGCTTAAGCATTTGGATGCCACTACCATGACTTGGACACAGACAGTAAGTCTAGAAGGAAAACCATTTGTTATTACAATGGACTTTAATAAAATACAATAACTCAAATCATAAAGCAATGATAAAAGCAAATTTAAAATTAACTGCAATTGCATTAACCACGCTTATTATTTTAAGTAGTTGTGATGCTGTGCAAAATGCAAATAACACCCAGAAAGGTGCCGTTATCGGGACAACTACTGGAGCAGTACTCGGTGGAGTAATAGGTAATAATGTTGGTAATAAGGAGAACTCCGTTCTAGGAGCTATTATTGGTGGTGTTGTTGGAGGTGTAGCCGGTGGAGTAATCGGAAAGCAGATGGATAAACAAGCTCAGAAAATAGAAGAAGAAATTCCAGGAGCAGAAGTTACTAGAGTAGGAGAAGGTATTGATATTATATTTGATGAAACTAGTGGAGTTTATTTTGATACTAATAAATCAGATATCAATACAAAATCTAAGGAGAACCTAAATAAATTAATAGGTATTTTTAAAGAATATCCGGATACAAACATTATTGTAGATGGACATACAGATAGTTCTGGTGATGATGCTTATAATTTAGAATTATCTAAAAAGCGTGCCTATGCGGTAACAAACTACCTAATTTCTCAGGGAATTAGTAAAACAAGGTTAACAACCTATTATCATGGAGAAACCTTACCTAAATATGATAACTCAACGGCCGAAGGAAGAGCGAAGAATAGAAGAGTAGAATTTGGAGTAATGGCCAATGACAAAATGATTGAAGACGCTAAACAGAAAGTAGACTAGTACTTTTTACACTAGATAAAGAGAATCCCTAACAAGTATTTGTTAGGGATTTTTCTTTATAAACCTTTTCTTACACTGTATTCCGTGATGTAATTTTCACCATATATGATGTAGTTTAAAGAGTATTATAAGAGGATATTTGTAGGGTATTTTATTCACATAAACTCTTTAAACCTTTACTTTGAAAACACTTCGTTTTATACTATTTGCAATACTACTATCAAGCTGTGGTTCTACAACTAAATTTATAAGAACTACTAAGATTTCGATGAATGGTGTATGGATCTTAAAAACTATCAATTATGAAACAGATAGCAAGGGAACTTATGAAATAAGTATTCTTGATAACATTCCTTTATCCTGTCTCGAAGATACTAACTGGGAGTTTATAGCTAATAATCATACAGGTAGCTATTCCTTATCGGGATCGACTTGTCTTAAAAAAGGAGTTTTCAATTTTATTTGGTCCATTCCAAATGAATTACAAGGATATACGCATAGTATTTTACTAAAACCTGTAGATAGTAAAATGAAAAGTACTATAAACAATAAAGGGTATCGAATGCAATTATACGAGCTTGACGGAACTAATATGGTTTGGACGTATGATATGATTGTAGATGGTCAGAAATTTACTGTAAAGCTCAATTTTCAGAAGCTATAGAATTAATTATTACCAACAAATATAAAACTCACATAATGAAATCACAGATGATCAAACACACAAAAAAAATCAGCTTTCTATTTTTATTTATTTTAGTTTTTGGAAGTTGTAAAACTATGAAAAACTCTGAAATAGGAGGATTAATTGGTGCTGCTGGTGGAGCAGTGATTGGAGGAGTAATCGGTAACCAAGTCGATGATACTGAGCTAGGAGCTGTAATAGGAGGTATGGTCGGAGCTACCGTAGGAGGTATTATTGGAAATCAAATGGATCAACAAGCTAAAAAAATTGAAGAAGAAATGCCTAGTGTAGTGGTACAACGAGTAGAAGAGGATATTAATATCGTGTTTGACGAAGAAAGTGGTGTTTACTTCGAAACAAATAAGCATGATTTGAATACATCATCCAAGGAAACAATCCATAAATTAGCTAGCATCTTAAAAGAATATCCATATTCTAATATCTTAATAGAAGGACATACGGATAACGTAGGTAAAGAAGAATCTAATTTTGTGTTATCAAAACATCGAGCACATTCGGTAAAAGAATACTTAGTAGAACAAGGGATTGATGAACAACGATTTACAGTAAGATACTATGGTGAATCTCAACCCAAATATGATAACACTACAGTAGAAGGTAAATCAAAAAACAGAAGAGTAGAAGTAACAATTTCACCTAATGAAGAGCTACGTAGACAAGCTGTTGCTCAAATAAAAGAGTAACATATTGTAATCTAGAATAATAAATCCCGACTGATAGTTCGGGATTTTTTTATGCTCAAAATTTGTGTATCTTCAATCAATGATTCATAATTCACACATAGTAATTATAGGAGGCGGTTTGGCTGGATTAACGAGCGCTATTCACTTAGCTAAGATGCAAATACCCGTTACTTTAATTGAGAAAGAAACCTATCCTAAGCACAAAGTATGTGGAGAATACATTTCTAATGAAGTCGTTCCGTATTTGGATTTTTTAGGTATTAAATTGAAAGATCTAGATATAGTTGGCATTTCACAGTTACAGATATCTACCAAAAACGGGAAATTGATTAAAAGTAAATTGCCTTTAGGAGGTTTTGGAGTAAGTAGATATCGTTTGGATCATCATTTATGGATAACTGCTAAAAAATTAGGAGTTCAACTTATAAATGATCAGGTAATAAATGTAGATTTTCAAAGAGACACATTTCTTGTTCATACTTCTAATAATGGAATATTCTATACGGATTATGTAATAGGAGCTTATGGAAAACGATCAATATTAGATAAAAATTTACATCGTGATTTCAGTCAAAGAAAATCTCCATGGTTGGCAGTAAAAGCACATTATGGTTCAAAATTTGATTCAGATACTGTAGCGTTACATAATTTTGAAGGTGGTTATTGTGGTTTGTCGGTAGTGGAAAATAATGCTGTGAATGCCTGCTATTTAGTGAATTATGAAAGTTTTAAAAAGTATAAAGACATAGTGAGTTTTGAAAAAAATATTCTTTATAAGAATCCCTATTTGAAGGACTTTTTTGAAAATTCTGAAATGCTCTTTAGAAAACATATAACAATAAGTCAAATTAATTTTGATCCCAAAAAGCCTTTAGAACAAGGTGTCTTTATGATTGGAGATGCTGCTGGGTTGATTCATCCATTGTGCGGTAACGGAATGGCTATGGCAATCCAAAGTGCAAAGATTTTATGTGACTTGTTTGTAGCAAATAATGTCTCTAAACAGTATAGCAGACAAGAGATGGAACTAATGTATGCCAAAGAATGGAATAAAGCATTTTCTAAAAGATTGTATGCTGGAAGAGTACTACAAAAGGTATTATTGCATAACGGATTTCAGCAAATAGCTCAAAAAGTAGCTAAAACCATTCCTGCTATAGTACCAGAAATTATCAAACAAACACATGGAAAACCATTGGTATGCTCATAGATCTTACATATAGAAGTAATGAACCAGAGCTTATGGATAATCCAGAAGTTAATGAAAAAGATCTTTCTGTAGCTTTGGAGGATATCGCTAAAGTAAATAAAATGTTAGGTGGTAATGCTATCACTATAGATGCAGTATTAGAGATTATTAAAAAGAAGAATATACCATCAAAGGAGTATGTTATAATGGATCTTGGTTGTGGTGATGGAGAAATGTTAAGGAAGTTGGCTAACATCTTAAAAAAGAATGATATAAATGCCAGATTAATTGGTGTGGATAATCATGATAAATGTCTATTACAAGCAAGAAATTTAAGTGGTTCTAATACAGATATTAAATATTACAAAGAAGATATATTAACCTTGAATAAAGGAGAATTTTCTTGCGATATTATTATTTGCACACTGACATTACATCATTTTACAGATAAGGATATTAAGAAAGTAATTAGTAAAGGACTGGAGTTAGCCTCTGAAGCAGTTATTATTAATGATATCCATAGAACTCGGTTGTCTTATTATTTATTTAAGCTATTTAGTTTTTTCTTTATAAAAGGATATATAGCAAAAAATGATGGTTTGGTATCAATAAAAAGAGGTTTTAAAAGAAGGGAATTACTTCGTTTTGCCAAGGATCTTGGTTTAAAACAGCATCGATTAGATTGGAAATGGGCCTTTCGATACCGATGGATTATTAATCAGTAAAAAAGGGAATATTGAACGTAAAAATAACATCAGTCGCTAAGCAATTACCAGCGTATGTTAGAGAAACGAAAGAGATTTTACCATATGTGTCTCAATGGTTAACAGGACAGGAAGATAGATTTAAGCGTAAAGTGCTTAAGATTTTCGAAAATGCCGCTGTTGATAAACGATATGGAATTATGAGTATTGAAGAAGTCTTTACTGCTACCTCATTCGAAGAAAAGAATGATATCTATATCCGAGAAATAAAGAAACTAGGGGAGTCTGCTCTTAAAAAAGCGTTAGATAAGGCAAGTTGGGATCCTACTTCCTTAGATTACATTATCACAGTGAGTTGTACAGGTATTATGATACCTTCTCTAGATGCATATTTAATAAATACATTAAATCTGAGGCAAGATATTGTTAGGTTGCCTGTTACAGAAATGGGATGTGCAGCTGGAGTTTCTGGTATTATCTATGCGAGAAACTTTTTAAAAGCTAATCCTAATAAAAGAGCTGCAGTAATCGCTGTAGAATCACCAACAGCAACCTTTCAACATACTGATTTTAGTATGGTAAATATCGTAAGTTCTGCTATTTTTGGTGATGGAGCAGCATGTGTGTTACTTTCTTCAGAAGAAGATGCCGAAGGACCAAATATTATCGCAGATGAAATGTATCATTTTTATGACGCGACCTCTATGATGGGTTTTAAATTGACTAATCATGGTTTACAAATGGTATTAGACAAGGAAGTTCCAGAGAAGATAGCAACCCACTTTCCAGATATTATACATCCTTTTCTTAAGAAATATGATAAGTCAATTGAAGAGGTTGATCATTTAATTTTTCATCCAGGAGGCAAAAAGATCGTCCAAACGGTAGAAACCCTTTTCGGGGATTTAGGCAAAAACATCGATGATACCAAAGAAGTACTAAAACAGTATGGAAATATGAGTAGTGCTACAGTATTATATGTTTTAGAACGATTTATGGATAGAAAACCTGCGTCTGGAGAAACAGGTCTTATGCTAAGCTTTGGCCCTGGTTTTTCTGCGCAAAGAGTATTATTGGAATGGTAATAAGATCATGATTGTATATAATTAGAAACGTAAAGAAATTTAAAATGAAAAATGTCTGTTTATATATTTTATTCATCACCTTTACAGCATCAGCCTGTTCTGGTGATGATGTTCGCTCAAATATAGATGATCCAACTCCAGAACCTCAAAATGCTGATGTAACTAATGTAACTGTAACAGGAGAGGCGGGTAGTTATACATTTAGCGTAGAAATTATAAGTCCAGATCTAGGGTGTAACCAATATGCAGATTGGTGGGAAGTGATTTCAGAAGATGGAACATTAGTATATAGAAGGATTTTGGCCCATAGTCACGTAAATGAACAACCATTTACTAGATCCGGAGGACCTGTAGCAATAACACCGGATCAAATAGTATATGTTCGAGCTCATATGAATAATAACGGATATGGTACTATAGTTTATAAGGGTAGCATAGCTAATGGCTTTACTCAGGATACATTAGATGCGTCTTTTGCAAATCAATTAGCATCAGAAGAACCATTGCCTAATAACTGTGCATTTTAAAACTATATCTTTTGACTGCAGAACAAATCATAGAAAAACTACCGTATCAATCTCCATTTTTATTTGTGGATGAGCTTAGTAAAGTACACGAAGATGGAATAGAAGGGTACTATACATTAAAAAAAGATGAATATTTCTATAAAGGACACTTTAAGGAGTATCCTGTAACACCAGGAGTAATCCTTACCGAAATTATGGCTCAGATAGGAGTTGTTTGTTTGGGAATATATCTATTTAAAGAAACTATTTCTGAAGACGCAATGGGAGTTGCTATGAGTAGTAATACTATTGACTTTTATAAACCAGTACTTCCGGGTGAAAAGGTATTTGTGGTTTCTAAAAAGGATTATTTTAGATTTAACAAATTAAAATGTACGGTACAAATGTTTAATGCCGAGAATAAACTTGTGGCAAAAGGAAGTATCTCTGGAATGATGAAACCAGTTTCTTTATGAAGAAAAGAGTTGTAATTACAGGTTTAGGTGTAGTTTCACCAAATGGAACGAACGTTTCAGAATTTAATAGGTCTTTAAAGAATGGTGTTTCTGGAATACGACATATAGACAACCTAAAGGAACTAAATTTTTCATGTCAAATTGCTGGAAAACCATTGTGTAAAAAGGATTACTTAAATAATTACTTTAACTCTATACAATTAAGAGGATTGAATGCTTCAGGATTGGAATATGGAGTAATAGCGGGTATAGATGCTTGGAAAAATGCCGGTTTATCTCTAAATGACAAAGAAGATGATCCAATTTGGGATGCAGGTGTAATTTTTGGAACCGGTATTTTAGGTGTTGATAAATTTAGAGATGCGATTTATAAAGTAGATGAAGGTAAAGTACGACGATTAGGGAGTACGACAGTCATACAAACTATGGCCAGTGGTATTAGTGCTTTTTTAGGTGGTATGATCGGTTGTGGAAACATTACTACGACTAATTCTTCTGCTTGTAGTACGGGAACGGAAGCTATTTTAATGGCGTATGAACGAATTATATCTGGAAAAGCGGAAATTATATTAGCAGGAAGCACCAGTGATAGTGGTCCTTATGTTTGGGGAGGCTTTGATGCGATGAGAATTCTGCCTCATAAATACAATGAGAATCCTACAGAAGCATCTAGACCTATGAGTGCCTCAGCAAGTGGCTTTGTGCCAGGAAGTGGAGCAGGAGCGTTAGTAGTAGAGAGTTTGGAAAGCGCACAAAATAGAGGAGCTACCATTTATGCAGAAATTCTTGGAGGACATATCAATAGTGGTGGACAGCGAAATGGAGGCAGTATGACTGCTCCAAACAGCAAAGCAGTACAGCAGTGTATTCAACAGGCAGTCATCAATGCTAATATTCATGCAGATGATATTGACTTGATTAATGGTCATCTTACAGCTACCACTAAAGATGCTACCGAAATTATGAATTGGTGTGAAGCATTAAATAGAAGAGAGAAGGACTTTCCGTTTATCAATTCTTTAAAAAGTTTGGTAGGACATTGTCTTGCTGCTTCAGGGAGTATTGAAAGTGTGGCTACTGTACTTCAAGTATATGAAGACTTTGTTTTTGGAAATATAAATTGCGAAGATTTACATCCAGAAATCGAGGTTTTAGTAGATCCTACAAGAATTCCTACTAAAACGGTATCAAAACCAATGAATATTGCAGCAAAAGCCAGTTTTGGATTTGGTGATGTAAATGCTTGTATTATCTTTAAAAAATATTCATAATAAAACCATTCATGACAAAAGAAGAATTATTATCTAAGTTAAAAACCATTATCGAACCCTATGTTCAGAATGAAGATGGGTTAGCAAATCTTTCTGAAGAAACTAATTTTATTGAAGATTTAGAGATTAATTCCGCTAATCTTGTAGATGTTATTTTGGATGTGGAAGATGAGTTTAATATCGAAATTGATAATGATGGTATGGATAAGATGCTTACGGTAAAAGCCTCTATAGAGGTAATTCAGGATAAATTAGCAGCTAAATGATAGGAAATGATATTGTTGATCTTGCCTTAGCCGCGACCCAAAGTAATTGGAGAAGAAAAGGTTGGTTGCAAAAGATTTTTACAATATCAGAACAAGATAGAATCTGGGATGCTCTTGATCCCGATTTAGCGGTATGGGAATTATGGAGTATGAAAGAAGCTACATATAAAGCGTATCAAAGACAATTTTTAAAGGCTCCTATCTATAATCCTTGGGATTTTGAATGTTCTGAAACTTCAGTGATTATTAAGGGAATGCAATATAAAACCAAAACAACGATAACATCAGAATATATTCATTCCGTTGCCTTTATACATCCAAAAGTTATAAATGCAAAAGTATTTACCAACGAATCGCTAACGTACAAAAAACACCTTTTAGATTATATTTCAAAAACCAAGGGGTTGAATTCCGAAAAAATTACAATCAAAAAAAATGATTTTAGAATTCCTTTGATATACATTAATAATTTGCAATCTGATATAAAAGTTTCCTTTTCCAGTCACGGTTTGTTTTCTTCATATGCCGTGGATTTATGAAATAAAATGATCTTTGTTTTTATATTTTTGGAAAAAATAATTCATTAATCAAAATATATACTCACTTTATGTTATTCTATAAAAGAACCTTTGTTTTTATATTGATAAGTCTAGCGTTATTATCTTGCTCAAAGTCTAATAGCGAAATAGCCTCTACACAATCGGACACTTCAGATTTTACGATTGATTACGAAAAATTCACCTTGGATAATGGTCTTGAAGTTATTCTCCATGAAGATCATAGTGATCCTATTATAGCTGTAGCAACAATGATGCATGTAGGTTCTAATAGAGAAAAATTAGGAAAAACTGGTTTTGCACACTTTTTTGAACATATGTCTTTTAATGATTCCGAAAATACTCCGGTTGGTGCGAACAGGAAATTGATTCCTGAATGGGGAGGACAAAGAAATGGTGGAACTTGGACAGATGGAACTGTTTATTACGAAGTAGTTCCGAAAGATGCATTCGAAAAAATCTTATGGATTGATTCTGATCGGTATGGATATATGATAAATACTGTAACAGAAGCGGCATTGGAAAGAGAAAAACAAGTAGTTAAAAATGAAAAGCGCGAACGTGTAGATAATGCTCCTTATGGTTACACAGACGAAGTTATAAGAAAAAATTTATATCCAAAGGGACATCCATATAGTTGGACTGTTATAGGTTCTTTACCTGATTTACAATCTGCGACTTTAGAAGATGTAAAAGAGTTTTATCACAAATATTATGGAGCGAATAACGGTTCTTTAGTGATCGCAGGAGATATAGACATTGAGGATACTAAAAAATTAGTTAAAAAATGGTTTGGAGAAATAAAAAGAGGGCCTGATGTTACACCTTTAGAACCAATGCCAGTTACTTTGCAGAGGAGTAAATCATTATATTTTGAAGATAATTTCGCTAAATTACCTGAACTAAGAATGGTATTTCCAACTGTACAAGATTATCATAAAGACGTTTACGCATTAAATATTCTTGGACAATTACTTACGGGAAGCAAAAAATCTCCTTTTTATAAAGTTCTAGTTGAAGAGAAGAAATTAGCTCCTAATGCCTCAGGATACCAACGATCTTATGAATTAGCTGGTGAATTCACTTTTAGAGTCCGAGCGAATGCTGGCAAGGATTTGGATAGTGTAAAAAAAGCTATAGATGAAAGTTTAGCTAGGTTTGAGAAAAATGGTTTTGAAGACAATGAATTAAAAAGAATTAAGGCTGAAGTTGAAACTGGATTGTATCAAGGAGTAAGTACTGTTTTAAATAAGGCATTTCAATTAGTTCAAGACAATGAGTTTAATGGTGATCCTGGATATATAAGTAAAACAGTAAAGTTAACAAATGCTGTAACTAGAGAAGATGTAATGAGAGTATATAATACTTACATAAAAAATAAAAATTATGTAATGACCAGTTTTATTCCAAAGGATCAATTAGAGTTGTCTGTTTCTGATTCAGAAAAGGCAACTGTTTGGATTGAAGAGGTAAAAAATGATGTAGCGAATGAAGAAGTTGGACAAGGTGAGGAGGCTGTTTATGAAAAAACCCCATCTACCTATGATCGTAGTGAACCTGATTTTGGAGAATTACCATTATTCAAATCTCCAATAGTTTGGACCAGTGAAATGGATAATGGAATTGAAGTATTCGGAATAGAAAATAACGAACTCCCTCTGGTTAATTTTGATCTTACTATCGCAGGAGGGCATTTATTAGATCCATTAGATAAAGCAGGGATTTCTAGTTTGATGGCGAGTTTGATGATGGAAGGTACTGCAACTAGAACACCAGCTCAACTGGAAGAAGCTATTGGTCTTTTGGGAGCATCAATCTATATGCATAGTAATGATGAAGAAATCATAATTACAGGATCATGTTTAGCCAAAAATTTTAAAGAGACATTATCTCTTGTTGAAGAAATAATTTTAGAACCTCGTTGGGATGAAAAGGAATTTGACCGTTTAAAACAAGCCTTAAAAACTAATTTAAAAGGCCAAGAAGCTAATCCAAGATCGATAGCTTATTTTAATTTTGATAAGCTAATATATGGAGATAAACATATTTTTGGAATACCTAACTCTGGCACTTTAGAGACTGTTGAAAATATATCCTTAGATGATGTAAAACAGCACTACAATAAATTGTCATCGAAAAATGCTATTTTTCATGTAGTAGGAGATGTTAATAAAAAAGATGTTGGAATAGCTTTATCATCTTTGGATTCTAAATGGAATACTGAAGAAGTAGAAATTCCGAGTTTTCAAGTTTCACCAAATAAAAAAGAAGATCAATTATATTTCATTGATATTCCTAATTCAAAACAATCTGTTATTTTGATTGGTAATTTGGTTTTATCTGGTTTAAGCGAAGAGTTCAATAACTTAGAATATGCAAATGAAATTTTAGGAGGAGGTTCAAGTGGGAAATTGTTTCAAACTTTACGGATTGAGAAAGGATATACATATGGAGCATATTCATTTATTAGGTCATCAAAAGATATTAGTCCATTTATTGTTTCAACTAGTGTTAGGTCTAACGCTACGCTTCCATCTTTGAAAATAATCCAAGAAATGATAGTTAATTATGGGGAAAACTTTGATGATAATGCCTCAGAAATTACAAAAACAAAAATTTTGAAAAGTAACACTAGAGCTTTCGAAGGATTAAATGATAAACTGGGTATTTTAAGAGAAATGAGTAAATATGATAAAGATCCATCTTTTATAGAGAATAATCAAAAAGAATTAGTTGATATGTCTACCGAAGACTTTAAATCAATTATATCAAAGTATATTTCAGAAAGTGAAATGATTTATTTAGTTGTAGGAGATAAGGCAACTCAATTTGATGAGATTAAAAAACTAGGTAAAAATGTTATAGAATTAGATATTTACGGAAACAAATTATAAGGCAGTCCACTGCCTTTTTATTGAAGAAATATTTAAAAGGGCTCTTCTTATGATTGAGCCTTTTTCCATGGAAGTGATGAGATCCATGCAGATTTAATATAACAAAATCTACAAAGGGTATAAAACCCCCGTTAAAAACCGTATTTATACCCTTATTTTTTTGGTGATTTGTTCTTAACTTCGCGTCAGGGAAAATTAAAGTAAAAATTAAGTAACATGATGAACTCATTATTGCAAAAAAGGAATACAAAACGTGAAGAAAAAATAAAAATCACACGTTTAACAGAAATGAATATCGTTAATAACGAATTTCTAAAATCTTCAGAAAGATTAGCGAAAGCTCACACAATACATATATAGAAAAAATAGCATCACTTTTAGATGCTATCTAGTTTTATATTAATTTAAAATAGGGAAATCGAATACTATGTTTAGTTTATTCTTTTCCCTTTCATCATGGATATTAACTCCAAAATCACTAGTGTAAATTGTAGTTTTACCTAAAAGGTTTTTAGTAATATCCAGATCAAAGTTGATGATTACTTCTTTAGTAATACCTTTAATGGTAAGGTCACCTATTACCTTATAATTATTATTACCAAAGTGCACTACTTCCTTGCTTTCAAAAGCAATTTTTGGGTATTTCTTTTTGTAAAAGAACTTTTCCCACATCAAATGCCCATCTCTTAAGAAATTACCAGTTTCTAGAGTGTTTACCAATGCAGTACCTTTAAAATAGGCGTTATCCGTATCTTGTGGATTAAATGAAATTTTAAAATCTAATCCTCCAATAGATCCACTTGTCTCTTCTGAAACAAAATCAAAAGTAATTTTTGTATTCTTTTTATCAAATTCAAGTTTGATAACATCATTAATTAAGGCATCTTCATGTCCAGTATATCCATCAGAACGATTGGTAATATCACCAGGAGGTGGTGTGAATTGACCATAAATCAATGAAATAGAGAGGCTTAAAAAAAAGATAGAACAGAAAAAGGTTTTCATAGTAATATTTTAGTTTTCAAGATATAAATAAACAATAATCATTCCAACTGCTTTAACAATGCAACGATTAAAATTGTTTAATAATTTGGGGAATAATTATAATTTGATGTTAAGGTTTTTTAATTATTCTTCAAAATCCTATAACTTTAGATAAGAAATTAAGTATCAATCAGGTAATCATACCAAAATTATCATGCATATGGAGAATCAAAAGAAAAAAAGATCCTGGTCAAAGAGAAAATTTGCGGATTTTCAGAACAAGTATCGTAGATCATCAAATTTTGGATACGGATCAAAAAGAGATCAATTTGCAATAGCAGGTAATGGAGAGCTTTCTGTTCCTGAAAAGAAGGAGTCACGCGATAAAAATCAATAAGATTAAGAAGTGACTACTTTGTCTTTAGAAGAAGTTTTAAGGTATATAAGAATACCTATCGAAATGCCAGCGCAAATCAAAAATCCCAAAAACAGCGGTAATGCTGTGTCTTCAATATATCTACCTATAAAAGTACTTATAGGTACTGCCATTATTGTGCTTATAAACCCCGTAATCGCAGCACCAATTCCGGCAATGTGACCCACAGGTTCCATGGCTAATGCTCTAAGATTTCCAAACAAAAACCCTATTGAGAAAAATTGTAATCCAAAAAAGATCAGTAAGATGACTACGTTTGGATTTGTATTTCCATGATATAAAAGAATATAGAGTAACGATATCCCAAAAAATGCAAATAAAGAAATAGAAACTAATCGCTCCATTCCGTATTTAAGTACTAAAGTACCATTCAAAAAAGTGGCGGTACCAATAGAGATCGCTAATAATGCGAAGATATATGGGAATTCATTCTTTAGATTGTATTGCTGTTCAAAGATCTGTTGGGAACTACTTAGATATACTAAAAAAGACCCTACAATAAGTCCAGATATAAAAGTATATCCCATAGTGTTTTTGTATTTCACCAATTCTCTAGTTCCATCTATAAATATATAAGGAGTAAATTTTATTCGTTTAGAAACCATCAGTGTTTCCTTTTGTCTTTTCCAAAACCAAAAAGAAACTAATACACTAAAAACAAGCTGTATGTAAAAGATAGCTTTCCAATCATAATGATCAAGAATCCCTTTTCCTATAGCTGGTGCTACAATTGGAACAAGAATAAAGACTACGGTAATAAATGACATAATACGAGCCATGTAATCTCCGCTATATGTATCTCTAATCATTGCTATTGCGATAGTTCTAGGTGCAGAAAGTCCAACACCTTGCAATATTCTACCTATTACCATCATAGTTAAACTAGTAGCACTTATACAGATAAAACTAGCAATGATAAATAGCAGGAACCCCATAAAAACCACAGGTTTTCTTCCAATAGCATCCGAAATTGGACCGAAAATCAAAGGACCAATACCTAGTCCAAGAAATATCATTGTGATAAGCAATTGGTTATCTGCTAATTCTGTGGTGCCAATATCAATTCCAATAATATCCAAAGCAGGAAGCAAAGCATCTATGGCCAAAGCTACAATAGACATCAATGATGCCATGAGTACAATAAATTCTAACTGTTGGAGGTTTTTAAATTGCATTCGGCAAAAATAGCTCATTTCATAAGCTCATCAATAGACTTCTCCTTGATTTAACTAATATTTATTGTGCCATGAAAAGTATAAGTATCTTGATTTTTTATTTATTGTATATTTAGAATGATGAAATTGTTCAATGCACAACGGAAAAATCTTATGAAGGGCAAAGGAATACGGAAATACTTGCTGTACGCAATAGGTGAGATTATTTTGGTAGTTATTGGTATTTTAATTGCAGTAAGTATTAACAATGCTAATGAGGTTAGAAAAACAAAAAATCATTTAAAAAATGTTTTTGTAACCTATCAGGAAGATTTAAAACTCGATACGCTTAAAGTACATAATGCTTTGCAGTTATTGGATACGAGAAAAGCGATGTTCGATCAATTTCTAAGTGATACGGTAACGATCGATATGTATAAAGATACTCCTAGAGCTATGGGATTGGTTTTGAGTTATAACCCTTTCGAATTGCAACAAAAAGGTATTCGATTATTAGAAAAATTTGAGAGTAGTAGTACGGAGACGGATAGCTTGGTTATACAGATTTTGGCACATCATAATACTTTTGATGTTTTATTAAAAGAAACTCACAAAAGAATAGGGGAAGATGTAACTGATAATATGGATTTTCTAAAGTATAATCACCCTTGGATTGGAGATTTGTTGTTTGGTAGATTGGAAAATCCAAAAATGTATGAGTATTTTATTAGTGATACATATCATGCGCGATTAGCGATACATTATATGTTGGTATATGGAAATCTGAGACCGTTATTGGATCAACATTTAACGAGTTCTAGAGATATTTTAGGCAAAATTGAAAACCGAATAGATGGTTAAGATCTGTTAAATGACATTATTTTTGGTTCAAATTTTGTAATTTACATTAGGAAATTTGAAGTAACTAAAAGATAGTCAAATGAATAGGTTGGTAAAAATTGCAGGATTCTTATTAGTCACAGGAGGAGTCCTTCTCAGTTGTAATAGCACGAAAAGTATAGTAGCTCCTACTGCTCAAAGTGAAGCATTAGAAGCGTTAATAGCTAAAAAATCATTTACTATAGAATCAGAGTGGATGTATCCTTTGGCAACTACGAGTCTAAATACGATTGCTAATAGTGGTTTAATACCTCCTGGAAGTACTGTAAATGGAATAAGTCTTATTGGTAACCCTAATTTTGTAAAGATATACGGTGATAGTATATCCATGAATTTACCATTTTATGGTGAGCGTCAATTACCAGGACAATATACACGTAATGAAGGTGGAATCGAATTCGAAGGCATTCCTGATAAATATGAAGTGATTAAAGACGAGAAAAAACAAAGACATCTTATCAAATTTACGGTAAAAAATAATAGAGAATCCTATCGAGTTACGATGACGATGTTTCCCAATTGGACTACAAGTATCAATATTAATAGTAGCCACCGTACTTCAATCCGATATAGAGGTGTGGTATCAGAAAATGACAAAGAAAAAAGTTTGGTCGTAAATTAAGGTAGATTACAAGCTAGCTTCTAATTCTTCAATATCTTCAATATAAGTTTGATAAAACTCTTCTACGTAAGGTCTTCGGCTGTTAGATCCTTGTGCTAATAATTCTTTAGAAGTTGCTAATAACTCCCGAATTGTTGTTTTAGGATGTTTTAATTTCACTAAAGCTTTAGCCTTCCAATAGAATAAATCTGCATTTTTATTCATTTGTATACCTAAGTCAAATTTTTCTAATGCCTTCTGGAAATCACCGGTTTGAAAATAGGTAATTCCATAATACATAAAAGCTCTGCTTTCTATATAATTAATGTCTTTAGCTTCATGATCAAAAAACTTCTTAAAATATTCTTGTGCCTTAGCGTGTTCTTTTTTCATCATATAAGCAACACCACGCATAAAGTCAATGTTCTCTGATTGAGGATAATCTACAAAATTGGGAGTAAGTGCATCTAACTCATCAAAATCCTTAATCGCATTATCATAATCCCGATAAAAATACAAATACAAATATCCTCTATATCCTTGCCAGCTCTTAGGATCTAATTCCACCGCTTTTGCGTATTTCTTCATGGTTTCCGTATTAATCCCTCTTTTTACTCTAGGAGCACCCATTTCTCGATGCGGATCCGAAAAATTAGGATCTAAAGCGATCGCTTCCTGAATTAAAAAATGTTCCTCTGGAGAACCTTGATAATATTGACCATGCAATCCTTCAATGAATTGTCTGGCGTATTTTTGAGAAGTTGTTTTATCAAATTCTTTCTTATATAAAGTGTGGTCGTTTGTGCATGAGCCAAATAACAATACCCCAAAACAACAACTAAGGTAAAATATCTTCAATCTTTCCATTTTTTAGTATAAAAGTTATGTAGAAATATGAGTCTACAGGCTGATTTCGGATAATACAAGGTTTCCACTTTTCTACTGAAGAAAGAATCTTGTATAAATGAGTTTTGGTCTCCACATCAAACTCTTTTTCATTGTAATCAAAATCTGCTTCATTGGTGACATACTTTCCTGCTTCTCCTTTACAATTAATAACAAATCGGTAGGTTAAATATCCTGATTCATTTTTAAGTTTCGTCGTGTCTAATTGTTTAGTAACGAGCCTTTTTAAGTTTCCTTTACCACCGATAAATCCAGCTCGATCATTCCTACCATTATAATAATCGAAAATTGACTTATGGTCGGAGCATAAATTAAAATCTAAGTTTTTATCTACAGTGTCATCAAAATCAATATATCCTACTCGTTTGATATCATGATCTGATAGTTCTTCGAATGCGTCTGGTGATATTTGTTCTACCAATACACGTTCTAATCGATTTTTTTCTGTAGTTAGGGTAGAAGAGTAGAGGCCTAAATCCTGAACATAAATATTTCGATAATGAAAATGCATTGTATCCTTTGGTTTAGTACCAAAAACAAGGGTATTGGCTATGTTTTGTTCTACAATTTTAGCAGGTTTAGAAGCTATGGTAGTATCTTTTATAAATTTAGTGGTTTGATGAACAGTAATATAATTCTCGCTTTTGGTTTTTAATTTGGCGTTATAAGTAGCAGTTTCTTTTCCAAAAGTTAAAAAATAGTTTTCAGAAGTATTCTCATACGCTGCTACTAAGGTATCTCTCGAATAATATCGTTCATGACTCAGCTCCTTAAGTTTATCATTTAGTATACTAAATTCACGGATGGATGAAGTCGTAAAAGCTGGATTATAGTTTATTTGCTCATAAACACTATCATTTATCTTCTTAACGACAGAATAATCTAAAGTAGTTTTTACTGTTTGATTATCCTTCGGGTAGTTGTGAATATAATATTTATTAATGATCCCTTGATTAGAAGCTCCCTTGGGTATAAAAAAACGCTCATAAGATTCAGTAGATGTGTTACAAGCGTAACAAAAAACTGAAACCATTAAGAGTAATAATACTTTGTTCTTCATAAAGTGAGTTGGATTATAAAAGCTGTATGTTTTAAGAATACAAAATTAAAAACACCCCTAGCATGATACCAAATAATGGAACCAGTTTTTTACGTTTATTTTTTTCCTTAAAAACGAGTCCTCCGATGACAACGGCGATCAGTATTTGACTTCGTTTAATAGCAGATAATAGCATGATAAGTGCTTCTGGATCTTGTAAAGCTTTGAAATAAAAATAATCTGCTGCCTGTAGTAACACTCCAACTGCTACAATAGTCCATCTCCAGGTAAATTGTTTCCTTTTTTCGGCATTACCAAACCAAGTAAATGATAAGATCACTAATAAAATCAACACAGTATAAAAACAAAACCAGAATTGCAAGGTCTGTGGAGTTAGTGCAAGTTGTTGTATTAAAAACTTATCATATAATCCGCTAGAAGCTCCTAAAAAGGTAGCACCAATGATGGCAAAAATCCATTTGTTTTTTTTGAAGTTGATACCTTCTTTTTTACCGATTTTTGAATATAGAATTACCGAAAAGATGATAAGAAAGAAACCAATCCATTGCAAAAAGTTAGGTTTTTCCTGATAAATTAAGATGGCTCCTATAAATGTAAAAAATGGACCTGCAGAACGTATCGGTGTTACGATGGTAATCGGTAGATGTTTTAATGCCTGATAGGCCAGTACCCAAGATGCAGCCATAATCATGGACTTTATAAAAATAAAACCGTGGGTGCTTGCAGGGATTTGATCAATATAAAACCCAATTTCTTTAGTGTATTCGGGATAGTATACAGATCCTATAAAAAAGGGAAGTAATGCCAGAAAACCAGATCCTATAGTTCCCAAAAGTACTGGAAATACTTCATTTCCTTGTACAGCATGTTTTTTACATAAATTATGTAATCCTAAAAAAAGTGCGGCCAAAAGCCCTAAATACATCCACATGGCGCGAATATAAAATCATTGGGAAATTCTACCAAGAATAGTCTACACAGAATTTCATCATCATATTATTTGATTACTAAAATGTAGAACTACTACAGTCAAGACTACTGTAGGAAAATGGTTGAAATCTAAGTAAGAATTATCATACTGTTATTTTTAGCATAACAAAATTGAGAATATTGTAATATTTTATATAAAAAATTGATAAATACTTATTTGAGTAAGTATATTTGCAGCATCAAACCAATTTATTATTCATGCATAATATATGGTAACTATTTAACACAACTCATTTATTTAAAACCTAAAAAATGAAAACTCAACTAAGCTTTATTAAAAAGAACTATTGGTTGGTAGTATTTATGCTACTGACCACCATTGGTACTACTGCACAGCAGGTAATCAATGCAACCTTACAAAATGACGGACGTACAAGACAATATCGTTTGTATGTACCTGCCAGTTATGATCCTAGTAAGCCCGCACCTCTAATTTTAAACTTTCATGGGTTTACCAACAACATAGATACGCAGTATAATCAGAGTGATTTTAGACAATTAGCAGAAGACAATCAGTTTCTATTTGTTACTCCACAAGGATTAGGAGGCTTTTTCTCTGGATGGGCTATTAATAATAATTTTGGTGGAAACGAGGATGATCTTGGATTTTCGGATGCATTAATAGATAAAATTATTGAAGATTATAATATCAATGAAAAACGTATTTATGCTACAGGATTTTCTAATGGAGGATTTTTTAGTTATCGATTAGCTTGTGAGCTAAGCCCAAGAATAGCTGCAGTAGCTTCTGTAGCGGGTAGTATGACTAGAAGATGGATCGATAATAACCAATGTCAACCGCAACATCCTACGGCAGTTTTACAAATTACAGGAACCAATGATAATGTAATTTCTATTAATGGAAATAGTACTAATGAACCGATACAAGATGTTATGGAATATTGGGCTTCTGTAAATAATGCAGATACGACACCAGATGTTATCCAATTAGGTGGTGGTACTACACGTTCTATCTGGGATAATGGTGATAATGGTGTTACGGCAGAATTTATTCGGGTACAAGGAAAAGGACATAGCTGGAATGGCGGAAATATCAATACTTCTCAGGAAGTTTGGAATTTCTTTTCTAGATTTGATATCGATGGTGCGATTGATAGTACACCGCCACCACCAGATATCTGTACTGCTACAGTATCCTCATTTCCCTTTAACGAAAGTTTTGAAACCAGTATCGGACAATGGTCGCAATCCACTAACGATGATCTTAACTGGACAAGAGATTCGGGAGGAACACCTTCTAATGGTACAGGTCCATCTACAGGAGCAGATGGAAACTTTTATCTATACGTAGAAGCATCAGGTAACGGAACAGGATATCCAAATAAAAGAGCTATTTTAAACTCTCCATGTTTAGACTTTAGCAGTGTTTCTAATCCTACGCTTACATTTCAGTATCACATGTTTGGAAGTGCTATCAATACTTTAACAGTAGAAGCAAGAACCGATAATACTGGAAGTTGGACAGCCGTTTTTAATCAGTCTGGTGATCAAGGAAATACTTGGAATGCTGCCAATGTAAATCTTTCTGCTTATGCAGGAGAAGCGAGTGTACAACTGCGTTATAATGTGGTTACAGGTGATGGTACTAGTGGTTGGCAAAGTGATATTGCTATTGATGCTATTAGTATTCAGGATGGTAGTGGTACTCCAGATCCTGATTGTACGGCTTTAAACTTCAATGATTTTGCTATTTCCGGATTCTCTAATCAGGATGCAGACGGAAACTTTGCCATTACCAATGGAGGAGATGCTTTATCTTTAACGAACAATACATGGAAATTTATTCCATTAGATTATACAGTAACTGCAAATACGGTAATCGAATTTAGCTTTAGTAGTACGTCGCAAGGAGAGATTCATGCAGTTGGTTTTGAAAACAACAATACCTTAACTTCTTCACGTTATTTCAAAGTCCATGGAACACAGAATTATGGAGTTACTAATTTTGATAATTACAGCTCGGGTACTGTAACCTATACGATTCCTGTTGGGAATTTCTATACAGGAGTTATGGACCGTTTGGTGTTTATTAATGACAATGATAGTGGTTCTGGAAATAACTCAGTTTTTTCTAATGTTAGAATATACGAAGGATCTTGTGGTAGCTCGTTATCAGCACAAGAACTTATTGCTGGATTGGCTACAAAATCACCTGTATTGGGTAATGAGCCTGAAGATGTTCATACACTTAAAATAGCACCAAATCCTGTGAATGATCAATTCTCCATAACCATGAATGTGAATTCTAAAACAGAAGAAGAAATGCTAGTACGTATCTATACGATGTTAGGTCAGATACAATATGAAGCCAAACTACAAACAGGTACGCAAAACTTATCAGCAAGTAGTATTGGCTTAGGATCAGGAATTTATGTGGTAAAAGTCATATCGAAAGGAGAGGAGCAAAGTACTCAGAAATTGATCGTTCGATAAATCAATATAGATTGAATCGTCTATTAGAGTGAATTTTTCACTTTATAAGATGATATCACAAAATATTATGCATATAGAAATGATGCTCCGTATTATTCGGAGCATCTTTTTTATGGATTCTTGATAAGTACATTCATTTTTCATTTCTTATCTTACATTTGTTATCATGTTTTTGCATCTAATATGTATGCTTAAACTCACAAAATTGATGCTCGTTCCATATGAATTCAATAATTATTTATAAAAGTCAATTGTCTTCTTTTCATCTAGTAATGATGATAATTGGATGTCTTTTTTTTGTTGAAATGGGGATTACTATACTAATCAATACCCAAGAGTCAGGAATTAATTGGGCTATAGTATTTCCTTTGGGAGCCATTTTTTTTGGTGGTTTAATAGCTTATCATATACTAATCCTTTGTACAATTACCATAACAAAGGAGTATCTTATTCTAATATATCCATTACTAAGAAGGAAGAAAAACATAGAGTGGAAATCAATATCAGATGCTGGTATGAAGTTTATTACTACTCAAAATGATGCAAGCAATTATTCTTATAAAACGGGTAAGGAGATCTGGTTTTTTTCGAATGATAAAAATTATAGAGTTAACACTTTTGCAATAAAAAATTCTGATAAGCTTTTGCTCGAACTTAATAAAAGAATAGATGGCAATCTTAAAAGAAAAATGAAGAGTGAATATGATAAAACAAAACGGGAATTTTTAAAGGAACAGAAACAATATCACGATTGGATGACGAAAATTATTTTGCCTATTTGCTTAGTAATATTAGCATTGTTATGGATTTTAAGCAGATAGAAATAACCAATTATAACGGATAAATAAACTAGCAAGCGTTTGGAATTCAGTAAAAACTTATTATTCTTTTTCAGTGCATTAGGTGCTTTTAACGGACTTTTTTTAAGTCTGTATTTTGGTTTTCTCATAAAGAATAGGAGTAGAGCCACGTATTTTTTAGCAGCACTCCTCTTTGTAATTAGTGTACGAGTTACCAAATCAGTATTTCTTACTTTTTATCCTGGTACTTCATCTACATTTGTTAGTATTGGTCTTACTGCTTGTTTTTTAATAGGTCCTTTTCTGTATTTATATACCAAAATAGCCATCAATCCTAACAAAGTACATCGATGGAACTGGTTATTTCATGTAGTGCCGGTACTTGTTTTTATGGTGGTAATCAGCATTCAATATCCCTATCGATCGCATAGATATTTATGGTGGAGGAGTCCTCCCAGAATTTTCGGTACCATTTTGTTTACGCAATGGACGATTTATACTATAGCAGCAATATATCAAGCGCGCCATGTGTTTAGTAAGCTTTGGAGCAAAACAAAATCCATCAACACCTTAGATTTTTGGATACTCAATATCGTTACTGGTGGGTTTATTATTTGGTTAGCATATAATACCACGACCTATACATCGTACATTGTAGGGGCATTGTCATTTTCTTTTACATTTTATATCACTTTGGTTATTTGGATTATCAAAAGAAGAAAAAGTACGCTCACATTTCTAACACCTGTGGTAAAATATGCAAATAGAAAGATTGATACTAAAAAGGCATCTTCGATTGCAAACCAACTGAGTATTTTGTTTAGTGAACAAGAATTGCATCGAAATCCTAATTTAAAACTACCGGAAGTAGCAGCACAATTGCAGATCAAACCTCATGAACTATCACAATATCTGAATGATAATTTGGGACTTAGTTTTTCTAGTTATGTTAATCAGTATCGTATACAAACTGCTACCCAATTGATACGAACCAATTCTCTATTAACACTAGAAGCTATTGGCAGTGAGTGTGGTTTTAAATCCAATTCTACATTTTATACTGCTTTTAAAAAGCAGGAGGGAATGACACCCTCGCAATACAAAAAGTCGTTGAATTCGTGATTTATTTTCTTCGGATTTATAATTCCGTAGAATAACGAGCTTGTTTTTTACTTGATTGATAAGGCTATCCTATAGTTTAGCTATACAAATCAATATAAAAAACGAACGATGAAACATTTATTTATTTTAGTGGTAGCACTATTTACTGTTACCATTTCTTTTGCACAATCTGATAAAGAACAAATTACAGAAACTTTACTACATTATATTGAAGGAACAGCTGATGGTTCTCCAGAAAGAATTAATAAAGCATTTCATAAAGACTTGAATTTATATTCAATAGCTAATGATACCTTAAGTATTACTTCTGGTAAAAAGTATATCGGATATTTTAAAGAAGGAGAAAAACGAAACCGTATCGGAAAGATTATTTCTATAGATGTGGTTAATAATGCCGCAATGGCCAAAGTAGAAATAGATTTCCCAAAAGGGAAGAGGTTATATACCGATTATATGATGTTACTAAAAGTAAAAGGTGAATGGAAAATCATTCATAAATCCTATACGTTTGTACCTTATAAATAGAACTGAATCCTATGGTTAGATGTTATATACTTTGTTTCCTTTGTATTGGTATTATTTATACTTCGAAATCTCAGCAAATTGATTATAAAAAACTTGAAAATAGCTTAGATTCATTGATGCAAACAACTATGGAAGAGGAGCATATTCCTGGAGCTGCTTTTATCATAGTAAAAGATGGAAAAACACTATTGAAGAAAGGATATGGATATGCCAGTTTAGGAGGAGATGTACGACGTGTAGATCCAGATTCTACCATATTTCGGATTGGGTCTGTTACAAAAACCTTTACTGCAACCGCTTTATTACAATTAATAGATCAAAAAAAGGTAGATCTTTATGCAGATGTGAACCAATATTTAAAATCTGTAAAAGTTCCCAATACCTATAATACATCAGTAACATCAGCACATTTGTTGAATCATAGTGCTGGTTTTGATGAATTAAGAGGTAGAGTAGTGTATCGAGAAAATCAATCCATTCCGCTAGCAGATTTTCTTAAAAATAGACTTGTTCGCGTTCGAGAACCAGGTGTTATTTCTAGTTATTCTTCTTTTGGAATTGCACTAGCAGGACTATTAGTAGAAGATGTCAGTGGTCAAAAATTAGATACATATATGAAAAAACACATTTGGGAACCTTTAGGAATGCATATGACATCTATGTTTTTGAATGATCAGGTAGAACAGTATGCTTCGTGGGGATATGAATATCGAAATGGAGTGAATCTACCACAACCTTGGGAGTTTTATCATACCTATCCAGCTTCAGAAATTAATAGTACGGTTGCAGATATGGGAAAGTATCTAAATATGCATTTAAACGATGGTATTCTAGGTGATCAAAGAATTTTGAGTACTAATTTATCTCAAAAAATGAAATCTGCTGAATTAAGAGTTCACGATACCGTTGAGGCATTTGCATATGGATTTTATGAAGAAGATGCGCATGGATTTAGAACTATTAGTCATGGAGGAGATATGTTGGGCTACGCTTCATATATGGCAATGATTCCGGAAGAAAAACTGGGGGTTTTTGTAATACATCATCATGAAGGAACTCGATTGCGTTATGCAGTGATGGACCTAATTTTAGCAACGTTTTCAAAAGAAAAGAATGAACAAACCTTTATACCAGAATCTATAAAACGAAAAACTGATCTCAATAGATTAGTGGGACATTATATATGGACAACACATTGTCATAGCTGCGAAAGTGGTTGGAAACCCAATCAAGAAGAACTAGTTTTAAATAATGATGGAACATTTACCATTATGAATCGAACTTATGAAGAAGTGGATTATTTAATGTTTAAAAGTACCGATGGTATGCGAACGATGGGTTTTGTAGAAAATGAAAATGGAGAAATAAAATATATGTCTCTTGGAGGAGTCAATAGTTTTGAAAAAGTGGATTAAATTGTATTAAAGAAACAACCTTCTAAAATCTAGAAGGTTGTTTCTTTAATGCTATATAAAGTTATTAGAATATACTATTCATTTATCACCAGTTTTACACTACGTTTATTACCAGAACGATCTAATATATGGACCAGATATAATCCTGAAGTAATTCCAGAAATATCAATTCTCATTTCAGTAGTATTGTTAGGTACTGTTACAGATTGTAATCGTTTTCCACTAAGATCAGAAATGGTAATGATACTATCTTTTAGATCTGTAGTATTTTTAATGAAAACACTTCCTGTTGCCGGATTTGGAAATAATTCGAAGAACGCATTTTCTGCATCATTCTCTCTATTTATAGCAGTAGTACAATCGGGAGCTGTGGTCGAATTGCTGAAATATATCGAATAATCCTTCGCTACCAGTACAAAGTTACGTTCATCGTTAGTTACCAAGTAATCTCCATCCAATCCAGGAATACCTGTATTTACCAATGTGATTTGTGGTGCTGTACCATTGAAGTTTTGTGTAGCATCTGAAAAATCTATATACCATGGTGCGATATCCAGATTAAAAGAAAATTGATACAAACCATTATTAGCTAAATCCCAATTAAGTGTAAATAAGGTGATATTATCTACATTAGGACCACCGGTTCCTAATACATATACATTTTCATAAGATGTATTGATACTTACTAGAGGAGTATCTGTAGGTGTTCCAAACGTACAGTCTCCATTTGGCGGATCTATAATAATATCTTCTGTAACGGTAATATTTACCGAAGCAGAATCGGTTCCGCCATTTCCATCACTTACTGTAACCGTAGCGATATAATCTCCTGTGGTATATGTATGTGTGGATATCGCTTCTGTACCTATTGTACCATCTCCATAATCAATACTATAGGTAAGTGTATCATTATCAGCATCAGTAGATCCCGAAGCGTCCAATACCACATCTAATGGAGTAACTCCTGTACTTGGCGTAGCAGTAAGACTTGCAATTGGAGCTATATTACCAGGATCAGTAGTATCACTACAAGATGGTGCGGTATCAGAATTACTACAATAAACGGTAAAATCTCCAGTGGTAGACACAAGTACCAGATTCTCTCCATCTAAGGTTACATAATAACTACCATCTAATCCTACAAAGCTAGAACCTGTAATAGTAATTAGTGGTTCTGGTGCATTAAAGTTTTGCGTTGATACCGGAATTAGATCGTTATACCAGTTCGGAACACCATTATTAGTACTTAGGGAGAATTGGTATAAACCATTATTTCCTAAATCCCAATTGATAGAACAGTTACCGATGTTATCTAAATCAGGACCGCCTTCTCCAAATACATAAATATTTGAATATGAATTATTTATAGAAGGTAGAGGAGTGGCTCTTGGTGTATCAAACGGACAAATAACTTCTTCACAATTGGTATCAACCACTAAATCAATGGTTTGTACGGTACCACTGCTAAAAACACCATCACTAACCGTAAGTGTAACCGTGGCAACATCCAAATTCTCATAGACATGAGAAACATTAACACCTTGAGCAGTAGTACCATCGCCAAAATCCCAAGAATATGTAAGTGTATCACCATTAGGATCATAGGAATCACTAGCATCAAAGGTAACATTTGGACCACCACATCGACCATTATCACTAGTAAATGCTGCTACAGGAGGTTGTGGCTCTGTGGATTGACCAAAATCTACATCACTGGTAGAATAAAAAGCTTCTTCACTAAGTGATCGTTGCCAAATACTATAGATAACGTGTTTTCCAGTTCTTGCCGGAAGTACCACATCAATATCATCAATGGCAGAAGCTGGTCTGGGACCAGTACGTACTAAAAGTTCTAAACTATCCCAGGTAAGTGGTTGATCTGGAGTCCAATCGGCTTTGGTAATATACACATCAAAATATAGGGTTTGGTGTGGTGCCGAGTTTGTCCAGGTAACGGTAAATGGACCAGGAGTTACTGGTGTAGCGATCCAATCGTCACGTACTTGATCTAGTCCGCCATATTTGTCTGGTCGACCGGCGCTGGCAAGATTTCCATCTGCAATAATCGCTTGGTGCATACCATTTGCATCCATACGCGCCACTTCATTCCAATCATATAGCGCTTGCGTACCGTACATAGCAACGGCATCGATACATGCGGGAGAATCTGGACTTTCAGGATTTTCTTGAAAACATATCCAAACACGACTAGGCGGACTGGTAACCGTTCCGTGTGAAAAGAGTGTTTGAAGATAAGGATACATCAGTGCTACACATATTAGTAAAGGTGCAGCAATTTTTCTTAGGCGGGAAATTATCCGACCTAAAACTTCGGTTTTAGAGTTTGTTTTTCTCATGTTGTTATTGAATTGTTAGTAATAAGTTTCGGCTTATAAAAACAGGGTGGTTCAATAACTAAATTGAAATTACTATATATGGTATTAGATATCAATTAATTAACAGTATTACAAATAATATTTAACATAAATGAGCTAGATTTTAATAATCGTTTATAGTTTATAGAAGTGCTGAATAAAATAGTATATAGTCATTAATACATGTGTAATTAAAAATTGTGATACACATAAAGAGAAATAAAAGTGAAGAATCATAATAGGCCAGAATACTCAAAATATTCTATTTTACATAACATAAATTATAGTACAAATGTATTTATTGAAGCAAAACGGCGAATACCACGTATTTGATATAATATCAGATATAACTACGCGCCAGCGTATTATATCGACAGATATTATGTCAAAGTCGTTTTGCGTCACGCCCGCCACAATCGTAGTAACAAAGTAAAACTTCTTATTATTTAAAATATCTCGAAGCTTATAAATCCAATATTCTGTACAATCCTCCAGAAATTTTCAAATACGTGATTTTTCGTGACATTTTATTTTAAATTTTTGTACTCAAGAATGCTAGTCCATTTCTCAACAATCAACATCTATAGCTATTATACAATACTTATCTAAAATATCTGGAAGCTTATAAATCGTGTATACTGTACAATCGTACAAAAATCTCCAAATACGTAATTTTCTGTGTGGCTATAATTTATTACCGTAAACAATTGATTTAAAGCAGATTAAAAACAACTAAAAAATTAGACCATATTCTGTACTATCCTACATATTTTCTCAAATACGCCATTCTCAGCATTTATATTATGTAAAATAGAAATGGTTCGATTTTAGAGTATTTATAGGTGTATTATAATACGTCAGTTTATTATTAGTAGCTACAAATACACAACTTATCTAAATTATCTTGTGCTTATACGTAATTTGCTGTGTGGCTATAACTCATTACCGTAAACTATTGATTTAAAGTTTGTTAAAAACAGTTAAAAAACTAGACCATATTCTGTACCATCGCCCATAATTTTTTAAATACGCGATTCTGAGCGTTTATATTATGTAAAATAGAAAACGTGTATTTGATAAAATATCGTTTTAGATGAGCTCAAGAATGCTATCGTAATTCTCGTGATGTTACATTTTGATAATCTTTTTAACCATTTTATTGTTGCCTGAGTGAATTTTCACTACATACATACCTTTAGGAAGTCTACTTACATTTATAGAAGAAAGTTTTTGATTTTGTTCTAAAACTACCGTCCCGTCTAAAGAATAAATTACGGCCTTATCTATTTCTAATTTATTAGGGTTAATTATACTTACCATTTCGTTAGTAGGGATAGGAAATAGACTAATAGTATCATATTGATATTGATCTACTGACAAGGTAGTTTCTTCAGCTTTATTCTCAATCCAATAAATCTTATCTTCATATTGTGAAGAAATAACAAAATCCATATCACCATCATTATCAATATCACTAGTAGCCATAGATGTTATAAAATCGATGTCTCCTAAAATTAATTTTACATCACTCATATTTTCACCTGTACCATCCAAATTCTCATACCAAGCAATCCTATCATCTCTTGTACTGCTCTCTACAACATCCAAATCTCCATCCAAATCAACATCAACACTGATGACCTGCTCTACGTTGGCAAAGCTGGATACATTAATTTTGAAGCCAAAACTACCATTACCATCTACATTTTTATACAATAATATATTGGGTGCTACTCCAAATACATCAAAATCACCATCATTATCAATATCTGAGCATATCACATAATTCGTATGATCTGCAAAACGTGAAATTTTAGAAGGTTCTTCAAAACTATCTGCTCCACCCTGATTTTTAATCCAATAAAATCCATCGTTATCATAAAGATTATTCCCATAAACTATATCTAGATGACTATCATTGTTAATATCACAGATACTCATTGCTAGTGGTCGATTTATATCACTTAGTATGACTTGCCTAGAACTAAAATTCCCCTTTCCATCTGTGTTTTCATACCAAGCTATTATCTTCTCCTGAGATGAAGAAACAATTATATCAAAATCACTATCGTTGTCCAAATCACTTACTGAAATATTGATCACAGCCTCTATACCTTCTTCAATAGTTTTTTCTTGACTGAAATTTCCTTTCCCATCTAAATTTTCTAACCATATAATCTTATTTCCTGGGTATCCTGCAATTTCTGCTATGATGTCGTAATCACCATCAGCATCTATATCCTCGGCATGTACAAAATTTACTGTTTGTAATCCCGAGATAATAACCTTTTGCAATCCAAAAGATCCATCACCGTCTAAATTTTCATACCATGCAATTCGTTGATCATTTGAGCCTGAAATCACATCATTATCACCATCTCCATCAATATCGACTGTAAATACAGATTTTACATTCTCAGCATCACGACTTATCATTATTTCCGGACCAAAATCTCCGTTTCCATTTAGATTTTCATGCCAAATTAGGTTTGAATCCTCATAGGAAGCATAAAAAAGATCTAAGTCATTGTCTTCATCAAAATCTGCAGAAAATATAGATCGCACCCTTACAGACCTATTTGTAACCTCATGTTTAATACTAAAGTTTCCATTTCCATCCACATTCTCAAACCAAGCTAATTTTGAACTGGATTCTGAACCTGCTACAACATCAAGATCATTATCACCATCAATATCATCAAGTCTCACAGTTCCAGCATTTACAAAATCTGAAGATATTACGTTTTGACCCGAAAAATTTCCCATTCCATCCAGGTTTTCATACCAAATAATTTCATAATCAATAACCGAAGTTAAAATAAGGTCATTATCACCATCATTATCTATATCGTCCATGTATAAAGAAGAGACACCTCTGGCATCAGCGTTAATAACAATCGAGCTATCGAATTCTTTTAAATCAGAATTATTTCTATACCATTTAACAGTACTTGAAAAACCTGATGTAGACTCAATAATATCAATATAGGTATCACCATCTATGTCTGCGAAGAAAATTGCACTTCTCACAAATCCTCCAGCAGAAATAATTTTTTTTTCAGAAAAGTTTCCAGCGCCATCTATGTTTTCTGACCAAGAAACTTCGCCAGGAGAGCCAAAAACTAAGTCATAATCATTGTCATTATCTAAATCAACACTATATACAACAAATATTTGTTCTTGGCTTAAACTTAAAGCTTGTTCTTCAAAATTCTCACCATCTATATTTTTATACAAAACCACTTTATTATCTAATTGTAAAGACGCTACTATATCTATATCACCGTCATTATCAATATCAACAGGAACTGCATTTCTTACACCATTGGCCTGATCAGTTATTAGTTGTTGTTTGCTAAGTTGTTCATCTCCTTCATTTTGGTACCAAAAAATTTTATCATCCCAATACGAAGAACCTAGCACATCTAAATCACCATCTCCATCAAAATCTGCAGTACTTATAGAACTAGCTCGATCTGTCTTAGTACTCGCATCGATTATGGTATGCGCTACAAAATTTATCTCTTGAGAATAACTAAAAGCAGAAATAAAAATTATAGTAAGAAAAATATTGTTTTTCATTTGTTAATTTTATCCAAAAATATAAAAAATAAGTATTTAAACCGATTAAAATATATTTTCATAGATTATTAATGAAAATTTAAGCACCTTTTTGTTTACTCCATTGATTAAAATATGTAAAAACTTAATTACTTACTTATTTCTGCATTACCCCTCCTTATTTTTCAAATACGGGGTTTTCAGCGTTTATATTATGTAAAATAGAAAAGGAGTGAAATCTTAGTTAATAATACAATCTAAAATCAAGTAGTTTACAGATTTTGTAATGTCTTTGATGCAACTCTTCTACCACATCCAACATATTATCATCTTCTTTAAATAGGTTAAAGAATGCTATGTCAAGATTTGAACTCGTTATACCATTAAATTCATGGCCATAGCCAGAAACCCCTCTTGCACCCGTGATATCCAAAAAATACTGTGCTTCTTCTTCATCTAAATCAAGCACTTTAGCATTGGAAAAATGTAAAATCTTTCCTTGCAATTTCCCTTCAAAAATTTCTGCAATCTCCTGTAAACTATAATAGTAATCATTCAAACAAATACTATTGGCTTCACCTGTAATGACCAAGTAGATGATTTCATAATTTGTAAAATGATGATCATCCATAACCAATGTATTTAAGCTATCCTCTAAACCTTCAATAGTATCACAGGTTTTATAAATACTAGCCACTCCATATTGGGAAGTCAATTGTTCTAATTTTTTTTGAGCTTCGGTAATTTCGTGCGTTTCTATATCATTCACTGCTTCTAAACAGTAAATGAAATAATCTGTATCTATAGATTCTTGTTGTGGTAATTGTCGTCTTTTCTCTAACAAATTTTCAGGGTCTATACGTTGTATACAACAAAAATAATGTATTTCTTTAATTTATATCATCAACCCTTGCCGCCGTTTTACTAATAATTTTCCAATCGTTTTTAAACTTTTTAAGCAGGAATAAATCAATATAAACCCACGCTCTGTTAGGTCCTGCGATTTCAACTTTTGCGGTAGCTATTTCTTTTGTAACCTTAATATCTAAAATTTTAGCTTCTCTCCCATTGAACTTTCCTTTTTCGGCATTTTTAAAGAAACCAGCGTACTCGATTGGAGTGTATCTTTTGAAATCCCCTTCCCTATTTGTTAGATATAACACTGCATTGTCTGCAAAAGCACTTAATAGTATTTCTTTTTTGTTATAAGAACTACCTTCCATATATTTTTGAAGTGCTTTTACTACTGCAGGATCATATGATGATTCTCTGTATGTGGAAGCATCGCTTATCGGATAAAAATTCTCTGTTATCATAGAAGTCTTTTTCTCGTTTTCCTTTTTTATTAAAAAAGATCCACCCCAAACTACTTCCGGATACTCAATAACTTGTGCTATCATTTCACCTAAAGATGGAATAGTACTTTTAAATTTTTCTATAGCCTCTTCTTTTGGAGCCCAACGGAATTCTACATTTTTATTTGTTGGTAAATCATTCGTAGTAGATTTAGCCACATACACCTGTCGTACGCTTAACGAATTATTAAAGTCATATTTATAGGTAAAAACACCTTTGAGGTTTGGTTTTAATATAGACACTCCATATTTATTAGAGATACTATCGATTACCTCATTGATCGTGTGTCTTTTCTCATAAAATGCACCTATGGTTATCCAACCAATTGTTGCTTTTTTTATTAAAACATCTCCGTTATCATTAAGAATAACTAAACTGATAACTGATGTATTCCGATCTTCATCTATTTTAGATTGCGCATTTGTAAACTGAATTGTTAGCAACATGGCTACTACTAAGATGTACTTTTTCATTTCGACTTTTTTAATATTAATATGCCGTAAAAGTCTAATGTTTACAACCAGTTTCCTACTTAAATCATGATCTTGGCATACAAAATAGATAGATTCATCACACTTTGGTAGTTGGAATAAAAAAATAGTACGTATGTGCTACACTTTAGCCAAAACATAACACTATTTTCATTTTAGGGAAATCTTAATAAAATTTGATCATAAAAGATGTAATTTCCTCTTGTTCTAACTAAACCATCTCTTTTTATGGAAAAATTAAAAAAAGAAGACATTCAACAAGAAGTTTTTGACTTATATGATGATTATGCGCACAACGGTCTTAATAGAAAACAGTTTATAGAAAAATTATCCGCATATGCAGTGGGTGGTGTTACAGTTTCCTCTTTATTAAGTTTTGTATCTCCTAATTATATAGATACACTACTCGTAAACCCTAAGGATCCAACAATTGATTCTAACTTTATTAGGTATGATTCTTCTAAAGGTGGAGGTACTATAAAAGGGCTTTTATCGAAGCCAAAAAATCATGAAACTAAGTTGCCAGGTGTTATTGTTGTTCATGAAAATAGAGGACTAAATCCTTATATAGAAGATGTGGGAAGACGTGCTGCAAAAGAAAAATTTATTTCTCTGGCACCAGACGCCTTATCACCACTTGGAGGATATCCTGGAAATGATGATGATGGACGTGCGCTTCAGAAAAAAAGAGATCGTAATGAGATGTTAGAAGATTTTATCGCCGCCTATGAATATCTAAAAAATCATGAAGATTGCAATGGAAATGTTGGTGTGGTTGGATTCTGTTTTGGTGGATGGATTTCTAATATGATGGCTGTTCGACTGCCAGAACTAAAAGCTGCCGTTCCATACTACGGTAGACAACCAAGTGCTGAAGATGCTAAAAAAATAAAAGCTCCCTTATTATTGCAATATGCTGAATTGGATAAAAGAGTAAATGCCGGATGGCCTGATTATGAGAAAGTATTAAAGGAGCATAATATACCGTATAAAGCACATATGTATGCAAATGCAAATCATGGTTTTCATAATAATACGACTCCACGATACGATAAAAAAGCAGCGAATTTATCTTGGGAACGTACTATAGCCTTTTTTAATAAGCATTTAGTGTAACGATTTTTTTTGTAATAATCATTAAAAAGAAGTCTAAAAATTATTTAAAACTTCTGTTTGTCAGTCTGAGCCTGTCGAAGACAAATTAAAATTATTTGATTAAAAACTTCGACAAGCTTAGTTTGACAGAGATATGTTATTTTTTAGATAATCTCTTCCTTAATTAGAAATAGTTAAGAGTGTTTTTTTGGCTGCTTTAGCATGTTCGCCATCAGTGTCTAATGTGATTGCTTTGTTCAGTAATTCGGTTGCTTTTTTAGTATCTCCAACCTTTAAATATGCTCTACCCAAGTTTTTATATGTCATAGCAGAATTAGGGTACATTTGCATAATCATAGAAAATACCTGTATCGATCCTTGAACTTCTGGCATGCGACCACTTTCTAATAAAATGTTTCCTTTTTTATTTAATTCAGTTTCAAAATCGCAGAAAGCGTATCGTGGATCTTGTACCATTTGTGGTAATACTTGTGCTAATTTTGCTCCTTGCCCAGTGATATATAACTGTGTGATGTACTCCATAGGTTTTGGCTGGAAACCTTCTGCATTAAAGTTCAACGCAGCTTCTAACACTACATCTTTGTTCTGTACGTAATCGTTATAACTCATGGTAACAGGAATACTTGGTACTGTCGCATCTTTATTTTCTAAAGCAGGATAATCTTGCCACCATAAATAGGATATATATGCATTGATCTTGCTATTTGGTAATTGTACAGCTCTAGCATCACCATAAAAGTTAATGTTTTCTGCAGTAGGTTCTCCTACTAAAATTGCTTCTGTATACCTGGTAATTTCATTGGTTAAATTCTGACAAGCGGAAAATGTATCGCGACCAATGATGAAATAGAAGTTTCCTTTTTTATTAAGATTTGGTCTAGCCATTAACCCTTTAATTAATGGTAGATTGTTGTAATTGTTCCCGCCACCATTTAAACGTACATCATACACTAATTTTTCCACGTTATTTGCATCAATAAACTCAAACAGGCGCTTGTAGAATTGTGCTAAGGTTTCTTTGGGATCATTAAATACTGAACTTTGTCTTACATACAAAGTCTTTTTATCTTCTAAATATTCAAAATCATATTTTTTATCATCTAAATTTTTTAAATATAGAGGTGTTGTATCAGTGTTTCTAGCAGTAAGCCAATCTTCTGTTGGTAGTGTAAAATTAAAAGTTCTTGGTTTATCTTTTCTATCGATAGTAGTAAACTCATGCGTAAATACTTTTCCATTTTTTTCAAGTGTTAATGTCACTTTATTAGATAATGTAGGGATTACTCCTTGCGCATGTAATACTTCTGCAGATAGTAAAAATCGCACTCCATAGGCTTTAAAATATTGCTCATTTTCTACTGGAACTACTGGATATACCAGTTCTATTGCTTTTTCTATAGGCGTCTCTCCTATCTTCAATATTTTTGCTCCTAATACTTCTTTATACTGTTTTTGAACCCCTTCAATATAAATTCCATCATTGAAATCATATATATTAATAGGTAGAATTCCACTCTTAGTTACTGTACCATAAGGAATCTGCGTATGACCATATTTAAAAGAAGATACGATACGAGACAATCCTACTCGGATTTCATGTTCTTGTAAGTTGGGAATTTCTTTATATAATGTTTCAACCTTTGTATCAAAATCTTCTTTGGTCGTTTTTACAAAAAGAAAAGAATAGTCTTTATGAATAGTGTTTTGAAGAAATCGTAAGTCTTCTTGCCATTGCTTCGCACTTGTTTGCTGTGCTGATAATTGTAAACAGCATAGTAATTGGATAATAATGAGTACTTTTTTCATGATGACATTTTTTTAACTGAATTCGTTCAGTGATTGATTATTAATTACATCACAAATATGGTTCTAATCTATCCTATATAGTAGTAGTTTATGTTGAAACGTAGTTATTGTTGGTTGAAACGTCACCAATATTCTATTTGTTCATCCAATCTTTAAAATCGCTTGTTTTTTGTCTGCTTACAATGAATTCCTGATCACGAGGATTTGATATACTTAGCTTTACACGATGGTTAAAATAAGGTTCTATTTTTTGAATGGCTATTTTGGAAATGATTTGACCTCTATTGATTCTGTAAAACTTAGCATGATCTAAAGAATCAAATAATTGGTCCATCGTTTCATCTATGATGTATCTTTTGTTATGGGTAATACCAAAAGTGATACTATCTTGTGAATACATATATAAAAGCTCAGAAATGCGTATTTGTACAAAACCACTTCCCTCCTTCACCAATATTCCCGATCTTTCTTGCGGTGTTTGCATACTGCTCAGTAACTCTTTCAGAATATTGGCTTCAATAGGATTTGATGGGCTTTGGGATCTTGAGAATTTATGAAGCGCAGCGTCTAAATCATTCTGCTTGATGGGTTTGAGCAAATAATCAATGCTATTTACTTTAAACGCCTGAATAGCATATTGATCAAAAGCTGTAGTAAAAATAATAGGTGCTGTCACTTCTGTTTTCTGAAAAATCTCAAAACTTAAACCATCTGCTAGTTGAATATCCATAAATACTAAATCTGGAGACATATTTTTTTGAAACCAAGAAACAGAATCTTCAACAGAATCAATAACAGTCAGTATTTCAAAATCAAAAGTAGTTTTGTGTAATAAATTTTCCAATTGACGTGCTGCACGTGGCTCATCTTCAACGATTACTATTTTCATGATTTTTCTTTTGATTTGATGCATTTAATAAGGGTAATGTAACTACAAAATGCTCACCATCATTCGTAATGATAGGTGTTTTGTCAGCTATTAATTGATATCGCTTTTCAATATTCTTTAATCCAATTTTTGTAGATGGAGTTTGGGTAGACTTGACCTGGATTTTATTACGTACCACTAACCTATCTTCTTCTACGGATACGTTTATAATCAATGGCTTGGATCTGGAAACTACATTGTGTTTGATTGCATTTTCTAGTAATAACTGTAAACTCATAGGTACAATCATAATCGAAAGCTTGTCTTCTGGAATATCCCAGTGTACTTGCAAGTTTTCTCCAAATCTTTCGGATTGTATATGAATATAAGCTTTAGCAAATTTTAGTTCTTTTTCTAGCGATATGATGTTAGAATTACCAGATTCAATAATAAAACGGTACACATCTGATAGATTATCTACAAAACCCTTAGCATCTTCTTTAGAATCTTGATCGATAATATCTCGCAATGTGTTTAAACTATTGAATAAGAAATGAGGACGAGCTTGGTTTCTTAATGTATCCAATTGTGCCTGAATCATTACTTGTTTGGCTTGTTCTTCTTCTCGTATAGACCTTTTTAATCGATTATAGAGGTAAATAGCCTCATAAATCGCCATGACCATAATGGTAATAATCATAATGGGAATTAGCACTTTTAATTCTACACGATGATTAGAATAGTATCCAAATAACCTAATAACACGAGATGTTAATTCACCTCCTACATAATCCACAATAACTACAGTACAGACTACGGATAGGAAGAGAATACTAATACGCTTTTTATCATCTTTAAAATCGGGATATTTTTTTCTCAAAAAGATTAAGATGTTACGTATCAACAGCCAATAGCAAATAGTAAAGAACACATTAACTGCATAACCAATAAATATTAGATCGAATGTATTACGTTCTGGTGTAGTGTTAAAAAGATAATTGGTGATAAAACTTATGATAGCAATACCAATCAGGCAAGATCGAACATCATCAAATCCTAAATATTGTATACGTTTCTGTTTATTGAATAATGGCATAGATGCTAATTTAATAAAGACATATCCTTTTTTTGAAGCAGGGAAACAAACGAGTGTTTTCTAAAACACATTCAAATTCAAAGGTGCTAACATCTAGTTTTCTTTTCTTGGATACCATACATACACGAATAACGTAATTATTTGAATAGCACACAAACTAAAAAAAGAACCATTGTTAGTTTTTTACTAAGCATAAATATCTTAGAACGTATGTAATAATGAAACGAGAATATGTTGAAATGTCGTATTCTATTTTTGAATGGTGATACCTGTGGTTGTAATGTTATTTGAATTCTGTTATTGGTATTTATGATGAAGTACACGATATGTATTTATATTAATCATCTTTTGTAACCTGAAAATTAATCATTTCGATGAGTGTTTGTAACTGATAATCTTCTCCTTCTAATACTTGCTTTTCGTTTCTTTCTATGACGATATCGGGTTTGGTTCCATTACCATCTAATGTTTTTCCATTTCGCTGAAATGATAACATCGTAGAAATTTTAAATTTGATATCGGAATGTTTTAGTGTAAACTTTTTGGAATTACCACTAGAGCCATCGGTAGTCACTCCTACTATTTTTACGTTTGGTAAACCCTTAAAAACACTTGTAAATACCGATGCTGCGCTAAAAGTATATTCATCCACCAAGATATAAACAGGTTTGGTATATGGATGATCTCCTGCATGTAAGACCATATAATGTGGGTTACTAAAAGCTGTTTTATCAAAGGTATGTAGTAATGAAAATTGCTCATTAAATTCTGTAATCGCTTTTTTATCGGTTTTAGTTACTGCTTCGTAAGTGTATAAATATCGATTAGTCATTGATTTGTGTGTAGAATCTTTATGATTGGTTCTCAAATATGCAACGTTAGCTACCCAAGGTGATTTGGATTTTGGAATCAGATAATTAGCGGCCAATTGTATGATATCTCTGGTTCCGCCTGGATTATGACGTAGATCGATGATCATGGCTTTTGTGTTTTGCATTGCTTTAAACGTCTTATCCAAATACCCTTTAAAACCTTCTGTATCTTTAAAAGACCGCATTTGTGGAATTTTGATATACGCTATATGACCTTCAATGATTTTTGATACACTGTTATAGTTCCCTTTTTTAATTTCTTTTAAGATTGATTTGTTTTTTTGGGTAAGTTTTGAAACATACTTATGAACTGTATTCTGTAGTTTTACAACTACTGTGGTATCCTTAATACCATCAGAAAATATTATTCGGGTTTGTTTTGGTAATGATAGGTTGTTTCTGAAATATAACTTTCCAAGTTGTTGAATTTGTAACGATCCTAGACTTAGTTTTGCCTCTTTGGGTGCCTTTTTTGATCGATATGCAAAAGAATCTATTATCTTATATATAGGTATATCATTAATAGCTTTTAAGTAAGGATAGTTGGGATATAGGTAGGTATAATTGGAAGACTTCTTCATTAGTTTTAAAGCCACCACTTTTTGTTGTAAAACAGCCAAAGAAAATGGTAATTGTAGTGTATGATCGGGAACATCTTTTATATCAAAAGCCTCATTAATCACATAAGAATGTCGATCTCCTAATGTTGCTAGTATTTTGGCCAGTTCGTGAGTCAAATAATTGATATCAATATCCGTTTTACTAGTAGCAATCTTAGTTCTGAGTGATTCTATAGCAAGATGATAGTTATAATCTGATAGATGTATATAGGAAGAACGTTCTTTAAGAATCTTATAAAATGTATCAATATCGTCAATTGCATGAGATGTTTTTATGGTTTTTAATTGTTTAGGACGATCTCGATTATATCGCAATACTTTTTGTCTGTTTTCATACGTGTAAGTTCCAACAAACTCTTTGATTTCATTAGATTTGTTAGCTAATAATAGTTTCACTTTAACCATAGGTTGTACTCCCCAGGACTTTAGGACTTCTACCAGATCTTCAGAAAAACGTTTTTTCCATTTGCTGCTATACTGTTGTTTGCAAAAAGATAGGATCTCATCGGTTTTATAATCCTCTATTTGTACTAGTTTGTACCAGTTTCCTTCAAATTTTACGATAGGATGATCTTCTTCCCAAATAACAGCAGTAAAAGGAGAAGCTTTTTCTAACTGTAAATTTTGTGCAGTACATATTAATGTGTAAAAACTAACTAATAAGAATAGTGTGTAGTGTTTCATTTTTCAATATTTTAAGTGAATCATAGTATCAAAACTAGCTACACGTGCAGGAGTTTATAAATGAAATCGACAAGTATGGCTTTATAATCGACAACCCTTCGCTTCTACTCTATTTAACTGATATTCGTTTTTATATATTTACTTTGATTTAGTTTTTATGTATTATGGCACAACTTTCAAATAAAACTATACAAACGATTCAACGTATTTTTTATGTTGGATTGACATCTTTTATTACGTTTCAGTTACTGAGAACTGCCTACTACTTTTTGCCTAATAATATATTGTTTTTCTTTACTAGCGATGCGATAGAGAATTTTATATGTGTTTTGATTGCATTTATATTGTACCACTACGTGCTACAAATAGAAAGTTTATGGAAAAAGACTGTATATGTAGTGTTTTTTATAGTTATTCTTGTAGCATTAGCATCATTGAAGGAATATCGAATTTATAACATACATCGATTTGAAAAGATCTATGACTACTTTACCAGTTTCTTAGGTAGATCCTTATTATTTTATTTACTCTTTTACTTCGTTCATCAATTAGAAACACTAACGAAATATAAAACTCTGGAGAAGGAGTTACATCTAGCTAAAAAACAACTCTTACGAAATCAATTACATCCTCATTTTTTATTCAATGCATTTAATTCTTTGTACAGTTTATCCCTAAAAAATAGTCATGAAACATCTGAGTATATCTTAAAACTATCGAGTATGATGCGTTATATGACAGATGAATCACATCCTGAAAAAGTTAGTTTAAGCAAAGAAATAGATTTTATACACCAATATATTGCAATCGAAAAGATACGTTTTGGCAAGGACGCTAATATCCTATTTACTCTTACTAATGATACATCGCAACCACTATTTATAGAGCCATTTTTATTAATTACACTTGTAGAAAATGCATTCAAACATGGATTTTATACCAATGTAAAAAATGCTTACGTACACATAAAATTAGTTTTAGATGAGAATGAACTATTATTCTCCGTGGAAAATAGTGTATTTAAAAAACAACATTTTCAGGAAACACAGCGAAAAGGAAAAGGTCTGGAGAATTTAAAAAACAGATTAAAACTTTTGTATCCTAAGAATGCTTGGTTAACCATAAGCAAGACTGAAACAGTATTTAAGGCAGAACTTAAAATTATATTACATGATATATAAAGCTGTAATAATTGATGATGAACAATTAGCTATTGATGTGATTGTATATTATTTAGAACGTTTTTCAAACTTTGAAATCGTCAAAACATTTACAGATGCTGTTAGTGCTTTTCAATATCTGAAGCTTAATGATCAAGTAGATATTGTTTTTACGGATATTGCGATGCCCGAAATCTCTGGAATGGAATTAATAAAGCTTACTCAAAATGCCACAACCTATGTAATGACTACTTCTTTCAGTGAATATGCTGTAGAGAGTTTTGATTTAAATGCTTTAGATTATCTATTGAAACCTATTTCTTTTGAGCGATTTTCGAAGACTATTTCTCGTTTTGAAAATTTAAAAAACATATCAATTCAAGATAGATTAGCACCTTCTTTTTTTGTAAAGGATGGTGATGATTTTATTAAAGTATTCATACACGAAATTGATTACATCCAAGGCTTAAAGGACTATGCGAAGCTTGTTACAGGTAACACCTATTGCTTGGCTTTAAAAACTTTAAAATCTATCGAGCATACGCTAGAACCGTATAATTTTATACGAATTCACAAGTCATACATTGTGCCCTTAGACAAAATAAAACAGTATAACGGTAAGAGTGTTGCTATTGGATCTAATGATATACCTGTTGGTAGTACTTATAGAGAAGATTTAAAACGTTATCTACAAAACAATAAGTTGTAGCTTTGTAAATAACGTTCTATAATCAATTACTCTTTTGATATTCATTGAAGCTCATTTACATTTTTAGTAGTTTCAAATAGTTCATGGATTAGATACTGTTTGTCCTTTGGAGTAACCATTCTGAAGTAGTCTAACACATCTTGTGAAGTAGCATATCTACTAGTCTTGGTCTTTATATTTCCATTATGGGTATTCCAATCAGCGATAAACCGATGTAATGCTAGATTTACTGACTCCTCTCCCACTTCTTGTTGCAATTTGTACATGGCCAAAGCTCCTTTATGATAATACACAAAATCTTCGTTCGTCACCAATGCAAGTGATGGTTCGGAAATAGCTTTCCGTTGTTTCTCATGATACAATTCTTCTTGTAATGCTAAAAATTGAGTTACTTTTTCCTTGGGATACTGCTGCTGTAACACCATAAGCGCGGCATATTGAGATAATGTTTCTAATACAAAATTCTGTCCTTGTACATTAGCCGCTTCTATTTGCATCCCAAACCATTGATGCGCTACTTCATGTGCAGTCACATAAAACGCCATGTCTACATCCGTTTTATCATCTATGTCTAATACAAATCCTATTCCTTCAGAAAAAGGAACCGTACCGGGAAAAGATTGAGCAAACTCAGCATACCGAGGAAACTCCATAATACGTAATTGCGCATATTGATACGGACTAAAGTGTTTACTAAAATAACTTAATGAGGTTTTCATGGCGCTCATCATTCTATCTAAATTATAAAAGTGATTCTTATCATAATAGATTTCTAAATCCACTGGTTTTGTCGTTGTTTCTGTAGATGTCCATTGATCTTTTATAACTTCATATTTTGCAGAGGTAATAGCATAAAAATTGATAATTGGTTGTTCTGTTTGATACATAAAATAGTTTCTCTCATCCTCTTTCCATTGTTTCATTAGATTTCCTGGTGCAATAGCCGTTTGATCCTTGCTTGTTCCAATACGAACTTGTAATACTATTCTATCAGAATCGCTCCCAGAACGAGCATTCACCAATTCTTTTGTATCACTAATTTCCGCTTTGGATGTCTTAGTAGCTAATCCAAATTCTTCGCGTACGTCATGATCTCGCAACTCATACTTTTTATGATAGCCTAATGTTGGTAATATACTATTGTTAAAAAAAGTTCCATTATGTACTATTTGAGTATCTGAATGATCTTCTTCGAATCCTTTTGGAGCAAAAGACTGTGTGAATTTCATTTCTATAGAATCTGAAGGCGCTAAAGGTTTCGACAAGGTATAGATCGTATATTCAAATTTTTGATATGCTGTATTAGCAATGGCACCACCTTGAAAAGAAATGGTATCTAAAGATACATGCGATGCAATTAATTTCTGAATATGAACTTCATGAATAGGTTCTTTTGTAGTGTTTTGTAACGTATAGGTTCCGTTGATCTCATAACTTCTGTTTTCTGGATATAATTCCACGTTTAAATCAACTGCTGTAATCTTTGGTTGCGGAATGTATTCGAATGGTTTTAGTGTTTTTTCATATTCTACTCTAAAGGCTTGTTGCTGATTAGCTGTCCAATAGATATTTAGAATATTGGTGTTATAGAAAATATAACCTCCTAACATAAAAAAGACCAATAAAAGTGCCATACTCGTGTACTTGATTGGTTTTGTAATTCGCTTGCTGATAGTTTTTATACGACTAGGTAGCGAGATAGCCACTCCTCTATTTAGTAATAAAGTACTGATCACAAAAATAATAACACCAAATACGATCCAATACGCTTTCACCCATACATACGGTTTTAGGAAATGTCCATACCCGTTCATTACAGAATATGTACCCAATGGTTTACCACCAAACTTGAATAAACTATGAGTGATACCAAATACTTCTAATCCAATAGTTAAGAGAAAAAAGATTAAGGTTAAAAAGATCCCCAGATACTTATTTTTGCTAATTACCTGAAAGAAAAAAGTAACGAATGTGTATAGCATAAAAAACGGATATATTTCTATAAAAAAACCTGAAAAATAAACTTCTAATTCGAATTTGTAATACCCGCTAAATGCTTGAAACAAAATACCTATACCTATTAAGCTTAGCATTAAGATAACATAAATACTTTGTAATGCGATAAACTTGCTGGCTAACGTAATTACATCAGAAATTGGTGTGGCATCATTAAGGAGATATTGTTTATTGTTTCTTTCTTTCCAAATTAATTCACCTGAATAGAATAATAAAATGATGATAAAAAAGTACATAGACATTTCTTGCAATTCTGCAATGATAAAATGTGTCTCGGGATAACTATTTACTTCATAAACAGTACCTAAATTCACGGAATTGATCATGATTATGATCATACCACACAATACAATTGCCCAAAACGAAGTTTCCTTTACTAACGAAAGAATATAGAATTTAGAAAGTTCGTACAGCTGTATGAGCTGTGCTCTAAAATCTAAGTGTATACTCATATTTGGCATCAAAAGGCTAGTATTTGTGTAATTTTTGCTCTTTTTAACTGTTTTTTTCAATATTCTTTTTGGTTTCTTGGTGAGAGAGCTAAAGGAAAATTTATAATATCCATAACTTAAAATCCCAATTCCTAAAACCATCCATAACAATTTATTATGTAATAATATTCCGTTAAACGTAATGGCTAGTGAATTGAGTTCTGAAACTGAATATTCTTTAGCGTACTGAGTTAATGTGGTAAGAGAAAAAGGATCTAATAAACCTTGTACATATTCATTTTTAATTGCTTTTGTAAGCAAAAACAATACAAACACAACAATCCCTTGGGTATACACTACCAGCATTTTTTTACTAAGCATTCCGGTAACAAAAAATGTAGCTGCACCAAAAAACAAAGTGGGTATTACAATAACTACAAATGATTGAATGTAAGGAAGGATCTGAAATGCTAGCATCTCTTCTTCTTTATGCCAAGGCATCTGTGAACCAATCATCATCCCGATTAATACACCTGTAAATATGAATAGTAAAACAGATAAAGAGCCTAAAAATCTACCTAACAGATAATCCAATTTTTTAATCGGATTTGTAAATAATAAAGCTTCGGTATGATACTGATAATCTCGCAGTACAGGAACCCCCATAATCATGGATACCATAATCATAAAAATACCTGTTATAGCACCCATAGTTTTTGCTATGATCATTGGTGCATTCATTTTCATTAAACCTGTTTCTACACCTTGGAAAATAAAATCTACACCAACTATGGAAAATAATAATAGAAATCCGAAAAACACATAGGTTTCTGGGCGTTGCATTCTATATTTTAATTCGAATTTGAATATTTCGTACCACATAGTATACTATTTTGATTGATTGATTTGTGAGAAATACACTTCTTCTAGACCTGCGTCTATAGGCTCAAATCCATTACCCGGATTTGAATTACTCATAATCTGAACAACAGGTTTACCCATAAAAAAGGTTTCATTTATCACCTGATATTGGCTTTTGTACAATTTGAATTCTGATCTATCAATAGTTTTCTGATAAACCTTTCCTTGTACTTGTTCAATAAGTTCTAATGGGTTTCCTTTTAAGATCACTTCTCCTCTATTGATGATGGCCATCTGGTGACATAACTCCTTAATATCATCCACAATATGGGTAGATAATATAACGACGGTATTTTCCGCTATTTCACTAAGAAGATTGTAAAACCGATTACGTTCTTTTGGATCTAGTCCAGCTGTGGGTTCATCTACAATCAATAATTTTGGATTATTCAAAAGTGCTTGAGCAATACCAAAACGTTGTTTCATTCCACCAGAAAATCCACCAAGATTCTGTTTTCTAACTTCATACAAGTTCGTTCTATCCAAAAGTACATGTACAACTTCTTTACGTTTTTTTTTGTTGGTGATCCCTTTTAACACAGCAAGATGATTAAGTAGTATTTCTGCCGACATTTTTGGATATACTCCAAATTGTTGTGGTAAGTATCCTAGTACTTTCCGAATCGCATTCTTATCCTTATAAATGTTCAAATCATTAAAAAAGATATGACCACTATCCGCATCTTGTAAGGTAGCAATGGTTCTCATTAAGGTAGACTTTCCTGCTCCGTTTGGTCCTAATAAACCAAACATTCCTTTTGGAATTTTTAATGATATACCTTGTAATGCTTGTACACCATTATCATAGGTTTTACTAATGTTATCGATTATCAGTTGCATAACTGTTCGTTTTTTAGATTGATATAGACAAACTTAGTAGTGATCCATTTCCCGAAAAAGAAATTGGGATGTATTCATGATGGAATGTTGTGTACGTAACCTTAGTCGTGATAAGAGACGTTTGTCTCACTATTTCATTAGTTCGGATACATTTTTGATACGTTTGCCAACTAATTTGCAAGCAGTACTTTATTTAGGTAATATTGAAGTATGAATTTTAAATGGTCATCCATAAAAAAGGTGTTTTCTATTCGAGTAATTAGAATCTTATTGGTCTTTATAGGGTTGATTATTGTCTTTTTTAATGATTCGTTTGGAAAGCTAGAAGGATTTATAGAATTCCTTTTCTTATATTTTGTAGCAGTCTGTATTGCTGTTTTTCATTGGCTATTTGTTAACATCAAGTTTTTAATTAACCTAAAAAATGAGAAGAAGAAAACGGAGCTTATGCACCTGCAATCTCAGGTAAATCCTCATTTTTTCTTTAATATGTTGAACAATTTGTACGGATTAGTAGATAAAGACAGTGAAAAGGCAAAAACACTTATTCTGAAGTTATCAGATATGATGCGTTATAGTATCTACGAAGGACAAAAAGAATATGTGAGTCTACAGCAAGAAATTGATTTTATATATAACTATATAGAATTGCATAAGATGCGCTATCATAAGGATATAACAATAAATTTTGAAGTGGATATTGATAATGAAGAACTTAAAATCATGCCTTTGTTATTTATCATTTTGGTAGAAAATGCTTTTAAACATGGATTAGAAGTATTACGTACGAATGCATTTGCGAATATTTCCATTACATCAAAACAAAGTAGTATCGTATTTGAAATTGAAAATAATTTTGATGAAGAAATAAAAGGAGAAAAAGGTATTGGATTACAAAATCTTACCAGAAGACTAACCTTAGCGTATCCTAAAAAACATGAATTAACGAATTCAATTAATCACGATATTTACACTGCAAAACTTAGATTAGAGATATAATGAAGTATATTATAGTGGATGATGAACATATTGCTCATGATATTATAAAAGGATATTGTGATTCATTGCCGAATCTTATCTTTGTACAGCATTGTTATGATGCTATAGAAGCCATGGAATGTCTTACGAAGCATAAAATAGATGTCATCTTCTTAGATTTAAATATGCCTAAACTCAAAGGATTCGAATTCTTAAAGACATTAAAACATCCTCCAAATATAATTGTAACTACTGCTTATCAGGAATACGCTGTAGAAGGTTATGAACTTAATATAGTAGATTACCTCTTAAAACCCTTTAGTTTCGAACGTTTTATCAAGGCCATTAATAAGATCGAAGTTAAAAAGGAAGAAAGCATTGCTCCTACTCCAAACATTAAAAAAGAGGACGAAAGCTTATTTCTGCGATATAATAAAAAACTAATACAGGTAAAAACCGAAGATATTTTATTTATTGAAGCTACTGGTAACTATATCAAAGTGGTTACAGCAACGAATGAAATTCAGGTACGGGAAAAGATATCTGATATGCTAAACTTACTACCTACAAATGCATTCTTGCAAACCCACAAGTCTTTTATCGTAGCCAAAAAGCATATTAATGAAATTGAAGGAAATAGAATTTTAATAAGAGATTTTGTAATACCGATTGGCAAAGTATATAAAAACAACCTAAAAACTTTATTTAAGTAATTGCAATCTGATTCAATTCCTCTTTGTCTACATATTCATTACTCTATTCATTAATTATAGTCTGAAAACACGATTGATTTTGACTGATTTGTAACTTATTAAAAAAATCCTCATAGTTTATAAACTACGAGGATCTCTTTAAATAATATCAGAATCTAACTAGATTCTAAGGATATGGTTCTATTCCTTATGGCATTACTACTGTATCAATAGCGTGTATAACTCCATTCGCAGCTTCTACGTCTGTAAGAACAACTTTTGATGTTCCTCCCTTTGCATCCGTAAGAACAACAGCGTCACCTTCTAAAGAAGCTACCAATTTATTTCCTTGGACAGTAGTTATTGAAAAAGAACCGTTACCATCTTTAATCGCTTTGATTACATCAGCAGCTACAAATTTTCCAGAAACTACATGATACGTTAAAATAGCGGTTAATGTTTTCTTACTTTCTGGTTTTAACAAACCATCTACTGTTCCATCAGGCAGTTTTGCAAAAGCATCGTTAACAGGAGCAAATACTGTAAACGGTCCATCTCCTTTTAAAGTTTCTACCAAGTTTGCGGCTTTTACTGCTGCAACTAGGGTGGTGAAATTCTCATTTGATGCTGCTACACCAACAATAGTTGGTTTCTTTTCTTTAGTTACCTTCTCTGTCGGAGTTGTTTTAGTAGCATATTCAGACGTATTTTCGGTTGAAAAATGAGTGAATGATGCAAAAATTAAAAGCCCTCCGAACAAACATGTTGTGATAATAAGTTTTTTCATAATTAACGTTTTATTTCAAAGGTAATCAAGTAATTGCATCAATTGTTATATTTTTGTTTAAACTTTAGTTAAAAATATTAAACAAAATATTAAAACTTAATTGACAACTCTCATTTTATAAGTTCAAAATGTTATTAATAATCTCTATAAATGTTTAGTGATAGATGAACTCATAGGTTTTGTAATGGAAAAATAGAAATCAATAAATTCACCTTCTTCATCTACTAAATACTTCTGAAAATTCCATTTTACACTAGAGTTTTTCTTACCATTTAAATCCTTGTTAGTAAGCCATTCATATAACTTATGTTGATTTGTTCCTTTAACATCAATTTTTTCAGTAACTAAAAAGGTTACTCCATAATTTCGTTCACAAAACGATTGAATTTGAGAAGCATCTCCAGGTTCTTGTTTTCCGAATTGATTACATGGCGAAGCAATAATCATCAATGTATCCTGATATGTATCGTATAATTTTTGTAAATCTTTATATTGTCCTGTAAATCCACATTTAGAAGCAACATTCACAAACAATATCTTTTTTCCTTTAAAATCAGCAAGATTAATTTCCTTACCTTCTAGACTATTTATCTTGATATCATAAATAGATGAAGTACTTGTATTTCCTTTGTTTTGAGATACTTTGGATTTGGTTTTTATTTTAGTAATGAAATTCATTGTATTTGTTTTAGTGGTATTAACAGGTAATTTTTTGGTTAGAAAATTTTTATAAAGATAATTCGTATTGTATATTTGTTTAACTAATTTAACTAAAGTTTAAACAAATTGTGTTTTTTAGTTAGTTATTTCCAGAAGGTTTAATACGATATCCAAGCATGATCAAAAATTTTATAAAAAAGGTAGGTGTAATGAATGTGATAATGCTACTAACGGTGATATTTGTTATTTGTTTGTCACATTATTCTTTTAGTGCTGGTAGAAAACAGGAAGCTATATTTATAGGTTTATGGGCTCCTACCATCTTAGGTTTTCTTAACTATTTTAAAAACAATCCCTAATGGATCCTGTAATTATATATTCAATAATCGTCACCACTATTTTTTTGATTTGGATAGTTTTTGTTATCAGGGCATATCATAAAAATTATAATCAGAAGAACGATTGAGATTTAGTAGTTTAGTTATTTAATGGTTTTCGTTCTAATCTTATAATCTTCCAACGGTTTACGTATCATAAAAACACCAATACTTATAAACCATATAATCTGACTAAGACCAAAGATTTCTTTAAATATATCTACCGGAATTACCGTTAAAACACCCGCTAACCCTACTATAAAACCTTGAATGTTTACAGGTTTAGAAAATATTTCTTTTTTAGATCCCAAAAAACTTAATAATAATACCCAGATCCCTCCTACTATCTCATTACCACCACCAAGACCTTCTGAAACGATACTTATGCTTGACCATATTGACATTGCCTTTTCTGGTTCAGTATTTCCTAAAGTAATAACTGAATCGAGACCAATATTAGAAATCATACCACTCGCAATCACCAATCCCACCCAGATGATCCCAAAAACTGAGGTTAATTGTGAAAAATTAGGAAAATGATCCTTTATACGCTGATGTGTGGAAACTACTAATACAGCTAATAGCATTCCAAATAAGACATAACTAATAAAATTGATAATAAAAAGGATATGGTAATTATCAGATAAGAACTTTAATTTTTCTATTGCAATCGCATCAGCATCTGGAAATTCTAGCACTGCGCCATAGATTATAAAAGCTACTATATAAATAATACCAAGTATTATTGCACAAATTCCTCCTAATTTCTGAAACCTATTGAAACCCATAATTTCTCGTTTATTCTGTCGACGAGTTACTTATGGATTTGTTACGTTTTCAGTTTAGTGTTACTAAGTTGTGACTCTTGTTTTTAGATGATTGACCAATTGGATAAACTTTTTATTTTGTTCTGGTGAAGTTTTATAAGTCCAATAACCTTAATTCTTTTTAGTTATTTGGGGTACTCAAAATCATGTATTTTTCTGATGGATGTGTGTTAGAATGTCAAGTTTTCGAAGCTCTAAAGAAGATAATATTTGCATCTCTTCGGTAATAAGTTGTTTGTTGCTTTCAGCAGATTTCCATTTCACAAATAAATCTGAAGATATCCAGAACCATCGATGTTTAATATTGGTAACATCGGGTAGTATTCCATTATGTAAAAGAACTTTAAAGCCTTTAGAAAACATAAATAAAATAAACCTAGAAGCTAATCTCCAATTCGTTTGTTTATGATGAATACGATAATCAAAACTTGCGATGATTGACATTGCTCCAGAAAAAACCAAACTCAATTTATCAAATAATGGTTGCACTACCTTGTATTGTTCATGCCATAATATTTGCAAATTTGCTTCCCAAACTAAATCATGAGTTTCTTGATCAACAGTATCATTTTGCATCTTTATTCTAGCCTCTTGTAATTTATCAAAAGATTCTATAATAAGTTCATTTTTTCGTTCTAAGACCAGCTGATTACGAAATACTTGGTATTCCATTTGACTAAATGTTAATAATGCAGTTCCTATTTCTGAAAATATTTTATTATTAATGATTCTAATGATCTGAAAATCATCTTCCAAAGATTTATTTTTCTTTTTACAGGTTTCAGAAAGAGTTTTGATAGGAGTCGCTTCCCAATCCCAAATCTTTAATTTTTCACCAATATGAAAAGAAGCAAATGCAGCCATGCCTGCCCATTTATACAAAGAAGGTTCTCTTTGATATAACTGAGCATAATATGTGGTAATCGTTCTATTACGCAAAATAACATCACTTTCTGGAGGAAGATTAAAATGATATTTTAAACGCATTATTTATTATTTTTTGATAAATTTTATTTTTTTGGTAGATACAATTTCATTTTTTCAATTTCTAATTCATCTAAATGCCCCATTTTACTTTCATCTTTTGTTATCAGGTGCATGTGTAAAAATGTATCATGATGTGTAAAAACTCCTTTATGTTCGGTTGAAAAGAAACCCACAATTTCCACCTCTTCATTAGTTAGTTCGTAATTAGTTTGACCCTGATGAGCTTCTTTTGGTGAAGTAACTTTAGTGTTTTCCGGTAAGTTCTGAATATGAATAATAGCTTTAGAAGTTCGTCCTATTAATTTAAAAACGAAAGGTTTTTTAAAACTAGCTGTCAGATCAAAAATAAATTGTTCTAAATGTTTAATTGTTTTTATATTCGACGGTAATTCAAATTCTTTCCATTCTGTTACATTCCCGTATACAAAAAATGGGGCGGAAACTTTGTAAGTATTTATAACATTCATTGTTGAATCAGAGTTAACCTTAGAAACATAACTCATTCCATTGTTAATAAGTAATTCACCAATCAAATGACTTTCAGGTCCAATTCCATAAAGTCCAGTTTTATTAGCAATTGTATCAAGGTCAATTTTACCACTTAATTCTCCCTTCCACATCACATTTCTCATTGCTCCAATAATTTTGATATCGGGATAAGTTAGGGATTCACTTGATTGACTCTTCTTCTCATTTGAATTGCAACCAATCAATCCAAATGTTAGAAGTCCGAAAATTATATGTTTTAAAATCAAATTCATTTTTAAACTTTACAAACACTATATTAATTAAAAGTCTTTAACTTTATAAGATATTGAATTTTTATTATCATTTTTCCAAACTTTTATCCTCTTTTATAATTTCATCAATCGATTGTTTTAAAAAGGTTTCGGTACTTATAATTTCAGACATCAGTATTTGCATAAATTCCTTTTGTTCTTCTCCAGTTTTTCGATAGTTGGCAAAAAGATAATCCAGCAATTTTTCAGATTTTATTTTTAATAATTCTTTTTGTTCTTCTATATCGGCTAAAGTAGAAACCGTGCTATAGTCCATTAATTCAATTTTAGAATTGGCAATAGCTTTCCAAGAATTGATTCTTATCGATGGAATGAATATCCCTTTTGCTTTACTAATAACTTTGTCTAATGACATTTGATCATCTTTTCGGTAGAAGTTAAGGGTATCTATTAGCATTCGTTGTTGAACTATTTTTTTATCAATATCCTCTCTAGTTTCGGATAGTTCCTGATGAATAGATGCTGAAATATTTTCAATATAATTGCTGTCTTTTCTATCTTCATTCCAATTATTGATGTACAGTGCAATTAAAATACCAATGGTAATGGAAATAATCTCTTTTAGTAATCCCTTTAGTTCCCCTTTCATGTAAATGGTTATAATTAAATCAATTGTTAGTTATTGTTTTTTCTGTATCTAAACTTATCTATTCAATTTTATGTAATACCATACGTTGTACGTTGATAAAAGAATAGTTTTTAATACCTTTCACCTCTCCTATTTCTTTTCCAGAAGTAACTTCAAAAATTAGTTGGTTACCTATTACTTCTGTAGTTGATGTTAAATAGATATCTTCTACTTTAAATAAACTACGCATTTTATTGCCTACAACATATTCTGTTAATTGGATACCGTCTCCTTCGTCTAGTAGATAACGACCTTCATTGATATCATCGACCACTAATTTATAATCTTTTACCATTGGTTTTTTGGATGAAAGATACTCTGTTTTCCATATATAAATTCCTTTTTTAGCTGTCTTGGAAGCTGTAAATCTTACGTTTACACTATCCCTTAAATGACCTTTATGATAAATATTCATTACTCCTTCCCATATTCCCAAGCACTTTTCCGGAAAAATGATAGTATCTTCTTTTTGGGTATTTGTGTTAATTTCTTGAGCTACACCTTGAAAGCTGCTTGCACATAAAAATAATATTATAACGTACTTGGTCATTATCTTTTTTGAATAGTAATACATATAAAATTACAATATAGATTTTTTGTAATAAAAAATCAGTTTGGATAGGCTCCAAACTGATTTAATTTTTAGATGTATAAACTATAATGCAATTATTCCGGTTTTGTATAGGTTACTATATCTACTCCTATTCCATTTGGATCTTTGATTGCAAAATGCCTATCACCCCATGGTTCGTCTCTAATGTCAATTTCCATGTGTACTTCTTTAGAAATCAATTGTTTATATACCTTATCGACATTTTCAACTTCAATCGTTATATAAACGCCTTTCCCATTAAATGCTGTTTGAAAAATAGGTTTTTGACTCGGATGATTTGGTTGTAGAAAGCTTATTTCTGCAGATTGATTTGGAGTATGAAGTAAAAGGTAAAAATCATTTTCAAAGCTTACTCCAAAATCCAATACTTCGGTATAAAATGTTTTCGTTTCTTGTAATTTTTCAGTGATTATTCCAGCGTTAAGTTTCATATTGTTTCCTTTTTGTGCATTTGTCCAACTTACCATTAGAAGCAATGCGGTTGATAATAGTAATTTCATCGTTAATAATTATGTTGCAACAAATTTAGGTCTGCAGCAAAACCTTGCATTGTAAAAATCGGACAACCTTAAGAAAATGCTTCTGAAGGAGTTACGCCATAAAATGTTTTGAAATTTTTAATAAAATGTGCCTGATCAAAAAACCCTAGATCGAAATACAATTTGTTCTCTTTCAAACTTTGTTTAGAAGGTTTTGCATTTAAGATATGCTGGAATCTAACCACATTACTGAATGATTTAGCGGTTGTGCCTATATAAAAGTTAAATATTCTGCGTAATTGTCTAGAACTTAGGCCTACATTCAAATCTTTTTCGGTATCCAGAAATCCCCTTTTTTGAAAAATTAGATGTAGCGCATTTAGGAAACGTTGATCAAAATGGATATCTCTAGTTTGTAGATAGTTTAAAATTCTTTCATTAAGAGCTTCTATAATAATTTCGAATGAATGAGAAGATTGGATAGTCTTATCAATCCATTGAGAAAATTCTGGTAAAACCCTATGAAGCTCTTGAGATTGATTACTTAAAGTTTTAGCATCTATATCAAATAAAACTGAAAACATAGATGGTAAAAAACGGATTCCGATATAATCAAACTCTTTTCCGATTGGGAACTGTGTATACTTTCTGCAAAATCCCATTACAAAGTTTTCTTCTGGATCTTTATGGTCAAAGAATATATCAATACATCCATCAGAAACCACACGATATAAATAATCTTGATGTAGCTTTTTTTTAGTCTTTAGCTGCCAGAAACAATAAACAAAATCTTCAATTCCTTTATTTGGCATGATTTCTTGATAACTTATTTGATCATCATTAACCGATACTGCTGGTTGAATTGGTTGGTAATATTCTTTTATGATTTTTAGATTATTTACCACAGTTTATATCGAATTGATTAGCTTTAAAATGATATCATTAATTGCCATTTAAATAGTGATAATTAATATCATAAGAACTCCTGAAAATTTCTGAGTTACTATATTTTTTGACCCAATCAGGATAATAATATTCTACGAATAATTTATTATTCTTATAAGTATATTTAGCAAAAGGTTTCCCTATTTCTGGAGATCTATCGGCACCATAATCTTCCCACAATCCCGAGGAAAACTTACAATCAACCGAAGGGGACCAAATGAGTTCTATTTGATTATTATTTAAAATTTTAATTGGATACGAAATATAACATTGTCCGTGTACTCTAAATAGAATACCTTCTTCTCCGATATTAATATCCGCCCAGTCCATAAACAAAGAGCAACAGTAATCTGTATTGATCAAAAAACCACTAAAAACATATCCAACTTGACCATTGTATGTTATTTGATACCAGTTCCCATCAATACGATAGTCATCATCTTCTAAAGACAATTCTATGTTGGTATTTCGATCTACAGTGATTATTTGTCCAAAATCTAGCTTTCCAATAGGCTCTCCATTGGGACTATCTCTAATGATTAATCCATTTTTAGCAAAAACCCTGTGTTGGTTATTTTCTTCTTTAGGATTCCTGTTTTTAATAAATCTGGTTGATTTTAGTTGTAAAGAATAATCATTTAATGCATAAACATTTTCGATATCCGTTTCTGGTATATCTCCTTTATCTTTATAAAAATGCTGTTCTGTGCTATCAATAGTAAAATGTAATATCTCGTTAATTTTTTCAATTTTTACTCCTCCCCAATCATTCCCAACTTCTTTAGTTCTGAAAAAATCTTTACCGTTCGTGCTAAATATAAAATATGAATTTCCTTGTGTGTTTATTGAATAATATCCGTTTTGTGAATTTTCGCACCCTTTTACATTTTCTAATAGGACATCTAAATTACCATCGTTATTAAAATCATCTATTAAAGCAATAGTAAGCTTCAGTTTTTCTGAATAATCAATCAACGTTCTTTCTTCTCCATTTATAGATGCGATCAATTTATCATAACAATTATCACCCTCTATTTTATAAGATACATCAACGTTTTCAAAGAACTTATTTTGATCCTTACCACAGGATATACTCACTATGAGAATTATAATCAAAGTAATAGTGTTTTGTGCTTTCAATGTTTTATATATTAATTGATGGTATAGATGTTAAAATAGTTATTTACTGAATTTTTTTAGCTAATAATTCTTTTACTTCTTTTTGAAGATATTCTTTATAGGTTACTTCACACTGTTTTCTCTTTTCTTTACCATTAAGATAAGATTTTACAGCCATTTGATTATTACCTATAAATGCAATTTCTATATATGGAGTATATTTTTGTAAGCCATGTCTTCTAGATCTTGACAAAATAAAAAACCATAAAGATTGTCCTGCCCTTAGTTCTTGATCGAGTCCTAATTTTCGCATTTCTTTAATTAATCTTAAAGCGTCTTGCCCTTTTTCGCTCCAACTATCAGAAAAATCACCATAATATTTCTCCATCAAATTCCAACTCTCAATAAATTCACCTTTTACTCCTTCTCCCTTTTCATAATATTCAGCAACTATACTAAACGCTATTTCAGGGAACTGAATTTTCATTTTAGAAGGTAATGATTTTTTATATACCCAACTTAAAAGAATTTCTCCAAGCTTTTTTATATCGTCACTGAGTATTTCGAAAATAGTACAATCATCCCATTCGAAAACACATCGATATTTTTTCTCATAACCATATCGCATTATAACACAACTTCTTTCATCATCTTCAAATAAAAGATTAAGTTCTGAAAACATTGGTTCTGGATCTGGTATAAGTGAATTCTTTTCTAACTGAAGTAATTCAGGATGATATTTATTTAATTCAATTCGTAATAGTTCTAATTCTTTACTCATTTCAATTTAAACCATTTTGAAATTCTTCTACTTACTTTAGTTTTAGCAACCATTGATGCGTTTTATAGCTGATTGGTGAAGAATTTCCATTACTTCTTTCGAAAATATTTACTAATAAATGATTCTTGCCAATTAATTTAATATTACTGGTAAATAACCAAGCCCTATCATGATCAATATTTAAGAGTTGATATCTTGTAATTTCTTTTACATCTGAATCTACAATTCTTAAAATGCCAGAGTTTTCGAAAATGATGTCATTATTTGGCATAAGAATAGGTTCTGAAGCATCATAGGTTGTTAGTTTAGCACCTTTTTCAATGGATCCATCCATATGAAGTTTCACTACATGAGATTGTGTTGGAATAGACCGATCCTGTTCAATTACTCGAATATTATCGGATTCATCTACTACGTAATGACCATAACTATTCCATTTTTGTACCTTCTCACCATTCTGGTTATAAAGCCATGACTTGAAGATTCCATAACCTTCTAAACCAATAATAAACATACCATTGGACAATGGTTTTCCTTCACTTCCTTTTATTTGTCTTATAATTTTACCTGAATCCATATCAATGATAATTGCAGGGCCTAAATATCCCCATGCATGAAAATGTTTGGTATTCGTTGTTAAAAGAATACGGTTTTTAGATTGCCAAGCTTTGTTTGGAATACCAGGACAAATGATGGGTTGCTCCCAAAGATCATCACTATGAATATTATGAAGATTAATTTCTCTACCACTAGCATGTAGTCTTAAGGAATCATTTAGATATAAAGCATCTCCCAGGTTAGAGCGGGACTCTCTAACCTTGGTTTTCACACCATCTATAACTTGATATTCTAATATTTGCGGTGTATAGTTATTCATATTCCTTTAAGACACAGTAAATCAATTATAGTTATAAGACATATTTATTCTCGTTGTTTTTTTAACTTTTCTCTATGTTGATAATACAACTCCGAACATTGATCTCCAAATCCAAAATACACTTCATCATTAAAGTCTTCTAGATATATTTTGTCAAAGTACATTTTTGTTTTTATCGAAGGAATTTTAACGAGTTCTCCTTCGTTGTTATTGGCTGTCATATCATAATAATGCCAATTGCCTATATAATCACTTGTTAATAGATTAACACTAGACTCACCACTTCCATCATTAGCAGCATTTCCAAAGGAATATCTACTCATTCCGATCAATCTTATTCTTTTAGTTTTTTTATCAAATCTAAATTGGTTAGAATGACCCGAACGCATCCAATGATTTTCGAAGTAAAATCCATTTCTTGCATCTTTTATAAAAGATTGTTCATTTAAGATGTCAATTGGTTTACTTTCTATTTTTTCAAATTGCATACTCGATAACAGACATACAATCGTGGATTTATCAGAATCAATATAAACAGTATCTTCTACTCCGTCAAAATCTATATCCTTTTGCAATTTATCTTGGGCAATCATATTAAAACTAATTAGAAATATAATTATTGAAAAAAGATATGTTTTCATAGTCGGTTTTGGTTTTCAAAATAAAAATTATCCAACTTTTCGTAATACTGCTAATGGTGGACTTTGGAGTACACTTCTTATATTGCTCAATCCAATAGCTAATACTACTAATACGATTGCTGGTAAAAAGATCATAAATGGAATTCCTGAAGGTACAAAGGGTTCTTCGAACAATAAAGTAGCTAATAGTTGACTACTAATTAGCGATAATAGGATCCCAGCTAAACTACCGAGTATTCCTAAATACAGATATTCTAAAGCAGTGATACGAAGTATTTGTCTACTTTTAGCACCTAGTGTACGTAATAATACACTTTCCTTAATACGTTGGTATTTACTGGTCCGCACAGAACCAATTAGTACGATCAACCCTGTAAGAATGCTAAAAAATGCCATAAAATTAATGACCCAAGAGATTTTTTGTAAAATATCCTCAATCACTGTATAAATTTGTCTGAGATCAAACACTGTTACATTCGGAAATTTACTAACCAACTGTTGTTGTAATGAAGCGGACTTATTAGTGTCTGGTACGTAGGTCGTTAATACATGAAACTGTGGAGCTTGTTCTAAGACTCCTTTCGGAAAAACGACCATGAAATTTAGTTGTAGTCGGGTCCAATCAACTTTTCTAATGCTACCAACAATCGTTTCCATAAGGACTCCCTGAATATTAAATACAACCTTATCACCTAATCCTATTTGAGCATCTTTAGCCAAACCTTCGGAAATAGATATCATAACATCTTCACCTGATTCAATTTCTTTTATCCATTCTCCTTCTACCACAGTTTCAGAAGCTATTAACGAATCCCGAAAGGTAGTTCGAAACTCATGATTTAAAACCCATTCTCTGATAGTGGATGTAGTATCTTTCCGAATATCATTAGTTGCTATTCCTTTAATCTTTTGCATTCGCATCGTAACGATCGAAAGATTATTTAAAACTTCAGAGTTATTATCTTTTAGGGTATTTATAGCCGCTTCACGTTGTTCTGGTTGTATATCTACCAAAATAAGATTTGCCTGATCTGCACTGTTGTCTAGTTGAGTTTTAGCTAATAAAATATCTTTGGTAAAATACAGCGTACTAATTAAAAATGTTCCTAACCCTATCGCTAAAATCAAAACCATTGTTTGATTATTAGGTCTAAAAAGATTTAATAAGCTTGTTCTGGCCGTGAATCCCCAAGAAGATGGAAAATAACGCTTTATAGCTTTTATGAATAATACAGAAATACCTGCTAGAATAGCAAAGGTTACAAAAACACCCATTACAAAAGCAGCTGCAAATTTGAGATCTCCAAAAATCCAAATACCAAAAAGCAAAACGAATATAATGATCGCTCCAAAAGCAACTATTCTGGTTTTTCGAGATTTTACCGCTGGTTTTTCAGATACTCGTAACACTTCTAATGGTGATACATACCATGTACCTAATAATGGTAAGAGCGCAAATAATACGGACATAAACATTCCCAGCAATAATCCCATGATAATCGGTTGAGGCGCTGTGGTAATTTCAATATCAAATGGCAAAAACTCTTGTAATAATGCTGGTAATGCATACTGCAAACCAATCCCTATTATTGTCCCTACGAGCCCTCCTATCAATCCCATTACTGCAATTTGTATCAAGTAAATCAAAAAACTCTGTTTTCTGCTCGCTCCAATACATTTTAGTACAGCTACATCAGTTAATTTTTCTTTGATATAAATATGAACTGAACTAGCAATACCAATACAACCCAGCAATAATGCAATAAAAGCGGCTAGATTTAGGAATCTACCTAAATTATCATAGCTACGACCAATCTGCCTACTACTACTCGTATGCGTATCCAAATCTGCATTTTCATCATCTAAAATGGGATCTAAAACTTTTTCTAATTCGTCCAGATCTTTGTCTGGATCTACAAAAAAGTATTGATATTCTTTTCTGCTTCCTACCTGTAATAATTCTGTTTTCTCTACGAATCTATAGGGAATCAAAACTGTTGGCGCTACGCTTGTTCCGATTCCAGAACTACCTGGCATTGAATTGATAGCTCCAATAATTGGAAATGTAACTACTCCTAATTTGATAGAATCTCCTGCTTTAAGATCATATTGTAATAATACTGTAGCATCTACAAGAGCGCCTCCTTTTTGTTGGTACGTGGTAGCGGCATTTTCTGGTGTTGTTTCTAAATCTCCATAAAATGGAAAACTACCTTCCATTCCCCGCACACGAACTAATTTAGCCGCTCCATTTTTAGGAAATGCCGCCATGGACGGGAAATTAACCTCATAAGCATCGGGCACTAATGAATCGATGATGGCCTTTACCTTTTCATTCGGTTGTTGTCGACTATCAATGATATAATCAGCCCCTAACAAAGATTTCGATTGCCCTTGAATATTTTGCTTTAGATTGGTACTAAATAATTGTATTGATACCACCGCAGCAATTCCCAAGATAATTGAAGCCATAAACAATAATAACCTAGAAATACTTGCTCTTCCGTCTCTCCAAGCCATTTTAAACAACCACAAAACTCCTGCTTTAGAATATATATTTTCTCTATTCATTAGGATGCTGTTTTCTCGTTGCTAATAATCTTTCCTCCTTTTAATCGCAAAATTTGTTGAGTTCTATTTGCCAGATCTAGATCATGAGAAATAATAACTAAAGTAGTACCAGCCTCTTTATTAAGTTCAAAAAGTAATTTTATTACTTTCTCTCCAGTTTCTTCATCTAGATTCCCAGTAGGTTCATCTGCAAATAATATAGATGGCGATGTGGAAAAAGCTCTAGCTAACGCTACTCGTTGCTGTTCGCCACCCGAAAGTTGTGATGGATAATGATGAAAACGATCTCCCAAACCAACTTTCTTGAGAAGGTCTATGCCTATTTTGGAAGCATTTTTAGCACCTTGTAATTCTAAGGGTACAATTACATTTTCTAATGCTGTTAACGTAGGTAATAATTGAAAATTCTGAAATATGAAACCTACTTCTTTATTTCTTAATTGTGCTCGTTGATCCTCGTCTAATTCGGCTAAATTTTGTCCACATAACTCTATGATACCAGAATCTGGTTGATCCAAACCTGCACAAATACCTAATAAGGTAGTTTTACCACTTCCAGAAGGGCCCACAATAGAAAAAGTTGCTCCTTGTTCCACATCAAAGGATATGTTATGTAAAACCGTTAGTTTTTTAGAACCACTATTATAAGTCTTCTCTAGCTCATGGATCTTTAATATCTTTGACATACTATTTTTTTAGAAATGATAAACACGAAAAATAAGCAAATGATTTTAGATTTATTCGCCGACTATAAGTCGATTTCCTTAAAGTTTTGTTATTTTTTAGTAATAAGTATTTTCCTTTCTTGCGGGAAAGATACTTCTAAAACCAAACCTACAGAAACATCCAAAAGTAGTGAAAATACAAGTACAGAAAATCCAATAACATCTTCCAAAACTATTCTATGTTTTGGAGATAGTTTGACTGCTGGATATGGTTTGGATGATATCAACGAGGCTTATCCAGCGTTGCTACAAGACAAAATTGATTCTTTGGGATTAAATTATACCGTAATTAATTCGGGATTAAGTGGCGAAACTAGTGCTGGAGGTAAAAGCCGTATTAATTGGGTCCTAAAACAGCCTGTAGATATATTTCTTTTAGAATTAGGTGCTAATGATGGATTACGTGGTGTACCTTTATCAGAAACCAAAACAAACCTCCAAGCAATTATTGACGCAGTAAGAAAGAAAAATCCAGAAACTAAGATCATATTAGCAGGAATGCAACTTCCTCCAAATATGGGACCAGAATACACCACAGAGTTTAAAACGATATTTCCCGAATTAGCAGAGAAGAATAATCTATCACTTATTCCTTTCCTTCTAAAGGATGTTGGTGGTATAGCAGCGTTAAATCAAGCGGATGGTATTCACCCAACCACTGAAGGACAAAAGATCCTTGCGGATAATGTGTGGGAAGTTTTAGAAAAAGTAATTAAATAATTCTCTAGTTATTTTCAAATTTAAGGAATTGACCTAATCCCATTTTAAATAAAACAAGCTGATAAAAATATATTATTAAAGTACTTTCATCAGCATATTTTTAGAATGTTTTATTCCTAATTATTCAAACGTTTCAGCCAATAATTCTTGTAAACTATTCCAAGATTTTTCATCTGCTTCTGCATCATATTCTAGTGGTAATTTAAATTTTTCTGCATTTGCATCGGCTGCTTTAGACGTAAAACTATGTTTTACACCAGGATATGAGATATATTCATACGTAGCTCCAATAGAATCCATCGCAGTTTTAAAAACAGTTACTGTTTCTTCTTTTATAAAAGGGTCATCAGCTCCATTACACACTAGTACTCTTGCTTTTAATTTATCGTTAGGCATTATAGGAAGACTTACACCACTATGAAATGCTGCTACGGCATCTAAGTCAGCTCCACTATTAGCCATCGCTAATGCAACACTACCTCCAAAACAATATCCAATAGCAGCAATTTTTTCGCCATCTACAGATTCATGTTTTTTTAATAATTCTATAGCTGCATTGAAACGAGCCTCTGCTTCTGGTAAATTCTTCATCACGCTACCAGCAAATTTCATAGCATCGTCAGGATGTTCTGCTAGTTTTCCATCACCATACATATCTACAGCAAGAGCAGTATACCCTAGACTGGCTAACATATCAGCACGTTCTCTAACATACTCGTTATGCCCCCACCATTCATGAATTACTAATATACCTGGTCGTTTTTCTTTATTGTTTTCATCAAAAGCGATATATCCTTTTAAACTTGTAGAGTCAGAAGCATACGTTACCTCTTCTCCTTTTACTTGTATTGTTTTATAATTTGATTCTTTAGTTTCTTCTGTAACAGACTCTTCTGAAGTTTCTGTTTTAGAGGTATCTTTTTGTTTACAGGAAATTAGACAAACAAAAGATAAGCATACAGTTAATGTTAGAATAGTAAAACGTTTCATAGATGAGTTTTATTTAGTTTATTAAATATACTAATTATAGTATGTTAGACTTAGTTAAAACTAACACAATTCCAAAGCTATTGATAAACATATTCTTAAATAAAGGCTTGGATACAACAAGTTGAAAGCAATAGTTCAATTACCTCGGATTAATAAAAAAAAGCTGCATAAATAAATGCAGCTTTTTACAATGATTTCTTCTAATAAAAATTATTGTTGTAAAATCATTCGTTTTGTCTGAACTCCCTTATCTGTTTGTAATTTGTAAAGATATACACCGTTGCTCATTCCTTCTAAATTAATTTGGAATTCATATTTTCCTGGAGTTTTAGTAGTTTCATTAATTGATTTTACTAACTGTCCACTTAGTGTATACACCTTTAAACTTACAGATGATTGTTCTTGTAATATGTATTGGATATTAGTAGTACCCGCAAATGGATTAGGATAATTATTTAATAGTACTGCACCAGTATCAAACTCATCCACTGATAATACCGAAGCACAAGAAGGTGCAGTATCGGTAGTACTAAAATATATAGTAAAGTCACCAGATTTCGAAACCATCACAAAATTATCACCATCTGTAGTTACATAATAATCTCCATCAAAGCCTTGAATTCCTGTACCACTTAACGTTGCTTCTGGAGCATCTTGTTTAAATGTTTGTGTTAAATTATCTCGCAAATCCGTCCAAACACTAACTGCACCAAGGGATTGAATAGAAAACTGATATAGTCCATCATTTGTAAGATTCCAGTTAATATCAAACTTATGATTACTTAAATCTGGTCCATTTTCACCTAAAACGAAAATATCTCTATAAGAACCGATCAAAGTCGGTAAAGCTTCAGCATTTGGAGTATCAAAAGGACAAATAACACCTACGCAATCTGGATCTTCTATTAAATCAATAGTCTGAGTACTACCACTACTGAAAGATCCATCACTTACGGTAAGTGTAACATCTGCACTCGTTAATCCACTGTAAGTATGTGATACTTCAACACCTTGTGCAGTTGTCCCATCTCCAAAATCCCATGTGTAGGTTAATGCATCACCATTAGGATCATAAGAATCAGCTGCGCTAAAATTAACCTCAGATCCACCACAACGACCATTATCACTTGTAAAAATAGCCACTGGAGGAGTTGGTTCATTAGTAGCACCAAAATCAATGTCACTAGTAGAATAGAATGCTTCTGGTGTAAGAGATCGCTGCCAGATACTATATAAAACGTGTTTCCCTGTTCGTGCAGGTAAAACAACATCGATGTTATCTGTTTCTGATGCTGGTCTTGGTCCAGTTTCTACTAAAAGCTCTAAACTATCCCAAGTTAATGGCATATTAGGATTCCAATCACTTTTAGTAATATAAACTCTATAATATAATGTTTCATGCGGAGCAGTATTGGTCCAGGTAACGGTTAATGGCCCTGGAGTAACAGGAGTTGCTACCCAATCATCACGTACTTGATCTAAGCCTCCATATTTATCTGGACGTCCTGCACTGGCTAAATTTCCATCCATAATAATATCCATGTGCATACCGCCTGCATCCATCCTTGCTACTTCATTCCAGTCATATAATGCTTGCGTTCCCCATCCAATAACAGCATCTTGACAAGCTGGGGAATCAGGACTTTCGGGGTTTTCTTGAAAACAAGTATAAACTCTACTTGGAGGATACGTTACGGTACCATGAGTGAGTACAGATTGGAAAGGGACAAAAAAAGTTGCAATAAGTAACATACTTTGCCAAGGTATTGGTTTTAAGAATTTTTGTAGGTTATTTTCGAACTTTCGTAAATAACGATTGGAGTTGTTAAAATTGTTCATTTTGTAGTATATGTTAGTTCTTAAGTAATTGATTTGGTGATAATTTAAAATTGGGTAACCAAGATTAAACCTCAATTTTAACAATATTTTTATAGTTAATAAAGTTTTAAAGTTGAATTAAAAAAACAATAGCATTTCCTGTTAACAAATTGTTAATGGTATTACAAAATCAAATACTATAAAGTCTATAATTACCTCAAAATATCTCCTTTATTAAAATCTACTTTAAACAAAAAGCAACTCTACAATTAAACGAGAGTTGCTTTCTATTTAGAATATTCTTTAATAGCTACAAGAATAGGTTTTTCCTATACTTTCAATACTTTTTCGTCATACTAATTATCAATTAATCCTTGACCTTCAATCCAAGGAGCACCAGCTTGTTTTAAACTTTTTTCTATATCTGGAATACTACTATTTAATACTGATTTTAATTTTAATTTGATCTGTTGTAATTGTTTATTCGCACGATTAAAAGCAGCTTTTTGATTACCTGTAGGGCCATAAGTACTAGATAAAGCAGAAAAAGCAATACGATTTGCATCGTTTGGTGTTGGATTGGAGCGTTCCCCTATTTCATTCTTTACAGGATTACCATTTAACTCTTTTTGAATAGCTAATAAGCTTAATCTAACCTTATTGATTTGTTGTAACAAAGCATCGTTGGAAGTATTTGTTTTATTAGCTGCTCGTTTCATAGCCTTTATTTTCTGAAGTTGTGTTGTCATCTCTAGATTGGTTGCTGTTAGATCTTGTTGAAAAGCAAAAACTTGCTCTCTAAATTGATTCATTTCTTCAAATGACTTACGTGGCAATGCTCCTTTATGCATTGTTATCACCTCAAATTCTTTAGGACCTTGTAATACTGTGGTTACTCCATCTACACGTTTTATCAAGGTTGCCGTATATGTTCCCGGCGTGGCAAAAACACCAATTCTGTTACCAAAACCTCTATTATTACCTCTTTCCTGAAGTCTTTCTCCACGCTTATTAGGGTAATCTAACTTCCAGTTAACACGATTAAATCCTTTTTTATTAGTTCCTTTTACGGTATTGATTAAATTTCCTTCAGCATCCTTAATAAGTAACATAACAGCAGGTCCGTCCTGATTCTTTTCTTTTTCTAAAGTATCCCAACCAGGAAAATCCGTATTCTTCTTCTCTCTTTCTTTCCGAACATCTTTTAAAGACTTGAATTTATCTTTTAGATAATATGTAAAACGTGCTCCAAACGCAGGATTAGGAGCTATATATTCAGAATCTCCTTGGCTTCCTACTCTACTTGAAGGCTTATACCACAATGCTTCTTTTATAGGGAATAAAGTAGCTTCAGTAGAGACAACAGAAGGATTGAAATTACGCAACGGTGTTATATCGTCAAGTATAAAGAATCCTCTACCAAAAGAGGCTCCTACAAGATCATTTTCTCTCCTTTGAATAGTAAGATCTCTAAATGATATTGTTGGAACTCCACCTTTTAATTGTATCCAATTTGTTCCGCCATTATAGGTGAAGTAAATACCATACTCAGTAGCAGCGAATAACAGGTTTTTATCCACATGATCTTGAACTAATCTCCAGATTATCAAACGATTTGGTAAATCTCCGTTGATTAAATTCCAAGTATTACCCTTATCAGTACTTTTAAGTATGTATGGTTTATAATCTCCATATTTATGATTGTCCACGGCAGCATACACTACATTAGCATCAAATAAATCAGCACGTACATCATTTACAAAAGGAATATTACCTAATCCTTTTACTGTATTTAAATTAAACTTTCTCCAGGTTTGACCACCATTTTCAGTTGTTTGGATAATTCCGTCATCAGTTCCTGCATAAATTAAACCTTCTTGCTTCGGTGATTCTGCCAAGGAAGTAATCGTATTGTAATTAGACATTGCAAAAACATCCCATGCGTTATCCCAACTCTGTTGTTTTCCGTAATAAGGTATTGTAATTCGTTCTTGGTTTAGAGTTAAATCTTTAGAAATAGGTGTCCAATCATCTCCTCTATTCTCTGAGCGCCATACACGCTGAGATGCAAAATACAAACGCTTGGGATTATGAGGACTTACTAAAATTGGAGCATCCCAATTAAAACGTTCATAAGGATCTCCTTCAGCAGGTTGCGGTTGAATAAATACAGTTTCTTTGGTGGTTTGATCGATTCGCCAAAGTGCTCCTTGTTGAAATTCTCCATAAGTAATATTAGGATTACCTGGTTCTATAGCAGATTGGTGTCCGTCCGCTCCTAGTGTTTTCCACCAATCAGAATTAGCAATTCCATCAGAACTCATGGTTTGAGAAGGTCCTCCATGTGAACCATTGTCTTGAGTACCACCATAAATTTTATAAAATGGTTTTGAATCATCAACCGCTAATTTAAAATATTGCGTTATCGGAAGATTTCTAATAAATTTCCAACTTTTAGTAAGGTCAAAACTTTCGTATAAACCTCCATCTGTACCAAATAACACGTAATTTGGATCTGATGATTTAAATGCCATTGCATGACTATCTACATGTTTGTTTTTCTCGTTCATGGTATAAAATGTTTTTCCATGATCATCAGAAATCTGAACATAATTACTCATAAGAAATAACTTCCCTTCATGATGTGGTGACGCATATAATTCTTGATAATAATGAGGTCCTGTACCACCTGAAATAGCATCAGACTGCTTTGTCCAAGAAGCACCTCTATTTGTAGACATGAATAAACCACCTGTTCTTCGATCCAACTCTATTGCCGCATAAATTACATCAGGGTTAAATGGAGAAATTGCCAAACCTATTTTACCAAGATTAGAACTAGGAATTCCACTGGTTAGTTTTGTCCAAGTTTCGCCTCCATCTGTACTTTTATGAAGTCCAGAACCAGGACCACCTCCTAAATAACCAGCAACTGTTCGATGACGTTGCCAGGTAGCAGCATATAAAACATCTGGATTTCTTGGATCAATTACTAAATCTGTTGCTCCAACCCACTCGCTATCTCCTAATGTTCTTTTCCAGGAAACTCCACCATCAGTAGACTTATATACTCCACGCTCACCTCCAGCAGTCCATAATGGTCCTTGAGAAACAGCCCATATAATATTCGAGTTTTCTGGATGAATTACAATCTTAGAAAGATGTTCTGATTTTTTTAAACCCATATTTTTCCAAGTAGCTCCATCATCATGACTTACATAAATACCATCACCAAAAGCTACATGGCGTCCTCCTACATTTTCTCCAGTACCTACCCAAATGGTGTGTGGGTTATTAGGATCTATTGTAATAGCTCCAATAGAAAAAGATTTTTGTTTGTCAAAAATTGGTTTCCAAGTAGTACCAGAATTAGTAGTTTTCCAGACACCACCAGATCCAACAGCAATATACCATACATTTTCATTTTTTGGATGAATTGCAATATCAGCGATTCTTCCAGAAGTAAATGCTGGTCCAATATTTCTAAACTGTAATCCGTTAAAAGTTTTGTCATTTAATTGCTGAGCCTGTAATGTAGATAACAATAACATTGCTCCGAGCATAAAGCCCATTTTAAAGATTGAATTCATTTTTTAGAGTTAGTATATTAAGTTGATTTGTATACATAAATGATGATATTATTATTAAAACATATCTTGTTTATACTTTTTGATTAGTGTGATCTGACTTATGTGTAAACAAGGAATGTTTGTGATAGATATTTATCAATAAAAATAGTTAATATCCTGCTGCTTGACCATCTTTCCGACTTTCTGAAGCACCATGATACACTTTATTTTTGTCGTCCCATAAAATTGCCTGATATCCTCCATAAATACCTCTTGCTGTTCCTATTCTATGTCCTTTATCCATTAGGCCTCTAATAGTAGTGTATGGTATCCCTGATTCTGTTCGGATAGTCCCTGTATTTTCTGTAGTTTGCCCCATTGGGCTTGCTCCACCAGTATGATCCCATCTAGGAGCATCACCCGCTTCCTGCAAGTTCATTCCAAAATCTATAAGATTCATTACGATTTGTGTATGACCCATAGGTTGAAAATCTCCTCCCATTACACCAAAACTCACAAATGGTTTTCCATCTTTTGTTACAAAAGCAGGAATAATGGTATGAAAAGGTCGTTTTCCAGGCTCATACGTATTTGCCTGACCACGTTTCAAACTAAATAACTCACCTCTATCTTGTAACATGAAACCTAATTTCGGAGGAGCCATTCCAGATCCCATCCCTCTGTAGTTACTTTGGATTAAAGAAATCATAGTCCCATCTTTATCTGCAACCGTCATGTAAATTGTTTCTCCTGCCGAAATTTCACCAGCGTTATATTTTCCTGCACGTTTGCCAATCTCCGCTCTTCTTTTGTTGGCATACTCTTCTGATAAAAGTTGAGAAACAGGTACATCATAAAAATCCATATCAGCATAATGCTTCGCCCGATCTTCAAAAGCAAGCTTCTTTGCTTCTGTAAATAAATGTAGATGTTCAGTACTTCCGAATTCTATGTTTGAAAAATCAAATCCATTTAAAATCTGTAACATTTGAAGAGCAGCAATACCTTGTCCATTTGGTGGTAGTTCCCAAACATCATAACCTCTATAATTTACAGATACTGGATCTACCCATTGCGATTTATGATCTGCTAGATCTTTTGCGGATAAAAATCCACCTTGTTCTTTAATAAACTTACCAATAGTTTTTGCAATGTCTCCTTTATAAAAAGCATCTCTACCACCTTCAGCAATTTTTCTATAGGTATTTGCTAAATATGGATTTTTATAAATTTGGCCTTCGTTAGGTAGGCTTCCTCCGTTTTGATTGATATACGTGTCTTTTATATTTGGAAAACCTTTGGATTCAAAGAATGGAATACTTCTCTGTAGATACCAAGCTATCAATTCCGTTAAGGGAAATCCACTTTCTGCATAACTAATTGCAGGTGCTAAAATTTCTGACATTGGTTTAGATCCAAATTTATTATGTAATTCGAACCATCCATCTACCGCACCAGGAACACTTACTGGCAAAGCTCCGTGAGATGGAATTTTACTCATCTTTTGTTTCTCAAAATATTCTAATGTGAGTCCTTTTGGTGATCTTCCACTAGCATTTAATCCATATAGTTTTTTAGTTTTTCCGTCCCAAACAATTGCAAATAAATCACCACCAATACCACATCCAGTAGGTTCCATTAATCCTAAAGCAGCATTCGCAGCAATAGCTGCATCAATAGCATTACCTCCTTTTTTAAGGATATCTAAACCAATTTGAGTGGCTAATGGATGACTGGTAGCAACCATTCCATTTTGGCCTAATACTTCGGAGCGTGTAGCAAAAGGTTCGCCAGTAATTCGGTCTTGAGCAGTGGAAATTTGAGTTATAAAAAAAAGTAAGAGAAGCGTGTAAAGAGCGTTTTTCACAAACATAAATTTTAGTGTTATTATAAAGAGTAAATAGATGATGATGTGAAAAATACTAAATAAGCGATGATTAAAAGCTCAGTAAGAGAATTTTATGATTTTTTTAAAACACATTATATCTAATAAAGACATGCCAGTCGAACATAATGCCTTGTAGACATTAAAACAAAATAGTGACCAAAAACTTATGCAAATCTATTTCTATATTTACTGGGATTGATTCCTTTTATTCTTTTAAACATCCGATTAAAATAAGAACGGTTGGTAAATCCACATGCTAAAAACACTTCTTTTAGATTATACATAGGATTTGCAAGTAACTGTGTGGCTTTTTGAATGCGTTCTTCGTTAATAAAATCTGTTGGTGAGATACCCATTTCTTGTTTAAACACTTTATAGAAGTGACTTTCACTCATACAAGCTTCTTTACTTAGCTCTTTTATAGTTAAAGGATTACAGATGTTATCTCTAATATACTGAATAACATAAGCCAATCTATAATCGCTTGCCAATTCTTTCGTTTTTGTTTGAAAGGTCTTGCGCGTGTCTACCTGCAATATTCTAATAATCAGTTCTTGAATCATATTGGAAACAAAAGAATCTTTTGCAGGATGGTTTTCAGTATACAAATACACTAAACGTTGTAATATCTGATAAATACTTTGATCATTAGTGAAGTGAAAATTATAATCTAATATATTCCATTCATTCCCATCTGGTCTGGTCATGCATTCATTCATTAAACGAATAACACTCTTTAATCGTTCCTCTCCTATTTCCATAGCTAAGCACCGGGTTGGATTATCTTCCTGAGCTTCTGGAAAGTCAATACTCATCAATTCATTTGCAGGTAGTATTAAAGATTCACCAGGCAAGAACTCAAAAGAAGGTTTATCTCGTAAATGCATCACCTTCTTTCCTCTAAACATACTTGCCAAAACAGGAGTAGTAAACTGAAGTTGTACCATTTCTGCTCGGGAATGTGTTTCGAAGATATGCATAGCAGAGTCTTCTAAAATATAAGAGGTTTGATTTTCTACCAGATCTACTAGCTTTCTAGATTTATAAAAGGAATCAGACAATTGCATTGCTAAAATTATAGATTTAACAAAATTTTTGTAGTAATTCTAATGATACTATATTAAAGATAATGATTTTCTGATGATAATTTACTTATTCATAGAATTGTTCATATAGTTCATAGAATTGTTCAACTATTTTGACAATGAACAAAGTATCTTGAAAACACATAACAAATAATCTTAATTTATTACTATGGGCACTGTAAGTACTAACGAAAAAATGGCTTTTAAGAAGCCTCAGTTCAAAAACCAATATGACAATTATATTGGAGGTAAATGGACATCTCCTGTTAAAGGTGAATATTTTGAAAACATCTCTCCTGTGGATGGCAACAGTTTTACAAAAGTAGCTAGATCTACAAAAGAAGATATCGATCTTGCCATCGATGCTGCATGGGAGGCCGCTCCTTCATGGAATAATAGTTCGGCTACCGAGCGAAGCAATATGCTCCTTAAAATTGCTGATGTAATGGAGCAAAATCTAGAGTTATTAGCAAGAGCAGAAACATGGGATAATGGAAAAGCACTAAGAGAAACAATGGCTGCAGATTTACCGCTAGCGGTTGATCATTTTAGATATTTCGCTGGCGTTATTAGAGCAGAAGAAGGATCCGTAAGTGAGTTAGATGCTTCTACAATATCTATGAATGTGAAAGAACCTCTTGGAGTAGTTGGTCAAATAATTCCATGGAATTTCCCACTACTTATGGCTACCTGGAAAGTTGCGCCCGCTTTGGCTGCAGGTAATTGTGTTGTTTTGAAACCAGCAGAGCAAACTCCGGTAGGTATTATGATTTTACTAGAACTTATAGAAGGTATTCTACCTCCTGGTGTTCTAAATGTGGTTAATGGTTTTGGAATAGAAGCTGGTAAGCCTTTAGCTTCAAGTTCGAGAATTAATAAAATCGCTTTTACAGGAGAAACCACAACTGGACAGTTGATCATGCAATATGCGAGTAAGAATATTATTCCAGTAACACTAGAATTGGGTGGTAAAAGTCCAAATATCTTTTTTGAAAGTATCATGGATGCAGATGACGCATTTTTTGATAAATGTTTAGAAGGTGCGGTTATGTTTGCTCTGAATCAAGGAGAAGTATGTACTTGCCCATCGAGAATATTAATTCAGGAAAGTATTTATGATCAGTTTATAGAACGTGTCATTGAACGCGTAGAAGCTATAAAACTAGGACATCCTCTTGATCCTACCACTATGATGGGTGCACAAGCGTCTAATGATCAATATGAAAAAATCTTAAACTATATAAATATTGGTAAAGACGAAGGTTGTGAAATACTTACTGGTGGTGAGGCAGCTTATAATGAAGGTTTAGAAGGTGGTTACTACATTCAACCTACTTTATTAAAAGGAAATAATAAAATGCGCGTATTCCAAGAAGAAATCTTTGGACCAGTTGCATGTGTAACAACTTTTAAAGATGAAGCAGAGGCATTAGAAATTGCTAATGATACCTTGTATGGCCTTGGTGCTGGTGTATGGACCAGAGACACACATCAAGCATATCAGATTTCTAGACAAGTACAAGCGGGACGAGTTTGGGTAAATTGTTATCATTTGTATCCAGCACATGCCCCATTTGGAGGTTATAAAAAGTCTGGAATCGGTAGAGAAACACATAAAATGATGCTTGATCATTATAGACAAACAAAGAATATGCTTATTTCTCATGACAAAAATGCTTTAGGTTTTTTCTAATATGGTAGAGCGTGTTTTAATAACAGAAGAAGCGAAGCGGATCATTAACTCTTTGAGAGACGAACATGGTCCGCTCATGTTTCACCAAAGTGGCGGTTGCTGTGATGGCTCCTCTCCCATGTGTTTTCCAAAAGGAGAATTAATGCTGAATGATACGGATGTATATCTTGGAACGATACATAATTGTGAGTTTTATATGTCTAAAGATCAATTTGAGTATTGGAAACATACACAATTAACTGTAGATATTGTAAAAGGAAGAGGATCTAGTTTTTCTTTAGAAATTCCCTTGGGAATCCGATTTGTTATAAAATCAAGAATATTTACCGAAGAGGAAATAGCTATACTAACTCCTGTAAGCTAAAAGTTTAGAATATATATATCCAAAGGTAGTTCTTATAAAATATTTTTTATAAAATTCTCTTTATAAGCTCTACCTAACGGTATTATGCTATGATTTGATAAAAAGATTTGATTTCCAGATACCTTTTCAATTTTAGAAGTATTGATAATGTAAGATTTATGAACTCTTATAAATTTAGTATTTGGTAACAGTTCTTCCCAGTGCTTTAATGTTTCTGAAGAAACGTGTTTTTTATTGATTGTATGTAATTCTGTATAATCTGCATCTGATATAATATGCGTAATTTCATCAATCAATATCCGTACGTAATCGAATCCTATTTTGACGTATAATTCTTGAGCATCCACAGTTTCAGAATTTTGATTATTCAAAACTGTATCATCATAGTTAGATTTTACTTTAGCTACTGCTTTAACAAACCGCTGGAATGAAAATGGTTTTAATAAATAATCAACTACATCGAACTCATAACTTTCCAAGGCATAATCAGGAAAAGCTGTAGTTAATATAACTTGTGGAGGATTGACTTGGGTTTTAAGAAAATCTATTCCAGAGATTTTTGGTAAATGTATATCTAAAAATATAAGATCAATTTTTTGAGACTTCATAAGAATCATAGCTTCTATTGCATCCGTAAATGCACCAACTAATTTTAAAGTGCCAATATCTTCAATGTATTTTTTAAGGATACGTTGCGCTGGTAATTGATCTTCTATGATAATACAATTCATTGTTACTTGGCGTTTTTTAGATCAATAGTTAATTCAACTTTATACTTTTCTTGATTTGAATTTATCACCAATGTATGAAGTTTTGGATACATAATCACAAGCCTTTTTTTAACATTCTCTAAACCAATACCGCTATCCAAATTATTTGTATTGCTGTCGGATTTAAAAGTGTTCGCACAGGTAAAATGAAGTACTCCTTTTTCTGTTATATTTAGGGTGATATCTATTTCAATACCCTCCGTTTGACTGGAACTACCATGTTTAAATGCATTTTCAACAAAAACTACCAATATCAATGGAGCAATTCTGAAATTTGAATGCGCTATTTCTTTTGTAAAGCTAACACTTCCTCGTCCTTCAATTTGTAATCGTCCAAGATTAATAAAGTTTTCTAATTGCTCTATTTCTTTTGAGAGCGAAACATATTCAGACTTACATTCATATAACATATATCGTAATACACCCGATAATTCCAAGATAATTTCTGGTGTTCTTGGTGACTTCTCAATAGCATAAGAATATAAATTATTCAAATTATTGAACAGAAAATGAGGATTGATCTGAGATTTCAAAAATTGCAACTCACTTTCTTTAACAGAATCTCTTAGCTCTTTTACCTCTTTCTGTTTAATGAGTGCATCCCATCCAAATTTAAATCCTGCTAAAATAGATAAGGTTGGTAGTGTGCCCATAAGATTGAAAACGATCCCCAAAAATCTAGTTCCTCGCGTATCTGGGAAATATATTTTTTCTAAAATCTCCTCTTCTACAAAAATAACGCTAGCTACTACTAAAGAAACATAGAAAGCAAATTTTAAATAAGCTCTTGGGTATAAAAACTTCGGAAGTAATATATAGTTTATGATCAAACCAGCAACCACAAAATTTAGAAAAAAGACATACTGATAAAATTGAATTTCTGGATTACGACGATCGAAAGAATAAAAAGTAAATACGACAACGTGCAGTATGAGCTGAAACCAAACTTCTTTATTCAAAAATATACTTTTCATATTGTCATTGATAATCCAACAAATATAACCTTTTGTATCTCTAACATAAGACCAACTACTATAACCCACTTAAAATATACTACAAACAACAATTCCTAACAGATAAATGAATATCATGTCGTTTGCAGGCTTATAACAGTTGTTTATCCAAATTGATTTTTATAAGTTTTCACTTCTCCCTTTCTTTGATAAAAAAATTACAATGCTATTAGAAAGAAAAATAAAGTTTGTTCTTATTTTAATGTTATATACTGGTGTTATTTGGTCTCAAAATAGTGAAATCCAAATTACCGGTTTACTAGTAGAAGCAGAAACTGGACAACCTATTCCATACGCTACTGTTGTTTTAAATTCTAAGAGCACTAAATCCACCATTACGGGTGCAATAACGAATGATGATGGTTATTTTAACCTAAAAACGGTAGAAAATGATTTTTATCTCGAGATCAGCTTTATTGGTTTTAAAACCCTTCAAGTAAGAAATTATACAGTATCAGAAAATAAAGTAGATTTTGGTACTATAAAGCTCTATCAAGATAGTCAAATGCTAGATGAAGTTGTGGTAAGAGGTGAGGTTTCTAAAACCGAATTTAAACTAGATAAACGTGTCTTTAACGTAGGAAAAGATTTAAGTACAGCTGGTGCAAGCGCCTTGGAAGTACTTAATAATGTACCTTCTGTAAATGTGAACATAGAAGGAGAAATTAGTTTGCGTGGTAGTGGTGGAGTTCAAATACTTATTAATGGTAAACCTTCGGTGTTAGCAGATGAATCTAGTAATGCATTGGGAACTATAACTGCAGATATGATTCAAAGTATTGAGGTGATTACCAACCCTTCGGCTAAATACGAAGCATCTGGTACTTCGGGAATTTTAAATATTATTTTAAAGAAAGAAGAGAAAAAAGGATGGAATGGATCCATATCTCTTAATACTGGTGTTCCTGATAATCATAATGTAGGTGTTAGTTTAAATCGTAGAACCGAAAAATTTAATTTATTTACTCAAATAGGTGCTGGTTATCGTTCATTACCGAGAGAAAATGAAGCGATCAATAGAAATTTAGAAAATAATGAAGTAATATTTAGTGATGGAGAAAATTTTAGAAATGAAACCTTTTTTAATGTTACACTAGGAACTGATTATCATTTAAATAAGTACAATGTACTCACATTATCAGGAAATTTTGCTTATGAGATAGAAGATCAACCATCGGAAACCAATTTTAGCTTTTTTGATACCAATAATGATTTAGTATCTCGCTGGATACGAAATGAAGATACAGAAGCCACAAACCCCAAGTGGCAATATGAATTTAATTGGAAAAAACAGTTTAAAAATAACAAAGACCACACTTTTCAATTAAGTGCGCTAGGAAGTTTCTTTGGAAAAGATCAATCTTCACTATTTGTAGATACTACGCTCGAAGGTTCGGATGTAGACAGTAATCAACGAACGTCAACTAATTTCCAACAGGCTGATTTCACTTTCAAAGCAGACTATACCAACCCATTAAGCAAAGAATATACTATCGAAGCTGGTGCACAATATGTAATAAATGATGTTGGGAACGATTTTGAAGTAGAAGATCTAATAGATGGAACTTATGTCATAAATGAAAGCTTAACCAATGATTTTGAATGGAATCAAAAGGTATTGGGGGTTTATGCTACTGGAGCTTATGAAAATGAAAATTGGGGTGTAAAAGCTGGTTTACGAGTAGAAAATACAGACATAGGAACCTTATTAGCCAATACCAATGAGAGTAATTCGCAAAACTTTACAAACTATTTTCCTAGTTTTCATACTTCCTATACGTTTAGCGAAAAATTTTCATTACAAGCGGGTTACTCCAAACGGATCTTTAGACCTCGTCTATGGGACTTAAATCCATTTTTTAATATTAGAAACAATTTTAATATTAGAACCGGTAACCCAAACCTACAACCAGAGTTTACCAATTCGTATGAATTAACGAGTATTTATAAAATTGGTAAAGCCAGTATGAGTTCTAGTTTGTATCATCGTTATACAACAGATGTTGTAGAACGCGTATCTACTTTTATCGATAATGTAAACTTTACTACACCTGAAAATATTGGTACTAATTCATCTATAGGTTTTGAAACTAATGGAAAATATAGTCCTACCAAATGGTTAACCTTTACAGGAGATTTCAATTTTAATTATTTTGATCGTCAAGGATCTTTTGAAGGGCAAGTATTTGATTTTACAGGAAATCAGTGGTCCACTCGATTAGGTTCAAAAATTGGATTTCCTGCTGATATTGATTTAGAGCTTAATGGAAATTACAGATCTGGTTTTGAAACTGTACAAGGAAAACAAAGTGGATTTGCTTTTATGGATATAGGAATACGTAAGAAAATACTAAAGGGAAAAATAGTGGCTAATCTTGGTATAAGAGATGTCTTTGCTTCCAGAATTCAGGAGCGTTTCGTAAACCAACCTACTTTTGAAACTTATAACTTTGGGCAACGTGGACGTTTCTTTACTTTCGGACTAAGCTATGCATTTGGAAAAGGAGAAGCTATTACTTATTCTGGTAGAAGAAGATAAAGCAAAACAAAGTCACTCGCTGTTCTCAATTTATGATTCCAAATAAAATGATCTTATAAAATTTACATGATTTTTCCTATCTTTTGAAAAATTAAGATTTGTGAAAAAAAGCCTGACATATTATCTAACAATTGCAGTTTTAAAACTAAAAGGCATCAAGAAAAGCTTTAGTCAAGATCCAGTTGCGTATCAAACAATTAGAAAAGAGGATGTTTATAATCCGAAAGGAAGTTTTTTTAAAAAAAATATTACGAAACAATTTAAAGTTTCTAATTCTACTATTACTGAGATCACCTGTAATAGTAATCCTAATAAGCTACTTATATTTATCCATGGTGGCGCATTTGTTTCTGGTCCAGCGAAGCATCATTGGGATTCAATAAAAACTATTGTACAAAAGACAGATTACAAAATATGGATGTGTAATTATCCGAAAGCTCCAGAGTCTGATATTATAGAAATATCCCACAATATAGACGCTGTTTACGATACTGCACTACAAGATCACGAAGCTAGTCAAATCTCCTTTATTGGTGATTCGGTGGGTGGGACCTTAATAACATCATTAATACAAAGATTAATTTCTAAACAGTTGCCACTACCCTACCAGATTCTTTTAATATCTCCGGTTATGGATGCCACGATGTCTAATCCCGAAATTGATATAATTGATCCGATGGATCCTATGCTTTCTAAAGTTGGTATTTTAAGTTCAAAAAAGATGTGTGCAAGAAATGTAGATCTTAAAGACACCATGATTTCTCCATTATACGGCAGCTTTGTAGGTTTTCCTAAAACTGTGTTGTTTCTTGGAGAATATGATATTATGTATCCTGATGAAAAATTAGCATTAGAGAAAATGAAACAAGCTTCTATTGATATACTGTCAATCGAAGGAAAAGGAATGCCACATATTTGGCCATTACTTCCTGTGATGAAAGAAGCAAAGCAGTCTTTACATCAAATAATTCAAATATTAAACGAGAATAACCCCAATTAATATCTGAACGATTTATTTCTTTAATAAGATGCTTTCTCGAAATAATCCAAGAGTATATTACCTAATGTTTCTCCAAACATGGAGTTTGTAAATAAAACGTAGCCAAATTTCTTTTCAACATCCATCATATACCAAGAAGTGAATCCATCATTAGAACCGCCATGAAAAAAGCTATTTTGATAAGCACCACCTGCAGTCATAAAACCTAAACTATAATATAACTTAATTCCACTAGGTAAAGTAGTGATGGTAGAATGAGGTTTTAACAACTCCTGGTAACTTTCTTTTTTAAGAATCTTTTTATTCATAACCCCTATCATCCATTTAGAGAAATCCAGAGGTTCTGATCTAATAGAAGCTGGTGCCACAAAAACACCTTTATCTTTTTTATACCAATAGTCTTCTTTCCAATTGATCCAATTACCATCGCTATTATAAGGTTCAGCTTTATGTTTTAACGCATATGCATCTTCTATAAATGTAGTATGCTCAAGTTCTAAGGGTATGGCTATTCTTTTCTGGAATGCTTTTTCTAATCCAACCCAATCTGTATTTTCAATATGCTTCAAAACCATTGCTAAATAATGGTAAGCCTCTCCAGAATATCCATAATTTGTACCAGGATCAAATTTTATTTTTAGCTTTTTATCATCCTCATTTTCTCTCCAATTAGGAAATCCAGATTGATGACTTAATACAATGCGGGCTGTTATTTGCTTATACCTTTCATCATATGCAATATCATCATAAGGCAAATATTGATATAATGGTTTGTCTAGATCCAATTTACCTTCTTCTACATACGTCATTACGAAGGTGGCAAATACAGATTTAGACATGGAAGCCCCTTCAAAAATAGTTGTTTTCGTTACAGGAATTTTCTTTTCTAAGTTTGCATACCCAAAAGTTTTATGATGTACTACTTCTGCATTATTAATAATTGCTATAGAAAGTCCGGGAATTTTTAATGAATCCATTTGAGAAGCTAGAAAAGAATTCAACATTTCAGTAGTAAGATCAATGTTGTTTACATTCTTAATACTTTTCTGGGATTGACAAACAGACCAACCTGACAATAAGATTATTGCCAGTTGTAATAACATTTTTGTTCTCATTTTTTGATTATTGATTTGATGAATGATTTTTTCTTTTTACATAAGCATTACTTTTTACTTTTATTTTCTTCTACCAGTTTATCATTTTTCCAAACACCTTCGGTAATTACTTTATTATTCTTTCCATAAAATATCCCTGCTCCATTTCTTTGATCATCTTTCCATAACCCAATATATTTTTCACCATTGGGCCATGAATACGTTCCCTTTCCATTACGACGATCATTTAAATATTGTCCTTCATAAGACTGACCATCAGTCCAATAAAAAGCTCCTTCGCCATGTCTTAGATTTTCTTTCCACTCTCCTTCATATCTACTTCCAGTATCAAAAAATGCAATCCCATATCCACTTGCCTTATCGTTTTTTACCTGACCCACATAATGAACCTTGTGCTTTTTTCTATTGGTAAAAGTTAAATACTCACCATACGACTTCTTTTGTTGTTTCTTTTTTACTCGATTTAGTTGTGCCTTTACTTTAGCTAATACAAAACTTAAAGAATCATATTTTCTAATTTCATAAGGTGAATCTGTTTGTATTACTGCTTCTGATTCCTCTATAGATTCTACAACAGATGAATCTTGAACGGTACTTGCCTGAGATAAAGCAATAAATCTTTCAGCTAGTTGTATCCGTAATTGAAGATGTTCACTATTATTGTTAATAGTTTTATTCTTATAAGCTTTTAATGCAGCAGCATAATCTCCTTTAACTAATAAAGAGTCTATTTGTAATAAATCATTTCGAGAATCAATCTGTTCAGAAATTTTCACTTCTTTTTCTTGAGTTTCCTTCAGCTCTTTACGTAGTTTTTGTTCCTTAAACTTTCCACTCACTGCTACAATAACTGCTGTTAGTAGTAAACCATATAAAACTAATGTCCTCTTTTTTAATTTCATATTGCAGAAGCTTTATCTATAAATATAAATATTAATCATCCAAATGTATCGAAGGAAGTTTATTTTTTACTTTTCTAAAATCTGGAGAGAAATATAAATGTAATCTCGCTGTCCAGTTTTGTTTATACACTGTCCCATCGCTCAAAGTTTGTCCTTGAGAATACATAATTCCTGCTGCTACGGTCATTCTTGGAGTTAATATATAACCAAATGAAGCATGTAGTCTAAGATCTTCGAACGGACTCCCAACTACTGGTTTTCCACTTTGCATAATTAGCTCAGCCTCTGGAGAAAGATAAAATGTTTTGGGAGCTAATGTTGGAGAATTTAAAGGAATTTTCGCTTTAAACATATATCTCCATCTATTTCTAAAATCGTAATTACTTCCCTCGGCAAAATCCTGAGTCCAACGATGCTCTATCCTTATACGATGATAAAACATCATATTAGAAAGTGGCATCGCAAACATATATTGATGCCAAATACGCCATTCTGGTACCAAATTTCGATCTGGAGAGGAAGGATCTGTATTAAAATTTAATCTTAAAACACCTCCTAAACTAAAATTAAACTTTTTAGAATAGATATAACCAATAGCATGACGATTATAAATTTGAGCAACTTGTCCAACAAAAGGAGTCTGTTCCGTTTCTTCAAATCTAAAATGAGTCTGTGCTACCCAAAAGAAACGTTTAGCGATCCTAATATTACCATAGGTATTGATCCATAACTTTGTAACAGGTTCCTTAAATTCTGATTCTGTCGGTGGATCTTCTTGCGCATTTATCTGAACTGAATAACTACAGAGAAGAATAAAAACAAGATATATACGTAAGTTTCCTTTCATCTATTCTTTCTCTTTATTAATAGGATATACCTGAAAACGTTCCAGAATTATTAAAGGATCTTTTTCTTTCCTTAGTTTTCTTTCTAATTTTCTTGTGTTTTCCTCACGCATTTCATGCATACGTTGATGCGTTTTATGAACAGTCTGTATCCATTTTATAGAATCATCACAACTAATATCTTGTTCTACCTTTTCCAGAAAATACGGTATCAAGACATTCTCATACGCTTGGGTAATACGTTTTTTTACCATTTCTGTCATTACAGTAGAAGTAAACGGATTCCAAACATCATCTTGATATTTTTTCTTTATCTCATTTTGTTGATTTGGCAATTTTAAAATAGTTTCTCCTATATTATCCAAAGCATCAAAACAAACTACTAGCTCTTCGGCATATTTTAATTTTTCCTCGAGATCTTCCATAGAAGCATACCTATTCAGCTTACTTCTCGCATTACTTTTTATAGTGCTTAGTGTATTTATATAAGCTTCAGGAATCGTATCTGTCTCAAAAGATTTTTCCAATACCTCTAAATACTGTAATTGACTAATCATTTTTTTCTCTAAGTCAATTGCCTTTTGTTCTCTTCTTTGTCTATTAACTTTCTTTGCTAATATCTCTTCTACAGTACTTAAGTATGTAAACGATTCTTTAGCTAACTGTTCTACTTCCAATATAGTTCTAGCTTTTGAACTCTCTATCTGGCTTACTATTGGAGTATTTTGTGAATTAAGAGATGGAAGTCCTCTTTCCCAAACCTTATTGATAATTTCACTCCTAGAGAAAAATGGTAGTAATGATTTGTTATTATATTCTAAGACCTGCCCTAAAGGTTTTACAATTTTGTTTGAAATTAGATGTACCTCTTCATCTAGTTTAAAAACCTGTTCATCAGACAATTTTAGAATAGAGATTTGAGTGTCCTCTATTAGAGAAACGCAAATAGCATTGGCCTTTTTGTAGTAATCTGCAATTAAGTCTAAACTCTTTGTTTCCTTATTATTCAACGGAAAATATGGTATTCTAACCTTAAATTGAGGAGTGAATGGAGCTTTACTGATTCCGGATACAATGGTATCAATCTCCTGATAATACAAATCATTTTTCTGAAGCAATGAAAGAATACCACTATCGGTAATTTTGGAAGCATTATCAGCACCCAATTTCAACTTTAAAATTTCGAGATAGGTATTATCTAATGTGATTGTTTTTCCTGTAATATTTGTATTGGGATAAATCTCTATATTGGTAGTTTGTCCTCTGGACGTAATCTGAATACGTTCGAGAATCCCTTCACTAAAAAACCAAGATTCTGCATCGTCTATTTCTTGATCGGAATATAAGGTCCATTGATCGTGCGCAATACCGTTTCTTAAAAATCTACCTACAAGTTCTTTTTCCTCATCTTCAATACGAAAACTACGCTGAGGGATTCCATTATCAAAATCGATTGTGCTTTTAAAAGTTACCTTATCGACTTTAGAATCTTGAATTTCTTGAGCAGTATAGATCCATGTACCATCAGGTTTTCCTTGGATAAGATTACCTTGTGCTAATCGCTGCTCTCCACTAACATTTACAACATATTGTAGATCTTCGACACTACTTTTACTCTCTGTTTCAAATAGATTAAACGAAAATTTCCATGGACCTGTAGCATAATCATTTTCGAAATTTCCGGTAATTGAAAATGAAGAATCTTTATTTTCTAACAAATCCTTTAAGCTGGCACTACTAAATTGAAAGACCCCATTAAGAACTGTGTCATTTTCGATGATGTTATAAGAAAAGTTAGCATCTCCTTTATAAGATCCTAGCTCAAATTTTCCGGAATAAGTATATAATTCCTGAGAAAATAAATTAAAAGGAAGAATTAACAAACATCCTATAATCCAAGTATATAGTAGGTTTCCGTGGCTCATAATTATAGTTCTTTCTTTTACTATCTCAGATTTAACAAGAAAGATGTATATAATGGATACAAAAATAGAATAAAAATTAAGCTAACAAGCAATTAACTAATTTTATACTCATTTATTACAGTAAAACTATATTATGTCTGATTTATTAATAGATAAACAATTTATCTAGTCTAAAAATAAAGTTATCAAAGAAACATAAGGTTTCAGAAACTATCCTCCGACTTTTAATAAACCATTTTTAGATTCGAGTGTGATGATAAACTGAGAACCTTTGCCCAGAGTACTTTCGCAATGAATAGCTGCTCCCATAGCTTCTACATACTTCTTAACAATAGACAATCCTAACCCCGTTGATGATTCTCCAGCTGTGGGTTGGGCAGTAAGTTTTTGAAATTTACCAAAAAGTTTCTTTTGATCTTCTTCACTTATTCCTGGCCCGTTATCTTCTACGGTAACATAAGTTTTTCCATCAAACGAATGAACCTTTAAAACAACAACTTTTTCTTTATTTGAAAACTTAATAGCATTAGAAAGCAGGTTTTCTAATACTTGTATCATATAATTTTTATCGATTTCTACGAGATGAGTACCCATCATCGCCTCTACCTCTATGGTAATTTGCTTATCCTTAGCGATAAGATCAAAACATTTTCCTACATATTCAACCAATTCCACAATATCTAAAGTCTCTTTTACCAATTTAATGGTCTTCGTTTCTAAAGCTTGTGTATCTAGAATACGTCCGATCATTGTTGTCAAACGATCAACCGAATTATTAATTTCATTGAGATACATTTCTTGATCTCCAGATAATGTCATATTAGGAATATCTAAAAGCCAGATAGAACCTTTCATTTGATGTAAGGGTGTACTAAGATCGTGAGCTACCATACTCACCAGCATATCCTTTTCTTTATTAAGATCTACAAGTTCTTTATTTCTTAATGCAATAACAGCTGTTCTTTCCTCTACTTTTTGTTCTAATATGAAATTTTGTTCCTGAATAAGTTTTTCATTTTCTTTTGCAGAGATTAGAGCTTTTAGTTGGGCTTTTTCTTTTTGCTTTTTATACATATTGATTCTATCTCCTAAAGCAAATGAAAGTAGTAATACTTCAAATGCCGATCCGATTTGCATTGCATTTAAATAAGTCATTACTGGAGTAATATTTAAAGACTCCAAAATCGCAAAACAAATGCCCATAATTAGTGCTCCCCAAGCTAGTAAATAGTAAATCGCTGGTCGAAATCCCTTTAACTTAAAACGAATACCTAAAACAAGGAAATATGCAGCCATGGCCAAAAGTCCTACTTGCGACAGTTTCAATCCTTCTATTTTAAATCCTAAAACAACAAGAGCACAGACCAAAAAACCAATAATCAAAAAGATCATAGATATTTTATGTAAACGAGAACCAGATTCTTTAGTATTTAAAAATTGTTGGGTAAATAAAGTAGCTGTAATCATGGTTAATCCTGCACTTATTACTACCCACTTGTTTAAAAATGGATAATCCGCCCAAAAATATTCGAAGAAATAACCAAAAACAGATGCACCAAACCAAGTAATACTCAATACATAAGCGATATAATAAAGATAAATTCTTTCTCTAATAGATATATATAAAAACAAATTATACAAGAATATCAGTAACATAAAACCAAAATAGATTCCTTGCAAAAAGTCTAGATCATGCTCATATGCAGCAAAACTTGGTAGTGTACCCACTCGTAATAAAAAGAATAAAGGCTGATCACATTTTACCTTTAAATAAAATGTATGGGTAGTATCTTTATTGATATCTAGTTTGAATAGGTAATTTCCGACTTCAACCTCCCTAGTTGAAAAAGGTAAATCATCACCAGTGTATCTAGAAGAAAGTAATGTTCCCTTTTCATCAAATTCAAATAGAGAAATAGAATCAATATATGCCGAACCAATATTAAGATAAAATGTCTCTAATGTCTCATTAGTAACTTTAAATCGTAACCAATAGGAAGAAGCTGTACTAGAAAAATTAATAGTTTCCTGAGAATTTGGTTTAAATTTATCTACAAATTCATCTGAAACTATTTCTGATATGGTGAAATCAGAATTAGGGTCCTCCAAGTAATCCGTTTTATTACCAATATCTATTAGTTCTTTTGTATCCTTAAGGGACACAGTAGATTGACTCAATGAAATCAACGGTAAGAATAATAGCAATAGTATTATCCCTGAACAATATTTTAATTTTATCATCATTCCTAATTGTGGGTATGGGGAATTTGTATAAAAATTACTTGTTTAATTTACTAAATTATTTCTTGTTTTTAACAATTTAACTTGTAAGTTTATAAAGCTTTTTTTGCGAATATATGAACAAGTTAGAAATACTAAAGGATAATGCCAAAAGGATTGTAGATAATGTATCTGATAATCCACAAGGTCGCTACCAATTACGATATGAATTTTATCAGAAATATGGTCACCCCATTATAAAAGGAAAAGAAGGTTTAGGAAACTCTGAATTAGCTTTTATAAAATGGGAAATAAATCGGGGCACTCTTAATCCCATTGATGGTAAGCCATCCGGAAGTCCATGGTGGAGAGCCGTGAATAGTCATTTTTTATATTTGGCGACACTAGCTCAATTGATCAAAGAATCTGGAGATACATTTGAAGATCTACCTGTTCCAGTTACCTTTTGGTTAGATTATATTCAAACACCAAATGAGTGTACATGGTACAGAGCGCATAATTCTAGCATCATTTCTGGTTATAAAGAAGCTGATGAGATCGCTTTTCAAGAGAATATATACGAACAATATTTTGTGAATATAGTGCTCTACAGATTATTATATGCACAATCGATGGTAGAAGGAGTAAGTTTTGGAATATTAGGAAAAATCTTTGGCAATCCAAGAGGTTGTGCCGTTTCCTTAATTACGGATATAGAAGCTTTTTATCCTAGTCATTATCCATTATCTAGAGAGGATATTAAATACGTTACTCATAAAGCTCATAACTTCTTTGGAATCGTAGAAACAATATTTGATAAAATATTTATACTGCCACATCTTGATGAATTATACGAGGAAGCAGCTCAATGGAATAACTCTCCCATTGTTACCAAGTTTATAGAAAACGGTAAACCTATTTACCCAATAAGTGAAAATGAATTAAATGAAACACATTTCAATGATAAGTTAACAACCAAAAAAATCCATATTCCTAAAAACTAATAAACTAATGCAAAACACAGAATCATCTAAAAAGAAAATCGCCATCTTAGGTAGTGGTATGTCATCCCTAACAGCTGCCTATGAATTAAGTAGTTATGAAAATTGGCAAGATCGCTATGAAATAACTATTTATCAAATGGGTTGGCGCTTAGGAGGTAAAACAGCCACTGGTAGAGGTCAAAATGAAAGAATCCAAGAACATGGAATCCATATAGCTCAAGGATGGTACGAAAATGCTTTTCGCTTAATTCAGGATTCTTACAAAGAATGTGAGAAACATAATTTAATGCCTGATAGTCCTTTTAAATCGTGGGATGAGGCTTTTGATCGTGAGGATACTACCCTACTTACTCATTTCGATCCTAAAACTAATCAATGGATTAAAAAAAATATCATTTTCCCGTCAAACGAATACATTCCAGGACAAGGTGGTCCATTACCATTTTCTGCAATCGTAAAAAAGGCTATCGGACTCGTCGCTGAAATTCTTTTTGGTACTGATCCTAATAAAGAGAGTATTATTAAAAAAGCAGATGCCTCTTTACATAACATTAATGCTCCAGAACATCATTCATTATGGTCTGATTTCAAATCCAAATTTGAAGCTTTTGTAAAAGAAAAAGTATTTAAACATGAAGGAGAAAAATTATTACACTATGTTTCAGAATTAGTAGATAATTTAGTAAAAGAAGGTCATGATCATGCGACAAGAAAAGATCATCATTCTATAATAAATGAAATATTCCATGTACTTGCTAAATGGGTTACTAAATTAATTGATTCTATTGCAGATCATAACGAATACTTTTATTGGCTGGCAGTTTTCGTAGAATTTGGCATGGTAAATATGAAAGGTACTTTTGCTGATGTGTATAATCCAGAAACTCATGAATTAGATTATGAAAAAATTAATGATTTGGATTATCGTGAGTGGCTAAAAAGTCATGGTGCTAGTGATCGACTATTGAGTTCTGCGATGGTTCGATTTTTATACACAGGAACTTTCCATAACCTTACTGGTGCTGATCAGCAAGGTAGTTTAGCTGCTGGTGTTGGACTTCATTTTTTAACAAACTCTGCAGGATATAAAGGATCTTTTGTGTGGAAATTTAAAGCTGGTACAGCAGATACCATGATTACTCCTATTTATTTGGTATTGAAAAATAGAGGTGTGAAATTTAAGTTTTTTCATAAAGTTGAACAAGTTCATTATTCCGATACTGGATCCATAGAGAAAATATCTATGGCAGAGCAAGTTACCCTAAAAGATGGAACATATACCCCAACATACAAGTTGAAAGGACTAGATGTTTGGCCTGGAGAACCATTGTATGATCAGATAGATGATGAGCAAGCTAAAGCTTTAAAAGAAGGTAAATTTGATCTTGAAGAATCTTGGTGTGGATGGAAAAATGTAAAAGAATTCTCCCTAGAAAAAGGTAAAGATTTTGATTATACGGTTTTAGGTATACCAATCGATGTACTTGGTGGAAATGAAGGAATTTGTAAAGAAATTATAGCTAATAATACCGCTTGGAATAATATGTATACACATGTTAAGAGTATTCCAACCATGTCTATGCAATTATGGATCACACCTAATTTAAAAGAATTAGGAATGCACTTACCGGATTGGGGCTTTCCTGAAGGAGCGCTTCCAAATCTTGTAACTTATGCAGATCCTCAATATTCGTTTATTGATATGTCACAGGTATTACCTTACGAAGATTGGGGTGATCAAAAACCAGGAGTTTTAATATATTACACCGGTTCTTTCCTAGATCCTGAAGTCATTCCTCCTTTTTCGGATCATAATTATCCGCATGAACAATTAGAACGCATAATGCGTATATCCGAACAGTGGTTGCGAGACAAAATGGGTTGGTTTTTTAAGAATGTAACAACCTTAGAATATCCAGAAGGAATGAAATTTGATGTGATTCATGATTTTTCTAAAACCGCTAAAACAGATTATGCAAGATTAAAAACTCAGTTTTTCAGAGCTAATGTAAATCCTACGGATAGATATACTTTATCACTCCCTGGATCCAATAAGTACCGTTTAAAAGCTGATGAATCAGGTTTTGATAATTTAATAATTACTGGTGATTGGATTAATTTTGGAGTGAATGTTGGATATTATGAAGGTGCCATTGTATCTGGACTTCAAGCTGGTCAGGTTGTTAGAAATAAACTTGGTTTACCAAGCGAAACACCTATTTTTAGTGGTGTAACGTTGAAATAAAGCCTTAACAATAGATAATAATAGTCGATTATGTATTATAATCGACTATTATTTTATAGATATATTACGCTCATATGAAATATGATATAACCGAAGAGGATTTAGATAAAAGAAGTTATGGAGTTTCTTTTGATTTTTATAATGAAGCCCTTTTATTGCTTATCAAAGAGGAAAAAGAACGTAATAATCCATTTTTAAGTGATACTAACATTCAGAAAATGGAAAAGGATATTTTAAAAGCTATCAACTCCAAAATCTATACTTTTTTAATCCTAGGAATTTTAGCATTGGCATATGGACTGTATGTATTGATTTCATTCGAACCTAGAGTTGCTATAAATCTATATACACAATTCCCTTTTATAGAAAATGGATCTATTCCAATAGTTTTGGGCTTAGGACTCATCATTGGTTCTTATTACAGTTATATTAAAAGAACAAGTGTTTTACATTTCAAAGTTAAATCCAAAATCATCGAACATTTTAGAGAATTAAAAAAAGAAAAAACGTTTTCAGCAACCTCTAAAGGAAAGGGATCTAATAAACAACCCAAGAAAAGTAAAAGAAGGAAAAAATAATTCCTTTTATTTCCTATTCTTGCTTTCCCTAAATTTGGAAGGTGTTATACCTTCAAATTTTTTAAACGCCGCGTTAAAAGAGGACAGACTACTGAAACCAACATCAAAAGCGATAGCAGAAATTGTAAACTTATTATTTACGACATCTAAAAACATTCTTTTTGCATCCTGAATTCTATAATAATTAATATAATCATTAAAATTTTTTTCAGCATATTGATTTATCACTGAAGAAGTGTGTTGTTTTGTTTTGTCTACTATCTCACTTAATTTAACTAAAGACAACTCTTGATCTAAGTATAACTTCTCTTCTACCATAAGTTGAGAAATTCTATTAAATAAAGAAAGGCTTTCATTAACTGCGAAAGCATCTCCATCTATTTCAATTACTTTCATTTGAAAAGCTTTGTAACTTAGATAATAGATTACGATTGAATATACAATTGGCGCTATAATATAAGGAACTGTATTATCTAAAATATTTAAAACATAGGTGATCCAAATAAGTATGCATCCAATTAGTAGGTGATATAACCAATTAAATATAATTTTTTGAGATTTTGTTTGTACAGTTATCTTATAGTCATTCTTTTTGGTTTTCACCATATGAAGACATTTTCCTATATAAAAAGCAAGATGCAGATATATAAAAATAAGTCCACTCCCAAATACTACGATTGCCATTCTACTATTTTCATACCACTCAGTAGAAATGAAAAGACTGGCGACAAAAATCATAACAAACGGTATTAATTCTAGAAAATAAATTCTGTCTAAGGAAAAATCAGGATTTGTCATTGCTAACACATACCATCTTAAAATCGGACCTATTAATAATAAAAAAGCTAATCCAATAAAAATGAATATCGGCTCTAGATCATTACCAAAATTAAGCATTACTGATTTCCCAATTCTAAAAGCCATAAATATTAGTATAAGCCCTAATAAAATGTTTGTTAACGCTCTCTTTTTCTTTATGAATATTAAATAAAAAGCAAACAAGATCCCATGCAATAATCCTGCACTACTGATAATGACTAATAAGATATCCGAAAAATCCAATAAATCGCTTTTTTCAAATTTAGGTTATATTAAACTTCCTAGAAAATACTATATCACGAAAGTGATCTTTTTATCACTATCATATTAGTTTTCTTTAGATTTGATATAAGAAGTTAATCCTGTAAGACTAAAAAAACCTCCTAATTTTCCCTGCATTGCCGCAATAACACCATGTTTTGCGATTAACACTCTCTCAATATTCTTTTTATCATTATCATATAATTGATCAATCAATTCTTTGGCTTCTTCAGATCCTTGAGTGTGATACGTTTTCAAAATCTTTACTGCGTTTTCTTCGGCAGTAATTTCTCTGTATTTAGGTACGTATCCCATTTGTACAATCATTGTTTCAGCTAATTTCCAAGTAGACCAAGGGTTTTGTCCTGTAATTAAATTCTCATGATGGCTTACATTTTCTAAATACATCTCTCCTTCCGAAAAGGTAGCTCCTTGTTCTTGTAATTTGTCTTGTAAAAGAAATGGAAAAATTTCTTTAGCATCTGATATCAACAACAATTCTTCATCATTTGTAAAACCAGACACTTTCTTATTATTTATCAATGATTTTCCAGAATCTAAAGTAACATTTACCAATGCTGCAGGTCCATGACACACTGCTCCAATAACCTTATTAGACTGATATAAAGTTCTTATAATATTCTGAATACTTTTATTTTCTGGAAAATCATACATTGCCCCCTTTCCTCCTGCAAAAAATACAGCTTCATACATCGTAGGGTCAATTTTATCCACAGGAAGAGAGTTTTTTACTTTATTCTGTGCATTAGTATCATTTAAAAAAGCATAATCATACGCTCCCATATCTTCATCATCAATAACTACGGGAGGTTCTCCACCAAGAGGACTCGCAATATCCACTTCAAAACCATTGGCTAAAAAAACGTAATATGCTCTTGCTAATTCAGTAAGTTCGTATCCTGTATCTTTATCTGTACTACCCATAACATTAGTACTCGTTACAATAGCCAGAATTTTGCCTCGGTTTGGTACAATATTCTTGGATAAATATGGTAAATCAGACATGGTAGAAGATGTAATATCGATTTTATCTTCAGAAGACGGTATAAGACTCATAAACCACCAACCAAAAAGAAATAACGCGATAAACAAACTTCCTAAAATTCCCAGTGACCATTTTAAAATTTTAAATTTCTTAGACATGTTCTATATTTTTAAGTTCATGCCGCTAAATAATTGAAAACATAGCTCAAACAATGAGTAAATGATCATTCCGTCAGAGTAAATGATCAAATAGGAAGATAATTATTAACCAAAAAAGCTTCGTAATCACTTACGAAGCTTGTAACAAAACTAACTAATAAAAACTCACATTTGCATTCTTAAAACAAATACTAAAACTTTATATTTTTTTTAAACTATAGTGCCTTAAACCATATTTCAATTCCATTTTCTGATGAAATATTATTACCGTCTGTTCTTGGAGATTGATTTCTATTATTTGATCTGCCATTTCCTTGTCTTCCTCCAAGCGCTCCACCACCATTCCCTCCTCTTCTTTGAACATTTCTCTGAGACTGTCTGGAAGATCTTTCTTGATCATTTCTATTCCTTTTATTTTTTACTGTTTCTATTCCAATCATCAACTTATCTAAATTCTTGTCTGATTCTTCATGAATTAGCTTCTTAGGAATTTCTACTTCATAATTAAAACTATTTTCTTCTTTATTTACAGAAATATCAATAGTTATTTTTTCATTATTCAAGAGAATATTGAATTCTTTTTTGTAGTCGTAAAAACTATATATCGCATTCTGCGGAAGATCTTTATCTATCATATGAGATATTTGATCAAATAAAACATCAGGATCAGGAATCTCTTCTCGTTCATGGTTAAAGTCTTCACTCTTTCTTAATGGCGGTTTATTTTCTTTTATTACAGGGTAAGTGATAGATACATTTTTTTTCTTTTTTCCCTTATCATCAAAATATATATGAATTCCTCTGCGTAGAATTGACCTAGCTATTTTATGATCAAAAGTTTTAATGGAGATGTATAAATTCTTTTCACCTCTGTACACAGTATATGTTTCAGTCTCTTTATTAACAACAGTGGTGTCTGCATAATGTATATTATTCAAAATATTAGCATACATACTATTCATATGTATAACAAAGAAGATAAGAATAAGGATTCTTTTTATCATGGCGTAATAAGCTTTAACGATTAAAATTTTTCGACTGTTGGAAATATAGATATCCACACCAGTATTAGTATTAATAGTAAGCTCATCCCTAATAACATATAGACATTATCTATGGATCTCATATCATTAATAATAAACAGCTCTTTAATTCTATTAGTCCAGCTTCCTAAAGAAATGTTATTGCCTAACAATTTGGTAGACATAATTTTATCAAACTGCACTACTGAAAATTCTAAATAACCAATGGTTTTATTGTTGCTTATCGCTAAGAAAAACAACACAAAAGTGAAAGAAGCTTTTATAGTTAATGGGTGTATTGATTTTAATATGTACTTTTTCATAGTGGATAACTTTAGAAACTACACATTAAATGACGGATGAGAATCAAATAAGTTTAAAACGAATTCAATATTCTCAATGAAATAACACCCTCCTTCTGTGGAACCGCTATTCTATTCAGTAAGTATCTTATCGGTATATAACTGTGAGCTGTTCTAAAAGAAGATCATCTAGTCTATTGAAAAATAAAGTGTTTTTTAATTTTTAGGAATAGTAAAAGTAAAAGTACTTCCTTGTTTTTCGGTAGAACTTACAGCAATGTTTCCGCCAAGATTCTGAACGATTTTTTTTACGGTCGCTAATCCAATTCCAGTACCTACATTTCCATCTCGATCCTCCACTCCTACTACAGTAAACAGGTCGAAAATTTTCTCTAAATAATCTTGTGGTATTCCATTCCCATTATCTGTGACAGAAAACTCATATTGGTCACTGGTTTCTTCGATGCTTATATCAATTACTATTTCAGATTTTGAATTATATTTAATCCCATTAGTGATCAAATTAACCAATACTTGCATTAACGCAGATTTATTTACCAGCAACTCGTTCGTATTTCCTCTTATATGAAAAGTAGCTTTATGCTCAGAATCAGTAATTTGTTTTAATTCTTCTAAAAGATTATCTATATGGATGTTTTCTTTTTTGTTTTGAACCAAATCATCACTTTTATAAAAGTTTAAAATTCCATCGATATAATCTTTCAAAGAATATGAAGATGTCCTCAGATATTCTAGGTACTGAAGTGATTCTTCATTAAGTATATCTTTATTATCATCTTCTAATAATTCGGTAAGCGAAATAATATTTGCTAATGGAGATTTTAGATCATGAGAAACTACACTAGCAAACTTCTTTAAATCTTCATTTCTTTTTTCTAGTTTATCTCTAAGCTGCCTGAGTTTCAAATTCTGATAACGTTGCTCAAAAAGATTAACCACCTGTTTAGACATAGCTAATAAAGCTTCTTTTTGCTCAGAAGTTAACTCTCTAGGTTTTGTGTCGTACACACATAAAGTACCAAGTTTAAAACCATCAGCATCAATTAATGGCGCTCCAGCATAAAAAATAGCTTTATGTTCCGTGACCAATGGATTGCCAATAAAACGCTCATCTTCTCTAGAATCTTTTATGATCGTTATAGGATCATCTGAGTTAATTGCGTGCCCACAGAAAGAAATTTCTCTTGGTGACTCGTTAAACGGAACTCCATAATGTGATTTTAGAAAATTACGCTTTTTATCCAAAAGAGTGATTAGGGATATAGGAACATCACAAACATATGCCATAATAGATGTTATATTATCAAAATTTTCTTCTGATAATGTATCTAGTAATCCGTATTTCTCAACGGCAATTTGTCTATACTTTTCGTTCTTTGGTATTTCTGGTGCTATCATTGGGGTAAAACTAAAATTATTAAATTAGTTCAACTAACAAACTATTTAATATTTACATAATTATAACAGTATTTGTCGCATTCTTTTAGTTTTTCTTACCATAGATCAATAATTTAAAGAAGATTTATTTCGAACTTTGTAAGAGTACATAGAAATCGATAATTAATCAGCATAATAAAATAAAAACATGAGAAATTTTGAATTATACGTTCCTACCAAAATAATTTTTGGTAAAGGAGAAATTAAGAAATTAACTACCGAAGTACCTAAAGACAAAAAGATATTACTATTATATGGTGGAGGAAGCATTAAAAAAAATGGAATTTATGAACAAGTAACAGAGGCGCTCAAAGATCATGAAGTTATTGAGTTTTCTGGTATAGAAGCAAATCCTGAGTATACCACCTTATTAAAGGCCTTAGAAATAATTAAAAACGAAGATATCGGTTATATGCTGGCAGTTGGTGGTGGATCTGTGATTGATGGAACAAAGTTTTTATCCTCTGCAGCATTATATAAAGGTGATAATCCTTGGGATATCTTGGCTAAAAGAATTCGTCCATTCGAAGGGTTGCCGTTTGGGACAGTACTTACGTTACCAGCTACAGGAAGCGAGATGAATAGCGGTGCTGTGGTAAGCAGATCAGAGACAAATCAAAAAATGGTAATGGGTGGACCAGGATTATTTCCACAATTCTCTATCTGTGATCCAACGGTTGTGCATAGTATTCCCAAAAGACAATTAGCAAATGGAGTTGCAGATGCATACACACATGTTTTGGAGCAATATATGACGTACCCTGCTGATGCTCCACTACAGGATCGTTTTTCTGAAGGAATTCTACAAACATTAATAGAAATTGCTCCTGAAATCATTAAAGATCCTAGTAACTACAAAGCAGCTTCTAATTTTATGTGGTGTTGCACTATGGCTCTAAACGGATATATACAAAAAGGAGTACCAACGGATTGGAGTGTTCATATGATTGCTCATGAGCTTACTGCATTTTATGGAATAGATCATGCACGCACATTAGCTGTAATTTTACCAAGTGCATACACTAAGAAGTTTGATCAAAAAAAGGAAAAACTTGCACAATATGCTGAACGAATCTTTAATATATCCGAAGGGACTACTGAAGAGAAAGCGAAAAAGGCTATTCAAAAAACAGAGGAATTCTTTCAATCATTAGGAATCGAAACCAAATTAAGTGCCTATACCGATGATTACGATGGTTTCTCACAAAAAGTAGCTAAGAATTTAAAGGATCATGGAATGACTGCTCTAGGAGAGCATCAGGACATCACGCCAGAAGTTGCTGCCGAAATTGTAGAAATGGCATACTAACATATCGAATTTATTAACAAAAGCCTTGCATAGTATTACTAGCAAGGCTTTTTATTTTATGATCAAACATTCTATTTGTAATGTTGAAATCGTATTAATTGATTTATATAATAAAGTCCAATCCCAATAATAACTAAAAATATTGGTGTTTTAGGAATCGAACTAAATATTGCATACTCTGTATTGAATGTATAAAACAGCATCCCTAAAATCGTTAAAATTAATGCACTACAAACTATTATGATCACTGGAAAAGACCAAAAAAGTGATTGTTTTTTCACTTCTTTTTGTAATTGAATACCCTGCATTACTTTATTTATAAAATCATTAGAAGTTTCAATAGTACTTTTACTGATTAATTCTTTAAATTTTTCTTCTTTCATAACAAATTGTTTAAATCGTCTCCTAGTATTTGCTTTAAATGGAATTCAAAATTATCTCTTCCCCTATGCAGGTTTACTTTTATTTTAGAACTTCTAAATCCCGTAATCTCCTCTATCTCCTTTACTTTATATTCGCATAAATAAAAAAGTCTTAGTACCAATGCTTCATCAGGTTTTAATTTTTCCAAAGTCATATTAATATACTTTTTTTGATCAGCATCTTTTAAATATTCTTTTTGACGATGAACCATTGAATCTACTTCTGACGTATTATCAATACTAATTATATTTTTTCTTTTCTTCAATTCGTTGTAGCTTGTATTCACTACTATCCTATATAACCAGGTTGCAAAAGATGCTTTAAATTTAAAGGTATGTAACTTATCATATAACTTTATAAAAACCTCCTGTAAAACATCTTCTGCCACTACAGCATCTTTTAGAATTGATATAGCAAGTGATAGTGATACATCTTTGTAGGCAAAAATAAGTTGCCTAAAAGCGGATGTATCACCATCGATAACCTTGCGGATAAGATTATAATCTCTTTGTATTTGACTATTCTTCAAGTCGTTTTCTTATAAAATGTGCAACAACTAAGCCTGTAGCGCCAAAAACAAGAATAGTACCCCATACCAATAAATCTGTTGCATCTTCGGACAATCCAAAAGTTGTAAAAACTGATGAAATGAGGAGTCCAATTCCCAGTCCAAAAACAATACATCCTAGATCCAAATACTTCAATTTATTATTTCTATGTTCTTGGTAGACACCTTTTTCAATAAGTATTTTCTTGACCAAATATGTATATCTAGCGATTATAAATACAATTACTACAATGGCAACTATCATTGTAATAAACACAAATACTTCATTTAAATCTTTCATAATTTTTATATTTAAAAATGTTCTCCTAATATCTTTTCGATCGTTTCTAATAAAGGAAACAAATTATCCGAGTTTCCAAACATTACGAAACCATAATTTTGTTTTGGTATAAACATAGCATATGCCTGAAAGTCTTGATTATTTCCAGTATGTAAATGCATAAGCCCATTGGGAGTAGGCTTTTGTGAAAAACCTAGTCCCCATCCGGTTTGTCCAGTCTCCTTTAAAATTTTATTATTTGACTTAAAATGATTGTGCTCTTTGAGCATCTCATCTCTGGTTTTCGTACTTATATTTTTAGGGTTCATTATTTCTATTAGAAACATGGCATAATCCTTTGCATCAGAGTGTAGACTAAAACCTGGTCCAACCTTTTTATATCTATTAATTTCAGGATTGGTTTTTCCTTTCATATGCCCGTAAGCCACATCATTATCATAGATTGTATTCCAAGTATAAAGACTTCTATTTATTCCTATTGGGGCTAAAGCTTCTTTTATAATTAAAGAATCTAATTCAGTTCCCCATCCAATTCCTAATTTTGTTCCAAAAGCAGCTCCTAAATGTTGATAGGCTTCTCCTGAATAAGAGAAATCAGTGCCTGGTTTAAATGCAATGGAGATAGGTTTTCCTTTTACCCAATTAGGAATCCCTGTACCATGTGACAATATAATCCTTGGGGTCAATGTTTTATACGCTTCAAAAGAGTCTTTTGCAATAACTCCTTCTGGAAAAATAGGTTTTAAATATGGATATATAGGTTTATCCAAATCTAATTCTCCTTTTTCGACCATTTTCATGATAAAATATGCGAATAATGGTTTAGAAAGAGAAGCTCCTTCAAAAATAGTTTGTTTGGTAACTGGCTCATTCGTTTTGTAACTTTTTACTCCAAAAACATTATGATATACAATGTTTCCGTCATTTACAATTGCAATAGAAAGCCCGGGAAGTTTAATAGAATCTATAGCTCTCTGAATATGAGCATCTAAAATTGAAGTTTTTATACTTCGACCATCAGGAATCCTAAAAGATGCTTTTGCATTTTGTGCCCAATTTAGATGCATATAGAATCCAAAAAAGAGTACTAATAACATTTTGATTGTTCGTTTTGATTGATTCATTTTTTTTGATTTTGAATATGAATAATTATTTGATTGTGAATTCACGATTATTGGACAAAACGAATTAAAAAAAGGTTACAAAATTAATTTGCAAGGCAAAAAAAGGGTTAATACTCAACCTCCTTATGGTCTAACCATTAGGCACTTAAAAAAGACAAAATAATGTTAAAATAACAACATCTTTTGTGCTAACTTTAGGGTAATTAACTACTTAAATTTTACACAAATGAAATTAAAACTTGCATTCGTAATTATGTTTGTTGTCGCCACAATAACTGTCCAGGCGCAACAAGGAAAAACTAAAGCATTCTATCATGGAAAAGTCTCCTCGGTAGAATACGTAACTCCCATGCAGTCCAGACCTCAAGATTTACGTCCATCTGACGATTCTGTAAAAGAAGCAAAGGACAAAAGATCTTTGGGCAATCAGATTGTGGCAGGAAAAGATCCTCAATCCAAAAATGATTATTTTGTTTTAAACAAACACCAACAAGAACAGAGTGTACAAAGAGCTCCTGCTAATTTAGTTTTCGACTCTTATACTTCTGGATCTAATCCAACAGATCCATCATTAGCAGTTGGTCCTAATCACGTATTTGTAGTTTATAATACGGGATTTATGATTTTCGATAAATCAGGTAATCAACTACTAGGACAAACAGCTCCGAATCCTGCTATATTTCCATCTGGAGGATGCTGTGATCTAACAGTGTCTTATGACAATGCTGCGGATAGATGGGTACTTTCTTTCTTGGGATCTGGCGCTCAGGTAGCTGTTTCTGATGGTCCAAATCCACTTACTGCTGGATGGTTCGTTTACAATATTTCTGGAATTCAGGATTATCAAAAACTTTCTGTTTGGAGTGATGGATATTATATCACAGAAAATACTGGAGGAACTAACAAATTATGGGCTTTAGAAAGAGATGCTATGTTAGCAGGTGATCCAGGTGCACAAATTATTGGTTTTAATCTTCCTGGAATCGTAACTAGTGGTTTTTTTAGCCCTCAGGCATTAAATGTAACTAACGGAGACTTACCAGCTCCTGGTGGAGCAACCATAGTATATTTACAAGACAACGCATGGAGCGGGGTTTCTGTAGATCATATAAAAGTTTGGACAGCCGATGTAAACTGGAATAATCCTGGAAGCTCTACTGTATCCAGTCCTCAAGAAATTACAACAACTCCTTTTATTAGTGTTTTCGATGGAGGAAGTTTTTCTAATTTAGCACAGCCTGGCGGTGGGATATCCATTGATGCGTTACAAGCTACTATTATGAATCAGGCACAATTTAGAAAGTTCCCAACACACAATTCGGCAGTATTTAATTTTGTAGTAGATACTGATGCTAGTGCTGGAGAATTAGCTGGTATTCGTTGGTACGAATTTAGACAAAGTGGTGACAATCAACCTTGGTCACTGTACCAAGAAGGTACCTATACAGCACCAGATGGCAGACATGCTTGGAATGCTAGTTTAGCAATGGATGGTCAAGGAAATATTGGAATGGGATATACTTCTATGTCTGGACCTACTACTCCAACCACAGTGAGAGTAAGCTCTTATTTTACAGGAAGATTAAGCTCTGATCCACTTGGAACAATGACTAGTGCAGAAGGTTTAATTGCTAATGGAAATGGAAACTTTACTACAAGTATCCGATATGGAGATTATAGTAAAATTGATGTTGACCCTTCTGATGATTCTTCATTCTGGTTTATTAATGAGTATATTAATAATAGCCGAAGAGGTGTTGTTGGTCGATTTGAAATCGAACCGGGAGTTCCAGACACGCAAGCACCATCAAATCCAACGAATCTGACAGCTTCTAATATTACATCATCAGGAGCAACATTAAGTTGGACGGCATCCACAGATAATGTAGCGGTAGCACGTTATAACATTTCGATTGATGGTACGTCCGTAGGAACATCTACTACAACAAGTTTTGATGTAACTGGTTTATCTCCACTAACATCCTACAATGCTTCCGTTACTGCAGAAGATGCTGCTGGAAATGTATCTGGAGCCGCAACAACAACCTTTACTACCAATGATTCAAGTGGTGTTACCTATTGTGACTCTGCAAGTACTAATGTAAATGATGAATTTATCAGCCGAGTAGAATTAAACACTATTAATAACACATCTGGAGCACAGTTTTATTCAGATTTTAGCGGTATTGCTACTACATTAAATGAAGGCCAATCTTATGATATTACTATTATTCCTACTTGGACAGGTACTATATACGCAGAAGCATATGCTGTTTGGATAGATTATAATAATAATGGTGATTTTGATGATGCAGGTGAATTAGTATTTAGCAAAGCACCATCCACGGATGCTACGAATACTGGATCTTTTACTGTTCCTACTGGTACTTCTTTAACTGCTGTTAGAATGAGAGTTTCTATGAAGTATAATGATATTCCTACTTCTTGCGAAACATTCACATATGGAGAAGTTGAAGATTACACTATTAATCTAGCGGAAGGATCAGGAGATACAGATCCTCCAACAGGATATTGTGATTCCAATGGTAGAATTACATCTGATGAGTTTATTTCCAGAGTACAAATAGGAAGTATTGATAATGCTACAGGTGCAGAATCTGGAGGATATGGAGATTATACTTCTTTAACTACAAGTTTAAGCGGAACAAATACAATTACAATTACTCCAACATGGACAGGAACAATTTATAATGAAGCCTATGCTGTTTGGATTGATTATAATAGAGATGGAGATTTTAATGATGCTGGTGAGTTAGTATTTAGTAAGGCACCATCAACAGATACTAGTAATACTGGATCTTTTACAGTTCCTGCAAGCGCATCTTCTGGTGCTACTCGTATGCGTGTATCCATGAAATATAATGACATTCCTGATCCTTGCGAATCATTTACATATGGAGAAGTTGAAGATTATGTAGTGATTTTAGGATCCAGTCGTGAACAGCTATTAACCTTCACTGAGGAGGCGGATAGCAACATTAGTTTATATCCAAATCCAGCAAGTTCTCAATTAAACATTGAAATTGTGGGAGGTAGTTTTACGCAAATAGAAATTTTCTCTTCTACTGGTGCAGTAGCCAAGAAAATTAATCCAAATGTAGATTCTTTATCTATCGATGTTTCTCAACTAGCATCCGGAATGTACTTTGCCCGATTTACTAGCACAGACGGATTTGCGATCACAAAGAGATTTGTAATCAATAAGTAAAAAATATATTTAGTTAGCTATTAAGTATGTTTGAAAGGCTGTTCATGTAGTGTGAACAGCCTTTTTTTCATATTTGGAAAATCTAAAAACTTGATGATATCATCGCCACTGTAAAAGAGACAAACCTATTCCAAAAGTAGTTTGCTTATGGTTGAAATCTATTAAACTTTCCCCATACCCATGAAATATCTGTGCGTGTACCTGTAATTGGCCCAAAACTTTAATTGCATAATCAAGTCTTATACTACCTCTACTATTACTACCTCCTCTCAGCGAATGTTTGGCCAAAATACTTAGATCATGTCTACCTTTTGAGAAGACAGTTAAAAATTCCGTTCTTCCTACATAATTTTCTATACCTGGATTATCATCTTCCGCAGCATCTTCGGGCAAGCGCCACCAAGGTCTTAAAACAAAACTCCAAGAAGAAGTTTCCCAACCAAACTGTAGTATTATTCTGTTCCAACTTCTAGATAACGGATTTGATCTTCCATTACTCTGATGATTTATGCCAACTCCTGCAAATACACCATTTAATCCAAAAACTCTATAGCTTGTTGAAAACACTAACATTATTTCTGGCTCATAATTAGTTTCTCGGAATGGCCTCGAAATATTAGCACTATACAATTGCCATCTTGATGATTGAGTATATCCTACCCATACATCACCTCCTATTTTCTTTCCTAACAAATTCCTTGCAGCTCTTGTCTTAAAACTTAATTGAAATTTCAATTCAGTATCCGAAAAATCGGATGATTCTTCCACAGTATTAAGTGGATTATCACTAGTAGGAAAGTTATTGATATCCGTTGTATAATTTGCACCCAAAAAATACACAGGCTTGTACGGTTCAATTTTAAAACGTTTAATACTATCGCTTTGTATGAACCATCGCTTAGATAAGCTTCCTTGGTTATCTTTGGCATTGGTTTGACTATAACAAGAAGCGAATGATAACACATATAGACTTGTTAAGATTAAAACTTTTGCAAAAAGCTTCCTGTACTTTATAGTTAATCGGATTAGATTCAAAAAAAATAGTTTATTATTGGACAAAATCATTAATTGATAAAAAAACCAGCAAGAATATATCCCTGCTGGTTTCTTTATAAAAAGATGAACAAATATACTACTTATTAATTCCTTCTAAGTCTAGCATAAAGGCGTAATTTAGAGCAGTACGTTTATAGCGTTCAAAACGTCCTGAAGCTCCTCCATGACCAGTTTCCATATCACAATCCATAATTAATAGATTGTTATCCGTTTTTAACTCTCTTAATTTAGCGATCCATTTAGCTGGTTCCCAGTATTGCACCTGACTATCCCAATACCCAGTTGTGATCAAAATATTTGGATATTCTTTGGCTTCTACATTATCATATGGAGAATATGACTTCATATATTCGTAATATTCTTTATTTTTAGGGTTTCCCCACTCATCAAATTCAAATGTGGTTAAAGGTATTGTTTCATCCATCATGGTAGAAACCACATCTACAAATGGTACGGCAGCTACTACTCCATTCCAAAGTTCTGGTTTCATATTAAGTACTGCTCCCATTAATAGACCACCAGCACTACCTCCATAAGCATACATATGATCAGCACTAGTGTATCCTTCTTTTACTAAGAAATCTCCAACATCGATAAAATCGGTAAAAGTATTTTTCTTTTTAAGAAGTTTTCCATCTTCATACCAATATCTACCCATTTCCTGACCTCCTCTAATATGAGCCATGGCAAAAACAAAACCTCTATCTAATAAACTTAATCTAGTAGAACTAAAATAAGGTTCTGTACTACTTCCATAAGAACCATAAGAATACAGTAAAAGTGGTGTGCTAGCATTTTTTTGTGTTCCTTTTTTATACACCAAAGATATTGGCACTTTTACACCATCTCTTGCTGTAGCAAATAGTCTTTCGGATACGTAATTATCTTTTGAAAAATTAGGATCTAATACTTCCTGCTCTTTTAAAACAGTTTGCTCTTTGGTATCCATATTATAATCAATAACACTACTTGGAGTTGTTAAAGAAGTATAACTATATCGTACAATATTGGTATCAAAATCTAAATTTGTAGATGGATATGCTACGTAGGCTGGATCATTAAAAGAGATATAGTGATCGTCATTTCCATCCCATTTTCTAATTCGAATAGTACTAAGACCATTTTTACGTTCACTTAGTACCAAATGGTTTTTAAAAGGAGTAAAACCTTGTAACAGCACATCATCTCTATGAGGTATAACATCTACCCAATTATCTTTTGTAGTTGCATTAACAGGGGTTTTTACCAACTTGAAGTTTTTTGCATCTAAATTCGTTCTTATATAAAAATGATCTCCAAAATGTGCTACACTATACTCTAATTCTTTTTCTCTTGGTTGGATTACTTTCCACTCTCCATTAGGAGTATCAGCATCTAAATATCTGTATTCTGTAGAGAGTGTTTGATCACTACCAATAATAATATACTTATCCGATCTTGATTTATAAACAAATGTCCTGAAGGTATCATCTTTTTCATCAAACACCAATACATCCTGAGACTGATCCGTACCCAAAACATGTTTGTAAATTTTATTTGCTCGTAGCGTAATTGAATCTTTAGAAGTATAAAAGACTGTTTTATTATCATTAGCCCAAGCTACACTTCCTGTAGTATTAACTAATTTATCTGAAAGTACTTTATCATTGATTAAATCCTTAAAATATATTGTATATCGACGTCTAGATACTGTATCGATACCATAAGATATCATTTTATTATCAGGACTAACAGATCTTGCTCCCATTCCAAAATAATTCAATCCTTCTGCCATTTCTGGACCATTAAGCATAATTTCTTCCTTTGCTTTATCTTCTAATTTTTTACGACAATACAAGGCATAATCCATTCCTTTTTCGAATCTCCAATAATATGAGTATCCATTATAGCTATATGGAACTGTCGATTCATCTTTTTTAATTCTCCCAACAATCTCATCAAACAATGTTTTCTGAAGAGTATCGGTATGTTTCATTGCAGCATCTTTGTAATCATTCTCTGCATTTAGGTAATCTAGAACATCCTTTGTTTGTGCATCAGGAGTTTCTGCATTTTTCTGCTCATCACTTAGACGCATCCAAAAATAATTGTCTATTCGAGTATCGCCGTGTGCTGTTAATTCTTCTGCGATTTTTTTAGCAGTTGGAGCTGTTAAAGATTCATGAGGTTTTAATTTCGTTTCTTCTTTCTGTTCAGTTTTACAGCTTATCAAAAGCACAGAACTTAAAAGAAATAGATTGATGATTTTTGTTTTCATTAAATGAGATTTTATAGTTAAAAAAGTAAATGTACTAGTAATATTTTAAATTGATATAATTCCCCTAAAAGGTTACTAATTAGGATACTTTAAAATAAATAATATTGGGATTATACTTCATCAATTTTGCTTAAAACCGATTTCCTATATGACTTACTGATCGGTAATTTACTATCATTCTGTAGTATTATTTGATTCCCATCAATCATTTTTAACTTATTAAAATTTACTACGAATGATTTATGTGTTCTTACGAAATCATCTGACAACTTTTCTAAAAAATCAGATAATGTCACCGGTGTTAAAATCATTTGATCCGTATAGATCTTTATATAATTACCGTAAGCTTCAATATAATAGATGCTATCTACATCCAATTTAATAATCTTTTTATCACTTTTTACATAAACAACACTTGCTTTTTTCTCCTTCTCTATTACGATAGTATCTTGTTGAATAGGTGTAGCTTGTACTACTTTGCCAACAGCTTGTAAAAATCGTTCTAATGAAAATGGTTTTAATAAATAATCCGTAACCGAAAGAGTGAATCCTTCTACAGCATATTCTGGATAAGCAGTTGTGATAATAACATTAGGTTTTTGTTGCATTGTCTTTAACAGACTAATACCAGAAAGTTTTGGCATATTGATATCTAAGAATAATATGTCTACAGAATTACTTTGTAAATAGCTCATTACCTCGAAAGCATTCTTGCAAGTAGCAACAAGCTCTAAATAGGGTATTTCTTTGATATAGCTTTCTACTATCTGACGTGCGATGGGCTCATCATCGGCTATTAAACATTGTAATGTTTTCATGTATTTATAATATTCTCTTTACAATTTATTGTTTAATCATTTTAAATAAACACTTACGAATTATAATTAACAGTTTTATTCAAATGATTTCACTATACATCTAGGGTTAATTCAACAATATAAAATCCGTTATCCTGCTTAATTTGTAATGCATGCTTTTCTGGATATATCAAATCTAAACGTTTTTTTGCATTCTGTAAACCAATACCACTTTTGCCTTTTTCTATATCGGTTTCTGGAACGATTATATTATCTATTGTATTTGAGCATTTGAAAACAATGGAGTTCTCTCCTATTTCGATAGAAACAGACACAATACTTTTCGTGTTTTCTAATACCCCTAAATGCTTAAATGCGTTTTCTACAAAAACTATTAATAACATCGGAGCAATTATTCTGTTAGCCGAGTCATATCCTTTTATATCTAATTGAATATCTGCCTTATCTTCTAATCTAATCTGTTCTAGTGATATGTAATTTCTAAGATATTGAATCTCCTTGTCTAACGGAACAAAGGTCTCTTTAGTTTCATAAAGACTATATCGTAATAAATCTGAAAGTTGCAACATTAAATCTGGAAGCTTTTCTGATTTTATTACCGATAGTCCATATAGATTGTTAAGCGTATTGAACAAAAAATGTGGGTTTAGTTGTGCTTTTAATAACTTTAATTCTGCTTCTTTTTCTTCTTGTCTTCTATAAAAACTATCTCTTGCCAGTTTTAATGCGGTGCCAAACAGAATTATTAATAAAACCGCACCAAAAACATTCAACAACATTTTCCATTGAAACGTTTCGAAGAAATCACTTAAAAGAAATACACCCAAAAGTGTAAAAGCTAAAATGTTTAATATAAAAAATGTAATTCCTAAAGAACGTTTCTTAGTAAAAAATAAGGGTAAGATTTTTAGATTGTTTAAATATATCGGTGGCATTATAAAGCCAATAAGTACAATAGATACTAAGAATCTATTATCTGCTTGAATGACCATGATAAAGATGATCAATAAAAACAACCATATAATAATGTTCTGTATTATTTTATTGTCTATCCAAGCATCAAATTTTGTTACCATATTCCTTTAAAAATTAGTACTCAAAAATATGTTTTAAAGGTTGAAACAACATATTTTCATGATGTAATATATCATTTTCAGTCTAAGTTGTCTCATTTTAAGGATGAGATGACTTTTCTCCTAAGATCACGTTTCGAAGACCTTTCATCATTCTTTTTTCAGTATCAGCACAAATTAAATGAGTTTTGATGTAAACAAATATAAAATTTAAGAAACATGAAAACTTTACAGTACTTAATAATTCTATTAGCTCTCTTCTTTATCAAACACATCGGATATAGTCAAACAAATGATATTACCTCAATTTCCACAAAATATGATGCCATGCTAAAAGAACAGCATAAAGGAATTGCTATTCTTACCAAAAAGAAAAATAAAACTGAAACCTTAAGTCTTGGTGACTATAACCTTACTGTAAATAGTGTTTTTAATATTGGTAGTGCTACCAAAACCTTTACTGCGATATTGATACTTCAGGAATATGAGAAGGGAAATCTAAAAATTACTGATAGTATTGGAACATATCTAACTCCCATTAAAAATGTAGATGGTTCATTAACAATAAAGTCCTTACTAACTCATGAAAGTGGTTTAGATGAAGTAATAGGCAAAAACGTTGTAGATATTTTCTATGGAAAAAATGATGAATTATACAATGCAAATTTACTAGATCAGGTAGAAAAGAATGATCCAAAAATGATTGGTTCGTTTGATTACTGTAATACGAATTATTTTCTATTAGGAAAAATTATAGAAAAAGTAACAGACCAGAATTATTTTGATTTATTAAGAGAACGAATTTTTACTCCTTTACAGATGAACAATTCCTATCCATATGTACACAAACATCTTCCTAATTTGGCAACGCCATATTTTCAAGAAGAGGATGTAACAGGCTACTTAGACTATCGATATTTTGCAAATATTGCCTATGCTGCTGGTAGTATTGCTTCAACATTAAACGATATGCAAATATTCTATGAATCTCTTTTTGAAACAGAAAAATTACTAAAAAAAGAAACTCTGAAAATGATGATGGAATCTGGAAATGAACAATATGGTTTAGGATTATTTAAATTCAATGTTGATGGCGTTACCTATTACGGACATGGAGGAAATAATATAGGATACGCTTTCAGGAATCAATATAATTCGAATACCAAAGATCTCTACTTAGCATTTACTAATTGTAAAACGATTCCTTTTAAAAAAGCGATAACAAATGATTTACTAGCTTATATAAACGATACTCCCATAGAAAATTTTAAAAGTATCAATCTTGATAATTTCAAAAAATATACAGGTACGTATTTACTTAAAGAAGCGAATTTAACCTTAAAAATAACACTGGAGGATAATAAAATGTATTTGGTATCCGAAGAACAAGGAGTTAAAAGCGAACTATCACAAAAGGATGAAACATCACTCTATGATACTACTGTAGGAGTTGTTTTAACCCAAATAGAGAATAACCATGATAGTTTGTCTTTTAGTCAAAATGGCTTTACAACTACAATCAGTAAAGTAAGTTTAAACAAATAAACGGTAAGATCATGAGACTAGAAATAAAGAATGTTTCCAAAAAATATGGTAGAAACAAATATGGGTTAAAAGATTTTTCCATAAATATCGAAAAAGGAATACTAGGGCTATTAGGACCTAATGGAGCGGGAAAATCTACCTTATTAAAAATGATTGCAACTGCCAGTAAACCTACCGAAGGTGTGATCATACTTAATAAAAACAATATTATCAAAGATGCTAATTATATGAGAAAGCAACTAGGATTTTTACCTCAAGATTTTGGAGTATACCCTAATCTAAATGCTTTTGAATTTTTGCAATACATAGCTGCATTAAAAGGGATTGCGGACCAAAATATTACGTTAAAAATAGAACAACTATTGTATGGTCTTAACTTATTAGATGCTGCCAAAAAACCCATTGGAACTTACTCTGGAGGTATGAAACAACGAATAGGAATCGCTCAAACCTTATTGAATAATCCAAAAGTTATCATTTTTGATGAACCAACAGTTGGACTAGATCCTGAAGAAAGAGTACGTTTTAGAAATTTGATATCTGATTTATCACAAGAATGTATTGTTATCCTGTCATCACACATCGTATCTGATATAGATACTATAGCAGATCAGGTTGCTATCATGAAAAACGGATCATTGTTGTCTTTTGATACACAAGAAAAGCTTATTCAACTAGTAGATCAAAAGGTTTTTGAAGTGCTTATTCCAAAAGAACAACTGGATAATTTTAAGAAAAATAATATCGTGGTTAGCACCGCTAGAAAAGAACAAAAAATAGCTGTTAGATACATTTCTGAAATTCCTATCAAGGATTCTATAGCCCAAACACCAAATCTAGAAGACGCCTATTTATACTTAACAAAAATCAACTAAAAATTAATACACATAAACAAATGAAAAATTCATCAAACAAAAAAAAGACCGAATCAATAATAATAACAACCATAATGATTCTAGTCATCATCGCTATAATATTAAAGAACGTACATGTAGGAGTATATTATGCTTACTAATATTAAATACCTAGAATACTTAATCTATAAAACTACAATTATACTTAATAAGAACTTAGTAAAATGAAAAAATCATCACAGAAAAAAACAACAATACTATTAACCCTTGTAGCTATTATGATACTCATAATTATGTCTATCGTTTTCAGTAACGTACACATAGGAGTTCATTACGCTTACTAAGATTGTATCTCATGAAAACATTTATTAATATTATAAAATACGATTATTTACAGCGTACTAGAAGTTATAGCTTTCTAATTACTCTTTGTATTAGTTTAGCAATAGCATACACTTTTGTTCCTGAGCCAAATGCCTCTTATTCTACAATTAGAATAGCAGATTACGTTGGATTTTATAATTCGGCTTGGTTTGGATATGTTACTGCAATAATGACCAGTATTTTTTTATCCTTAATTGGATTTTACTTGGTCAATAGTGCAATTAAAACAGACACTATTACCAAAATTGGGCATATTACAGCTGCTACACCGATTACTAATTTCAAATATTTAGTTTCTAAGTTCGTAAGTAATTTTCTAATTCTAAGTACGATTATTGTGATTATATTTTTAATGAGTATAGTACTATTTATTCTATATAATGAAGGGTATTCATTTGAAATCTTACAATTTATAATTCCATATATATTGATTCCGATCCCAGCAATATTTTGCATATCAGCTATTGCGGTAGTTTTCGAAGTTATTTTTAAGAAATACTCTATAATCCAAAATATAGGATTCTTCTTTTTGTTTTCTTATTTGGCTTTCCCTTCGTTTTCGGATAGCTCTTCTTATACATATCTGTTAGATCCCTTTGGAACCAAAATAGTTATGGATCAAATGGAAATGAGCGTTAGAGAGTTATTACCTGTTGATCATGATACCGAACTAAATATAGGCTATGTTTTAGGAAACATAACTGAAAATAAAAAATTCGAGTTTAACGGAATTAAGTTTCCTAATACCTTTATAATAAGTAGAATCGGATGGTGTGCATTAGCATTTCTAGTCCTTTTAATGATATCACCATTTTTTGATCGATTTCGTACTACTAATAAGACCAACAAGAAAACTATGTTAGCTACGTATAAAAAACAGAGTAACCCCCATGAGATACAGCAAGCATTATTAGTAAAATCCACAAGCAATTATGGTATTTATTCTTTGGTAAAAACAGAACTACTACTACTATATCGCAAAGGCAAAAAATGGTTATGGATACTTAATGTAATCGGTATAATATTGCTAGCTGCATTACCAATCACCATTGCACATACCATAGTGTTACCTATTCTTTGGTTTTTACAAGTACATAGATTATCAGAAATATCATCTAAAGAAATGTATCATAATGTACAATATTTCGCCTTTACTTCATATAAACCCATAAAAAGACTACTGGTTTCACAAGTATTGGCCGGTGCATTAATGATGATACTGTTAGCACTTCCTTTACTCATAAAGCATATGATAGTAGTGGATGTACAATCTGTACTACATATTATTATTGGTGCAATTTTTATTGTTTTAATAGCAATTACATCTGGTATTTTGACGAAAGGGAAAAAACTATTCGAAATTGTATTTTTTATTATCACTTATGGAAATATAAATCAAATCCCGTTTATGGATTACTTTGGAGGATTACAGCATAACTCTTTGTACATATTTACGCTCATTATAAGTTCAATAATAATTGGAAGTATTGGACTAATCATGAGAATACAACAATTAAGAAATTAATAGAATTAGAATGTATCTTTTAAAACAGTTGGATTAACATAGACATCCCAATATTCATTTCGACTATTGTAATTCTAACTATAGTTGAATTTCATAAAATTTCCATAAAACGTACTCTTACCCTACCCATCAATTTATTTGATGGGTATTATTTTATATATTTAGAACCATATACATAAATCATCTCATGAATACTCTAAAGACTAATCTTCGCTACAGTACTATTATCGCTTTTGTTTTATCTTTTATGTTCCTTTCGTGTGGGAAAAACACTTCCAAAAAGGAAGAATCCGTAAAAGAAGAGATTAAAATAGATAGCACTAACATAGTATTGAAGCAAGCGCTTACTTTTTATGCTTCTTTTGATAATGGTGTAGATGCCGATTTTGCTTTAGGAGATCCTAAATTATACACAGTACCTTCTCGAAAAGCCATAGATTCTGTGCAGGTTGGTATACATAAAGAAGGAATTTCAATAGCAGAAAATAAAGGTTTGAAAGGAAATGCTCTTCTTTATAAAGATAGAACTAAAGGATACGTCTATTACCCTAGTAAAAACAATATAAATTTTACTAATAAAAACTGGAGCGGAGCAATTTCATTTTGGTTGCAATTAGATCCAGCAACAGACTTAAAACCTGGATATTGCGACCCAATTCAGATTACAGATGTAAGTTATAATGATGCTTCTATCTGGGTTGATTTTACCAAAGAAAATCCGCGAGACTTTAGACTAGGAGTAATTGGAGATAAAACCTCCTGGAAAAAGGATACTACATTATCAGATAATGATGACAAGGACTTTTTGAGTCAATTAGTTCCTGTGACCAATCCTCCTTTTGCAACTGGATCTTGGACTCATGTCTTCATCAATTTTACAAATCTAAATTCTGATAATGGACAGACGTCTTTATATCTGAATGGAAAACTACAAGGTAAAAGAAACGGAATTACAGATCCATTTACTTGGGAATTAGAAAAGTCAAACATTTATTTGGGATTAGGCTATATTGGTCTTATGGATGAGCTTTCTATTTTTAACAGAAATCTAACCCAAAAAGAAATTGATGCTCTTTTTAGTCTAGAAAATGGTGTACATACGCTTTTACAATAAAAAACTTCCTACTACATATTTATAAAACCATCAAAAATGAGACAATTTAAGTTCGTCATCTTTAGTCTTACACTTTTATTAGTTTCCTGCAAAACAGAAACAAAAAATACAAATTTAGAACTCACTGAAGAAGAGCATCGTTGGCAAAACCATGCTACAAATACTACAATCATGAGAGATGATTTTGGAGTACCACATATTTATGGAAAAACAGATGCCGATGCAGTTTTTGGATTATTATATGCACAGTGCGAGGATGATTTTAATCGTGTAGAACAAAATTATATCTGGGCAACAGGAAGACTCGCTGAGGTAGAAGGTGAAAAAGCAATTTATAGTGATATTAGAGCTAAATTGTTCATGACTGAGGAAGAAGCAATTGCTAATTTTGAAAGAAGCCCTGAATGGTTAAAAGAGTTGTGTATTGCCTTTGCAGATGGTATCAACTACTACCTTAAAACCCATCCAGAGGTTAAACCTAGATTATTAACGAAATTTGAACCTTGGATGCCGATGTATTTTAGTGAAGGATCTATTGGTGGTGATATCGAACGTGTTTCTACTCGCAAAATCAAGGCGATGTATGAAAAAGGTATAGAAATACCAATTTCAGAAGAAACTGAAATAGCGAAGGAAAAAGAAATGTTAGAACCACAAGGATCTAATGGGATTGCAATTTCTGGAGCACTTACACAATCCGGCAACGCAATGCTTTTAATTAATCCACATACCTCATTTTATTTTAGAGGAGAAGTACATGTAATAAGCGAAGAAGGGTTAAACGCTTATGGCGCAGTAACTTGGGGGCAGTTTTTTGTGTATCAAGGATTTAATGAAAAAACTGGTTGGATGCATACCTCTACGTATACAGATGTGATCGATGAATTTGTAGAAACAACAAATAAAAAAGATGGCAAACCAGTTTATAAATATGGTGAAGAATGGAAACCTGTAGAACAATATGATATTACACTAAAATATAAAGAAGGAGATTCTTTAATAGAAAAAGTATTTCCTGCATATCGTACACATCATGGACCAATTACACATATGAAAGATGGTAAATGGGTAGCTTCTGCATTAATGTGGGAACCTGTAAAAGCATTACAACAGTCATATATTAGAACCAAACAAGATGGATATAAAGGTTTTAGAGATATGATGGATATACGAACCAATTCATCCAATAATACTGTCTATGCAGATGCTGAAGGTAATATTGCATATTTCCATGGTAATTTTATCCCAGTTAGAGATACTTCGTTTGATTATACGAAACCTGTGGATGGTAGTAATCCAAAAACAGATTGGAACGGTTTACATACAGTAGATGAAACCATTACACTACTTAATCCTAAAAATGGTTGGTTACAAAACTGTAATTCTACTCCTTATACAGCTGCTTTAGAGTTTAGTCCTAAAAAACAGGATTATCCAAGATATATGTCAATCGATCGTGAAAATTTTAGAGGTGTACACGCTATTGAATTATTAAAAAATAAAAAAGACTACACTATCGATAGTCTAATACAACTAGCATATGATCCTTACCTTCCTGCTTTTTCCAAGTTGATTCCTGGTCTGGTAGAAGCTTACGACAAAGTTGACAAAACAAAAGAGTTAGGAAGCTATATTGAAATGTTGAGAAATTGGGATTATAGAACTTCCAAAGAATCTAAAGCAATGACGTTAGCGCATTTTTATGGGACTAATTATGCAAGAAATGGAAAAAGACCAGAAGAACGTATTAGCGATATGCAACTCCTTACTTATTTTGGTACAAAATCTCCTTTGGAAGAAAGAATTGCCATATTTAAAGAAACGGTAACGCAGCTTAAAAATGATTTTGGAAATATATTGCCTTGGGGCGAAGTAAATCGTTTTCAACGTATTAATGGAGATATTAGACAACCGTTTGATGACAATAAACCAAGTACTGCTGTTGGTTTTGCTTCTGGACGTTGGGGTGCTCTAGCTGCTTATGGAGTTCGCTATACGAATAATACAAAAAAAATATACGGTACCAGAGGTAACAGTTTTGTGGCGGTAGTAGAATTTGGTGATAAGGTGAAAGCAAAAACAAGTTTAGCTGGTGGACAAAGCGGTGATCCTACTTCAGTACATTTCGATGATCAAATACAACCGTATGTAGATGTACAGTTTAAAGAAGCTGCTTATTATAAAGAAGATGTATTAAAACGCGCTAAAAAAACCTATCATCCAGGAGAAAAATAAATAAAGTATAAGTTTACCTTAACAGACGCAATAAATTATAAAACAGATGTTTATACTAGTTTCAATTGCATTAAAAAGCTAATTACTTTTTGATCAGACATTTCACAAGGTTTTAATAATTCCGCTGTTGATGTGATGTAGTAATTTAGACTTATAAAATCATTTCCTTGTAATTCTTTTGCATAGATCTTAAAAGATTTTCCATTATTATAGATATCTTTCGTAACACTATATTTCTTCTTTTGATATAAAACTTCAGAATATCCTTCTGGAATTCTGTTAATAGCATCTAACAACATACGCGAACTATGAACTACAGGATAACATAGAACATCCTACTTTATTTCTTGCCCAATCAGGACGTTTAGCAAACCATTTGTCATATTCAGGTTGTTCGCTATAAGGCTTTTTTAGCATTTGATACAACTCTTCTATTAAATCATAATTTCCTTTATCTGCATCATCAATAGCTAGTTGAGCCATATAATTCCGTAAAACGTATTTAGGATTTATGGCATTCATTTTATTTTTTCTTTCCGAATCATCCAAAGATTCTATAATTAGTCTTTGATCATATCTAGAAAACCAATCATCCCAACGTTCCAGAATAGGTCCTTCTACTTCTACTATATTATAAAAAGCCTCTTTTATAACTTTCATATAATTAGTTGCACCGCCTTTAGTATAATCACCAAGATTTCGGAAGAAAATAGTCATATCCGTTTCTGCTAGTTGTAAAGTTTCTTCCAAATCCTTTATCAACAATTCATCTCCCGCTTGTGGATTGTACAATCCTATTTTCGAAGACATCATATCATGGTATACTTTTTTATAACTGTTTTGATACTCATGTAAGATTTCTTCTATGGGTTCTATTTCTTCTATTAAAGGATATATAGCATTTGCTAATTGATACAAATTCCAAAGAACAATTTCTGGCTGTGTTCCATATCGGTATCGTTTAAACTGTCTATCTGTAGTATTAGGAGTCCAGCCATGATCATATCCTTCCAACCAACCATATGGACCATAATCGATTGTTAAACCAAGTATTGACATATTATCGGTATTCATCACTCCGTGAACAAAGCCTACTCGTTGCCAATCTATTACCATTTTTAAACTTCTATTACTTACCTCTTTTAAAAATAATACATATCCATCTTTAGTTCCAGCTTCTATTTCAGGAAAAAAGTGTTTTATTGTGTAATCTGTCAACGCTTTTAAAGTAGATTCATCTTTATGAGCTGCCAAAATTTCAAAATTTCCAAAACGAATGAAAGAAGGCGCAACTCTAGATACAATCGCTCCTTTTTCATAAGCAGCATTCCCATTATACATGATATCTCTTAATACCTGATCACCGGTAGTTGCTAATGATAATGCTCTCGTAGTGGGAACACCTAGGTGAAACATTGCTTCACTACATAAATACTCTCTGATAGAAGAACGTAAAACTGCTAATCCGTCTGCATTTCTAGAATAAGGGGTCTCTCCTGCTCCTTTTAATTGTATTGCCCATCGCTTAAAATTATATTCAATTTCTGCTAGATTAATGGCGCGTCCATCACCCAGCTGACCAGCCCAGTTACCAAATTGATGCCCTCCATAATGCATGGAATAGGGTCTTGAGTTTTCCAAAATTTCATTACCTGTCATAAGCTTTAAAAACTTCTTAGATTTTATATCTTCCTTAGAAAATCCTAATTCTTTCATCATTTCATCAGAAACGTGGAGCATCTTTGGATTGCTTGTCTTTTTAGGAGTTACATACGAGAAACAGGCATTTCTGACCTGTCTGCGGTAATTTTCCTGAACAGGATCTGCTGGTAGTTCTTCTGAAAAAGTATTTTTTATAGTAAACTCCATATAACCAAATAATTAATATAAAAATATAGAAACAAGAATAATTCCAGTAAAAGCAATTGGTACAATAATCATAACATAAACATAGGTAACTAAGATCCCTTTGAAAAATGTAGATATCCGACTACTCTTGTAAAAATTTCTTAGCGCAATCATCAGATATATAATAAACGAAAAGAAAAAGAGTAGTTTTAACCAAACAGGAATTTCGAATATCATATTTCCTAAAATCAGGAAACATAAAGAGGTGAAAATAAAAGTAAAGAAGTAGAAACTAAAGACCATATGATGAGCAAAAGTTCCTTTTTTCCAATAAAATATCTTTAATAAAAACGCGAATAAAGGAAGCATTAAAAACATAGTAATAGGAATCGTATCATATAAAGTTTTTAAGATTCCACCACCTTTTTGCTCATAAAGCTTTAGGATTTGTGTAAAAAACTTCCTTTTAATTAAACTATCTCCTTCATTCAATCCCATATGCGCAAGCTTCTCTTCTAAGGGAGCACCAGACCTAATTAAAGAGTCCAATTTTTTTTGTGAAAAACTAAAAGTTGATTTTGGATTCTTTTGCTCTGCAGTAAGTACAGAATCTATAACATTAAGATCTTCTTTAGCAATATTGGTAAGAACAGCATTTTCTTTAAGCGCTTTTTTAGCAATCTCTATACCGATTGAGTCTTTTTTAAAATCTAATGAGTCTATCGCTATTTCTCCTCTAAACTCTTTTTGAAACTTTTGAGTTAAATCATTATCAGCTTTTCTAACGGTAAAAGAAAAGATAAAAAAGAAAACTACCGATATGAATAAATAAAATTGTGCAGGATGCAGATAAGAAAGACGTTTCCCATCTACAAATCGTCTAGCTAGAATACCCGGTTTAACCATTAATGGAATAAAACTCTTAAAAAAACGTGCATCTACCGCAAAATAGTTACCAATAGTGTTGCTAAATAATACACCAAAAGTTAATTTATCCGCAGATTCCTGACCACAATACGGACAGTAATCGAATGATTCATCAAAGTGTTTTTCACAATTTTTACACTGAGTAGTTTTAGACATGCTCCCCTTTTTTTGATCAGTTATCCAGAATTAAAGATTTCTGAACTTTTCCCTAAATATTATAATTTTAAGTAAACAACCTATATTGTGTGAATTAAGGATGTTTAGCTCAATATGACGAATTTACGAATATAATTCAATTCTAAATCCAGTAAAGTTTCAAGCATAACAAAATTATCAAAATCGTAAACACCCTTCTATAGTACAGTTATTTTGGTACTGCATTAACAATATCATTTAGAATTTCTTGTATTTTTGGCACATCAAAAATTTAAAATTCGCACATCTTTTATGAAAAAGTTATTTTCCGTTTTAGCCATAGCGCTGTTCGTTGTGGCATGTGGAACAAAAAAAACAGCAACTACCAAGAGTACAACTAAAGTTGCTAATGATCCATCTATTTATGCAAAAACCATTACTTCCGAAGATCTAAAAACCGCGCTATATACCTATGCTTCCGATGAATTTCAAGGAAGAGAAACTGGCGAACCTGGACAAAAATTAGCTGTAAATTATCTAAAGGACCAATATATCAAACATGGAGTGCAAGCTGCTAAAGGCGATGGAAATTATTTTCAAGAAGTTCCTTTAGAAGTATCAAGTACTCCAGAGGTGACAATAACAGTAAATGAGAAACCATTTTCGTATAAAGATGATTTCATATCACTTACATCAGGTAAAACAGATAAATTTTCTTTAGATCAGATGGTATATGCAGGATATGGTATAGATGATGAGAAATACTCTAATTATAAAGATATTGACGTAAAAGACAAATTTGTATTGATAAAGTCTGGAGAACCTAAAAATGCAGATGGTACTTATATCGTTACTGGGACGTCAGAAGGATCTAAATGGTCTAATATGAGACAACAATTTGCTGCTAAAAGTGCTGCTGCACAAGAAAAGGGAGCAAAAGCTATTTTATTCTATTTCCCAGAAGTATATCAAATGGCAGTTGCTCAATTTAGTGGTTCATCTGGTAGAATGTCACTAGTAGGAAATGAAGAAGAACCTTATTTCTTTCTTATCAATACTGATCTAGCCAAAGCTTTTGTTGGTGATATTGAATCTAATGAAAAATCTACTACTTTGAAAACCAATATAACAGTAGATTATAAAAATGTTTCTAAAAAAATAACATCCGAAAATGTAGCAGCTTACATTAAAGGTTCTGAAAAACCAGATGAGTTTATCGTAATCTCAGCTCATTTAGATCATGAAGGTGTAAAAGATGGTAAGGTATATAATGGTGCGGATGATGATGGATCTGGTACTGTAGCTATCGTTGAAATTGCAGAAGCTTTCTCCAAAGCAGTAAAAGATGGTAATGGACCTAAACGCTCTATCGTGTTCTTAAATGTTACTGGTGAGGAAAAAGGTCTTTTGGGTTCTCGCTATTATACGGATATAGATCCTATTTTTCCTTTAGAAAATACAGTTGCCGATCTTAATATAGACATGATAGGAAGAACAGATCCTAAAAGAAAAGAAGGAAAAAGAAATTATATATACTTAATCGGAAGTGATAAATTAAGTACCGAACTTCATACTATATCAGAAGAAGTAAATCAAAAATACACGAATGTAGAATTGGATTATACTTACAACGATGAAAACGATCCAAATCGTTTTTATTACAGATCAGATCATTATAATTTTGCAAAGAACAATATCCCTGTTATATTCTATTTTAATGGAACTCACGATGATTATCACCAGCCAAGTGATACTCCAGATAAAATTGAATATGATTTATTAGAAAATAGAACACGATTAATATTCTATACCGCTTGGGAACTAGCTAATAGAGAAAATCGTATCATTGTTGACAAAGCAGTAGAAAAGACCAATTAAAATTTACGTTTTAATTTAAAAAAAGAGGCTTGATGTTATTCTAGCCTCTTTTTTATTTTAAGGTTTTTTTTGGCTAAGATGCAATGCAAAAGTAGCCGTAAATCCAAAAGTAAAATTACCGTCTTGTAAATTAAAGTTATTCGGAGTTTGGGTAATAAACACATCTTCTACAGTGCTCCATGCATTGGTCATATGAAATTGTAACATTAAATCACTTAACTCCCAATTAACTCCTAGAGCAAAAGCACCAAAAGTATCCACAGATTGAATAGGATTTGCTACATAATAATATTCCGACACTATAGACACATGCCCTCCTACCTTATATCTTCCTCCAATACCAACAGCAAAATGATTATTTGGATCTTCATCAGATAATGATGATCCTCTATGAATAAACGTTGGAGAAATTTGTGCCGAAAACTGTGGTGTAAACTTACGGGCAATTAACACCTGACTTGTAAAAGCCAAACGATCCCGGAAAGAAGTGTCTTCAAAACCTCCATAGATTGCTGATCTTCCGTTAGATTCACTTCGATAAGAAGCATTTTGAAATAATGTGATACTCAAAAAAGACTTTTTAGACTTTTTTCGTTGTCTAATTAGGTTATATTTTAAAAATCCGTCGTAAACATCTTCTAAAGTTGTCCAACCAAAACCAGTAGACAGTCTATCAGAAATACCATATTCTAGAGCAAGTCTTGCACTCCATTTATCAGCTACAAAACTTTGTCCTTGATGATTAGGAACATTCCACCATCTATTCATCGCTATTATCTGTAAAACTCCCTTTTTTCTATTTTCTATCGAATGGCCTATCGCAATTCTTGTAGATTTAAAGGTTGCTATTTCATATTGCGGAGTATCTGGATATTCTTTTTCCAAGGTTTCCAGTAAATCCTGAGCTTGTGCCATGTTATTAAAACCAACACATATAATTAATAAGAGAAAAAATATATTATTCTTCATAAGGCTGATATTCAAATCTAAATGTAACAGATATAACTTTGGCTATGTTAGGTCTAAGAATAGGTGGAATTTTAATTTCGAAATCTTTAACGGTTAGTTCAAAATCTCCGGTAATTATAAATTTACCGTCTATCTTTTCTATATTAGTTTTAATCTCCATTTCCTTGGAGATGTTTCTTATCGTGAGAGTACCTTTTACAAACTTGGTTTGAGATCCTTCAATATTCGGATCAAAATCTATAAAGTTACCTTTAAAAGTAGCTTTCGGATACAAGTCAGATTCGATATAACTTTCATTAAAATGTTCATGCATCAAAGATTTCTTAAAAACAAACGCATTCATTAGCATACTAATGGCAATCTCTTGTTTGGATAAATCGATAATACTTAATACTTGATTATTTTTAGCCTCTATATTCTCTACAGAGGTATACGAAAAGAACGAGACTTGTCCCTGACGTGTAATCACTTGCTCAGATATACTATCTGATGGCACAAAATTGAGCAAGAAAAACAGTTGAATAAGGATTTTATTCATTAGTATTTTGATTAGTAAGCACGCAATTTAATAAAATAACATCTTTAAGGTACCCTTTACAGACACCTTTAATGGTTATTGTATCACCTTCTCTAAGTTTTTTTAATTTCATTTTGTGGTTTGGTTGTATATCACATATGATACTTGAGGTTTTTGTATTTCCCTCTAATATCAATGTGCTTCTATTATTTAAATAGCTAATTTCTTTGATGCTACCAGTTACTTCTAATATTTTATTCTTGTAACTATCATTGGCGCTTTGCTCATCTGTACTAAACGATGCAACTAGCGATGTAGAGCTCAAATGTAATTCTGGCTCAGTTGCTATAACATTTATATATTCTCCACCAAAAATCACATAATACACAGATATACTCAGGAAGCATACGGAAATGAAAAGGAACATTGCTATTTTAATTTTCTTAGTCACTTAGAATATCAAAGTTTATGGACACTGTAGATTTGAAAAACAAAGTAATAGGAAATCATAGAGTATCAAAAGAAAAAGTTTCTCAAAAAGAAAAAAAGGAGTTAAAAAGGAAAAAAAAGTCTTAAACCACGTCTCAATAATTCTTTCATCTAAAACTAACTAGTTATAAAATATTGTATTTTCGTTTTAAATTTGGAAAAATACCCGGCTAAACGATACGATACCCCTAAGCAATAATGAGAAAAGACAGATTATATTTTTTAACTTTTGTTTCTATTGCTGTAATATTCCTAATTATTGCTTCTTTTGGAGTAAAGTATTTTGTAAAAGTAAGCGCTAATCAATTAATAGAAATACAATTAGAATCCAGTAAGCGCGAAGCTGATGAAATTTCTAAATTTACTCATTACCAAATCAATGATGGTATTGAGAGACAAAAAGTAATAAGCAATCTTCAGAAAGTAATTGAAAACACACACAATGGAACCTCTTTTATCTGTGTTTTTGATTGGTCTGGTAAAGAAGTTTGTAATCCTGATATTACAAAGGTTGGACAAAAAATAAATTCTGATCAATCTCTCCTAACCTCACTTAACGAAGAAAACAGTTCTGATAAATTATATGATTTACTTTTAGGCGAAAGGAAACAAAATGATAGTATTCCTAATAATGAGCTGGAGACGGAGATTGTTTACATTGCACCTGTTAAAGATTCTGATCTTATTGTTGCAGCACAAATTAATCTTAATAAAGTAAAAGGACAAGTCCGAAAATTAAAGACTAGTTTTTATACCATTTTTATATTAATGGGTGGGTTAATTATTCTATCATCCTTTATTGTAGTTCGTATTATTGGTAGTTACTACGAAAAGCAATTGGAACAGAAAAACACTGACTTAGAAAGTGAATTACTCAACCTTTCCAAATTAAATACGGATCTCATTGCATACCAACAAAGGATTGTAGATAAAACTGAGGATGAAGTAGTCGAGCCAAATGACTCTTCTTCCGATTTAGCTAATGACCCGAGTAAAAAAAGAATACTTACCTATATCCGAAACGAATTAGTTCCTGTTTCAATCGATCAAATAGCATATATATATACAGAGAATAGTATAACATATGTAGTTTGTTTTGATGGAAAAAAATCAACTAGTAACGTGAGTCTTGATGATATGCTCACTAGTTTAGATCCTTCGGTATTTTTTAGAGCAAATAGACAATTTATAATTAGCATAAGTGCCATTGCAAAAATTATTAAATACGGAAATAGCCAGCTTAAAATTTTAATTAACAACGCTGATGTCGAAATTATTATTAGTAAAAACAAAGCATCAGAATTTAGACAATGGCTAAATATTTAATAAAGTTTTATTCGTTTTTTAGATTCCAAAATATCTACATACTAACTTTTCGATATTCTAGATAAGATGAATTCTAATTTTATTTTAACTCAGATGTGATTCTTGAATTTATTCAAAAATCGTAATTATTTCACCCTCTTTTTTTTCCTTTTTAACCCTTTTTTTTCCCTCTCATACATTTTATTTTGTTTCTGAGCCCAGTGTTGACGGTTATTTGTGGCATAAATCATAAATAACTTATTACAATGAAAAAATCATTTTATCTATTACTAACATCAATAGCAATATTAACTAGCTGTAGTAGCGACGACGTAGAAAATATTATTGATCCTAATCCACCAACGACAGCTAATGCAGTACAACTTACAAACGATGCTACCTTTGGAAACATCCTTACAGATTCTGAAGGAATGTCTCTATATTTCTTTTCAAGAGATACAAAAGGACAATCTGAATGTAACGGAGATTGTAAAACTGCATGGCCAATATTTTATCAAGCTGACTTAACACTCGATGAAGGATTAGATGCTGCAGACTTTGGAGTAATTACCAGAGCAGATGGAGAAAGACAAAACACTTACAAAGGTTGGCCGTTATATTATTTTGTAAATGACAATGCTGCAGGAGATACAAATGGAGATAAAGTTGGAAACAACTGGTATATCGCAAAACCAGATTATTCTTTAATGTATGCAGAAGCACAATTGGTAGGAAGAGACGCTGATGGAAACGATCAAAACTTCACTAGTGATTATACTGAAGGAGATGGACTTACATTTTACATCACTAACAGTACTGGAAGAACAATCTATGCTTTTGTAAATGATACTAAAGACACAAACAATTACACAGCAGATGATTTCTCTAATGATCCAATCTGGCCAATCATCAGCCTAGATATTAATAACATACCAAGTATCCTAGATCGTAACGACTTTGGAACTATAGATGTATTCGGAAGAACTCAAGTAACCTACAAAGGAAGACCTCTGTATTATTTTGGTCAAGATGTAGAAAGAGGAGATAATTACGGAATCAGTGTTCCTACGCCTGGAATCTGGCCAATAGTTAATACCGATACAACAGCATTATAACATTTTAGTTTGATTCATTTTTATAATCATTAAGTAGTTAGTTGGTCATAAGAGGAAGACGGTACTTTACTTATGAAGTTAAGCTTCCTCTTATTCTAAATTCACAAAAAACAATGAAATCATTTTCCAAAATCAAATTAATATGTCTTCTATCTGTGAGTATATTTTACTCCTGCGAAACAAATGTTGAAGAAGAAACCGTAGCAATTGAAGTCTGCGATGATGAAATCTCTTTTTCATCTGATATAAAACCAATCATTGATAACAATTGTATACGATGTCATGGAGGTAGCGGTAACCAGGCGCCAGACTTAACAACTTTTGAAAATATTAGTAATAATGCAAACAGAGTACGAAGAGAAGTTGTAAACAGAACCATGCCTTTAGGAGGTAGTTTAAGTAACAACGAAATTGAGCTTATACGTTGCTGGATAGACAATGGAGCTTTAAACAACTAAATCGTTCAATATGACTAAAAAGACAAAAAAACTCCTAATACTCTATTTTTTCGCAGCGATACTGGTAGTTTCTATCATTACTGTAAAAATATACAACAAACCATTTATAAATATTGTTGAATCCAAACCTAGTTTGTCATTAGCTTCAGAAGCACTACTGTCGGACTTTATCAATGATGAAAGTACTGCTAACACAAAGTATTTAGAAGAACTAATACAAGTTAATGGAACTATTACAGCAATAGAGAAAGGAAAAGATGGTAATGATATTATAACACTAGGCAATGAAAATACTATAGGTAGTATCATTTGTCATCTTTCAAAAAACGAAAAAAACTTAAAAATAGGTCAAGAAATAAGCATTAAAGGCATCTGTACAGGATTTTTAATGGATGTCATACTCGTAAAATGTGTAATCGTACCATAAACAACACTAACAACATGAAAACCATACTTATAATATTCACCTTCCTATTATCATCAATTACTGCAATAGGACAAGGTAAATTCTTAACCAAACAAGGCTATACATCCTTTTATTCTTCCACTCCAATAGAAGATATAAAAGCAGATAATAATCAAGTACTTAGTATTATTGACACCTCTTCAGGTACTATAGCTATAGCCATTTTAATGAAATCTTTTTCATTTGAAAAAGCCTTGATGCAAGAACATTTTAATGAAAATTATGTAGAATCTGATCGTTATCCAAAAGCTACTTTCAAAGGAAAAATCTTAGACTTCGAAACCTTAACAAACAAAGAAACCAAAGTTACTATTGTAGGTGATCTAACAATCCATGGTGTAACTAAAAAGATGGAAATACAAGGTAATATCGATTCTACAGAAAAAGATATCTCACTAAAGGGAGGTTTTGAAATCGAAGTAGCAGACTTTGGAATTAAAATACCTTCTGTAGTAGCCAATAATATTGCTAAAACTATAAAGGTAACGTATGAATTTGATCACAAACCTTATCAAAAGTAACATGAAAAAATTGACAGTTATTGTCTTTTTGCTAGCCATTAATATCCAAGCATTCGCTCAAGATCTAATGGATATTTTAGAAGAAGAGACTACAGAAGCAAAAAACTATACTACCGCTACATTTAAAGGAACCAGAATTTTAAATGGTCATTCGGTAGAGAATAGAAAAAAAGGAACTCTAGAGTTTTTGATATCTCATCGATTTGGAAGAGTAAATCTTGGAGCCGATGAATTATATGGACTAGATCAATCTAATATTCGATTCGCATTCGAATATGGATTAACTGATAATGTAATGCTAGGTGTTGGAAGAAGTAGTTTTGATAAAACGTATGATGGATTTATAAAATATAAGTTTTTAAAACAAAGTACTGGTAAAAAGTCTTTTCCTTTCACAGCTACTATATTTTCTAGTATTGCTTACAGAACATTAAAAGATTTTGACCCTGAAGATGAACCTACTTTTAGCCAAAAATTATCTTATGTTTCTCAAATATTAATAGCAAGAAAGTTTAGCCCTTCTTTTTCATTACAAATAACACCTACTTATGTACATAGAAACTCAGTAGCGATTAATGATGATCCACACGGAATTTTTGCAGTAGGGATAGGCAGTAGAGTTAAGATAACAAAAAGAATTTCTATAAACGGAGAATACTATTATACTGCGAATCCTCTACAGTCTATTGATGCATCTAATTCTTTAGCATTTGGTGTGGATATCGAAACAGGTGGACATGTTTTCCAGATTATTCTTTCTAATTCTATAACGATGATAGAAAAAAGCTTTATTACGGAATCCACGGATAATTTTTTCGAAGGTGATATACATTTAGGATTCAATATATCCAGAGCATTCCAAGTGGGCAATAAGAAAAAGAAAAAACTTAAGCAGATAAAAAACTCTGGTATTTAACAGCTTCTAATAAAACTCTGATATTTATGTTATTACAAACTAAAATTTTTAAAAAAGAGTACAAAGTAAAAGGAGAAGATGTTGACGATTTTATGGTAATGGAAACCTCTGCTTATCAAAAATATGTTGCATCAATATTTAAAACTTTCGTTTTTGAAAATGGTCTTAAAAACAAAACCTCAAAAAAAATAGATTATACACCAGTGACATCATTAAACTCATTAGTTTTAATTAAGCCACTAATGTTTTTACAAGAATTTTGTATCAACCTAGAGCTTATTTGTTCCGATAAAAACTTGAAAAAAATAGAAATTAAAAGTCGATTTTTTAATTCGAATAATGAATTATGTGTTATGGCAAATACACATTTTCTTGATTTTGATAATGCAATGATGAACAAAAATAAAATTATCAATGTCAGTTATTAATCAATTTTCAACAGAACTAATTACTATAGAAACAGGGGATAAAATTGCTATGATAAATGGTTTATGTTAGATAATTGGTTGTTTATGAAGGCTGGATTTTTATGAAATTCAGCCTTTTTTTTGGTTCTAGAATAAAAACAAATCCCCAGTAACTCTCCAGTTACCGGGAATTTGAACACAATCTATCTATAGATACAAAAAACAACCATGTGGTACGTTTCTAAAGTTCTGGGGTAGTTTCTATTTTAAAAATATTTTTCAGATTTTAAGGTATGAATATCTGCGATAAGCTGCTTAATTGAAGTCTTATTCAATCCATTATAAATACCTCTTATATGTTTGTTTTTATCTACTAATACAAAATTCTCTGTATGCAGAAAATCATCATTTGCTTTGGTTTCTCCTAAATCTTCTTCTACAAAATAATAGTTCCTACCTAGATTATAAATATCATCTCTTTTTCCTGTTACTAGATGCCATTTATCATTTATCACACCTTTGGCATCTGCATAATCTTTAAGAACATTTATAGAATCTTTTTCAGGTGTTACCGAATGTGATAACAACAAAACTTCTTCATCATTTTCGAATTCTTTTTGTAATACTAACATGTTGGTAGTCATTTTAGGACAAATTCCTGGACAACTGGTAAAGAAAAAATCAGTTACATAAATCTTATCCTTAAATGTTTCATCAGTTACTTTTTCACCTAGTTGATTCACTAAAGAAAAGTTAGGTATCTTATGAAAACCTTCTAATTCTTTAGCATTTGGTGTTAACCAATTTGGCGTAAAACTAGCATCTTGATAATAGGGCAACACCTCTACTCTACTAGACTTCCATTCTTCTTGTTTACAGCTTACACAAAAGCAACAGATAATGAATACGTAAAACCTATTTTTTATATTGAATAATTTCATCCTCCAATTCATAACATAAATTCGCTCGTTTTAAGCCAAAGATTCTTCCATTTTTAGCTTCATAATTATTGTAGACTTTTCCATTTTCGCGCCAAGCTTTTTGCAGCCCTTTTTCTTTACCATTTATAATATTCAGTTCTTTAAATTTGTTTCCACTTTTATACCATTGTTTTTGAAGTCCATCCACAATACCTTTATTAAATCTGGATTCGGAACGTAAATTCCCGTTACTCCACCATGATTTAACTATACCATCTTTTTTACCTTCGACATAATTTGCTTCAAAACTTAATGTTCCATTTTCAAACCATTTTCGATATATCCCATGCTTTTTCCCATTTTTATATGTTGCCATTTCTGCTTTATTATTAGCTGTATAATAGGATTCTGAAATACCAGTAAAAGGTTCATTTTTATAATATACTAACCCAAGATTCTTTTTCAAGTTTAGGTGGTCCTTGGATACCACGTTAAACACAGGAATGTCTTCAGATACTATTTTAACGTCTTCCTTGGTATCATAACAAGAACCCATAACAACTATAACCAGAAAGAACGAAAGCAACTTCATTACTGAATGTTATTAGGTGTTCCTTGATAATCTCCTGGAAAAAGAATATAAAACTCGTTAAGATATACTTCGTTCTGGATGTGATAATGATATTCTTCTGTATCCGAATATAGCGTTGCACCTGTATGTCCACCAGATTCATCTAAATCCAAAGGATATTCTCCAGAAGGCTCTTTTCTACCATACAAAAAGAAACCATCTGCCATAATACCTATCAACTTATCATCGTCGTTAGACCATGCCTTTGGCTCTAAATGATAATGATAGCTTTGTGGTCCCGTATGAGCAGCAGTATAATCTAAAGATCCAACGGCATTATCCAGAGGAATGTTAGGTCCTTCTTCGTCATTATAAATTACTGCACCACTTACTGCGATACCAATAGCTCCTAATCCTGTAGCTGTGGAACTTGTGGCTAGCTCTGGTGATGATGGAACAGTTAATGAGTAAGAACCATTAAAATCATCAATATTTCCTGGTGCCATTTGTTCAAACGAAGTAACCGTAGGAGCTATAAATAAAGGATGATCCTCGGCGGCGGCAGGAGTTTCTATTACTTCTCCATTGGGTCCCATAAGACTTCTTGCTGTCGTGTTAGACCAATAAGGAGACGTATGATTTGGTCTTCCATTGGTTTCTATAATTACATTAGAACCACTCAACATAACCGTTACATTATCGGTATCAAACGCTGCGAAAGCATCATGAAATTCTGCTACCATACCATCATCATCTGTTGTGGATGTATTATTATCATCTCCGCTACAAGCAATAATTCCAATAGAAATAAGAATAATCACCAATAAAGAGACTCTCGCGAATCCATTTTTAAATATACTCTTCATTTTTCTGGTTTTAGTTAATAAATTATTGAGTGAATTATCGATTATCTCTAGGAGGTCCTTTTCTTTCAGGTTTTGGGGCTTTCTCTAATTCCTCTTTGGTAATAAACCCATCTTCGTCAAGATCTATTTTTGCAAAATCTCTTTTTAATGGTCCTTTTATCTCATCTTTAGCTAATTTACCATCTTCATTAGCATCCATTTTTTTGAAAATTTCTTCTACGGAAGGACGTTCTTTTTGTCTTTTATTATCATTGGATTGTGCATTTGAATGACAAGAAGTAAAAACAAAAATACCGGTCATTATAAGTCCTAAATTAAACAAGTTACTTTTCATATTTTTTCTGTTTTAGTTTCTTGTATAGACTTTAAATTTCGCCAAAAGTATAATGCGAAAGCAGTGTTTTCTGTGAATCTAATCATATACTCAGCGAATACCCTATTTAATTCTATAAACAGTATACTACAGAAGCTTTAGAATATATTACTTTAGAAAATAAATATTTTATTTTCACTTAATTTGTAATATGACAAGATCTATACGATTCTTATGCCAAGCAGGACTCTGGGCTACAGTTTGGATTTTTTTATCGATTTTACAGAAAAGGAATGATAGATTTCTTCTTGAGAATACAGTAGTCTTTGGTTTCCAAGTTGCACTAATAGGATTATTAATTTTTTATATAGCAAAACAGTTCTTGTTTAAAAGAAAGTACATCCTCTTCACGATCATATCCATAATCCTAATATCAGTTTCTGCAATTATATCATCATCCATATTCTCTGGACCAAAAAGTCATACGCCATTACGAAGATTCGAAACTCCAAATGATAATCGCAAACCCCCAATTAGAAGAAATAGACCTGTGAATCCACCAAAAAGAGTAAATCCTCCATCGATATTTATGGTTCATTTTTCGAGTTTAATGATTGCATATTTAATAGCCACCTTTTTAGAAACTTTTTTATTTGCACAACGAAAAGAAGAGGAAATGATCATAAGCAAAAATGAGAATTTGCAAACCGAACTTAAATTGTTAAAATCACAGATCAACCCACATTTTTTATTTAATTCTCTTAATAACATATATGCGTTATCCGTAATTGATTCCGATAAAACACAACAGAGCATCAGTTATTTATCAGAAATGCTTCGTTATGTATTATATGAATGTGACCGTCCTTTTGTAACTATCAAAAAAGAACTAGCATATATTGAAAATTATATTCAATTGTTTTCTTTAAAAAGCAGTAAACCTTATAATATTAATACAGAATTCGAGGTCTCTGATCCTTCAATATTGATTGCTCCTATGCTGTTTATTCCGTTTATAGAAAATGCATTTAAACATAGTAATATTGAGAAACCTGAAAGTTCTTTTATGGATATTTATTTATATTCCTCTGCAGAAGTAGTAGTTTTTAAAGTTGAAAATAGTATTCCTAAAGACACCATGATAAAGGATAAAATTGGAGGAATTGGATTAGAAAATGTGAAGAAAAGATTAAATATACTGTATGCAGAAAAACATACATTACATATTGATACTAAAGATCAAATATTTAAAGTAGAATTACGTATAAATTTACCAAATCATGCTTAAATGTATTATAATCGATGACGAAGAATTAGCAAGAACGCTTTTAAAAACATATATAGATCGTTTGGATTATGTAGAGATTGTAGCTTCTTTGGAAAATCCATTGGATGCCATACCAATTTTAAAAAGTCAAACCATTGATATCTTGTTTTTAGATATACAAATGCCTGATTTGAAAGGTACTGATTTAGCTAAAATGATTTCTTCTAACACCCAGATTATATTTACCACTGCGTATTCAGAATATGCTTTAGAAGGTTTTGAATTAAATGCGCTAGATTATTTACTAAAACCTATTACTTTCAATAGATTTCTTACAGCAATCAATAAAGTTAAAAAAGAAAGCCATTCACAAGAAACAGACGCCACCATTACTATAAAATCAGGATATGATTTGCATAAAATAAAATATAAGGACATTTTATTTATAGAAAGTGATAGTGAATATGTAATATATCATATAGATAATAAAAAGATAATGAGCCATCAAACATTAAAATCATTAGAAGAAAAATTACCTCACTTTTTTATGAGAGTTCATCGTTCTTTTATTATTAACAAAAATTATGTGAGTGCTCTAAAAGGAAAAGATCTTTTAATACATAATACTAAAATACCTGTAAGTTCTACATACTATGAATCTGTAAAAGAAACCTTATTCAGTTAGTAATTTGTTTATGTTTAATGACACGAAATAGTTAAAGCTTTTTGATTCGAATATATCATCCCATAATAGTATTGGGATATCTTTAACGCTTCACACACTTGATTTTTAGTACTTTTAAAGCAATGTACGGTAAACACACAAATCACTTCTCATGAAAACACTCATCACTTTTATGATCTCATTACTATTTTCTTTTTTTCTTCAAAAAGCACAAGCGAACACATATTTGAAAGCAAATTTTAAGACAGGAAATCCGGAAATTTCTTCAATTCACAAAATGACTTTTGGTCCAGAAGGTATATTATTTATTGGTGATAGTGATGCAGCACAAATTATAGCTGTAGATCTTAGTGAACATCCTAAATTAGATAATTCTAAAGTTAAATTAGATAATATAGACAAGCTTATAGCCGACATGATGGGGACAACGATAGATCAGGTACAAATCACGGATATGGTTGTTAATCCGAACAACAATAATATATACTTATCTATTAATCATAGTTCAGGTATTCCAATATTATTAAGAGTTGAAGAAAATGTATTGAAGCAAGTACCGTTAGATAATGTATCGTTTAGTAAGGTGTCACTGACAAACCCAATAGATAAAGAAGCTAAAGATAGACGTGGTCGTAGTTTAAGAAAATGGGCGATTGCAGATATTAAATATACGGACGGGAAACTACTGTTATCTGGTCTAAGTAACCAAGAATTTGCCTCCACTTTTAGTGCTATTGATTTTCCTTTTAATGAAAAACAAGAATCTAGCTCTTTAGAAATTTATCATGCTGCTCATGGTAAATATGAAACTCATGCGCCTATTAAAACATTTATTCCAACAACTGTTAACGGAACTTCACAGATTGTAGCTAGTTATACTTGTACTCCTTTAGTTGTATTTCCGATAGACAAAATAAAACAAGGTAAGCATCATAAAGGGAAAACTGTGGCAGAATTAGGAAGTGGAAATTCTCCAGTAGATATGATAGAAATTGCTAGCGAAGGAAATCGTTATTTGCTAATAGCTAATACCAATAGACCTCTTATGAAAATGGATTTTAAAGATTTAGAATCGTTTCAGGGAGAATTAACTAAACCTGTAGTAAAAAAAGGAGCCGCCGAAGGTGTTGACTATGTAAACTTACCGTATGTAAATGTTCAACAACTGGATAAAATGGGTGATAATGGTTTCATTATTGTTCAACGTGAATCCAATGGAAACCTTGCTTTAAAAACAGGGAATAGTTGGTGGGTAAAATAACTTAGTTTCTTATTGCTATTAGTACACTTATTAGTTTAGGCTTTGAAGTACACTTTTATTTTTTTACTCATCTTATCATCTGATCTTTTAAGTCAGAAAAAATATGATTTCATTTTTACCAAAGATAAAATCACAATACTTAATCATGATGATTCTTTAGAAAAGAAGATATTCTTATATAATGGAGAAATAGAAGAAGATTTGATCACTAGTACTACTCCAATCCTTGGCAAGACTTTTTTTGAAGAAGATTCATTACATTTTACTCCTGTAGTACCGCTAGGATGGGATCGGATTTACACCTTGGTTTACAACCATTCTATTACTTATTTCAAAATACCTATACCAAAAAACTACAACAAATTATCTGTAGTAGAGATATATCCAACATCTTCCAAACTACCGTCGAATATTTTAAAATGGTACATTAAGTTTTCAAACCCAATAAATAGAAATAACGTATATGATTATTTTCATTTTATAAACGCTAAAGGAGACACCCTATCTAGAGCTATATTACCACTAGAAAATATATTAATTAATAGGGATAAAACTCTGGTAACGTTATGGATCGAACCGGGAAGACAAAAACGAAAACTGATACCTAACCAATTATTAGGCTCAGTCTTTACACCTAGAGAAAATTATAGGATAATAATTTCAAAAAATATAAAAGATAGTAATGGTATATCGATGCAAAAGGATTATATAAAAAGTTTTTCTATCATAGATGCCGATCGTTCTAAACCAAACATATCGCAATGGCATATAGAACATCCAAAAAAAGAATCACTATCTCCCCTAATTATTAAATGCTATGAGCCCTTAGATTATGGAAGTCTTATAGACAATATTAACATTAGTTATAAAAACCAGATAATCAGAGGTACATGGGAGTTATCAAATAATGAAAGGATAATTCAGTTCCTACCTAAAAAGAAATGGAAATTAGGAAACTACCAAATAAACTTCAATCAAACTATAGAAGATCTGGCAGGTAATAATCTTTCTCGTCTCTTTGATAATGAGATTGATAATACTGAAGATGTCAACGCTACAAATCAAGAATACATCTTAGAATTCTCAATATATTAATAAAAAAGACAGCTAAAAAAGCTGTCTCTTCATAAGTAGGTAATGTAATCTCCGTAGTAGTTTTGAGGCTACTAATATTGTAATTTATTTTCCTCCTGCTAATAACACGAAGTTATTTTTAGATACTGGTGATACGTTATAACTCTTAACATTTTTCAGTGTCTTCATATATTTCTCAGCTTCCTGAAAAGCATTTTCCAAAGGACTTCTTGATATATCATTATTCAAAGTAATGGTCTTAGAAATTACAGCTCCATTCACATATTCGATGGTAATCTTCCATTTTTTAACAGAGTGAAAGTTCTTAGAACTTACAGACTTTTCTTCTTTTTTAGACTCTTTCCCCTTTTTGTTTTTATCATTTTCATTTATGGGATTCGTTGCAGAATATCCCAAGGAAACAATTAAAAGTGCAGCAATAAATGAGCGTTTCATAGGTGATGATTTTTGGTTTAGCTTGGAGCTAATATACATATATATATTTATTAATCAAATATATTTTTAATAAAATTTTATTTGTATATTAAAAATTCCCTTGTATATTTGAATTATGGTAAATAAGAATTTGAAAAGACTCCTTAAGAAAAGTAAAGGAGCCAAAACGGTATACGGTATTTCTAAGACATTAGGAGTTAGCCCGCAGGCAGGAGATTATGTAGTAAAGCGTAAAAACCTTGCTAAAGATTTTGAAAGACTACAAAAGATAGCTGACTATATGGAGGTAGAAATAAAGGATATTTTAGATTTAGATAAGAAATAATCAAAGACACTTTCATTAAAAGTTTGACGTCCATTCTATATTTTTAATAGGAAAATAAAGTATTTCCTAGATTTTGTTATATACCTATTTCACCTCTTTAAAAATAGGATTCAGGAATTATACTTATATTAGAAAAATAAATTGACTAGTTATATTTTTCTTTAATGAGGTTTTTGTTCTGTTTACTTATTGCTTGTTTACCCACCCAGCCTATCATTACACCTGACGCTTATATCGATATGTGGCAAATAGAAGGGGGCTCAATTATCGAGATTTATAAGGATGGGAACACTTTTTTTGGGAAAATAAAAACAAGAGCAAAAAACCCTATATCTAATTTTAATGGATTAGATAACAAAAATCCTAACCCTTCTTTAAGGAAGCGCCAACTTATTGGAATGGATATTCTAAATAATCTCACATATAATGAAGGCGAATTAACTGGAGGGACCATTTATAATGCTGATAGTGGAAAAACGTATGATGTAAAAGTTTGGATAGACCCCGATAATAAAGACATCTGTTTTATAAGAGCTTATAAGGGTATATTATTCAAGACGTTTGAAGCGAAACGAGTTCGAGATTAGAACTTTTGAAATGGAAATGCCAAAAATAAAAAATACCCATGTAGGGTATTTTTAATAATTGAATAAATATGGTACTTCTACCGGTAAACACAGACTTTTTATAGTATTTAACTTTTTTTACTAAAAAATCAAACGAACTGAATTTTTCATACAATTCGTTTGATTTGCTCTGAACAAACTTACTTGATAATTGTCGTAAAATTGTTCTGAATGGTGCACATTCACTAAAGGGTTAGTTCGAAAGAATTGGGGCCTTGATTGGGGCTTGTTGTTGTTTAAGATTTAATATAAATTCTTTTATTCTGATATTTTATCTAATGTTTCTTTCAAAGTATTCACTTGCGCATTTGTGAAATCCTTTCTCAAATATGGTCTAATTTGACTCATAATATTTCCTTCCTCTGGATAATGATGTAACCCAAGTGCATGTCCTATTTCATGTGGAGCTGTAGATGTGTATAAAAACTCATCTGTTATTAAAGCTCTCTTATCTTTTCCTATACCTGCAATTGCAACTGTATTGGATCTTTTCATAACATATATATTCATTCTATTGGTATTATAAAAGTCCTGAGTTTCTCTTAAAAACACTCTAGATTCCTCACCTCTATTGTCTTTTAAGTCATATAACTCATCGTTATATAGTGTTTTTACTTCTCCCATCTCTAACCCAATTCCATATCTATGAAAAAAGCTTCCATTTAAATTAGTAATAAAATGATTTTCATTTAGACCATAAGAAACTTTACTGGATTTGTTTGATGGTTGTACATATATAATATCTACTTTAATTACTTTATCTAGATTTTCAGAAAACACTTGTTCTATTTCATATGGTACATAATCATCTTCTGTAGCACAAGATGCAAAAATCGATAACACTAATAATACTCTTAAAAATTTCATGGCCTTCGTTGTTGTTGTTGTTGATTGATACTAAATTCATAAGAACAGAAGGAAAAAACCTACTTATTCTTTCTGGTTTTAATTAAGGAATATGATCCCTATTTAAATAAGCCTTCGTTAAGATTATTTCAGTTATTAAAAAGAACTTTTAAAATCTGATATTGATTTGTGTAATAATGATTGTGTCGATCGATCAATCCAAAGGTAGAAAATTATACAAACACAAAATAGGGTATTTTCCCCTATACGAAGTTTTAATAACATTGACTTTCAAACTGTTAATTACTTTTTTAACAAATATCATGTGTTAATGAAAAATGTTAATATTTGCTTAGTATTTTTTGATTAAGCCTTTTAAATATCATAGATCCGATGCTTTAACACTAAAATGTTAAAATTTTACCATTACGGTTAGACCGTAAATAAGCTACAGTTTAAATAAATCGTATTGAAATTGGTTGAAAACACAATTTTAACACAATAAAACAGTAATTTTAACAAAATTAACACGGTATTTCAACGATATTAAATTGTATTTCAACGAATTTTTTATGTTTTTCACCTAACAATTGTATTAAAATTCCTCTAAAAAGTTTAAAACAAACCAAATTATACTTCATAATGATGTTTGGTTTAACGTCTTTCTTTATTCCATCTGTTGATTTAAAAACGATAATAACTTTATTTATCGTTATTATTGTAACATATATAAATATTTTAGCTTTGAAAAAGCTTTAGTCAAATTATGCACTCAAATAACATTCATAATTCACCTTATAACTTTGATAAACTCTGTATAGCTAATAACGGACTGACAAAATATGTTATTTTTAACCCTAAAGGTTCTCGGACTATCGATTTTTCAGATCCAAAATCTGTAAAAGAATTAAATAGAGCTATATTAATTCATCATTATAATCTGAAAGATTGGGATATCCCAGAAGGGTATCTATGTCCTCCAATACCAGGTCGAGCTGAGTATATTCATCATATTGCTGATTTAATCGAATATAAAAATATCAACACTCCTATTAAAGGTTTAGACATAGGAGTTGGAGCTAACTGTATTTATCCAATTCTGGGATCTCAAATATATAATTGGAAAATGGTAGGTTCAGATATTAATCCTACTGCGATATCAAGTGCTAGAAATAATATTAAACTTACACCTAATCTGGATAAAAAGATTGAAATTAGACATCAAACGAGTAATGCTTTTATTTTTGAAAATATCATAAAAGCAAAGGAGTACTATCATTTTACGATGTGCAATCCCCCATTTCATTCTTCAGAGCAAGAAGCTACCAAAGGCACTCTTAGGAAACTTAAAAATCTAAAGATCAAAGAGCCTAATCTTAATTTCGCCGGACAAGCCAATGAATTATGGTGCAATGGTGGCGAAGCACTCTTTATAAAACGAATGATTAAACAAAGCGTATCCTATAGAAATCAAGTAGGATGGTTCACCTCATTGGTTTCGAAAAAAGAAAACCTAACAAAAGTGTATAAACAACTCGATAAATTAAAGGCAATACACAAAACTGTTGATATGCCTATTGGAAATAAAATAAGTCGGTTTATCGCCTGGAAATTCCCAGAAATTTAAACCATCCTTATTCCGGTGGTCTTCCGTGTATTTCTTCAAATTTTTCATCAAAGTTTTCACGTAAGTAAGCATTCAGTTTTTTTCTATAATCATCTTTTAACCAAGATAAAAAATTATGGGTGCTTCTACTTATACATTTTGCATAACTCTGAATTCTGTGATCTATATCATCACCTAACATTTTTGCAAGTGCAATAGCATCATAGACATCTTCGCTATTCTCTATGCATATTTTGGCATGCTGAGCAATAGATCTTTCCAGTACAACCTTTGATGACTCTCCGTTTCGTACAGAATCTTTATAAGTTTCTTTAATATCAAAATATACTTCCTTAGAGTTTGCAAATTCTGCTCTTAACTCTTCTGGCATTTCATGTTTAAACTTACTTTCAATTTCCTCATCATTAAGAAGTTTATCCATATAATAATCAGGAGAATTGAATATTTTTTGCCAATCTAAATCTGCTCCCCAAGGTCCAAACCTATGATAGTTATTTCCTAAATCAATTACATTAAATGTTGATTTATTTTTGAGTATACGTGATCCTCTTCCGATCATTTGATAATATAAAGTCAAGGATTTGGTCGCCCGATTTAAAATAATAGTATCTACTGTAGGCTCATCAAAACCTGTAGTAAGAATACTTACAGACGTAAGAATAGCATCGGGAGTTTCTTTAAACCATTTCAATATTTGTTTACGCTGTTTTTTTGTTGCTGTATTATCTAAATGAGCAATAGCATATCCAGCAGACCTAAACGTATCATATACATGCAAGGATGTGTTAATTCCATTATTAAAGATTAAGGTCTTTTTACCTTTAGAATGTTTTTCATATGCCTGTACTAATTGACCCAGCATAGAACTATTGGTATATAAATCTTCAGAAGATTTCACCGTATAATCTCCATTGGATCCAACCTCTAAAGAGGTAAGTCCCATATTATAGGCAAACACTTCTGCTCTAGCCAAAAACTCATTCTCTATTAGAGATTCTATCGTTTCACCAACAATTAATTCATCATAATTATCTTTCATTGGTAGTTTTACATTAGAACTCAATGGAGTTGCTGTTACTCCTAAGATGAAAGATCTTTCAAAAAACTTAAATAATTTGGTAAATGAATTATAATGGGCCTCATCAATAATCACTAATCCTATATCAGAAATATCTAATTTGTCTTCATTCAACCTATTATTTAAGGTTTCCACCATTGCTACAAAGCAGCTATAATTAGCTTGATCATCTAAATTCGCTTTACTATCAACTACTTTATTCACCACTCCAAAACCAGTAAGCATGCTAGATGTTTGTTTACATAGTTCTATACGGTGTGTCATCACCAATACCTTCTTATTATGATGTTTAAGATATTGCCTAACAATCTCGGAAAAAATAACTGTTTTTCCTCCACCTGTAGGTAATTGGTACAACAAATGATAATCCTCTCTAGCATCTTCAAAACACTTAAAAATTTTATTTATAGCACCTTTTTGATAACTATATAAATCCTTACCAGTCTTTTTTTCCTGTAATTCCGTAGTTGAATCCGACATATTTTCTTATTTCTAGGGCTGCAAAACTAACTCCTTTTATGGATTTATGCAGATTATTTATCATAAAATATGTCAGGATTTTTTTATGGTTTGTCAATTACACAGAATCTATTTGATTTTTAGAGATTTTATTCTGTTAAAATTACCACGTCAAATTGTACTTCATCAGATAAAAGATTATCAGCTACACCACCGAAAATACTTCCTGAAGCATGCGTTATACCCCATTTTGTTCTATCAATTGCAAACTTTGTTTGAAACTTTACTCTACTATCATTTTCATCGATATTGGCATCAAATGATATCGTATTATTGATGTCTTTTATCATTAAATCTGCTTGTATTGTTACTTCAGAATTAGTCTTGTACAGTACTTCTCTAATATAAAGCCTAGCGATTGGATATTTCTCTGTATCAAAGAAGTCTTCATTTTTTAAATGATCTACTAATCCCTCATTATAACCACCATCTATATTTACAATAGTATTCATATCTACAATAAATTCTCCTCCTACAATTTTATCGTCCTTTTTATAAAATTCGCCACTTGAAAATTTTACTGTACCATAATGACCACCTGTATGTAGTTTATTAAATCCTTCCCATCTTAGTGAGCTACTATCAACTGATATTTTCATTACAGTGATCGAATCTAATAATGATGTTGGATTTTGATCTATAATATCTATTAATTCAATATCATAATGTAATGTAGAGTCTGGATGCGGAAATGTTATATTACCTGTTCTTTTGCTTAAAGATGGAGGAACTATTAATTCCTTAATTTCACCTTTTTGCATTCCAAGTAAACCTTCTTCTACTCCTTTAATCACCTGATTTCCTCCTACTAGAATTTTCAATGGATTTTGTCTATTTCTAGAAGTATATACAAGAGAATCATTCATATATCTTGTTGTCTCGTGGATTAGTACTTCCTGACCAGCAATTACTTTAGGCCCATTACCCGCTTTTATAATTTTATACTTCAATCCTGAGTCTGTTGTTATATAATCATTTGATTCTGAACAAGCATATAGCGATGTAATGGTAATTATGGATAGATAGATTTTAACAAATAAATCACTCCATTTATTCGCTCGAATTCTTACTTTAGTCTTCATAGATATTATTTTTTGATTACTTGAAGCTAAAGTAGTTTTGGTATAGGATTACCTATATAAATGAGTTGTAAAAAAGTGTATCACAATTGTAAATAATATGTAAATAATAGAATAATAAGCCATATTCATGAAAAAAAAGGTAAAAGTAGTCGCTATTCTTGTTGTTGTATTAATTGGATATATATCTATTTATAGTTTCTCTGCAAAACCTATATCTTTTTATCCAGAAAAAGTAAAAGTAGCTTTAAGGTCAGTTGGAAATCAATTGCTGTTAAAAAATAATGATACTACTTCCTTAGTATTACCTATAAAAAGAATCTCCGATAAAACATATGAAATATCTTTTCAAAAGGAAATTGCCATTAATCCTGAAGAGTTGGTAGAGATTATAGATGTAGAATTGAAAAAAACGAAACTTCCACAAAATTACATTACAGAACTAATAGATTGTACTACTAAAGAAGTGTCTTACAGCTATGAAGTATTAGGACCTATTGAAGAAAATAGTATTTCTTGTATTGGTAGAAACCTTCCAGAAAGCTGCTATACCATCAAAGTAATGATGCTAGATGATACCGATCACTCTTTATATGGTAGTGTAGGTAATGTATATACTTTTTCTCTATTAGTTTTACTTTTGATTGCAATGTCTAGCTTGACATTTTTCAAAAGAAAAGAACAAAATAACACTACAGAAGTGAACTCTAATCACAGGATTATTGGAGAATTTCTATTTTTTCCGGACCAACAAAAGCTAGTTAAAGATGAAACCGAAATTAGTTTAACAACTAAAGAAAGTGAAATTTTAAACTTACTTGCACGTCAACCGAATCAGATTATAAAAAGAGAACAACTTATCAAAGAAGTTTGGGAAGATAATGGAGTTATCGTTGGTAGAAGTTTAGATATGTTCATTTCCAAATTACGTAAAAAATTAACTAACAATGCTGAAGTTAAGATTGTAAACATTCATGGTGTTGGGTATAAGTTAGAAGTAACTACTAAAAACTAGACTACTTTATCTCATTAGGATTAAAAAAACAAGTGAATACTTAAAAACATAGAACATCTCACTAAACTACAAGTAAGATGTTCTATGTTCTAGATATATTAATGATGATGTTTTTGACCAAAGGGTTTAATAATAATGCCAACACTTAGGATAAAACCATCGGTTGGCGCATAAATTTCTGCAAAAGTTGGATTATCATTTGGTCCTGAAACTAATGGAGAAAATCTACTCTGTCTTCGATCCGTGAAATTTTCAAAATTCACAAAAACGGTGGCCCAATTAAAATTACGCATTCCTAAAAGCCCCATTTTAATAAAATCGGTAGTTTCAGTTCCATCGGATAATAATTGTCTTCCTATATAATACGATTCAAAACCTAATCTCCATTTTTCATTTTCATACATGATAACACTACCCGCATTATGTCTTGCAGTCAAAGGCTTTTGAGGATTACCATCTAGATAATTTAACCTAGTATCAATAAATGCATAGTTAAGAAACCACCTAAAGTCCTTATAACTAAATTTAATATTAGTTTCGGCTCCCCTACTAACAATATTATCATCAGCATTTTCATATTGAAAAAATCCAGTACCTGTATTTGTAAGTAACAATCCCTTCTGAATAGCGGTAATATAGAACAGTTGATTTACCGAAAAATTTATCTCATCAGTTAAATAGGTTTCGTAGTTAAAATCAAGATTTACGCCATAAGATCTTTCAGCCTCTAAATTATCCTTATCAATACCTAGTATGTTATTAAAATTGATAAATTCTGCTTCTTCGGTAAAAATATCAGGGATTTTATACCCTAGTCCTCCACCTATTCTACTAGAGAATGACTGATTAGCCTTGTATAGTAATGAAACTTTTGGTAATGGAAAAAACCCCCAATCCTTAGTATAATCTGCTCTAAAACCTGTTTCTAATATCCAATTATCAGTAAAATCATAGATATTATTTACAAATATTCCTGCAGTAAGATCACTTTGATCACGTTGTAAACCTATTGACTCTTCGTCAAAATCAGTAATATACAAATTAGCTCCAAAAACCCAGTCTGTTCTTTCTCCTATATTCTTATAAACAGCCTCTGTAAATGAGTTTAACTGGTTTCCTTTAAAATTAATGGTAGGTACTGTTAAATCCCTATCGAAATAGGAAAAACTATTTTTGATATAAAATGATTTTTCAGCATCAATGTTACTTTTGTATAAGGTTTGTGTACTTAAACGTCTTGAAATATTTTCTTCAGCATATAGATTATCTGCATTATTTTCTATAGCATCTAAATTACCTCCCAACCTATCATCATAGGTGGCATTAACTCCGAACCAAAAGGTTGTTTTATCCGATGGATAATAAAAAAACTTTGGGTTAATAGCAATTGATTTTGTTTCAGGAAGATTACTAAACTCATCATCATCTGGATCGAAAGCCTTTTGGTAATGACCAGATCCGTATAAAGTGACTCCAAACTTTTCATTCCTTTTACTATAAAACACATTTCCTGTAGTTCCTAAAGCATGAGTCTGTGTTAACATAATATCCATATCTGGCTCTTCTTCTGGTGTTTTAGAAATTAAATTTACTAAACCAGCGATCGCACCACCACCATAAAGTGTAGAAGAACTTCCTTTAATAATCTCAAACTGCTTTAAATCCAAAGGAGGAATATGTAGAATACTTAAACCACTAGAAAAACCAGAATACAAAGGAAAACCATCTCTTAGAAGTTGTGTATATCTTCCATCAAGACCTTGAATTCTTATATTAGCATTTCCACTACTTAATGAAGTTTGTTGCATTTGTATTCCTGTACTTTCTCTCAATACCATAGAAATATTGGTAGCATTCATTGCATTCTTTTCGCTTAACTCTTCTCCTCCAATAAATTCAATTCTAGTAGGAATTCTTTTAAAAGTTCTTGTGCTACGATTAGATTCCAAAATTACTTCTTCTAGCGCTTCTCCATCCTCATGAAGATAAACTGTTAAGATCTCTGGATAAGGTATTTCAATCGTGTTTTCAATAGATTTAAAACCCAAAAAAGACACTTTATACACGTATGTTCCTTTTGGAATATCATTTATTACGGCAATACCATCTAAGTCAGTGATACTACCTTTATCTATATCTTTTAAATAAACTGTTGCACCAATTAGTGGTTCATTTGTATCTTCTGATAATACTTTTATCGTAATACTATGTGTTTGCCCATTTACATATGCAAATGAGAAAATAAGGAGCACAACACTCCATATTGTATTTTTCATTATGAAATAAAAATTAAAATTAGTTTATGTATCTATAAATAGAATTCGAATGAATTCAATTAAAAATTAGGACATAAACCGTGGCGGCTGCCATATATCAGAAAGAAAGTGATATATATATTGTGGTTGAATTGTGAAATCATCTTTAGAAATAATTTCAGGTTTTATTTCTAAAACATATTGTTTTTGTAATTCATAGGTAATGGTTACCCCACAACATAGACATATGCAAAGTTCCGAACAAGAATCTTCCTCATCATGAGAATGATCATGATCTCCATAAAATGAAAATTTACCCTCTTCATTTATCTCAAAAGCATCTTCGCATGGTTTTATTGTTAAACCAAGTATGAAAATGGATAAAAGGACACAAAAAAATCTCATATCTTTTGCAAAGATAAATGAAAAGAAAATTGAGACGATTAAAGTTGATGAATTTTTATGGGAAAATACTTTTACATTATGAACTGTAACAATTTATGATCTAAAGCTTCTTATAAAATATAATACAGAGAACTATATCCTATATTAATCATAAAAACAAATAATTATTAGCTGGTTGCATTTAAATAAATGAAGAAAATAAATACTATAAAAAAAGAAATTTTTCCTGCATTATTGGTATATATATTCACTTGGTTTCTTAGCATAACACTTGTTATAATTGGCGCTATGAATCAAGGGCTTACATTTTCAGAATCTTTCGAAATATTTGGAAATGCTTTGGTTAAAACAAGGTTTGCCATTGTAATACACATTTTCTTTGTGATATTATTTCTAATCTATTTAGTCTTAAGATATTTTATAAGAGTTTACAAAAAAAGAGGTTTCAAAATAATGTCTAAACAATTTTCAGTACGACTTCTGATGCCTTTAGTTTTAATTTTTGGAATTTATAAACTCTTAATCTTTAAAAACAGTTTTGAGAATTTTGATTACAATTGGATACAAACGGTTGAAAACAATACAGGAATCTCTAAAGATTTGTATCAAAAGGATGGAAAACATCGTGGTATGAGTGTTTTTGGTTGGTTTAATGAAGATTTTGATGCAATTGATGATCTTATTAAAACGAACATAGAATGGGTAGCAGTAGTCCCATTTTTAGATCAAGAAAACGAAGAATCTATGGAAATGCGGATTCCTAAAGAAATTGGTAAATGGTCAAAAAGAGATAGTCTTCATCTAAGAACCATAGCAGCACTTCGAGAGAACAACATACATGTCATGCTAAAACCACACCTGTGGTTAGGTACTGGTTGGAGATCCAATATAAACCATGCTAAGAAAGAGAACTGGGATATTTGGTTTGAGTCTTATCGTAAAAATATGCTGCATTACGCTAAAATGGCAGCAGATACAAATGTTGAATTATTTTGTATTGGCACAGAATTGCGAAGTTCATTGGAAAATCAACCAAAAAAATGGATCGAATTAGTTAAAGAAATTAAAAATGTATATCAAGGTAAGCTAACGTATGCAGCGAATTGGGATGGTGAGTTTGAGAATGTTGAATTTTGGGATGAATTAGATTATATTGGTATCCAGGCGTATTTCCCTTTAACTGAAGTCTCATCGCCCGATCTAGATGTAATCAAAAAGGGTTGGGAAAGATATACAAAAACGCTATCAAGTTTATCCAAAAAACATGATAAACCAATCTTGTTTACTGAAGTAGGTTATAAAAGCGAAGTTTCTGCTACCATTAAACCATGGGAATGGGGATCAGCATTTAGTATCTTATCTAAGCAAAAGTCTGACAAAACACAACAACTCGCCTACCAAGCGCTTTTTGAAGAATTTTGGGACAAAGAATGGTTTGCAGGATCATATATTTGGCAATGGAACATACAATCTAAAAAAGAAAATGCGCCTACCAATTTAGATTTTTCTCCAAGATTTAAACCAGCGGAAAATACTATTGCTAAATGGTATGGAACAACTGGTAAAGAGTAACTACAGAGATATAAAGCTAACTTACACCCTACTCATATAGATAGTATTTGATCAATATTTAAAAAATGCAACCAAAATGTTGCGTATTAAATAATTTTGATTAAATTAGCAACCGTAAAGTTGCATAATATTAATCATTTAAAAAACGAACATCATGAAAGATCGAATTATCAAAGAACGTATTCTTAAACATCCAATTGACAAAATATGGAATGCTATTACCAAACAAGAAGAAATATCCAATTGGTTTCTACCTGCTGATTTCAATGCTGAAGTAGGTTACCATTATACCTTTAACTCACCTGATAAAGAAAATTGCGAACCTATTATTGGCATTATTAAACAAGCAACACCTTACACCCTAATCTATACTTGGAAGATTGAAGGTACCGACGTAGATACCATAGTGAAATGGGAACTTACTGAAACTTCTGAAGGCACTAAATTGGTATTAGAACATTCAGGGATTTCTAATTATGCTGGTACAACAGCTATTGAAATGTATACCAGTTTTAATGGTGGATGGGATAACTGCTTAACTGGTCTTTTAAATTATTTAATTCAAGAAGTTCATGCAGGATAAAATCACTCGTATATTGAAGGCTATTGCAGATCCCACAAGACGCGAAATTTTTCACGCTCTTGTTGTTACAGCAACCGCGCTTCCTATCACTCAGGTATCTAGTCAATTCGACATTAGTAGACAGGGTGTTACTAAACATTTAAAAACGCTTGAAGATGCTGGTCTGATTACTATAAGTACAAGAGGAAGAGAACGCTTTTGTAGTGCAGATACCAAACCACTTATAGAAGTTAGCAAATGGTTAAAATTCTATGAAAAATTCTGGGATGACTCCCTAGACAATTTAGGATCTTATTTAGATCAAAGTTCTTAATAGCATAAGATCTAATTCAAGCCAATAGCATCATATATTTGTACCTTATTCCAAAGAAAAGAAGCTTCTTCAATAAATAAAAGATGAGCATCTTCTTTTTGGTATAAATCCTGTTCTTCTTTAGAAGAAAAAGTTACAACAATATTATAGGTATAGGTATTATCTACTACTTCCCTATCTGTTCCTGCGGGAGTTCCCACAAAATTGGTTTTTGCGTATTTAGAGGTTTTTAAAAATTTATCTAACGCAACTTCAAATTTCTTTCTATCGTCTGGATTATTTGGATTTTTAAGCCAAATATATACTGAATGAACAAAATGCTTGTCAAATACCTCTTCTCTATTATTGCAAGACGATACTGATAAAATCATTACACTAATCAATAATAAACAGCATACACGATATACTTTGTTCCATTGCCTTAAGAGATTCATATTATAAAAATTAGTTAGTTTTTAAATTTACAAAAACTAACTGTTGTTTACATAAAATAAAAGATTAAACGAGTAATAATTCTATAGACGTAATACATAATTTTGGTATTACAATGTTTATAACTACATTGTTTTTACAAAACAACTTAATAACCAATCAATTATGAATACAAATATCAAAATCCCCATCTGGTTCTGGATTATAAGCGTTATTGCATTATTATGGAATCTTATGGGAGTGATGGCCTATTTGGCACAGGCATACATGACTGATGAGATCTTAAAAACGATGCCAGAAGCAGATCAAAACTTTTATAACAATATTCCCGCGTGGGTAACTGCCGTTTTTGCAATAGCTGTGTTTTCTGGAACTCTTGGATCTATTGCATTACTAATAAAGAAAAAATGGGCTATCATATTGTTTATCATTTCCTTAGTAACTGTACTTGCCCAACAATTTTATAATTTCTTTATTCAGGATTTTGTAGCATTAACTGGTCAACGAATTTATATGCCTATTTGTATTGTGGTATTTGGAGCATTCCTAATTTGGTTCTCTAAATATGCAAACAATAAAGGATGGATTTCATAAAACCTATAATTCCTTTTAAACAAAAGCAGTATTTAAATTAATACTGCTTTTGTTTTGTATAAAGCTATCTACATCTTATTCCTCTAGATCTTTAAGGATATTCTCTGCTGCTTCCATGTTTTTACCATATATCTTTTTTACCCACTTTGCGAAGAATATGAAAAAGATAATCCCAAAAGGTATAAAAAATGCTATTGACCAAAGTTTATCTACATCATCAAACAAGTCCTTCCCTCCTATTATTTTTGAGGTAACCGGAAGAATTAAAAATATCAATAAAAAACTCAAATAATATGAAGCTTTTTGAAGTGATTGGAATTGTTTTTTGTGTTTTGTATAGGTAATTAATGTATCCTTATATGTATTTTCATAAAAATTAATACTACTCATTTTATTAATGGATCGCAATGACAAAACTGGCAATACTAATAATATAATGGCACAACTAACTCCAAATACTGCATTATACCAAGTATCAAGGGTGTTTAACTTTACAATTATTAAAATAGCCATTGCATAACAAATAATAGTTCCTAAAATCTCTGGATAGGCAATTTTGTTCCATTTTTTTCTGTATCGCTCCTGTGTCATCATAATAATCATTTTATCGGTTAATTTTTTTTGTTTTTCTAATTGGTCACTTATATCAGACCATACTGTTTGCATTTCCTCTAATTCCATCCCCATTTATTTTTTAATTATTTGCGTCTTCAATTTTTGTTTTATTCTAGAAATACGTGTTCCAACATTTGTAGCACTTAATCCAGTAATTGTAGCTATCTCTTCGTACTTTTTTCCCTCTAATAGTAATAAAATCAAACCTTTTTCGAGATCATTAAGCATTTTTATATGAGCATATACAACCTTTAATTTCTCTTCGAATTCCGTGTCGTAATTCTCTGTCTGTTTCAATACTACCTGATCAATCCCAACTTTGCTTCCTTTTCTTTTTTCCTTTCTTAATCTAGTTATTGCAGTATTTAAGGCAACTCTATACATCCAGGTACTAATTTTGGCATCACCTCTAAAACTATCATAGGCTTTCCATAATTGATACACTATTTCCTGATACAAATCCTGTTGGTCTTCAGATTGATCTGTATACACGGTTGTTATTTTGAAAATAACACCTTCATTTTGTTTAATAATGCGAGTAAATTCTTCTTCCTTACTCATTTTTAGATTCCATTTTCTATATAAGTATACCTTATGATTAAAAAATCACATTATTTCTAAAAAAAATTGAAAAAACTTTTATATGAAGTTATAAAAAGTAGTGGAAACCACTTAAAAAAACGGTAGATCGTCGAATAAAAATGGATGAAAAAATTATTCCTTTACTACTATTAAAGTAGCTTTTACACCTGTTGTAAGGTTCCATTCATTAGCGGTAATGATATTACCCTGGTCATCATGAAGTTGGAATTCTGCGGTATTTGGACCAGAAGTACCTTGATTTAAAGCTTGAATATCGATTTTATTAAAACCTTTTATAAGATCAATTTTAAAACCCTGAAAAACAGCATCTAAATAAACACTAGAACGGATAACATCATCGTTCAAAAAGATTCGTACTAAATCTCCGTCTACTGATTCATGGTCCCTATAAATAAGATAAACAAACTCTGAATTACTTTTAAAATCACCCAAGTACTGGTCTGATTTATATTCTTCCTTTATTTCTTTATCTTTTTGAAACCATTTAGGAACTGACTTAAAATTTGGTTTTAAAAGTCCATTATTACCTGTCATATCAAAAGGTTTCTGCGTTCTATTAAATCGAATAGAATCTTCTAAGCTGGTATATAAAGAAAAGTTGTTTTTAGGTTTTGTTAAACCCGGAGTAAGTTTATAAGTACTGGTTTTTAAATCACTGTTTTTGTCTATTTGTAAAGATGAAATAGGTTTTTCTATTTGTGCCTGTAGCGTAGCTACAAACCACAAAAAAAATATCGATATAACAGTTGATTTCGTCTTCATTCTTCCTTTATGCCATATAGTCGTTAAAGATAACTAATCCCTTACTTTTTTCTGTTAATTACTTTCAAAAACTCTACCAAACTACGAATAAACCGTACAAAACATCAAAAATCACATATTAACAAAAAAAACACCCGTTGATACTTGTAAGATAAATCCGATATTTATTATTTTGTTATAAAAAACAACCCATGTATATTTTCCCTATAATAATTGTTCTTTTAGCAGTAGTCATTTTTTTAGGTTTTCGATATATCAGTTTAGCATCTAAACTTAAACGGAAAAATGATGAATTAAGTACTTTAATTAGTTCTACAGAAAAAAAAGAACAAAAAAATCAAGAGTTTATTTCTTCTTTGAGTCAAGAATTAAGAACTCCGTTATACGGAATTATGGGATTAACCAATATTTTGGTAAATGAACACCCAGAATTGTCGGATAATAAAAATCTTAAATCCCTAAAGTTTTCTGGAGATTATCTATTAACGCTCATCAATAATGTATTACAGGTTAATGTGCTGGAAACTGAAAAAATAGAGGTTGATAAGCAGCAGATTGATCTTAGAGAACTAACTCAAAATGTGGTTAATTCTTTTAGTTACGCTACCGAAAATAGTGGTAATACACTAAATTTAGAGTTCGATGATGAAATTCCAGAAAAGCTTATTGGAAATTCTTCTATCCTTTCACAAATTTTAATGAACTTGATTAGTAACGCCTTACGCTTTACTAAAAATGGAAATATTGTTTTTTCTGTCAATTTAATTACCAAAAAAGGAAGTATGAATAATATTTCTTTTAAAATTAAGCATGATGGAAACGAGATTACAAAAGAAGATGAAAGATCTATATACCAAGAGTTTATTGATATTGATAAGGTGAAAAAATCGTATTTAGGAAGTGGACTTAATTCATTAATCGTAAGAGGATTGGCTAAATCTATTGAAGGAGAAATTATCGTACAAAATAATTCTCATGCAGGATCTGAATATGCGTTTGTAGTAGACTTAGAAACTGTGAACGAAAATGCGAGCACAAATAATGAGTCTACAGGGAATGAAAAACAAAAAGCACTAATAGTTGATGACAATAAACTAAATTTATTAGTAGCTAATAAAATTTTATCCAAAGAAAATTTTGAATGCACAACAATAGATAACGGGTTTGATGCTATTGAACTTGCCAAAGATAATTCTTACGACATTATTTTAATGGATATAAACATGCCTAAACTTAATGGTATAGGAACCACAAAAAGAATACGAGAATTTGATCATAAAACACCTATTATTGCACTAACTGCTGTAGATGTGACTCAGTTAAATAGACAGATTATGCAAGCGGGTTTAAACGACTATATATTAAAACCTTATGATAAGAATATCTTATTAGAAATGATCCATAAACATATACCGAATAGTTTTTAGTAAATAACTATTTCTTGTCCGATATTTAGTACTGAATTATATCTTATTTCATTAATCTTACAGATTTCCGAAACTTCAATGTCATGTTTCCTAGCGATACCATGCAATGTATCTCCTTTCTGAACAACATAAACACTTCTAGTAGTTGGCTCTTCAATTATTTTCTCTATCGTTTGTTGAACTACTATTTTACTTTTTCTTGTAGAACGATGTGATCTAGGCGTCATCCACTTTTTGGTAACCGCAATTTGTTCAGACCTTACTTTGGTATTTTCAGAGAAATCAAAAAGATATTCAGGATGTATGCTTTTACCATGGTAGCGCACTTCCAAATGTAAATGACTTCCTCTAGCATTCCCAGATACTCCACCTTTACCGATAACTTGTCCTTTTTCTACAAGATCATTTTCTTTTACCATATATTTAGAAAGATGAGCATAAACGGTTTCTAAACCATTTTCATGTCTTATAACTACCGTTTTTCCATGACCAGAATGTCGTCTTGCATATCTAACTTTCCCACCAAGTAAAGCTTTTACATTATCGCCTGTCTGAAGATCAATATCTATACCTTGATGTGCTCTTCCTCTTCTCCAACCATACCTAGAGGTAACCACCATTTTATGATCAACAGGTGAAGAGAATACAGAATCCTTAAAATGAAGCAAAAAAGGACGTTTATCGAATTTCTTTTTCAAAAAAGTATTGAAAACCTTGGTATTCCAATTTTCATCATATACGCTTGTGATGATTTCCTTATTTATAACTCCTTCTTCTTCGTTATTCTGAGTAATAATATATTGCCGATTAACCTTGTAGATAGGCAAATATGTCTTCTTACCATCTAAGACCAATTCTTTGTAATCCAATAAAACTTTAGCCTTAGTATTATCGGAATATTGTGCAAACAAAGATGAAGTAGCTATACCGACTAGAGTTAATAAGAACGTGAGTTTCCCTTTATTCAAAAACATGAATGTCAAAAATTTTAAATCCTAAGTAATTTTTATTCAAAGCACTTTCATTTTTAAGTAAGACGATATTTTGTTTAAGGCGTTACAATAATATTAATTATTCATTTAATAACAATATTTCTTTTTTAAAAGCAGTTAAACAAACAAATGGTTAAAAATCAAAATATTACGCAAAAAGCCTTGATATATTTACCGTAAAAACAATACGGGATATGTTTTTTATGTAAACTTTTTAACATATTTTAAGAATTTAATGTGAAAAGTTTAGTAGGTAAAATTATAATAAAATGCTCCACAATCAGTTTTAGGTAGCATATAAAAGATTAATTAAATAACCATGAAAAAAGTATTCACACTAATCGCATTATCTGGAGCCTTGATGACTACCTCTTGTGTATCAAAGAAGAAGTATTTGGCTCTTGAGCAAGATCTAAACAATACGCGTAGTACATTACAGAAGACTACCGTAGAGAAAGAAGAGCTTGAGTCTAAATTTGCAAAAATTGAAGCAAGAGTTGCTGATTATAACGCAAAGATTAACTCTCTAAGAGACTCTAATAATGAAAAAATGGTGATGGTGGATGACCTAGCTGTAATCTCTAACAACACCAAAAAGAAAATGAATGAAACCCTTGCTCAGGTTAGTCCTGAAAAATTACAAGGTGCTAGAACATTACAAGACTCAATGAATCTTGCAGTTTCTCATAATTTGAAGAATTCATTAGATGACAGCTTAAAAGAGGATGAAGATATTTCTATCGATATTGATCAAACGGTAGTAATGATCTCTATTTCGGACAAGATGCTATTTAATAGTGGAAGCTACAGAGTAAGTAATAAAGCAAATGATATCCTTGAAAAACTTGCTCAAGTAATTAACTCAGAGCCAAGTCTTGATGTAATGATTGAGGGACACACAGATCCTAGAACTATCAGTACTCCTGCATTAGAAGATAACTGGGATTTAAGTGTTAAAAGAGCAACTTCTATTACTAGATTATTACAAAATAAGTATAATGTAGATCCTGCTAAATTAATCGCTTCTGGAAGAAGCAGTTACCAGCCATTAGTTGAAAATGACACGGAAGAAAATATGGCAATCAACAGACGTACAAGAATTGTATTATTACCAAATCTTGACAAATTCTTTGCAATGTTATCTTCTAACTAAGAAGAAAGAATTTATAATATCAAAAAAGGCCGCCATTAGGTGGTCTTTTTTTTGTTTACAATTCGTTTGTTAGATTCAAATATCAGCACCATGAATCAATACAAAACGTAAATATTGTAATACCATTTTGTCTTTAATTAAAACCACATAAGCTATCTATCCTTGGATTTGAACTAATTATAAAGTATTTACTTTAAATTACCGCACAAATCAATAGCTATGTTTAGTTATTTAATAGTGTTTAAACGTATATAAAAACACAGAAGATAACATCATAAATAAGCAAAAGAGCCATCTCAACAATGAGATGGCTCTTAGTCTGTATAAGGTATATCTTTATTTAATTATTTCACTTTTGCTTATTTATTAGTACAAGAACTCTAATGCTACAACATCAAAATTAGAGAACTCTCCTTGTGTACTGTTATCATAACAAGAAATCATGATAGAACCTGAATCCAATCCAGCAGCACCCCATCTGTTTTCTGTTGGTGTACCAGGAATGTGAATTGCTCCAAAACCGCTTGGTGGATTTTCCTCGTTATTATTTCCACATCTTCTTCTCGCATAATCTGTATGTCTTAAACCTACAGCATGACCTATTTCATGGGTGATTACGTGCTCATTGATGTTATTATTACTATTTGCTAACCCTCCATCAATTCTAATTAATTGACCAGGTCTTCCACCACTTGGAAAATCGGCACGACCACCAACTCCGGTTCCTCCTTGATTGAATACTATCATATCAGCACCATTTGTATTAGATCCAAATGTTAATCTAAAATTTAGATTTGTGTTTAATCTATTAAAGTTATTTACAGCCCACTGTAATCCAGTACGCATATTTGTTGTTAAAGCACAACAAGACCCTGTAAATCCTAAAATATCTATAGTAGTATTTGCACCACTGATCAAATTAGTTGTTCTATACTGTTTAGTGCTGTTTTCACCTTCTAACATAGCGTAGTCACCATTTAAAAGTTTTTTACGCTCTAGAGCAATATCGCCAGAAATAACATACATGGTAGCATTACCGTCTAAATCTGTCATCATTTCTTTTACAGCACCATTAGGATTTACAGCTGCCTTGGTTAAAGCTTCTATTTCTTCAATTGATAAGTCTGATGCTAAATCAGGTTGAGCTTCATTAACATCATTTTTCTGACAAGAGATTACTAATCCTGCCACTACAGCGCTAAGCGCTAATAATTTGATTTTTTTCATTTCTAAGTTGAGTTTGTTTTACTACTAATAAAAGAATGTAGTTAGCATTCACATAGTAGCAAAATGTTTATAAAAGATACACCTTATGCAGACAGCAAAAGATATTGTGTTTATTTAAATTAATAATTTTCGAAAAGGATAAGGATTTTAAAAAATCTAAAACATAGAAATTTTTAATAGTATAGAATAGTATAAAAATATCTAAAAGCGTATGGTTAAATAAAAACCTTAGAAAGTCCTATTGATGAAGTATATCAAAATAAGTCCTATATTTTTTTCTGAAGGATTTGGTGGGCAAAAGATTGACCAAACCAAGTGGTTTAATTTTATTCGTCTTCATTTTAAGTAGTTGAGTTTGTATAATATATTAAGAACCATAGTTACTTAGTTCTACACTAATTTTTTTCCGAGGAAAATTTCACTATTAATGCGACGGCAAGATATATGTTTTTTTTAAAGAAAAAAGTTAAATACTAAATATTTTTTTAAAAATACGGCAAAACCGTAAATAAAATTCAACAAAAAGACGATAACTATTAAAAAAATGGGAAAAACATAAAATACATTATAGAGGTAGTTTTTTACCAAAATAAAACCTTTCCACTATTATAAAATACGGATAACATTATTCTATATAAGTATTTACACTAGTAGTAAGTTTACATGAGCTATGAAGCATTTTCTTGAATTTTAATGCTAAATGTTCATCATTGAATTTCATCGCCTCACTTATACTATTAGACAAAACCAATTCTCCAATTAGATACTCTACAAAATAAGTTTGATCATCGGTAAGCAATACATATTCGGTCATAAACTATTTATTTCTTAATAATAATTACCCTGCCAATAATTAACGAGTAATATATCATAATTCTAATTGTTCAAATTTACTTTTTAACAAGCCTACTTTTCACTACTGTTTTATGATGTTATCAAATTCTTATTCACAATCATATATATTTCAATTATAAAGGAAGTTTTAAGTTTAAAAATTCATGTTTTTTTCGTAACTTATTGATGGTCAAACATTAAATCATTCCATCATGAAACTCTTCCTTTTAATTACCTGTAGCTTATTCTCAATTAACACCTTCGATAATCATAATTTTAGTAGCACTATGGACTTATATAACCTTGAAGGTGTGTGGGACTTAAAACATCAGTTTTTATATGATCATAATGAAATTTCGGACACTATCTATAATATCAATGGTTATCGCCAAGTAAAAATGTATAGCAAGGGAAAAGTGATGTGGACACGTTTCGATCCGTCAGATAATAATGAATGGTTCGGTTATGGCACATATACCATAAAAGGAACCATTTTAGAAGAGCGATTAGAATATGCTTCTGGTCCAATGATGAAAATTGTAGACACTACCCAAGTATTTAAATTTGAACTAGTCATGAATAAAAATTCTTATCAGCAAATTGCAATCGATGAAAACGGACAGTATTCAAGATCAGAAAATTATATAAAAGTGGAATAAACTTCATATTTTGTTAGATTTTAAAATTATCAAAGGGATTTTAACCCGTAAATATGGGTTCTAATCCCCTTTTTTTATGAACTGTTTCCTTATACTTTTGTTTCAAGTTAAAAGTAATAACACACTATAATTTATCCCAGTTACAATCTTACTTTTTTTTCAGGTCTGAGAAATGGTAACAAGCTTCCCCATTAGAATCCCTATTTAGATAAAAATTAACTAATCAAACTAAATACATTTCTATGAAAGCACTTAGATTTTCAACATTACTAGCCATTTTTATTTTTACCTTTTATTCCTGCAAGAAAAAGGAGATTTCCGAAGAAACACAAGAATTTATTCAAGAACCAACAAAAGAGCAGCTCGATAAATTATTTAATATGGGTATCAATATAGATAATGTCTCTATTGAAGAAATCACTACTCCAGATAAAAAAACAAATACATATTTTATCTCAGGTGATATTATGGTACCTGTATCCGATTTAGATTCTTATGCAGCGTTAGAACCTTTAGAAAATGGAAATAAGCAATATCGTGATATCAATATTGTATCTCCAGCTAATAGAAACATCAATATTCTTGGGTTTACAGGAGGAAGTGCCGGTCTTACATCAAGGATGCAAACAGCCTTACGATGGGCAGTTAACAATTATAATGCATTACCAAATAGTCTTAATTTCAATCTTACGTTTGGCGCAAATATTGGAGCAGCCGACATCGTAGTATTCCAAGTTAATAACCCAAATGGAGGCGGAAGTGCTGGATTTCCTGATTTATTAGGTAAACCTTATCCTTGGGTTAGAATTAACTCTGGAACCCAAGCTTTTAGTACTAATGTTAATGAACATGTAATCACCCATGAAATTGGACATTGTCTCGGTTTAAGACATCAGGATTGGATTAACCGACAAAGCTGTGGAAACACTGGAGGCATACAAGTAGAACCACCAGCGATTTGGATACCTGGAACACCAACTTCTCCAGATGCAGATTCGATTATGTTGGCTTGCTTTGGCAGTGATGAAGATGGAGAATTTACGGATACAGATAGAACAGCATTGAATATACTTTATTAACCATATCACATATCTTAAAACCTTTTAAAGCCATATAATTTTTTATATGGCTTTTGTATTCATTAAACCTTTTTCTTTTCAACTAGTCTTATTAGCGAACATAAAATTTAATACTATGAAAACTATAAGAACTCTAAAAATAACATTACCATTATTAGTCGTAATCTTTTTAATAGGAAGTAGTTTTACCATTGCACCTTTAAAATGGGAACATTTGGGAACCAGAACGGTGAATTACAAATTAGATAGAGATGTTATTAAAGTAACGGCAAAAGATGGAAGATTTAAAAAACTAAAACTAAAGGTAACTAATGGTTCTCTAAATATGCACAGAGTGGTTGTTCAATACGGAAATGGTGAAAAACAAGTAATCGCTATCAAAAAGAATGTTGCTAAAGGCGGAACAACTAGACTTATCGATTTAAAAGGAAATAAAAGAATTATAAGAGATATTACATTCTTTTATGATACAAAAAATTTATCTAGGAAACGTGCTAAAGTACATGTTTTTGGCAAGCACTAGTGGTAAATATTTGATATAAAAATGTTGAAGTATTTTATAGTTTATAGAATACTTCAACTTAATTTAATAAATAATACCCGCATTTTAAATATGCTCCTTCTTTAAAAGCAATTGGATGATCAATATCATGAAATGTTTTTTCCAATACCGTAAAACTTCTACCAGCATTGATAATATGTTCTTCACATATGCTAAAAAAAACATCTGATTGTACTCTAGAAGAGCAAGATGCTAACACTAAAATCCCTTTATTCACTACTAAACGAGCACCAAGTCTTGCTAACCGAGCGTAGCTATTTTTTGCTCCATCTATTTCACTTTCTCTTTTAGCAAATGAAGGAGGATCGATTACCACAATATCGAATCGTTGCTTATCATCGATTAATTGTTGTAAACCTTCAAAAGCATCTGCAACCATAATATTATGAGTTCCTGAATGCGTATTAAGCTGAGCATTCTCTTTTGCCATTTCCAAAGCATGCTTACTGATATCGAGGCTTGTAACCTCTTTTGCGCTTCCTGCTAATGCGTGAATAGAAAAACCTCCTGCATACGAAAAAACATCTAGTACAGTTTTATTATTTGCTAATTCCCCTACTCTTTTTCTATTATGTCTATGATCTAAGAAATACCCAGTCTTATGACCTTTGATAACATTCGCGGAAAACAATACACCATGCTCTCTGAAAATTACAACTTCATCTTTTAATGCTCCATAAATAACATCACCATCAGATACACCGAAGGTATTTCCACTAGTTTGCAAAGATCTACTTAATCGTAAAACTACCGTATTACAATTAGAGACTTCTATTAAATGAGGAACGATCCAATTTAAATATGGAAACCAAATATGAGAATATAATTTTATTACTAATACTTCGTCATATACATCGGTGATAAAACCTGGCATTCTATCATTCTCTCCAAAAAGTAATCGATAACTATTGGTGTCCGTTTCTAATAAAGGTTTTCTTAGTTGATAAGCTTCCTGAATCCTCGTGGCAAACCAATCATTGTTTATCTGAGCTGCTTTTTTAAATTGAATTAATTTTATCCGAATTGGAGAATAAGGGTCGTATAATCCTATAGCCAGTATCTTATTCTTTTTATTATCATAAATAATTGCTAAGTCCCCTGCATTGCCTTTGTTACTCTGTTTCGCAATACTGTTTTCAAAAATCCATGGATGCTCCTTTCTAACCATTTTTTCGGCAGAAGGTTTTAGTTTTATCGCTAGTCGTTGAATTGTGATATCTGGAATAAGATTCATATTCTGCAAGAATAATAATATTTTTTAGTTTATGAGAATTATTACAAATAAAAACGGGATTGTATGTGCAAGACAACCCCGTTTTAACCAAAACTTTTTAAAGTGTAACCTATATCGGAAAAGTCAGATTAGACATATGATAGGTGTGACATCTTACATTGAGATTTAAGAGTATTTCGCGTGTAATATATTTGTTGGTTAATTATAACACGAATGTTAATAAAAGTCTGGTTTCTTATTATAAAAGTAAAACAATTATATCATTTTCTATTGCGTCTTAACCTCAAAAAAAGTGGAAGAAAATAGTTGGAATTTTAACAAAAAAAGAAAGCGCCCATCCCAAGAAGTATCAGGATAAACGCCCAAAAAAAGTATTGTTCGAACTTGTAAATATCAAGTAAAGTAAATCTCGCTTTTTGATTGTTAATCGAATCGATTCTTATGTTTAAAAAGCATACATCCCAAGAAGTATCAGGATCTACCCTCTTTTAGTATTCAATTCAACTTTTGTTTATCTAGTAATAGATCTTGTTGATTTCTCTACTGTTTACATCTATATGACGCACATGATGTAATATTGTTACACTTTATTTTATTTTTTTTTTGAATAAAAACAACAAAACCTATCAAATCCCAGTAAAATCAACAGGTTTCAGGTCAAAAAAAAATCATTTTTCTTAGATAGAAAAATGATTTTTATAAATTTAAATGCTTTTTACTGTTCTGAATTATAGCTTTTTAGCATTCTTTACTTTAGTTTTTGTCAAAGCTAATTCCAAAACTTCACTCATTTCTTTTACATAATGAAATTTTAATCCTTTTAGATATTCTTGCTTTATTTCATCAATATCTCTCTTATTATCTTCGCAAAGCAGAATTTCTTTTATATGAGCTCTTTTTGCTGCAAGTATCTTTTCTTTAATACCTCCTACTGGTAACACTTTTCCTCTTAATGTTATTTCTCCAGTCATTGCAATACTCTTCTTTACTTTTCTTTGAGTAAATAAAGAGACTAATGAAGTAAGCATTGTAATTCCAGCACTAGGTCCATCTTTTGGTGTTGCTCCTTCTGGAACATGAATATGCACATTATAGTTACTAAATATTTCCTGATTAATTCCAAGAACATCTGCATTGGCCTTAATATATTCCATGGCTATGGTAGCAGATTCCTTCATCACTTTACCAAGATTACCTGTAATGGTAAGACTTCCTTTTCCTTTTGATAAGATGGATTCGATAAATAAAATATCGCCACCAACACTGGTCCAAGCCAATCCGGTAACTACTCCTGCTACCTCATTGCTTTCATATTTATCGCGTTCTAATCGAGGAATTCCAAGAACTTCTACCACATCATGATTACTCACCTTTACATTATAGGATTCATCCATAGCAATATTCTTGGCAGCATAACGAACCATTTTTGCTATCTGTTTTTCTAATCCTCTAACTCCTGATTCTCTAGTATATCCTTCAACAATTTTCTCTAATTGAGCCTTTCCTATTTTAAGATGAGATTTATCTAACCCATGCTCTACCAATTGCTTTGGAAGTAAGTGTTGTTTTGCAATTTCTACTTTTTCCTCTATTGTATAACCTGTAACATTTATAATTTCCATACGATCACGCAAGGCAGGCTGAATTGTATTTAAACTATTAGAGGTAGCAATGAACATTACTTTAGAAAGATCGAATCCCATTTCTAAAAAGTTATCATGAAACTCCGAATTTTGCTCAGGATCTAATACTTCTAACAAAGCTGATGAAGGGTCCCCTTGATTTCCAACTGAAAGTTTATCTATTTCATCCAAAACAAACACTGGATTACTAGTCCCCGCTTTTTTAAGACTTTGGATAATTCTACCAGGCATTGCCCCAATATAGGTTTTTCTATGTCCTCTTATCTCTGCTTCATCTCGTAATCCACCAAGTGAAATACGCACATATTCTCTACCAAGTGCTTCGGCTACTGATTTCCCTAAAGAAGTTTTACCTACTCCAGGAGGACCATAAAGACATAATATAGGAGATTTCATATCATTACGAAGTTTTAGCACCGCTAAATATTCGATAATACGTTTCTTTACATCATCTAATCCATAATGATCTCTATCTAAAATCTTTTTTGCTCTTTTTAAATCGAACTGATCCTTACTAAATTCATTCCAAGGAAGATCCAAGAATAAATCCAAGTAATTACGTTGGATAGAATACTCGGCAACCTGAGGATTCATACGACGCATTTTGGATAATTCTTTATCAAAATGCTTCTGCACTTTCTCATCCCATTTCTTTTCCTTACTACGTGCTTGCATTTCCTCTATTTCATCCTCATGTGAAACCCCACCCAGTTCTTCCTGAATGGTTTTCATCTGCTGATGAAGAAAGTACTCTCTTTGTTGTTGGCTCATATCATGCTGAACCTTATTTTGAATATCGTTCCTAAGTTCTAACTTTTGGAACTCTAAATTCATGTATTTTAATGTAGCAAGGGCTCTATCCTTAATACTATCAATTTCCAGTATCTTTTGTTTTTCTTCTACTGGCAAATTAAGATTCGAAGAAACAAAATTGATCAGAAAAGAATTACTCTCTATGTTTTTGATAGCAAAAGATGCCTCAGAAGGAATATTAGGGCTTTCCTTAATAATCTCCAATGCTAAATCTTTAATTGAATCAATAATCGTATTAAACTCTTGATTTTCTTTAGCAGGTCTTATTTCTGGAACTTCGATTACCTTTGCCTTGATATAAGGATCTTCGTCAATAATCTGATCTATCTTAAATCTCTTTTTCCCCTGTAAAATAACTGTAGTATTTCCATCAGGCATTTTAAGCACTCTTAAGATTCTAGCTACTACTCCTATAGTATTAATATCTTTAGAACCTGGGTTTTCTACATCTTCTTCCTTTTGAGAAACGACCCCTATAGTTTTATTCCCGTTATTGGCTTCATTTAAAAGCTTAATAGATTTATCTCTACCAGCAGTAATCGGAATTACAACACCTGGAAACAAAACTGTATTTCTTAGAGGTAAAATAGAGAGTACCTCTGGTAAATCTTCTTTATCAATTTCCTCTTCATCCTCTGGTGTCATTAAAGGAATTAATTCAGCATCTTCATTGATCCCTTGAAATGACAAACTGTCAAGAGTTGTTAATTTGGATTTTGTCATAAGTATATATCAAAGTCATTTTGTCATTTGAACAAAATAACATTATTGTAAAAATTAATTTAATCTAACTTTAGAATCGGAAACACCTATAAAATAAGGATATTAACGATATTTCTACTTAACTAATTCAATTGTTATGCCATAAACTTGAAAAAAAATATTTCAAAACTGTAACAAAATACAACTAGCTGTATCTTTATACTAAAACAAATTATTTTTTTTGACACTAACCGAACTAAATACAGAGCAGCTCATAGAAAGATGCCGCAAGCAAGATCAAGGAGCGCAGATGGAAATTTATAATCGCTATTACAAAGCAATGTACAACACTGCTTTTAGAATTATAAAAGATTCTGCAGAAGCCGAAGATGTTATGCAAGAAGCCTTTCTAACAGCTTTTACAAAATTATCTATGTTAGAGGATAGTAAACTATTTGGTTCGTGGTTAAAAAAAATAGTAGTTAATTCAAGTCTTACAATATCTCGTAAGCGTACTACCTATGGTGAGGTCCCTTTAGAAGCCGTATCGTATGCCCTTACAGATGAAACAGAAGGGGTTGTAAGAGAAGATTTAACTAGTGTAAAAGCAAATGCAGTATTACAAACGCTAAAAGAATTAAAGGAAAGCTATAGTACAGCATTGTCATTACACTTAATTGAAGGGTATGATTACGAGGAAATTTGCGAAATATTGAATATATCTTATTCTAACTGTCGCACCCTAATTTCTCGAGCAAAAGAAAGTCTACGTAAAAAATTAGTAGTTGCATGAAAACCGAAGATGAAATAGACAAATTATTTGAACGCATGGGAAATCAACTTGATGTATTTGAACCATCAGCTGATCATAAACTTCGCTTCTTAGAAAAATTGCAAGCACAAAATCAAGTAATTGCTTTACAACCTAAGAAACGAAATTGGATAAAATCATTAGCGATTGCTGCATCAATAGCAGTATTAATAGGTATGATTTCGATCGCTCCTATTTTTCAGACCAATGAAAAAGCTGAATTAGCTAGTGTTTCTCCTCAGATGGAAGAAACTCAGAATTTCTTTACCGTTGCTATTCAAAATCAATTAGAAGAAATAAGCAAAAATTCATCTGAAGAGACTAATGCACTTGTAGATGATGCTATGAAACAATTAGAAAAATTAGAGACTAGCTACGAAATTTTAAAAAAGGATTTAGTAGAAAGTAGCAATGACAAAAGAGTTATTAGCGCTATGATAAAGAATTTTCAACAACGCGCTTCTCTTTTAGAAAATGTATTAGAAAAAATTAACGATATCAACAAATTAAAATTATCTGAAAATGAAACCAACATACTATAAAATCTTATGCTTTTTGTTTCTTATTCCGACTTTGGTGTTAGCCAACAACGGAATGAAAGGAAAGTATACAAAAGAAAAATCTTTGAAAAAGGAATTTTCTGTAAACAGTAATGCTTTACTCAAAATTAGTAATGATTATGGAAATCTAGATATTACATCTTGGGACCAAAACAAAGTAGTAATGGAAATCACCATTAAAGTTAATGGGAATGATGAAGAAAAAGTGATCAAAAAATTGGAAAGTATTGATGTTGATTTTGAATCTAGTGCTTCATTAGTAGATGCTAAAACTACCTTTAATAAAGAAGGAAAATCCTGGTGGTCCAAGTTTTCTGATGGATGGAACGGAAGTAACATTAAAATGGAGATTAATTATAATGTAAAAGTACCCATAACTAACAATGTTCAATTAAGCAACGATTATGGTAGTATTACACTAGACAAAATTGCTGGTAATGCAAAATTAAGCTGTGATTATGGACAAATTATTGTTGGCGAATTATTGGGTAATGAAAATTATATAAGCTTTGATTATACTCATAATAGCACAATAAAATATATGAAAGCTGGAAAAATTAGTGCTGATTACTCCGATTTTACCTTAGAAAATGGAGAAAACATCCTTCTTAATGCAGATTATACCAAATCCAGAATAAAAGCTATTAAAGAATTAAATTATAACTGTGATTATGGTAGTTTAAAAGTTGAAAACGTTGGTGTTTTCAAAGGAAACGGAGACTACTTAGATACAAATATTGGTAATGTTAGCACAAGCGTAAACATTAATTCTGATTATGGATCGATAGCCATTGATAATCTGGAAGCTACCACAAAAAATGTGACTATTCGAACAGATTATACAGGTGTTGGTATTGGGTATAATTCCAATCTAAACTTCGATTTTAGTATTAGAACTTCTTATGGCGGAATTAGCCTTGACGATGATATCAATATCATGAAAAAAAACAGAGAAAACACTGATAAAGATTATAGCGGTTATAATGGAGAGAAAAATAGTGGTAATACTATTGATATTTCTACCAGCTATGGCAGTGTTAAATTAAGAAAAAATTAATCATTCAAATATTCAATCAATTATGAGAACAGTAACAATCATTTTAAGTTTAGCCATTTGTAGTATCACAACAGTAAATGCACAATGGTGGGGAAATAGCAAGAAAATTGAAGGAGATGGTAATGTAATTACCAAGACGAGAAATCTATCTGAATATGATCAGGTAAAAGTAAAAGGTAGCCTAGATGTATCTTTAGTATCTGGTACTGAAGGAAGCATTAAAATTGAGGGTGAAAGCAATCTCATTCCTTACGTAGTAACCGAAATTGATGGTGATGCTTTAAAAATTTATGTAAAAAAAGGCTATTATTTAAAGGTAAGCAGAAACAAAGAACTTATCATAACGGTACCTTTTAAAGATTTGAGCAAAGTAAGTCTTACTGGATCAGGCGATGTATATAGCGATGATGTTATTAAGGCATCTGACTTTAAAACCAGCGTTTCTGGTTCTGGAGATGTTCGATTAGCAGTAGAAGCAAATAATATCCAAAGTTCGGTTTCTGGAAGTGGAGACCTTATACTAAAAGGTACAGCCGATAATCTAGAGTGTACGGTAACAGGTTCTGGAGATCTAAAAGCATATGACTTAAAAGCTAAAGATGTAGTAGCATCAGTGACAGGATCTGGAGATATTAAAGTAACTTCTACATCTTATATAAAAGCAAGAGTTACAGGTTCAGGTGATATCGATTACCAAGGAAATCCTGAAAGAGAAGACAAAAAGGTATCTGGTTCTGGAGATATTACCAGACACTAAAAGAAGCATATTTCAATAATCCGAAAACTGCTTAAAGAAGTTTTACTTCTTAGGCAGTTTTTTTTACGTCTAATAATTTCTACTTTTGTAATTATCTTGATGTAAGTTAATAAGGGAACTAACATCAAATTAAAGTATACTACTTTAATAACCCCAAAACAAGAACGAACACGTTGCATTTTTTATCGAAAAAAGAAATTCCTCTTCATGATATCCTCCCAAAAGGGTATGTGGATATTCATTCCCATTTATTACCTGGTATAGATGATGGAGTACAAACAGTTTACCAATCTGCATACATCATTGAGCAATTCAAAAACCTAGGACTCACAAAAATTATTACTACTCCTCACATTATGAATGAAGTATGGCCAAATACTTCTAAAATTATACAGGAGAAACATAATGAAATGCAAAAAGCACTAGTTACTTTGGAGATCGACGTCAATTTAAAAGCAAGTGCCGAATATATGCTAGATGATTTATTTTTAAAGAGAATTCAAAATGAAGATATTCTTCCTTTGCATAAAAACTATATACTGGTCGAGATGTCCACTTTTAACCCTCCAATAAATCTAAATGAATTACTTTTTGAAATTAAATTAAAAGGGTACTCTCCTATTCTTGCTCATCCAGAAAGATATTCTTATTATCAGGATAGTCTTAATAAATATAGAGAATTGAAAGAGTCCGGTTTTTTATTTCAGCTAAATTTACTTTCGATTTCTGGATATTATGGCGAATTGGTCAAAAAAACGGCTTATAAAATGTTAAACGAAGATCTTTTTGACTTTGTTGGATCCGATGTACACAATTATCAGCAGTTTGAAACACTTGAAAAGGGCTTTTTACCAAAGTATATTGATAAAATTTCAAAACTTATGGAAAATAATATGATAGTTTTTAGTTAACCTTTAACTCCATATCCGTAGCCATAGCCATATCCAACCTTATCACCTGCGGCATTCAATAACACAGCCATATTTGGTAAACGTTTTTCTCTGTAGAAATTCTCAGGAACCTGAAGTATTCTTTTGTCGGAATAATTTTCTCTTACTATATAAATACTTAAATCAGCAAAATGACCAATTAGCAAAGTATCGGTTACTAAACTTACTGGTGCCGTATCTACAACAATATAGTCATAATTGTTACCTAGGTATTCAAACATTTCTTTCACCCTATCATTCATCAACAACTCTGCTGGGTTTGGTGGAATTACCCCAGAAGGCACTACAAATAATGGGTCTTGCTCTCCTTGTTCGTAAATCACATCCTCAGGTTTTAAATCCAAATTCATAATGAAATTGGTAAATCCAGGCGTATCTTTCCCCTTAGGTAATTCAAAGAAATTATGAAACTTAGGATCTCTAAAATCCGTTCCTAAATACGCAATTTTCTTTCCAGATATTGCTAATGTTTTTGCAAGGTTAGATGAAACTAAAGTCTTTCCTTCTCCTGATATAGTAGAGGTAACAAAGATAACTTTTCCAGTTTCTTTATGATTACCTGCCATTAAGAAACCTAAATTCGTTCTTAGAATTCTAAATGCTTCGGCTACTGAAGATCTACTGTTTCTAGAAACAACAATTTTACTTTTCTTACTTTTTGTTTTAGGGATAGCTCCTAAAATTGGCATAGAAAGAGATCTTTCTAGGTCTTCTCGAGAATTTACTTTCGTATTAAATAAATCTAATAAATAGATCGTTAAAAATGGAAGTGCCAATCCAAGGAAAATGGCTCCAAAATAAATCATTTTCTTATTTGGAGATACTGGATAAGAACCAAGAGTTGAGGCTTTATCTATAACACGAGCATTCGATAATGTGATATGACTCGTAATTTCAGCTTCTTCTCTTTTTTGTAATAAGTACAGGTACAACTGTTCTTTAATTCCTTGCTCTCTTCCAATTGCAGTAAGTTCTTTCTGTCGAAGTGGAGCGTTATATAATTGTCCACTAAAATATTTATCCTGCGTTCTAAGACTATTTAAACTTATATTAATAGAGTTTTTAGCACCGTTTAAACTCGCTATTAATCCTTGTCTTAACGAATTAATTTGTTCTACAATATTAACAACCACAGGATTCTGTTCGCTAGAAGATTTTAGTAATCTTTTCCTCTGGCTTATTAATTGGTTATATCGCGCTACCGTAGAAGTAATGGAAGGATCCTCGAAACCTAATGTAGATGGTAGGATATCATATTTACCATCTTGACTTAACACAAATCTTCTTGTAGATTCAATTTTTCTTAATTGAGTTTCTAACCTATTTATCTCTTGAAGGTTTCTGGAATCTATATCTGCCACTCTTTGTGTTTGAGCAGAAACATCGTTTGTTAATCCAAATTTAGACTTGTATCCAGCTGCTTCGTCATCTACCGCGGATAAATCACCAGAAATGAGCTCTAATCTTTCGTTAATAAAACCAGCAGTTCTAGCTGAGGTAATCTTCTTGTTTTCAATGGTAGATTTATTATATTCTTCTACCAAATTATTAATGATATCCTTCGCTTTTTCTTTAACTGGATCATTAAGAGACAGTTTAACAATAGATGACCCTTTACCTATAGTGATTATAGCTAATTTATTTCTATACTTTTGGGCTACAATATTTACTGGAGTGACCTTAATATGGATAATCTTTCCTTTATTAGTTTGAATATCCTCGATACTAGGTGTTATAACAATGTCGCCAATACTTGTGTTGATAGTTTTTCCAAAAGAATGATCACTTAATTTCTGCCCTTCTTTATCAACAAAAGAAAAGTCAGTTTCAGAATTAATAAGGACTCTGAAATCCTTAGACTTGGTATGCACAATGGAATCAGCAGAAAGAAAATTAATCTCTACCACTGATTTAGGATAGTTTTCCGTTTCTAATACTCTTCCTTTGGTAAAGTATTGCACATTAAGTTTCAGATTATTCACTACGTTAGTTAGTAGCGTTCTTGATTTCATAATTTGAATCTCATTTTCGATTTTATTCTGAGAATCATCTAATAGTCCCAAATCTTTAAAAGCTGCTAATTCAGATTCGCTAACACTTTCCTCTTGAGATATTAGTATAGTTCCTGAGACATTGTATTCAGGAATTGTATAGCGTACATGAAGATAAGCTAGTGTTCCAAAAATGATTACACTAAGTAAAAACCAATACCATTTTTTTACATATTTTAGAATTTCATCTCTAAAATTGAAACTAGACTTTGGTGCAGTGTTATTAACAAACGTATCGTTGTTTTCCGTACTATTATTTGTAATCATACCAACTATCTTAAGATAAGTGCTAAAACCGCTAGACCAACACTTATAACACTTAACACAACTCCAATGGTTTTATCATTACCTTTAGAGTTTTTCACTCTTGCCTCATTTGGCTCTACATATAATACATCATTTTGGGCTAAGTAATATACTGGAGAATCAAAAATGGACTTAGAAGTAAGATCCACTCGATGATAGGTGTTAACTCCATCATTCTCACGGATAACCATTACATTCCCTCTTTTTCCCATTATAGTTAAATCCCCAGCTAATCCAATAGCTTCAATAATAGTTATTCTTTCATTCGGAATGGTGAATGATCCAGGTTGCCCAACTTCACCAATTACTGTAATCTTAAAGTTTTTCAGTCTCACATTAACTATAGGATCTTTAATATAAACTTTAAGTTTTTCCTTCAACATATCCTTTATCTGAATACGTGTAAGACCAGATATTTTTAATTTTCCTAATACAGGAAAATCAATATTTCCTTCTTCATCAATTAAATAAGTTGGTTCGCTTGCCCCATTGGCAGAAGCACCGCCACTCTCTGCACCAGTCGCAGGTAAACTAGCTCCTTGCATTAAATTAAAAGGCCTTGCAGCATCCATATCCGTAGCAGAAACTGTAATACTCACTACATCATCCACTTTAAAAACTGGAGTGAACGAATTGGCTGATTTAATTTTTTCCAAATCTTTAGACTCTTGGAAATACACAACATCCGTTGGTGTTTTACAGGAAAATGTAAATATAGCTAATAATAATATAATAATAAGGTTATATGAACGCATATGTATAAGTTCTTTTCTTTAGGGCTTTTCAATATCAAACAAAAATAGAATAATATTCTTGTTTATAATAACAATTTTAAAAGAAGACTAAACTAAAACTTTAGGGTTTTTATTGTTAGTCTCTTGATTTTTTACATCAATACTTTCAAAGGCAGAATTCTTAGAAATAAACTCTGGAACTATTTCCTTAAGTTTTCCTACAATTTTATGGTCTTGATTAAATAAATTCATGATGCATAGGTCATCTATTTTATCCATAATAAGTGGACAATCTTCATCATCATGTTTACTTATCATAATTTTCTTATGATACGTAGGTAATGTGTTCTCCGTATCAGCCAATAGCTCTTCATATAGCTTTTCTCCAGGTCTTAATCCTGTGATTTCAATATCTATATCATTAGGATAATTTAAACCAGATAGTCTGATCATCTTTTTGGCTAAATCAAATATTTTCACGGACTCTCCCATATCAAATATAAAAATCTCACCTCCATTACCCATAGTTCCGGCTTCAATTACCAATTGAGAAGCCTCAGGTATCGTCATAAAGAATCTCGTTACATCTTTATGAGTAACTGTAAGTGGTCCCCCTTTATCTATTTGTTTTTTAAATAAAGGTATAACAGAACCATTAGATCCAAGAACATTTCCGAATCTAGTAGTGATGAACTTAGTCTTGCTTGTTTTATGAAGACACTTGATATACATCTCGGCTACTCTTTTTGTAGCTCCCATCACATTGGTAGGATTAACCGCTTTATCAGTAGATACGAAAACGAATTTATCTACTCCAAATTCCGAAGATAAATCAGCTAACTTTCTTGTTCCTAAAACATTAATTTTAATAGCCTCGCATGGGTTATTTTCCATTAGAGGAACATGTTTATACGCCGCAGCATGAAAAACCATATTAGGCTTAAATCTCTCGAATATAGTTTGTATCCGCTGATGATCTCTGATATCAGCAACTATTGGTGTAAAATTAACAACACCTTTACTAAGTAATTCTTGTTGCAGATCATATAAAGGAGATTCTGCTTGATCCACTAAAACTAAATGCTTATAACTATAAAATGAAGCTTGTCTCACGATTTCACTACCGATAGATCCAGCAGCACCAGTAATCATAATTACCTTCTCGTGTAATTCTTTCTTGATGTTCTGATTTTCTAAAGCAATTGGAGCTCTATCTAATAAGTCTTCAATCTGAATTTGTTTAATTTGAGAAACATTTAATTTCCCGTCTATCCAATCATTAATAGCAGGAATTATCTTAACCTTTACAGATAACTTCAATAAATTATCTGAAATTTGAGAAAGACGTTGTTTATCGATATGCGGAATCGAAACAATAATCTCGGTGATGTTATTTTTTGTAATATAAGTTTGATCAATTGACTGAGATCTATAAACCTTAATACCGTTTATTGTTTTTCCTATTTTTTGTGGATTATCATCAATAAATCCAACAACGGTTACTGATTTGTGAGAATCATTTGTAATAGCTGCTAAAGTTATTAAACCAGAATCTCCTGCACCATAAATCATAACTCTAGAAGAGTCTCCCAGTTTAGATTTTATATATAAATAACAGTATTTAAAGATCAAACGACTAGTAGTGAGTGTAATGATATTCAATAAATAATGTACACATATTATTGAAACTGGAATATTTAGTAATTCAGGAATTAATGACAATCTACTCGATACCATTAATGCTCCACTTAAGGCTATCAGAACAGTTACTGCTAAAAACAAATTATAAGCATCTCTCATTCCTGTATGCCTAACTACTCCTTTATACGAACCTATTAATAAGAAGCTAATAGCCGCTAAAGCGGTCATAACTGGTATCTGATATACAAAATTAGTAAGGTCGAAATCAAAAGTTATACCGAATCTAACTACATATGCTAAAAAGAAATTAAAAATAGTAATAGCAATATCAATAGACAACACAAGCCATTTAGAAGCATGCTTATGCGAATTATTAATTATGTAATCCTTTATCATCTCAACTCGTTTTTAATTACCGATACAATTCTAAATAAATCTTCTTCTTCAAGATTGGACCCGCTAGGTAAGCAAAGTCCACGATCAAATAGGTCATTAGAAATTCCATTGAGGTACGCATCACAATCCTTAAATACAGGTTGAAGATGCATGGGTTTCCATAGTGGTCTTGATTCTATGTTTTCTTTAGCTAATGCTAATCGTAATTTTTCTCTTAATTCAAAAGAGGTGGTTTCTATACACGTTAACCATCTATTTGAATAAGAACCTTCAGGTTCTTGCAAAAACTTTATATCTGTAGAATCACTTAAATGTTTACAATAATATTCAAAATTATTACGTCTATAACCAACGTGTTTATCCAATACTTCCATCTGTCCGCGACCTATACCAGCTATGATATTACTCATTCGGTAGTTGTACCCGATTTCGCTATGCTGGTAATGTGGTGCATTATCTCTAGCTTGTGTAGATAGAAAAATTGCTTTTCTTTTAACCTCTTCATCTTTTGCTACTAAGGCTCCACCACCAGAGGTAGTAATAATTTTGTTTCCATTAAAAGATAATATAGCAATATCCCCAAAAGTTCCGCACTTAACTCCATGATAAGAACTTCCAAGAGACTCTGCACTATCTTCTAAAACTGGAATTTGATATTCGGTAGCTATTCTATGGATTGCTTCGGCATTATACGGCATTCCATATAAATGCACAGCGATAATAGCTTTTGGCTTTTTACCTTTAGCGATTCTATCTTTAATCGCTAATTCTAATTGTTCAGGACAGATATTCCAAGTTTCTTTCTCACTATCAACAAATATAGGTTTAGCTCCAAGATACATTATAGGATTAGCAGAAGCTGCAAATGTCATACTTTGACACAACACTTCATCTCCTTGTGTTACTCCTAACAATATTAAACCTAAATGTAACGCTGCTGTACCAGAAGCCAGTACCGCAACATGGCTATCGTTTTCTAGATAGTTTTCTATATCATTTTCAAAACCATCAACGTTTGGCCCTAACGGTGCAACCCAATTTGTATCAAAAGCTTGCTTAACAAAACTTTGCTCTGTTCCCCCCATATGTGGTGAAGAAAGCCATATCTTTTTGGATTCTACTGCATTCATAATTTTTCCCCATTAATTATTGAACAATAATTTATCCTCAACAATTGCTCCAAAAATGGAACAAATGCTAGATTCTTTTTCATGACAATCTAATAAAATGTAAGGAAGAAGGGGGTAGTACTTCCAATATGTATTTTACTCTTACTTGCTTTAACCAACGCTAAAATAGTTCAGTTAGATTTAATATCACTGGAAAAATTAATTTTTTAGATAGAATACTTAAAAAAAGCGTTTAACAGCATAACTATTTCGAAATAGTTTGTAAAACAAGGGAATTACCGTAAGAAATTTACTATATATTCTTACACAAAAACCAAGTATTTACCTACATCGCTAGTAGTTTCTATTCATATATTAAGTCATAAAACCATATTTTAATGTTTTATAACCAAATTTAACTTAAAATTCATCCCTTACATTCTTACGTAATCATTCCCTTAAAGAATACTGCAATAATATTAGTTATTTTAACATCAGAATTAAGGAATTTAGCTGTTTTTTAGTAGGGGTTTTGCCCCTTGAATCAATTCATAAAATGTATCAAATAGAGGATTAGAAAATAGTTTCTAAAAAAAATTAAATAATACTTGATTAATTAAATAAATTGCCTAAAATTTACTCGCTTCAAAAAAACAACTGATTTACATTTTTCTATTAACGATCCCCGAATTTTATATTAATGATTATTCATGTTATTTAATTCCTTAGATTTCTTCATCTTTCTTCCATTAGTTTTTATTGTCTATTGGACCCTTTTTAAAAAGAATATAAAACTTCAGAATATTTTTATTCTGATTGCTAGTTATTTTTTTTACGCAATGTGGGACTGGCGCTTTTTGTTCTTAATCCTTGCTAGTACTATTGTAGATTTTATTATTGGACCACTGATACATAATAGCGATTCTAGCAAAATTCGGAAAAGATGGTTATGGGTAAGTGTTATTTTTAATATTGGTCTCCTTGGTTTTTTTAAATACTACAATTTCTTTGTTGACTCTTGGATCGACATGATGAATACAATAGGATACAAAGCAGATAATTCATGGACTTTACAAATTATATTACCCATAGGAATATCATTTTATACATTTCAAACGATGTCCTATTCTCTTGATATTTATTACAAGAGACTAACTCCTAATAAAGATTTTATATCCTTTGCTACTTTTGTAAGTTTTTTTCCGCAGCTAGTTGCAGGACCTATCGAGAGAGCTTCCAATTTACTCTCACAAATAACAACTAAAAAAACCTTTAACTATATACAATGTAAAGAAGGTATTAAACTTATTCTTTGGGGTTTATTCAAAAAAGTAGTAATCGCGGATTCTATAGCTCCGATAGTAGATGATATCTTTGCTAATTACGAAACCTACTCTGCCTCTACTCTAGTTTTGGGAGTTTCGCTATTTAGTTTTCAGGTATATGGTGATTTTAGCGGATATTCTGATATTGCGATTGGGACTTCGAAGCTTTTCGGTATAGAATTAATGTCTAATTTTAAGTTTCCTAATTTTTCAAGAAATGTTGCAGAATATTGGCAAAGATGGCATGTTTCATTATCCACATGGTTTCGCCATTATGTATACATTCCACTTGGAGGTAGTAGAGTAAGCAAACTAAAATCCGTTAGAAACATTGTTATCATATTTCTAGTAAGTGGCTTTTGGCATGGTGCTAATTGGACCTTTGTAATTTGGGGAGCTATTCATGCACTTCTTTACATTCCTGTATTTCTAATGGGTCGCAATCGTATTTATATGAATAATGTAGTAGCGGAAAACAGATGGTTTCCATCTATTAAAGAGATATTTCAAATTTTGTTGACATTTTCTTTAGTAACTTTTTCAAGAGTGTTCTTTAGATCGGAATCTATTACGGATGCTTTTGGTTTTTTAAAACAAATATATTCTAATTTCAAATTTGAAACTTATGCGCATCCTTTGGGATACAGAATGATAGATTATTTTATTCTTTTAGCATTGTTTGTGCTTTATGAGTATTTAATTAGAAGAGATGAAAGATCTCCATTTAAATTCAAATCCAAAATTGTACGATTTACTTTATATACTCTGGTAATACTAGCGATGCTATTATTTTTTGACGATAATATAGATCGATCTTTTATCTATTTCCAATTTTAAAATGACTATCTAATCCACTATACAGTATGAAAAAACTTATTCTTAAAAGTGCTTTATATTTTTTTCTGATACTCATTTCTTTGGAACTATTGGTTCGTATTTTTCATTTGGGAAAAGATACTCCCACAAGAATATTAGATGAAAATAACGTTGAAAAATGGTTACCAAACCAACAGGGGTTTTCAGTTACAGGAAATAGAAGACAAAATTTTTCAGAATTTCATATTAATAATTCAGGATACAATTCGTACAGAGAATTTATACCTACAATGGATAAAGTTGAAGTTGCATTGGTAGGAGATTCATTTATTGAAGGTTTTCATCAAAATTATTACAATTCGATTGGTAAAAAAATCGAAAAATCTATTCCTGGAATTGAAGTTTATGAATATGGATATGCAGGATATGACTTTGCTGATCAACTACATTTAGTAAATGCTTACCAAGAGCAATTTAACGCGATTGATCATGTTATTTTGGGGATAAAATTTTCAAATGATTTAACCAGAGGAACCTACAAAGTAGTACAAGGAAGATTAGCTCTAGAGTCGCCAATGAATCGATTGCTCAAAAAAAGTAAACTACTAGTTTATTGTAAAAGCATTGGTATCCTAGACCCTCCTCAAATGTTGCTTTATAAACTAAAAAGTCTTCTGAAACCACCTACTCCAACAAATGAAATTTCTGACAAAGAAAAACAAGAAGCATTACAGAAAAAAGAAGAACAGTATTTAACTAACTTCAAAAGCTTAGTTAATACCTATGGTTTTGACAAGACTCGCTATACACTATTGTTAGATTCTAAGATCACTAGTGACTATTTTATCGCATACCTTGATAGAGAAGGCTTTAATTACATCGATTTTGCAGATTATTTTGCAAAAAGCAAAAAGCCAACAACATTAATTTATGATAGACATTGGAACGATCATGGTAGAGAGTTAATAGCAAAATCAATTTCGGATTACCTTAAAAAGATACCTATCATTGAATAAACTATTGTTTTTGTACGATTTTTTGCATTTTAGAAGAACCTAAAATCAAAAATGATTTTTCTTGTTCTGATAAAACCACTACACGGACATCAGAAACCTTATCTATGCTGGTATACAAAAAGTCAAAAACCTTACTACGAATGGATTTATACTGGTCTAAATTATAATCTATCTCGGGAAAATTTTCATCGTAATTTAGATCTTCAATTTTAGAAACTTCATAAGTCTCCGAAGTTATTCCTAGCGATTGTTTACGTTTCGCTTTATAATTTTTATAACGTACATATGCAATTTTGAATACAAACTCTTTAAACAATACTTTTGTGTACTCTATGTTTCCATTTATAATACCTAATAAAGATCTTTTGGGATATATGACCTGATGTTCAAAATTATAAATATGATTGCACCACTCCCTTTTATAACTCAAATCTCCCATACCCATTTCGTAAGATTTATGGTCATTAGCTATCAACCAATCTACCTTTTTATAAATCTCAACACTGCCTAAACTAAACTTGGAATAATCAATATCATATGAAGAAATTGCACTAAATAATCGATCCTGAAAATGATGATTTAAGGAAACAATAATTGGCTGATCCCCATCAAAAGCGACAAACATAGAAGCTTTTTTCTCCTTAATTAAGGTGAAATACAGTTTCTTATAATAATCCCATCTTAAGAGACTCTGACTAACATCATTACGTTGCTCAAATCGTCTGATTAGCATTTTTTCAAGACTATCCATATAAGCATCGTAGGTGTCCTTTTCTATGCTACCATAATATGTTTTATACGTAATATCAAAACAAGTCTCTAATCGCTTAATTCTCCTTCTTATACCTTTGGCATTACTTCTAAAACGATGCTTGATATATGCATCTGCATTAGAAAAACCATCTAAAAAAATAGCATATCCTTTAAAAAACTGATCCACCTTTTTGACAGTAAAATTTGTATCATCAAGACTTGGTTCTAAATAGTCTGGAATAAAAAAAACAGAATATATTTCATTCGGTTCATTTACGAGTGTACTGTCATGATTTTTATTTTCAATAACTTCGGTGGAACTTTCGGATTTCACACCGGAAAATACTTTAGGAATTGAGGATTTTTCGAAAAGCTCGAAGAAATAATCTATGCTGTTTTTTTTCACCCGATTGAATTTCTGGATAATTAATATTATCTGTTGTTTAGTCTATAATATGGAAAGAAGTAATTATTAAGATCCTCTTTATCTAGCTGTGCGTATGTATCGCAAGATGATAAACACAACTCATCATAGACTTTCTCATTAATTACCTTTCTACCTGTATAAAAGGTAGCATCTTCATCTTTTGGGAAAAGCGATTTTTTATTCTTATACAATCCATCTCCATCCTTCATTCCTCCTCCTAAAACATAATATTTCTTTCCATTACTAATTGCCCACTCGATTACTTTAACGCGTAAAAAATCATTAGGACGATAGCTAAAGTACTCAGCATTCGTTCCTCCTAAAAAGGCAAATATGGTATCCTTATAATTAATAATTAACTCAACAGAAATTGGTGTTTCTTGATAGTAAACAACAATGATGGAAAAATTATCAAGATTAGATAAAATTAGATCTTCGAAATAGGTGTTAGAAAAAAAATAAATTTTATCAGCATTATTTCTAGTCATTGTATCTTCATATATACTATGAAATATTTTAATGATGTCCTTTGTAATTTCTTGTTTATGAAATACCTTAAAATCCAAATCATAATTTATCGCCTTTCTATAATTATTACGAACCTTTGGTAAAAAGGCATTCCATTGTTCTTCAAAATCATTAATCAACATTCCTTTAACATTAGACAGTGTCTTGATCAACGAACCAGAATAATTCTGATGATTTGAATTTAAACTAAAACGAATAAACTCTGTTATTACATTATTTTCCTTGTACCAAACATCAACTAAACGCCAAAACTCGGATAAATCTGCTGCTGTTATATCTTCATTAAACAAGGGTCCACTATACCCATATGGACTAATAGCATCGTAATAAGGAACATCATCATTATTAATCTTGATTTTTCTTAAAACAAAAGGCATTAAAACTATAGGAACATCATCTTTCTCTAACAAAAAACATCTTAGATGATCTCCTTCTTTCTCAAAATAACGCATATGTTCTATAGAATAATACACATTATTTCCCCATCTTTTTGTAAGCAGATCTCTGTAATTCTGTATATCTACAGAATCATTGAGCTCTTTAATTTGTATTTTATAGTTGTTCAATGCAAAAATGTTTGGTATGGATATTTCGGTTTAATAGTACTCTTAATCTAGGGGGATAGATTTTTTTTTATTTCTTTAAATTATTTCATTTTTTGGGTTCTAAAAGTTTATAATATTGATGTATACTCTTAGATAACACTCCTGAAAGCCAGATAATTCTTCCACAATGTTCTACATGCCAGACCGCTTTACCATCAAAAATGTTTCCGGCCAAAAGTGGTCCCATAACATGTAAATTCTTAGATGACTCTAAGGATTCGTTAACATCAAAACCAATATTAGATTCATTAGGAACACATAGTTCTTTTTGAATCAAATTCTTTAACAATTCAGGAACGTCTGATGCTTTTAAATTTGTACCTCCGATACAATTAAAAACAACATCAACAGTATCTTTACTTATCTTATTCGTTTTAGATGCAGTATCTAAATATTCGAAAAAATATGCCTGATCAGATTCTTTTTTAATATCAACAAATCTTCCCGCAATATGTTCAAAACGATTTTCCTCTTTTAAAGCATCGATAGTTTTAGAATAATGGTATCCTGCACAACGTTGTCTACGTCCAATATCATTACCATACAAGCATGCAAACTTTCTTAATTCTTCCCGATTTAATTTTTTAAGTAATGCTCCGAAAGCACCAGATATTATATCGACTGTAGAAGCTGCTCCTAATTTAACATCATCAGCTACATCTAAATCTTTATACGTTGCTTCGGCAATTTGGCTAGCAGTCAAGTCTTCCTTGTCCTTAAGAGCTAATAAATTTTTAGGAGTATATTTCTTCTTTCCTTCTTCATCTATAATAGAATCTGGAGAAAGCCCTTGTGTAGATAACATTGTAAACTTATCAATCTTGGATCCAATAGCATCCAAATCATTCAGTTTATACAACATCTCTAATCCACTCGCATTTGCTCCAACAATTAAAGCATTTACTTCTTTAGCGTTCTTGCCTTTTAAAAACAACTCTAATTGTCCTAAAACTTCACCCAAATTTGGTTTATAAGGGTTATTGATAAACATTAGATTATCCTCCTCAATTAAATCCTCATTCTTCCATAATTTTAGTGTAGGAAGTGAACCTACCGAAAGAACAACTTTTTCGGATGATATTTTTTTATGATCACATAATGATAAGGTATAAGAGCCATTGTTCTTATCAATATCTGTTACTTCGGAGTTGATGTAATCTACCGTTACTCTTTTCTCATTTATGGCTTTTTCAAGAGTACTTTTTACTTTTTGATCAATATAAGAGCCAAAAAAGCGACGTGGAATAAACAGATCTTCCCATTCATTATTTTTAAGCCTTTCTTTGTGCGTGGCTAACCATTCTAGAGATAATTGTCCGCCCTCTGTTCTAAATTCATCTAATAGCCATTCTTTATTTAGATTAAGCCATTTAATGAATTTACTCAATTCAGGTTCTGGCAAAAAATTCTTCAACGAAGTAATTAATAAAACCGAGTAACCAGATCTAACACCGTATGGAATACCAGTATAAAACTCTGGATATCGATCAATAATTGTAAGTGAAATTTTCTTGTCAATTGGTTCTTTTTCTAAAAGATCAAGAAAATGTAATATAGAGAATGAGGATGAAATTCCTGATCCAATAAAAGTGATATCTGTGTGGTTAATTTCAAAATCCATAAACTATGGTTGTTTTGTTTTGATTACACGCGCTGGATTTCCAACTACGGTAGTATATTCGGGAACATCTTTAATAATAACTGTACCGGCTCCTATCAATGTTTCTTTTCCTATTTCTTTTACTCCAGTCATAGCAGTAACTCCCATACCTATATAAGCATTCTTTCTAACATTAATGAGCGCTCCAATATTTACCCCAGAAGACATAAAAACTCCATCTTCCAATGTTACATGATGCGCTATGGTACTATCCATATTGATCATAATATAATTTCCTATGTTAGTATGCGGCATTACAATGTTACCTGCTAGCATATACACTGCTTCTCCAATGGTAACATCCGGAGCGATTGAGACAGTATGATGTAAAAAACCGGGAATACCATATCCTTCTTTTTTTAAAGTTGATAAATACTCAACTCTAACAGCATTAACACCAATTGGGCAATACACATCTTGTATTTTATTTTTAAATTCATCCAAAAACAAGTCTTTATACATACCAATAACAGGTATCCCTATAACGTCCTTACCTATTAGCTCTGGATTATCATCTATAAAACCGATGATATTAATTCCAGCCTCTTTTAGGTAAGAAGCATATACTTGACCTTGCGTTCCGGCGCCAATGATTACAGCATTTTTCACTTCTTTATAATATAGTTTTTAGTTGTTTTAATTTAGTATGGTTAATTATTACCTGTAAAGGTAGGCATATTTACATTTTCGCCACTATTGATATCTTCTTTAAAGAGAACTTTCTTTATGGTTTTAATTATAATTTTTATGTCGAGTTTAAAACTAATATTTTCTGTATACCAAACATCTAATTTAAACTTCTCATCCCAAGAAATTGCATTTCTACCATTGACTTGTGCCCACCCAGTAATTCCAGGTTTAACATCGTGTCGTTTTTTCTGAACATCATTGTACAAAGGCAAATATTTAACTAATAGTGGTCTTGGACCAATCAAACTCATATCCCCTTTTACAACATTAAATAATTGTGGGATTTCATCTAATGAGTATTTTCTTATAAACTTACCTGTTTTAGTAATTCTTTGATCAAAAGGAAGCAATTCTCCATTTTCATCTTTCTTGTCATTCATACTCTTAAACTTAATTATTTTAAAAATCCTTTCATTTTTACCAGGTCTAGACTGAAAAAAGAAAGGTTTTCCGCCATTTGCTATTGCTAATAGTACAATTAATATTAAGATAATTGGCGACAAAAAGAGAATGCCAATAAAGCTTAAAGTAAAATCGATAATACGTTTTATAAACGACTGGTACATATAATTTATGCTTGTAATTCTGATTCTATACAATTAAGTAAATCTCCAACATTATTCATGTTCATGAGATCCATTAATTTAAACTTGATATTAAATGTTTTTTCAACTTCTGTAATAATCATCATATGGGTAATAGACTCCCATCCATCAACATCATTTGCAGTTGTTTCATCAGAAAGTTCAAAATTTTCATGCTCTAACACAGCGATGAACGCTGTTCTTACTTTAGATAAAATATCTTCTCTACTCATCGATTGTTTTTATTTTTTAGGTATTTATGTTAAGTCAAAATGTTTTTTTAGTTCTCGTCTATCAATTTTACCATTGATACTATGAGGAAATTCTTTTACAAATCTCACATGCATTGGAATCATATATGATGGCATCACTGATTTCATATGGTCAAAAATAATTTCTGTATCAAATTCCTCAGATTCAATAGCTAATCCAAGCTCAGCGTTTCCTAGATCATTTGTAATATCTAACGCTACCATATTCACTTTTTTTTCAGATTTAGATTTAGCATGAAACTCTATTTCAGCTAATTCCACACGATATCCTCTAATCTTTACTTGAAAATCTGCTCTACCTACGTATAAAAAATCTCCATCTTCATCTTTTAAACAAAGATCTCCTGTTTTATAATAACGAATGCTTTTCCCATTTTCTTCTCTTTCGAAAAAGCTTTTAGCATTTCGTTCTTCATTTTTCCAATAACCTGGAGTAATTTGTGGCCCTCCTAAACACAATTCTCCTGTCTCTCCTATTGGAACTTCTTCATTATTATCATTAACCACTAAATATAAAGTATCTTTTTGTGGTGTTCCGATAGCAATTATCCCATTGTGGGCTTTTGTTGCCGTTTCTTTATGATACGGATAAAAACCACTATATACCGTAAATTCAGTTGGGCCGTAGTAGTTAAATATTTTACAATTTGGTAAACAATCACTCCATTCCTTCGCTATATCACTATGAAGGGCTCCTCCTCCAAAACTACAATATCGTACATCTGGTGCATTTATTTCTCCAAAATAAGGTCTTAGATAATTGATGATGGACGGAACCATAGTTAGTACAGTTAACTTTTCTTCATTTATTAACTTGAAAATATAAAAATACTTAATTGCTCCTTTCGGAATCGTATACATACAGGAACCTGCTAATAAAGGAAATAAATAAGCAACTACAGAAAAATCAAAGGTAAGTTCGAACATCTGTAAGCATCTATCTTCCGGAACCAGATTAAAAGTTGGTTCAGCATCTATAGCTCCCACTAAAGCTTGCACATTATCAAATGTAATCGGAACTCCTTTTGGTAATCCTGTAGTTCCTGAAGTAAATAGAATATAAGCTAAATCATCTCCTTTAATTTTTCTTGGCACCAAATTAATGTTAGCATCCGACAACTCTTTTGACGCAATTACTTCATAATCATCATAAATTGAATTTTCTGAAGAGTCTATTACATACTTCGTTTCAGTTTGTTCAAAAACTTTACTATTTCTTTCAAAAGGAACTTCTGGATTGACTGGTACATACGCCTTACCTTCTAACCAAAGTGCTAAAATACTAGCATAGGTTTGTAAATCATCATTAGTAACCAAACCTATTAGCTTTTCCGAATCGTCAATTTTATTTATAACAGCAGCCCTAATATTTGATATTTGCTGTGCAAAATCTTTATACGTATAAAATGTTCCATTTATGCATAATACGTTTTGATTAGCATGCTGTTCTATTGATTTTTGAAGTCTATTTACAAATTCCATTTTGGTCTGGTTGATTATGCAATTAGTTAATAAAAATGTCCATCTCGATTTAACATTTCGCAATGCTCCGTATCCACGTTAGTTTCATTATGAGCTAAACCTTTCTTAGTTACTTTATGCGTAAATATTGTTTTAAACCTTTTGGTTATGTTATCTGACAACTTAGTATCATCAGTAAACATAAAAGTTGTCTTTTGTCTTATAAAATTTTCTAACAAGGCATCAACACAAATATCATAGTTTTCCTCTTTGTCAACTATAAAATATTTTACATTCAATTCATTATAGTTAACAACATAGGATATAAAACCTACTATTTCTTCACCTTTTGAAATTTTAAGATTATGCAAATAAATATTGTTACTAATTCCTGTTTGCAAAGACTTATGCGGATGTCTTTCTGGCACTGGAATCTGTAGGTACTGACTTGCATCTAATTGCCAATTGACATATTCTTTTGTTTTATAAATTAAATCGTTTTTACAGGAAGGTTTTATAAATTCCCAAGTATCATCATCTAATTGATTTACATATTCATACGAAAGTGACTTTACTCTATTTTTTAATTTTAAAGTATTTAGATATCTTATGATACCGCGGACAAAACCATCCACTCGATCTAATATAAATTTAAAGGATTTTAAAAATTTAAACCTCCCTATTAACATAGAGGCATCTAAACTAAAAAATATGGTGTGTCTTAATCTCGATGCTATCACGGTAAAAGGCTGCTTTTCATAAAAAGCAGTTACATTTTCAGCATATGACTTTATCAGTACTTGTTTTCCTGTTAGATTAATTGCTTCATTATATATATAAGTCCCTAAAACAGTATCCTTATAGGACTTATGAACCCACCAAGATATCATCCAATATACCTTTTGGGGCTCTACATTACCAGCGTTTAACAAATCAGGAAACATAAAAATAAAAGAAATCATTTTGTCTCCTTCATATCCTAAAACACCACAATAATCATTCTCTTCAATTCTGTTATTATTTACCAACCACATAGCTTTACTTTTAGGCAAAGGAGCAAGATCATTCTTCCAATACGTATTTTTATCAATAGCTTCTCTTAACATCTTTTTGGTTAAGCCTGTAACTTGTAAATCTTTACTCATTCTATATTTGCTATAAATCTAATATTAGTTAGTACCATTAAACCATTCTGAAGTTAACTCATTGGATAAATTAACATCTTCTTTTTTTAATACCTTTTTTAAGGTAAGACCAATTATTTTGACATCTAGTAAAAAACTACAATTTTCTACATACCATACATCGTACTCAAATTTTTTTGTCCAGGAAATTGAATTTCGACCATTAACTTGAGCCCAACCGGTAATTCCAGGTCTTACATTATGTCTTTTTTTCTGTGTTTCGTTGTAAACCGGTAGATATTCTATGATTAGTGGTCTTGGTCCAATCAATGACATATCACCTTTCAAAACATTTACAAGCTGCGGAATTTCATCTAAAGACGTTTTTCTAACAAATGTTCCTACAGAAGTCATTCTATCCTTATCAGGCAGTAAATTTCCATCAGAATCCTTTAAATCATTCATCGTTTTAAACTTAATGATACTAAAGACCTTCTCATTCTTTCCTGGTCGTCTTTGAACAAAGAAAGGTTTACCATTATTTGCAATAGCTAAAAAAACAATTAGTATAAAAAACAAAGGAGAAATACATAACAACACCACAAATGCAACGCTAAAATCTAATACTCTTTTAAAAATTTGTTTATACACTCTACTCCTTATTTTAAAAATAAATAACAATCTAAAGCACAAGAAAACATCTGGCTTATACCTTTACTATAAAAATACGGGGGAAACGAGATAGATAAATGACAAATATCTGACAAGGGGAACGCAGTGATCATCATATCTATAATTCTGTATTTAGAATCGGTGGCAAATATACAATCTATATTTTACTTTATTAACTAAAATTAACTTCTTTTTAAACAAAAATAACACTTGTCGTACCTACCTATTTTAAAGTTATTTAAGCAACGAATTCATTCACAATTGCTCTTTGTTTTCCAGAATTTAATAATGGAATCTCAGACACATATTCAATTCTAATATTTGCATCCTCACCTAAATATCCTCTAAACTCTTCAATAAACTCTGTTTCTTGCTCAAAAATATTCTGTTCTATTTTTAATTTAAAGAGATATTCTTTTTCTGCTTTTTGGATAATCTGTCGTTGTTTTACTTGTTTGTATTTGTTAATGATCAAAAGAATACTAGTAGATAATATCTCTCCTGAGGTATTACGAATCATATCCATTTTTCTACCTTCTACTTTAGTAAGAACAAGTTCAGAAGCGTTGTGATCCTTTTCATAATTCATAATACCAATATCTCCTGTGTCGTATCGAATCATCGGAGTATCGTAATTAAATAGATCTGTAATCACAATTCTTCCGATGGTTCCAGGAGCTACCCTTTCGTCATTATTGAAATTGAGAATTTCTATATAATAACTAGCCCAATTAATTTTAAAGAACTCTTTTTTTATTGGCTGTTGCGCTAACATACCATTCTCGGCATTAGAATATCTGGATACCATATCAACATTAAAGTATTTTTTTACCTGTTGTTTGGTATTCGGATCTAAGCGCTCTGACATTCCAATTACTGATCGCAATTTACAATCAATGGGTTTTGAATTAATTGATTCTAAATATTTACATATTTTATCAAAAGATGAGGCATAACCCAACATTCCTTTATTCGAAGAATCTCGTTTTAGAATAGTAATCAACTTTTTAACAGCTTCTTCTGATAGTTCAAAAACATTTATTGGAATGATATTTTGAAAAAAAGAAGCTAGTCCATTTTTCTTTTTAAACATATTCCAAAAACGTAAATAGTATAACCTATATCCTATTGTAAACCCACATAACTCTGAAAAATAAATGATATCGGCTGTATTTCTATTTTTTTTATTGAGATTCTGGTAAACAGTAAAAGAAGCTCCTGTAGACCCACTTGTAGACACTCCTACTTTTTGTTTATTAATATGTATTTGTGATTGTATATCCTTATAAGAAAGTTTGATTATTTCTTTATTAACAACAGGAAAATTTTGAAGACTGTTTGGATTTATATTTTTATAATAATTAGAAGTTTGAGTAGCATGTTCTAGTATATCTTTTAAATACTGCTCTTTTTTACCTAACGATAGTGGATGATTCGGTTTTTCTATAATGTGCTTAACATCTCGATAATGTTTTCTAACCTTACCTCCTCTTAAAAAATCAATAATCCAAAAAGAAAGATTTCTTATCCTTTCGTTAACTCTCATATACCGTCCACTTAACTTTTATCTTAATTCAAAGCATAGCAAACATCAAAGTCACATAATGAGCTTATACGAAAAACTTCGTGCATATTTACGGGATAAAATATGCAACTACTATTATGACGATGTTATTTACTTTTTTTGTTTTTGGTAAAATAAGAAATTGTAAGAAAATATCTAAATAAAAAGTTAAAATTATAACTTTTTATATTCTTCTAAAATTGACTTCCAAACAAACTTCCTTTCGTATCGTTCACAAATCATATCCCTAGCCTTTAACGATAACTGATTGGTATACGAAGGATCGGAAATAAATTTCTTCATCGATTGGTACAAAATTTCAGAACTTTTAGGAGGAATGATTGTACCATTAATACCTTCTGAAACGATCTCATTACAACCATTAATATCGGTAACAATACTTGGTAATCCCATAGAACCAGCTTGCATTACCACATTCGGAAATCCTTCTCGATAACTAGGAAATGCTAAAGCGTTTGATATTGCAAAAAATGGTCTTACATCATTTTGCCAACCTACAGGAATAATATTAGGGTTTTCATTAATTTCTTTTTCTGTTTCTGGCAATAATGGATCTAGATCTCTTTCATAAGTTCCTACTAGTAACAACTTTGATTTCTTAAATTCACTATTCAATTGTTTAAATGAAGTAATAAGCTCGTTGATACCTTTATCTTTCACGAATCTGCCTACAAAAACAAAAACGAAATCATCTGGTGTTATATCAAGTTCTTGTTTTAATTTGTCATTATCTTCTATTGTATAGCCCGAAGGATCAAAATGAGAAGTATCAATTCCATTAGAACTTCCATTTGCTATTACTTTTAATTTTTTAGCAGAAGTGTATTTGTTCTCTAAAATAATATCATTTAACCCAAAAGAATTTGGATAGATCATACTAGCACAAGCATACGTAATTTTTTCTACAGTATCCAACAATAATCTTTTCGCTCCCGTTGCCTCTAATAATGGTAATCCAGCTATTGTATGTAATCTATGCGGAACACCAGCTAATTTTGAAGCTAACATAGATAATGTTCCTGCTTTAGGTGTATGACTATGCACAATATCTGGCTTTTCTTTCTTAAAAAGTTTATATAATTGATATACTGCCTTTAAATCCTGAACTGGCGTGATCTTACGTGTCATTTGGATCGGAACTACAGCGATTCCTTCCTGTTTCGCTACCCTATCTAAGATATTTTCATCTTTACTCGAAACTCCAATTACCTCATAATACTGAGACATAAACTTTAACTGCCCCTGAAGCAATCCCCCAAGAGACCTTGGAACAGTTGTAACACGAATAATTTTCCCCTTTTTTTCCACTTAATAGAAATAATAAATATTGTGGTTGCAAATATATAGATATAAGGAATGATTAAAATTTTATTTCCAATATTTTTAAAAATCATAAACGATCTATGAAAAAAATAGTTTGTAAATTGAAAGGTATGATTCATTTTACGTACAAACGAATACTGAATTTTTACAATACATCAGTGATATAATACAATAGTTTATGATCTTAATACAATAGGGATTAAGAAATTGTAATTATTTATTTTATTTGAAGAAACAAATGCAATAATAACATCAACTTATGTATATTTAGACATTGGAAAAATTTAAGACGTAACAAAAAAGAAAGAAAAAACTTACAATTTCACACAAAAAACACTCCGTTTTTTGGGGAATAAATCCATCAAATTTATGACTCACTCACCTTACCCTAGTATTTACAGTATATTTTATCAAAGTAGTTTTCATTTTGGTTTTAATTTCGACTCGCATTACGGTAAAGCCGTAAGGGTTTAATTGTTTAATTATCAAATGATTATAATTCGTAAACTTTAACATTTTTTTTCGACATAATACACAATAGTATCGATGAAACTCCGTTAAAAATGAAATTAAAAACCTAAAACACCCCCCAACCGAAATGAAAAAGTTACCCTATTTTCTATTATTAGTGTTTGCTATAAGCATTTTTGCTTGTAGTACAGAGAACATCGAAGAAGCAATTTCTGAAGAAGAAGAGGAAGTTATTGAAGATGAAGACGATACTCCTCCAGAGGAAGAAGACGATGGAATTGTTTCTGATACTCCATGCGATTTTGACCTTTCTGGTCTGGCTGCTAACTCTACAGTAACAATAAATTGTCTGTTAGATTTAGAAGGCGCGACCATTACTTTACCTCCTAACACCACTTTTGATTTTGATGGTGGAGATATTTTTAATGGAACTTTAATATTTTCCGGAGGTATAATTGATGGAAGGCTTTTAAACTCTAGTTTAAAAACTGAAGGTAATGTTAGTTTAAAAGATCCTGTATTTAAGTTTAATGCGACTAGATGGGAAAATATTGTTCAAGGGCAAACTAATTCTGATATTGCTTTGAAGAATACTGCTGAATTTGAAGATTTAATGTTTCAGATAAAAGAAATGGGTGGAACTACTTTCGAGACGAATGTTTTTGATGCCTTTTTCGAAACTACGAAAGTAACGAGCACCACAGCTGATCAAAATTTTTATGCTTCTGTAGAAGGAATCAATGTTCCATCTAATTTCCATTTAAAAATGTCTGACAATACCAAGTTAAGACAGTTTCCTGCTGGATCACGAATCGAAAATGGTACAGTTATCGCAGTTAGAGATGCTGACAACGTAACGATTTCTGGTGGAAACATAATTGGAGACAGAAATGATCGTGAATACGCTCCTGACGATGTAGGCCTCTACGGTACTCACCTTATGCATATTCATTCTGGTAGAAATGTTACCGTCGATGGTGTAAATTTTGTAGAAGGATCTAAAGGAGCTTTAACTATTTATTCTATAGGATTTAGATTTGATCCAGATTATATTCCAACATACGGAGTAAAGGTAATCAACTGTTCTTTTACCAATATTAGAAGAATGGGAATTGCTCTTACCGATGGTAACGATATTTTAATTGAAGGTAATACCTTTACCAATGTAGGTCAACCAATGGCTGGATCCGATGGTGGTGAAGTTGGATATGCTATAAATATTGAAGCTTTTAGAAGCAGAGATGCTAATGGGAATCTACTAGAGCATGAAAGAGCTTTTGATATTTTAATTACCAGAAATACTGAAATTAATAGTAGAGTTGGTTTTACTGCAGCAACTATTGGACAAGATATTACTGTAGAAAACAATGATATAGAAACTAGATGTATTCTCTCATTAGCTTCTGGAACAAAAATTATAAATAATAGATTCAATGCTTCTGCAGAAGCTGCCGAAAGATTTGCAATTTTTGCAGCAGGTAGTCATAGTGAAACAGTATTTGATAATGAAATATCTGGTAACGATATTACTGGATACAGTATTGGTATAGCAACAGATACCAATGATATCGATGTACATGATAATAATATTACAAATGGTGATATTGGAATTCAATTAAAAGATACGTCTGATTCTAGATTTTACAATAACATGATTAATGTAAATGAAACAGGAATTAGTGCGACCAATACTTTTGTAAATAATACTAGTATCAACGATAATGAGATTACAGCAGGAAGATTTCATTTATTCCTAACAGGGTTTAATAATACTCCTGATACTAACGGATATACCATCTCTGTAGAAAGAAATAAATTCCTTACTTCGAAAAAAGTAACCATAAATAATGCGAATGGTATTGATTTTATGAATAACGAAGTAACTGGTGGTATTGAATTAGGTACCTCTTCTAATATCAATATTTCTTCTAATACTAAAATTGATCCTAACGATAGTGATGGAATTAGATTGTATGGTTCTCATTCGGATGTGTCTATTACTAATAATAACATTTTGGAACCATCTGGAGCAGATAGATTCGACTGTATTAACAATGATTCAGATACGCCAAATGCCATTGTTTTAAGTGGTAATACTTGTGCTAATCGATAAGACACCTTATAATTGTACTTATATTTTATAAGGAAAAGAGACCATCAATATTGATGGTCTCTTTCTATTTATGATATCCTGTATATAGTACTAATTGCACAGTGTACTCATGCCTCATAAACTAGTTAATATTAGAGAGCTAAAATCTCTTTAGCAAGAAGCTTAGTAAAATACTTAGCTCCTTTATCATTTAGATGAGACGGATCATGAAAAAAATCATGATTATTACTAAATCTCGGATCGTTAAAAAAATCTAGTAAAGGAATATTATGTTCTGTAGCTATCTCATTAATTAAGGAAAAAGATCTGTTTTTTCTATAATTACCCTTTATAAACTTCGGTGATGTAACAAAAATGAGTTTAATATTGTTCGACTTTGCATTTAGAATAAACTCTTTTAAGGCATTTACAAGATTACTATCTATTACATTACTTTTTTGTTGTATATCATTTTCATAATTATCAATTTCCTTTTCACTTACGGTCCCATTAAGTGGTCTATACCCTTTATAATCTATTTGTGGAGATACGTAATAACGTGTCATATGTACGATAGTAGAATTAAAAAGATATGATTTAAAAAACATTTTAATATCTACAAACCTATTGTTTACAGCAAAAATAGGTCTTAGCACATCTTTATGATCTCCATAATAAGGATATAGATCATGAAGTCTATCATAAGCAAAGGTCGAATTAAACAAAAAGTCTTCATCAATATTTAAAATAATAGTTTTAGGGACTACTCGTTTTAAGATCATTTTCTGAAGACCTAAATGATATAATAATTGTTGACCTTCTGCCCCAACATTATAAGCGGATGTTTGTAGTTCTTTTTCTAAAACTTCTGGAACATAGTGTCTATGCGCATGTGAGCTGCCAAAAACTAATGTCTCTGCATTTGTTTGATCAATGGCATATGTACTGCGAGCATATTTACCCGTCTTTTGTGTATAGAAAAGTTTTTCCGCTGCAATACCTAAAACCGTATCAACTATCACTATGATAATTAATAGTTTAATAAGCTTAAAAATTATAACCCTATGTTTGTTCATACGATCTTACTCAAAATTGAAAATATATAAACTGGCTATCCCCAAAAACTCCTAAATATAAAATCAAGAAAATTAATAGACTATATCCTAACATTCTGGAAATCTCGGTTTTTTCGGTAATCTGCTTTACAGAACCTATATACTCTCTCCAAATTTCAAAACCAATCAGCACTATAATTGCCAACACAGCATAAAAAGGTGCGGCGATATCATCTCCCATTCCAATATAAAGTTTACCAGGTTGAAGAACTATTTTCTTTATAATATAAAAAGCTTCAGAAACAGTATTAGCTCTAAAAAATATCCAGGAAAAACAGATAAGAATAAATGTGCTTATGATATTTAGAATACCTTTTCTGTTTTTAGCACTAAGCAATACTTCTATAATAAGATAAGCTCCATTAATTGCTCCCCACAATACGAATGTCCAATTTGCTCCGTGCCATAATCCACTTATTAAAAAGGTAATAAAAAGATTAAAGAACCATCTAAATTTACCAACACGATTTCCGCCTAACGGGATATACAGATAATCTCTAAACCAGGTCGACAATGAAATATGCCATCGATTCCAAAATTCATGAATAGATGCAGCAAAATAAGGTCTTCTAAAGTTTGTCATTAAATCAAATCCAAAAAACTTTGCCGTACCAATTGCGATTAAAGAATATCCCGCAAAATCTCCATAAATCTGAAAGGCAAATAAAACTGTCGCAAAAATAAAACTTAGACCATCATGTAATTCAACATTATTATAAACAGCATTTACATAAATAGCGGCTCGATCTGCAATTACAAGTTTTAGAAAAAATCCAATGATAATTAATTTACAACCAAGTGAAATTGAACCTTGAGAAACACTCCTTTTATTCAGGAACTGTGGTAACAGATGAGTAGCTCTTTCTATAGGACCTGCTACCAATTGAGGAAAGAAGGAAACAAATGCTGCAAAAGCAACCAAGTCTTTTGTCGGTTTTAGCTTCTCTCTATATACATCTATAGTATAAGACATCGTCTGAAAGGTATAGAAAGAAATACCCACAGGTAATATGATACGCATTACAGTAAATTCTTGGTTTTGTATACCAATAGCGCTACATAGTTCTATCCATGAATCAATGAAAAAATTGCAATATTTAAAGAACGCTAGTAACCCTAAATTAAAGAAAATGCTACAAAGCAGCCATCTTTTTTTATGCTTCTTAGAATTTGACTCGTATATTTTTAGACCTACAACATAATCTACAACAGTACTTAAGACTATTAATGACAAAAATCTCCAATCCCACCAGCCATAAAATATATAACTAGCAGCTAACAGTAATAAATTCTGCAAGACGATTTTCCTCTTATCCAAAAACCAATACAATAAAAAGGTAACTGGAAGAAAAATTAAAAAATCAAATGAATTAAAGTACATTACCTACCAAAAACGAATTAAAGCGAGATTGTAAAATTTCTTTTTACCGCGTCAAACTTTCCATTAGGTCCCAAAGGAATATCATCTACTATATTGATTGTATAGTTTACATTCTGTCCTAATCGGTCTTTTAAATTGTGTACTAATTTTTCTTTCATTCCATCGTCAAAGTTTTGATCAGCTATCAAATTAACTGTGATTTCATCATGACTTTCCTGTACAATTTGGCTTTTTACAATACCCTCTAATCCTTTGTAAGCCGTATCCATCCTACCGACATATCCTTTTTCTTTGGTCCAAAGAATATCATCTTCTCTACCGGTTAATTTTTCGATCATAGGCATCACACAACCACAATCACAAACTTTTCCTTCATTACAAAGTAAAACAGTATCTTCTATATTATATCTGATAAGAGGAGTTTTTAAATTGGTAAAACTAGTAACCACCAATTGTGCAACTTCTCCTGGTTTTGCCTTTTCCCCTTTTGCATTAATAAATTCAAAAATCCCAGAATCCATATTTAAATGCAAATTACCATTTACACATTCTGTTATAAAAGGGCTTCCTTCACTAGACGCATATTGATTAAACACATGACATCCAAACGCTCTTTCTATTTCTGTTCTTTGATAATCATACAAGGTCTCTGCAGTAACAGCAATAGCTTTGGGAGTGAACTTAACATCAATATTATTTTGATTTATAAATCTACTGATAATATAAATCGCTGAAGGATAACCGTCTAATAATAGCGGTTTGAATTTATTTAATTTCTTAATATAACTAGGTAAATTTTCATCCGTTAGATGATAAGTCGACATCAACAACTGATTCTCAAAATAATTATATACCCAGAAAGGAGCCTTTTTTGCATCTGGTTTTATGATTAATCTCCCAGAAAATCGCACCTGTTTTACTCTTCGTGTTTCTAAACCAATAGCTTTATGAAATCGACGCCATAACGCAAAAGATCTATTGATAGATTCTTTATCTAAATAATTTACCGTCGGAGCACCAGAAGTTCCACTAGTATACCCCACTCCATCGGTAGGTCGCTTTTTATTAACCAAAGCTTCTGGATTTGTCTTTCTTTCTGACTTTGTTAATATTGGCATTTTTTGAAGAACTTCATAGGGATTCTCTTCAATATCCTGTAAAGTAATGCCTAAATCCTTCATTTTGGACGCATACCAATCAGAATGCTCAAATACTTCGGATAATAAGACCTTTAGTCTACTTTCCTGATACCTCTTTACTACATCAATATCCGAATCCCATAAATCGATATACTCATTTAAGTACGTTTCAAATTCTTTGGTATAACGTTGTTTAGAATTTTGATAAGCTTTTACGTTTAGTAAAATAAACTTAAAAGGATAAGGTAAACTATTATAAATTTTTTCTTGCAACTTCCCCATAATTGCTATCTTATTTGTTCTTTATAGAATTCTTGAATTTCTAATGTATTAGAAACAATATCATAATTACCCTCCACAATTTTCTGTACATTATCGTTCTTTACAGAAGCATCTATTGCCAAAATCTTATCTGCCCAGCTTTCTGGCGATTGATCTATGGATAAAAATTCGATATCTTCTGTCAAACTAACTTCTGTAGTTATACTATCAGAAGCAAAAACTTTTATTCCCGCAGCTTGTGCCTCAATTAATGTAACTGGTAATCCTTCATAAAAAGATGGGAATACAAATACATCAAACATCTGAAACAGTTGTGGTACATCTGCTCTTACTCCTAAAAAACGAACATTCTTTTCTATTGATAACTGTGCCGCTTCCTTTTCCATTACTGAACGTAAAGGTCCATCTCCTACCATCATTAATACAGCCGTAGGTTTCTTTTGTAAAACTTCTTTAAAAATCTTAAGCAAAAAGGTATGATTTTTCTGACTTGCAAATCTTCCTACGTGCCCAATCACTAGATTTTTTTCTACATCAAACTCTTTTTTGTATTGCTGAGCAATAGATTGATTATATGCAAATTTTTCTGTGTCAATTGCATTATTCATAGTAGTAAAAGAAATATCCTTACCGAACAACCAATTCCCCGCTTTATCACCACATGAAAATAGATCTGTAGCATCTTTTTTTACTTTCTTTTTTAATTGAAGTTTTATCAATTTCTTGAAAGTTTCTTTTATGCTTTCTTTGTTTGAAAAAAGAGAACCTAAACTAACATCATCAATGGCAATATGAGCATGAGCAATTCTACAAGGAATATTAAATTCTTTTGCAATTTTTAATGGAAAACAACTAAAAGTGTTTAAATGAGAATGTATTATTGAGTATTCAGAATGCTCTTTAAAGAAGTCTCTTAATTTATTATAATAATCTCCCGGAAAAAGAGGATTTATTGGATCAAATCTATATATTCTTCCTCCTAAATTTTCTATTTCTTCATCGAAAGCAGCTTTTTCTTTGCGATGTACCAGAAAATCAAACTGTATTTGACTCCTGTCTATTTTTCTATAGTAATTCATGATCATCGACTCGGCTCCACCTCTGTTCATGATAGTAAATACCTGTAAAACCCTTATAACACCCATTAAAACTCTCCTTTAGTTTTGTATCGTATATAAAGATTTAAAAGTACTCCAAAAGGAATGGCTAAAATTGTAGTCAACTTCTTTGGAGATTCACTAATAAAAGACCCATTTTTAGTGAAAATGGCACTAGACACATAATGAATTGCATTTTTAAATTTGTCTTTGAAATTTTCTGCAAGCTGCATTCTACTTTTTCTAGAAAATGCAAAGCCTTTTGGATGTCTTCTATATTGTTTTAAAATATTCATGCTTGAACCATCCTGCATATATTCAACTTCACAAAGAACATCATTGATAGGAAGTAACTTATAATCTTGGTCAATCAATTGATATAGATACCCTAGTGGAACAAAACGCTCTCCTTCAAAAATTGGATAAGAAGGATATTTCTTTACAACCTCTGTACGATACACCAATTTTTTATCGCCTAAAACTTTGTGTACATTATACAAATCATACAAGGTAGTTTCTTTAATATGATCTGGAATTTTTGTGCCTATAATTTTTCCATCAGGATCAGCATCTAATCCTACAAGACCTGCATATTCTGGTTTATCTTTTATTTTCTCCCAAGCAACTAATATTTTCTCTATAGCTTCTTCTCCCATGCAGTCATCACTGTCTATGCATACATTTAACAAAGTTTCTGTTAAACGATATGCTGCATTATGACCACCATGCATTCCTTGATTTTCCTGATAATGATACTGTATATCTATTTTCCCTTCCTTTATCCAAGAAGCTACTAATGATTCTGTATCATCCGTAGAACCATCGTCTATAATTAACCAAACAAAATCTTGATTTGATTGCTTAATTAAACTTTCATAACATTTATGCAAACAATACGCCCGATTGTAAGTTGGTGTAAATACTGTTATCGTTTTCATTAGTTGATTAATTGATTTGTTGTTAGTGTTTATCCCCAATATAAATAGTACATCATATATGTAAATGAAAAATAGGCCAACATTACTTTCCCAATCATAAAATGATGGTCCTTAAAAAATTCTTTCTTTAGAAATGGATATATGATCACGATTGCCATCATAAACCATGATAGATATGCAAATCGATTCGAGTAATTAGCTTTTATAACCAAAATCCAAAACCCATTGCAAATCAAATAGGTATTTAGCAATTGATAATAAAATTTATCTTCAAACTTCTTTTTATAAATAAAATACCATCCCGCAAAAACTGCAAAAGCGCTATGGAACAGAAAATCCCATCTAAATCCTGTACTTGCAAATGTATTTGCATCTACCTCAGAAGTTAAATATCCAGTAAGTCGATCATCGCCAAAACCTAAACTAGCAAATAGTGTTATCCATAAACTTCCCATTACCAAAGACAACGGAATACAAAATAGCCAACCTTTGAAGAATACTTTGGGATCATTATAAAAATTTGTAATTATATATGCGAAAATTGGTAAAAACAGGGTTTTATGGAAAAATGTGGCAGCTAGAAAAAACAACGCCATTACTACCTTTTTCTCATGATAACATAATCCCCATAAAAACAAGGAAGTTGCAGCACCATTGCGCATTCCGTTTACTCCATAAGTCCAAAAGGAAAAGGAAACGATAAACATTACAAATGAATAGTACCAGTATTGTCCAAATAATTTTTTAGAAATCTTGTATAATGGGAAAATGTAGATAAATGCACAAATTGTAAAAAAAGTGTGCGCTGATACGATCTGTGCCAATGTTTTCATGAACACATGCCAACCATAATCATTTACCTCTGGAATTTCTCCTCCGAGTCGATATCGATCAAATGTAACTATATAATTGACCGTATCCCCAAAAATCCCACTTATAGGGCGCTGACCAATGTAAAGTATTAGAAAAATTAACAAGAAGTATCCAGAAAAATTTATGAAAACAATATTCTTGTGCTCACTAATCTGTAAAAGTCTAGTGTGTAATAAAGTAAATACCACCAAAAAGAAGCATAAATTAATATACAACGGATAGTAAAACTCTAAAGGCACAAAAGTGTTCATTTTACTAGCTTATTTTAACAGTTATCTTATTACACATCATATTTTCTAGATCTTTTTCCCGTCTTGCTTAATAATACGTGCTGGATTTCCAACTACTACACAATTATCCGGAACATCTTTAACTACAACAGAACCAGCTCCTATAGAACAGTTATTTCCGATCTTAATATCTCCAATAATTATAGCTCCTGTATAAATAGAAACATTATTCCCTATTGTTGGCCTTTTTCCATCTACTTCACCTACTGTTACCAAATGATTTACATATAGGTTCTCACCAATTTCTTCTGCATTTAGAATGGTGCTGTATGGGTGTCCTGTTAATACACCACCTCCTAATTTAGTACTGATATCAATTCTAAAATATTTTTCTTTTTTGCAATACAAGTTTAGTAGACTAGAGACCATACCTCTATTTCTAAAGTAAAACAAAGTTCTAAAGTCTGGAGAGTTCGCCAGAAAATTTAGAAGCAAAGAAACCTTACCTCCAATCATACCTTTGGCCGAGGCCCATCTTTCTATATCCTTATCAATTAGATCTTTATTCTTACTTCCTTTATAAATGATCACATGAGGAAATAAAAAGATCTTATATATATTTAAAATTAGTGATCTCATATTACTTTATTACTTCTGTAAACAAACCCTGCCAAAGATTCATAATTTGTGCTAACTCATACTTTTTCGAATTCTCTCTAGCTTTTGCTCCCATATTCTTAATGGTATCCCTATCATTCATCAGCTCAATCAACTGTTTTGCGAATTCGGAATTGTCATACATTGGTACTAAAATTCCTGTTTCTTTATTTACTATATTTCTAGGTCCATATGGACAGTCAAAAGAAACTATCGGTAAACCAGATGCTTGAGCTTCTAGTAAAACCAATGGAAAACACTCATTATGCGAAGTCATTACAAAAATAGAAGAATCTAACATTTCTTCTTGCATCCTATCTGTTGGTCCCATCAACTTCAATGTATCTTGAACACCTACTTCATTAATTCTACGTTGAAGCTTCTCGACATAATTCGATTCCCCACTCCCAAAGATATGAAGATTCCAGTCTTTTTTAGTTTTTGAAACTTCCGCCCAAATATCTATCAATATATCATATCCCTTTACTGCAGCAATTCTACCTGCAGTAATGATTCGATTGTTATTTAGATTTGACACATTATCTGGGAAGAAGGTCAATGGATTTGGTATAACAACTGTATTATTGCTTTTATAATAATTTGTTTCATCCTTATTTAGGATTACCAACTTATCATATTTTGTTTCCACATAATCCGCAAACTTGAAAAAGTACTTTTTAAACAAACTAGGATTTGCTCTTTTGTCTTTTTCTATAAACCTAGAATAATGAAACTCCTTAATTTTAGGAATACTTTTCACTATAAAAGGAACAAAATAAGTATCTACACTATGACTGCACACCACCACAACATCTGGCTTAATTTCTCTTAAAGCAGCCTTTGTTTTGGCAATATGATTAGGAAGTTTTTTTAGGTTTTTAGGATGAAAATAGGACTTTCTTCTATTGTAATTAATCCCTAAATCTTTAAAAACAATATTTTGATCAAAAGAATAACAAGGTGTATTCCCTTTTTGTTCTGTAGTGATAATATGTACTTCGTAATTTTCTAGAGAAGCAAAATAATTTGCTTTTATAGAAAGTACTCTTTCGATTCCCCCATGGAGATATACCTGATCTATAACAAATACGATTCTCATTTCGATGAGGTATTAGTTAAACCAACAAAAAGCTGGTTCCATTCTTGGGCAATAGTTTCTGGTAGATACTTTTTGACCGCTTCTTTAGCATTCTTTCCCATAGCTCTCCGTTTATCTTCATCTTCCATTAAGGTAAGAATAGCTTTTGCAAAAGCATCTATATCTCCATTTTCTACTAAAAGACCATCTACTTTATCACTAATTATATCAGATGGACCATAAGGACAATCATAAGAAATACAGGGCACACCATAAGCCATCGCTTCTGTTAATACCATTCCGAATCCTTCATACCTCGACGACATTGTATAAATCGATGCTTGTTGGTACTTTTCTGCTATATTTTTTACTGGTGGATAGAAATTGACTGAATTAGATACCCCTAGATCTTCTGCAAGTTTACTCAAGCCCTCTTTTTCACTAATAGTCCCATAAATATCTAAGCTCCAATCCTGGTGTATATCATTTACTTTTTGCCAACTTTTTAAGAGTCTGTCATATCCTTTTTGAAAACTATGTTTCCCTACAGCCAATACTTTTTTATTTTCTAAAGAGCTTTTTTCTTCTGGATAAAAAGATAATGGATTAGGAATAACTTTAAGATTTTTAAACGTCCATTCATTTAAATTCCCATTGGTAAGTACCACGAAATGATCATAATACTTTCCGCCAAAATTCATTAAAGAAAATTTGGTAGCAGTGGTAATTCTTTTCTTTAAAGATCTCTTCCCCTTTTTTATTTCTACATTTCTAGAAACATGTCTTTCATAGATCATAGGACAAGGTTTACCCAAAACCAGGGGTACGAAAAAACCTTTTAACCCATCATCGCAAACTGCAATTACATCTGGTTGTATTTTTTTTATCGTATTTCTCAGTCCTTTAGCATACTTATACATCCTAGATATAGGATTTCCTTTCGCTTCTACATTATGATATGATAGCTTAGGACTAAAATCGTAAAAGAGTTCTCTTGTATTCTGATTTAATGTAACTATATGGATATCATAATCATAATCATCTGCAAGCTTACTAGCCTTTATCGAAAGCACCCTTTCCAATCCTCCAGGACCGTCGATACGATTTACTATATATACCAGTTTCATCAAATTACGTTTAAGAATAGTAGTATTTGGGGGAGATACTTTTGTTACTTTTTTATTACAATATCTAAATACGGATAGCAAAAACCGCTATTTAGATTTTTATTCATTGATTTTAGAAATTTTATATAACGTAATCCCTTAAAACCAACCTTTAGAAAAGCAGACTTTTCGAACTTCATTAAACTGCTTACTATATTAATTTCTTTTAAAGGTGCTATTGCTACTTCAAATTCATGATAGCTAGCTCCTCTTCCCCATCTTTTAAATTTCATCATATTTTCATCATCAATCTCACGATAAGAATCTTTAAAATTCTTCCTACTGGAAAATTTAGAATAGTAATACGCTAAATCATCTGGTAACCAATCATAAAAAGGCAGTGCAGCCGTATGCGAATCATAATACCATAATCTATTCGGAGTTTCTATAATTGCTAGATAGCCTCCGCTTGATAACATTCTCCATGCTTGTTGTAATGATTCTAATCGTTCACTAACCGTCATATGCTCTAAAACCGCATAATAGATGATGAAATCAAACTTTCTATCCTTAAAATTCTCTTCAATTTCTTCTCCATTTACATGATGCAATTCTGCTTCATATCCAGCTATTCTCATCCTATCCTTAGCTACTTCCAAAGCTCCAGCATCCACATCAACACCTACTACTTTGGCACCTTGCTCGCTTAAGGCTAATGTAGAAATACCTGTTCCACATCCAATTTCCAAAATATTAGCTCCATTTAGATCCTTTACACGATGTAACCATGGCGCTATCCTATTTCTATTATAATACAAACGATCAAAAAGCTGTCCACTTACTGCCTGATTATATTCTGCAGTTGATAATCTACTTTTGGTATTTCCTCTGTCTAAGTAGTTTTCTTTAAGTGATTTTGTTAACTCTTCTAATTGCTCTTTAGAAAATGTAGTATGTTTTTGTTGCATTTTCTTTGGAGCTGTAAAGAAGTTATCCTTTAACAGTTTTTTGAGTACCCTTTTCATCGTTTGTGCGGTTGTTTAGATTTTATTAGTAACTTTTTCTTTTAGTGCATTGGCTAAGTCGTGGTGTTTTTCGAGGTTTTTTACTGTGGTTTCGTTGGTTATTTTACCTTCTAATCCAAAATTAGAAGTATAAGTTCCTGTTTTACTATCAATATCAATTCGATTAAATAATTCTAGAATCCCATCAAATCGACAAGAATCTACAAAACTATCAAAACCATTTACAAAGATTACAGGAGTACCCATTGCCAAACATGGTAATGCGCAGTGTATTCTAGAGGTTATGACTAGCTTTGCTTTTGCATATTTATTTAGCAAATCAACAGCCATATCAAATTTTTCTTCGTCTGTATAAGTATTCGAAGGCGGTTCTTGGTTGATAAACGTGGCTGTGTCCAATACTTCTTTACTGATAAACTTTTTTATGTGTTTATCTTTTTTTCCAAGTTTGAAAGCAGATCCATTTAATATATTTTTAATAGTGATTTTTGTATTGTAAAATACCTTTTCTGCTCTTGGATAGCTATATAAAGGATCAACAATATAAATATCATCTCCTCTCTCTGAATCATCAACTTTATAAGAATCTAAAGTTAATGTCAGGCATCCAGTGAAATAGGCATCAATTCCTTTGGCCTTAAGAGTATCTGCTGTAAATTGATCTCTACATCCAATAGGTTGGTGCTTTTTTAGATATGCAATTCCTTTTTCACTTAACATAGCCGGAGCAGCTGTATTATTCATGTGAAAAGACACAAAAATAGGATCAATATTATCTGACGGCACCCAATTATGGATATTATGAGTAAACCACCCATTCATGATTAACTTTATAGGATCACCCGTGTACTCCCCTAATCTTTCTCTATTTAATAACGTATCTACCTTTGGCAAAAATTGTTTAGCCGCTAAACTTTGAATATTGTCTCCAACATTAAAAAAGTTCTTATTCTCATCGTATGTAAGTAATCCGTATTTCATTAGTTCTACAATTTACCTAGTTTGTATCTACTTTAATTTTCTATATATTTTTTGTAACCAAGGAAATTTATTTCTAATAATAAATTTCAATCGATTGGTTCCTTTATTTGCATTATTAATTTTTTCTTCTAAAAGTCTATCTACCTTGCCGTTTCTAAACTCGTTCATACGGGCAATTTCAACTTCTTTGTTATCAAAAACATAAAATGTATCCACACTCTTAGCCTTTTCCATTAATTCCCACCAAAAGTATTTTACTCCTTTACTTCCAGAGCCTATATGTAAAATCTGATAAATTTTGTCATAAACCGATCCATCTACATTAAAACCATATTCATTTGGATTTTGGTTATTGAGAATAAGTCCCATTATAGTTCTAAAACATTTCTCGCAATAGCTACAATTAAACTCTGTTCTTTTTTCAGAATAACAAACTCTAAGTCTAAATCTCTTATTTTTATCCTCGGCAAATTTTGCTATTAAATCTACTTTATCCTGTCTTTTAAGTTCATACCCATCATGATAAACTCTAAAACCTGAACCCCAAGTAATTTTTTCATCAATTTCTGGTGTAGATCCCCAATCAATATCAATATGATCAGTATATGAAGACGCAATATAAACCGAACTATAGTTATGAATATAAGCTAAAGGAGCAATAGACCCTACTAACGCTAAACCATGCTGTACTTTACCCCACCAACCTATATCTTTTAGCAGTAATTCTACTTGATACGTATAAAAATCTCTCAGATTGGTTTCTATATATTCTTTATTATTATCTACTAACAACTCTTCATTTTCAATGAAATCTGTAAACTCTTTCCATTGACCTTTATCAGCAATAGTGATATCTGCTCCATGCAGCGTTATCAAATCAGGTTTTTGATCATAAATTCTAATATAAGTAGCATAAGCATCTACCCCACCACTAAAAAGCATTGCCGATTTAGTATGCTTTACAGAGTTTTTTACTAGTTTCTTTGCTACTAACTTTCCTGTAAAAGAACTCGGTACATCTCTTTTAGCAAACTCCTGTTTTATTTTTTCTTGAGCATTATAGAAATCTTCATCAACTTCATCAACTTCTATATCAAACCCAGCAAACCAAGCCATTGGTAAGACATTACTCAAAAACGGAATCACAGCGATACTTTCTGGAGTAGAACTTACATCTATTTGATATTTGGAATAAAAAGGTTCTTTCTCCACAAAGAATTTTTGGATATCAGCACCTACCACATAGTCATAATTGATCTTACGACCGTTATCAGAGTATGTGATTGCTTGTAGTTTTAAGGTATCCATTTTTATATTATTTTCGTTTCAGTAATGAAACAATAGGTTTTCTAAATAATTCTCTTTCGTATTCTAACATTCCTAAGGTATACATCATTACAGCAAAAACTAATGTGTATGATACTCCTTTGGCTATAAAACTAAACCATCCATCACCCGGAATATAATTTATAAAGTAACCAACTGCAACCACCAATAATACCACTAATACTACTTTATGAAGTAATTCTTTGAAAAAACGGATAATATTTAATCCTATGGTATGATGATAATAAAAGTTCATCACGTTTTGAACAATCATCCATCCTCCGACAAGACCAATTATCATTCCCGTAGCACTATATTTCATAGCTAGAAACCCTCCAACAACAACACCAACAATCATAAAACTTAAATACAAAATCGCTTTAAAAGAGAGTTTGTTTTTAGCTTCTAAAATGGAGTTCCCAAAAGCTTGTAGTAATGGTAATGTATACCCAATCATTATGATCAAAGCAATCATGTAAATTTCTCTACATTCTTCTGCGGTATACCTCCCATTTGCTGCCGATTCTCCACCACCTACCCAAAGGTTTATAAATTGTTCTCCATACAATAAAAAGGCACCAAAAATATACATCAAAATAATGAAAGATAATCTTCCTAATTTAATCATCATATTAGTTAACTCTTCTCCACTCGCATTATTAACAGACATCTGTGTTGCTCTTGGAAGAAAAACGCTAGAAATTGCTGTAGAAAAAGCTCCATAGTATGTACCAAGAGCTATTCCAATACCATATATCCCTAATACTTTAGGAATACTTATTGCGCCTAATACCCAACTTCCAGATTTCCATTGTAACATATTTACAATAGCAAAAAGGAAAATCCAGCTCGAATATTGAAAAATCTGAAGAATAAAGCTTTTTGAGAGTTTATGTAACTTAAATCGTACTTTCAATTTCACCAATACATAGTAAGCAGATACTGAAATCGTAAGCATATTAAATATAGTGTCAACAATAACCAAGGCTATTGCTCTTCCACCGAAATATAAAACACATACAATAGTTAACGATCGTAATATATATCGAATAATACCTACAGACTCAGGAAAAACAAACTTTTCGTATCCCTTGCAGATTCCAGTAAATATCATTCCAGGTAATTGAATTGCCAAATTAAAGACTAAAATCACAAACATGATTTTTGCAATTCTTAATTCCTCTGCATTAAATTTTGTAAAATAACTATCAATAAAGAAATAAAAAATACTACCCGATATTACAACTAGTGTAGAAACCGCAGCATATAGTATTCTAACTGTTCCTAAAAAATTTTCTTCTCCTTCTCGATCTTTTTCCGCACGATATTTTGCAATAAAGCGAACTACTGTATTGGTGAGGCCAAAATCCAATAAAGCTATGGTTCCAATTAAAGCACCAATTGCATTGAATATTCCGTACTCATCTTTTCCTAAATAACTAACGATTAAAGGGGTTATTACAATCCCAACAACATTAATCAAAAAGATTTTTAAATACGTTAATAAAGCTCCTTTTTTTAGTTGGCTCAATTTGGTTGGTTTAAAAGTTGTTTTTACTTAAAAAAAACAGGAAGCATATTTATAATCTTCCGTGCACTTCCTCTTTTAATATTCCTTTTACGTCATATAAAACACCATCTGGTTTCAATAGTGATTTTAAATCAATATCTAAGTACTCCTTATGTGCTACTGTTAATACGACTGCATCATACTTAGTATTAGGTAATTCATTCATAGTTGATAACCCATATTCATGTGCTACTTCAGATGGGTTAGCCCAAGGATCATAAATATTTACATTGGTTCCAAAATCCTTTAAATTTTGAATTACGTCAACCGCTCTGGTATTTCGAACATCAGGACAATTTTCTTTAAATGTTATTCCCAGTACCAAAATATCAGCTCCTTTGATTTTGATATCATGATTGACCATCAATTTAATAACTTCGGACGCTACATATTGTCCCATACTATCATTCAATCTTCTTCCTGCTAGAATTATTTCCGGATGATATCCAAATTCTTGCGCTCTTTGAGCCAAGTAGTATGGATCGACTCCTATACAATGACCACCTACTAAACCTGGCTTAAATGGTAAAAAGTTCCATTTTGTTCCAGCTGCTTTTAGCACGTCATTTGTATCTATGTCCATTAGATTAAAGATCTTTGCTAATTCATTTACAAATGCAATATTAATATCACGTTGGGAGTTTTCTATTACTTTGGCAGCTTCCGCAACTTTAATTGTAGGTGCTAAATGAGTTCCTGCAGTAATTACCGAAGCATATAAATCATCTACTTTTTTTCCTATCTCTGGAGTAGAACCTGCAGTTACTTTTAATATTTTTTCTACAGTATGTAATTTATCTCCAGGATTAATACGTTCAGGAGAATACCCAGCGAAAAAGTCAACATTGAACTTCAATCCACTTACTTTTTCCAAAACTGGTATACATTCTTCTTCAGTAACACCAGGATACACTGTAGATTCATATATCACTATATCTCCTTTTTTTAATACCTTCCCTACCGTCTCACTTGATTTATATAATGGTGTAAGATCAGGTCTATTGTTCTTATCTACTGGAGTGGGTACCGTAACTACATAATAGTTACAATCTTTTATGTCTTCAATATTGGAACTACAAAAAAGTCCCTGATCCATTTTGCTGCTTTCAGTTAAAACTGATTGAAGAATTTCATCCTCAACTTCTAATGTAGTATCCTTACCTGATCGTAACTCCTCTATTCTATTTTGATTGATATCAAAACCAATAACGGGAAACTTGGTTGCAAAAAGTCTAGCTAAAGGAAGTCCCACATATCCCAGACCTATGATTGCTATTTTAATATCTTGCATGGCTATTGTTGTTATTTATATTTATTAGAATGGTCTATTTAAGATTATTCCAATACCATTTTACGGCTTCTTTTAATCCTGATTTCATATCAAATTCAGGATCATATCCTAATAATGTTTTTGCTTTATCCACTGATGCTAAAGAATGAGGCACATCACCCTTACGTTCTGGTCCATTCTTTACTACTACATCATTTATTTTAGGATCAAACTCTGAAAGATAGTCTTTTAATAAAGTTACTAATTCATTTAAGGTAGTTCTTTCCCCGAATGCTGTATTATATACATTATTTAGAGCTTCTTTATTATCAGAGACAATAGCTCTAAGATTCATTTGAATTACATTATCTATATATGTAAAATCTCTTGAAAAAGAACCATCGCCATTAATTACAGGAGATTCATATTTCATGAATTGCATTACAAACTTCGGAATAACGGCAGCATATGCTCCATTTGGATCCTGTTTTCTTCCAAAAACATTAAAATATCGCAAACCTACTGTATCTAAATCATAAGTTCTCTTAAAATTATCTGCATATAATTCATTTACATACTTCGTAATTGCATACGGTGATAAAGGTTTTCCGATTTTTTCTTCTACTTTAGGTAATGCTTTAGAATCTCCATATGTGGATGAACTCGCTGCATAAATAAACCTTTTAACACCCGCATCTCTTGCAGCTACAAGCATGTTTAGAAACCCCCCTACATTTACATCATTACTAGTTATAGGATCATTTATGGATCTTGGTACTGATCCTAATGCAGCTTGATGTAATATATAATCAACACCATTACAAGCTTTGTTGCAATCCTCGAGGTTTCTAATATCTCCTTCTATAAAAGTAAAATTTGGATTTTCAATTAATGTAGTCAGGTTTCTCTTATGACCTGTTGCAAAATTATCTAAACCTATTACTTTACTGCCTTTATCCAGTAATGCCTCACATAAGTTAGATCCTATAAAACCTGCCGCTCCAGTTACCAGAACAGTAGAAGAACTTAACAGCTCCAATTGGTTAGTGTTCATGTATTTTTGTATTACCCCTTGATTTTTAATCCCCTGCGCTATGTTTTTGACATAGACAGCGCGAAATTAACATTTAACAACAGAACACACAACTTATATCTCAGGGGATTTTGACCCATAATAAATACTTAATGTTCCGTTATCCTAAAAAAAAATCAATTCATCGATTTTAAAAAACATAAATAACTAAAAATCAATTATTTAAATATTAATTCGATTTTATTAACAAAAACGTTTTCGGAACGAAAAACAGGTGTTAATACCTATACAATTCTAACAGCTCTTCTTCGAATCTCTTTTTTGGTAAATATTGCTGTTCTAAATTGGGCTCAAAAGGAATAGGTGTATCCAAACTTGAAACTCTTTTTACTGGCGCATCTAGAAACTCAAAACAATGTTCCATTAGCAAAGCAGAAATGTCTGAAGCTATACCTCCAAACATAGAATCTTCTTGCAGTATAATAGCCTTTCCTGTTTTCTTTACCGATTTTATAACAGTATCTATGTCAATCGGTTTCAACGTTCTTAAATCGATAACATCTGCATTAATCTCAGAATGAACTTCTAAAACATCCAAAGCCCAATGCACACCTGCTCCATATGTGATTACAGAAATATCCTCTCCTTCTTCTAATAAAACTGCTTTTCCAATAGGTGTTGTATAATATTCTTTCGGCACCTCTTGTCTAACACTACGATATAACGCCTTGTGTTCAAAAAATAATATTGGATTTGGATCTTCTATCGCTGCTAACAATAGTCCTTTGGCATCCTTAGGAAAAGCAGGGTAAACCACCTTTAAACCAGGAGTCTTAGTAAACCAAGCTTCATTGGTTTGACTATGAAATGGTCCCGCTCCTACACCACCACCACAAGGCATTCTAATAACTACATCAGACGCTTGACTCCAACGATAATTAGATTTTGCCAGTAAATTGACAATAGGATTAAATCCTGAAGAAACAAAATCAGCAAATTGCATCTCTACGATTGCTTTCATACCATTAACAGATAACCCATATGCAGTAGAAACTATTCCTGATTCACAAATAGGAGTATTTCTAACTCTGTCTTTCCCAAATTCTTCAACAAAATTTTCCGTAATCTTGAAAACACCACCATAATCAGCAATATCTTGTCCCATAATGACTAGATGATCATTTCTGCGCATTCCAATCTTTAAAGCTTCAGAAATTGCATCTATAAATCGTAATTCCTCAGATGTGTTATCTAGGGGGTTGCTTTCTACAAAATGAAATTCTTTATAAACATCATTTAGTTCTTTGGTTATATCAACCAAAACGCCTTCTTCTTCATTCGTGCGCTTCCAATCTCTATCAATTTCTTCCTTAATTTCCAATCTTATGCGAAAATCTTCTTCTTCTGATAAAATAGCATGGTTAACCAAGAATTCTTTATAATTTTCTATTGGATCTTTTTTAGCCCAAAATTGCATGAGTTCCTCCGGTACATATTTGGTGCCACTAGCCTCTTCATGACCACGCATTCTAAAAGTTTTAAACTCAATCAACACAGGTCTTGGATTTGTTCTAATATCAGCTGCAATGGTTCGTATAGTATTATAAACTTCTACTACATTATTACCATCAACTACATATGAATCCATTCCGTACCCTAATCCACGATCAGCAAGATGTTTACAATTATATTGTTCTGAAGTAGGTGTAGATAGGCCATACCCATTATTTTCGATACAAAAAATAACAGGCAAACTCCAAACTGAAGCAATATTCAAAGCTTCATGAAAATCTCCCTCACTTGTTCCTCCTTCTCCTGTAAAAACTGCTGTAACCTTGTTATTCTTTTTCAACAAGTTACCTAAAGCAATACCACAAGCGACACCTAATTGAGGCCCTAAATGAGATATCATTCCGACTAAATTATATTCCTGCGAACCGAAATGAAAAGAACGATCTCGACCATTTGTAAAACCATTCGCTTTCCCCTGCCATTGACTAAAAAGTCGATATAAAGGCACTTCTCTTGTTGTAAATACTCCAAGATTTCGATGCATTGGTAGTATATATTCATCCGAACTCAAGGCTGCAGTAACCCCAACTGAAATTGCTTCTTGACCAATACCACTAAACCATTTAGATATTTTGCCTTGTCGTAACAATATGAGCATTTTCTCCTCAATCAATCTTGGTTTTAACATTTTGGCATACAATGAAACCAATAATTCCTTACCATAATCCTTTATATCAAAATCAGATAATAACTTTTCTTCTGCCATATTATTAAATCAATTCGTGAAACAATTTCAACTTTCAGAAATAGAAAGATAGCCTAGTAAATGTAGTTATTTTTATTTCAGAAATAGCCTCGACCCAAGAATACTATTAAGTACTTGTTAATTTAACCTAATTAATACTATGATTTAATTAAATTTACTAGGTTTTCATTCGATTTTATTAAAATATAATTAATTTGACATTCTTCTGAAATGTTAAAAAAAAGATGAACAGCATGATGTATATTTAAGTAAATACATCTATTTTAGTTATAGTAAATAATACAACCATGAATAATATACCGAGTGTAGATCTTGCCGACTTTTTATCAGAAGATCCATCACGTAAACAAAAGTTTGTTGATGAAATTGGTAAAGCCTATGAAGAAATAGGTTTTGTAGCATTAAAGAATCATTTTTTAAGTGATGATTTAGTCGATGAACTATATAAAGAAGTAAAAGCTTTTTTTGCTTTGCCTTTAGAAGACAAACAGAAATATGAAATTGAAGGATTAGGAGGTCAAAGAGGCTATATCTCCTTTGGAAAAGAACATGCCAAAGGAAAAAAAGAAGGTGATTTAAAAGAATTTTGGCATTTTGGTCAAGAACCTTCGGAAGATGCTAACCTAAAAGAGGAATATCCTCCAAATGTAATTGTCGAAGAATTACAAGACTTTAATCCTACGGGTATGGAAGCCTACAGAATGCTTGAGAAAACGGGTATTTATGTTTTAAGAGCTTTGGCTATTTATATAGGATTAGATGAGAATTATTTTGATCATTGGGCTAGTAATGGAAATAGTATTTTGAGACCTATCCATTATCCACCGATTACCGAAGAACCAAAAGGTGCAGTAAGAGCAGGTGCACATGGAGATATAAATCTCATAACCCTATTAATGGGTGCTTCTACTGGAGGGTTACAAGTGCAACGTAAAGATGGAGAATGGATCGACGCAATACCAGAAGAGGATGAACTGGTAATTAATGTTGGAGATATGTTAGAACGTCATACTAATAATAAATTGCGTTCTACTATTCACCGAGTAATCAATCCACCAAAAGAACAATGGAGTAAACCAAGATATTCCATCCCATTTTTTATGCACCCAAGAAGTGATATGAAGCTCAATTGTTTGGAAGAATGTATCACTGATAATAATCCAAAACAATATGATGATATTACTGCAGGTGAGTTTCTTCATCAAAGATTAGTAGAAATAGGATTGATAAAGAAGTAATATAATTATGGATTTAAAAGATCAATTAAAAAATTTATTTCCGGATCATCAATTTACAGAAGAGGAGAAAACAGAGGAAACAAATGAAGGTATTTGGATGCAAGATGATCCTATTATCTGCAAATATGAAAAGAGAAAAGGAAAGCCAATAACTATTTTAGAAGGGTATACGGGTGCGGATGAAGATTTTAAAAAGCTTGCTAAGGAAATTAAAACAACATTAAGTGTTGGTGGAAGCTTTAAAGATGACCGAATTATCATACAAGGAGACTACAGAGATAGAATTATGGATATTCTAACCTCTAAAGGTTTTAAAGTAAAAAGAGTTGGAGGATGATTTTCTAATTAACCATTAAAAGAATACATTTTTGGGGGCTAAAACATTACATATAACCAATGGAGATAGCTTAACAGACTATCTGAAAGAGCTAAATCTTGTCGATGGAGAATTTATGATTTGGCGTGAAATGCTTTGTGAAGGCCCCACTTCGATTAAATTTGAAACCGAAAAAGGTATTGCCATAAGAAAAGAATTCTTAAAAAAGTATTACCGAATTTCACATGCAGATTATCAAAGTAAATTTGTGACACAACTTGATAAGTTGGATACTATTCACAAATTCGATGAAATTATTCTTTGGTTCGAATATGATCTTTTCTGTCATATAAATATGATAGCTGCCATTAGCTTACTGCTTCGTAAAGGAGTTAAAGAAACTCCTATTTATTTAGTTTGCAGTGGACGCGTAGAAAATGCCAAAAAATGTTTAGGATTAGGTGAACTAACAGCTGCACAACTAAAACAGCACTACGAACAAAAAGTACTACTAAATCTTAATGATCTAGAACTTGCTTCTCATGTTTGGACATTGTACTGTGAGTCTAATCCTAAAAAAATAGCTGGACAGATTAAAAAACAATCCTCTTTCGAATACTTATCCATATGCCTAAGAGCACACTTACAAAGATTTCCTAATATGTTAACGGGACTTAATACTTTAGAGCATAATATTTTAGAGATGGTTGATAATTACCAAATTAAGAATATTAAACAGTTAATGGGATATGCTTTGGAATATCAGGGATTCTATGGATATGGTGACATGCAAATGAAGCGAGTATTAGCAAGATTATTTCAATTCTTTGATCAAACCAAAGATCGTTTATTATTATCCGAAAGAGGAAGATTAGCATTAGAGGAAAAGAAAAACTTCTATAATACTCAAATGCTAGATTGGTACTACGGAGGTGTCAAAAAATATGATTACCTCTATAACAAAGAAACACACAATTTATTAAAATTATAAAATGGCGATAGCTGAATCCGAACTGATACTCAACGATGATGGCAGTATCTACCACTTAAACTTAAAGCCAGAACATATTGCATCCACCATTATCACAGTAGGCGATCCTGATAGAGTTTCTAAAATTACTCAGTATTTTGATAGTATTGAACACGCAACTCGAAAAAGAGAATTTCATACACAAACTGGGACTTACAAGGGTAAGCGGTTAACTGTAATTTCTACTGGAATTGGCACAGACAACATAGATATTGTATTTAATGAGTTAGATGCACTAGTGAATATTGATTTAAAAACAAAAAAGGTAAAAGATGAGCATACGTCGCTTAATTTTATCAGAATTGGTACCTCTGGTGCTATACAACCTGAAATTCCTATTGATAGTTTTATAGTTTCTGAAATCGCCATTGGATTTGATAGTTTGCTGCATTTTTATGACAGTGAAGATGTACAATTCCCACAGATATCAGAACCACTAATGAAACATTTAAATTGGAGTAATAAAAAATCATCGCCATATGTAGTTTCCTTTGACAAAAAACTTGGTAGACATATGCAAAGTGATGAAACTATTAAAGGATTTACTATTACTAATGTCGGGTTTTATGGGCCACAAGGAAGAGTTTTACGATTAGCAACATCTGATGCCTTATTAAACCAAAAAATAGGCTCTTTTTCCTATGCAGATAAAAAAATTACTAATTTAGAAATGGAAACTGCAGGAATTTATGGAATGGCTAAACTTTTAGGACATCGAGCCGTATCTATGAATGCTATCCTAGCAAATAGAGCTACAGGACGTTTTAGCCAAGACTCGGAAAAAACAATAGACAACCTCATTAAATACACCTTAGATAAAATTATTAGTTTCTAAAAATTAAATTTAACTTTTAGTTAAAAACTAAATGTATAGGATAATTTAATTTTAAATATGGATGAAAATAAATACACCTATAATGATAGGGATATAAATTGGTTAAGTTTTAACGAACGGGTTTTACAAGAAGCGGAGGATCCAACAAACCCATTATATGAGCGGTTAAAGTTTTTGGCGATATTCTCGTCTAATCTCGATGAATATTTCAGAGTAAGAGTTTCCAGACTTCGCCAAATCAAAAAGATTGATAAACAATTACGAAAAAAACTTGCTTTAAAACCTAATAAACAGGTAAAAGAAATACTAAAATTAGTAAAACTTCAACAAGAAAAATTTGGAAAAATATTTTTTAGCACCCTCATTCCAGAACTTGCCAAAAACGATATACACTTAGTTAATTATCAATTTTATACTACTGACCAACAACAATTTACTACTCAATATTTTATTTCTAAAGTTCTTCCTCTAATTGACTCAAAATTAGTTACTAATTCTGATCAAGAAGAAGTTTTTCTAGAAAATAATAAACTATATTATCTAGTCACTTTTGAAGAGAGCGAATCTTTTGGGGTTGTAAATATTCCCTCGGATCAGTTAGAAAGATTTGTTTGTCTCCCTACAGAAAATGAGAGTCATTATATTACCTTTATAGACGATATTATAAAATTAAACCTAAATCAAATTTTTGAAAATCAAAAGATTTTAGATAGTTATCAAATCAAACTTTCTAGAGATGCAGAATTATATATAGATGATGAGTTTGAAGGTATTTTAGCTGAAAAAATTAAAGAATCCCTTTCACAAAGGAATTTTGGACAACCCACACGATTACTTTTTGACTCATCTATGCCCAAAACACTTAAGAATGAGGTTAGAAAATTATTTAATTTAGGGAAAATCGATATGATGCCTGGTGGCAAGTATCATAACTTCAGTGATTTTTTTAGCTTTCCGGATCCAACAAATAACAGTTTTTTACATTACCCAGCAGTTTCTGAAGTAAGACATAGTGAATTTGAAAAAAGTGACAACTATTTTGATATCATTAAAGGAAAAGATCAATTAGTGCACTTTCCTTATATGTCTTTTGATTATGTGCAAAATTTTATAAATCAAGCTTCTACAGACCAATATGTAACTGAAATAAAAATATCACTATATCGAGTTGCAAAAGAATCTGAACTAACCAATTCTTTATTAAAAGCAATTGAAAATGGTAAAAAAGTAACTGTATTCATTGAAGCAAAAGCACGTTTTGATGAAAAAAATAATTTAAAATGGGGTAAAACATTTGAAGAAAAAGGAGCTTCTGTTTTTTACAGTTACCCTAAAATCAAAGTGCACTCCAAAATACTTTTAGTAAAGAGAAAAGAAAAAGATATTATCCAGTCTTATGCATATATTGGTACAGGAAATTTCAATGCAAAAACTTCAAAAATATACTGTGATCATGGATTATTTACTTCCAACTCAAAGATCACGAAAGATTTAAGTGAAGTATTTGAGGTTCTGTCAGGTAAAATGATACTTCCTAAGCCAAAACAATTATTAGTAGCTCCCTTTACGGTAAGAAATACCTTCGAAGATCTGATTGATATAGAAATTGAAAATGCTAAAAACGGGAAGCCTGCAATTATAAAAGCAAAATTAAACAGTCTAGAAGATAAAAAGATTATAAATAAGTTATATAGAGCAAGTAGTATTGGTGTAAAAATAACATTACTGGTTAGAGGTTTTACTTGTTTAATTCCTGGATTAAAAGGTATGAGTGAAAATATCCAAATTACTAGTATTGTAGATCGGTATTTAGAACATGGAAGAATTTACTATTTCGAAAATGGAGGAGAATCTAAGATTTTTATTGGAAGTGCAGACTGGATGACACGAAACTTGGATAAACGAATTGAAGTGTTAACTCCGATATTAGATACAGATTGTAAAAAAGAATTAGAAACTATTCTGGATATGCAACTAAGTGATAATAAAAAATCTAGGATTCAAGATGCTAAATCTAGTAACAGCTATCAAAAGAAAATGGACGATGAACCGTCCATACAATCACAAAAAGCAATCAGAACATATCTAAATCAGATACATACTGATGATAACATATTATCCGAACAATATCTTAAGACTGATGAAAAAATTAGTCAATAAAAGTAGCGCAATGAAAACAACGATACCATTTTCTAAAGTGTTACTTTTTAGCTTTGCCACTTTCACTTCAGCACCTTTGTTTTTTAAAAAATTCTTTTTCATAACGATTATTGTTTTTATTTTGGGTTATATGTTGCTAATATAGTCGAATATATCAGACTTATATTTCAAAAGTAATCATATTTTTTCTATTTAAACGATAAAATGTGCTTTTTTATCGTTTAAATACAATTTTTAACATATTTACATTATAACTATATGCAAACGATCAAAATTGGAGGCGTTCCAGAGCATTTTAATTTACCATGGCATTTAACAATAGAAGAAAAAGCCTATCAACAAAAAGGTATTAATTTAGAATGGACGGATTTTCCTGGTGGCACTGGAGCTATGTGCGAAGCATTGCGCAATGAGACTATTGATATTGCCATTATACTTACCGAAGGTATCGTAAAAGATATGATCGCTGGTAATCCTTCCAAAATTGTACAAACCTATATACAATCACCTTTAATTTGGGGTATTCATGTAGGACATCATTCTACATATAAAACTATAGAAGATCTTCGACATACTTCTGCAGCAATAAGTAGATATGGATCTGGGTCTCATTTAATGGCCTATGTAAATGCACAAAATCAAGGATGGGACACATCTCTTTTAAAATTTGAAGTTATACGAAATTTAGATGGAGCAGTTGAGGCACTAACTAATGATACAGCTGATTATTTTATGTGGGAGCATTTTACAACAAAACCATTAGTAGATAACGGAACATTTAGGCGTATTGCGGACTGCCCTACTCCATGGCCTTGCTTTGTAATTGCAGTTCGAGAAAATATTTTACAATCACATCAAGAGCAAATACAAGATATTTTAGAAATTATTAATTCTACAACTACTGATTTCAAGAAAATTCCAAGTATAGATAAGACATTAGCTTATAGATATGATCAACGCTTGGATGACATAAAAGAGTGGTTACAACTTACCGAATGGAGCCAATCTATGATAGCACTAGAAACATTAGATCAAGTCCAAAATCAACTAAAGCAATTAAACATTATCGAAAAAACAGTTGATTCAAAAAATTTAATTTTTGAAGTATAAGCAACCTTTTTACATTTCAAACATCTTGCTTACAAAGGAAAACAATTTAATTATTATGAAATCAATTCTTATCGTAAGCATTATTTTATGCTCATTTCAATGTACCGTAGCACAAGATCAATCAGATCTGCCAAAACGAGATATTAACAAAAATGAACTTAGTCTAAACCCATTAAATATTGTAGCTTTTGGTGCTCTTGATATTGGATATGAAAGAGTTTTAAATAATAATAGTACTCTTGGATTTGATTTTTTCTATCTATTAACAGATAGAGATGATGATGATATATTTGATGGTGATGATATATTTGAAAAAGACATTGCTTTTACAACAAAGTTCAAGTACTTTTTTGGAGAAAGAATAGCTCGAGGGTTTTATGTAGAAGGTTTCGGAATGTTATCTTCTGGATCAGATGAAATCTTAATAGATGTATTTGATTCTCAAGGTAATTTCATAAGAGTTGATGAGATTGAGGAAGATTTCACGGACTTCGCTTTAGGATTTGGTGTTGGTGGAAAATTTGTAGCCAGGAATGGTTTTTTAATTGATATCGGATTTGGTATTGGACGAAATTTATTTAACAACGATGCTCCAGAAATCGTTATAAGGCCGAACTTGTACTTAGGTTATCGTTTTTAGAGAATTTTCATTTAATTCTCTTTTAAATAAATACCACATGCTTTTTATCTTCATTTTTTGGTAGGGTATTTTATCTATTATATGTTTTAGGTACAGTTCACGTCAATTTTGATGATATTAATTAAAACAAAAAAAATGAGACTTTTATTAATTACAATTATTACCTTCTTTACTTCATTTATATCATATAGTCAGGATTCACCAGACATTATACCAAGAGATATTAATAAGAACGAGATTGGCCTTAATCCTCTAAACATAATTGCGTTCGGAGCATTAGATGTTTCTTATGAAAGAATTTTAAGCAGCGATCATAGTATAGGTGTTGATATATTCTATAGGTTCAGTGATGATATTGATAACGATAATGATATCGTAGATAGAGATGGTATTTTCGATAAAAAATTAGCGTTAACAGGACATTATAAATACTTCTTTGGTCGTCGAGTAGCAAGAGGATTTTATGTAGAAGGTTTTGGTATGTTATCAACTGGTGATCATGATAATACGGTAAGAGTAGTAAATGATCAAGGAGACTTAATTGGTTTTAGAGATGTTCCAGAAAATTATACTGACTTTGCTCTTGGATTTGGAGTTGGGGGAAAATTCGTAACCAGAAACGGCTTTTTTATAGATATTGGTTTTGGAATAGGAAGAAATTTATTTAACAATAAAAGCCCTGAAATTATAGTTAGACCGGATTTATATATAGGATATCGATTTTAGAGGTAGGGATATCCATTATATAAACGTTATATATATAAAGGTAAAGATGGCATATGTTCAAATATTTAATAAATTTTTATTAGATCATAAATTTTACCCTATACATCTTTAACATATTTTTAATTCTTAGAGATTACGGGCTTTCCGCAGCTAAAGATTTAAATATTTTTGTACATTTGCCATGCCTACCCCGAAAACCAATTATCAGTATGCACGCAACCATTATATAGTTCTTGCATCTAATAATTAACTAACAAATCAATTATGGTGACATTTTTACTAATTCTTGGAGGGCTTATAGCATTTAATTTTATTCTTCTAAAATTCAGTGTTCAATCGGTTGATACAAATAGAAAAAAGTCTAAAAACTTAAAATCAACTACAGACGCTAACATTGGCAAAGCGAAAACTGCTAGCATAGCAAAAGCTGCTTAAAAAGTATTTTACCAAATTATCGGTGATTGATTTACTTTTTTTAGGTAATCATTTGTTTTACTAAAATGTTTATTTCCGAACCAATATCCTCTATTCGCGCTTAGCGGAGATGGATGTCCACTGTTCAGCACCAAATGTTCTACAGTATTTATTTTAGCTCCCTTTTTCTTTGCGTAACCACCCCATAACATAAAAACTACGTCTTTTTTGTTTTCTGATATAGTGTTGATTACAGCATCAGTAAATTTTTCCCAACCTTTACCCTGGTGTGATCCTGCTTGATGAGCACGAACCGTTAATGTTGCGTTTAGTAATAGTACACCTTGTTTAGCCCAACGTTCTAAATTACCATTCGACGGGAATGATACATTTAAATCAGTTTCTAATTCTTTAAAAATATTAATTAGAGATGGAGGTATTGCTACGCCTTCATTTACAGAAAAGCATAATCCATGAGCTTGTCCAATACCATGATAAGGATCTTGGCCAATAATAACAACTTTAACATTGTCAAAACTGCAATGATCGAATGCAGCAAAAATCTCAGAACCCTTTGGATAACAAGTGTGATCTTTATATTCAGCTTTTACAAAATCAGTAAGAGTCTTAAAATACGGTTTTTCGAACTCATTTTTAAGTTGTTCTTTCCAACTGGGATCAATATTTACGTTCATCTTAGTATCAAAAAAATATGCAATTGTTTACATTTGCTTCAAGCAAAATTATGACAAATACTTTTTAAAAATCGAGCGATACCACAAGTTTTATAACAAAGAAATTAACTAAAAAAGAATATTTCCTAAATCAATTAGGTCCAAAAAATGATTAGAATTTCAGACAAAACACTTAAAGATTTAGAATTCAATACGGTATTAAATCATATTGAAGAGCTATGTAATACAGAACACGGGAAAGCAAAAGCTGTACAAATTGTTCCTTTTTCTACAAAAGAGAATTTACATTTGGCACTACAACAAGTATTTGAATATAAATCTTCATATTTAAACGATTCGAGAATACCTAATCACGGATTTGATAGTATCAATACAGAGTTAAAATTATTAGGAATTGAAAATACGTTCTTAGAAAGCTTTAATCTAAAGAAGATAATATCTATTAACTTAACTGTTAATGAGTTACTTAGTTTTTTTAGAAAAAATAAAGAACTTTACCCAACACTCTATCAAACTTCGAACACCATTACCTTTACCAAAGAAATTATAAATCTCATTGATACGGTAATTGACAAATTTGGTGAAGTAAAAGATAACGCCTCTCCTACTCTAAATGTGTTAAGAAAAAATATACACGAAGTTCAAGGTAAATTGAATGGAAGTTTCGGAAGGGATTTGAGCAGATACAATAGTTTAGGATATTTGGATGATATTAAGGAGAGTATTGTTGATAATCGAAGAGTGCTAGCCGTAAAAGCAATGTACCGAAGAAAGGTAAAAGGTTCTATTCTTGGTAATTCTAAAACTGGAAGTATTGTATATATAGAGCCCGAAGCAACAATTCAATTTAGTCGTGCTTTAAATAATCTTCAATATGAAGAAAGAGAAGAAATTGTAAAAATACTGAAAGAATTAACTAATAAAATTAGACCTTTTTCCGAACTTTTAGGTGAATATCAGGAATACTTAAGCGATGTAGACATCATCGCTGCAAAAACAAAATACGCTCAAAAGTTTAATGGAGTACTACCAAAAATAACAGAAGATCGAGAATTAACCGTAAAGGATGCGTATCATCCTTTGCTGTATCTAAATAATCAAGAAAAAGGCGAAAAGACGTATCCCCAAACCATTTCATTAGATAAGGATAATCGTATCATTGTTATCTCTGGCCCTAATGCTGGAGGAAAGAGTATCACTCTAAAAACGATAGGTTTATTACAAATCATGCTTCAGAGCGGTATGCTAATTCCTGTACATGAATATAGCAGAATGTGTTTGTTTAATACCGTTCTTACTGATATTGGAGATAATCAATCGATAGAAAACCATTTAAGTACGTATAGTTATCGATTGAAGAATATGAATTACTTTCTAAAAAAATGCAATGATAAAACCTTATTCCTTATTGATGAATTCGGAACAGGAAGTGATCCAGAATTGGGAGGAGCATTAGCAGAAGCCTTTTTAGAAGTTTTTTACGAACGTGAATCGTTTGGTATCATAACTACGCATTATGCTAATTTAAAAATGTTGGCTAACGAATTACCGAATATGACCAATGCCAATATGCTTTTTGATTCACGCACTTTAGAACCACTTTTTAAACTTTATCTTGGTGAAGCAGGTAGTTCATTTACATTTGAGGTTGCTCAAAAAAATGGAATCCCCTATAGCTTAATAAATAAAGCTAAAAAGAAAGTAGAACGAGGTAAAATTAGATTTGATAAAAGTATTGCGAATCTGCAACGCGAACGTTCTAAACTACAAAAAACTACATCTTCTCTAAAAACAAAAGAGCAGAAAACAGAAGAAGAAAAAGAACGTTTAGACAAAATCAATAAAAGACTACAACATAAGCTGGAGAGCTATCAAGAACTTTATGATAGTAATCAGCGAATGATATATCTCGGGCAAAAACTAAATGAAATAAGTGAAAAATACTTCCATAATAAAAAGAAGAGAGAACTTATCGACGAGTTTATGAAAATTGTGCAGGTTGAGAACTCTAAAAGAACAAAACAAACTACCAAACAAAGAAAAGCCAAGAAAGCAAGACAACAAAAGGTAGTCAAAGAGGTGGAAAAAAAAGTTGAAGTAATTAGAGAAAAGAAAAAAGAACAAAAAAAGATAGAAGAAAAATTAGAAAAAGAAAAACCCAAAGTGATTCTTAAAATTGGGGATAGAGTTCGTATGATAGATGGTAAATCAATAGGAACCATTGATACTTTAGAGAAAGGGAAAGCTGTAGTAAATTATGGCATTTTCACAACAAATGTAGCCATCGATCAACTTGAATTTGTAGAAAGAAAAAAATAATAATTTTAATCTTCATTCATAAGCAAAGGCCATTAGTATATTATAACTAATGGCCTTTTGCGTAGGTTAAGATCTGCAGATAATTACTTCCCTCCTGCTAAAAGAACAAATGAATTTCTAGAAACAGGGGAAACATTATAACTTTTTACTTTTCTTAATGTCTTTATATACTTTTCAGCTTCCATGAATGCAAATTCCATTGCACTAACAGAAGCATTCTTATCTACCTCCATTGTTTTAGAAATAGTATCTCCATTTAAATATTCTATAGTCATCTTCCACTTCTTAATAGAATGAAAGTTTCTGGATGCTAAAGCACTTTCGTCCTTCTCTACCCTCTTTTCTTTTTTACCCTTCTCATTTATTAAATCTGAATGTACACTGGCTGCATTCACAAAAGAGACGCAAAAAACAGCAATTATAAGTATGAGTTTCATTTTTAAAGCGGTTTTGATTTGTATGTTTCGAATATACAATTATTATTTGAATATACACATATTTTTTTATTAAAAATTTATTTGTATATTTATTTGATAGAATTGTATTTATAATGGTTAACAAGAATTTGAAAAAGCTTTTAAAAAAAAGCAAAGGCAATAAAACTGTATATGGAATTTCCAAAGTATTAGGTATTAGTCCACAGGCAGGAGACTATATTGTGAAGAAAAAAAACCTGGCTAAAGATTACGTACGATTAAAAAAGATTGCAGATTATATGGGTGTAGATATTATTGATATCGTAGATTATAAGAAAAAATAATCCAAGGTATCTAAAGTCAAAAAAATTCCTGACTTAGAATAATGTTATAAATACTTTCAAAACAATTGCATTTGGTTATTTTTGAATTTCATCAATCTGGTATTCATGCAAATTTATCTTTACCTCGCTTCTTACGTTTTATTAATTATTGGGATATCCATCTATTTAGCTAAATCTTCTACAGCAGAAGATTTCCTAATTGGGGGAAGAAATCGAAGTGGTTGGACTATATTATTCTCCAAATTTGCCGGAGCCATTGGTGTAAGCACATTAATAACGTACACTGGATATGCGTATAAATTTGGCTGGGGACTTTTTGCTATGTCTATTGGTTCCGTGATTGGTTATTTACTTTTTGCATTTTGGGCCGCTCCTAAAATCAAAAATCTATCTATACAAGGTACGTTTTATACACAAGGTGATCTTCCTGCCTTTGTAACTGGTAACAAACATACTTCTTTAGTTACCAATATAATTACAGTAATAGTACAGTTCTTCTGGATTCTATTATCACTAGCTGGTGGAGCAAAAGTCATTGGATTTTTTGGGCTTTTCTCCTACGATACCTCTCTTATTATTACAGCTACAGTAGTATTAATTTATGTAATGTTTTCAGGTTTTAAAGCGGTAATGATTACGGATATTATTCAGGCTCTTATCATTATTTGTTTTTTAGGTCTATTGATTTTCAATATGCTGGAATTAAAAGAACTTCAAACAGTTCTAACAACTAAAACAAATGAAAATGTAGAGTTAGGAAGCATCATTGGTCTTGTTTTATATGGTGGATTATCAGTGTTTGGATTAGCGGACAGATATCAGTTATGTTACGCTGCAAAAGATATACGGTCTCTAAAAAAGGGGCTTAGTTTAGCTATTATACCTGTTTTATTAGTTGCATTTCTTTTATTAATAGTAGGACTTTATGTATACCAACAAAATAGTGGTTTGGATCCAGATACAGTTTTCATTTTTGCCATGCAAAACTTAGTTACTTCTACATGGATACCTCTATTAGTTGTTTTGTTTTTTGCTGGTTTAATGAGTACTGCGGATACTTCTGTTTTTGCGGTCTCATCGCATCTTATTCCTCCATCTTCGGAAAAGGAAAAAGTAAAATCAATCCGTTATGCTACTATAATTACCGTAATTGCAGCTTTCATTTCTGCCCATTTCTGGAAAAGCATTGTAGATATTACAATTGTTGGTGCAGCCCTTAGAATGACACTTTCTATAGCTATGATATATGTAATCAGAAGTAAGAAAAATAGCGGACGTTTTATTGCCAGTGCTCTTGGTGGAGTTGTAGGTTTACTTATTGGCTTAATTGCTTTTGGTCCCAAACCAACAATCGCTATCACTGTGCTTTTAGGATCCTTATTAGGACTAATTTACAGATCTAAATAGTGCTGTTAAAGTATCCTTAAACCTAAAAACTGAGAATTTTATCTTTATATATTTGACGAAATACTCAAAATAAGTATCAATTCAATTATTATGCGAAATTTACTTTTTGTAATAGCATTCAGTGTTATTTTTATTCATATTACTGAAGCACAACAACCCCAAAAACCAAATTCTGTAGAAATTCATGAAGCTATTAAAAAGTTAAACTTTTTAGGATCTGTTTTATATGTCGCTGCACATCCCGATGATGAAAATACAAGATTAATTTCTTACATGGCTAATGAAGTTAAGGCAAGAACAGCCTATTTATCCCTAACACGAGGTGATGGTGGTCAAAATCTAATTGGCCCTGAAATTCGAGAATTATTAGGTGTCATACGAACACAAGAACTTTTAGCTGCAAGGAATACTGATGGTGGAGAACAGATCTTTACACGCGCTAATGATTTCGGTTTTTCGAAACATCCAGATGAAACATTAGCCATTTGGGATAAAAAAGAAGTATTAGATGATGTTGTTTGGGCTATTCGAAAATTTCAACCTGATGTAATAATCAATAGATTCAATCATAGAACACCTGGAACTACTCATGGTCACCATACTACATCTGCTATGTTAAGCGTCGAAGCATTTGATTTGGTTGCGGATCCGAAAATATATCCAGAACAATTAGCATATGTACAACCATGGCAACCAAAAAGATTATTCTTTAATACGTCTTGGTGGTTTTATGGAAGTAGAAAAAACTTTGAAAAAGCAGATAAATCTAAATTTCTAGAGTTTGATACAGGAGTATATTATCAAAAATTAGGACTTTCTAATACAGAAATAGCTTCTCTAAGTAGAAGTCAGCATAAATCTCAAGGATTTGGAAGTACGGGAACCCGAGGAAAGCAAACTGAATATGTTGAATTAATAAAAGGAGATTTACCAAAAGATAAGACTAATATTTTTGATGGGATAGATACTTCTTGGAATCGTGTTAAAGGTGGGCAAGCAATCGGTGATATCTTATATGAAGTAGAAAAAAACTTTGATTTCCAAAACCCTTCAGCATCTATTAAACAATTAGTAAAGGCATATCAACTAATTCAGCAATTAGAAAACGAACATTGGAAAGCTATTAAATCCAAAGAAATTAAGGAAATCATCGCTGCGTCTGCAGGTTTGTATATTGAAGCGACTGCTACAGATGCATATACCACAGAGAATAGTGAAGTTACCGTAAAAATTGAAGCAATCAACAGAAGTACTATTCCTATGAAATTACAATCAGTTGATATCAGTGCCATAGGTGCTGCAGAAAATTCAAACACTTCTTTAGATACTAATAACAGAATTAACTTAGAATTAAAAGGTAAAATCAGTTCAGGAGCTAACAATACAAGTCCATATTGGCTCACTTCCAAAGGTACATTAGGTATGTACAAGGTGGACAAGCAGGAGCTTATAGGAAATCCTGAAACAAACCGTCAAATAAAAGCTGTCTTTAAACTTAATATAGATGGAACTATAATTCCATATTCAAAAGACGTAGTATATAAAACCAATGATCCGGTAAAAGGAGAAGTATATAAACCTTTTGAAATCATACCTGCCATTTCAGCAACTATAGCTAACAAGGTTATGATTTATGCTAATGATATTGCAAAAGAAGTACCGGTAACAATTAAAGCTGGAGAACATAATCTTACTGGAACTATTTCCTTACAACACCCTAAAGGATGGAAAGTAAGCCCGGAAAGTATTGATTTTACACTTGCACAAAAAGGAGAAGAAAGAAAAGTGACTTTTACTCTTACTCCGCCTACAGGTCAAAACGAAGGTTACATAACTCCAAGAATAAAATTAAATAATGGAAAAGTATACACGGATGAAGTTATTACTATAGATTATGATCATATCCCATTCCAGACGGTTATTCTACCTTCAGAAACCAAGGTTGTAAGACTAGATATTAAGAAAAAAGGACAGAATATCGGATATATCGAAGGTGCGGGGGATGTAGTTCCTGAAAGTTTACAACAAATTGGCTATGATGTAACTACCATAGCTCCTGAATCCATTTCTACCAAAACATTAGCTCCTTTTGATGCTATTGTAATAGGAATAAGAGCTTATAACACCGTAGAGGAACTTAAGTTTGGACAGAAGTATTTATTAGAATACGTAAAAAATGGAGGGAATCTAATTATACAATATAACACAAATAGAAGGTTAAAGGTTACGGACAATCTGGGACCTTATCCATTAAAATTATCAAGAGATAGAGTTACTGACGAAAATGCAGCAATAAAATTATTAGCAGAAGATCATGCTGTTCTTAACACACCTAATAAGATTACCAATAAAGATTTTGAAGGTTGGGTACAAGAAAGAGGATTATATTTTCCAAATGAGTGGTCTAAAGAATACACTCCAATTATTGCCGCTAACGACAAAGGAGAATCTTCAAAAAAAGGAGCTTTATTAGTAGCCAAATATGGAAAAGGGTATTATGTGTATACAGGTTTAAGCTTTTTTAGAGAATTCCCAGCAGGAGTATCAGGAGCATATAGGTTATTTGCAAATATGTTATCTTTAGGAAAATAAATTACCTAATTAGATCACATGAGTTTGGATGTAAAATCGATTAGAACCTTTATAGGTGCTAAAAATTATAAGGTTTCTAGAGAATTTTACTTGGATTGGGGTTTTAAAGAAATAAAAATACCCCAGAATATGTCTTATTTCTTTATGGATAATTTCGGGTTTTATTTACAAGACTATTACGTTAAAAGTTGGGTAAATAATTCCATGATATTTTTAGAAGTTAAAGAATTAGAATCATCACTTGATCATATCAAAAAACTTGATTTACAAAACAAATACAAAGGTGTTAAAATCACAGATATAACCTATAATGATTGGGGAAATGTATTTTTTCTTCATGATCCCTCTGGAGTTTTATGGCAAATTGGTGAATTTAATACAGAAATTTCGTAAACTAATATTATTATGAGTGATTCACCCAAAATAGTTTGGAAAAAACTTTATACCGTTGTATTAATTGCTAACATCATTTATTTAGCATTCTTTTATTGGATTACTACAACTTTTTCTTAATAATTCAGGAAATAAAATTTTCTAAAATTAACAGTCATTATTGACAAGATACAACTAACTAACATATGCAACTTATAGACTGGATCGTACTCATTGGAACCTTATTATTCATTGTTTTATACGGTGTTTGGAAAACAAGAGGTAGCAAAAATGTACAAGATTATATTCGTGGTGGTAATGAAGCTAAATGGTGGACCATTGGTTTATCGGTAATGGCTACCCAAGCATCAGCAATTACCTTTCTATCAACACCTGGACAAGCATTTCATAGTGGAATGGGCTTTGTTCAATTTTATTTTGGTTTGCCAATCGCGATGATTATCATCTGTATTGTGTTTATTCCATTGTACCATAAGCTAAAAGTCTATACAGCCTATGAATATCTAGAAAATCGTTTTGATCTTAAAACCAGAACAATCACTGCATTTTTCTTTTTAGTACAAAGAGGATTAGGAGCGGGAATTACCATATTTGCACCAGCTATTATCTTATCAGCAGTCTTAGGATGGGACTTAACAACACTCAACATTATTATAGGTATTTTGGTTATTGTCTATACTGTTTCAGGAGGTACAAAAGCTGTTAGCGTAACTCAAAAGCAGCAAATGGCAATTATATTCACAGGAATGTTTATTGCTTTTTTCTTAATTATTAGCTACTTACCGGAAGATATTACGTTTTCAAATGCATTAGACATTGCCGGAATTAGTGGTAAAATGGAGGTTTTAGACTTCTCATTTGACCTAAGCAATAGATATACAGTTTGGACAGGGATTATAGGTGGAACATTTTTAATGTTATCTTATTTCGGAACCGATCAAAGTCAAGTACAACGATATTTGTCAGGACGCTCGGTTCGTGAAAGCCAGCTAGGTTTATTATTTAATGGTATCCTAAAAATACCTATGCAGTTTTTTATCTTACTTGTTGGTGTCATGGTATTTGTATTCTATCAATTTAATGCTGCTCCATTAAATTTTAATCCAGCAGCTAGTCTTGCCGTTCAGAATACACCATATGCGGAGGAATACAATGAATTGGAGCAAAAATTATCCGAAATTCAGGAATATAAAAAATCATCTGTTCAGAATTATTTACAGTCAAAAAATGAAAAAGAGTCTTTGGATGCTAGGAATTTAATGATAGCATTAGAGGATTCTGATAAAAAAACGAGACAGCGAGCCAAGGAATTGATAAAAGAAGCAGATGCTACTGTAGAAACAAATGATAAAGATTATGTTTTTATCCATTTCATTCTTAATAATTTACCGAGAGGTTTGATTGGGCTTTTATTGGCGGTAATTTTATCAGCTGCAATGTCTTCTACAGCTTCAGAATTGAACGCTTTAGCCTCCACCACAGCTATTGATCTTTACAAACGAAATATTAAAGAAGAAAAAAGTGAACAACACTATGTTTCAGCTTCTAAAGTTTTCACCCTTATGTGGGGAATAATGGCGATTTTAGTTGCCTGTTTTGCAAATTTATTTGATAATCTAATTCAATTAGTAAATATTATTGGTTCTATATTTTATGGAAATGTATTAGGAATCTTTTTATTGGCCTTCTTTATAAAATTTGTAAAAAGTAATGCTGTTTTTATGGCTGCCATTATTACTCAAATAATTATTATTTATGTATGGTGGCAAGATTGGCTACCTTTTCTTTGGTTAAATGCTCTTGGATGTGGAATAGTCATGTTCATGGCAATTGTTTTGGAACCTTTTATTCCCACTAGCGAAATTGAAGTAGAGTAAATTAATATCTCATCATAAAAAAATCCACGAATTAACTTCGTGGATTTTTCATGTTAGATCTTTTAATATTCTTAAGAATTAAGATTTAATTACATTTTAAGATCGGTATTATCCTTTTCATAGTTAAACAAATAGTCTATATCCATTTCTTTAACTTCTCCTAGCTTTTTCAAAGCACTCATATCCACATCTTTCTTATTTCCAATCACAAGAACATTATAATTTTCTCCTTTGATATTTTCATTAAAAAATGATTTCAGATCTTCTAAGGTCATGTCCTTAATTGTATTGTAAATTTCTTCTCTATTGTCATTATCAATACCTCGCTTCTTAAGTCCTTCATAAGTCCAAAAAATATTAGACTTGGTAATGCGTTGTGCAGCTATTTTCTTTAATGTTGCTTCTTTAGCTTGATTAAATTGTTCTTCAGCTTCTGGCATATCCGTCATTAGTTCCATCATTGCGTCTACAGCTTGAGGCAATTTATTAGCCTGAGTTCCTACATAAGCCATTACATAATCGGAAGTCCCTACTTCTCTACCCTGACTATAACTAGAAAAGGCAGAATATGCTAACGACTTAGACTCTCTTATTTCCTGGAATACAATAGAAGACAAACCACTCCCAAAATAAGTGTTAAATAATCTTGATGCTGCCATTTTCTTAGGGTCAAATTCAGCACCTTTCGCTAGTAATAACATTTCACTTTGTACCATATCATAATCAACAAAGTACACATTCCCTCCTGTTTCTTTTTCTAAATAAATAGTTTTTTCTGGATAATCTAATAAATCAGATTTTACGATATGATGTTTATCTAAAGAAGCTACAGCTGCGTCTAAATCTTTACCATAGTAGAAAATACGTTGTTTGTAATTACGTAATTCTTTCACTTTATTTACTAATTCTTCAGGTTTCATATTTTGTAACTCTGAAGCTGTATAAATATTACGTAAACGAGATTCTTCTCCATATTTACCATAACTCATAAGTCCATTCCAAAATATATTTCCTTTTTGAGTTTTATTATCCTGACGACTCTTTAAAACCTTCTCAACATACTTATTGTAGGTTTCTTGATTAGGAACCGCATTATTCCATAAATCTTCTAACAAAGATAAACCAGCATCAAGATTTTCTTTAAGCCCTGAAATTCCAACATAAGTTTTATCATCTGCTGTGAATACATTATAATTAACACCGATCTTATAAAATTCTTGTTTAAGTTGTTCTGGAGTATATTTATCAGTCCCTAAATAATCTAAATATCCAGCAGCCAAAGACATTTTTGGATCATGGTCTTTCCCCATATCGAATATGATATTTAAACTAAAAATATCATTATTTGGATTTTCTATATGAGAAATAGATAATCCGTTTTTCGTTTTACTATCCTTTATTGCCGTCTTATAATCTACAAACTGCGGAGTTAATGCTGGTGTTTTTATCTTATTAAACTCCTTTAAGAAATCAGATTCTTTACCTCGATTCAATTCTACAGGAGTAATACCAGGATTTTCGACCTTTACAATATTTTTATCCTCACCTTTCATTTTATGAACTTCTACATAGTTATTACCATATAATTCGTTAGCAAATGCCACCACTTCTTCTTTCGTAATTTTTTTCATGCTATCTAACATTTCCAGACGATTTTTCCAATCCTGAAAACCGATAAAAGCATCTAGATAAGCATATGCCGTAGAAGAAGCATTTTCATATTCTCTAATTTTAGACAAACGTAAATCATTAACTACTGCGTCTATTAGCCAATCTTCAAATTCTCCTTTTTTAATCTTATCAATTTGTTGTAATAAAAGATCTCTTACTTCATCCAATGTTTGATCTTGTTTTGGTGTACCATACAAAAGATGGAATCCATAATCATTGTCAAAATTCGTAAATGAGGAAGCATTCTGCACCAATTGTTTTTGATTAAGGTTCAGGTCAATTAATCCTGCACTAGAATTCGCAAGCATATAATCTATTAAAGTAACAATCACTTCTTGCTCTGTTCCTTTTCCTTTTGTTCTAAAAGCAACATATATAGATTCTGCAGTTGGACCATACACCTCTTTTTTCACAGGCGCAGTGAGTGGTGGTAATTCTTCAAAAGTTGGATGAGTTACTTCTTTATTCTTATAAGATCCAAAAGATTCATTCACTTTTTTAATTGTTGCATCAAAATCAATATCTCCAACCAATATTACTGCCATATTATTAGGTACATAATATTTATCAAAATAAGCATGAATTGCTTCCATTGAAGGGTTTTTAAGATGTTCGGATATTCCTATAGTAGATTGAGTTCCGTACGGGTGTGTAGGGTACAATCCTTCCAAAACAGCAAAATATTGTTTTCTTCCATCGCTATCCTGTCCTCTATTGAATTCTTCATAAACCGCTTCTAACTCTGTATGAAATAAACGTAATACTAGTTTACTAAAACGTTCACTTTCTACTGTTAACCATTTATCAAGTTCATTTGATGGTATTTTATTAACGTATACCGTTTGTTCGTTAGAAGTAAAAGCATTTGTTCCTTCTGCTCCCAATGAACTAACCATCTTGTCATATTCATTTGCTATCGATACTTTAGATGCTTCTAGAGAAACTTGATCTATTTTTTTATAGATTTCTTTCTTCTTTGTTGGATCTTTTTCTGCTTTATGTGCTTCATACAAATCAGAAATTTGTTTCAAAAACACACTTTCTTTTTCAAAATCCTGAGTACCAATCTTATCTGTACCTTTAAATACCATATGCTCTAGATAATGAGCCAATCCCGTATTGTCAGCTGGATCATAAGTAGATCCCGCACGAACTGCGATAAGAGTTTGAATTTTTGGTTCTTCCGGATTTTTGCCTAAATAAACTTTTAGACCATTATCCAACGTGTAAAGTCTAAGACCAGTTGGGTCATTGGAAACTGTTTCATAAGAAAAGCCCGAAGCATCTGTATGTTTTTCTACTTTGAGCTCTTTTTCAGATTTTGTTTTTTGATCAGATGAGTCCTTACAATTACTTAGTACTAACACCAAACATAAGAGTAAGAGTGATTTTAATGATTTCATTTAGATAATTTAAGTTAATTATATCTTTAATATTCTATTGAACGCAAAATGTTAATATATGTTACAGTTTTTAAGATTACTTTAACAAAACAACGTATAAAAAAAGCATTAGATTTTACCTAATGCTTTTCTATAATAAACCTTAATAAAATAAACTAAGGATGATATCTATATGATTAGCCTAAAACTTCAGCTACTTTCTTTCCTATCTCAGCAGGAGAATCTACAACATGTATTCCACATTCTCTCATAATTGCTTTTTTAGCTGCAGCAGTATCTTCACTTCCACCAACTATAGCACCAGCATGTCCCATTGTACGACCAGCTGGCGCAGTCTCACCAGCAATAAATCCAACAACAGGCTTCGTAGTACCGCTTTCTTTTATCCATCTTGCAGCATCAGCTTCTAATTGTCCTCCGATTTCTCCAATCATTACAACACAACTTGTTTCAGGATCATTGATCAATAATTCTACAGCTTCTTTTGTTGTTGTTCCTATAATTGGATCTCCACCAATTCCGATAGCTGTTGTAATTCCTAATCCTTCCTTCACCACCTGATCAGCAGCTTCATAAGTTAAAGTTCCTGATTTAGAAACGATCCCAACATTTCCTTTCTTAAAAACAAATCCTGGCATGATACCAACTTTTGCTTCTCCTGGAGTGATTACTCCTGGACAGTTAGGTCCAATAAGCCTGCATCCTTTGTCTTTGATATAATTAGAAGCAGTAATCATGTCTGCTACTGGAATTCCTTCCGTTATAGTGATAATAACTTTTATTCCTGCATCAGCAGCTTCCATTATTGCATCAGCTGCAAAAGCTGGCGGAACAAAAATAATAGTAGTATCTGCTCCAACTTCTTTAACTGCTTCTTCTACAGTATTAAAAACTGGTTTATCTAGATGAGTTTGTCCCCCTTTTCCTGGAGTAACACCACCAACTACATTTGTACCATATTCAATCATTTGACCTGCATGAAAAGTACCTTCACTACCTGTAAAACCTTGAACTATTATTTTAGAATCCTTATTTACTAGAACACTCATTGCGTTATTATTTTTTTATTTTTTTAGCAGTTTCAAAAGTACGGTTTTGGATACGATAGTTAAAATGAAAAGTCAAAAAAATATTTTTTTTACACTTTTTAATTTTATCTAAATATTCATTGTACTTTTTTTCAAAAACGAACTATCATTTCTTAGAAATGAATAAAACTAACTTGTTAAAAACGATTTTAAATTTTCTTGAGAAGTATCTCCTTGTTGACTTATCTGATAACCTCGATATAATTTATCATCTTTTAGCTCCCAAATAGCAATAAAATGAGCAATGACTTCTTCTGTATCCGGTTGTTCGATGGTTTTAGCCAAATAAGTATATCTAATTGTAACCATTCCATTTTCTTCCAAAAGATGACTTATTTCACATTTGAAAGTTTCAAAGGAACTCGACATTTCTTTAAACATTGTTTTAATGTCTTCGTACCCTTTTTTATTGTAACCAAAACTACTATTCCAATTTAACTCTACTTCCGGATGTAAATATTCAGAAAAGGCTTCAATATTATGTATTAAATCCGTTTGGTAAAAGGATTTAACCACCTCTTTTGCTGTTTTACTCATTACTCTTCAATTTTTCTATTAATTCAGGAATTTGCCTGATCGCAGCAATCTCTTTATATTTTTTTCTAAAGTTATCTGCAGGTGTTCCAAAATAACTTTTATTACCTTCTAAGGATTTACTAATTCCTGATTGGGCAGAAACAATTGCTTTTGTTCCTATAGTAATTCCACTAGTAACACCAACCTGTCCCCATAACGTAACTTCATCTTCAATAATCACACATCCTGCAATACCTACCTGTGAAGCGATTAAGCATTTTTTACCAATGACTGTATCATGCCCAATATGTACCTGATTATCAATCTTAGTTCCTTTTTTTATAGTAGTATCTCCTGTAACTCCTCTATCAATAGTACATAAGGAACCAAGATCCACATCATCTTCTATGACTACTCGACCTCCAGAAACTAACTTATCAAATCCTTCTGGTCGGTTTTTATAATAAAAAGCATCAGCTCCTAATACAGTACCTGAATGGATAGTTACATTATTACCGATAATTGTTCCATCATACACGCTTACATTAGCATGAATTAAACAATTATCACCAATTTCTACATTATTTCCAATAAAAGCTCCTGGCTGTATAACTGAATTCTTTCCTATTGTAGATGTGGAAGAAATCAAAGCTGTTGCCTTTTCAAAAGGTTTAAAGTAATTTGTTAATATATTAAAGTCTCTGAAAGGATCATCCGATATCAACAAAGCTTTTCCTTCAGGGCATTCTACCTTTTTATTTATCAATACAACAGTCGCTGCACTTTCTAAGGCTTTATCATAATACTTAGGGTGATCAACGAAAACAATATCTCCCGGAGTTACTACATGAATTTCATTCATGCCTTCAACGGGAAAATCTGGACTACCCACAAACTCTGAAGAGATAATAGTAGCTATTTGTTGTAGTGTATGCGTTTGAGGAAACTTCATTTTAAAACAAAATTCAAAAAACGTAAGAATTACTCCTTAATACGTTCTTTATAAGTACCTTTTTCTGTCTCAATTTTGATTTTATCTCCTTCGTTTATAAAAAGAGGCACCATAACTTCTGCTCCTGTTTCTACAGTAGCAGGTTTTGTAGCATTAGTTGCTGTATTTCCTTTTACACCAGGTTCTGTAGCGGTAACTTCAAGAATAACGCTTGCTGGCATCTCTACAGAAAGAGGCATTTGATCCTCAGAATTAATGATTACCGTAACAATCTCTCCTTCTTTTAATAATTCTGGAGCATCTAACGTAGATTTTTCTAAAGTTATCTGATTATAATCTTCTGTATTCATGAAGTGAAAGGTATCACCCTCTGCGTATAAATACTGAAATTTATGCGTTTCTACACGTACATCATCTATTTTATGACCCGCGGAAAATGTATTATCAATTACCTTTCCTGTTGTCACACTTTTCAGTTTTGTACGCACAAAAGCAGGTCCTTTTCCTGGTTTTACGTGTAAAAATTCTATAATTTTATAGATATCATGATTATATCGTATACACAATCCATTTCTAATATCACTAGTACTTGCCATCGCTTTTCTTTGTTACTTGTTATCTTATTTTTATTCTAATTAGAGAAATATCCTTTCATGATACCTCTTTGAGAGTTTTTAATAAACTCTAAAACTTCATCTCTCTCTGGTGTAGCTTCCATTTCTGCTTCAATTATCGCTACTGCCTGAGTGTTATTATAATTACTTTGGTACAAGATTCTATAGATAGACTGTATTTCTCTTATTTTTTCTGTAGAAAAACCTCTTCTTCGAAGGCCAATTGAATTAATTCCCACATATGAAAGCGGTTCACGAGCGGCTTTTACATAAGGTGGTACATCTTTTCTTACCAAAGAACCACCTGTTACAAAGGCATGATTTCCTATACTACAGAACTGCTGAACAGCAGCCATTCCTGCTAAAACCACATGATCTCCAACGTTAATATGACCTGCTAATGTACTATTGTTAGAAAAAATACAATTGTCACCAACAATACAATCATGAGCTATATGACAATACGCCATAATCCAACAGTTTTTCCCAATCTTAGTTTTCATTCTATCTGTTGTACCTCTGTTGATAGTAACACACTCTCTAATCGTTGTGTTATCACCTATTTCAGTAGTCGTATCTTCATCATTAAACTTTTTATCTTGAGGCACGGCTGATATTACAGCTCCAGGAAATATATTACAATTTTTTCCTATTCGAGCACCTTCCATAATAGTAACATTAGAACCAATCCAGGTTCCTTCTCCTATAACTACATTATTATGAATCGTTGTAAAAGGTTCAATAACTACATTTTTTGCAATTTTTGCACCCGGATGAACGTAAGCTAAAGGCTGATTCATGAATTTCGTTTTATATGTTAGTATATAACTTTAAAATATACTAAATAATTATTTTGATTTAACTATTTGTGCCATAAGTTCTGCTTCTGTAACCAATTTTCCATTAGCGTAAGCAAAACCTTGCATATGACAAATACCTCTTCTTATAGGAGTAAGTAATTCTAATTTAAATATTAAGGTATCTCCTGGAAGTACTTGTTGCTTGAATTTAACTTTATCAATTTTCATGAAATAAGTTAAATAATTTTCAGGATCTGGAACGGTACTTAATGCTAAAATCCCTCCGGTTTGAGCCATCGCTTCAACTTGCATAACACCTGGCATTACTGGTGCACCAGGAAAATGCCCTACAAAAAAAGGCTCGTTCATAGTAACATTTTTCATTCCTACAACATGTCTATCAGACATCTCCAAAATCCTGTCAATTAATAAAAATGGCGGTCTATGAGGAAGCATAGACATAATTTTATTAATATCCATTAAAGGTTCCTTGTTGAGATCAAACTGAGGAACTTTATTTCTTTTTTCGATCTTAATAATCTTTGCTAATTTCTTAGCAAACTGTGTATTCACATAATGCCCTGGTTTGTTCGCTATGATTTTTCCTTTAATGCGAGTACCAATAAGTGCTAAATCTCCTATGACATCTAATAATTTATGTCTAGCCGCTTCATTGGGATAATGCAACGTAAGGTTATCCAAAATTCCGTTAGGCTTTATAGCTATGGATTCTTTACCAAAAGCAACTTTAAGCTTTTCCATAGTATCTGGACTTAATTCCTTGTCCACATATACGATGGCATTATTTAAATCTCCTCCTTTAATTAGACCATGCTCTAACAGCATTTCTAATTCGTGTAAAAAACTAAAGGTTCTAGCATCGGCAATTTCTTCTTTAAAATCTGAAATATGTTTTAAGGAAGCATTTTGAGTTCCTAAAACCTTTGTTCCGAAATCAACCATTGTAGTCACTTGGTATTCATCCGAAGGCATTACGATAATTTCGCTACCAGATTCTTCATCGGTATAAGAGATAACGTCTTTTACAACATATTCATCTCTTTCTACCTCCTGCTCTACAATACCAGCCTCTTCTAAAGCTTTTATAAAAAACTTACTAGACCCATCCATTATTGGTGGTTCCGAAGCATTTAATTCTATTAAAAGGTTGTCTATTTCTAACCCAACACAAGCAGCAAGCACATGCTCTGAAGTTTGAATACTTACACCGTTTTTCTCAAGATTTGTTCCTCTCTGAGTATTCACAACATAGTTTGCATCTGCTTCAATGATTGGACTACCTTCTAAATCAACCCGACAAAAAGCATATCCGTGGTTTTCAGGAGCCGGTTTAAAGGTTAGTGTTACTTCTTTTCCCGTGTGAAGCCCTACTCCTTTTAGCTCCACTTCTCTTTGAATAGTTCTTTGTTTATTTACAACGGAATCACTCATTGTCATCTATCTTTTTCTCAAGTTTGTATATTCTATCAACAATTTTGGGCAAATTTTTAAAGTGTACATAAGATTTATTATAATCTGAGTACCCTAAGGCTGGAGATCCTTGTATCGCTTCTCCATCTTTTATATTTCTTCCTATTCCAGATTGCGCTTGAATTCTTACCTTATTTCCTATAACTAGGTGTCCAGCAATACCCACTTGTCCACCAATTAAACAGTGTTTACCAATTTTGGTAGATCCTGCAATACCAGTTTGAGCAGCAATTGCTGTATGCTCTCCTATTTCTACATTATGAGCAATCTGGATTTGATTATCAAGCTTTACTCCTTTTCTAATTATAGTTGATCCTAAGGTTGCACGATCTATAGTAGTTCCTGCTCCTACATCTACATTGGATTCTATAATTACATTACCAGTTTGCGGTACCTTACTATATTCTCCTTTCTCATTTGGAGTAAATCCAAAACCATCAGCTCCTACAATAGCACCGCTATGAATAACACATTCATCTCCAATAACAGATTCGGAGTATATTTTTGCTCCAGCAAAAACAATAACATTATTACCTATAGTAACATTATCTCCTATATATACATTAGGATAAATTTTGGCATTCTCTCCAATGGTTACATTATCTCCTAAATAAGAGAATGCACCTAAATACATGTTCTCTCCGTACTTGGCGCTTTCAGAAATAAAACTAGGTTGTTCTATACCTGTTTTATTCATTTTTACCATATTATAATAATCTAGTAATTGCGAAAACGCTTTGTAAGCATCATCTACTCGTATTAAAGTAGTTTTTATATCTGATTCTGCTTCGAACGTTTTATCCACAATAGTAATGGATGCATCGGTAGAATATATATACGGAGTATATTTGGGATTAGATAAAAATGTTAGCGAACCTTTAGTTCCTTCTTCTATCTTTGCTAGCTTCGATACTTCTACGGTTTCATCTCCTTCGATTTCACCATTTAGAATACCTGCAATTTGTGTGGCTGTAAAAATCATTAGCAACAAAAGTATAAAAAATGTCTTAATCTATGTACTTTGGATAACAGATAAAATATTTAGTCACCGGTTTTGCCAAAGCCTTTAAATTAAATTGATCTGTAGCACTCACAATATCAACTATTTTGCTCGATTTATATAGGATATTAATATTCTGCTTATTTTGATGATACGCCTGATTTGCAATCATTCCGGTGAACACAAAATAACGTGCTTCTTCTTCAGAAATATTAGATTTAACTTTAAAATCCTGTATGCGCTTCTCTATTTTTTCTTCGTTAAATTTCTTCTTCTTAATCTTGATTCTTAGCAAATCTCTTTCGATAATCATTTTACATAAATTGCGTAAAACAAAATCCTGAGATGTTACCCATTCCTTCATAGCAGACACCACATCATAATCGTCTAGTTTGGAAAATGTTTCTAAGACTTCGTCTGTAAAATTATCAGAATCAATTTTGTTCTCCAGAAAGAACAGTAATGGTTTGCTAGCATGCAGTTTTTCGCCACGCTCTACTAGCTCCTTTGCTCTTTTTAACACTCTAATTAATAAGCTTTCTGCTACCAAACTAGTTTTATGCAGATATACCTGCCAATACATTAATCTACGTGCTAATAAAAACTTCTCTACAGAATATATTCCTTTTTCTTCTACTACCAATTCGTCTTTTACTACATTGAGCATGGTAATCAAACGTTCGCTATTAATATTTCCTTCTGCGACACCTGTATAAAAACTATCTCTCTTTAGATAGTCCAGGCGATCCATATCTAATTGTCCAGAAATTAGCTGATGAAGAAAGTTGCGATGATATTCTCCTTTAAAAATTTGAATAGCGAGCGTTAAACTCCCGTTAAATTCAGCATTAATTTTTTCCATAAACATTAAAGAAATGGATTCATGGTTTACTTCATTTACTATACTATGTTCCATGGCATGAGAAAAAGGACCATGACCAATATCATGAAGTAAAATAGCAATGTACAAAGCATCTTCTTCTTCAGAAGATATCTGAACTCCCTTGAAACGAAGTACTCGCACTGCATTTTGCATTAAATGCATACATCCTAATGCATGATGAAATCGTGTATGATGAGCACCTGGATATACTAAATAAGATAATCCCATTTGCGATATTCTTCGTAATCGCTGAAAGTAACGATGCTCAATAAGATCAAAAATTAGTTCATTAGGTATGGTAATAAAACCGTAAATTGGATCGTTTAATATTTTAAGCTTATTTCTTTTTTTCAAGTTTACTATACTTTTGTTAACAAATATATATTTCTACCATTAGAATTACGAATTATCAATTAACATATTATATTTAAAACGTGAAATTGTAATTCTTGAAAAAAGAAAGAGTCAATTATATATACGAAACATATCTAAATAATAGTGATCAATTAGGGTTAACTATTATTCATAAACATATAAAAATTAACATCGCATGAGCAACATAAAGATACTTTGGGTAGATGATGAAATTGATCTATTAAAACCACACATATTATTCTTGGAAAAGAAAAATTATGAGGTTACCAAATGTCAAAGTGGTACAGAAGCCATAGAAACATTAGAAAACCAAAACTTTGACATTGTATTTTTGGACGAAAACATGCCTGGACTTTCTGGAATAGATACTTTAGCAGAGATTAAGGAAAAAAATGATAGTCTTCCTGTAGTAATGATTACAAAAAGTGAAGAGGAATATATCATGGAAGAAGCTATCGGAAGTAAAATTGCTGACTATCTTATTAAGCCCGTAAATCCGAATCAGATTTTATTGAGTTTAAAAAAGAACCTAGATCACTCTAGATTAGTATCCGAAAAGACTACCTCTAACTATCAGCAAGAATTTAGAAAGATTGCTATGGATATGGCTATGGTAAACTCTTATTCCGAATGGGTAGAATTGTATCAAAAATTGTTGTACTGGGAGATCCAATTAGAGGATATAGAAGATACTGGAATGTTTGAGATTTTGGAATCTCAAAAAGTAGAAGCTAATTCCCAGTTCTGTAAATTTATAGACAAAAACTACCCTGATTGGTTTAATGGTAATGAAGAAGCGCCAATCATGTCGCATACTTTATTTAAAGAAAAAGTAGTTCCTGAACTTAGCAAAGAGCAACCTACATTATTCATTGTAATAGATAATTTAAGGTATGATCAATGGAAAGCTTTTGAACCTATTGTAAATAATTATTACAAGAAAGAAGAAGAATTATCGTATTGCAGTATTTTACCAACTGCCACACAATATGCAAGAAATGCTATCTTTTCTGGGTTAATGCCAGCGGATATGAAAAAGAGACATCCTGATCTATGGTTAGATGATGTGGATGAAGGTGGTAAGAACATGAACGAAAATGAATTCTTAACGGCGCAATTACAACGATTAGGATTAGATATTAAACACGAATATTATAAAATTACAAACGAGAGATCTGGTAAAACTCTAGCCGCTAATTTTAAAGGACTCAAGGATAATGACCTAACTGTGGTTGTATACAACTTTGTAGATATGCTATCACACAGTAAAACAGAAATGGAAGTTATTAAAGAATTAGCTTCTAATGACAAGTCATATCGCTCTCTTACCCAAAGTTGGTTTAAGAACTCGCCTTTATTAGAGATGATACAACAAGCTCAGCAAATGGGCTTCAAACTATTGATCACTACTGATCATGGGACTATTAACGTTAAAAACCCCTCGAAAGTAATAGGAGACAAAAACACTAGTTTAAATTTAAGATATAAGACTGGTAAAAGTCTTACTTATGAGGATAAAGAAGTATTAGCTGCCACAAATCCAAAAACAATTCATTTACCTTCTATCAATATGAGTAGTTCTTTCATATTTGCCAAAGGTGATTATTTCTTTGCTTACCCAAATAATTACAATCATTATGTAAGCTATTACAGAAACACCTATCAACACGGAGGTGTATCCTTAGAAGAAATGATTATTCCTTTTGCAGTATTAAAACCAAGATAGCATATAGACTTTATCATATAACTTATACAGAGTATGCGATATGAAAAATATCATATTGCATACTCTTATTTTATGTAGTATGTTGCACTAACAAAAAATAGTACTGTGAAGATTACCTATACCTTAGAAGAGCTCTCAAAAACAGCTGAAGAAATTATTAACAATGCTACCCACAAAACATTATTGTTTGATGCAGAAATGGGCGTTGGTAAAACAACACTTATTAAAGAAATATGCAAACAATTAGGTGTCGTTGATACGATCTCCAGCCCTACCTATTCTTTAGTGAACGAATATCAGGGTAAAAACGACACCATTTATCATTTCGATTTTTATAGAATCAAACAAGAAGAGGAAGCCTACGACATCGGTTTTGAAGAATATCTTGATTCTGATGCATGGCTATTTATAGAATGGCCAGAAAAAATTACCAATTTATTACCTAATGATAGTGTTAAAGTTAAAATTGAGCTCCAAGACGATGGTAAAAGAGTACTATTATTGGGGTAAAAAATGTTAAAAAAACCGTTTTAATAAAATTTAACAGACTAACGCTTTTTCTTACACTAATAAAAAACTATTTTTATTGTTGTTTTTTACAAGTATTTAATCGGCAAAAATATGTTTTTCGACAGTTTCTACGTAAGAAGTATACTTTTTCTCAGTACTAAAAACGCTTGCTTACGGCTTGCAAAACTACAATTTTTTTGATTCGATTGACTGTTGGATTTTCTTATATGTTTGGGGCCATAACTAATTAAATCCCTATTATAATGAAAATCACGACAACACTTTTTTTCAGTTTTTTCTTTAGCTTATCTATCTACATGTTCTCCGATGTAGAAAACCAAACCCAACCAACATCCGATACCTCAATCACACAAAATGTCAGAAACAAAAAAGGATACTCAATACCAATGTCAGTCCCAAAGAAAAAAATCAAGGTACCTAGTTCGAACTAATATTATTGTTATTTCTATAGCAACTATACCGTTTTTATTTTATATCAATGATATTTTCCCAGATGGTGCCATCTGGGAAAGTTCTTTTTTTACTTACCAAAGCAAGTATTATGAAAGCGTTAATGTATTTGTGTGGGTAGTATTAGGAAAACTTATCCCCTTGTTACTATTTATCATTTGGTTTTTTACCTGCAAGCACTGGTGGTATTTAGTTATTTTAATCCCTATTTCCTTATATTCATTTCAATTAGCTTCTATTATTCTTGAAGATTCGGAATTTATAGATAATGATCACTTTTATTATTTGATACCAGTAGTAATAATAGTTTTAAGCATTGTTTATAGTATTAGAACTAAGGTTTTTGATAAAATTCATAACATCGATTTATCAGAATTGGATGCCCTAAAAAAGTCTAATAAAAAATCCTGGTGGAATAGATTACGCTAAAACTAGTATTCAATTATTTGCGAGTCTACTAATTAATCCTAATAGAGATCAAGTATTATATAACTTACGAATGTTTTTATTACAAATACGGTAATACTAAATTTGGATGCTATTCATTTTTATTCGTAATTTGAGATACAGAATGACACACAAATGAGTAAACCAACCTCGCCTTTTACCAAAGAACAACTATTGCCGCAGGAAGAAATGATTGAAGTGGCAAAGAAAAAAGGAAAACTATTCATAGGCATCCCAAAAGAAACCAGTTATCAAGAAAAGCGTGTATGTCTTACGCCTGATGCTGTAGCAGCGTTAACTGCTCATGGCCATAGAGTATTATTAGAATCTAACGCAGGTATTGGTGCAAGTTTTACAGATAGAGAATATAGTGAAGCTGGTGCCGAAATTACCAAAGATACTACCAAGGTTTTTGGTTGTCCGATAATCCTAAAAGTAGAACCACCTTCGTTAGAAGAACTAGAGCACATTAATCCACAAACGGTTTTAATCTCTGCCTTACAGTTAAAAACCCAATCCAAAGTCTATTTTCAAGAATTAGCAAAGAAAAGAATCACAGCACTTGGTTTTGAGTTTATAAGAGATGCAGATGGTGCATATCCAGCAGTAAGAGCTCTCAGCGAAATAGCAGGAACCGCAGCGGTACTCATCGCCTCAGAATTAATGAGTAGTGCTACCCAAGGTTCTGGACTTATGATGGGTAATATTAGTGGTGTTCCACCTGTAGAGGTTGTGATTGTTGGTGCTGGTACAGTTGGTGAATTCGCAGCACGATCTGCTATTGGACTTGGCGCTAATGTAAAGATATTTGACAATTCTATTACCAAATTACGTTGCATACAAACCAATATGGGAAGACCTTTGTATACCTCAACCATACAACCCAAAAACCTATTAAAAGCATTACGTCGATGTGATGTTGTGATTGGAGCGGTAAGAGGCAAAAACAGATCCCCAATTATTGTTTCGGAAACCATGGTAGAACGCATGAAAAAAGGAGCTGTAGTGATCGATGTGAGTATTGATATGGGTGGTTGTTTCGAAACTAGCGAAGTTACCTCTCATGATCATCCTACTTTCGAGAAACATGGTGTGGTGCATTATTGTGTACCAAACATTCCATCTCGTTATGCTAAGACCTCTTCCCTATCCATTAGTAATATTTTCACACCGTATTTACTTCAAATTGGAGATGAAGGCGGTATTGAAAACGCAGTGCGTTTTGATAGAGGATTAAAAAGTGGATTGTATTTCTATCATGGCATTTTAACCAGTAAATCCATAGCAGATTGGTTCGATCTTTCTTACAGAGATATTAATTTATTGATTTTCTAAGAACATAAAATATTGGATCTGCTTTTACTATATGAATTTGCAGATTCTTTGAGATACAAAGCCTATCTAAATCGATAAACTTTGTGTACTTTTGGGCTTTGATTTTTACAGTACATGAAACTAGCACATCGACTTGGATTTTATTTTTTTGGATTTATTATAGGATTGTTTTTATTGTTCTTTTTTCTAGGTGGCAAAAATGCATCTTGTGATTATTCTCCCAATGCTCGAGTACTCAAAAATATAAGAATTAAAGAACGACTATTTTCGGAAGAGGTATTGACAGCTATGCGCAATAACAGTATTGATACTGCTGATATTTCTTCTATTCTTACCTCAGGAAGTGTAGATTTCGGAAAGAGCAATACCCAACTAGATTCTTGTAAAACTTATTTTATAGAAGGTGTTGCCAAAGAAAAATTAGTTAGTCTATTGATTGCTAATTGTGATTCTATTGCTAAGATAAATTCTTTGGAAATCAATAAATAATTATAAATCCCTGCCCATTACCCAAAACTCAAAGTTTTCTTTGCCAATACTAAAAGGGTGTTCCCCAACAATTTTGTAGTTATCTCTTTGATAAAAAGACACAGCCTTTGTATTCTCTTTTAGAACCGACAACCATATATAATCACTGCTTTCTTTAGCCTTTTTTAGAATTAATTGTTGCAATTGTCCTCCAATGCCTTTTGATAGATAGTCTTGTAATAGGTAAAGCTTTTGTAGTTTACATGAATTATTAGACACTATAAATTCAGATCGAGCATTCAATTGAATTTTTGCATATCCAACAGGCTTTTCATCGTACAATACAATCCAGTATATATTATGAGGTTTGCCTATACTAGTTTTTAGTTTTGCCAAGGAAAATGTTCTTTCTAAATAGTCTAAAAGATCCTGTTTATCGTTAAAAAGATAACCAAATGATTGATCAAAGGTCTTTTTTCCTAAAAAAGAAATGTCCTCTACATCTGTTATAGTAGCTATTCTTATTGTTATAGTCATTATTATCGTTTTCTAGCCTCAACACCTTTAAACCGAATCAATAATTTCTCAAATAAATTTATATCTATTGGCTTATAAACAATTTCAGTACCTACTGGGTCTTTTTCCAATAAGTGTGACGGTCTTGTAGGTCTTTTAGTAAAACCTCCTCCACAATTAGGACATACATTATGGAAGATAGTATCTACACAATCTTTACAGAATGTGCATTCGAAAGTACAAATCATAGCTTGGTTACTATCATTAGGTAATGATTTATTACAATTCTCACAAGTAGGTCTTATTTCTAACATAATTACAAAATTAGGATAACTTATTCTTAGTTACATAATTAGATACCGATTCAGGAATCGATACTCCTACTTTCAGATCTTTTTCTGATATTGGAGCTAGGGCAACTTGCTTGATCGGAATTACACCAGCCCAGATTGGTAATTCATGATCTTCTTTCTCATCCACAACTCCTTCTGCCCTTACTTTGGCAGATGCCATATCTATTTTTATAGCCATGACCAATGTAGCATTAATTTCTTTAGCATTGGGTTGTCGAATATTATTCCAGTGTCCAGGAACCATATGATCAAGAATACACTTTAGGGCCTTCATTTTTTCTTCGGAATCTTCTACATTTCTTACATTTCCAAAAATAGTAGCAGATCTGTAATTAGCAGAGTGATGAAATGCAGATCTTGCCATTACTAAACCATCTAAATGTGTTACTGAAATACTCGCCTTACCTACTACCAATAAATTAGTCATCATCCTATTTTTTAAGGATCCATGAATATAGATGATATCTCCATCTCTTCCATAAGCAGTAGGTATTACAATAGCGCTATCACTCCAAACGTAGCCTATATGACATAAGAAGGTATCATCTAAAATTTGATGAATCTCTTCGACATTATACCTTGCTCTTTTGGATCCTCTGACTACTTTATTAAGTTTTGTTACTTGATATTCTGACATTTCTTGTTCATTTTTTGATTTGATTCAAAATTATTAGTTTTATGGACTCATATACTAATCCAGTTATCATATAATGGGTAGTCCAGTTATATTTCCTTTTAAAAGTAATATTAAATTAGATAGAAATTCTAATCGTCATTTATACCTACAACTGTGTGACCAGATGATTGGATTCATAAAATCTGGAAAATTAGCACCGTCAACAAAGCTTCCCGGGTCTCGTAAATTATCTGAAGATTTACAAATCCACAGAAAAACGGTTGTTGCTGCTTATGATGAATTGATGTCACAAGATTGGATAGAAAGTATCCCAGCTAAGGGAACCTTCGTAAGTAAGAACCTTCCGCTTATCAAACCTAAAGAATTTCAACATCTTCCTGATTCTAATACTCATAGCACCGTAGGTTTTGATTTTAAGAAAAGAGACCATCTATTCATAAAAGGAATTGAAGCTCTGCATGCTCCTCTAAAAGTAGATGAAGGAGTACCTGACCATCGGTTAGCTCCAATAGAAGACATTGCAAAAAATTATAGGAACATTGCTAACAAAATCCATCATAAAGAACTTTTGGGATATGGTGACACATATGGAAATCTAGATTTAAGAAAAGCCTTAGTTTCCTATCTCAATCAAAGCAGAGGTCTTAAAACAACTGTAGACAACATCTTAATCACTAGAGGCAGTCAAATGGGAATTTACCTTGCCAGTCAATTACTGCTTAATAATCAAAATACGATAATCACTGGGAACACAAATTATATGACAGCCGACAATACATTTATGGAAGCCAATGGTATTATAAAACGTGTTTCTGTAGATGATAACGGTATCAATACTAGTGAGATCGCAAGTATATGCCAACAACAAAAGGTCAGCGCTGTATACGTAACATCCCATCATCACCATCCCACTACAGTAACGTTATCAGCAGAAAGACGCATGCATCTTTTGGATCTTGCTCAACAATATCATTTTGCTATTATAGAGGATGATTACGACTATGATTTTCATTATAGTAATGCTCCTATCCTACCGTTAGCTAGTAATGACACACAAGGAAATGTTATTTATATTGGTGGTTTTACAAAAATTATAGCTCCAGCACTCCGAATTGGTTATTTTATTGCTCCAAAAGAAGTAGTAGATGAAGCTGCAAGACTAAGACGTATATTAGATAGACAAGGTGATACTTTATTGGAACAAACACTTGCCAGAATGATTGTTAATGGTGATGTACAAAGACATAGTAATAAAGTAAGAAAGATATATAAAGAACGACGTGATCTATTTTGTAAATTACTAAGAGAAAAGCTAGATAACTATTTTGATTTCAAAGTTCCTGATGGCGGTATGGCCGTTTGGGTTCGACTTAAACAACCATATAATTGGGATATTGTTATGGCCGAAGCTCTAAAACTCAACGTTGCTTTTAATCCAGAATGGAGACGTTATGACAATGATAATTCTGGACATAATGGTATTAGAATTGGCTTTGCAGCATTGGATAAAGATGAAATAAGAACGGTTATTAACACTTTAGAAAAGGTGATGGAACGTATATAAAGAATTCACCTCTAAAAGAACTACTCCAAATCTTCAGCCAAAAAATCCTTAGCTATTTTCACACTTTCTTCTGGCTTTTCTTCCATGGGTAAATGGCCAGTTTTCTTCATGATTACTAACTTAGAGTTTGGGATATCTTCATTAAACTTATAGGCAGTGTTCACAGAAATCCAACGATCATTTTCCCCCCAAAGAATAAGTGTAGAGTTATTTATCTCTTTTAGTTTATGTGATGTATCTTTTCCTCTTGTCGTCATAAGTCTATCCATAAAAGCTTGGCGATTACCTTCTCTTAATGCAAAATCATGATACTGCTCTACCAAAGTATCCGTTACCTTACTATCATCATAGTATACTTGTTCTAAGTTATTGCGAATAATAGATTTTGGTGTAAAATAGAGAAATAATTTATTGATTACAGGAATACGCGCTAATCTGAAAACAGAAAAACTACTACCTTTCTTTTTTGTATTCTCTGTAGTTTGTTTCTTTGGTTTTGGTCTATTACCAGAAGCATCTAACAATAGTAATTTATCTACTCTTTCTGGATAATCCGATGTGAAATTCCAAGCAATACCTCCACCTAACGAATTACCTGCTAGATGAAATCTATCAAGTTTTAGATTGTTTACAAAATCGTATAAGAACTTTGTATAACTATTTATGGAATAATCTCCTCGCGTATGCGGACCTGTTAGCCCAAAAGCTGGTAAATCTATGCTTATCACGCGATAATTTGTTTTTAACTCATTTGCCCAACCTTCCCAAGTATGCAGCGATCCTCCGCTACCATGCAATAATATAATTGGAAAGCCAAATCCTTGATCTGTATAGTGGACATTCATCCCATCGATTTCCACAAACTTAGAATATGAATAGGTATATTTTTCTTTTAACTCTTCTACAGGAATATCAAAATCTGCTAGAAAGAATAATGATAAGAACATCAAGGCAAGAAAAATAAGCAGCTTCCTATATCTTTTAAATTTTCTCATGGTTTTAAGAGTTTATGGACTACTTGAAAACAAGTTGGTATTTATGTAGTAATCCTTGTAAATTGGTTTTAGAAAAAATTGCTTCTTTCAGTTTATTTATTTCAGGGTTGATTGTGTAATTAAAGGCTGTGCTAAAATCGACTTTTTCAGCGTTGGTTTGTTCAAAAATAGTTTTGGCTAAATCACAATTATTGAACATTGAACCAGTAATATCAGATTCGGTAAAATCAGTTTCTAAAAGTTTGCAGTTGTTAAAACTGGTATTTTTGAGTTCAAAAGCATAAAAAGAAGCATAATCTAATACACAACCATCAAAGCTCACTGAAAACATAAAAGAATTACAACTACTAAAGTTTACTCCTAACAGTTTACAATTTTTAAAAACACAATTATCTCTAAACGATGCTTCTTTAAGCATTACATTCGTAAAATTACAATCGGTAAAAGTACATTCCATAAAAGTAATTACAGACATATTTGCTTCTGAAAAATTACAATTCACAAACTCGCAATTATCATACTCGTTACCAGGTAATTTTTGCTTTGAGAAATCCTGATCTATAAAGTTTTTCTCGATTACTAAGATATCATTCATATCAAAAAGTAAAATTTTTAAAAACTAATTCTTTTTGTAAACTATCACTTGATAAAAGTAAAATTAAGCATAAATCTTAACTAAGAAATTTATTATTGACTGATATGATAAAACTTTTACACCAATCCATATGGTTAAGATCTTATTAAGATAAAATTCGAATTAGATTAACTTTTAACAATGTACATTTGTTTAAAATCACCTAACAAGTAATTCCTTCTGTGAATAAAGTCAAAAAGCAAAAATATAAATGGATAAAAAGGATCGCTAAAATTTTAATAATTCTGGTAACTTTATTTGCGTTTATCATACTTTTTATTAGAAGTCCATGGGGACAGGAAATTATTGTAAATAAACTGATCTCCTATCTATCAAATGAGACCAAAACCACTATAAAACTTAGTAAAGCTTACGTTACTTTTTCTGGTAATATTTTATTAGAAGAGTTTTATATAGAAGATCAAAAACAAGACACGCTTCTTTATTCAAAAAAATTAGAAGCATCAATAGCTTTACTACCTCTTATTAGAGGAACGAGCTACCATCTAAAAACATTAGATTGGGATGGAGTAAAAGCTAATATAACCAGAAAAAAAGATACTAAATCTTATAACTTTGATTTTATATTAGAGTCATTTACGACTCAAACAGATACTACAAAAACATCCTCTGATGTTCCAATAATTATTGGAGGCGTATCACTTACCGATTTTGAGGTGTTATTTTTAGACGAAACTGCAGGTATCGATAGTACTATAAAACTAGGCGAACTTTCTTTTGATATGGAGACCTTTGACCTATTAACCAAGAATTTCGGAATTAGAAGATTTTACTTTAGTGATTCAGATATTAGATTCAAACAAACAGAATTAACTAAAACCAGCACTGACACAAAATCGAATAATACAGAGTTACCAAAGTTTAAAATAGATTATTTTTCTATTGATCAGGTAAATATATTTTATCAATCCGTTCCCGATAGTATTACCTTTTCATCAAATATTGGAAAACTGGATATTGACAATAGTTATATTAATCTTATAGATGAGGAATATAGTATCAATGAATTTAAATTTGATGATTCTAAGATTTTATTGAAGTCACTAAGTAATTCAAAAAAAAATCAACCTCAAAAGGAGTCGCCTTTTCATTGGCCTGATTTAACATTGAATATAAACTTTATTTCGTTAGAAAATAATTCATTTTTGTTTCAAAACAAATCCACCTTCAGAAAAGAAAAACAATTTGATCCCAGCTATATTTCTTTACAATCCATTTTATTAAAAGCAGAGAATCTGAATATTGCTAAAGGAAAAGCAGGCGTAAACCTTCAAAAAACTGCATTTACAGATCATAGTGGTTTTAAGTTAAGGCATCTTTCTTCTGTAATAACTATAGATGAGACCTCATCAACAAGGTTAAAAAAAGTCTATATGCAGACAAATGAAAGTAATATAAAAGGTAATTTTAACATACAATACAACTCTCTTTTTACATTAGTTAACTCTCCAGAGAAAGCAATATTTGATATAACTTTAGATACACTTAATTTAGGAATTAAAGATGCTTACTACTTTCAATCCAGTTTAGCTCAAAATAATTATATCGATTCATTAGCACAAAAAAGATTACACGGATCTCTATCGTTAAAAGGGAAAATTTCAGATTTTAAAACTAATATACCTAATTTATATTGGGGTAAGGACACAAGAATACAGTTAGAAGGTAACTTAAAAAATCTTCTAACCGAAAATCAAATACAGTTTGACTCTATTTCGTATAATTTTATTTCGACAAAACAGAACTTAAAAGCATTTATTAATGAATCTGATTATGGAATAAATCTTCCTTCAGAAATCGGTATAGAAGGTAATATATCAGGACATGTAAATGATTTAGACGGAAATACTTTGTTGAAATCTTCAATGGGATCTGTTCTTCTAAGCGGCAATTACAGTAATAAGGATCAGATTTCATTCAATGGAGATGTGTCTGTAGATAAATTTCAATTACAAAAATTATTGAATAACCAACAACTTGGCTCCATAACTTTAAATGCACAAATAACAGGATCAGGATCCTCTCTTAATACGTTGAATGCAACCTTAGATTCTGAATTTAAAGAAATAACAATTAATGAATATAACTTCTCTGATTTTAAATTACGTGGCGAAATAGTTAACGGTAAAGGGAATGTTAATGCTAAGTTTAAAGATAGAAATTTAAATTTCCTTTTAAATACAAATTTAGTTTTAGATTCTATTTCACCTAAGGTAAATGGTTTTTTGAATATTGCAGGTGCCGATCTGAATGGTTTAGGTATTATCACCAATGATATTATAAAAACACAATGTAAAATATCTTTCGATTACACAGGAAACTCTCAGGATTTTAGGTTACACTCTAAAATCACAGATGCTTTGGTAGTAAAGAACAATGAACCTTATCAAATAGCTGATATAAAATTTGATGCTTTAAGTAATTCTAATACATCCGAAGTATTGATAGGTAGTGAATTTTTAGATGCAAATATCTTAGCTAATACCCGAGTTGATCAAATAGTACATTCAATACAAAATAGACTAAAAACATATATTTCTGAAAATAAAATAAAAGATACTATTCAAAAATCGGCTGAGATCACAATGGATTTGGTTGTACGAGAAAAACCTATCTTAAGTAATATTTTATTACCAGGTATTAAAGAATTAGATTCTATCACTGCCAATCTTTACTTTAGTGAAGACAAGGAAAAATTAATTGTTAATTTAGATGCACCGTCTATTAATTACAATAATAGTAGTATAGATAGCCTTAGTCTGAATATAGATGCCGATAAGAAGGATGTAAAATTCTCTTTAGGCTGGAAAAGTATAGTATCAGACCCAATCCAAATCAATAAAACTGCTTTTGAGGGAGTTTTAAAAGATCAAACTTTACTTTTGGATTTTAGCACCGATAACGAAACTGAAAGGATTGCTTCTGTTAAGTCTGAACTACGACTAAAAAAAGACACACTTTATTATCATATCGACCCTAAATCTATTGTTTTTGATAAAAATCCATGGTCTATTTCCTCAAATAACCAAATTACCATAGCTAAAAATTACATAGATTTTAAAGATTTTGAAATAAAACAAAATCAACAACAATTGATTATTAGTTCAGATGACTCTCAAATTGACAAAAAGCATATAGGTATTTCTTTTTACAATTTCAATGCATCTACATTTACTTCCATCCTAAGCGATGATGAAATTCTTGCTAATGGTATTATAGATGGTAAAATTATTTTTGAAAACCCTTTTGAACAAATTGGTCTTATTGCAGACCTAAATGTTCAAGAATTAAAAGTAAAAGGAATTACTTTAGGAGACCTTACACTAGACGCTATATCTAAAAGCTTTCAAAATTATGATCTGAGTTTATTATTAAATGGAGAAAATGTAAAATTAAACCTCAATGGAGATTATCAGACTAAAGAAAATGAGTCGGAAATAAATTTTGATCTCAACCTAGAAAAATTACAAGTTCAGGTATTGGAAAAGTTTATGGACCAGCAAATCTCAGAGACTAAAGGTATCATTAGTGGTAATACAAAAATTAAAGGAACTACTTTAAACCCTATTTATAAAGGCACTTTTCATTTTGAAAACACAAGTATGATAGTCAATTCTCTGAATACACGATTTACTTTACCAGAAGAAAATATAAGTATTACAAATACAGATATAACCTTAAACAATTTCACCATTGCAGATGAAAATTTAAATACTTTTTCTTTAGACGGTAAAATAAGTACGAAAGACTTAAATAATCCAGATTTTAACCTTTCACTAAACACGAAAAACTTTCAGATACTAAATGCTACAAGAGAAAACAATGATCTCTTCTTTGGAAATGTAAAAATAACAGCCGATTTAGATATAGAAGGAAATTTAGATATTCCTAAAATCAAAGGTGATTTAGCCATCGATGAAGATTCCAATTTTACTTTAATAGTTCCTGAATCAGAGCTTGAAATTAAAGAACGTGAAGGTATCGTTGTATTTGTAAATCGGAAAAATCCTGATGCTATTATAACTCGAGTTGAAGAAGATCGATATGCTAATACATTATTAAAGGGATATGACATCAACACTAAATTAAAAATTGATAAAGGTTCTGTTTTTAAGATTGTTATTGACGAACGTAGTAAAGATAATTTTCAGATCTCGGGTGAAGGTGAACTTAAATTTGGAATGGAACCAAACGGTAGAACTACGCTAACCGGAAGGTATGATATTACTGATGGACACTATGAAGTAAGTCTTTATAATATAGTAAAAAGAAGATTTCAAATAGCTCCAGGAGGTTCTATAACCTGGTTAGGCGACCCATTAGATGCTAAACTTGATGTAACCGCTATTTATAACGTAGAAACTTCTGCAGCTTCTCTGATGGCGGCAAAAACATCTGGAGAATCTTCTGGCATTACAAATCAGTTTCGTCAAAAACTACCATTTCTAGTATATCTAAACGTAGATGGTCAGCTTTTGGAACCAGAAATTTCTTTCCAACTAGACATGCCTGAGGACGAACAAGGTAGTTTAGGAGGAGAAGTATATGGACAGGTACAACAACTTAACAGTCAAGAAGAAGAACTTAATAAACAAGTCTTTTCTCTTTTAGTGTTAAATAGATTTTTTCCAGATGCTGGTAGTGATGGAAGTAATGGTGGTGCCGTTTCCATAGCTAGAGATAATGTAAACAAAGTACTATCTGGCCAGCTCAATAGCTTCTCGGATAAACTAATTGGAGATACTGGAGTCGAATTAGATTTTGGTCTAAACAGCTATACTGATTATCAAGGTAATGCTGCACAAAACAGAACACAACTAGAAATTAATGCGCAAAAAAGACTATTCAACGATCGATTAATCGTACAAGTAGGAAGTGATGTTGATATTGAAGGAAGTAGTCAAAACTCAGCAGAAACAACACCTGTAATAGGCAATGTTAGCCTGGAATATCTATTGACGAAAAATGGAAGATATCGGCTTAAAGGATTTAGAAAAAATGAATTTGAAAGTGTTATTGATGGACAATTGATTGTAACGGGTATTGCGTTTATTTTTAATCGAGAGTTTAATGAATTTAAAGAGTTATTTTCCAAATCCATTAAAGAAGAACTAAAAAAACAAAAATCAAAAGAAAATTAGACTTGAAAAAGAGATATTTATTATTCATCAGTATTATAGTTCTTCTGTCTTCTTGCGGTGTGAAACGTTTTATACCTAATAATGAAAAACTATATACGGGCGCTTCCTTGTCTTTACAATCAGATTCCAAGATCAAAAATCTTAACATAATTGAAAAGGAAATAGAATCTGTTATAAGACCTGAACCCAACTCAAAAATGCTAGGAATTAAACTTGGTTTATATGCGCATTATAAAAACCAAAAAGATAATCCTGGATTCATTAATAAATTTTTGTACAAGAATTTTGGTGAAGAACCTGTATACCTTTCTGATATAGATAGATCACGTATCGAAGAATTAATCAATAATCGCCTAGAGAATAGAGGTTTTTTTAGAAATCGAATAAACTCTGAAATTACAACAGATAGTTCCTACGCATCCGTTACATACAATGTAGTAGTAAATCAACCTTATATTTTAAAAAATTACAGATTAGATTCAATTCCCTTTCCAATCTCAGAAGAGATAAAAGACATTTTTTCCAAAAGCCCAATAAAAAAGGGGGATCGTTTTGACCTAGCGCTTTTTGAGTTAGAAAGAGAACGAATTGATAAGACTCTCAAAGCTAGAGGATATTATAACTTTAATTCAGATTTTTTGATTTTTGAAGCGGATACCAATCAATATAAAACCAAACATTACGATTTGTTCCTGAGATTAAAGAAAAATGTTCCCGAAAAATCTTTAATCCCTTACCGCATTAGTAATATTAATGTATATCCAAACTATACAATCCATACAGATAGTAATTCAAAAGATACTATTCAATTTTCAAATATCAATTTTATAGAAAATAGAGATTTTTTCAAACCAAAGTATTTAAAACCCTATATACTCTTCGAAAAAAATCAATTTTATAATCCTTCAGTTTCCAAAAGAACAAGTAACAGGCTATCTTCTATAGGAACATATAAGTTTGTAAATATTGAATATGATGTGCTTACCACAGGAAAACAAGGAAAAGAAGAAGGAAATCTTAGAGCAAATATTTATTTGTCACCACTTAATAAAAGAGCAATAAGAGCAGAGCTACAGGCTTTATCCAAATCTAACAATTTTACTGGTCCAAGCTTACTCGTCACATATGCTAACAGAAATCTCTTCAGAGGAGGAGAAACTTTGAATATAACCGCTTCCCTAGGATATGAAACTCAATTATCTGGAGGAGAAAATAGTGGCCTAAGCAGTACACAAATAGGTTTAAAATCTGATTTGGTATTTCCCAGATTATTATTCCCCATTAAAATTGTAGATCGTTTTCAATATGCGGTTCCAAAAACGATACTTAGTGCTGGTTTCGAATATCTTAACAGAAGTAAGCTATACAGTTTAAACTCCTTTAATACTACATTTGGTTATAGCTGGAATGCCAATCGTTTTGTTAATCATGAACTAAATCCAATTAGTCTCAATTATGTAAACTTATCTAATACTACCGAAGAGTTTGAACAAATACTTGAAGAAAATCAGTTTTTAAAGACGAGCTTTAATCAACAATTCATTGCTGGACTCACCTATTCTTTTACCTATAATGAGTTAAATGATTCATCGATTAGCAATCCTTTTTTCTTCAACTTCAATTTTGATATTGCGGGTAATACCGTGAGCCTTTTTGACAGCAGTGATGAAGAAAACATCAATACATTTTTAGGATTGGAATACGCTCAATACGTTAAAGCTGATATTGATTTTAGATATCATTTTAGCATAGGAAACAATCAAAAGTTGGTAACTCGATTATTTGGAGGTTGGGGTTTAGCTTATGGTAATTCTGAAACTCTTCCTTTTTCTAAGCAATATTTTTCTGGAGGTGCGTTTAGCGTTAGAGCGTTTAGAATTCGATCTATCGGACCTGGAACATATACACCTGATGATGATGATACGGGTTCTTTCTTTGATAGATCAGGGGACATTCGCTTAGAAGCAAATCTAGAATATAGATTTCCAATAATCCCTTACTTAAAAGGAGCGGTTTTTGTTGATGCTGGTAATGTTTGGTTAACAAATGAAAATGATTCATTACCAGGAGGAGAATTTTCTTCTAATTTCCTTAGTGAACTAGGAATAGGTACTGGTGTAGGCCTAAGAATTGATATTCAGAATTTTGTAATCAGATTTGATTTAGCAGCTCCAATATTAGACCCTGCTGATGTCGAAAATAAAATTGATTTTAATGTCTCTAACTCTATATTAAATTTTGCTATTGGATATCCTTTTTAATTAATTCTCCAAGGTGGATTTTTACGATTGTTTCCTGCAAAATACAAAATGATTTGGTTACCGTCGGGATCTTTAAGTCGTGCTTCTTTCCATAACCAGCTTTGTTCTGTAGGTAATAAATCAAATATTACTCCTTCTTTTTGCAAACGAGCTACTTCTTCTTCTAATTTTTCGGTTTCAAAATACACGTAGACACCTTCTCCTTTAGGCAATTCTTCTACCTGATGTATTGAAAAGGTTCCGTCTCCGTCTTTACATTCAAAACGAGCATAATGTGGTAATGCTTTTACTATTAAATGTAATCCAAGTAACTCATAGAACCTTATCGATTGTTCTACATTTATTGATGGAACTGTTACTTGATTTAAATTCATTGTTGGTTATATGTAAAACATTATAGTTTTCTTCTTTTCCTTTCTTTAGATAATAAATCCAATTCTCTTGTAGTCTGCCCAGCTACTGATGTATTTTCTTCTGCTCTACGAATTAGATATGGCATTACATCTTTTACTGGACCAAAAGGTAAATATTTAGCAACGTTATACCCTTCTGCAGCCAAATTAAAACTAATATGGTCGCTCATTCCGAATAATTGACCTAACCAAACTCTTGGATCATTCTTAGCTATACCTTGTTGCTCCATAAGCTCAATTGCTTTATAACTACTTTCTTCGTTATGCGTTCCTATAAATACAGAAATATCTCCTAAATTATTTAGAATATAGGTTAACGTATTATTAAAGTTAAGGTCTGTAGCTTCTTTACTTTCACAAATTGGTGTAGGATATCCTTTTTCTGCTGCACGATCGTTTTCCTTTTCCATATAAGCACCTCGAACGATTTTCATTCCGATTTTATATCCATACACTCTTGCTTCTTCGTGTAACTTTTTTAGATAATCTAATCGATCATGCCTATATAGCTGTAATGTATTATAAACGATTGCTTTTTCTTTATTGTACTTACGCATCATTTTTGCCACTAATTCATCAGCAGCATCCTGCATCCAGCTTTCTTCTCCATCAATCAATAATGGAACATCGCAATCATATGCCTTTTTACAAACGATATCAAAACGCTCTTCTATCCTATCCCACTCTTTCTGTTCTTCTGCTGTTAATGGCGTTCCTTCTGTCTTTTTTTGCCAGATTAAAAATCGTCCAAATCCTGTAGGTTTAAAAACCCCAAAAGGAATTGCATCTTTTTGATCTACAAAGTCAAGAATTTCCAAAGTCTTATTTAACACATGATCAAACTGTTCCTCTTCTTCTTTTCCCTCTACAGAATAATCTAATACTGATGACACTTTACCTTTAGCATACATTTTTTCGATCACTGGCATACAATCTTCTTCGTCTACTCCACCACAAAAATGATCAAAAACCGTTGCACGAATCAATCCTTGTACGGGTAAATGTGCTTTTAATGCGAAATTTGTAACCGCTGTTCCTATTCTAACTAATGGTTCATTAGCGATCATTTTAAAGAGAAAATAAGCTCTCTCTAGTTCAGAATCACTTTTTAAGACAAAAGCAGTCTCAGTATTATCAAACAAAGTACGTTTTTCCATTAACTATCAATTTTAATAATTCATAACAATCAAGGTAAATTCTACCAAATCATGATCGTATTATCATTTCTTACCCTATTGTTTTAAGATATCTGCAAATATAGAACTTGGAAGTTTATTTTATTACAATTTCTGCTTAATTTCACAGCCTCAAAAAACACCTTTTATGAAGCCCATAGTTTCTAAAGATTCTATTGTATATTTTAACGAAGAATGTTACACTGCGCTTAACACCTATTTGGAAAAGGCAAATCATTCCAAAATATTTATTTTGGTAGACAGCAATACCTATCAAAACTGTTATGCTCATTTTATGAGTAAAATTGAAGGTTCTTACGAAATTGAAGTATTGGAAATAGAGCCAGGGGAAATTCATAAGAATATAGAAACCTGCAGTAGCATTTGGAATGTACTAGCAGAATATGGAGCCGACAGAAAAAGTTTATTGATTAACCTTGGTGGTGGTGTGGTAACAGATTTAGGTGGTTTCATTGCTTGCACCTATAAAAGAGGAATTAATTATATCAATGTTCCTACTTCGCTACTAGCAATGGTAGATGCTTCTGTTGGTGGAAAAACGGGTGTAGATTTAGGTAATCTTAAAAACATGGTAGGTGTTATTAGCGAATCGGAAATGGTATTGGTTGATACTACCTATCTAGAAACATTACCTACCAAACAGATGTGTAGTGGTTTTGCAGAAATGTTGAAACATGGACTCATACAAGATAGAGCTTATTGGGAGAAAATGACCGACCTATCTAAACTAACCTTAGAAGATCTAGATCAATTAATTTATGACTCCGTAGTCATTAAGAATAACATCGTTTTTGAAGATCCTACAGAACAAAATATCCGAAAGTATCTCAACTTTGGGCATACACTTGGACATGCAATTGAATCCTTTTACCTCACACATCCAGAAAAGCCAACTTTATTACATGGAGAAGCAATAGCTATTGGAATGATTTTAGAAGGATTTATTTCTGCAGCTTTACTATCGGTATCAGAGCAAGAACTTACGCAAATAAGTCAAGTGATTTTAGCTACCTTTCCAAAAGTATCCATAGATCCAAATGATCGCCAAGCTATTATGGAATTATTAGTACATGATAAAAAGAACGAAAAAGGAAACATCTATTTTGTATTACTTAATACCATTGGAGATGCCAAATACAATTGCATTGTATCTGACGATCTGATTATTGATGCTTTTGACTATTATGATTCGCTTTAATTTCAGTTGGTTTTAATATCTTTAAGGTCTAACAAAAGATTAATCACTTGAAGAAACGACTCTTTAAACTCCTTAAAATATTCTTTATCAGCATAACAGTCATTGTTATATTTCTAATTGCTGTACTCTACTTTTCTTTACATAAGAAAATGCCAGAAGGTACGTCTGGAACAGAAGCTGATAATTTTGCTTTACAAATACAACAAGCGGTACATCATAATCAATTTGTAAATACAGATTATATCCAATGGTCTTTTAGAAATCATAACCATTATATCTGGAACAAAAAATCTGGGAAAGTAAAAGTAAACTGGGATACTTATGAGGCCAATCTAGATCTTCAGAATTCTAAAAATAGTAGTATTACTAGAAATGGAAATATCCTGGAAGGCGAAGAAAGTCAAAAAATGATTAGTAAAGCACTTGCTTATTTTAATAATGATTCCTTTTGGGTAGTCGCTCCTCATAAATTGTTTGATGAAGGAGTAACCAGAAAAATTGTAACCCTAGAAGATGGTGAAAAAGGTTTGTTAGTGACGTATAGTTCTGGTGGTACAACACCTGGAGACTCATACCTATGGAAAGTTGACAAAAATTATCTTCCTACTTCTTATCAAATGTGGGTTACTATTATACCTATTGGAGGAATTGAAGCTACCTGGGAGAATTGGACTACTACAGAAAGTGGCGCCTATTTAGCTCAGTATCATAAGACTTTAGGCATTGGAATTCCCATAAGTAATTTAAGAGCATGGAATGAATAAATAAAAATGCATAACCATTCTTCTATTAAATTACTCTTAAAACAACTCTTTATCGCAAAAGAAATTTGAGCAATTATTTTATATCTTTACTACTAATTCTATCAAGAAAATGAATAAACTTTTCTCTGTTTGCGAGGAAAAAGTATATAATGATTTATATAAAAATCATGCCGAAAGTCTTCGAAACCATCTCTATTTCAAGTTTGGAGACTTAAATCAAGCTCAGGACATAGTACAAGAAGCATTTATTATCTTATGGTCTAAATGTAAAACAGTAATATTTGAAAAAGCAGTTAACTTCTTATACACCGTTTCTAAAAATTTGTACATAGATCAACTAAGGTCTAAAAAAGTGGCTCTTAAGTTTGAAAAAAGTGTGACTAAACAAAATCATGATAATGAAGATCCTTATTTTCATTTAAGAACCAAAGAATTCAAACAAAAAATAGAAGAAACCATTTCTGCATTGCCAGAAAAACAAAGAGAAGCTTTTTTGCTAAATAGAATTGAAAAACTTACGTTTAAACAAATAGCAGAACGGTTAAATATTAGTCAAACTGCCGTAGAAAAACGTATCGCAAAAGCACTCATCAAGATTAAAGAGATAACAGAATTACAAAAACATAACATCTAATTAGGTTAGGTAAAATCGTATTGTAAACGTATACAAGGTAATTCTAACATAAAATACTTATACAGTGAATAATAAATTTACTCGAAACAATTTGATATCACGCTGGTTAGACAACCGATTGAATGAGGACGAAAAAAAACAATTGGAATCGTCTGGCGAGTTAGATGAATTAAAGGTAGTCATTGATGAAATTGATACCTGGCAAGTACCTAAACTAGATGTAGAAGCCGGATTAAAAGATCTTAATAATCGCAAAAAAACCGTTTCTAACACAAAAGTAAAGTCAATACGTAAAAACAATTATGGTTGGATGAAGATAGCTGCAAGTATTGCTATCTTGATGACTATTAGCTATTTATCATGGAATTACTTTATGAATCAAACGACTACAATCACTACTTTAGTCGCTGAAAATAAAACAGTTGAACTTCCTTGTGGTACGATAGTAAAAGTTGACGCATTATCCAAAGTATCATTTAAGGAGAATGATTGGGAAAACAAGAGAACTATTTTCTTGGATGGTCAAGCATTTTTCGATGTTACTAAAGGAAAACCTTTTACCGTAGTCACCGATTTAGGAAAAATTGATGTTTTAGGAACACAATTTAATGTAAAAATAGCTCCAGATACATTTGAAGTCAGCTGTTATGAAGGAAAGGTGAATGTAGAATATGGTGATAAAGATCAAAAAATACTAACAAAAGGACAGTCTGTAATAGCAGAAAAAAATATATTAGTTAGTAATTCTCATAATTCTATCACACCAGACTGGATTAATAATGTTAGTAAATTTAATAAAGATACCTTATCAGCAATAACGAAAGAGCTAGAGAAGTACTATGATATCAAAATAGAATTGCCAAAAAAATATGAACATCTAGAATTTACAGGGACACTAACTCATAAAGACTTAAATACAGCTTTAAATACACTATTCTCATCTATGGAAATAAAATATCGTATAGATAATAATAGGATTATTGTAGAATAAATTATGGATAATAAGTATGTTTCATATTACCATATTTTACTCTTACTCCTTCTATTTGGTTCTACTGGTATTGCTCAGAATACTAGTTTTATTAAGTTTTCAGATAAACTCGAAGAATTGGAGAAAAAATTTGATATCGATTTCTCCTACAATCATACTACCTTTAAAAATATATTCTTAAGAAGAAACATTAGCTGCGACACTATACAGGATTGTATTAAAATCATAGAGCAACAAGCTCGTGTTACATTTGAAAAAAATAACAGCAATGACTATATAATATTACCTATTCGAAAGAGTATTAACTTTCGAGTTATTGATGATACATCTAATTCAACTATTTCTACATTAGAATATCAAATCAATGATCATCCAGCAGATTATATATTTAGTACCGATGAAACATTTACATTACGAAATGTATTCCTTTTAGATTCTATAAGTATTCATTTATATTCTTTTAATAGTGTAAAATTAAAAGCAGAAGATCTCTTAAACACTCCCGTTTTAAAACTGTCTAAAAAGCAATTTCAATTAGATGAAATTGTTTTAAACAGCTACGTAACCAAGGGAATAGATTCTAGAATAAGTGATCATAGCATACAAATTAATACCCAATCCCTTGGTTTATTAGCTGGTGAAACCGATGGAGATATTTTTAATGTAATCAATAATATTCCAGGAATTCACTCTCCTAGTGGAAAACCAGGAAACCTTAATTTTAGAGGTAATACTTTTGATCAAAACTTGGTACAGATAGATGATATTCCTATTTATCATTCAGGCCATTTTTTAGGTGCTATTTCTCCTTATAATACTTCTGTCGTAACCGATGTAGAAATTCAAAGAAATTCCTTACCAGTAAAATGGGGAGGTCGTGTTGGTGGTCTAATTAATATGACTACCTACGACAAAATACCAAAAGAGAACCGTTATGAAATTTCTATCAACTCAATATTAGCAGGAGCTACTCTAAAGACTAAGCTTGTTGATGAGAAATTAGGGCTTATCGTATCAGGAAGAAGCAGCTATCCAAATTTTAACACACCAAAATTAGAAGCTATTTCTGTCTTAAGTTTTCAAGGAAGTAGACTGGAATCAGTAGCAGATGAAGTAAATAGTTCTTCTAATTTTGACATCGGTTTTTATGATCTAAATGCTAAATTAAACTATGACATAAATGATCGAAATGCGATTACATTAAGCTTTATAAATATTCAAAATGATCTATCAGCTCAGGTAAGAAACCAAAATGAAGATGACCAAGTTGATTTTAGAGAGCTCGAGCTAGATAACTGGGGATTTACCGCAAAATGGCAATCACAATTATCTAAAAAACTAAAAACAGAACTAAGATTTAGCAAATCAAATTTTGATCTTAATAGCATGAGCGAGGGTTTCGTGCAAAACACAAGATCTGATGTAGAAAGGTTTGATAATACGGTATCAGACACACGTGTAATCACAGAAATAACATATGATTATAATGATCATTTATCTTTCGAATCTGGGTATACCCTAACAGAGCATCGTCTAACCAGTAAAGAGTTTGGACAACAAAGCAATATTGATTCTGAAAGACGGCAATCTGCAATTGTTCATTCTAATTACATCTCTTTTCAAAAAAAATGGAACGAACGATTAATCATTAATTTCGGGCTTCATAATAATTATTATTCACCTCTTCGTAATTTATATGTAAACCCAAGATTTTCTGCTAGTTATTTGGTTAATGATCAGATATATTTAAAAACTTCGGTTGGTAGTTCTAATCAATTTATTCAAAAAAAGTTCACCAATGATTTCGATGATTTCAATACGACAAATCAACTTTGGTTCTTACCCAATGATGAGATAAGACCTTTAAAAGGTACCCAAACGATGATTGGTGGTATATTCGATTCTTCTAAATGGTTGATAGATTTAGAACTGTATCATAAGAAAACAAATGATATTTCTCAGAAATCTGATGACCAATTGGGAAGTATCATCAGTTTTGGAACAAATCTTTTTATAAAGAAAAAATGGCGTAGAATAGAAGCTTTCATCAATTATTCTTTAAGTAAAACTGAAACGAACTTCCAAGAGACATCCGAGGCATTCTTTGATCAACGTCACATCATAAGCTTAACTGGTTTAATAAATCTAGAAAAATGGAAATTCGCGCTTTCATGGGGGTATTTTTCAGGTTTACCAGCTATCTTTCCGAATGAATCAAATTCTGGTAATATAGAATTCTCTAGTCGTTTTCCAGGATTGCATCAACTAGATTTTTCAACTTCTTATACTTTTTATAATACTTCTAAAAGCTTTAAAACGGTAATTGGTTTATCTATACTAAATGTATATGGACAAGATAATATTGTAAACGCTTTTCAAAATCAAGATGATAATAGTCTAAGAAAAGCAAGTAGATTCTCTCCAAATTTACAAATAAACCTATTTTTTTAACAAAATTACACACTTGAAAATCAAATTATTAACTACCTAAAACAAAAATTATTATCATTTTTTTAAATTATGTGGTTGGGTAAAAACAAGTATCACTCGTATTCATAATAAACAAGCAAAAAGGTTTATGAAAAATAAGCCAAATTAGAATTATTAACTAAAACTTGAAAAAACATAAATGATACTATTTTTTAGTGCTTTTTACTTTATTTACGGCCGAAAAAAGAAAGTAATTTAATAGTATCGACAAGTATCTGATAAAGATTTTATCAAGTTTTTCTTAACCTCAAAAAATTATGAAGAAAATAAATTTGAAGTGGATAATCATTATAGCAATTAACATATTATTATTTCAATCTTGTGCTACAGATGATGATGCTATATTTGATGATCCTGATACTGATATCGATTTAACTAATGAAACTGCTAATCTAATAGTTGAATGGAGTAATTTATGGGTAACTATAGATCAATATACACAAAGTATGAGACCAAATACCATTACTAGAGCTCTGGCATACATTCATTTAACGGGTTATGAAACTGCTGTTCCTTTTATGGATGATTATACGTCTAATGAAGATAGATTTAATAACCTGAATATAAATCTAAATGCATTAGAAGATGATGTAGATATTGATCTAGCTTTAAATACTGCATATGCACTGGTTATTGATCATTTTATGTTTAGCCTGGAATCTGGAGTTAGACAGAGAATATCTTCTTTTCAGGAAGAAAAAGAAGCTGAACTCACTGAAGGACTTTCTGCTTCAGAGATAGAAAATTCAGAAAACTGGGGTAGACATGTGGCACAGCGAGTTATAAGTTATAGTCAAACCGATCAAGAAGGAGAAGAACAAGCTGCAAACCCAACTCCTAGTGATTATATAGCTCCTGTAGGTGTTGGTTTATGGGCTGCTAATGAAAATGAAGATGCTTGGTTTCCGTATTGGAGAGAAGTCAGAACTTTTGCTATATCCCCAGAGGAAACTAGCAGCGAAGATTTTTCTACAGTCTTACAATACAGTAGAAATGAATCTAGCGAATATTATGAACAAATGCATGAGGTTTATGAAGTAGCAACGGCAGCTGCCAATGGAAACGATGAAGATTTATGGATTGCTGAGTTTTGGGCTGATGATGTAGAAGGTCTGATGATTAGTCCTCCAGGAAGACAATTTTCTATTGCCAATCAATTAATTGAACAATATGACTTGGGATATGAAAGAACACTGGAACTGTTACTAAAACTTGGTTTTGCGGTGAATGATGCAGCTGTTTCTGCTTGGGATGACAAATACACTTATAATATCGAGCGCCCTAGTAATTATATTTTAGAATATATAAATGAAGATTTTACAACCAATTTATCAAGATTTATAGAAGAAGCTAACCCAGCTTTTCCAAGTTATCCTTCTGGTCATGCTACGTTTGCAGGTGTTGGAGCTGGAGTATTTATCGGATTCTTTGGTACAGATAATATCAGTTTTACAGATAGAACCTATGAAGGATTTGATTACGTCATAGAGTTTAATGGTACACCAAGAAGTTTTACTTCCTTTACTGAAATGGCAAGAGAAAATGCATACTCTCGCGTTCCTTTAGGTGTACATATAGAACAAGATGCTATCGAAGGTTTACGCTTAGGTAGAGAGATCGCAGATGCTGTAAATGATCTTGATCTTCAAAACTAAAATAAATCTGTAAAAAAGTCCAACCGAAACAGGTTGGGCTTTTATACTCTAGTGTTGTTAAACCTTTAAAATATAAGAGAAACGTAAAACTTAAATAGTAATAGTAATAATAACACTGAAATAATATTTAGGATCACTCCTACTTTTACCATTTCGGATACTTTTACATAACCACTAGCAAACACAATCGCGTTGGGAGGTGTAGCCATTGGTAACATAAATGCGCAACTGGATGCCATCGTTACTGGAATCAACAAATGAAGCATTGAAATTTTTAATCCTAAAGCGATTCCTGCCACTACAGGAACAAAAATTGATACCAACGCTACGTTACTCATCAACTCCGTCATAAAAAGCATAAATACAATTAGCAGCAAAGCAACTACCAAAAGACTTAAACCTTTATTAGCAGCAATATTATCTGCTACTAATTCTATAAGACCAGCATGTGACAAACCACTAGCAAGTGCTAAACCACCACCAAATAAAATAAGAATGCCCCAAGGAAGCTTTTGCGTATCTTTCCAATCAAGTGTAAATTCTCCTTTATTTAGTTTAAAAGGAATTACGAATAATGCAAATGCTCCCATCATACTAATTCCGGTATCCGACAAATTCAAACCAGGAAAGAAATTATTGATTGTAGTTCTTGTAATCCACAAAAAAATAACAACACTAAAAATAGTAAGTACCCTTCGCTCAATTTTTGTGATTTTTCCAAGTTTCTTTAATTCTTCGTCAATTACATCTCTTGAAGCTGTAAAACCAGAAATTCGATTGGGATAAATCCATTTTACAATCACAAAATAAATAACTCCAATCATCATCACTGAAAAAGGAAATGCCAATAACATCCAGTTCAGAAACGAAATTTCAATCTGATATTCTGTCTCTAAAAATCCTACTAAAACGGAATTTGGTGGCGTTCCAATAATGGTTGCTACTCCTCCAACATTAGCAGAGAAGGCAATTCCTAGCATAATACTTAATGCAAAGTTTCGATCGTTTTTAGTAAACCCATCTTCATCATTGATCAAAAGCTGAATTACAGAAAGTGCAATGGGTAACATCACTACTGTGCACGCAGTATTACTTATCCACATGCTCAAAAAAGCTGTAGCGATCATAAATCCGAGAATAACACGATTTGGACTGGTCCCAGTAATCTTTATAATTGATAACGCAATTCGTTTATGAAGATTCACTTTTTCTAAAGCCAAGGCCATCACAAAACCTCCAAAAAATAAAAAAACGATATGACTTCCATAACTTTGAGATACTGTTTTAATATCCAAAATTCCAACCAATGGAAATAGAACTAAAGGAATCAAAGCAGTTACAGATATAGAAACAGCTTCCGTAATCCACCAAATAATCATCCATACCGCCACTGAAATTACCTTGTCTGCAATTTCAGAAACCATAACAAAAGGTAGGTTTACCAAAACCAAAAACAATAGTGGTCCTGCAAATAAACCTACCTTTTTAATTAGTGGATACACTGTCATTTACTTTTTACTGCTACCAACAAATTGTTGAGATTTATTTTTAAAAAGCACGTTAAATGTAGTTAGACTACCATACATTCTTGTGATATACTGTTGTAAATCAATTTTATCCTGATCATCAATTGCTTTAGAACTGTTAATCTTTTGTTCCATCACACGAATGCGATCTCTTACCATCACAATTTTATGAAAAAATGTATCGATTGGAATTTCTTTAGAAGCAAGATTTGTATCTGCTGGTTCTAATATTATTTTCCCACCTTTCCATTTATCAGCTATTGGTACTATTTCAGAAATATCGCTATATCTTTTTAATAATTCTCGGAATGTTCTTTCTACTTCATAAAAACTAATCGTATCAACTTCATCTTCTACACCATCGATGACTTCAAAATCTTCATCCACATCAATAGTTTCTAATCCATTTTCAATAAAAGTTACCCAATACATTTTTGAGGTTACATTAGTAACAACACCCAACCCATAAGTAGGATGTTTAATTCTGGAGCCTATTCCTAATATCATATAATTTATGTTTTAAGCTAAAATATAAAAAGTATCAAAATTTAGTTCTGTCTTTATTTAGAAATTATAACAGCTATTTAACAATTGTAAAAGCTAACCCAATTTTACTAACACAACACAAATAACTACATTTGCAATCTTGGTTAAATTTTTATGGCAGTATCAGAGGAAAATATTGAAGTTTTAGGAGCTAGAGTTCATAATTTAAAAAATATCGATGTTACTATACCTAGAGAAAAGTTGGTAGTAATTACTGGGCTTTCTGGGTCCGGTAAGTCGTCTTTAGCGTTTGATACTATTTATGCCGAAGGGCAACGACGATATATAGAAACGTTTTCCGCTTATGCCCGACAGTTTCTTGGTAGTCTGGAAAGACCTGATGTAGATAAAATCGATGGACTCTCTCCTGTAATTGCCATTGAACAAAAAACCACTAGCAAGAGCCCAAGAAGTACTGTGGGTACTATCACCGAGATTTATGATTTTTTGAGACTTCTATTTGCTCGAGGAAGTGATGCTTATAGTTACAATACTGGTGAGAAGATGGTCAGTTATAGTGATGAGCAGATCAAAGATCTTATCCTTAAAGACTTTGAAGGAAAAAAAATTAATATTCTCGCCCCTGTTATTAGGTCTAGAAAAGGACATTATCGCGAACTCTTTGAACAAATAGCTAAACAAGGTTTTGTAAAAGTTCGTACCGATAGAGAAATCAAAGATATCACCAAAGGTATGAAGCTAGATCGATACAAAACCCATGACATCGAAATCGTAATTGATCGTTTAGCCGTTACCAACGACGTGGACAATTCTAAACGCTTGATGGAAACTATTAACACTGCGATGTATCACGGAGATGATGTCTTAATGGTGATTGAACAAGGTTCTGATGAAGCTCGTTTCTTTAGTAGAAGTTTAATGTGTCCTTCTAGTGGAATTTCATATCCGAATCCAGAACCTAATAATTTCTCTTTTAATTCACCTAAAGGTGCTTGTCCGAAATGTAATGGTATTGGAAATCTGTATGAAGTAAATATCAAAAAAATAATTCCTGATGATACTAAATCCATTAAAAATGGAGGTTTAGTACCTCAAGGACCACAAAAAAATAATTGGATATTTAAGCAGTTAGAACTAATTGCTCAACGTTTTGGGTTTAAGTTGAGTGACCCTATAAAAGATATTCCAGAAGAAGCGATGCAGATCATTTTGTATGGTGGAAAGGAAAAGTTTAGCGTAGATAGCAAAACACTGGGTGTCACTAGAGAATACAAAATTGATTTTGAAGGTATTGCTACGTTCATAGAAAACACTTACAACAATAACGATTCTACTTCTTTAAGAAGATGGGCTAAAGATTTTATGGATAATATCGAATGTCCAGAATGTAATGGGTCTAGATTAAGAAAAGAATCTTTGTACTTTAAAGTTGAGGGAAAAAGTATTGCGGATCTTGCTACAATGGATATTAGCGAACTTGCAGAATGGTTTCAAAAACTTCCTAAAAATTTAAGTGAAAAGCAACTACAAATTTCTGGTGAGATTTTAAAAGAGATCAATGCACGTTTACAATTTTTACTAGATGTAGGATTAACATACTTGTCGCTTAACAGAAGTAGTAAATCACTTTCTGGTGGAGAGGCACAACGTATTCGCTTAGCCACACAGATAGGATCTCAATTGGTTGGGGTTCTATACATTTTGGATGAACCGAGTATCGGATTACATCAACGAGATAATGAAAAACTAATCAATTCACTTGTTCAACTAAGAGATATTGGTAACTCTGTTATTGTAGTTGAACACGACAAAGATATGATAGAGCGTGCCGATCATGTTATCGATATTGGACCACGAGCAGGAAAACATGGTGGTGAAATAATTAGTGAAGGTAATCCTGATAGCCTTAAAAACCACACAACTTTAACTGCAGACTATCTAAGTGGTAAAAAGCAAATCAAAGTTCCTGCTAAACGCAGAAAAGGAAATGGTAAAAAGATTTCGTTAAAGGGCGCAACAGGAAATAATCTTAAAAATGTTTCTATTGACATTCCATTAGGAAAAATGATTGCTGTTACTGGTGTATCAGGTAGTGGTAAATCTACACTTATCAATGAAACCCTATACCCTATTTTAAATGCCTACTATTTTAATGGGGTTAAAAAGCCAATGCCATACAAGAAAATTACAGGCTTAGAACATGCAGACAAGGTAATTGATATTAATCAATCACCAATCGGAAGAACTCCACGCTCCAACCCTGCTACATATACCGGTGTATTTTCGGAAATTCGAAGTTTATTTGCAAAGACGCCAGAAGCTATGATTCGTGGTTACAAACCAGGGCGATTTAGTTTTAATGTTGCTGGAGGAAGATGTGAAACCTGCAAAGGTGGTGGCTTGCGAGTTATTGAAATGAATTTCTTGCCAGATGTTTATGTAGAATGCGAAACGTGTCAGGGAAAAAGATTCAATAGAGAAACATTAGAAATACGATATAAAGGAAAATCGATTTCTGATGTATTGGAGATGACTATCAATGAAGCTTGTGATTTTTTTGAACATATTCCGAAAATTTTCAGAAAACTCAAAACCATTAGAAGTGTAGGATTGGGATACATAACGCTTGGGCAACAATCTACGACATTATCTGGTGGTGAAGCACAGCGAATCAAACTTGCTACAGAATTATCTAAAAGAGATACCGGAAATACATTTTATATTCTAGATGAACCTACGACGGGTCTTCATTTTGAAGATATTAGAGTTTTAATGGAAGTATTAAACGAATTAGTCGACAAAGGTAATACTGTTCTTATCATTGAACACAATCTAGATGTAGTTAAAATGGCTGATTACATTATAGATATTGGCTATGAAGGAGGCAAAAATGGTGGTCAGGTAATTGCAAAAGGAACACCAGAAGAAGTAATAAAAAATAAAAAAAGCTATACTGCTAAGTTTCTAAAGAAAGAACTGGAGCAGGCATAATAACAAATAAAACAACAACCAATCATAAGGATATTTGCGAAAAGCATTTCCTATAAATTACAAAATATGAGAAAAGAACAACGTCATAAAGGATGGAATGAAATAAAAACAAATGACTCATGGGCGATTTTTAAGATCATGGGAGAATTTGTAAATGGTTTTGAAAAAATGAGTAAAATTGGTCCTTGTGTATCCATTTTTGGATCCGCAAGAACTAAGACTGATAATAAATATTACCAATTGGCTGTAGATGTAGCTCAGAAAATAGTTGAACATGGTTATGGAGTTATTACAGGTGGTGGACCTGGAATCATGGAAGCAGGTAATAAAGGTGCTCATTTAGGAGGTGGAACCTCTGTAGGACTAAATATTGATTTGCCATTCGAGCAACATGACAATCCATATATCGATAGTGATAAAAGTTTAGACTTTGATTACTTCTTTGTTCGTAAAGTAATGTTTGTAAAATATTCACAAGGTTTTGTAGTAATGCCAGGTGGATTCGGAACATTAGATGAACTTTTTGAAGCGATCACGCTAATTCAGACTAAAAAAATAGCAGTTTTCCCGATCATATTAGTAGGTTCTGAGTTTTGGGGAGGATTAATGGATTGGATAAAAGCTACGCTATTGGATAAATTCGGAAATATTAGTCCTGGAGATCTAGACTTAATTCATGTTGTAGATACGCCAGATGAAGTATTAGATATTTTAGATAAGTTCTATGCGCAATATAATTTAAGTCCGAACTTCTAAAAAAACTTTTCACACAAACTCAACAAACTCAAAATGAAAAAAATAATCATACCCCTTTTTACATTTTTTTTCATCCAATTATCGCTAGGACAAGAGACGATTAAAACTATGTTTTATAATGTCCTTAATTACCCTGCGGCGCCTCCAACAAATCGCGAAGAAATTCTGGAAACTATTATCGATAGTTATGAACCTGATATATTCATGATTTGCGAACTAGAAACTGAAGAAGGTGGAAAAGAAATATTAGACAGTTCGTTAAATGATGATACTAACAATTATTCCAGTGCTCCATTTTTAAGTAATTTTTCTAATTCTGATGTAGAATTACATCAATTATTATATTACAATAATCAAAAGTTTGAATTACTACAAAGTCAAAGAATCACTACTACTATAAGAGACATCAATTGGTATACATTAGAACTTATTTCTGATGATCAGGTAAACAATCCAATTACTATTGAAGTATTCGTTTGTCATCTAAAAGCTAGTAGAGGTGTTGAAAATGAAGTGAAACGTCTGGATATGGTAGAAGAATTCATAGACAACTATAGTAATTTAGATGAAAACGCGTATGTCATTTTTGCTGGAGATCTTAACTTATATTCTTCCGATGAACCTGCGTATGAAGAATTATTAGATGCTAATAATAAAATTACTTTAGTTGATCCCATAAACGCACCTGGTGATTGGAGCAGTAACAGTAATTTTACCAGTATTCATACACAAAGTACGAGAATCAGTAGTGATGAATTCGGAGAGTTCGGAAGCGGTGGTGGCCTAGATGATCGTTTCGACTTTATCTTAGTTTCTGAAAACATGATAGATAACGATGAATTAGGATATGTTCCAAACTCATATTTTTCTTTTGGTAATAATGGAAATTGCTACAATCGTAGAATTGATGATGTAGACTGCACTGGTGTTTATGATAGTAATTTAAGAGAAGCCTTATATGATATGAGTGATCATTTACCAGTAGTTATGGAATTACAAACGAATCAACAGCTTCTTACTACACCTGATTTTGAAGAGGTTTCTAATGTAATTCAATTAAATAGTGGTACTATAATTGAGGACATACTATCTTTACAAATAAGTAACAATTCGGAATCAATAAATTTTGAAATATATAATACTTTAGGGCAAAAATTGAAAACATTTTCCGCGAATGGAACTGGCACTACTACAATTTCTGTAGAAGATTTAAGTAACGGTATGTATTATCTTATTCCAGTAAACGTTCGCAGTAATACGATTAAATTTGTAAAGAAAAATTGAATCTTTCTAGGATATATCATATAATAACAAGCTTTTTTATACTGCAAGTTGCAACAGCACAGCATGATATCCGTATCGATGCTGCCCTAGATGCGGAAAGTAAAGTTATAACCATTAATCAGCAGATTACTTACAAAAACACATCTAACAAATCTTTAAAGGAAATCTTGTTACATGACTGGGCAAACAGTTTTGAAAGCAAGACTACACCACTTGGTGAGCGTTTTTCCGAAGATTTCCTTAAACGATTTTATTTTGCAAAAGACTACGAACGTGGTGCTACCGCTATAGCAGCTATTACAGATGTATCTGGAAATAGTCTTACTTTTGAGCGTTATAATAAACTACCAGATATCATCAGGCTTACTATTGATAATGAACTCCTTCCTGGAGAAAGCTTTGTATTTAACCTTGAATATAAAGTAAAATTACCTAGTGAAAAATTTACTAGATATGGATACCATAAAAATGGAGATTTTAGTTTAAAGTACTGGTATATAGTTCCTGCAGTACATAACGAAGATTGGCAAGTATATAGTCATAAAAACCTGGACGATCTATATGCTCCAATAGCCGACTTTCAGATTAATTTCACCTTTCCTAGCAACTATAGCCTTACCAGTGAATTAGATCAAAATGAACTTATTTCTGATAACGAAGAAAGTAAAACTATACAACTAACCGGAAAAAATAGAAACGAAGTAAACCTCTACTTAGAACAAACAAATTCATTTTATGATTTTAAAATGAATGGTGTAAAACTCATTAGCAACATCGACGATAATGATTTAATGCCAGATATGAAGAGTGTAGCTTCTAAAAGAATTATAAAGTTTTTAGAAGACCGTCTTGGCCCCTATCCATTTGATAAAATATTAGTTTCTGAAAACGACTATAAGAATAATCCAGTTTATGGTCTAAATCAACTTCCTGATATTCTTAGACCATTTCCTGATGGTTTTCAATACGAAATCAAGCAATTAAAATCGATCACCGAAGCATATCTAGAAAAAACCTTACTTGTAAACCCTAGATACGATGCCTGGATAAAAGATGCCATTCATATACATATAATGATGGCATATACCGATCAGTATTATCCTGATATGAAAATCATAGGTAGTTTAAGTAAAATTATAGGAATACGATGGTTTCATGCAGCAGACTTAGATTTTAATGATCAATATTTTCTAGGATATAAAAATATGGCTAGGTTATTCCTAGATCAACCACTCACAGAACCACAAGATAAATTAGTGAAATTTAATAGTAATATTGCAAATGCTTATAAGGCTGGAGTCGGTTTTAAATATTTGGAAGACTATTTAGAAGACGACAATATCCTGGAAGACGCTGTTAGACAATTCTATACGAATAATACTTTAAAGCTTACCTCTTCTAAAGAATTTGAAAAACTATTAAATAGCCTGACTCCTAAAAATATCGATTGGTTTTTTGAAGATTTTATTCCTACTAATGAAAAATTAGATTTTAAGATTAAGTCCGTCAAAAAAAGGAAGGACTCACTTGAGATTACTATAAAAAACAAAAGAAACAATGCAATGCCTGTCTCCATAGCAGGTTTAAGAGATGGTCAATTAGTTTCTAAAACTTGGGTTACTAATATCGTTGGAAAGAAAAAGGTAAAAATAGCTAATGAAGATATTGATAAATTGGTTTTGGATTATGATCAAAACATTCCTGAAGTAAATAGAAGAAATAATCATAGAAATATTAAAGGCCTTTTTAATAAACCTATTCAATTGAGGTTTTTACAAGATGTAGAAGATCCCACTCGAAGCCAGATTTTTTATATTCCAGAATTTGAGTTTAATGTTTACGACGGACTTACTATTGGATCCAAATTTTATAATAAAACCTTTATTAGAAGAGATTTTGATTATAGGATTACTCCTAGTTATGGTTTTCTTTCGAAGAAATTAATTGGTTCTGCATTTTTTCAATATAGAGATCAAATAGCGGATTACGGGTTATACCAGATTCGCTACGCTTTTAGTGGAAGTACGTTTAGTTATGCTCCAGATTTATTATTTAGACGTTTTTCTCCTTCCGTAAATTTCCTTTGGAGACCTCAGGATTTAAGATCAAATGAAACACAAAGATTATCCATTAGAAGCGTAAACGTATTTAGAGATCGAGCCGAAAACAATCCAGTAGAAACACCAGACTACAGTGTTTTTAATGTAAGATACAGATATTCTGATTTTAATCTTTTAGATTTCAATTCATATATAATTGATTATCAGCTAGCCAAAAACTTTAGTAAAATATCAACAACCATAAACTATAGAAAGGTTTTTCTAAACAATAGACAATTAAATTTAAGGTTGTTTGCAGGCGCTTTTATATTTAATGATACCGAAAGAGATGGCGATTTCTTCAGTTTTGCACTAGATCGACCTACCGATTATCTTTTTGATTTTAGCTATTTAGGACGTAGTGAAGAAACAGGCTTGGTAAGTCAACAAATAATCATAGCTGAAGGTGGTTTCAAATCTCAATTAGACTATCCATTTGCAAATCAATGGATCACTACGCTAAATGCGAATACTAATATCTGGAATTGGATTTATGCTTATGGAGATGTAGGTTTCGTAAAAAATCGAGGTGTATCACCTAAATTTGTCTATGATGCGGGAGTACGAGTAAGCTTAGTAGCAGATTATTTTGAACTCTTCTTCCCTGTTGTTTCTAATAATGGTTTTGAAATTAATCAACCAAACTATGATGAAAAAATCCGTTTTATAATTACACTCAGTCCACAAACATTAATAGGACTCTTCACAAGAGAATGGTACTAAACCCAATTATCAGAGTATAGATCAAGAAATTACAAATACTTCTTAGTCTTTTCTGTAACATCCTTTTCGGGATGCGTTTTTATCAGAAATTGCATGAATAAATATAAGCTCAACACATGAGCAATGTTAACCAAAACAGTAAAAATGTTATTAGAATAAAACATTTCGTTTATGGGAAGTAGTGATACTATAAAAATACACAAACAAGAAACCACTATTAATTTAAAAGCCTCTTTATAGGTATCCCGTTTATAAATCATATAAGAAATTAATATATGCGTTGTAGAAAAAAACAAACATATAACTACTTCCAAAATAGCGTCCTTAACCATATCAACCAGTAAATTAAATATAGATACGATCAAATAAGCGATAAGCGCAGCACTCACAATAAGTGGTATTGACCAAAAAGTATTCTTAGTAATAGCTCTAAAAGCCACATATTTCCTTAAAGCTAGAGAACACATGAGAAAATAGCATGCAGTGAGTAAACATATAATTGAAAAATTACCCACGAAATCAGAATAAATCAAAATATCACAAACAATCATTGATAATAAACTAATTATATACCAAATATTAACCTTTTCAACATTTTTAACGTAACCGATTCCAATAGAAATTATCATTATAGGTAACGCAAAAACTAAATATTTCTTATCGAAAAAACCCGCTATTACTGCAACAATAGCAAATGAAATATAGAATAATATATCGGTTGGGTTGTTTTTCTTCAAAAAAAATAATGTTTATGAAATTCACAATAACAAAGTATTACCATATGTCATATTGTGAAGTTGTTTATTGCATTTCGATTCTAAGTTATACTTTTTTTTCTGATTAATGAAAGAAAATACTTATAAACCCTATAAATAAGAATAAAACTTTTAAATGTGAAAATTTTGAATATTTGTTAATTCAATCTTAAAAAAACAACCCAAAAAAAGAATTCAATAACAAAAAGGTTAATTAGCTGAATTATCCTTAATAAATTTAAGACTTCAAATCTTGGAATTGGTCTTATTTTTGGCTAAATTTGCACACCGTAAAAAATCGTTCACATGCAGCCTGAAACAACTATTACACCTAATATTTCTTTCGAAGAATATAGAAATCAAATACTTAGAGATTACAAAGTAGCTTTAATTAGTAGAGAGTGTAGTTTGTTAGGACGACGAGAAGTACTCACAGGAAAGTCTAAATTCGGAATTTTTGGTGGAGGTAAAGAATTACCTCAATTGGCAATGGCAAGAGTTTTTCGCGATGGTGATTTCAGATCAGGATACTATCGAGATCAAACTTTTATGATGGCTATTGATCAATATAGCATCGAAGAGTTTTTTGCAGGACTCTATGCACACACAGATATAGAAAAAGAACCTTTTGCTGCTGGAAGACAGATGGGTGGTCATTTTGCAACTCATAGTCTTAATGAAGATGGAACCTGGAAAAACTTAACACAACAGAAAAATTCAAGTTCCGATATCTCTCCTACTGCTGGTCAGATGCCAAGACTTCTTGGATTAGCGCAAGCTTCTAAAGTATATCGTAACGAAAAAAGTGTTGCAGACTTTACTAACTTTTCTATCAATGGAAATGAAGTTGCTTGGGGAACTATTGGAAACGCAAGTACTAGTGAAGGACTTTTTTGGGAAACTGTAAATGCTGGTGGAGTTTTACAAGTTCCTATGGTGATTAGCATGTGGGACGATGAATATGGTATTTCGGTACATGCAAAACATCAAACAACAAAAGAAAATATCTCCTTGATCCTTGAAGGATTTAGACGCGACGAGAAACATGAAGGATACGAGATTATTGTTGTAAATGGTTGGGATTACCCAGCATTGGTAGAAGCCTATGAAACCGCTGAAGATTTAGCAAGAGAACAGCATATTCCTGTTATTATTCATGTAAAAGAATTAACACAACCGCAAGGACATTCTACCTCTGGTTCTCATGAAAGATATAAAAGTGAAGAACGACTTAATTGGGAACGTGAACACGATTGTAATAAAAAATTCAAGGAATGGATTATAGAGCATAATATTGCTACTGCAGAAGAATTGCTTGAATTAGAAAAGTCCTGTAAGAAAGATGTTAGAAAAGGAAAAACTGCTGCTTGGAACGCATATCTTTCTGAAATAAAGGAAGAACAGCAACAAGCATTAGGAGTACTAAAAGCAGTTGAAGGCAAAAGTGCTAATAAGAATTTTATAACTCCACTTATTACAATATTAGCAGAAAAGGATGAACCCATCCGTAAAGATATATTAGAAGCAACGAGAAAAGCACTACGCTATATTGTAAAAGAGAATTACCCAGAAAAAACTGCATTACAAAATTGGGTCAATAATTATATTGATGAAATTCAACCAAAATACAGTGATCATCTCTACAACGATTTTGATAGTAATGCTACTAATATAAAAGAAGTAAAACCTGAGTACTCAGAAAATGCTGAAGAAGTTGACGCACGTGTTATCCTTAGAGATAACTTTGATCAGATATTCAGTAGAGTTCCTGAATCCTTAATATTTGGAGAAGATAGTGGTAAAATTGGAGATGTAAACCAAGGTTTAGAAGGTTTACAGCAAAAATTCGGTGAAATTAGAGTTTCTGATGCTGGGATTAGAGAGGCTACTATTATAGGTCAGGGAATTGGAATGGCAATGAGAGGACTTAGACCAATTGCTGAAATTCAGTACCTAGATTATATTTTATACTGTATACAGGGATTAAGTGATGATCTAGCAACCCTACGATATAGAACATTTGCTAAACAAAAAGCTCCACTAATCGTAAGAACAAGAGGCCATAGATTAGAAGGAATCTGGCATAGTGGTTCACAAATGGGTGGACTCATACATTTATTAAGAGGTATCCATATTTTAGTTCCAAGAAATATGACTAAAGCAGCTGGTTTTTATAACACACTATTAGATAGTGACGAACCTGCAGTGGTAGTAGAATGTTTAAATGGATATCGTCTTAAAGAAAAAATGCCTTCTAACCTATCGGAAATAAGAACACCATTAGGTGTAGTAGAAACCATAAAAGAAGGTACAGATATTACCTTAGTATCCTATGGCTCTACTTTACGACTTGTGGAACAGGCAGCTAAAGAATTACTTTCTGTAGGTATTAATGCAGAAGTAATCGATGTGCAATCTCTGATTCCTTTTGATTTAAATCATGATATCGTTAAAAGTATCGCGAAAACAAATAGAGTTTTAGTTATTGATGAAGATGTTCCTGGAGGTGCTACTGGTTATATTTTACATAAATTAATAGATGAGCAAAACATCTATCAGTATTTAGATAGTGAACCACAAACATTAAGTGCTCAACCACACAGACCAGCTTTTGGAACTGATGGTGATTATTTCAGTAAACCTTCTTCTGAAGATATCTTTGAAAAAGTATACGATATAATGAATGAAGTAAATCCTGCTAATTTCCCTAAGCTAAGATAACGAACAGATTATAAGTATACTAAAAAGGATCCTCGATTCGTATGCGTTTTCCATCAGCATATGAAATAACGAAGATATTTTTGTCGATTACACTAGATCTAAGAAGAATTTTCCTGAATTCTTGAGCCTCTTTTAATGTCTCAAAAATTCCTAGGCTAAATTTATAGAAAGACGTATCTGTATAAATTAGTGTATTAGTATATTTCTCTGAAATAGATGTAATCTTATTATCTGTAAATGTTTGAATTTGAACAGAATATACTGTGTCTTTTTTTATCAAATCTCTAAACAAATACAAATCTTTTAATTCATTAATCTGCGTTTGCTCATTTTTTAACTGGTTCAATTCATTTTTGAGCCCATTAATTTCAGATTGAAAAGAAGAGAATTCTTTATTATTAACTTTTACGATAGGAGTTTCATCGCTCACCCAAAATACTACATAAATAATTAATGCTATTGTAGAGATCAATAAGACCGAACACAATACTTTAAACATAAACTTAGATGCTCGATTTCTTTTTAGTTCAGCAGATCTTTCATTTAAAAGATCCTCTAATTTACGCTGCTCTACTTCAGCCTTTTCTATCTGATAGTGCAGTGATAAAAGATCTTCATTTTTAATGTCTGGCATCTTTACTGGGTATTAACTAAAATTATAGGTTTATTAGGTTCTAATTCATATCAGGGTAATTTCTGCTTAGTAATCCTATACACAATACCATCTTGCATCTCTAATACCATAATAGGATTATCAGAAATAATCTTCTCAAAAGCTTTTAAAGGAAATCCTTTAGAAATTTGATTCAAGTTCTGAATACGAACTTTATCATTTAATTCTAACCTCCTCAACTTTGTATTTAAGTTAGACACATAATAGTTATTATACAAAAAATATAAAGTATCACCATTCTTGTCTATATCATATTCTGCATCATTATTTTCTTTCGCTTTTTTAACGGCTTTCTTTCCTTTATAAAATTCAATAAAATCAGCCTCTATAAAAATAACTCCATTATTCCTAAATACTCTTTTTACGTAGCAATGTTGTTTTGTGTATTTTTTCTTTTTTGAATTTGTAGAATCAACCAAATTTAAACTATCAGAAAGCATGATATTTTCTATATCGTCTGAGCCTGTTTTTAAGTTTTGTTTGTAGATTAAAATATCAGATTTTAATTTAGTTAATTCATCCTTTAGAGAATCATTCATCTGTTGAATCCTATCCATATCTGCTTTAGCATCCACACTTTCATCAGAAATGAATTTTGAATCATCCTTACTTAAATAATACATACCGAAAGACATTCCAGCAATTACAAGCAAAAAGAAGATCATGAATATCAAACTATTCCTTTTACTCCTCTTTAACTCATCCGAAATAGTTACAAGACGATTTTCCAGCTTTTGCTGCTTCATACCAGATTTTTCAATCCTATATTGTACTGATAGTAATTCGTCTTCTTTATCTTTCACACGTTTAAATTTTATTAATTATCTGAAAATAAATTAATTATAAAAATGTTCTCTTCATATAATTTTCTCGATTCATCTAGATACCTCATAATCTTAAGGTATCCACTTTATATCTTTGAAATTAGGTTTTCTTTTTTCTAAGAATGCATCTCTCCCTTCTTTAGCTTCTTCTGTCATATACGCTAATCTAGTTGCCTCTCCAGCAAATACCTGCTGGCCAACCATTCCATCATCTGTTAAATTCATAGCAAATTTCAACATTTTTATAGACGTAGGAGATTTTTCTAAAATTTCCTGAGCCCATTGGTATGCGGTATCTTCTAATTCATCATGAGGAATCACCGCATTCACCATACCCATTTCATAAGCTTCTTGAGCAGAATAATTTCTTCCTAAAAAGAATATTTCGCGAGCTTTTTTCTGACCTACCATTTTCGCTAGGTAAGCAGATCCATAACCTCCATCAAAACTTGTTACATCCGCATCGGTTTGTTTAAAAATTGCATGCTCTTTACTAGCAAGCGTAAGATCACAAACCACATGCAAACTATGACCACCTCCTACTGCCCATCCTGGTACTACAGCAATAACTACCTTAGGCATAAAACGGATCAAACGTTGTACCTCCAAGATATTTAGCCTATGCATACCATCTTGTCCAACATATCCTTGGTGACCTCTGGCTTTTTGATCTCCTCCACTACAAAAACTATAAACACCATCTTTTGTAGAAGGACCTTCAGCAGAAAGTAATACTACACCAATAGAAGTATCTTCTTGTGCATCATAAAATGCATCGTATAATTCACTAGTAGTATTTGGTCTAAAAGCATTTCTAACATTTGGTCGATTGAATGCTATCCTAGCGACACCATTTGATTTTTTAAAAGTTATATCTTGATATTCTTTTGCAGTTTTCCAGTTTATTGAACTCATTATATTTTTTTTAGCGCTATCAAAAATAATACAATATATTGTATCAAGCTATATCATTAGCTTAGTTAAATCAAGTTAAAACAGCAATATTTTTATATCTTTTATGTAAATTAACAACAGATTTGCATGATTTTTGATAATTTAGTCAGCAACAGATAATTATAGTTATGAGATTTTTTATTGGAATACTCTTAGTTTGTTTTAGTTTTTCTTCTTTTGGACAAGAAAATCCTACCCTTAAGGTATCATGGGAAGCAATAGGCGATCATATTTCTGAAATTGATTCTAAATACACTTTGGAACACAAAGAAATTATACCTTCCCTTTCTTATACAAGACAAACTATAGCAACTGGAAATTATCAGTTAATGGAAATTAACTTAGCTGTAGATTTACGAAAACAACATTTAAAAAACGAAACACCAATCTTATTACTTCCTGAGAATAAATTTGTGCAATCTGAATACCATGTTGCAATTCCAACCGCTACACCACAAGGTGCTTTCAGGGTATCTATTACTGGAAACGGAGGATACAATAATTCCAATACTAGTAACGGTGGTATTAAAAATAATGCTTATCGAGATGCCAGCACGTATACTGGTATTTATTGTCCAGTAACTGGTGTGCCTTTAACGTACTAATCTCATACGCTATGAACATCTATTAAATAGTTATTCTACTAAGCGAATTCCATCTTTTTCGATGATTATCTTTTTGGCTTTATACAAAGACCCAATAGCCTTCTTGAAACTTTTTTTACTTAATTGAAAAACTTCTTTAATATCATCGGGATCTGACTTATCATTCAAATCAATAAATCCACCTTGTAATTTTAATTCTTTAAGTATTTGTTCAGCATTTGGCTCGATAGACCTATACCCATGTCTCTGCAAAGTAAGATCTATTTTACCGTCTGGTCGTACTTTTTTTACAAAACCTTTAAGCTGATCTCCAGTAGTCAACTTCTGAAAAATTTCATCTTGATATACTAAACCTAAATATTTTTGATTCACAATCATATTCCATCCATGCGGAGAAGGATGAGAAGCTATTAAATCAACCTCATCATATGAAGAGAGTAATACCAAAGAATTATCTAAAAATCTATTCGTTTTACTAGAACCCACTAATCTATTCGTTTCTTTATCCAAGTATACATAAACAAGATACCAGCTACCTACTCGCATTTTGGAAGCCTGTTCTCTAAACGGGACAAAAAGTTCTTTTTCTAATCCCCAATCCATAAATGCTCCAATTTCTGAAACTGTCGTACATTTTAGATAAGCAAAAGAATTGACTGTTGCAAAAGGCTCTAAGGTAGTTGCCACGATACGCTCTTCATGATCCAAGTATACAAATACTTTGATTTCATCACGAATCATAAACTGATTCGGTACATATTTATTAGGCAATAAGACTTCATTTCCTTCATCATCACTAAGGTATACACCCTGATCTCTTTCTCGTACAAATTCTAATGTATTATACTCACCTAGTTTAAGCATTGTCTGATATTTTGGCGCAAAGATACTTTTTTAATTAACCTGAATATATTAAAAAAGAAAAAGGTGCCTAAATCGGCACCTTTTCTGTGTTTTTTCTACTGATCTACTAGTTGTAGATAGCTTCTTTTCCGAAATGCTTTGTTAAAAGATAGTACACAACAGCTCTGTACTTGTTTCTATTAGACTTTCCGTAAGCTTCCATTACAGAAGCAATCGCTTCATCTAACTTATCTCCATCAGAAAGACCTAATTTTTTAATAAGGAAATTGTTTTTTACAGTGTCTAACTCACTCTGATCACTACCAGAAACTGTAGAAGCGTCTGCATTATAAATAGAAGGACCGCAACCAATAGTTACTTTCGTTAAAAGATCCATATCTGGCTCTTGTCCAATTTTATCTTTAAGGTCAGCTGCGTACTTAGCAATTAAATCGTCTCTCTTGCTCATAAAATGATAATGTTTTAGGTTTTAGTTAATTTATTATGTTATCTCAAATATAATCTATTTATAAATGAATAATTCATTTATAAATTATAATAAAAACGATTTTTTAGATAAAATGCTTAAAATAATCGATTAAAACACTATCATTTACTTTTCGAGGTGTAAAAACCTCTAAGAGTTGTGGCGATTCATTATTTTTATAAAGTTCTTGAAGTTTTTCTAATAAAGTATCTAATTCATCCGCTTCATGATAATCTATTTGGAACATAGTACATAACTGTTCTGCAGTTAAATCATGTTTTGTTTCAAAATATGTACTAAAGTTATCGCTCTCAGATTTACCAGGTAAAATTCTAAAGATACCTCCTCCTCCATTATTAATAAGAATGATCTTAAAGTTTGAAGGCATATAATTATTCCATAATCCATTACTATCATAAAAAAAGCTCAAATCACCTGTTAGTAAGGTTGTAGGTTTATTTGATACCACAGCCGCTCCAATTGCCGTAGAAGTACTACCATCGATACCGCTGGTACCGCGATTACAAAACACCTTCAAAGATGGATTTAAGGAGAACAACTGAGCATACCTTACTGTAGAACTATTACTTAGTTGAATCATTTGATGATCCGGAATTGCATCAAATATTGCTTCAAATGCTTTTAAATCTGTAAAATCTACTTTCTGAACATATTCTTTATGCTTTGCGCGTCGGTCCTCTCTAACTGAAATCCAATAGGATTTATAATCATTAACAGTCACCGTTGTTTTCGGTAAAAAATCCAACAAAAACTTATTTGGATTCATTTTTATATGCTCAGTAAGACAAAAATAAGTGTCATATGCCTTTTTCTCATCTATATGCCAATGTACTTTGGGCTGATACTTTCTTAAGAAAGCTTTGATTCTTTTAGATACAACCATGCCTCCAAATGTTAGTAAAACATCTGGCTGTAGCTTCATAAAATCATTTTCATCTAAAGCGGTAATCAACTGATCAATACAATTGATATGAGAATCATGATGAATATTAGAAGTAGTTTCAGTAAGTACTAACACCGAAGGATCTTTGGCCAAAAGATCAATCCATTTCTGATCAATAACGTTCGGATAATTAACTCCAATTAGTATCAACTTTCGATTAGCCCCATTCCATTCATCCAACATATTAGCATATAACGTTTTTGATATGCGATGTTCTGTAAACTCAACTGGAATGTTTTTTGGAAAAACTGTAGGCTTCTCTAGCGTATCATATAAAGGTTCGTAAAAAGGAACATTAATGTGTACTGGTCCGTTTTCTTGAATAGCAACATTTAATGCTAAATTGATTTCTCGTTCATTATGCTTTTGCGCTTCGTGTTGTTTCTGCTTTACTTTAATATCTTCTATTGCGGTTTCTGGCACAATTTCAGAATATAAATTTGCGGAATACAAAATATGATTATCAAAAACATTTTTCTGGCGTATGGTCTGACCATCTCCGATATCTATCCTTTCGACAGGACGATCAGCACTTAAGATAACTAAGGGAATATCACTATAAAAAGCTTCTGAAATAGCTGGATAATAATTTAGCAGAGCACTACCCGAAGTACATACCAACGCTACTGGTTTTCTAATTTGTTGTGCGATACCCAAGGCAAAGAAAGCAGCGCACCTTTCATCTACAATGCTATAACATTGCATTTCTGGATTTTCTGTAAAACCAATTGTTAAGGGTGCATTTCTAGATCCTGGAGATATAACAACATGATGAATTCCTTTTGCCTCACATAAGGCAACGATAGTTTGCGATAAAGGAATTTTGGAATATAAACGTTTCTTCATTCGAATTGCTAAATTACGATATAGGGATAAGTAAAGCCAATCTTTTTAATGTATTTTAATCTAATTTTTAAAGTTTTGCTATTTAAGAAACCACTGAAAATACTTAAATACTTTAACGACAAACACCTTCAATTATATAGAGGTATACCAGCTTTAAATAAACCTTTTCACGAAGAAGATAGCAAGTCAAATCTTTGAAAAATGATCTTCAAAATTCGAAATAAAATCGTGGATATACTTTTGTGACACATCAGATTTTCGAAATACTAAATGATGTATTCTTTTTAAACCATTTTCACCAATCCTTTTAAAAATCAAATCTTCTGATAATTTAAAAGATTTTAGTGCCCATTTTGGCATACACATAATCCCCATATTGGCAGCGATCATTTCTAAAGCAACTTCAGTTAAGGGTATAGCGGATATTTTTAATGGATGAATTCCATTTGGTTTTAAATAGTGTTCATATACAGAAACTGTTTCCAATGGAAAAGAATGAATTATTAAATGTGTACTAGAAAAAAAATCAGCATCTACAAAATCAACAGATTCATATAGACTTTCTTTATGCATAATTGCAAAAATCTCATCTTCATAAACCTCAATGCTTGATAAGGTTTCATTTTGTGGTTTGGAAGTAACAATAGCAATATCTATTTCATTTGACAACATTTTAGAAATAGGCTGATGTGTTGCTTCAAGAATCAAATCAACATGTATTTTTGGATACAATAAGGCCATTTTCTGAATAAAATCCGGAAGACCTTGATAAAAACTATAACATTCAGTACTTACCTTTATAGTACCAGTTGAACCAGCCTGTAACTGTTTAATATTTTCAAAACCTTTTTCAATACTATCCAGAATTGTGTTTCCCAAATTATAGAGCTCATAACCCTCATCTGTTAATTTCCATTTATTTCTAGTTCTCAGAAAAACCTTAAATCCCAACCTTGATTCAAGTTCTCTCAATTGATGACTTAAAGCAGATTGTGTTAAAAACAGTTTTTCAGAAGAACTAGCGATACTCCCTTCTTCTACAATTGTTTTTATTAATCTAAAATACTTGATTTCCATACAGAACAAAGTTAACTATTCATGGCCTATGAACTAGTTGAAAATAATTCAGCTAAGAATTAAAATGTCTCAATCTTATAATCTAGTACGATAAAACAATCAAACTAATTTTGACAAAAATTAAACCTTAGAAATTATGCAAAAGCAAAAAACTAATTCTACTACAGCATTGCTAGATGCTATACAAATGTACTTCGATGCATTGTATTATTGTGATATCAAACTACTAAACCAGGTATTTCATAAAAGTTCTAGTTTATTCGATGTAGACCAAGGAAAGATTTTTATTGAACCTATAGACAGCTTCAGTAAAGATGTAGAAAGCCGATTATCTCCTGCGGATGCTGGACAGAAACCTGAAGCAGAAATTTTAATGATTGACTGGTTGTCTTCTCATTGTACGACTGTGAAAATTAGAATTAGAGCACATAGGAATGTGTTTGTTGACCACCTTGCTTTTGTTAATGGAGAAAAAGGTTGGCAAATTGTTTCCAAAATATGGCATTTGGAAAAAGAGATTAATTAGTTTGTAAATATTTACGACTAATTCATAACAAAAAATGAAGTAAAAAAAGATCAATCTCCATTCGTAAGGTTATTGAATCACAGAACTCTTTTCATAGTTTCGGTCTTCTTTACAGTTTCTTCCCATTCTTTTTCTGGAATAGAATCTTTGGTAATACCTCCTCCAACATACAATAGTGTTTGATCCTTACGAATTTCCATACATCTCAAATTTACAAATAGACTTGATGAAGATGCGCCATTTTTATAGCGATGTAATTCTCCTAAAAAACCAGTGTAATATTTTCTATCATATCCTTCATTGTGTAGAATAAAAGATCGAGCTTCTTCTTTTGGTAAACCACATACTGCAGGAGTTGGGTGTAAAACTTCGATAATATTTTTTATGTTCTGTGGACTGCTTTTAAGCGTTCCAGTAATGTCGGTTTTAAGATGAAGAAGGGTTCCTGCTTTATGCGTATAAGATTCGGATCTACGGATAGCATTTACATTTTTAGTAAGTTCTTTCATTACAAACTCCGTTACCATAGCCTGCTCTTCGATTTCTTTTGCTCCCCAAGAGACTTCCATGGATCCTTTATAAGGTTGCGTTCCTGCTAATGACATGGTCGAAAAATTATCACCATCGATGTGCAACAAAGTTTCTGGAGTCGCTCCTAACCACATTCCAATCTTAGGATGATACCAAAAATACACGAAGGCATTAGCGTACAAATCAACCAGGCGTTTAAAAACCTCTAACGCATTAGATTGCGAAAAAGGAACTTCTTCTTTTCTAGAAAGCACAACTTTTCTAAAAGAATTATTTTCAATTGCTTTTATTCCACTATTCACTAGTGATATATGAGCTTGTCTTTCTTCATCTTCTACAAAAACATTAGAAGAATTCTTCGAAACATACTTTAAGTTTTTAGGAGTAAAAGGAATAATTGATGTAAAAAAAGAACTCTCCGTATCCGGAATAATTACTGTCTTTTCAGAATTGCTAAAAGGCGCAAAAACAAAACCAGAACTATCATATGAACTCACCTCATGTAAATAGTCATCATTTTGTAGAAAACAATTCACCTCATTCGTACCTGGTTTTTTATAGACCACTAAAGGTAATTGCTGATCCAATTGTGATTGGATTTTCAGGTATAGCTCTGAAATATCCATATAATTTATGATTTCGCTAAAGCAATAGTTGTTAGTTTTACTATAGAAATTAACTTCTCTTCCTCATTTCGTAATTTTATATCCCAAAGCTGGGTAGTTCTCCCTTTGTGCACAATTTCAGCCTTTGCATAAACATATCCTTCTTTCATACTTTTTACGTGATTGGCAGAAATTTCTAATCCTCTGATATAAAACTTATCTGTATCTAAAAAAATATGAGATGCAGCACTACCAACACTTTCAGCAAGTGCAACCATTGCACCTCCATGTAAAACTCCATCTGGTTGATGCACCTTTGGTGTGACAGGCATTTTCGCAACCAAATAATCATCTCCAACTTCACAAAAAGAAATATCTAATGTTTCCATTAGTGTGTTCTTGCACATTACCGTGCATTTTGCTAATATTTCTTCCTCTGATAATTTCATAAATTAAATTTTAGGTAAAAATAAACATTGAGGTTAAAATATTCTAACTATATTTAATTATAATTTTAACGAACGTTCAATAAAATGCCTAAAACGAAAACATCTAAAGAAGAGGTCTTACAAAGAGTAATTCCTATACTAAGAGAGCGTGGTATTGCAAAAAGTAGCATGAGCGAATTAGCAAAGGCATGTGATATTCAAAAATCACATTTTTACTACTATTTCAGCAATAAGGAGCAGTTGATAAAAGAAGTACTTGCTACTGTACACAGTTATTTCAAATACAACTTATCTAAGATAATAGCTAACAAAGATTTAAATATTTCAGAAAAACTAGAACAAGTTAGAAAGCTCATTGATAAAATGTTTAAAAATGCGAATAGTGGTTGTATCATGGCTAATACAGCCCTAGAAACAGCTCATCTAAACCCTATTTACAAAGATGAAATACAACACTTTTTTGCTGACTTTATCTCTGGACTACAGATTTTACTAGCACCCAATTATTCCAAAGAAGAATCTTTAGAATTAGCTGAGCAAATTGTACAAGATTTAGAAGGAGGAATCCTGTTGATGAGAATTTACAATGATCATAAATACATTAACAATGCAGTATCCAGAATGGAAAAAATAATTTTAAAAACTAACTAATGAAATCATTTACCTTACCCTCTACAGACGACTACCCTATTTCAGTACACGAATTTATTCCTTCCTCCCCTAATAGTGTATCAATTGTATTCGCGCCTGCTGTTGCAGTTCCTCAAAAATTTTACTTTCATATGGCCGAATATTTAGCCGAAAAAGGTTGTAATGTATTTACATTTGATTATCGCAGTATTGGCTCTTCTAATTCTAAAAGTATCAGAGCTTTAAAAAATCATGGTTTCTTTTCTTGGGCTATGGATTTTAAATCAGTTTCTAAACATGTAAAAGAAAAATTTCCTGATAACACTCAATATATGATAGGTCATAGTTATGGAGGAAACAGTATTGGTTTCAGTGATGCTTTCCAATATTATGATAAATATCTAACCATTGGGTCTCAGTTCGGTTTCTATAAACATTTCACACCAAGAATGCGTTTTTTGATCTATCTAAACTTCAAATTCTTCATACCCATTACTACATCAATTTTAGGATACTATCCATCCAAATGGTTTGGATTAGGAAGACCTTTAACCACTAAAGCAGCAAAAGATTGGGCTACTTTTTTATTACACCCAGATTCTATGTTGCATTTTACAAAAGGAAATTCGGAAACTTTTTATCAAGAAATTAAAGAGTCCATGTTACTTATTAGTATAGACGATGATCTTTTTGCTCCTAAAAAGTCTGTTGATATTCTTGGAGACCGTGTATATCATAACGCACAAACAAGCAGAAAACATTTAGTACCATCAGATTACAAATTAAAAACAATAGGGCATTTTGATTTTTTTAGAAAGAAAAATCAGGATATCTTGTGGCCCATAATTGATCAATGGTTTGAACTCTAAAATACTATTAAAGCTATGCAGAAAGAGGTTGTATATCAATCTACAAACACCTACGACACCCTAAACGAACTTACCGAAAAAACGAAGACCGTTTGGTTAGTATTTCATGGTATTGGATATCTGAGTAGGTATTTTATTCGTTTATTTCAAAGTTTAGATCCAGAAGAAAACTATATTATCGCTCCACAAGCTCCTTCAAAATATTATAAGAACAATGATTATAAAAGAGTCGGAGCTAGTTGGTTAACCAAGGAAAATACTAAAACAGAGACTAAAAATGTTCTCAATTACGTCGATGCTGTTGTAGCAATGGAAAAAATTCCTTCACATGCCAAATTTGTTGTTCTTGGATATTCGCAAGGAGTTAGCATCGCGAGTAGATGGATAGCAAGTAAACAAATACAACCAGCCGGTTTTGTAATGATTTCTGGAGGTTTTCCTAAAGAATTACAAAAAGAACATTTCTCTTTTCTATCAGATACAACAAAAGTCACCCATATATTAGGAGAAAACGATCCGTATTTTGAAATAGAAAAAGTAAATGCAGAAAAAATACGTGTTAAAAATATTCTTCCTCAAATAGAGTTCAGAACTCATGGAGGAGGTCATGAATTAGACGTAGAAACTCTAACCGATATTACATAAAGTTAAAGTAAAAGGAAGCATCCATACATAAGAAATCTTAGTCATACTACAAAGCATTCCTAACATTCACAGTATCATATATTATGGTTAGCTTCTCTATTTTATTGTCAGATGTTAGCTCTATAACATCCACCACTTTAAACTTTATAATTTCATCTGATTTAAGAGTCCAGTGATAATCGAATAGTATAGAAATCCTATTAGAGTTTTCTTCTATAAAAAGTCCATCAAAATTGAGTTTGGAAGCTTTTGTATCTGCTGCTAATGCATAATAAAACTCTTTGGCTACCATTGTTCCGTATACAGGAGATACTACAATCCCATCTTTCGTAAAAAGCTGTATTACCTTGTCGATTTCTCCTTTTTCTAAAAAAGACAAATATTCCTTAGCGACTTCTGCTTTTGTCATTTTAGAGATATCTTTCTTTAATAACCTCTAGATGATGTGTTTGATGTCCAGAAAGAATATAACCAGCTGCTCTGGCACTCATGGGACTACCACTAGCCTCACCTATCCATGTTAACATTTCTGATGTAAAACCCTTATATAATGAGATAGAACTATTTCTTACCGCCTTAAAATCTTCAATAAATTCTTGTTTCCCTATATTATTCGCATTTGAATTAGGAACGTAGTCATCTTGATCAAACCCAATCAAAGGACTGTTATCTTTTCTAGCAAATCGTAGTGCGCGATATGAAAATATTCGTTCAGTATCTATAATATGTTGCAATACCTCCGCGATTGTCCATTTGCCATGATCATATGCATACTTCATTTTTTCTTCTGGAATTCCTTTTACAAAATCCACAAACTGAGCTATTCCCTCTTGTAAACCTTCTACAATATCTTCCTTTAACGCTTTGTCTATAAAAATTCCGTAATAAGGATTGTATTCTTCTTTGGATAATAACGATTGCATAAATATGTTTTAAAAATAATTGAGGAAAAATACTAATTCAGTTCTCATCTGTCTTTAAATTAACAGTTATTTATCATCTTTTAATACCTCGATGCGCTAAAAATTTTAATCTGTTCCTAAAATAGGAGGTTAATTTTAGTATTCATTGAAATAGCTCAAATAATTCTGCTTTATGTAACAATTATATATTTGTAAGTATTTTCTTATTAAATTATTATTTTATATAATAATTGTGTATTTTGCAGATATAAATAGTGTTTTGTCTATATAATTATTTTTGGGGCTTAAAGTAATAACAAAAACTCTAACTAAATATTTATCAAACACCTTTAAAATGAAAAACCTGCCCCATCTTTTTATTTTAATACTATTCATATCTAAGCCTATTTTTTCTCAACAAAAAGAGCTTGATAGTATAATTACTCGAATTACGACCTTGTCAGATTCCAGTACCATCGACTATGGTTCTAGACAGGTAGAACATCTATTTTGGAAAAAGGAATTCGACTTAGGTTTATTGTATGCGGATAAGTTATTGAAACTATCAGAAAAACTTGAATATGATAAAGGTATAGCTACTAGTTACAACCAGATTGGTAATATGTACAATCGCAAAGATGAACTTATTAAAGCTTCTTCAAACTATAATAAAGCAGAAGAATATTTTAAAAAAATCAATTTATTAGAAGGTTTGGCTTTGGTAAACAACAACAAATCTAGCGTTGAACAAGAACGTGGTAATCTGGAAAAAAGTATTTCTTACTTACTTGAAGCTAATAAATACAATTTCCAATTAAAAGATAGTATTGGTTTGTCTCGAACCTTAAATAATATAGGAAATGCATATGCAATGTTAGGTAAATTTGAATCTGCAAAAAGCTATTATACCCAGTCTATAAGTATTAAAAAGAAACATAAATTGAAAAAGTTAGGTACAAGTCTAAACAATATGGCTTTACTACATTTTAACGAAAAAATGATCGATAGCGCTACCAATTATGTAGTTGAAGCTTTATCCACCTGTAAAAAAAATGATAATATCCGAAGTGCCTCTTTTTCCTATGAAATTTTAGCCAAAATAGCATTGCATAAAAACCAACAAGCGTTAGCCAAAAAATATTACGATTCGTCAATGATAGCAGGAATAGAATCTAAATGTAATAGAGCAGTAATCAACTCTAAACAGCAATTAGGGTACATCGCAATTCAAAACAAAGATTTTAGAGAGGCGGAAAAGATGCTTTCTATGTCAAGAGATGAACTTGCAAAAACGAATATCCCCTCATTACTTCTTACAAATTATAAATATAGCGTAAAATTAGATTCTGCCAGAGGTCAATATGCGAAGGCCTTACAATGGCAACAAAAATATCAAAAACTGTCTGATAAAAATACTCTCGAACAAAGTACACAAAAAGTAACACAAGCTGAAAATCGATTTAAAGCAGAAATGGAACAGCTTAAACTTATTGATGAACAAGAAAAAAGAGAACAAAAAACAAAGGAAAAATTATTTAGATCAAGAGTATTTAATTATATATCTATTGGAGTTCTTATATTCTTATCAATATTTCTGGCTCATATAATTAAAACAAGAAAAGAAAGAAAAAGATTGATCAAGAAATTGAATGATTCTAATCAAGTAAAAAATAAACTGTTTTCTATCATTTCACATGACCTAAAGAACGAAATACATGGACTTAACGGAAGTCTTAATTTAATGAAAAACAACAATTTATCTTCGAATGAATTAGGCGAAATTATTCCATTATTAGCTAATAGAACACATCAAACATCAATAATGTTAACAAACTTGTTGAATTGGTCAAAATCTCAAATGAAGGAACTATATGCAAACCCCACTGCTTTCGATATTTCTGAAGTAATTAATAATAAATTCGCCTTCTTTGATCCCAAAGCTGCCCAAAAAAGAATCAAACTTATTAATGAGTTACCTCCAACTAGAGTGTACGCTGATAAAGATATGTTCTCAATAGTATCTCAAAATCTAATGGCAAATGCGATCAAATTTTGTAACCCAGGAGATTCTATAACCTTATTTTCGAGAGCAAAAGGAGATTACTACCAAATTGGTTTTAAAGATACTGGCATAGGGATAAAAGCAGAGAATGTTCATAAATTATTCGCTGAAGATACATTTACAACAAATGGCACACAACAGGAAACTGGAACTGGTCTGGGTTTAAGAATCTGCAAAGAACTTATAGATCTAAACAAAGGTAATATTGCTGTGGAAAGCAAGCCTGGTGAGGGAAGTACCTTCTATATTACATTACCGATGGCCTCTTGAAAAATTAAATAAATTACATATTCGGAATATATATATCTTATTTCACCTGTTCTTTAATCCACGCTGTTAATACATCCAAGGCAATAGGTGAAAATGTTTGCTCTATTTCAGAATACTCGCCTAGAGAACCTCGAGTAGCTTCTTGGAATAAATGATTCAGACTTTTAAGCTCCTTTATTTCAACATTTTTATTACCTGCTTTATCCAGAGCAGTTTTAATAGCAGTAAGGTTTTCTTTTGAAAGCACTTGCAAATCTTTATCTCCATTTAACGCTAAAACAGGAGTTTTTATTTTTTCTAAATACTCCGAAGGTCTGGATCTGATAAAACTTGCTACCTCATAAGAAGTAATCTGATTTACTAATGCCTTTCGTTGATTTTCGGGAAATAGATTACCATACTTGTTTTTATAGAAAGAATGAATACTGTCTTTTAGTGATTGATTATCCAGCTTAGCTTCCTTAATTATATCATAAGCTTCTTTTACTATTTTTTGTCCTTGCTGGATTTGCAGTTCATTCAATCCCATATCCTTTTCAAAAGCAGCTTTTTGAGAAAGCATTAATTGATCACCTGGAACACCAGGAGCAGCTAATAATACTAAAAAGCTGATTTTTTTATTTTCCGAAGCTACTTTGGGAGTAACAATACCTCCAATACTATGACCAATCAAACCTATTTTAGCATTATTGATCTCTTTTCTTTCTTTTAAGAAATCAATAGCTGATTTTACATCTAGTGAAGAAAGTTCTATGGTTACTTTACCGAAATCTCCACCAGATTCGCCAACTCCACGTTCATCGAAACGAAAAACTGCTATCCCGTTTTTTGTTAAATGATCTGCCAATACTAAATAAGGTTTATGACCAAACATATCTCCATCCCTATTTTGTGGTCCACTACCACTTACAATAATCACCAAAGGGAATTGTCCATTTTTTTCTGGTAAAGTTAAGGTTCCTTTTAAGCTTACATTATCTGCATTACTCACAAAGGTTATTTCTTCGGAATAATAATTAAAAGGTGGTTTTGGCTCTTGCGGTCGGTTTAAAATAACGGAACCCTTTCTAAGGTTTAAAGGAATCGGAAAACCTCCTTGCTTCATATTCCCTATAATTTCATCGTTATCATTTAAACTTCCTTCATACGTTAGCTTTAGATCAGAAAAGGTGATGATTACAGAAGCATTATCAACTTTTGTATTATTTGCCTTAGCTCCATTTAAACCTTGTGCTGGTATATCCAGAGTAGTAGTATAAATTGTATCTACTTTTTCTATATGAAAAGCAATATCTAATTTACTACCTCTTATATCAACAGTACCTTTCCAATCTCCCGTTATATCCTGTGAAAATAAATACGTTGAAAAAATTAAAAACAATACGATGACAATTTCTTTCTTTCTTAATAGAATCATTTCTTTACATAAATAACTTATTCCATAACTTTTTTATGAAATATCGATTAGTATTCTGCTTCTAAAATTAAAGAATCATTTTGAAAAGTACCGATTTTAAGAAAAAACTCAATTAAGATCCATTCCCCTAAAGCGAATCTTCACATTATTATTGCCAAATAAAAGTATACACGCCTCTGGTATCATCAAATTCAAAATCAGCTCCTTGAATTTCCAAATCCGTAAATTGTGCTACACTACAACACTCTCCTTTGGTTACTACAGTCTCCAAACTTAGCTGAAAAAGCTGATCATTAGAAATAGTAACAGAAAGTGTTTTCCTCCCCGAAGTGATACTTTGAGCGTTAACTACTATAATACTCCTATTATCAACTTCATTTCTAAAAAAATCAATAGCGCTCTGATTAGCGAGGTCGATTATACTAATATCCGAAAGAGTTATTACACCGCTATCTAGTATATTATTGTTTTCGGCATCTAACAACTCAAAATTAAAAGCGGAGTCAGGAACACAAACGACTGCTTCACAATCATTTGAATCGCAACTATTAAAAAAACAAAAAATAAGTAATAAAAAAGTAATACTTCTCAGTTTCATGACTATGGTTTTTAAATTATATACTATAGATACTGGTTTTTTCGGATAGTTGCTTCAGAATATTAAATTTTACCAAAACCAAACAAAACATAACATAAAAAAAAACTGCAACACTATTGGTATTGCAGTCTTCTTTTTATTTAAAAGTGTTTTAAGCCGAATTTCGACTTGCATTAATATTCCCGAACAGAGAACGAGTTACCATCTTTTCGTACACCTCTAAATTTTTATCATCTTCTCCAGATCTGTTAATATCCTGAATCTTCTTTAGTGCATATTGCTGAATAGTAAGCAATGGTAATACGATATTTTCTCTTATTTCTATAGAAGCTTTTCCAGCTGGCTCATTTTCCATTAATTCCGAATATCCAGTTAACTTAAGCAATAGACGTTTAGTAAGTTCGTATTCATCATGTATGATATTCCAAAAAGCACCATACTCTTTATCATCTTTCATATATGCTGTTAATTGAAAGAATGATTTTGTCAAACTCATCATACTATTACCGACTAAAGCTCGGAAAAATGCAGATCCTTTATAAAGATTTATAATTTTATCGAATTCACCTTTATCTTCGTATACTTTTAAAGCGGTACCTACTCCATAAAAACCAGGCACATTTTGCTTCAGCTGGCTCCAACTACCTACAAATGGAATCGCTCTTAAGTCTCCAAAATCTAAACTTGTACTTTTACTTCTTTTAGAAGGACGACTACCTATATTTGCTTTTCCGTAGTATTTAAGCGTACTCATATGCTCTAGATATGGTAAAAACTTAGGATGACTTTTGAAATCTACATACGTCTGATAACTAATGTCTGCTAAATTCTGCATCGTCTCTTTATTCTCCTTAGAGAAAAGATTAGCTTCATTTGCGGTTAGCTCATTTTCTACTCCAGCGCCAAGTAATTGTTCTAAGTTATATTGACAGGAATCTAATGTTCCAAAATTAGAACTAATGGTTTGTCCCTGAACCGTAATTTGTATCTGTTCATCTTCAATTGTAGGACCCAGAGATGCATAGAACTGATTTGTATTACCACCTCCTCTTGCTGGTGGTCCTCCTCTACCATCAAAGAATATAACTTTCACATTATACTTTCTGGAAATCTCTGTCAATGCTTCTTTTGCTTTAAAAATCCCCCAATTCGCCATCAAATATCCACCATCTTTAGTTCCGTCTGAGAAACCAAGCATAATAGTCTGCTTCATTCCGCGACGCTTAAGATGTTCCATATATTCAGGATTGGTGTATAAAGTTTCCATTACATGGTGAGAAACTTTAAGATCAGGAACCGTTTCAAATAGTGGAATTACATCTACCGTTGGTTGTTTCCAATCGCATAGACGTATCATTGCAAAAGCTTCCATAACATTCAGTACACTTCCGTTATTACTAATGATATATCGGTTTGACCCACGCTCTCCATTATTTTTTTGTATGGTTTTGATCGCATAAATAGATTCGATTGTAGCTCTTGCCATATCGTCATCTAAAACTGATGGATCTAAATTACCCGAAATGGTAGACAATACTTGGATTTGCTCCTCTTCTGATAAAGAAGCATAATCCTCTGGAAAGAATCCTAATCCTAGCTCATTGGTTTTTTTAACAATTTCCATCAACACTCCATGGTGCACTCGAGAATCTTGTCTTATGTCTAAAGTTCCAAAATGAAATCCGAATATCTTTACCTTATTAATAAGATCTTGCAATTCTTCTAAAAACAAAGATTGATGTTTACTTATCAGCTCTTCTCTCACCTCTAGTAATCCATTCATCAATGTATCAATAGAAAGAGGTTCGGCAGTTTTAGCATAGTAAAAATTATCGTATAACGCAGATTCCAAAACTCCTAATTTATCCTGAAGATTCCCAAAAGTTATTCTACGTTTTAACTTACGCATGTCACGATAGTAATTAATCAGAACAGTTTTACGAAGCCTTTTTGCTACTTTAAGCGTAGTTTCTGTAGTAACAAAAGGATTTCCATCTCTATCTCCTCCTGGCCAAAAACCAAGGTTTATCAGATCATTCTCAAGATCTTCTCCCTGAAAAATATTTTGTTGAATATAATTATATATCGTTCCTACCGAATGATAAAATACATTCTCTAAATACCATATCAAGCTTACTGCTTCATCATACGGAGTTGGTTTTTCTTTTTTAAAGAATGCAGTTTTTCCTAATTGCGCTAATAATCTCTTTATTTTTTGAGAATCATTCTCTCTGATTGCTGTATCGAGATCATGGATAATCCCTAAAACGGTACCTGGATAAAACTGAGTAGGATGCGCAGTTAATGTTGGACGTATCTTAAATCGTCTTAAGTATTCTTTTAACTCTTCTAATTGTCCTTTGGCTTGCGCTTCTTCTTTGATACTTCTTAGCGTACCACGACCATCCATATTATTTACTACAGGAAAAGCAGCATCTTCTATAGCATCAAACAATACTACTTGTCTTTCGATATATTGAATAAATCGAAATAATAAATCGTGTTTTTCTTTATCTGTAGGGTTATCTCTATACGATTTGAAAAAACTTTCTACAATTTCTGTTGGAGTTTTCTTTTGATCATACCCTTTTTCGCATACTTCCTTAAAAAGAGGTAATAAAACACCTGTATTAGTAATTTCATCAAAAGGTAATGTAATAAATATACTGTTGTATATCTGGTATTTAGTTAGAACGTTGTGGTTAAAACGATCTATTTTTGGTTGTCTTGCCATAATTGTGGTTACGAATATGGTTGATTAATAAAATAAAATACAAGAAAAAACCCTCTAAGATAATTTCCTAAAGGGTTTATATGTTCGCATACAATAGCCCTTTACAAATCTTGGAAGATTGAATGCATTAAACGTTTTTTATCATTGATACTTTCTTCTAACGATATCATAGTTTCTGTACGATATACACCATCGATATCATCCAATTGGAAAATAATGTCTTTTGCGTGATTAGTATCCTTAGCTCTTACTTTACAGAAAATATTAAATTTCCCTGTTGTGATATGAGCAACGGTAACGAAAGGAATTTCTCTGATTCGTTGTAAAACGAATTTGGTCTGAGATGTATTTTGAAGATATATTCCCACATACGCGATAAACGAATACCCTAATTTTTTGTAATCTAATGTTAAGGAAGAACCTTCGATAATCCCAGCCTCTTCCATTTTCTTTACACGTACATGAACAGTACCTGCAGAAATAAGTAATTTCTTTGCAATATCTGTAAACGGTGTACGAGTATTTTCAATCAACATATCTAATATTTGATGATCTACTTCGTCTAATTTAAATTTTGCCATAGTAATTCTAATAAATTTTCCCGATTAATTACATTGCAAAAATAACAGAAAAATAATGTTTTCACATATTTTTTTTCAACTTTTTGTTAATTCTGTTGAGAATAATTCATCATTTAAACGGAATTTTAACAACTCGTTTTCTGGAACTACCTCTACTGTAACGTTTTCGTTCTGTATTGTCCTTTTATCAGCGTTTATTTCTCTATGACCATAAAAATTTTGTAAATCTTCAATTTTAACAATTTTTGGAATGAATTTGACACTATTTTCTGACAATTCCTCAGTATATTGAATAGCAATGTCTACATTTTTTCCATTTAACATAGCATCTCTAACAATAATATCGTAGAAAAGCTTACCATTTTCAGGTATGTCAAAATATGTTTTATAATGATCTCCTTTAATTTCGTTCTTAGCGATATAAGAAACTGATGTCACTAAGGCGTAGAAAATATACTCTCTAGTTCTTTCTCTATCATAATCATTATCGAAATGCCCAGCTTCAAACAAAATTGTAGGTACATTAAGCGTTGACAATGTATCGCCAACACAATTTATATTAAAACCATCATCATATCTACCAATACGATTAGGAATAAACTGTTGTAATACAGTATTCATTTCTGCTATAATTTCCATAGCAATCTTACGACAAGTAGTGATGGTACGTTTTTCATCTCCCGCAGGAGATAAAAAAGAAACTGTTGCAGGATTCTTAGTTTCTCCTGCACTAAATATAGTACGCTGTCCGTGGAGATTAAATGCATAATCAGGTTGAATACTATCTATGAGTTTTCTTAACACTACACTCTCCTTTTGGGTCTTATTTTGAGCATCTCTATTTAGGTCTACTTTATTATAATTAAGACGTGTATACAATCTAGCTCCATCTGGACTCAAAATAGGTATGATATATAATGTACAATGCTTTAAAATATCTTTTGATAACTCATTAAAGTCGTCGGACAACATTTTTAGAAAATCAAATATTGCTTTAGTTGTGGTACTTTCATTTCCATGCATTTGAGACCAGAAAAGCAATTTCTTGGAACCTGTACCTATTTTAATGAGATAAATAGGCTCATCATTTTCAGAACTTCCTAACTGTTCGATCTCTGCTTTCTGAGATATAGTATCTATCAGTGGTTTAATATGTTCTAAATGTATATATCGTCCTGATATTGCAGACTGTTTATAATTCGTAAACCAATCTTTTAACTCTTCAATTTTCATAAGTATAAATCTGGTCTAAAATTACTACTGTTTAAGGAAGAATCATAGAAAATAATATAAATTTTACAGATGTAAACTAGCATTGCTGTTACAAATGTAAACTGACCCAATTTACAATTGTATACGCTGTGAATATTTGTATTGTTTACATAATTAAACAGTATTATAGTGAAAAGTACAGAAAAGTATTTCATGAAGCACTTTAATCAAGTAAGTTTTTAAAATTAATATTTAAATTACTTATTTTCAATACTTAAAAAATAGTTATTTAAAGTAGTGGATTAATATTAAATATATTGAATTCGACTATATTTACAATTGTAAACTGTTATTTTAAATCATTTGTTTACCTTTGTAACCAACTAATTTATTTAATCTGGTTTACAATGGTAAACACTACTGCTTTTGGAAAAAGAATACAGGAAATCATGAAATTTTACCACGTTTCAGCTTCAGGATTTGCTGATGCTATGGGCGTAGGTCGTTCTTCTATTTCGCATATTTTATCTGGAAGAAACAAACCGAGTTTAGATTTTGTAATGAAAATTACCGAAGCATATCCTGAGGCAGAATTATATTGGCTTCTATATGGAAAAGGTACTTTCCCAAAATCAGAAAATCCGGCGGAAAAAGAAGAAAAAGTCAAACCAGAAAATGAGATAGTCCCATCCTCTACTCCTAATCCTATAAATGAATCGGTTTCAGAACAAGATCTTTTCTCTCAATCCGATACAAACGAAAAAGATATCAGTTCTGATCAAGTTACCACCCCTTCTTTAACTCAAAGTAAATCCAATTCTTCTCTTCCTAAAGAAATTGAAAAAATCGTTTTCTTTTATAAGGATGGCACCTTCGAAGTATACAACAATTAACTTCCTTTATATATTTCTGAAGAACTATGTGAAATTTGACGAAATAGATTTATTTTCGCGTAGTATCGTTTTTAATTCATTATGATTCGATTATTTTTTTTATTCCTTGCTTCTCTTCTATTTCTTGGTTGTTATCAGCAAGAACGAGATTGTCAAAATTTTCATACCGGAACTTTTGAATTCGAAACCTATCTTAACGGAGAATTAGCGAAAACTACTTTTGTTCGCAATGATTCTATAGAAATAGATTATTTTCTTGGTAAAAGTGATACGGCCACCATACGCTGGATTAATGATTGCGAGTATATTGTAAAAAAATTACATCCCAAAAATATGGCTGAAGAAAAAGCCATACATATGAAAATATTAACTACAGATGGAGACACCTACACTTTTGAATATGGTTTAGTAGGTGTTAAAAAAAACAAACAGAGAGGAACTGCTAAAAAAGTTAACTAATGCTCGAAATTTTTACAACTGCTGATGCTTGGGTTGCCCTACTAACACTTACTTTCCTAGAAATTGTCCTAGGAATTGATAATATTATATTTATCTCCTTAGCTTCTAGTAAATTACCAGAACAGCAACAGAAAAAAGCTACTAATATTGGATTGTTATTGGCAATGCTTATGAGAATTATATTGCTTTTTGGTATCTCCTTATTAGTAGCCATGGAAGCTCCCTTTTGGCATATTAATCTTCCTTGGATTACAGCAGGAATAAGCGGTCAAGCCCTAATATTATTTGGTGGTGGAATTTTTTTACTCTACAAAAGTGTTCATGAAATACACGAAAAAGTAGATGAAAAAGGAGAAGAAGAAAAAGAAATTCAAGAAAAAAGTTCTAGCTCATTATCAAAAGCTATCTTGCAAATCACTTTAATAAACGTAGTTTTCTCATTTGATTCTATTCTCACTGCGGTTGGAATGACCAATGGATTAAGCGATAATCCTACTGATGCCCTAATTATTATGATTATAGCAGTAATTGTATCGGTATTGATTATGATGTTATTTGCTAATCCTGTTGGGCGTTTTGTAAACAAACATCCTTCGGTACAAATTTTAGGGTTATCTTTTCTAATTCTAATAGGATTTATGCTTATTGCGGAAGCAGCTCATTTAGCACATTTAAAGATTTTTGATACTGAGGTTGGTGTTATTCCTAAAGGATATCTGTACTTTACGATAGCGTTTTCTCTTTTTGTAGAGTTTATCAACTTTAAATTACGTAAAAAAGGATCTTTACAGTAGTAGCTTAAGATTTTACACTTGTTGCACATCAAAAATTATGACCAAACTAAAAGAATTAAAGGATCGTAGTGGAAATATCTGCGAACTATGCGGAAAATCAGATGACCTAGCTATTTATGAAGTTCCTAAATCTCCAAATGTGGGACTTGATTCTAGCATATTATTATGCTCAGTTTGTTCTGCACAAATTGAGGATTCATCTACTATGGATCCTAATCATTGGAGATGTCTAAACGAAAGTATGTGGAGTCAAGTATCAGGAGTTCAGGTAATGGTATGGAGAATACTTCATAGATTAAAATCAGAAGGATGGCCTCAAGATCTTTTGGATATGTTATACTTAGATGACGAAATATTAGATTGGGCGAAAGCTTCTGGAGATCATAATTATGAAAATATCGAAATTAAACATCTCGATGCAAATGGTGCTTTATTAAAAGCTGGTGATAATGTTGTCCTTATTAAAGATTTAAACGTAAAAGGAGCTACTTTTATAGCGAAACGCGGAACAGCGGTAAGAAATATCTCCCTAGTACATGACAATTCAGAACATATCGAAGGGAAAATTAATGGGCAACATATCGTGATTTTAACGAAATACGTAAAAAAATCATGACTCGAATAAAACTTAGAAAATTACCGAAAACTTTCTACTTAAACTTTAAGTAAATAAAACACGTTACATTTTTCAATATTTTTTGTCTTTTCTTGTTATTCAATAACATTGCACTTTATTAATCACAACTTGCCTGCTATAAACTACCTCCCATTTGTGTATAACAGGTAGAGTTTAAAGAAAAGAACTTAACCATGAAAAACAATGTTTTAGGATCATTATTTACAAAAATTCCTGTAGTACTAGTTTTGTTATGCTTTCACTTCAACATGTATACTACAAATGCGCAAACGTATTGTATACAACCGGGAGCAGATCAGATTGCTGGAGAAGAAGACGGTTTTAGATATGAACTATGGAATCAAAACTCACAAGGCACAGCCTGTATGACTTTAGGAAATGGAGCACTTTTTAGCGGAGAATGGAGTGGTATTTTAAACTACCTAGCAAGAAGAGGTCTTGGATATAACCAAACTCAAGAACATCAGGAAATAGGAGAATTTTATGCTACTTACAATTGTAATTATAATCCTTCTTCTGCTTCAGGAAACTCATATCTATCAGTATATGGATGGACTGTAGAGCCTTTAGTCGAGTATTATGTGATTGAAGATTGGCGAAATTGGATTCCTTCTATGGCAGATGGTGCTGAACTAAAAGGGTCTTTTGAAATCAATGGGAGTTTTTATGATATTTATGAAAACACCAGAGTAAACCAGCCTTCTATAGTTGGAAACACTACTTTTCAGCAATATTTTAGCATTCGAAGAGATAGAAGAACTGAAGGAAGCATTGATATATCAGAGCATTTCAGACAATGGGAGTCTATTGGTATGGATCTAGGAAAATTACACGAAGTCTCTATCGTTGTAGAAGGATATCAGAGTAATGGAAGTTTTGAATTTACAGAACTAGATGTATCAGTAGATAATACCGTTTTAGGTGTTGATGATTTACAAAAACCTAACTCCTATTTTGATATTTATCCTAACCCTGCAAAGGATGTAGCTCATGTGAATTTTAATATTTCTAATCAAGAAAAGAAACTTGAAGTTTACAATGTCTCTGGTAAAATTGTTTTATCCAAAAATTATGGTGCAACAGAAACCATTACGGAAATAGAAAATTTACCAAAAGGAATGTATTTTGTTGTTTTAAATACCAATAACAATAATGCAGCTAAAAAACTTATTATTCTTTAAGGCTTTAGCATTCATTGAACAGCCTAGAGTTTTTTCGAAAATGTAAAAAAATAAACCGCTGATTAATAGCGGTTTATTTTTTTACATTTTCATCTTCTAATCCATAACAGAGTACTGATTTTTTTAGACCAAATATTCTACCATTTTTCACTTCATAATTAGCGTACAAATCACCATTCTTTCTAAACGCCTGTTGAATACCATTTTCTTTTCCCATATTCAGAAACATTTTTTTATAAAGTTCTCCTGTAGTATACCATTGTTTTTGCTCTCCGTGAGGTTTACCTCTATAATAATTCAAATGAGATATTTGCGTATGATCTGTTTCTGCAGACCATATCTTCTTCTCTCCATGAAGTTTTCCGTTATGATAATTAGACACTTCTTTAAAATGTCCATCAGAATACCATAAGGTTGATTTGTTTTGTTTTTTTCCATTTAAAACACCTGTTCTTTCTTTTAACGTATCATTACTATGAAAACTAACAATATATCCAGAGTAAAACTCACCATTTAATAACCACTGAGATGTTTTATGATTATAGTGTAGATATGCTTTATGAACAGTTGTATCTGGCACTTCAACAAACTCCTCTTTAAGAAGATCAATCCCATTTTGTTTTGTTTTTATTTGTTCTGTACACCCTAAATTTAAAAGACACAACGATAATACAACTAATCTTGCATGCTTTATCATTATTTCAAAACATGAAACACTCATTGTAAACAATTTAAAAAATAGCATTCGGTGTTCCTTGTAAATCTCCAGCAAAAAGCGCAATAACATTTCCTAAATAAAATTCATTAACAATATGATAATGATAAAACTCTTCATCTCCACTATGCTGAGTTGTCCCCAAATGACCACCAGATTCATCAAGATCATTTGGATAAGCTCCATCCATTTCTCTCCTGCCATATAGTAAAAAACCATCGGACATTATACCTATTAACTTTTCATCATCATAAGAAAGCTCTGTGTTTTCTGGTACATCATATGACTCTATATGGTAATGATAACCAGAAGGGCCATTATGCGCTCCTGCATAATCAAATGTTTCAACAATAACCTCTTCTAGAGGTCTATTTGGCCCTTCTAAATCATTAAAAATAGGGACACCAGTAACTGAAATACCTATAGCCCCTAACCCAGTTGCCGTACTTGTTGAAGCAATCTGTGGTGAAGTAGGAACAGTTAATGAATAACTTCTATCTCCACCAATACGACCAGGAGTTAGAGCAACTGCTATCACAGGCTCAATATATAAGGGATTTGTTTCTTCCCAATATGGAGATGTATGATTAGGAAGACCATTTGATTCTATAGTAATCTCATCACCATCGAATGAGACAGTTACCGCATCTGGATTAAATTCATCAAATGCAGAAACAGGAGTGCTTCCACTATCAGGGTCTGTAACATTAGATCCATTATCATCACTTTTACAAGAAAATAAAACAAGCATGGTTAACCCAAATAATATTCTGAACCGAAAAAAAACAGATTTTGTCATAATAATTTATTTTAATTGATTTTTCTCTTTAGACAACCAATTAAACAAAATCCTTCGGTAAAACTTTAATATTATTTTCTACTCCCTGATAAACGATTAACAACTTTACTCATAAAAGCATCGAAATCAACTAATTGATCCTTTTCCAAAAGCTCTTTTATTTCTTTAAAATGAAGATATGTTAATTCAATTTTCTTTCTTTCATATTGTTGCAATTGATTTAAAATACTATCCTTATTTACAACCAATGAGGTGTCTGAAAGACTCTCAAAGTAAGGATAAAGCAGTTTCACCTTTTCCTCATCTATATCAGCCATTTTTTGTTTATGCTCATCAGCTAAATCATGAAATCGAGATTCTTGCAAATCATTCAAACGTAGTGTTTTTACTATTTCAGATCGAAAGTTCTTAGGCGAAGATCTCTTAATAGGTTGAGGTGGTTTGATTAAAAGAAAGGCTAGAAGAATAATATTAAGTACTACCAGACCTATGATCACGAAATTGTAAACTCTTTTATTATTCATAATTAATAAATTTGATACGAGTTAATTAAAGACTCATTATAAACGTTCATAAATGTTCTTTCTTTATGGTTTAATTGCTGATTTTGAACATAATAAACCAATGCTATCGAATTAACCAAAAGAACAAAAATAGCGGCTACTAAACCATACCGCAACTTAGTAAAAGGAACAAAATCAACTTGTTCAAAATGAATTTGTTTATTAATTTTTGATAACAGTTCAGGTTTTGGCGATGCCCTACGACTATCTTTCATACTTTGAAAGATAGCCTCTACCCATTTTTCTTTTTCTTCATCCATATTGCTTTTTAGACAATTAATTTTATGATTTCCTTCTATCGGGATAAATTTTTTCTAATTCTGACTTCATTTTCCTTTTCGCACGTTGTAATAAAGATTCTACTGCTTTTAAAGAAGTTTCCATAATATCCGCTACCTCTTGTCTAGGGAGTCCTTCAATATAACTTAAAATAAAAGCTGTTTTTTGATTTTTAGAAAGACAATCAATTACCTGATAAAGTATTGCTGCTTTCTCCTTATTTTCTAATAAAACGCCTGGGTGATGAAAATCAATAGATTGAGAATTAATTAACCGATTATTGAATATTTTAAATCTATTCTTTTTTTTTAAATAATTAAGTGATGTATTTACAGTAATGCGATAAATCCATGTGTTTAATGAAGATTCCCTCTTAAACTTTAAAACATTTTTAAAAATTTTAAAAAAAACATCTTGCGTAATTTCTTCTGCATCTTCTCCAATTTTAGTGTAACTAAGTGCTGTATTGTAAATTTTTTCTGAATATAGAGTATACAGTGTAGCTAAGGCTTTTTCGTCCCCATCAATAATAGCTTCAATAATCTCAACTTCACTTTTCAATAAGTTTATGTTTTACGTTTAAATAAATCATTATCCGACCTATCTAGTATAGAAATAAACTCTACTTAAAGGTAATTGTTGCTAATAAAAATATTACTTCAGAAAAAAACGAAATAAAAATTACTATGATATCTAATTTCTAAAAAATTACAAATACCTAGATTATCTGATTCTAAATAAACTTTTATTTACTTTAAAATCAAATAAAGTTGTCTTTTTTAAATCCTTAGAAGGTAATCTATCTAGCCCAAACTATTACATCAAAAAATCCCATATCATACAAATACGGGACTTTTTAATATTATAATTAACATGTTTTAAGACATAAAGTAATAGTTTATATAAAACATGTAAGTGTTTAAAATTAAACTATTTAAAATAAAGAAGTTTGTTCTCCGTCGCCATCATCTTCAGTATTATCAAGTGTTACTCCATTTCCTGTTTCCTTATTTTTTATGTCAGCATCCACAGCCTCTTCTTCTACCACTTCAATTTCTTCTGCTGGCACATCTTCTGGTTCTTCATAGGGTAATGGATCTAATAAATTAATCTGCCTCACCTTCTCCGTAGTCAGTTGATTTCCTTGTGCCTTAATTCCTTTTACAGCAATAAAATCCTCTAAACTAATTTCATCATTTGGTTTTTGATCCTTGCCTCTAATTTTATTGTAAACAACTTCTGCCACTGGCCTATGATCTGTGGAGATAATTTCTAAGAATGACTTCTGATGGTCAGAGATAAAACTTTCTTCCTTATCCGAATTCTCTACTATGAATCGTTTTACATAATATCGTTCTTTTTCACCATCCCAGTATATTGCAGAAATAGGTTTCATAGGTTTCCATTTCTCCAAAACGATCATATCTGAATCAAAATGAACTGTTATTTCCGGAACTATCGTCTTTACAATACCCTTTTGATTAACAATCAGCAGCCTATCTTCACCTTTAAATTCTCCTAATAAATCTCCTCTTCCATCAACATTCAATCTTCTTACTGTTTCATCAAACCAAATTTTACGAGGCTTTAATGTTGAAACTCCTTGTTCCTTCAGTTCGATTTTTTTGATGTTATATTTAGTAACAATATTACCTTTTACACCTCTTCCTTTTATTAATAAATCAGAAAAATCAAGATCAAATTTTAATTTCTTGATACTTCCTGCCTGACGCAAGAAAATGGTGATTACTTCTGCTTCTCCATTAGGATTAGCTGTAAAATAAGTAATTTTTGAACTCTTCTTTCCTTGTGTTAGATCGTATTCTTTATCTCTTGTAACACTGGTAACCGCAAATCGTTTTACGTAAGAAGCTCCACCTCTACCATCTTGGTAGATCATGTTATATATAGTTCTTTTGTCTTTCTTTTTAAATACAGCTACATGAATAATATCTTTCCCTACAAATGTTTTGGACCCTACTTTGGTTACCATCATTTTACCATCTGCCATGAAACAGATAATATCATCAATATCCGAACAATCCGTTACATATTCATCTTTTCGTAGAGATGTACCTACAAAACCTTCTTCTCTGTTCACATAAAGCTTTGTATTTCTGATTACTACCTTTGTGGCTTCTATATCATCAAAAATTCTGATTTCTGTTTTGCGCTCTCTACCTTTACCATATGTTTCTTTCAGTCTTTTAAAATAAGATACTGCATATTCAACTAAATGCTCTAAGTGATGTTTTACTTGTGCAATATCTTCTTCAAGAGCTTCTATCTTTTGTTGAGCTTTATCAATATCAAACTTTGAAATTCTTTTAATCCGAATCTCGGTTAAACGCACAATATCTTCCTCTGTAACAGGTCTTTTCAAATGCTTGATATGAGGTTGCAACCCTTTATCAATCGCCTGAATTACACCTTCCCAGGTTTCTTCTTCTTCTATCTCACGATAAATACGATTCTCAATAAAGATTCTTTCCAAAGAAGCAAAATGCCACTGCTCTTGTAGTTCATTTAATTGAATTTCTAATTCCCTTTTTAACAATTCTACCGTATGATCGGTAGAGCGTTTAAGCATTTCAGAAACCCCTATAAAATTTGGTCTACTATTCTCTTCGATAACACAACCCAGTGGAGAAATCGATGTTTCGCAGTTCGTAAACGCATATAACGCATCAATAGTTTTATCCGGCGAAATACCGCTTGGCAGATGCACCAAAATCTCTACGTCTGCTGCTGTATTATCCTCTATTTTTTTGATTTTTATCTTCCCTTTATCGTTTGCTTTTAGGATTGAATCAATTAAACTAGAAGTTGTGGTAGTAAACGGTATCTCACTTATAATCAACGTATTCTTATCTAGTTGAGAAATTTTTGCCCGCACCCGAACCTTACCTCCACGATTTCCATCATTATAGTTTGTAAAATCGGCAATTCCAGCAGTTGGAAAATCTGGCAAGATAGTAAAACGCTTCCCCAATAAGTGCTTTATCGAGGCTTCAATTAATTCGATAAAATTATGAGGAAGAATCTTAGTACTTAATCCTACCGCAATACCTTCTGCACCTTGTGCTAAAAGTAATGGGAATTTTACTGGAAGATTTATTGGTTCTTTCTTTCGACCATCATACGATAATTGCCATTCCGTAACTTTAGGATTATACACAACATCTAAAGCAAATTTGGATAAACGTGCTTCGATATAACGAGAAGCTGCTGCTCTATCTCCAGTAAGAATGTTACCCCAGTTACCCTGCATATCGATTAGCAAGTCTCTTTGACCAATTTGTACCATCGCATCCGCAATACTTGCGTCTCCATGAGGATGATACTGCATAGTATGACCAACAATGTTTGCTACTTTATTATACCGACCATCGTCTAAATCCTTCATAGAATGAAGAATTCTTCTTTGTACTGGCTTCAGTCCATCTTCAATTGCTGGTACTGCTCTCTCTAGGATTACATATGAAGCGTAATCCAGAAACCAGTCTTTATACATTCCAGTAACTTTGGTAATCACTTCCTGAGGCTGATGATCCTCTGGATTTAATTCATTATGCAATTCTTCGTTTTCGTTTTCTATATCCATACCTTTTTACGGGGCACTTTTTGTATTCCTTTTGGATTAATCTTCTACTGCGTCTAATTCTACTTTCAGATTTTCTATAATAAATTCCTGTCTACTCGGTGTATTCTTACCCATATAAAAAGACAATAACTCTTCTATAGACTTTTCTTTATCTAGCATCACAGGATCTAAACGAATATCATCTCCAATAAAATGAACAAATTCATCCGGAGATATTTCTCCCAATCCCTTAAATCGAGTAATCTCTGGCTTCCCAGATAATTTTTCAATTGCATCTTTCTTTTCCTGTTCTGAGTAACAATAAATAGTTTCTTTTTTATTTCGTACTCTAAATAAAGGGGTCTGTAATATATATAGATGTCCTTCTTTAATGACCTCTGGAAAAAACTGAAGGAAAAATGTAATCAATAACAAACGTATGTGCATTCCATCTACATCGGCATCAGTTGCTATTACGATGTTATTATATCTAAGATCCTCTAGGGACTCCTCTATATTCAATGCAGCTTGCAGTAGATTAAATTCTTCGTTCTCATACACAATCTTTTTAGACATGTTGTAGCTGTTTAGTGGTTTTCCACGTAAACTAAATACAGCTTGTGTATTTACATCCCTAGATTTTGTTATCGATCCACTTGCAGAATCTCCCTCCGTAATAAACAAAGTACTCTCTAAGTTTCTATCTTTTTTACTATCTGTAAGGTGAATTCTACAATCTCTCAATTTTTTATTGTGCAAACTGGCCTTTTTTGCTCTTTCTCTAGCCAACTTACGAATACCGGATAAATCTTTTCTTTCTCGTTCTGCCTGCAGTATCTTCCGTTGTAATGCTTCAGCTGTATCAGAATTTTTATGCAAAAAATTATCTAGCTTCGTTTTTACAAAATCATTTATATATGTTCTTACGGTTGGAAAATCACCCCCCATTTCGGTGGAACCTAATTTGGTTTTTGTCTGACTTTCAAAAACCGGTTCCATTACCTTTAAACTAATCGCAGCAACGATAGATTTACGGATATCACTAGCTTCGTAATTTTTGCCATAAAACTCTCTTACGGTTTTTACTACAGCTTCTCTAAATGCAGCTTGATGAGTTCCCCCTTGTGTAGTATGTTGTCCATTAACAAAAGAATGATACTCTTCGCTGTACTGAGTTTTACTATGTGTAATGGCAATCTCTATATCCTCACCCAGTAAATGAATAATTGGATATAAACGATCCTCTTGATTGATATTATCTGAAAGTAAATCTTTTAATCCGTTTTCAGAAAAATATTTTTCTCCATTAAAAATTATGGTTAATCCAGGATTTAGATACACATAATTTTTAAGCATTTTTGTTACGTACTCGGTACGATATTTATAATTCTTGAAAATCGAAGCATCTGGTATAAAAGAAACCTTAGTCCCTTTTCGTCTTGAAGTTTCTTCTAATTTTTCCTGATTCGTTAGGTTTCCTTTTTCAAATTCTGCAGAAGCAGATTTTCCATCTCTTGTAGATTCTACCCTAAAATATGTAGACAAAGCATTTACCGCTTTAGTACCAACTCCATTTAAACCTACCGATTTCTTAAATGCTCTTGAATCATACTTACCTCCTGTATTCATTTTAGAAACTACATCAACTACTTTTCCCAAAGGAATCCCACGACCGTAATCTCTAACAATTACTTTATCTCCTTGTATGGAAATTTCTATGGTTTTACCAGCACCCATGACATATTCATCAATAGAATTATCAAGTACTTCTTTTAGTAAAATATAGATTCCATCATCTGCTGAAGATCCATCACCTAGTTTCCCTATATACATCCCAGGTCGCATACGGATATGCTCTTTCCAATCGAGGGATCGTATATTATCTTCGGTATATTTTGTTTCCTGACTCATAAAATTTTGGGTAGAATGCTTGCTAATATAAGATTTCACTTACGATTTTAAAATACCCAAACTACAAAGTAATTAACAATTCTGAATTAGTTTTTGTTGATTATTTGACAGACAACCAAGTAACTAATAAATACCTTAAAAATCATTAAAATTGAAATACCATTTCAGACCTTATTATACTTTATAGAACATTTTGTATTTATTTATAAATTACCAATCTTTATCCTAATGAAACACATCACAGAAACCAGAAGACTTATACTAAGAGAATTCATTCTTGATGATGCTCAGGATTTCTTCGACCTTAATTCGGATCCAGAAGTGCTAAAATTTACTGGTGATCAAGCATTTGCAAATGTAGAAGATACAATCACATTCCTAAAAAACTATCAAAAACAGCAATATCGTAGCGTTGGTTATGGAAGATGGGCTGTACTATTAAAACCCACGAATCAATTTATCGGATGGTGCGGACTTAAGAAAAATGAAGAAGATCTAGTTGATTTGGGGTTTCGTTTTTACAAAGACCAATGGAATAAGGGATATGCTACAGAAGCGGCTAAAGCGACATTAACCTATGGTTTTCATGAATTACAACTTCATGAGATTATTGGAAGAGCTGCGCATGAAAATAGCGCTTCGATAAGAGTATTGGAAAAAATAGGTATGAAATTTTGGAAAAAAGGAAGCTGTGAAGGAATCATTAATTCATCATATTACAAGATCACGAAATCAGAATTCAATCCATAAATAAGATTAGTCCAAAACATTTCTTATCTACATACCAAAATTGATTAGAAATAAAAAAGGTGACCTTTAAGAAGACCACCTTTTTAGGATATTCAATTTTTCAATTTCATTTCTATTTGATATCAAACCTATCCAAATCCATCACTTTTGTCCAAGCAGACACAAAATCTTGCACAAATTTTTCTTTAGCATCATCAGACGCATAAACTTCTGCAACGGCTCTTAATTCTGTATTAGAACCAAAAATAAGATCCGCTCTAGTTCCTGTAAACTTAACCTGCCCTGTTCTACGATCACTACCTTCGAATAGAGTATCATCAGAAGAAGTTGCTTTCCAGGTATACGTAAAATCAAGTATGTTTTTAAAGAAATCGTTCGTTAACACACCAATATTGTCCGTAAAAATACCGTGATGAGAACCATCATAATTTGCTCCTAAAACTCGTAATCCCCCAACAAGAACTGTCATTTCTGGAATAGAAAGCGTTAGTAGTTGTGCTCTATCTACTAATAAGTCTTCAGCTGAGGATGTTTGATCCTTATGAATATAATTTCTAAAACCATCAGCTTGAGGTTCTAAATAATCAAAAGAACTAATATCTGTTTGTTCTTGCGTTGCGTCTCCTCTACCACTAGTAAAGGGAACTGTTATTTCAAAACCAGCTTCTTTAGCAGCCATTTCTACTCCAATACTACCACCTAAAACAATTAAATCAGCTATAGACACATCTCCAGAAAAAGACTTCTGAATTGTTTCATAAACATCTAACACTTTAGCTAATTCAGCTGGATTATTCGCTTCCCAACTTTTTTGTGGTTCTAAACGAATACGACTACCATTAGCTCCTCCTCTTTTATCAGAATCCCTGTATGTTGATGCAGATGCCCACGCTGTGGTAACTAGTTGTGAAGTTGTTAGTCCAGAATCGATAATACTCTCTTTTAAAGAAGAAATCTCCGATTCATTTAACATCTTCCCTTTCGGAACAACATCTTGCCAAATCAATTCTTCTTTAGGAACTTCTGGTCCTAAATAACGTGAAATCGGCCCCATATCTCTATGCGTTAGTTTATACCATGCTCTAGAAAATGCATCTTCTAAATCTTCGGGATTGTTTCTGAAATGTTTAGAAATCTTTAAAAACTCGGGATCAATTTTTAAAGCCATGTCAGCATCAGTCATCATTAATGCTTGTCTCTTTGAAGGATCCCCAGCCGTTGGTGCTGTTGGAGCTCCTGAATCAGCTTTTGGTGCCCATTGATGAGCTCCAGCAGGGCTTTTAGTTAATTCCCATTCATAATCTAATAATACTTTAAAATAATCATGATCCCATTTATCAGGATTTGGAGTCCATGCACCTTCTAATCCACTGGTAATTGCATCATCTAACACTCCTGATCCGTACGTGTTTTTCCAACCAGTACTCATTTCTTCAATAGCGGCTCCGTGCGGTTCTGCTCCAACATATTGATCAGCATCTGCTGCTCCATGAGCTTTACCAAAAGTATGCCCTCCAGCGGTTAATGCTACAATTTCTTCATCACTCATTGCCATTCGTCTAAAAGTAGTTCTCATATCTTCAGCGGAACCCAAAGGATCTGGAGTACCATCTGGCCCTTCTGGATTTACGTATATTAACCCCATATGAACAGCTCCAAGAGGAGCTTCTAAATTATCTCTACCTTCAGAAAAACGAGCATCGTTACCTAACCATTCCTTTTCAGAACCCCAATAGATGTCTTGTTCTGGTTCCCATACATCAATTCTTCCTCCGCCAAAACCAAAGGTTTTTAGCCCCATAGACTCTATAGCACAGTTACCTGCTAAAATCATTAAATCGGCCCAAGAAATTTTATTTCCATACTTCTTCTTTATTGGCCACAACAGCAAACGTGCTTTGTCCAGATTACCATTATCGGGCCAACTATTCAATGGTGCAAATCTTAATGATCCTGAAGAAGCTCCACCTCGCCCATCTCCAGCTCTGTAGGTTCCTGCACTGTGCCATGCCATACGTATTATTAAACCTCCATAATGACCATAATCTGCTGGCCACCAATCTTGTGACTCAGTCATAAAATCCATCAAGTCTTTCTTTAAAGCATAATAATCCAGACTGTTGAAAGCTTTTGCATAATCGAATTCATCTCCTAATGGATTTGATTTTAAATTATGTTGTCTTAAAACATTTAATTTTAATTCGTTTGGCCACCAATCTCTGTTGGTCGTTCCATGACCCGCAGTATGCTTTTGAGGTCCTCCCATGTATGGACACTTACTAATATCCCCTTGGCTATTTATACCATAGCTTTTCGTGTTATTCATAATATAGAGTTTTAAAGTATACTTCCAAAGTTAGCCATTTACAGTTCTATATTGTATAGATTTTCCATATATTTAAACAACATCACAATCAATAATTCTTATACCTAATTATAAACTTTAAAAACTCTGTTAAAAATTTGCGTAACCAAACGGTTACAATTAAATTTGTAACCATTCAGTTACATTTTAAATGAGAAGAGACGTTTTTCAGGCAATAGCAGATCCCATTAGAAGAAATATCATTTCTATTCTAGCAAATCAAACTTTATCCGTAAATGCTATTGCGGAAAAATTTGATGTAAGTCGCCCTGCCATTTCTAAACATCTAAAAATACTGGAAGAATGCGGTATCATATCCATTTCCAAAAAAGGAAGAGAACGTTACTGCCTTATACAACCACAAAATTTATTACCAGCATTCTTATGGATAGAACAATACAAAAACTTATGGGAGGACAGATTAGACTCTTTTGAAGACTATTTATATAAACTACAATCTAATACCAAAAACAATGAGTGATTTAAACAAACGTACATTATCATTAAAAAGAACTTTTAACGCTCCTATTGAACTTGTCTGGGAAGCATGGACCAATTCTGAACATATTGCTCAATGGTGGGGACCAAAGGGTATGAAAACAAAAGTCATAGAACACAACTTTAAAGTACATGGTACCTGGAAGTACACTATGGAAATGCCAGATGGTAGTGAGTTTATATCTGAAGGTATCTATAAAGAAATTATAACACATGAGAAAATAATTTCTTCTGCTGATTTTAAACCTATGACAGAAGATGTAGAGTTACAAGCACTGTTCGAAAAGGATGGAGAAAAAACAAATTTTACATTTAATGTAGTTCATAAGACAGAAGAATATTGCTTACAACAAGAAAAAATGGGCTTCATGAATGGTTGGGGATCAGTATTTGATAGATTGAAAGTATTTGTAGAAGCTTCTGATAAAGCTTAACTATAACCAATATACCATAACATTTCTACGATAGACTACTAGCAAATCTTGCATACTTTCTATTATAATTCTTTACTAAACTAAAAAAACGATACCTTTAACAAAAAATGCTGGAAAACTAAATACATAATCAAGGTGATTAAATCTATTGATAAAGACGGTGAAGTGATGAAATCTAACGAAAATGATCCAAAACAATACGACACAATAATTATTGGATCTGGTGCTGGTGGTCTAGCATCTGCTATTTGTTTAGCTCGTGCTGGTCAAAAAGTTTTAGTTCTAGAACAACATGATGTTCCTGGTGGATGGTGTCATAGTTTTTATCTTAATGGATATAGGTTTACGCCTGGCGTACACTATGTAGGATTATTAAACAAAGGTGAATCCACAAGTGATTTATATGGGGGATTAGGTATAGCAAACGATGTCTCTTTCTTTAGAATGAATCCCGAAGCTTATGAACATTGTTGGATCGGGAAGCATCGTATTGATATGCCCGCAGGTTATGATAATATAAAAGAAGTATTATCCGAACAGTTTCCAGAAGAACGAAAGGGAATTGCTTCTTATCTAAAGTTAGTAAGCGATGTGAGCTACGAACTACAACTAATCCCTAAAGTAAAAGGATTCTGGCAACATATCACTATTCCTTTTAGGACAAAAAACATGGGTAAATATAGTGTTTTTAGTTTACGCAAAGTAATTAATAAACACATCAAAAACCCTCTATTAAAGGCGGTGCTTAATATACAAATCGGCGATCATGGTTTACCACCGTCGAGAGCTAGCTTTCCGTTACACGCTGCTGTAATGGGGCATTATTCTAGTGGAGGCTACTATCCTGTTGGTGGTGGTGGTGCATTGGTAAAAGCAATGACTAAAGCTTTAAAAAAGCATCATGGTAACATCCAAACAAGTAAAAAGGTTTCTAAAATTTTATTAGAAGGCAATAGGAAAAAAAGAGCTATTGGAGTACAATTAGAAAGTGGAGAAAAAATATTCGCAAAACAAGTAATTTCTAATGCTGATCCACAAAAGACATTTATAGACTTGATCGGAAAGGAAAATATTAGTAAAAAACTAAATAAACGTCTTGGTAAAACTAAGTATTCCTGTACTTCACTAATGTTATTTCTAACCGTTGATATGGATGTTCGTAAAGCTGGTTTAGACTCCGGGAATATCTGGTTAATGCAGCATGAAGATTTAGATACTTTATTTGAGGATACACAAAAAAGAAACATATTAGAAGGTGATACTTTCCCAGGTATGTTTATCAGTTGCACTACATTAAAAGATCCTATTAGTTTTGATGGACGCTATCATACTATTGAGGCTATTACCTATATCAATCACGAATCATTTAACGAGTTCAAAAATGAAGATCGTAGACGATCTGAAGCGTATCTGAATTTTAAAGCTCAACTAACAGAAAAGATGATTCGCACTTTAGAAACGGTAATTCCTGGAGTACGAGAAAAGATCGTACAGAAAGAATTAGGAACTCCTATTACGAATGAATACTATATAAACTCTACCAATGGTTGTGTTTACGGAACGGAAAAGAGCTTTTGGCAAATAGGCCCATTTTCTTATAAAGCTAAAAGCGAAATAGAAAATTTATATTTATGTGGTGCGAGTGTTTTATCACATGGAGTAGCTGGAGCTGGGTACTCTGGTGTTGAAACTGCCGCAAAAATATTAAAATGCAGACAAGATGATCTTTTGGTCCCTGATGAATCACAGGAAATAAAAATATATGAAGCCGAAGACGATTCTCAATATCCAGAATGGATGCTAAAAAAGATAAAAGTGAAGCGAGATCGCTTGGCAGCTGGTGTTGATGGCTTTTCTTAGCATACTAGCAAATAGAAAAGAAAAAAGCGGGTCTTATTATTGACCCGCTTTTTTATTATCCTTTTAACCAAGCTTCTCTAAGCTTTAATTGTTTTTCTGTTGGGTTTTCAAGACTACTTAATGCTTTTCCTTTGGTATATGACTTTGTTAATTTTGTCTTTATTAAAATTTCCTCGCCTCCTCTATCCAATTTTACTTCTACATCATCACCCACTTTCCATTGTAGTGTATTTTGCAATACAGAATTAGCATTTATTAATGTTAAGGCAGTTCCGTTTACCTCTTTTATAACATCAAACGGTTTCACTCCATTTGTAGCCCAGAAACTATTTTCTGCGACATCCTCTGTAAAAAATATAGTCCCTTTATCCTGATCTCCACCGACAATAATATTATTACCATTTCTTACATAATCCGTCTCGATATCCTTAACTCCCATAGAAAGTCCTACTTTCTCAAAAAACTCATTATAGTTAATAGGAGTTTTTCCTATAACATGGGTGGTTAAAAACTTTTCTATAGACGGATAAGTCATCGCTACTATTTCATCAATAATTTTATCATCTTCAAACGGTTTATTTTTACCATACTTTAAAGAAAGTTCTTTCATAAGAGATAAGATCCCACGATTTCCGTCACTTTCTTCACGCATGAGAATATCAATGCACATTCCTATTAAAGCTCCTTTTTCATATACATTCGCATAGTTCTTAGCATAAGGCTCATTCAATATGTTTTCACTCATTTCAGTAAAACTCATAGCATCATCAAACAAACTTGCAGAATCTATTTTACCCATCATTTTCGTGTAAAACTCCTCTTCAGAAACAAGATCTTGATTTACCTGAAAAACACTTGCAAAATATTCTGTGACTCCTTCATACATCCATAAGTGCTTAGAAAAAGTAGGATTGTTGTAATCAAAATAATGAACATCTTCGGAATGCACACTTAAGGGAGTTACGATATGAAAAAACTCATGAGACACCACATCAATCATAGCAGATGCCAAAGCATCTTCAGGAATAGCCTCTGGTAACACTACTACGGTAGAAGTATGGTGCTCTAACGCTCCAAAACCTGTAGGAGCAGATTGAGATTGTGAAGCTAAATACAAATAGATATCATACCTAGGTGTACTATCAATATCTCCCAAATATTTCTTTTGGGCTTCCATCATTTTAAAAACAGTTTCCTTTATGCCTGCTGCCGAGTATGTTTTATTTGGAGAATATACACTTAAAACAATTTTAATCCCTCCTACTTCAAATTCTTCTACATCTAATTTACCATACATCATTGGATTGTCTGTAACTTCAAAATACCGAGACGCAAAATACTTATCTGTAGTAATAGATCCGTCTTCACTTTTTTCTGTACCTACATTCGGTAATGCAGAAGTCCTTTGCATATCGGACGGAGCTTTTACTTCTATAGCATATTGATTATTCTTCAATACATCAAAGTAACCGATAAACCCGTGTAAATTCAATACAAAATTATCAGATTCTATATTAGTACCTGATGGCGAGAAAGGAGTACCAACACCTGTGTTTTCAATATCATAGGTATCGTTTACCAAATACACAATTTTATCTAATTGTGTAGCATTAGCAATTTGCCAAGTATTATCATCAATCTTATTAGTTGATAATTCCGCTCCATTATAATCTAAAGCTCTGAAATTATCGATAAACTTTCCAAAATCACTAACAGCATATGTTCCCTGCACTACTTTAGGTAAAAAATAGTTTATTGTATCTTGCGTAAAGCGACCTGGATTAATAGTCATTGGAACTTTATCATCGGTAACTTCGGTAAGATCAACTTTCGCAACTATAGGTGTTTTAGAAGCTACATCTTTCGATGTATTCATAGAACCACATCCTACTAACAATAAACTGGTAGAGACCGCAACTAGTACTTTTTTCATGTATTTTAAATATTTATTATGGTAAACGCCAAAAATAATGAGGTGTTACAACTTTGATCTTGCAAAATATATAATTTGTATAGACTTTAACCTATTTTTGATCATTATTTACTTACAAATTTTGCATTTGGACATTTTTATCAATACACATCGTATAAGGCTTTCTTGCAATCCAGAAACTTTAGACACTTCCAAACCAACCATAATATTCTTACACGATTCATTAGGATGTATAGAACTATGGAGAGATTTTCCTGAAAAAATCAAAAAAAGAACTGATTATAATGTACTCTCTTATGATCGTCAGGGATATGGCAAGTCAGATCCGTTTTCAGAAAATAAAAGAGACCAAGACTATTTAAAAAAAGAAGCTGATACTTTAATACAACTTATTGATCATTTAAAACTCAATAAAATAATTCTATTTGGTCATAGTGATGGAGGAAGCATTGCTTTATTAGCTGCATCATTATATCCAGATAAAATATCTGGTATTATCACCGAAGGCGCTCATGTATTTGTAGAAAAAGAAACGTTAGATGGAATAAGAGAAGCTAAACTTGCTTACGATACCACAAACCTTAGAGAAAAACTAACCAAATATCACGATTCAAACACAGATGCGGTCTTTAGTATGTGGACAGAAACTTGGCTCTCTCCTACCTTCGCTAACTGGAATATAGAAGACTACTTAAAACATATCACCTGTCCTTCTCTTATAATTCAAGGAGAAAAAGATGAATATGGAACTTTAGATCAGGTAACGAGTATCATTACAAAAACGCAAGGAATATCAACATCTCATATCATTCCCAATATAGGTCATACACCACATAAAGAAGCACCAAACATGGTTATTGAAAAAACGGTTGACTTTGTCCTAAATTTATAAATTCGGGGCAGAAATAGTCTAGAATTATTCATAGTTATACATGTTTCCCCAATTAAAATTTTATTTTTGATTGTATCATACAAACATCGTAAACTTATGAAATTCATCAAATCATTTTTAATGGTGCTGTTTATTGGTTCAGTACTTCATGCCCAAGAAAATTTAGAATACCAAAAACCAGTAAAAGAGATTTTAGATTTAGTGGATGTACCACTTGCTCCTTCTATTCGTATAGATGAAAAAGGAGAACAACTAATTTTCTTGTATCGTGATGGATATAAAACCATCGCCGAGCTATCAGAAAAAGAAATGAGGTTAGCTGGATTACGAATTAATCCGAAAACTAATATTTCTAGTCGAGCCAACTATTCCAATAATATTAAATTAAAGAGAATAGATGGAGAACCTATACAAGTTAGCGGTCTTCCTAAAAATCTAAGATTATCAAACCTTTCTTGGTCTCCAGACTATACAAAAGTCGCTTTTACACATACAACTTTAGATGGTGTAGAATTATGGTTAGTAGATATTAAAACTAATAAAGCAACGAAATTAACGGATGCAACCCTTAATGCTAATATGGGATCTCCATTTAGGTGGTTTAAAGACAATTCTGCTTTACTGGTTAAATTTTTATCTAAAAATAAAAAAGCATTAATTAATGTAGATGAAGCGATTCCAACAGGACCTACAATCTCTGTTAGTGAAGGAACGAAAGCTCAAAACAGAACATATCAGGATTTATTAAAAAATCCAAATGACGAGTATAATTTTGAGCAATTGGCCACTTCAGAAATATTTAAGGTAAACCTTGATGGGACCAAAACGTCTTGGTCTACAATTGGTATGATAAGAAATTTCTCGTTTTCGCCAGATGGTAATTACGTAATGGTTACTCAAATAGAAAAACCTTTTTCTTATTTAGTGCCTTATTATCGTTTTCCTCAAAAAACAACAATTTATAAAAGCTCTGGTGAGCCTTTTAAGATAATTAATGAGGTTCCTATTGACGAAGTAAGACCAAAGGGCTTTATGGCTACTCGAATGGGAAAAAGATCCATGAGTTGGAGAGCAGACAAACCAGCTACACTTGTTTGGGCAGAAGCCTTGGATAAAGGAGATCCTGAGGTTAAAGTAGCCTTTAGAGATGAAGTTTTTGAACAAGACGCTCCTTTTGAAGGAAAACCAAAATCTATTTTAAAGACGATCAATCGTTACAGTGGAATACAATGGAGTAATGATAAAAATATTGCTTTCGCCTATGACTATTGGTGGAATACAAGAAATACGAAAACCTATGTTTTTGATCCTAACAAACCATCGGTAAAACCTCAAATTATTCATGACAGAAACTATCAGGACAGGTATAATGATCCAGGAAACTTTGTAACCTCTAGAAATAAATTTGGTCGGTCTGTAATAGATATTACAAAAGGAAATGTATATCTAATGGGAGATGGCTTTAGTAAAGAAGGACAATTTCCTTTCATTGATAAGTTAAACTTAAAAAGCAACGACACAGAGAGAGTTTATAAATCAACCTACACTGATAAGGTAGAGAATATTTATTTCGCTACTAATCTAGATAAAGGAGATTTTCTTGTAGGCATAGAATCCCCAAGTGAGTACCCTAACTTTTATATCAGAAATATAAATTCTAAAGATAAATTAAAACAAATCACCAACTTTGCAAATCCTTTTGCTGCGTTACAAGGTGTACATAAAGAAGTAATTAAATACAAAAGAGATGATGGATTAGAGTTATCAGGAACCTTATATCTTCCATTGGGATATGATAAAACTAAAAAGGAAAAGTTACCGATGATTCTATGGGCATATCCAGAAGAATTTAAAGACAAAAAAAGTGCATCTCAATCTACTTCCAATCCTAATGAATTCACCTATCCATTTTGGGGTTCTATGATATATTGGGTTACAAGAGGTTATGTAGTATTAGATGATGCTTCTTTCCCAATTGTGGGAGAAGGCGATGAAGAACCTAATGATTCCTTTAGAAAACAATTAGTAGCTAATGCGAAAGCTGCTATAGATGCTGTAGATGATTTAGGACTTATCGACAGAAACCGTGTTGCTGTAGGAGGACATTCTTATGGTGCGTTTATGACTGCTAATCTATTATCACATTCCAATCTCTTTGCAGCAGGTATCGCCAGAAGTGGAGCATACAATAGAACTCTTACTCCTTTTGGATTCCAAAGTGAAGAAAGAAGCTATTGGGAAGCACCAGAAGTATATTATACCATGTCTCCTTTTATGCATGCTGATAAAATGAAGACTCCTTTACTATTAATACACGGAAAAGCTGATAACAATTCTGGAACATATCCGCTACAAAGCGAACGATACTTTAATGCTTTAAAAGGTTTAGGTGCTACCGCCAGATTGATTATGCTTCCTAAAGAAAGTCATGGATATAGAGCTAAAGAATCTATCCTACATCTTCTATGGGAACAAGATCAATGGTTGGAGAAATATGTAAAAAACAGAAAAGAAAAAGTTTCTGAAGGAACTAATTAATACAAAAGTAAAACGCCAGAAATACATCTGGCGTTTTTTTTTACTCTTACCGTTGGTGTTTTTTTAAGGCAGTAAATTTTTAACAATAATATCTCTTAAATCATTTTTATTAAGAGGTTTATTAATTAAATCATTCATACCTATTTCTAAACAGTCATCTTTTACTTCTCCTAATTCTGCAGCAGTAAGTGCGATGATAGGAGTTTTCTGATCAAATTCTCGTATTCGTTTGGTAGCCTCAGAACCATTTAAGTAAGGCATATTTAAATCCATAAGTATTAAATCAAAATCTTCTTTCTTTACCATTTGAATGGCATTAAAGCCATTTTCTACAATGACACAATCATATCCAATAAGACTTAATAAGTTTTTAGTAACTATTTGATTAATCTTATTATCTTCTGCAACCAATATTCTACGGTACACTTTGGCTTTTCCATTGTTCATTTCATTGTTAGCAAGCTCCTCTCCTTCTTCTAAAATTTCCAGAGTAAGATCAAAATAAAACTTTGTACCTCTTCCTTCATTGCTTTCTAGATGTACGCTACTATCCATCATTTCCAAAAGGTTTTTTACAATAGATAGCCCAAGTCCAGTACCTTCTACATTATTAGATTCCCGATCTACCTGTGAAAATTTCTCAAAAACAAAGTCCTTTTTATCATCTGGAATACCCACACCGTTATCTTCTACTTCATATCTGATATGAATCGAGTTTTCTTTCTTACTTAATAAAATAATACGTAACCAAATCTTCCCATTTTCAGTAAATTTCGAGGCATTACCAATGAGGTTTATTAAAATCTCTGATAACCTCAAAGAATCTACATTTAAGGACTCTGGAAGTTCGTTAGGTACTTCTAAAATAAGTTCATTACCTTTACTTTTTGCTTGATATTCAAATGAATTGAGTAGGTTTTGTGATAGTTTGAAAAGATTGGTAGGTGTCTTAGCTAATTTTACTTTATTAGATTCTATTTTACTTATTTGAAGTACGTTGTTAATTAGATTTAGAAGATAATCTCCAGAAAACTTTAAAGAACCTAATAACTTTTTATGCCTATCTAAAACATCTTTATCTTCTAATAATAATGAGGTGATACCAACCACACCGTATAATGGTGTTCTTAACTCATGACTTACTGTAGAAATAAACTGTGATTTTACTTGAGTAAGTTTTTCTGCCTCTGCCTTAGCTTCTATAAGTTGTACATTTTTATCTTTTAATACATCACTTAAATTTTTCTTAGACCTATAACTAACGTAAAAGAAAAATGCAGTCCCAAATAAAAAGATCAATCCAATAACAGCAATAATATTAAGAGTTCTATTGTTCTTAGCAAGTTGAGATTGATATTCTTTCTCTGTTTTCGCTATTTGTAATTCTCTTTCATATTCATCTACATTAAAACTTACTCTTGCGATTTCTATTTGTTTAAGTTTTTCTTTATTGTAAACTTTATCTCTATATTCTTGAAACCGTTTGATATCTTCATAGGCTTTACCTAATTCACCTTTTTTAGCATACATCTCTGCTCTAGCTTCATATATATAGGATTCTTCCAATAGCATATTATGCCTTTCTGCTATATTGAGTGCTTCTTGGAAAAATTTTTCCGACTTTTCAAAGTCATTCTGACTTAAAGCTAACCTACCTTTAAGATAATATACTTCACAATACCCTTCGATATCACGATTTTCCACTACTAATTTATTGGCTTCTTCGATATAAGGAATAGCTTTTTCAAATTCTTTAGCATCCACATAAGTCCAAGCTAAATTAATGATGGGAGTCATATACTCCTCAGGTTTATTTAATCGCTTACCTAAATCAGTGGCTTTATCATAATACACCAACGATGCTTCTAAATCTTTATAGCCATCTGAAAAAACATTTCCCAATCCATTATTATTCCATAGAATCAACAATGAATCACCTGCTTTTTCGGCGTAATGCAATGACTTTCTATAATATTCTTCAGCATTTTTATAATCCACAATTATTTGATAATTGTAAGCCATAAGATAGTAGGCTTCAGATTTATAGTGATCATTATTTAATTCATGAGCATAATTAGCAGCTTTTATCGCGTACTCGAGCGATTCTTTGACTTTATACTCAAAAGTTAAATTATTGGATGTGTCTATTAGAAATTGTAAACTATCATTAACAGGAAATTTCGATTCTTCCTGACAATACGAGAACCATGGAATAGTCCATAAAAGGATAAAAAATAATGACTTTCCCCTCAAAATTAGTTAGTTTTTGATAAATGATTGCTTCTCCACATATTCCCGATGCACTTAAAGAAACGATCGTTCTTCTTTGTTAATTTACTAAAAAAAGAATAAAGTTTAGTGATTTTGTGCTGTTAAGATTAAAAATAAATTCATAACGACTAGGAGCTTTTTGCTTTTTTTGTTGTAAAATAAATTCCAAAAATTACAATTGCAGCACCTAAAATCTGTAATATAGAAAGGTTCTCATCCAATATAAAAAATGCAAGTAAAATTGTAGAAACAGGACCTAAACTTCCTATAATAGCAACATTCGATGCTCCTAAGCGACTAATTGCCGCCGAAATAAGATATGAAGGCACAACGGTAGCAAAAAATGCCATGAAAATACCTAAAACATATACTTCTCCTGGATAACTGGTAACATCTCCCCTATCAAAAAGCAGGTATTGGGTTATAATACAAAATGATGAAACAATCATTGCGTATGAAGTAAAAACTACAACACCAAATTTAGGTATCAACCAACCACTTCCAACAAGATATGTAGCATATGTTAATGCACTTAAAAAAATAAGAAAAACCCCTAAATGAATATTAGGAGTATCCAATTGAAGTTCCTGCCAGAATGTAATGATAACTCCAACATAAGTAATTCCAATAGCTACCAATTGTCTTTTAGAAATTTTCTGTTTTAGAAAAATTCTTGATATCAACAATACTAATGTTGGATATATAAATAAAATAATACGCTCTAAACCCGCTTTGATATATTGTAATCCTAAAAAGTCAAAATAACTCGCTAAATAATAGCCTACAAAACCAAAAAATAAAATCCATATATAATCTGACTTTTTTATTTTCTCTGGATTATTGGTTTTTGAGAATACAGCTATTGCTAAATAAATAGGCAAAGAAAAAGACATTCTAAACAATAATAGATGTTCTGAACTAATCTGATATTTATACGCCATTTTTACCATTACCGCTTTTGCGGAAAAAAGTACTACTCCAATTACTGCTAGGATGATACCAATAGAAACTTGTTGAGATTTTTGCATGGTGCAATATTAGAATCAATAGTTTTTAAATTCTGAAAGTGATTCATAGAATTACGATGTCCAACAAAAAACCTCTTAGAATTTCTAAGAGGTTCATAAAGGTTATTTTGTTTGTTTTAGTATGTAACTATACATTAAATAGAAAATGCATAACATCTCCATCGTTTACCACATATCCTTTACCTTCTATCCCTAATTTTCCAGCCTCTTTTACCTTAGCTTCGCTACCAAAAGACACATAATCTTCGTATTTAATTACTTCAGCACGAATAAATCCTTTTTCGAAATCAGTATGAATTACTCCTGCCGCTTGAGGTGCAGTAGCTCCTATTGGAATTGTCCAAGCTCTTACTTCTTTAACACCTGCAGTAAAATAAGTCTGTTGATTTAGTAATTTATACGCTGCTCTAATTAAAACAGAAGATCCAGGCTCTTCTAATCCCATATCTTGAAGAAACATTTGTCTTTCTTCGTAATCTTCGAGTTCTGTGATATCCGCTTCTGTTCCTACTGCGAGAATAATTACTTCAGCATTTTCAGAAGCCACTGCTTCTTTTACACGTTTTACGTGATCATTACCCTCTACTGCAGCTCCTTCATCAACATTACAAACATATAATACTGGTTTATCAGTTATAAACTGTAAAGGTTTTACATACGCTAGATGATCATCTTCAGAAACATCTACAGCTCGTACAGATTTACCTTCTTCTAAACCTTCTTTTAATGCTAAAAGAACAGACTCTTCCTTTTGTGCCTCTTTATTACCTGTTTTTGCAGCACGCTTTATTTTATCTAATTTCTTTTCTAAAGTTTCTAAGTCCTTTAGCTGTAACTCTATATCTATAGTTTCTTTATCTCTTATAGGGTCTATTGAACCATCAACATGTACAATATTATCATTATCAAAACAACGAAGTACATGAATTATAGCATCCGTTTCTCTTATGTTTCCTAAAAACTGATTCCCTAGACCTTCACCTTTACTTGCTCCTTTTACCAATCCAGCAATATCTACAATCTCTACAGTAGCTGGTATCACTTTTTCCGGATTGACAAGCTCTTCAAGTTTTTTTAGTCTTGGATCTGGTACATTTACAACACCAATATTAGGTTCTATGGTACAAAAAGGGAAATTAGCACTTTGTGCTTTTGCATTAGACAAACAATTAAAAAGTGTTGATTTCCCAACGTTAGGCAATCCAACTATTCCTGCTTTCATATTTTTCGTTATCTAGGAACAAAAGTATTTGTTCAAATTTTTAAGTGTGCAAAGATAATGGTATTAAGGCATAGTAAACAAATACTAAAGAAATAGATTCTCACAAAATAATCGTGAAATAATAGCTACTAACACAAAAGCGAAATTTTTAATAAAAAATACGGTAATCAAAAGTTTTGAACTTTTTGTATTTTTAACTCACTAAATGATTAACCTATGAAAGTATATAAGAAAGTAACATTATTGATACTTTTATTTTCAGTTTTTATTGGATACACACAATCTGAAGATAAAAAGGAGAAAAAAGAAGAAACTGCAGAAACTAAACCCAAAGAAAACTCTTCTGAAGAAATTGTCACAAAAACGATACGTATAAAAGGTGCTAATGGAGAAGAAAAAGTTATTACCGAGCAACAGATAATTACTAAAAAGAGTGAACTAAAATTGAATCCAGATGAAGAAGATGAGGATACAAATAGAACTGCTGTATATTCTCCTCAGACCGTTTCGATAAAAAATGCGGGTAAGACATCCTCTGAGAAATTATATAGTAGTATTCCAAATGGTTCTGGTTACATCTTTACAATAATAGACGAAAACGGAGAAAAAATGTTGAAAGCTCGTCCCTTATCTAATGGTTACTATTTGGTAAACTTTGGAAATGACAATAATTGCTTAGGGCATTTTGATGATGCGAAAAACCTGATTTTAGAGACTTATGATTCTGCATCCGATTCAATTGTATCTACAAGCTATAAACTGAAATAAATTATTATTCAGAAATGATAAATATAAAAAGATCGCCTAAATTGATATTTAGACGATCTTTTTTTAGTCTTAATCTTTACCTTAGTTATCAGGAGATACAACCAAGTCTCTAATTAGTACTTGACCATACACATTAGAACTTTCATGACTACTACTAGTAGATTGCAAATAACAACCTGCTTTAAAATAATTTTCATTAGCATTTCCAATATCAACAGATTCAAATAGTTCCTCTATTCTATTACCATTGTTATTTAAATTGTATAGCCTAACCACACCATTCCTCATAGTTAACTCGAAATAATACTCAGTATCCATCTGCATATTAAAATTGATAGTTCTTCCGCTTCCTTCAATCTCTTCGGTTACATATCCCAAAATTCTTAAATCCACTGACCCAGAATTTTGTCCAGAACTTCCTTGTACCTGAACCCTAATTACATCATCATAGAAATCATCACGTTCGTGAATCTGACCAAAAGCTAATTTACCAGACGGTGGTAAATCTTCTATTTTAAATCTCCATTTCATAGAATGTTCTGTATTTGTATTACCATTCCAATAATTGTCTCCTCCATTTATGACTTCTCTAAGTTCTGATCTTGGATTAGAAGATCCTCCAGATGTTGGATTACCAGGATAACATCTAAAAGCTGCAAATCCATCCTTCTCAAAAAAGAAATGACTTTCTGCTTTACTGGCATTATCTGCATAATTCAATCCATTATCGTTGCTTCCTACATTTAGATTACCACTAAAACCATTAAGCTTCCATCCATTTCCAATAATTGCTGCTGCTGTATTTCCTGGAGGAGGTGGTGGCGGTGGATCTATTGTACCTCCAACTTCCGTAAAAAACCATTTCTGATTATTTGATCCGTTATATGCATACTGATCTACATTACTACCATTAGAACTACCAGTAACTCTTAAGCTTTTTCCACTATCTCTACTTTTAATTCTAAAATATCCATTTCCTACAGAAATAATTTGCCATTGTTGATGCGTTGTTCCTTGATAAGCCCATTGTTGCACGTTAGCTCCATTAGAATTACTTCCTCCTGCAACTTCTAATGATTTACCGCTATCTACACCTTTGAATCTTACATAACCATTGCCAACTGATAGTATCTCCCATTGTCTGTGAGTTCCAGAAGTATTAGCATCTGTTCCCCAAACCTGTAGATTCGCGCCATTGTTATTGCTTTTTCCAGCAATATCAAGAGTGCGTCCATTATTCAAGTTTTTGATTGTATAAATCTTCCCTACTACTGGAGTAGCTTTGGTATCTAATTCCTCATCTTTGATAAGTGAATCATCAGCATCAATGAATTCCTCATTCTCGCAAGAAACTCCTGTTAACACTAGCATAACAACTAGTAAAGATCTAAACAAATAGTGTAAATGATACACTTCCCTTTTTTCACAAAATGTTTTCATAATGATTGTTTTGAATTGTTGATAGAATTTGTGTTAAAATTTTGGTTACCCAAAAAAATAATTGGTCAACCAATTTAGTTATTGCAATATTAACGAATAATTATACCAACTCAAACGATTTCGTAAAAAAATATATAACTTATTTTAAGTATTGCTAAAATATTAACTAAACAAATACCATATATACATATTTTGCGAAGCAAAAAACATAATATCATATTGCCGCACTTATCGCGTAAGATTAAAACAATCAACAAAAAAGGGAAAGAGCACCATAAATAAAATTAGTTATCTGGTGATACTAATAAATCTTTGACCAATACCTGACCGTAATCGCTAGACCCATCATGACTACTACTTGTAGATTGTAAATAACAACCAGCTTTAAAATAGTTTTCATTAGCATTACCGATATCTATAGATTGAAATAACTCTTCAATTCGATTTCCATTATTATCTAGGTTATATAAAGTAACAACTCCATTACTCATGGTTAGTTCAAAATAATACTCAATATCCAAACGCATATCAAAATCAATTGTTCTTCCTTCACGATCCTCAACTTTTTCTGTTACATATCCAAGTATTCTCAAATCCACTTCTCCTGAACTCTGTCCTGCATCTCCTTGCACTTGAACTCGTATAACATCATCATAAAAATCGTCTCTTTCATGGATTTGACCAAAAGCTAATTTCCCAGAAGGCGGTAAATTTTCTACTTTAAATCTCCACTTCATAGAATGCTCAGTATTTGTATTCCCGTTCCAATAACCATCTCCACCGTTTATCACTTCTCTTAACTCAGATCGTGGGTTACTAGATCCTCCAGATGTTGGATTCCCTGGATAACACCTAAATGCTGCATATCCATCTTTCTCAAAGAAAAAGTGACTTTCATTTTTACTTGCATTATCTGCATAATCCAATCCATTATCACTACTACCAATTGCTAGAAAACCAGAAAATCCATTTAATTTCCATCCTGGTCCGATAATACTAGCTGCTGAGCCTCCTGGTGGTGGACCTTGCGGTGTTGCATTTATAACTTTACTGGCAGAAACATTACCAGAATTATCTACCGCGACTACAGTAAATGAATAAGAAGTGCCGTTACTCAAGTTATTAATCGTAGCACTTTCTCCAAAAGAAATTACCTCACCACCATCATAAGTAATTCGTACACTATTGAAATCAGAATCTTGAGGATTATTCCAATTTAAAACTACAGAACCATTTCTAGCTACCGCATTTAACTCCGATACTGGTCCGGGAGGAATTGTATCATCGTTTCCGTCCTCTTCTTTTCCATAAATTTCCGTTTCAATAATACTATTCCAGCTATTTTTAGAATTACCAAAACTAGATATTCTTACGTATCTAGCGTCAACATCATCAAAATCAAAAGTTTCTAACCCTTCTGTTGTCCCACTACTTCCCGTAGTTTTTGCATTATATACAGTTTGTAAAGAAGATGTAGAATTACCCACTCTAATTTGAAAATATGCTTCTCTTTCATCTCCTTTAAACCAAGCTATTTTTAAACTTGATACTGTTTTAATAGCACCTAAATCATAAGTAATATATTTACCTTTATACCCATTGGATGACCATCTTGATTCCGTATTTTCAACGATACCATCAACCGTATTTTCTGGTCCATATCCAATTTGATTTCCATTGGCAGAAATACTAATTGGTACTATCTGACCTGTAGCTACTGGCCCATCTATCAAAGTACTTTTAAGTGTAAAATCATCAAAACGGACATCTCCACTATTTCTTATTCCTAATATAGTCACTGAAGAATTACTACCACTGTTAAAGTTAATAGCAATCTCTTCAAAATCGTTTGTATCAAAATCAATTGATTGTCCACCTACAGAAAGTTTGCCATCTCCGTTAACCCAAGCTTTAAGGATATAGTCTGTATTTTGACTTACATCAACCGTTTGTTCTATTTTGCCAGATGAACTCGTTACTTTTCCAGATTTTATACCTGAATTTCTATCACTTGAGATAGCATAATTTTCAGAATCTCCCCAATTAACTTCTCCAAGTTCGAATCCAGGGTTTTGAATTGGTATGGAAACCTTTATTTCCGAATCACCCTTAATAGTTTCTAGTAGCTCGCTGTCAAATTCTTCATTTGTACAGCTTACTATTGGAAAAAATAATATTGCAATAAATAACGAAAAAAGAGACCTTTTTCTAATAATAAATGTTAGTTTCATTGTAAATGATTGTTTTTAAAATGTTTACGTTTTTAAATTATAAATAAAAATAAATTGGTTATCCAATCGTATAATTGGTCAACCAATTTATTTTGCAATAATACCTCCGAGAAAAGAAGTATTCCTAATTTAAGATGGGGAAATTCCCCTAATTATTAAAAGATTAACATACCTCAGATACTTTGTTAAAATAAACAAAACAGTAGGTACTTAATCGCCAAAACCTATAATCAGGTTTTGAAAGTGAAAATAACAAGTACTTTATTAAAGTTTTAACCGTAACATCTATATGCGTGCTAAAAAATAGTATTCGTAATTATCTAGATAGTATTCGTTTGTACATATTGTTTAAAAAAACTCCAAAAAATAAAACAGTAAACAACCAATCTTTAAAATCACTGTTCTTTCACCAACTTTTCTTTCCTGTAAATCCAGATTTGTACTAATTTTTATAATGTTTTTATTAACAAATCAAAAAACCAAAATCTAAAAATAAACTGCTAAAAACTAGTATTAATTCTAAATAAAGCTTAAAAAATTAAAGATTTATCTATTTAACCTATCTCAGAGAAATTGGAAGAGAAAAAATCCCCCTAAAAAAAATTTAATTAAAGGCGATATCCTTTGTTAATATTGATTTATTACTATCTTTATTTTTACCAATTTAATTATTATTTACATGAAAAAGCTCACACTCATCTTAGGGATGCTGTATGCCAGCATTTCTTTTTCTCAACTTCAAGTAACAGGTACTGTAACCGATACAGATGGCACTCCCTTACCTGGAGTTAACATCCTTGAAAAAGGAACAAATAATGGGGTCATTACTGATTTTAATGGAACTTACACTATAGAAGTAAATCCTGACGGGGTTTTAGTTTATAGTTTCGTAGGTTTTGGATCTAAAGAAGTGCCCATAAACAACCAGTCTACTATTAATGTAACTTTATCCAGTGGTTCTGAATTAGACGAAGTATTGCTAGTTGGTTCTCGAGCATTGCCAAGAAGTAACACTACTTCATCATTACCTATTGATGTTTTAGCATCTAAAGAGCTAGCATCTACTGGTCAGGTAACTTTTGACAAAGCCCTCCAATATAAGATTCCATCATTTAACACGGTTCAAACTCCGGTTAACGATGCAACTTCATTATTAGACCCTTATGAAATAAGAAATATGGGACCAAGTAGGACATTGATTCTTATCAACGGAAAACGTAAAAACCTGAGTGCTCTTTTATATACTCAGACTTCTCCTGGTCGAGGAGAAACAGGTTCTGATATTTCTGCAATACCAACAGATGCAATTAAACGAGTAGAAATATTAAGGGACGGTGCTTCTGCACAATATGGTTCGGATGCGATTGCAGGAGTTATGAATATTATTCTAAAAGACAATCCTAATGATGGTTCTGCTACTTTAAGAACCGGTATAACATCTGAAGGAGATGGAGAAACGATCGGTATCAGTTTAAATAATGGAGCTACTATCGGAGATAATAAAGGCTTTTTTAATTATACTGTAGATTTTTCTAAAGTAAACTTAGCCAATCGTCCGGGAACAGTTGATGCTGATGGAGAATTTAATGATTTTGTATTTGTAGATCCAAATCTTCCTGATGGAACCCCTAAACCAGACGCGGCAAATATAGCTATTGGAAATACCTTAGGACGAACTTCTGTAGACAACTTTTTAAGTCAGTTTCCTGATGCTGGAAATATCAATGGATCTCCCGAAACATCTGCTGCAAAATTCTTAGTGAATGGAGGGTATGACATTAATGAGAACACTAATATATATATGAATGCTGCCTATGTATATAAAAAGGTAAACAGTTTTGCGAATTATAGAACTCCCTATTGGAGACGTGCAGAAGCATTCAACCCAGATGATGTAGATGGTGTTGACTTCTTCTCTTACCTTAATGATTTCTTTCCAAATGGTTCTAATGGAGAATATATAGGATATCTTCCAACATTCGAAGGAGATTTAAATGATTACAATGCTACTATAGGATTTAAAACCAAAAAGAATGGTTGGAACTTTGATCTAAGCTACACTACTGGAGGTAACTCTCAAGATTATAGCGTAAATAATTCTCATAACCGTAATTCTGTTTTATCACCTTCAACTTGGGTGGATGCAAACGATAACGGAGTTGTAGATCCAGGAGAAATCACGGAAGGATCTGAATTATATCAAGAAAATAGTCCGATATCCTTTGATCCAGGAGGAACAAAGTTTACACATAGTGTAGGTAATATAGATATTGCTAAGCTCATTACTGATCAAATTAGTATTGGTGTTGGAGCAGAATTTAGAACAGAAACATTCGAAATTATTGAAGGAGATCTTGCTTCTTATGATGGTGGTGGAGCCGATTCTTTTGCGGGAAACAGACCTGAAAATTCTGGAAAATTTAACCGTTATAACTTTGGTGGATATCTCGACATCTCTGCTGATATTACTGAAGATTTCTTGGTAAATGGAACAATTCGTTTAGAGGACTATAGTGATTTTGGAGAAGCCTTTGTTTGGAAAATTAGTAGTCGTTATAAGTTCTTAGAAGATAAATTTACAGTAAGAGCATCTTTATCTACAGGTTTCCGAGCTCCTACGCTACATCAAATTTATACACAGAGAGCTCAATTCAGTTTCATTCCAGGTCAGGGAATTCAGGTTGGAGGATTAATTAATAATGTTTCTCCGCAAGCCAGACTTTTATCAATCCCTCAATTAGATGCTGAAGAGTCTACAAACTTTACCATAGGTTTCGGCGCAAAGATCAATAAGAACATCAATATAACTGTAGATTATTACAACATACAAGTGGATGATCGTATAGTTCTGAGTACCGAAATTGGAGCTACAGATGCAGGAAATACACCATTAGATGACGTATTACAAAATAATAATCTATCTGATGTTAGTTTCTTTGTAAATGCAATTGATACCAGAACTTCTGGAATCGACGTTGTTGCTAATTATAGAAATATCGGTATTGGTCCTGGAAAACTTAATTTTAGTTTATCAGGAAATTACGTGATTCAAAATGAAAGAGATGGTGCTGTAAACAACCCAACATTGGTAGCTGATGCAGGTCAATCCGTTGTAAATGATACCCAAGAAGCGCTATTCTTTACTTCGCGTCCAGAATTTAAAGCCATTCTTGGTGCTAACTATGATATTGGAAAATTTAATTTCTCTTTAAATAATACACTATTCGGTCCAACTAAATTTAGAAATCAAGGATTACAGGATCTAGAATCTTTAGTAGGTGGTGATCCCGCTGATAGTGATGGTGGTTCTGATTTAAGCGTTGAATTTAAAACAAAAATAGTTACAGATCTTGGTATTAATTATAATGCTACAGATAATATTACCGTAGCACTAAACATTAATAACATTTTAAATGTACTACCAGAATGGGAATTTAAATCATTAACTCCCACAGGAGATGCTGTATTAAATAATCCAGATGCTGAGAAAACAGCTTTTAACCTTATTACATTTAATGGAAGATATTCACAAATGTCATATGATGGTTATCATTTCAGTCAGCTTGGAACCCTGTTCAATTTGTCTTTGAATTATAAATTCTAAATCGTGTTCAAAAATCTATCGTTTATTGATAAATTTTGAATACCTATAATTTTAAAAACCTTAGAGAAATTATTCTCTAAGGTTTTCATTTACTTCAGTAATAAAATTATCTGGATTATTTCTTTTGAACAATTTGTAAACACATGAAAATTCATAATACTAATCTAAATACACTTACATGAAAAAACTCACTCTTATTTTATTTGGGCTAATCACTGGCATGACTTTTAGCCAAAAAATTATTACTGGAACAGTTACTGATGTTTCGGGTACCCCAATACCCTTTGTTAATATTTTAGAAAAAGGTTCCGACAAGGGTACTACCACAGATGATAATGGTAATTACACCATCGCAGTAGATGAAAATGCCGTATTGGTATTTAGTTTTGTAGGGTTTCAGACTCAAGAAATTTCCGTAAGCAACCAAGAAAAAATAGATATTACCTTATTAGAAGGAGAAGCTTTAAGTACTATTGTAGTTGTTGGTTCCAGAAGCCCTAAAAGAACCGCTACAGATACTCCTGTTGCCGTTGACATTATTGATATGCAAGATATTGTTACTAAAAGTGGTAAAATAGAAATCAATGAATTACTACAATATTCAGCGCCTTCTTTTAACGCCAACAAACAATCAGGTTCTGATGGTGCAGATCATATTGATCCTGCTAGTTTAAGAGGTTTAGGTCCTGATCAAACTCTGGTTCTTATTAATGGAAAAAGAAGGCACTCTTCCTCACTTATTAATATTTTTGGTACAAGAGGAAGAGGAAACTCTGGTACTGATCTTAATACGATTCCTGCCACATCCATCAAAAGAATTGAAATTTTAAGAGATGGTGCAGCGGCACAATATGGATCCGATGCCATCGCCGGTGTGATCAATATCGTACTTAAAGATAATATAGATAAACTTAGTGGAAGTATTAGCTACGGAGCTTATAACACAAATGCTAAAGGAGATTTTCCTGAAGGAACCCCAAATACTGATGGAAATCGATTAGATACAGAAAACGATGGAAATCGCATAGGAGAAGATAAGGATTTTGATGGAGGATCGGTAAAGGTAACTGCTAATTATGGAGTAGGTATTGGAGATAAGGGTTATATCAACTTTACCACAGAATACTTAAGTAAGAATAAAACACTTAGACCTGGATTTGATTTTAGACGAGGATTCGGAGAAGCTGCAATCGATGGTTTTAATTTCTTTGCTAATGCAAATATCCCATTATCCCATAAAACAGAATTATATGCTTTTGGAGGTAGAAACTACAGAGATACCGATGCATTTGCTTTTACCAGAAACGGTGGTGAACGCGTGGTCACCGAAATTTATCCAAATGGCTTTACGCCAAGAATTACTTCAAATATTATTGACAATTCTGTTTCGGGAGGTATTAGAACAGAAACTAATAATGGTTGGAAAATTGATCTTAGCAATACCTGGGGAAAAAACAATTTCCATTACTTCATAGAAGGAACTTTAAATGCCTCCTTGGAAGAAAACTCACCAACAGAATTTGATGCAGGAGGACATAGCTTAAGTCAAAATACACTTAATTTAGATTTTTCTAAATACTATCCAAAAGTATCAAAAGGTTTGAATATTGCATTAGGTGCTGAGTATAGAACTGAGAATTTTATCATTTTTGCAGGAGAAGAAGGTTCTTATGCGACTTATGACACGAATGGATTACCTATTATAGATCCTGCCACTCAAACACAACCTATTGATCCCGATAGTGGTCAACCTAGACCTGGAGGGTCACAAGGATTTCCTGGGTACAGTCCTGCAAACGAAGTAGATCGATCTAGATCCAATCTATCTCTATATGCAGATGCAGAATTGGATATTACAGATGCATTTCTTTTGGCTGGAGCCGCAAGATTTGAGAACTATAGTGATTTTGGAAGTACCATAAATGGGAAGCTTGCTTTAAGAGTAAAAGCAACTGAGAATATCAATTTTAGAGGTTCAGTTAGTTCTGGATTCCGCGCTCCATCATTGGCACAGATTTATTATAATCTTAGATTTACAGATTTCCAAGGAGGTGTAGCTTCAGAAACACTATTATCTCCTAACAATAGTCCAGTTACTGCTTCTTTTAGAATTGATCGTTTAAAAGAAGAAACTTCGGTAAATGCTTCGGTTGGAGTTACTGCTAAGCTTGGTGATTTTTCAGCTACTGTAGATGGTTATTACATAGATATCAAGGATCGTATCGTACTTACGGGTACTTTTGAAGCCACTGATATTGATAATGTAAATGAAGCTCAGTTTTTTGCAAATGGAGTTGATACTGAAACCGTGGGTATGGATGTCGTCTTATCTTGGAAGTCAAACTATACTTTTGGGACATTATCAGCACTACTAGCAGGAAACGTAAATAATATGTATATCACTGCTGTAAATACCGATTTAGATCCAGATATATTCTTTGGAAAAAGAGAACAAGGATTTTTACTGGCTTCAGCACCAAGAAGTAAATTTGCTTTAAATCTGAATTACAACACTGAAAAATTCAATGCGGGTCTTGGTTTAACCAGATTTAGTGAAATTACATTGGTAGATTTTGATGATAATGATGATGTCTACGGAGCTAAAATAACTGCTGATCTCACTTTAGGTTATGAACTTACCGAACAACTAAAGCTTACCATTGGAGGAAATAATATTACTAACGAATATCCTGATCAACAAGATGATTTAACAGAAGCCGGTGGATATTGGGACGCTGTACAAATGGGATTTAGTGGAGCTTACTATTATGCTAGATTAGACTTTAATTTTTAAAATAACTTTGGTCACCTTAAATGAACTAATCAATTTAAGGTGACCATTTTAATAGTATGCTTAAAAGGTTCTCAAAACATTGTCAATTGTACTTTGATACAATTCAAACTCATTAAGATTATTATGAGCCCCTCCTTCAATTACAATCATTTTTTTATTGGAAGATACAATACTATTAAATAATTTTTCTCCCAACGAAAATGGCACTACCCTATCTTTTGTACCATGATAAATGGTAATATTACAAGTAACACTCTTAATGAACTGATCTGATGGAAATTTAAATTTTAAAAGAGCATTTACTGGAAATATTGGAAACCAATACGAAGTTACATCTTCCATGGAACTAAATGGGGTTTCCAAAATTAAATTACCAGGTTGATTTTGTGCTGCTATTTTGGTTGCAATTCCAGTACCCAACGAACGACCATAAATGATAATCTTGTCTTCAGCATATCTATTATTTACATATTCATAAAATAATTGTGCATCAGCATATAGTAGTTGCTCTGTTATAGTTCCATGATTCTTACCGTATACACGATAATCCATAATAACTACGTCATATTGTTTCTCTACAAAAAAAGTAGCAATCTTCCCCCATCTTTTCAAACTTCCTCGATTACCATGAAAGTAGAGAATCACACCTTTTGGATTTTTGGTTTTAAAATGTAATCCATTTAGCTTTAAATTACCTTCTGCAGTGATAAAGAATTCCTCAAAATCATGATCAAATTGATATTGATAATCCAAAGAAAGCTTTTCTGGTTGAAAAATAATTTTATGCTGAAAAAAGTATAATAAAACAATAATCAGTAGATATACAGATACTATCCAAAATAAAACCTTTTTAAGCTTGGACATTAACTCCTTTTTTGGCATGTTGTACACCAATACTAGTGTTAGAAAGATTGATTTTTCTCATTTTGGAATTAATAATCTCCCCTAACATTTTATGGTACGATTCAAAATTATTAAGATTCTTATGTCCACCACCAATTACTGTATATAATCGGGTTAGTTTTGGTTTAATTTTAGAAAGTTTGATACTGGATTTAAAAGGAATTAATCTATCGTGTGTTCCATGGATAATATGGATTGGGCAATTGACATACTTTAACCATTTATAAGTAGGAATTGGATATCTCATAATCAAAGAGACAGGCATAAATGGTATATATTTAGCAGCTACTTTACTTAAACTATAGTACGGTGCATCTAGTATCAACATCTTTGGATTATTAATAGAAGCTAATTTCGCTGCGAAACCAGATCCCATAGAACGTCCATATAAAATGATATATTTTTCATCTACCTGTTCTTTTAGCTTGTTATAAACAAATTGCAAATCTCTTTTTAGTGCTTTAAAAGAACGTCTTCCTGTACTTTTTCCAAATCCTCTGTAATCTAACATACAAACATCGTATCGATGCCTCGTAAAATCCACAGCGAATTTACCCCAACCTTTAATACTTTTAGAGTTTCCTTTTAAATATAAAACAACTCCTTTAGGATTTTCAACTTTAAAATGAAGTCCATTTATAATAGCTCCATCTCTAGTTTCTAAATTATATTCTTCGACGATCTGATTATTGTAATGAAACTGAAAATCTTTATCTAACTTTTCTGGTTTAAAAATGAAGTATTCTTGCAAATAATATAAAGCAATACTAGCTACGATATAGCACGCAAGAATAATAATAGCTATGTATCCCCAATTTGGCATATTAGTATTCTTAAAGTATTTATAAGTATCTAATTTACAAAAAATTAAACTGATCGCATAAAAAATCCCGCCGAAGCGGGATCTTTACTTTTATCTAATGTTTTTATCTTCTTGCATCGTATATTCTAAAACGAACACCGACTCTTGCATAAAAATCAAAAAACTTACTGCCTCCAGTATTTATAATCTGAAGGTCATCATCTTTTAAGTTATCAGTAAAATCATTCATCACACCAGCTTCAAAAAAGATATCAAACATCTCTCCTATCATTTGAGAAAAACCAGCTCCATAGACACCTCCTATTACCAATTGTTCATAAGCTTCAGATTCTAATTCTACGCCAGAAATTTCGAAATTAGTATTTAATCTAAATGAGGGGCCAACATTTACAAAGGCTCTAAAGCGATCTTTTCCTCTACCGAATAAATATCTAAATTTAGGATTAAAACCAACCTGCAATGTTTTAGCATCACCTAACCCCTGAATTTCGCTAGAACGCTGAACAAGATCTAAAGAAAAAACGAAACTAGTTTTAGCTCTTACCCCCATGAGATATCCGTATCCGGCATTTAAATAAAAACCAGTTCCAACTTCAGTATCAAGATTATCAAGATTAAGTTTAGAAAAAGTTGGTCCTCCAGAAACTTCCCATCTATATTGTCCAAAAGAAGTAGCTGTAAAAGCCATAAAAAGTGTAAATAATAGTATTTTTTTCATAATTCTAGGTTTGGATTTGAGGTTAAATTCTTGACGAAAATAGTAAATTTTAAAAAATGTGTACAAAAAAACCTGTCTAAAGAGACAGGTTTTTCATTATCTTAATAATACTACTTGATTATTCTTTGTGCATAAAAGCTTGTTTCTGTAATAAAAACTCTTCAGTTTCAACGATATCTTCATCAGGAACACAACAATCTACAGGACATACTGCAGCACATTGAGGTTCTTCATGAAAACCTTTACACTCTGTACATTTATCAGGAACGATATAATAAATCTCATCACTTACTGGTTCCTGAGCTTCATCTGCATTCACAGCTTTTCCTCCAGGAAGTACAACATCTCCTTCTAAATCCGTACCATCAGCATATCGCCAATCATCCGCACCTTCATAAATTGCAGTGTTAGGGCATTCAGGCTCACAAGCACCGCAGTTTATACATTCATCTGTTATTATAATTGCCATAGCTCTTTTTTATTCTAAATTTGCAACACAAAAATAACTCGTAAACTAGTTATAAACAAATTACAAATGGTATTAAATGACCGAATTATCGCTTTTTCTGAACTAGGAAAGTTCTTGAGTCAATTCAAAAACACTGGTTATGAGAAGATTAGTAGCGTTAAACATAATGAGGATTTTTTTGATGGAATGATCCAAAAAATAGTATCTGCTAAGAATCATAATGGTTGGTTTACAGAAGAAAACATTTTATTTTCTTTAGAACAGTGGAGTACGTTATTAACCAAAGAAAATCTTGAAAAATGGTTATCACCTTACAACCTAGATAAAGTATCGACAAAAACAGTTGGAATTATCATGGCTGGAAACATTCCATTGGTAGGTTTTCATGATTTTATTTCTGTAGTAATTAGTGGACATAAGGTAATTGCCAAACAATCATCTAATGACAATCAACTTCTTCCCTATCTGGCTTCTTATCTGATTTCAATTCAACCCGAGTTAAAAGACTACATTTCTTTTACCGATGATAGAATTAAAGATTTTGACGCTATAATAGCTACGGGAAGTAATAATACAGCTCGTTATTTTGAACATTATTTCGGTAATAAACCTAACATTATTCGTAAAAACCGAAATTCTGTAGCTGTATTAACAGGTAATGAAACTAAAGAGCAACTAGCAGCACTTGGTAATGACATTTTTAGATATTATGGTTTAGGGTGTAGAAGTGTATCTAAAGTAATGGTACCATCGAATTATGATTTTGATTTATTCTTTAAATCGATATACGAGTTTAATGATATAATCAAGGGGGCCAAATACGCTAATAATTATGATTATAACAAAGCCGTATACCTAATGAGTAGTTTTAAATTGCTCGAAAATGGTTTTCTGATGCTAAAAGAAGATGAAAGTTATAGCTCACCAATAGCTACCCTATTTTATGAAAAATATTCCTCAAAAGAAGAGCTAGAAAGAAAATTTGAATCAGATAAAGAAGAAATACAATGTATCGTAAGCGATCAGTTCTCTGACGAGAGTATCGATTTTGGCAACACACAATCCCCTTCTCTATCAGATTACGCAGATAATATTGATGTTATTGAATTTTTAACAACAATTAGCTAAATAATTTATCATTTTGACAATGCATTTGTTTTAGATTATTAGCACCTTTGTGGTGTTTTTTCGAACTGGTTTAGACAACCAGAAAATAACAAGAAAAGTAACTATTAAAAATTATAAAAACTACTGATGAAAAAGCACAACTTTAGCGCAGGACCTTGTATTTTACCACAAGAAGTATTTCAAGAAGCATCCCAAGCGGTATTGGATTTTAACAACTCTGGGTTATCCATTTTGGAGATTTCACATCGTAGCAAGGATTTTGTTGATGTAATGGAAGAAGCCCGAAGTTTAGCACTAGAATTACTGGGCTTAGAAGGCAAAGGCTATAAAGTACTTTTTCTACAAGGAGGTGCTAGTACTCAGTTCTTGATGACCGCTTACAATTTATTACAATCAAAAGCAGGATACATCAACACAGGTAGCTGGAGTGACAAGGCTATTAAAGAAGCTAAAATATTTGGAGAAGTAATAGAAGTTGCTTCTTCTAAAGATGCTAACTACAATTACATCCCTAAGGGATATGATATTCCAAAAGGATTAGACTATCTACATTGTACAAGTAACAATACTATTTTTGGTACTCAGATAAAAGAGTTTCCTACAACTGATGCTCCTCTAATTTGTGATATGAGTAGTGACATTTTCTCCAGACAATTAGACTTCTCTCAATTTAGCTTGATTTATGCAGGTGCACAAAAAAACATGGGACCTGCTGGTACTACTCTAGTAGTAATCAAAGAAGATATACTGGGTAAAGTAGAAAGACAAATTCCTTCGATGTTAGACTATAATGTGCATATCAGTAAAGGAAGTATGTTTAATACACCTCCTGTATTTGCTGTTTACACTTCTATGCTTACACTAAGATGGTTAAAGAAACTTGGTGGTATCGCTGCTATCGAAGAAGAGAATGAGAAGAAGGCAAAACTTATCTATTCAGAAATTGACTTAAATCCTTTATTCAAAGGTTTTGCAAAAGAAGAAGATAGATCAACTATGAATGCAACTTTCTCTCTAGTAGAAGGAAATCTAAAAGAAACCTTTGATGCAATGTGGAAAGAAGCAGGTATTAATGGAGTTAATGGACATCGAAGCGTTGGTGGTTACAGAGCAAGTATGTACAACGCAATGAGCATGGAAAGTGTCGCTGCTTTAGTAGATGTTATGAGTGATTTAGAAAGAAAAGCATAACGGAATAAGCTCATAGTAATTAAAAGCTAAATTCTTAAATAAGAACTAAAAACTTAAAAAATCAAACCTTTACAATGAAAGTATTAGCAAATGATGGTGTATCACAAAGTGGTATTGATGCCCTTGAAAAAGCTGGATTCGAAGTGCAAACTACCACAGTTGCACAAGATCAATTAGTAGATTACATAAATGACAATGAAATTAATGTATTATTAGTTCGTAGTGCTACCAAAGTAAGAACGGATATTATTGATAATTGTAGTTCTTTAAAAATCATTGGTCGTGGTGGTGTTGGTATGGATAATATCGATGTTGCTTATGCACGCGAAAAAGGATTACATGTAATTAATACTCCAGCTGCGTCTTCTGGTTCGGTTGCTGAACTCGTATTCGCACACTTATACGGAAGTGTTCGTTTTTTACATGATGCTAATAGAAATATGCCTTTAGAAGGAGATAGTAAATTTAAAAACCTTAAAAAAGCATATGCAGGTGGTATCGAACTTAGAGGAAAAACGCTGGGTGTTATTGGTATCGGTCGTATTGGTCAGGCAACTGCCAAAATTGCTATTGGAGTTGGAATGAAAGTAGTAGCTTTTGATCCATTTATTGAAGAAGTGGATATCCCTCTAGAATTTTTCGACGGACAATCTGCAAACTTTAAACTGAAAACAGTTTCTAAAGAAGAAGTGCTTAAAAATGCAGATTTCTTAACATTACATGTTCCCGCACAAGAAGAATATGTTATAGGGAAGAATGAAATAGCTCAGATGAAAGATGGTGCTGGATTAATTAATGCTGCACGTGGTGGAGTAATTGATGAGGTTGCTTTGGTTGATGCTCTAGAAAAGGGTAAATTAAGTTTTGCAGGATTGGATGTATTCGAAAATGAACCTAAACCAGCAATAAAGGTATTAATGAATAATAAAATTTCATTAACTCCGCATATCGGTGCTGCAACAGGAGAAGCACAAGACAGAATAGGACAAGAACTAGCAGATCAGATCATCTCTATTCTGAAATAATATACTTACGATAAAATCTTGACAGAAACACCTTTATACTTGCTATAAAGGTGTTTTTTGTTGTTCATCGTCGAAAAACACCTTTCGTCTATTATTTACTGAAATAAACACAAGCCTAATCTCTGATCTTACTGATAAAAAATGTAACTTTAGAACACATAATAAAAATATATAAATCATGTCTGGAATTTTAGATCTTTTAAATAGTCCAATCGGAAAACAAATTATTAGCGGAGTAAGTAATCAAACTGGTCAATCTGCCGATAAAACTGGAAACTTATTAAGTATGGCTATGCCTGTGTTAATGGGTGCAATGCAAAAAAACGCATCTACTCCAGAAGGAGCTTCTGGTTTATTAGGTGCCTTATCAGGAAAGCACTCTGGAGGCAATATCTTAGATAACCTTGGAGGTTTATTTGAAGGTGGTGTTGAAGAAAGTGTAACGAATGATGGTGCGGGAATTTTAGGTCACATTTTAGGTGGTAAACAACCTGCTGTAGAAAACGCTTTAAGTCAAAAGTCTGGTATTGATGCAGGTTCTGTTGGACAAATTCTTAAAGTTGCTGCCCCAATTCTTATGGGAGTTTTAGGAAAACAAGCTGCTCAAAATAATGTTTCTGATGCTAATGGATTATCAAGTATGCTCGGTGGGATGCTTGGTGGAGGTCAAGGATCACAACAACAATCTTTAATTGAATCTTTCTTAGATGCTGATGGAGATGGTAGTATTTTAGATGATGTCGCTGGTATGGTGCTAGGTGGTGGTCAAAAGAAAGGTGGAATCGGAGGATTACTTGGTGGCCTTTTTGGAAAATAAAAAGAATATAATTTTCATATAATTAAAAGGAGTTTAGATAAGTTCTAAACTCTTTTTTCGTTTATAGTAAGAGGTAAGCTAAATTCACAAAAATGTTAAATACAAAAGCTTTTTAGTTAACTTTTTGTACTTTTTAACTATGGGAAAGATAAAAAATATTATTTATGTGAGTATCCTCTCCTTATTTATATATAGTTGTGCTACAACTAAGGGAAGAAGTCTTGATACCACCGCTACCAATACGACTTCGGACACGTTGCGAATTGCCAATGACGACCTAGAATATGAAATTATTATTATAGAACCAGGATTTAATACTTGGTTAGTTACTCAGAGACCAAGAGGGTATTATAATCAACAATTTTTGGAAATTAGAAATCGTCAATACGTAATCGAATACAACCAAAGAGTGATACAACCACAGCGTTTTAATCCCAATTTATATATCCAACAAATAAACTACGAGCAACATATCGATTACGGATACGAAGTAAACTATTTACTCTACAATTACTTCTTGTTTTTTGAACAGCGATATAACCAACGTTTTTTTGTAAGTAGAGGATAAAGGTTTTGGCGTAGAGAGTTTAAATCGTATTTTTGTGCTATGCAAAAATTCAAAGATCGCTGGGAAATTCAGGCTAACTGGCAATTAATTTTTCCCGTACTAGGAGTCGTAAGTTTATTATTCTCTTCATTCCTTTTGGCAAGAGGAATCATCTCCAATTTCTTTACGTTATCAGAAGACAAGGAACTTTTTATTATTACTATTTCTGTAATATCTTTACTGCTTTTTATAGTCCTATTGGTAATAACACTAAAACTATTCAAAGCGTTAGAAACTAGATGGAATGTTACGTATCGCTGGGAACTTATAGCCATCTTTATTGCTTTTGCAATTACTGGTTCTACCTCGGCTAGAATATCTGATCCGATTTTATCTTTGCTAGGTTTAAGCAAGGAAACAACCAATGGATGGATCTACTGGCCATTAAGAATTTTCTTAATATTCCCAATATACCAGGTAATTTTACTAATAGTCGGGTGGCTATTTGGTCAATTCAAATTCTTCTGGTGGTTCGAGAAAAAAATGCTTCGTAGAATGGGATTTGCTAAGTTTTTGAAAGACTAAGAAGGGTCTACCTCTATTACGTCTCCTTTAACTTTTTCTTTTTTTACAACATATGTATAAATCCACATCAGTGTAAATGTTGGAATAAAATCTAATCCTGGAAAACCTTCTTCAATCAAGGTAAAAAATCCTGCAGCCTTTCCTACTTTACCTTTATACATTTTAGTCATGAGCCATCCTGCTAAAGGAGCCCAAGCAATGTCTATTATCTCGGTAAAAGGAGGAAAAATGTAAGATAGCATTCCAATGGCATCAAATAAGATACTAAGTGCTAATTTTTTTGTTTTGTTTTCTGTCATGTACTATTATTTTGGGTTCTTTAATTTACACAAAATAAAGCAAATAGCATTCCAAAATGATATTATGCCAAATCGGCGGTTATTCATCTCAAAAATTCTGTTCTTGTTTCTATTTTATCAAACTGTCCTATAAATCCAGATGTAGTGGTTATTGAATTTTGTTTTTGTACTCCAAGGATCATCAGTAACTTTTATATTATATTCTTCAAACTTGTTATATGGTATCCGTACTAATTTTTATCTTATTTCAATTTACTCTTAAAAGTGTTTTGTAATTTACTTAGTTTGGGATTAATCACAAACTGGCAATAACCTTGTTCACTATTTTGATTATAATAATTCTGATGATAATCTTCTGCATTATAAAATGGGCCAAGCGGAGTTATTTCGGTAACAATTGGATTATTAAAAACACCTTCAGCATTTAAATAATCTATCATTTGTTGTGCTAGCTTGTGTTGTTCTTCATTTTCATAAAAAATAGCACTCCTGTATTGTGTACCTCGATCGGCACCTTGTCTATTTAGTGTAGTAGGATCGTGAGTTGCAAAAAAAACTTCTAATAACTCCCAAAAAGTAATCTGATCTGCATCGAATTCAATTTTTATAGCTTCGGCATGACCAGTTCTTCCTGTAGTAATTTCGCGATAAGCTGGGTTTTTAATAGTTCCTCCTATATATCCAGAAATAACTTTTTCCACTCCTTGCAAACGTTGAAAAACAGCCTCAGTACACCAAAAGCAACCACCAGCAAAAACAGCTGTATGTAAGTTATTATTTCCCATAATATTGTTAAAAAATAAGTATTGTTGAACGAATGTACATATATCGTAAACAGCTATGACGCTTTTTAACTTTTCATTAGTATGTCATTTATCTGTAAAGCATAGTTTTGCAAATAAGTCAAAAAAGTAAGGATTTTTTTACAAAATATGGAAAGAAACATACGCCCTATCTTAAGTGTGCTAATTTTACTGCATGCCTTTCACTTATTTGGTCAAGAAAAAAAACAAATTACTGCCCATAGAATATCTACTCCACCAAAAATTGACGGTATTTTAAATGACGATGTTTGGCAAAATATAGAGCCATCTGGAGACTTCAAGATGTGGCAACCCGGAAATGAAGGAACCATACCAGATAATGTAAGAACCGAAGTAAAAATGGCTTATGACGACAAAGCTGTATATTTTGCTGCCTATCTATATGATGATCAACCAGATAAAATCTTAAAACAGTTTAGTCAGAGAGATAATGTTTTTGCACAAGCAGATTTTTTTAATATTTCGATAAACACCTACAATGACGGGATTAATGAAACCCGATTCTTTATAACGAGCGCTGGAACGATTGGAGATGCTAGAGCTGATCAGTTTAATGAAGATTTTAGTTACAATGTAGTTTTTAGTGCTAAAATTTCCTATGATGACAAGGGATGGTATGCTGAGTTTAAAATTCCTTATAATGCCTTACGTTTCCCAGAAGTGGAGGTGCAGGATTGGAGTATTAACTTTTTTAGACGCTTCCAAAACAGAAATGAAACCCACTCCTGGAATTTTATTGATAATGAAGTAGGACAGCGTACGCAATACAACGGAATTGTAAAAGGAGTTAAAAATATCAATCCACCTGTTAGGCTTACTTTTTTTCCTTTTGTTCAAGGTTTGGTTTCTAGTACAGATGGGGAAACAGAAACTGATTTTAGCGCGGGCGTTGATGTAAAGTATGGTTTAAGTGATAGTTTCACTCTAGACGCTACTTTGATACCTGATTTTGGTCAAGCAGCATTTGACGAAGTTCGATTAAATTTGGGGCCTTTTGAGCAAACATTTGGAGAGAATAGGCAATTTTTTACAGAAGGAACCGAATTATTTAATAAAGGAAGAATTTTCTTTTCTAGAAGGGTTGGTAACGGGCCTACTGGTTTTGTCTCTGATGAAGATCTAAACGAGAATGAAGTTGCCGAAGATGCTCCTACAAAAGTGAATCTTTTAAATGCATTGAAAATATCAGGTAGAACCAAAGACAATCTAGGTATTGGTTTTTTTAATGCAATTACCGAAAAAACAGAAGTGCGAATTACGGATACTATAACCGGAGAACAGCGATCTAAGGTAGTAGAACCTTTAGCAAACTACAATATCTTTGTGCTAGACCAACAGTTTAATCAAAATTCTTCATTATCACTCATTAATACCAATGTTACCAGAAACGGAAGTGATTTTAGAGATGCCAATGTAACTGGACTGGTATGGAATTTGGCGAATAAAGCAAACTCTTATCGGTTAACAGGTAGATCTATTGTGAGTCAGGTGAATCTTCCTGGAGATAATATTGCTGGATTTAGATCAGAACTAGATTTTGATCGTATCAAAGGAAAATGGAGATATGGTTTTGGGCATGATCTCGCGAACACCACATTTGATATCAATGATTTAGGTGTGAATTTTAGAAATAATTTTAACAGCTTTAGAATAAGTACTTCTTATCAAATTTTTGAACCAACAAAAGTGTTTAACAACTACAGGATTAATCTTTTTGCCAGGCACCGAAGATTATATGATCCGAGTGTTCAAACATCAAACTCTCTCGGAGTAGATTGGTTTTTTGTTACTCGCGAACGTTTTGCTTTTGGTGGGTTTACCATTTATGATTCAGATACAGATGATTACTTTGAGCCTCGTGTAGATGGACGTTTTGTAACTTTCAGTGAAAACCTTGGAGTAAATATGTGGGTATCTTCTGATTATCGAAAAAAATTCGCGTATGATGTGCGTCTTTTCCATCGAAATTGGTTCGAAGATAATCAACAAACCTACAGTATGAATCTTTCTCCGCGATATCGTTTTTCGGATAAATTATTAATGATTTGGACTACTGACTATTCTATTCGCAAAAGAAATTTTGGATATATTGATAATAATGATACCGATGTGTTTTTAGGACAAAGAGACATTACTACTATCGAAAACTCATTAAGTGCTAGTTATAATTTTGATCCTTATAAAGCCATCAATCTACGTTTTAGAAATTTTTGGAGTACAGCTGATTATTCTGAGAATGTCTTCTATGTCTTAAATGATAACGGTAGTAGAACACAAATTGATTATGACACTTCTGACAATGATCCTAATACCAATTTCAATATCTGGAATCTTGATCTAAGTTTTAGTTGGAGATTCGCTCCAGGAAGTGAAGCTACCCTACTCTACAGAAATCAAATTTTTAATCAAGATCAACTTTCTACAATAAATTATTCAGAAAGTTTGGATAATCTATTTGCGCAACCTATACAACATACACTTTCTTTAAGAGTGGTTTATTTTCTTGATGTTAATAATTTAAAAGGTTCTTTTAAGGGATAATTTTGGCGATTTTTAGGATATTTAACTAATTTCACCATCTGTACAAATTGAACTGATGATAAAAGCCAAAAATATTCATAAGAATTATGGTGATTTACATGTATTAAAAGGTGTAGATCTTCATATCAAAGAAGGAGAGGTTGTTTCTATAGTTGGAGCTTCTGGAGCAGGAAAAACTACCTTATTACAAATATTGGGAACCTTAGATAGAGCCTCTGAAGTAAAAGGAAGTGATTTATCTATTAACAACAATATCATCAATTTTTTATCGGAAAAACAATTATCAAAATTCCGAAACGAACAACTTGGTTTTATTTTTCAATTTCATCAATTACTACCAGAATTTACAGCCTTAGAGAATGTATGTATTCCTGCATTTATAAAAAAAGTCCCTAAAGATGAAGCCGAAAAAAGGGCTAAAGAGCTTTTAGGTTTTTTAGGATTATCACATCGATGTGATCACAAACCCAGTGAACTATCAGGAGGAGAACAGCAACGAGTTGCAGTAGCCAGGTCATTAATAAACAACCCAAAAGTTATCTTCGCAGATGAGCCTTCTGGAAATCTGGATAGCGAATCAGCAGAAAACCTTCATAAACTATTCTTTAAACTTAGAGATGAATACGGACAGACCTTTGTGATCGTAACTCATAATGAAGAACTTGCTGATATGGCAGACAGAAAATTGGTTATGGTAGATGGTAAAATAGTTGATAAATCATAACCTTCCTTTGCTTTTAGAATAGCGATTTGATCTAAGATCTTGTGAAGAAATTAAACCAAAAAGAGCTTAAAGAATTTCTTGATGAAAAAGCTGCCTTCTATGAACAGCCAAAGTTTATAGAAACAGATCCTGTACAGATACCACATCTTTTTACTCAGAAAGAAGATATTGAAATAGCTGGTTTTCTAACGGCTACTATTTCTTGGGGAAATCGTAAAAGCATTCTCACTAATGCACATCGGTTAATGGAAATGCTAGGAAACTCTCCTTATGATTTCGTAATGAATCACTCAAATACTGATTTAGAAAATTTAGAAGGTTTTGTACATAGAACTTTTAATGACAAAGATCTTCTATATTTTATCAAAGCATTAAAACACCTCTATACAAAATATGGTGATATGGAAGGATTCTTTAAGCAATACGCTCAGGAAGAATTTTTACAAGATGCTATTCACTACTTCAAAAAGGAGTTTTTTAGTCTCCCACATTTACCAAGAACTGAAAAACACGTTAGCGACCCACATAAAAATTCTGCAGCTAAAAGAATCAATATGTTCTTTAGGTGGATGGTTAGAGATAAAGAACCTGGCGTAGATTTAGGTATCTGGAAAAATATTTCTCCTTCTCAACTTTCTTGTCCATTGGATGTTCATTCTGGTAATGTAGCTAGAAAATTATATCTAATCCGCAGAAAGCAAAACGATGCCAAAGCATTGCATCTTCTTGATAATAACTTACGATTATTAGACCCATCAGATCCAGTAAAATATGACTATGCATTATTTGGATTGGGTGTTTTTGAAAAATTTTAGTTTAGAATAATCATAAAACTTTCTCCTAAAGTTCTCAAGGAAGTGCCATAATACATTTGCTTTAATAATATTTACGCAGTCATGAAATTAACTTACAACTCCTTGCTCTATTTTTATGGATTGTTACGTCCTAAACCAATCTCTTAAAAAAGAGATTGGTTATTAAAACATTAAACCAAGAATATAACAAAACTCTACACAAGATTTTCTTGAACTTAAATAAAAAAGAATTAGATTATAATTTTTTATTAACGTTTGGTCGAATACACATTGGTAAATCTTAATTTTTAATATTTTTTTGTTAATTTTATTAAGAATTGTTTCACACAAGGCAATTCTTGATGAAGATGATTATACCCGGACTCCCCATAAATGAAGATTTTAGAATTGAGGCTTTACATTCATTAGACATACTGGATACAGAACCTGAAAATGAATTTGATGAAATCACAACACTTGCAGCCTATCTTTGTGATACTGAAATAGCGCTCATTTCCCTTGTTGATTCAGATCGAGAATGGTTCAAGTCTGCACATAATTTTAGTACTAAAGAAATACATAGAGATCATTCTTTTTGTGCACATTCTATCTTACAACCTGAAACTCCTTTAATCATAACTGATGCTAGAAAGGATTCTCGTTTCAAGGATAATCCATATACATTAAACGGAACTATAATCTTTTATGCAGGGGTTCCATTAATAGATAAAAATGGTTTCGCTTTAGGTACTTTATGTGTTATCGATAGTAAACCTAAAGAACTTACCAATAAACAATTGGAAGCACTAAAATCATTAGCTCATCAGGTGGTGATTCTCTTTGAACTCAATAAAAAGAACAAAGACCTAGAAAAAATAGAGAATAAACTCAGAAAGCGAAATGAATCTTTAAAAGATTTTGCAAGAGTAATATCTCATGATCTCAAAATGCCTTTAGCTAATGTAATTACCACATCGGATCTGTTAAAACTAAAATTAGCGAATGATCTAGATCAGGAAACTTCAGAGTATTTTGAATATATCAAACAGTCTTCGTTTACGATGAGTGATTATATCAATGATGTACTCGACCATTATGAAAGTGACAGCCTTGCACAGCATAAACCAGAATTATTCAAACTAAATCATTTATTAAAAGAAATAGCAGAATTATTAAGTATTAAACCGGATTGTACCATTAATTTTCCAGAGTCTAATCCTACTTTAGAATGTAATAAGTCTGCTCTGAAACAAATATTCTTCAATCTTATTGGCAATAGTATAAAGTATAATGATAAAGATCATATTCTAATAGACATCAAACATTGTGAAGATAAAATGTTCTATTATTTTAAAGTAGTTGATAATGGTATGGGAATTCCTAATGACAAAATAAATACCATTTTTGATTTATTCACTACTGCCAACGGTACAGATCGAAGTGGAAATAAAGGTAATGGTATTGGTCTTTCTACTGTTAAAAAACTAGTAGAATCCTTAGGAGGGCGTATTAAGGTACAATCTACTTTAGGTATTCAAACAATTTTTGATTTTTCTATCAAAAAGCAAATAGAAAGTTAAGATAAACTAGCAACGCAGGCTTCCGCACACTTTTCTCCATCTATAGCTGCAGAAATAATTCCACCAGCATATCCAGCTCCTTCTCCACAAGGATACAGACCTTTTATTTGAGTATGCTCTAGCGTCTTTCGATCTCTAGGAATCCTAACAGGCGATGATGTTCTGGATTCGGGAGCATGTGCAACTGCTTCATTTGTTAGATAACCTCGCATACTTTTATCGAAAGCCTTAAAACCTTCTTTTAGCGTTTCATAAATAAATTGTGGAAACACTTCACTCATATCTATAGAACTTAAACCTGGCTTATAAGAAGTTTCAGGTAAATCAGTGGATACGCTTCCATTTGTAAGATCTACTAATCGTTGAGCAGGTACCTTCTGCGTTTCTCCAGCTAAATGCCATGCTTGTTGTTCTATTCTTTTTTGAAAATACATTCCTGCTAAAGGACCATACTCCGAAAAATCTTTAAAATCCTCCAATCGAAGTTCAACCACAATACCACTATTAGAGGTAGGTTGATCCCTTTTAGATGGTGACCATCCATTCGTAACTACTTCGCCAGGACTGGTCGCACAAGGAGCAATAACACCTCCTGGACACATACAAAATGAATACATTCCTCTTCCTCCTACTTGTTTTACAATACTATATGGAGATGGCGGAAGAAAAGGACCACGAGTAGGACATTTATATTGTATCTGATCAATCAACTGTTGTGAGTGTTCCACTCGCACTCCTAAAGCAAAAGGCTTTGCTTCTATTTCAACTTTTTTGCGATATAATAATTCAAAAATATCACGAGCAGAATGTCCAGTAGCCAAAATGACTTTTTTGGCATCTATAATATCTCCATTGTGTGTAATAACACCTCGTATTTCGTTATGTACAATTTTTAAATCTGTTACTCTTGTTTCGAAAAGTACCTTGCCACCATGATCTATAATCTTATTTCTTATCGCCGCAATGATTCCTGGTAATTTGTTTGTACCAATATGTGGATGCGCTTCTACTAAAATCTGATCCGTAGCTCCAAAACCGACTAAAAGCCGTAAAATTCGATTGACGTCACCTCTTTTTTTAGATCTTGTGTACAATTTACCATCGCTATAGGTTCCTGCACCTCCTTCTCCAAAACAATAGTTAGAATCTTCATGTACTATATGATCCCGATTAATTGCTTTCAGATCCCTTCTCCTACTTCGTACATCTTTACCCCTTTCTATAACAATGGGTTTATATCCTAGTTCTATGCATTTTAACGCAGCAAATAATCCTGCTGGACCAGCTCCGATAATTACTACTTCTGCAGCATTAGATACATCCGGATAATCTGGTAATAAAATAGGTTCTTCTGTAAATTTTTCATTTACATAAACCCTTATCTTTAGATTTACCTTAATCACCCGTTGACGTGCATCTATCGATCGTTTTAGGATCTGCACATGTCTGATATCTTCAATAGGTATGTTGTTTTGTATTGAAACCTGTTTTTTTAACAAATCAGGATTTCCAGCTACTTCAGGTAATACTTGTATGCTAAATTCGTATTGCAAAGAGATATGATATTTAGTTTTTTGCGAAGATACAACCTTAGGATAGATATATCTATGTAAAAATATTTCTCGATTGATTTCAGGATCAAGGCCTTTCTAATTATAGAAACTATTTAACTTTTTTTAATCTTTAAGTTTCTATATTTGAATTGAACAAACAAACAATTTAACTCATGAAAAAACTATTTTTATTAGCAATAATGCTTATTGGTTTTACTTCGATTTCCAACGCACAACGTTTAAAGTTGGGAGTTAAGGGAGGAATTAACTTATCTACAATCAATGGAGATGACGCTAATTCGAATTTTGATGCCAGAACTGGATATCATATTGGAGTTGCTGCTCAAATAGGATTACCTGGTAAATTTGCATTACAACCAGAAATTATCTATTCTGCCCAAGGTTCCGATGATTTAGATATAGACTATGTAAACGTTCCTATTTTAGTAAAATATAAGTTTTTGAAGTTCTTAAGTTTTGAAGCGGGACCACAATTCGGAATATTAGTAAACGATGAATATCCTGAAGCGTTCGAAACCAAAAGTTTTGATCTAAGTGTGGCTGCAGGTGCTGGGGTAGAATTTGGAAAATTCTTTGCACAAGCAAGATATAATTATGGTTTTACTGATGTAGTAGAAAACAATGATGTTAAGAATGGTACGTTTCAACTTTCTGTCGGGTATTATTTCTTATAACATTTCGTAATTTAAAGATTGGAAAAAGCGGAATGATTCTTCCGCTTTTTTATTTTACAACAACATTTTTAAAATTTTAAAGTATAAAATCAGATTAAGGAATTATCTTACCTAAAAATTAGTTAACCCTAAACCGTCAATATCAAATCTTATAGTATATTTGACAAACGTTACTCGCGAATGCAATTTAAACACCCAGAATTCCTTTATGCTTTATTTGCGCTTGTTATCCCTATCATAGTTCATTTATTTCAGTTAAGACGTTTTCAGAAAGTACCTTTTACCAATGTTCAGTTTTTAAAAGCAGTTACGATACAAACTCGTAAGAGTTCCCAAATCAAAAAATGGCTTACGCTAATTACACGGTTACTTATCTTTGCTGCTATTATTCTTGCTTTTGCACAACCATTTCTAGCTTCTGAAGAAATTGTAAATAAAAAGAGTGAAGTTGCGATTTATTTAGACAACTCCTTTAGCATGCAGGCAAAAGGTGCAAAAGGCGCTTTGTTACAACGCGCCGTACAAGAATTATTAAGTTCTTTAGCAGAAGATGAAACCGTATCCGTCTTTACCAATACAGAAACATTTAGACAAGTAAACAAAAAAGACATCCTCAATGATCTTTTGCAATTAGAGTATACTTCTAACCAAATCTCTTATACTGCTGCTTATCTAAAAGGAAAGGAACTGCTTGGAAATGCTCCAGAAACATTGAAACGAATGATTATGGTGTCTGATTTTCAGCAAAAAGATGAGAATTTTGATATACCTTCCGATTCATCTATTAAAACAAATCTTGTTCAACTCAAACCCGTAACACAGCAAAACATAGCTATTGATAGCTTATACGTTAATCGTAATCAAAATAATGAGCTTGTTCTTAATGCTCTTCTAAGTAATGCTGACAAAAAACCCGATAATGTTGCAGTCGCTTTATATAATGACACCAAGCTTCTTGCAAAAACAACGATTCCAATAAATGCCAATGGTACTGCTCGTACGGAATTTAAGATAGATGAAAATACTAAAATCAACGGACGTGTGATGATCGAGGATCCTGCACTAACCTTTGATAACTATAGATACTTTACGATTAATACCCCAGAAAAGATAAAAGTAGTTGCGATCAATGAAGCCAAGGATGCTTTTTTAAAAAACATTTATACAAAAGATGAATTTTCGTTGATCAGTACTCCTTTCAATGAACTTAATTATAATGATATTAGTAATGCCAATCTTGTTGTCATTAATGAACTAAAACAAATACCTATTTCTTTAATAAATACACTTAAACAGTTTACAGACCAAGGAGGAAGTATTTGTTTTATTCCAGCAACAGATGGTAACTTAGCTTCTTATCAACAATTGATTAATAGTTTTTCTGCGGAGAGTTTTCTTTCTCTGAAAACACAAGAAAAGAAAATAACTGGAATTAATTTCTCTCATCCACTGTATAAAGGAGTATTTGATAAACCCGTAACTAATTTTCAGTATCCAAAAGTTAACGCCTATTATCAAGCTACTCCAAATAATACTATCATTTCGTTTGAAGACAAAGCGCCTTTCCTGTATAAAACGAATGCACTATATGTATTTACGGCCTCATTAAATGACGAGAATTCCAATTTCCAGAATTCACCACTAATAGTACCTACTTTGTATAACATTGGTAAGCAAAGTTTAAAGTTACCGGATATTTCCTATATCATTGGTCAAACAAACACCTATGATGTTCCTATTTCTCTAGGTCAGGATGGTATTTTATCTTTACAATCAGATAAGGAAAGTAGTATTCCTTTACAGCAAAGTTTTAGTTCTAAAGTAAAAATTACTACTGAAGATGTTCCTTCCAAAGCAGGTATTTATGCGCTTAAAGACAAGGAAAATATTATTCAACATGTAAGTTATAATTATAATAATCAAGAGAGTCATCTACAATATTATAACCTCTCCACAAATTCTTCGTATCAAGTTAGTGACTCGGTTTCTAATCTATTTGAAGAAATAAAAGAAGAAACCAATATTCATGAACTTTGGAAATGGTTTATTATTTTTGCCTTGATTTTCTTATTAATTGAAATCTTATTACTAAAATATCTCAAATGAATCTCTTATTAAAGGCTGCTACTGTTATTGATCACTCCTCTCCTTTTCATCATCAGACAGTAGATATTCTCATTGAAAATGGAATCATAAAAGATATAGATGCTTTATTAGAAGTTTCAGAAAATGTAGAGGAAATTAAACTACATAATCTTCATGTTTCTAAAGGGTGGTTTGATAGTAGTGTGAGTTATGGTGAGCCTGGTTATGAGGAGCGTGAAACTATAGAAAATGGACTTTTTGTTGCGGCAAAAAGTGGGTTTACAGGAATTGCATTAAACCCTAACACATTACCTATTACAGATACTAGTGCTTCTGTTGGATTTTTAAAAGGAAAATCATTGCAAAATGCTGTAAACTTGTACCCTATTGGAGCATTAACAGTAAAGTCCGAAGGTGTAGATCTCGCAGAGTTATATGATATGCAGCAAGCAGGAGCTATTGCTTTTGGTGATTATAAAAAAGCTATTCAAAATCCGAATTTACTTAAGATCGCCTTATTATATGCTCAGAACTTTGATGGTTTAGTACTTTCCTATCCTCAGGATAATAGCATAGCAGGAAAAGGAATGGTACACGAGGAGGAACAAAGTACACTTTTGGGATTAAAGGGGATTCCAGCGCTTGCAGAAGAATTACAAATTTCGAGAGATTTGTTTTTACTGGAATATACTGGCGGTAAATTGCACATTCCTACCATTTCTACAGCAAAATCAGTACAGCTCATAAGAGAGGCAAAAGCAAAAGGATTACAAGTTACTTGTAGTGTTTCGGTACATCATTTATATCTTACCGATCAGGAGTTAAGTAGTTTTGACACCAACTATAAAGTACTGCCTCCTTTAAGAACACAAAAAGATATAGAAGCATTGCTTGAAGGTATCAAGGATGGAACGATTGATATGGTTACTAGTGATCATCAACCTATAGATATTGAGCATAAAAAAGTAGAATTTGATAATGCTAAGTACGGTACCATTGGCTTAGAAAGTACTTTTGGAATTTTAAATACCGTATTAAGCTTAGAACAAACTATAAATGTATTGACGAATGGTAGAGATGTATTTAAAGTAGAAAACATTTCTATCGATAAAGGAAATAGAGCAAACTTATCACTGTTTAATCCTAAAGGAACTAATACTTTCTCATTAGACCATGTACTTTCTACTTCCAAAAACAGTGCTTTTCTAGGCAAAGAAATTACAGGGAAGGTTTATGGAGTAATTTCTAACGGAAAAGGAATCATATAATAATACTAAGCAAATTATGGAATCAGATTACGCAAAACAAGGTAAAACAGCTGCCGTTGTAGCCTACCTAACTTTAATAGGAACGATCATTGCCTTTTTTATAAATCAAGAAGATAAAAATACTTTTGCTTATTTTCATATCAGACAAGCATTAGGTATCAATATTGGATTTTATTTACTTGGAGCTTTAGTAAGTATTTTTGATTCATGGCTCATCTCCTCATCATTTTATGTTTTTATATTCGTAATATGGTTTTATGGTATTATTACCGCAGTAAAAGAAGAACAAAAAACTGTTCCTTTGGTTGGCAAACAATTCCAACAATGGTTCTCTTCTATTAAATAATTACAAAAGTTATAAATTATTCGGTTGTAAACTTGGTGAGTTTTAAATCTGGAGATAATTCTATTACTAAAATAATCGAATCACTTTCTGATTGTATCAGATAACGATGACCTCCATCTTTATCCATAAAATCAAACTCAGAAAATTTACCCTGATCTTCTAGTGTTTTTGTTAAAAATGCTTTTAACTTATCTAATGGATAGCTTGCTTGTAAATCTGCAGAAAATTGATCGAAAATTTTTTGAGCATCACTAGCATTATAAGAGGTTATAATATTTTTTAAGGTGTTTTCATAATCTGCATCTGTTTGTGCTACTGTAATTTGAAAACAAAACAACAAACAAATAAAAATAAGTTTTTTCATGGTACGATCTACTTAATTAGGTTTTAAAAGGGAATCGAAAAAGGGAATATTCCACTCTTCAAAACCAAAAGTAAGTATTAATACGTATATTACAAATAAGAATAATCTAATTTTATAAACAAAAAGCTGACAATCTTTATAAAATTCATAAAAAAAACTGAGAAATCAATTTCTCAGTTTTTTTAAATTCTATTGGTAAGCAACTATTCTGCCGGTTTAGGACTCCATTTTAAGAAGTTTGGTTTTACAACTAACATTGCCCATCCCCAGTTTTGTAAACCGCTTGAATCTGTAACACCTTTAAGCACTTCCATACTGTCTCCTGCAAACATCTGAGAATATCCGATCTTTAAGGTAGCAAATGATAATATTTTTTGAGTAAATACCAAATCCAATTCTGTACCTAAATACTTATCATCAGTTCCTGCAATGTCCTCAGCAGCAGAAAAATAATGAAGTTTAGCTAAAAAACTATTTGTTTTTCCTGTCTTGATAACCGCTTTAGCATATAAATCTTGTAATCCTACACTATTAGCATGATTTCCAACAAAGAAATAATCCATATATCCATTAAACTTATGGTTGGTTCCAAAAATTGGGAAGAACGATTTAATTTCTCCATCAGTTCCTCCATTATCATCACCACTTAAGATTTCTCCTCCAAGACCAAATAGGGTTTTACCTGGTTTATAAGTTACTTCAAGCGCTGCATTGTAGGCAGATAAATCCACAGTTTCTGTAAATTTTCCTGTTTGTCCATATAAGTTTACAGCAATTTTTAATCCTTTTGCTGGTTTAGCTACCAAATGTGTCCCAAAAGTCTGTCTATTTACTGTTCCATCGATTGGTGTTTGCTCATCCGCAGGATCAAGGTTCTGGTAAGAATTATTTACAAACAAGAAACTTCCAGAAAATTTAGCCCAGTCTTTATGCAACCAAGCATATGCCATGCCTTTATAATCAAACACTGCTCTGGCATTTCCATCATTATTAGGATCAAATAAGGTGTTTATTCTACTAAGACCATTCTGGTTAAAAGAGAATCCAAGATCTAATTTAAAACCGCTATCATTTTTATAGCGCACTAAAGCTGCATCATGAAATCTTCCTTGCATTGCCCAATCTAAACCTCCTAAGATTCTTTGATCATCGTATGATAGTGCCTGTCTTCCTAGTTTTGTAGACCATCCTTTTCCAAATTTAAAATCTATCCAGGCTTGCGCCAGTGAAAAACTATTATTATTATCGGCAGCAGCAATCTGCGGCGTATCTCCCCATACACTAACATCCTGAACACTCACATAAGCAGCAAATTTATCTGCAGTATATCCAAATTTTAATCGAGAACGTTGTTGAACAAAAATAGCAGCATCCACTCCAGAAGGAACAAGATTACCAAAACCTCGCAAATATTCTGCTCGTGGCCTTATGTCTGCATCTATACTTAATTCTTGTGACGTAACAGTACTCATACATAATAAAAAAGTACAAATCACTAGTTGTAAAGTTTTTTTCATTTTAAGTGGTTTTTTGAGTTAATTTGAAATATTGGTAAAAAAAATGCGTATTTAACACTTGATTAAAATACGCAATTTTCCCCGTTTTAAACCTGACTTAATCTAGTAATTATATTTTTACTTTTTCATATAATCCAGTTACTGCATTGAAAGCCTTTGTTAAATCGTTACTAATTTGATACATCTCAGAAGGCTTAAAACCTTGATTCATCAATTTCTCTTTATTGTTTTTTACATTCTCCCACTTGGTCATAGCGACCCCTAATTTCTCATCAATCTTTTCATTATTAAAATTAGAAATCAACAACATCGTAATAGCTCCATCTATTTCGTTAAAAACGTTACTAAGCATCGACTCCGAATTTTTAGTCTTTAGAGTGGTTTGATTTGCAAAATAATATAATGCCAATCGCTGAGATAACATACGTTGTCTACCTGCCATATTGATCATCTTTTTAAGCTCTAAATCAGATTCTCCTAGACCTTCATCCTCTAACAGATTATCATCACTTTTATTAGCACCTTTTGATTCTACAATAACTGCTGATACCACATCATTTGTAGCTTTTAACAGATCTGTATTTAGATCAATGATTTTCTTAGCATTATCATAATTTGGTGTACTTTCGATAAGCTTTTTAAATTCAATCCAAATTTTATCTACTTTAGTAAGTCTATCTTTCGTTAATTTATATCCAGAATTCTGTCTAATGATACCATTTTGTTTTTCAAAAATGATTTTACTAGTTAAAAGGTCTCTCTTAGCTTTGGCATCGCTAGGGTTCTCAACCAAATAAAGGTATGATTTTGACATTTTTTGGCTTAACATTCTTTGCTTTCCAGAAATATTAACCGCTTTATTAAAAGTTAACATTCCATATTTCATATTTTGTTGTGCACATATCGTATTCGTGCTAGATATTCCAATTCCAATAGATAGGAATAATATCATAAATTTAAATGTAAAACTATTTTTCATTGTTTAATTTTTAAAATTGAGATTAATTTTAGTATTCCTCTAGTGCTAGTTGAGTGATTTTATTATCGGTCGATAATCCTAATATCAATATGGTAGAAGAATTATCGAATTCCATTAAATAATGTTTAGTACCTTCATCATCCATTAAAAATGAAGAGGATCCCATCTTACCTTTTTTATTGTGATTATCTGTGATAAAAGTTTTTACTTTATCTAATGTGAATGAAGATTGAAGTTCGGGAGAAAACAATCCAAATATCTGATCTGCATCATTGGCATTATACGCATCTGCAATCTTAGTGACAGTCATTTTATAACTATCCTCAGTTTGAATAAAACTAGAACAAATACATATTAATAATAAAAGAGTAATTTTTTTCATAAGATTTAGGGTTAAAATATTATAAGATTTAACGTTATTAGTTACACTTTGGTTATTTCGAAATAGTTAACTTATTGACTTAAAATTATCCAGAAATCCTTTAAAACACATCGCTAATCGACGAAGTACAAATTACATACGTTAGGCAGCTCTATATAATCGATAACTATATTTTATATGATCAATAATAATTTTTTACTAATCCAGTTAACTAGATAATAGTACATTAACAAAGAACATTTAGATTGTTTCAAAACAACATAAACACTTATTTTTCAAATAAATAAACTTAATCATATCATAAGTTTATAAAAACGTCGAGTATCAAAAATTTCTTAAATCTATGTTAAGATTACGGTTAAACCATAAATAACTTATTGTTTTAACACATATTTAACAATTGTAAATGCGTTTCATCGATAATATTAACATTTAATCGAAAAATAAAGCGACTTTTATATAATAAAAAAGAGTGAAATTGTTACGAACTAAGTATTAAATATTGAATTTCAACAATATAAACACTTAAACGCAATTTATATTAGTAAGAATAAAGCTACATTATTTAATGAACAAAATATTATTTATCCTAGGGAAATTTCTATTAGCTCTTTTATTAACACTACTTACCCAAATTGGAGGTATCATCTATTTGATTATAGAAGTACTATACCTTAAAAAAAACAAAGGTTACAGAATACAGAAGTACGGTATACTCCTAGTAACCTACATAACATGTACTTTTATTTTAGTCCCTTATTTAGCGCCATTATTTGGTAGAGAGAAAATTAAGAATACGGAATACATAGAAGCTTGTTCATTTTTTACTGTACTATCCAATAGAAATTACGTTACTCCCGATTTAAATCTTTCCATACAAGCAATTGCTAAAAAAATAAGTCTAAAGCATTCTAATATCAAATTGGTATATCTAGATGCTAATTTTCCATTTATAGATAAATTCCCTTTGCTTCCTCATCTTAGTCACAATGATGGAAAAAAAATAGATATTTCATTCATTTATAAAGATGTAGACAATCAACTAACTAATAAAAAGCCTTCCTTATTTGGATATGGTGCTTTTGTAAATCCTGTTGGCAATGAAATTGATCAAACTCATAGATGTAAGAAAAAAGGATATTGGCAATATGACTTTACCAAGTACGTAACATTTGGTTTTGTAAATAATCAATTGAAACTTTCTGAAACCGCCACAAAAGATTTAATTTTGGCAAGCGCAAATGAAAAGAAAGTTGGTAAAATTTTTATCGAACCTCATCTAAAAAACAGACTACATCTAACAAATCCTAAAATAAGATTTCACGGGTGTAAAGCGGTAAGACATGATGACCATATTCATTTACAATTAAAATAGACTTCGAAAAGCCCAGACTGACATAAAAAATTAGCAATATGCAAACTAAGACACTTTCATTACATCACATCATTAAAACTCCAACTATTAAAAGTGATAAGACTCCTGTTTTATTTATGTTTCACGGATATGGTAGTGATGAGAATGATTTATTTTCTTTTTCACCAGAGTTACAAGAAGAGTTATGCATTATCTCTGTAAGAGCTCCTTATCCTATGCAACCGTATGGAAATGCTTGGTATGCTATTTATTTTGACGCCGCACAAGGAAAATTTAGTGATGATGCACAGGCTATAGAATCTCGTGATATGATTGCCAACTTTATCGATGAAGCTATTGAAGCTTACCAATTAGATGCCAGTAATGTAACATTATTAGGTTTTAGTCAGGGAACCATACTCAGTTATTCAGTTGCATTATCATATCCTAATAAAGTAAAAAATGTAATTGCGCTAAGTGGATATTTAAATGAAGATATTCTTAAAGAAAATTACGAAAATCAGGATTTTTCAAAGCTAAATATTTATTGTTCTCATGGTAGTGTAGACCAAGTAATTCCTATCGATTGGGCAAGAAAAGCTCCTGTTAAACTAAATGAACTAGGAATACAAACAACACTAAATGAATTTCCTGTGGGTCATGGTGTAGCACCACAAAATTTTTATCAATTTAAAGATTGGTTAGCTAAACATTTGTAAAAGTATACTCATGCTATACTAAACGGTTATTGTTTTCGTTGAATTAAAACCACAAGTCTTAAAACTCTTCAAATGAAAACACTAACTACTCCAATTGTTTTCCTATTTTTTTTATTTTCTTTTACCTTAATAGGAACAGCACAGATCACTTATGAAAATGCTTTTCCAAATATCGATTTTGAATTTCCGGTAGAAATTCAGTCTCCAAGAGATGGAACCGACAGAATGTTTATTCTAGAACAGAGAGGACGAATTAAGGTGTTTCCGAGAAGAAGTAATGTACTAGAGAGTGAAGTTGATACTTTTTTAAATATTACTGATCGTGTGCGATTTAGAGATGGACAAGAAGTGGGCCTTTTAGGATTAGCATTTCATCCAGATTATGACACCAATGGATATTTTTATACATACTATACCACTGATAGTCCAGTTTCAGGAATTACTGTTAGAATGGTACTCTCTAGATTTACAGTCAGCCCTACAAACCCTAATTTTGTAGATCCCAATAGTGAATTAGTTATTTTTCAGTTCGATAAAAACCAAAATAATAGCAATCACAATGGTGGTAAAATCGAATTTGGTCCTGATGGATATCTATACATTTCTATTGGAGATGGTGGCGGTGGAAATGATCCTGAAGGAAATGGACAAAATAAAAATACTGTTTTCGGTAGTATCTTACGAATTGATGTGGACTTAGATGGAAATAATGCTGTTGAAACCAATCCCGATTTACCTAATGGAAATTATGAAATACCCAGCGATAATCCTTTTGTAGGAGTAAATGGATTAGATGAAATATATGCATACGGAATACGAAATACCTGGAAATTCTCTTTTGATGATGTTACAGGAAGATTATGGGGTGCTGATGTAGGACAAGGTGCTTTTGAAGAGGTGAATCTTATAGAAAATGGTAAAAACTATGGTTGGAGTCGTTTCGAAGCTAATTCTGTAGCCAATAGTAGTGTTTCTATTTCAGGACCTACGGAATTCCCTGTACACTTTTATAATAGAAATCAGGGAGATAGATCAATAACAGGTGGATATGTGTATAGAGGTTCCGAAATAACAAGTCTTAGCCCAGATATTAGCTCAAAATATATTTTCGGAGATTATGTAAGCGGAAGAGTTTGGGTCTTAGACTATAATCCATCTACCGGAGATGCAAGCAGCACATTACTATTTAATACTTCTGGAGAATTTGTCTCATCCTTTGGAGTGGATAAAAACGGAGAACTCTACTTTAGTGATTACGGAAGTAATGCTCAATTATATAAGCTTGTGGATGGTACCTCTACCCCATCAGGAACTGCTGTAAATGGTATAGGAGAATGGAATCCTCTTAACCAGGGAATACCAAATGGAATAGTGCAAGCAATAGCGACAGATAGCAACGGAGATGTATATCATGGTGGTACTTTTACCGAAGCTGGAAACATAAATGCAAATAATATTGCTGTTTGGAATGAATCTTCTGGATGGAGAACATTGAGCACTGGTACTAATGGTACTATTAATGCTCTTAAAATTGCTTCAAATGGCAACTTATATGTAGGAGGTAGTTTTACCGAAATTGGTGGTGTTGCTGCAAATAATATTGCTATGTGGAATGGAACTTCTTGGTCGGCTTTAGGTTCTGGGATCGATGGTACTGTTGCAGCCATAGAACTAGATAACAATCTTGTCTATGTAGGTGGTGTATTTGAAACTGTTGATGGTACTACAGTGAGAAATATTGTTTCTTGGAATGGTGCCTCATGGTCAGCTCTAACAGATAATACCTCTTCAGTTTCCGGAACTAACAATGAAGTACGATCTCTAGCTGTAGACACGGATGGGATATTGTATGTTGGTGGAAATTTTGATGAAGCCGGTGATATGACCGCTAATCGAATTGCCACTTGGAATGGAAGCAATTGGGGTACTCTTGGAACAGGAACGAGCGGCTTTGTTGAAGCGATCGCAATTTCAGGAAATGAAATTTTTATTGGAGGGAACTTCTCTATTGCGGGTGGACAAACCGTAAATCGTATTGCCAGATGGAACAAAACCTCATCTAGTTGGTCTAGTTTGGATAATGGCGTAAATAATATTGTAAATACGCTAAGCCACGATGGAACTCATATATATGTAGGAGGTGCTTTCGATACCGCCAATATTGATAACTCTACTAGTATTATCGTAAATAATATTGCTCGATGGAGTGAAACTGATGGATGGCAAGCACTAGGAACAAATACTAATGTTGGTGTTAATGTAAAAATAAACACGCTAAGTTTTGCCTCCAATACTAATGATACCGATACGTTATTCGCAGGAGGTAATTTCTCTATTGCAGGTGCAAATAATGCTAATAATACTGCTCAATGGATATCAGATAGCGTGTTAAGCACTCCGGATATACAAGAAGAGCAAGTGTATCTTTATCCTAATCCTACCACTGGTATTGTAGAACTTCCAGAAAAAACTGATTGGATTCTTACAGATATTACTGGAAAAATTATAGGAGAAGGATTTAGTAGTTCCTTGGATATTTCTACAAGAAAAACCGGAATGTACTTTCTTACCATAAAGGACAAGAAAACTCTAAAAATCATTAAGAGATAAGTTAAAAAAAAGATTATCTATACTTATCATTCAGGCCAATGCCTTTTAAAATCATTGGTATTATTTTTTGTAATCTAGCGTCTTTGGTAGCATCTCTTTTAGCTGTAGAAATATATTCCATATACTCTTTTTGCTTAAAGGGTGTTAGCTTATCAAAGTTTAGTTTTAGTTCTTTATTCTGCTCTAACTCCGTTTTCAATCGATCTGGCATTTCTATTTCCGTAGAAGATCTTTCGATAGTTATTTCCTTACCTTCTTTTTGATTCTGTATTGCCTCTAACACATATGCTAATACCTGATCTTTGTTTATTTCATCAAAAGAACTAAACCTCCATTGTCTTAGACCTTTTGTTTTTCCTTCTTGTGCATTTATTAGCTGATTAAAGGGATCCTTCAGAAAAACTCCCTGATGAAACCATATTCCGACATAAGACTTAAAAGCACTTATGCCAACAATATTTTTACCATTGATTGTATACGTAGGGACTCCCCATTTAATAGTTTCTTCCATTTCGGTAGTTAGCATAATGGATCTAAGCAATTGCAAGCTCTTCACCCACTCTGGCTTTTTTGAGATAAATTCTTCTACTGATGTATTGTACTGCATACCTCTTTTTGATTCAAACTTTCACATAATTCATTGATTAACTTCAATATACTTATATCTTTTTACATATAAGAAAACTATGGTATAAAACTTGATAATCAAAAAAAATAAAATTAAAACAATGAAAACTCTAATTTTTGGACTTTTATTAATGCTATTGTGTAACTCTTGTTTTCCAACGAAAATTGCTCCAAGAATTGAGGATTATAAGGTCACTACAGGTAAAAAATTTAAAAAACAACTTCCTAAAAGAGGTGCTTTTATTTTTGAAGACCCTAAAGACGCCAATGAGTTTTATAAATTCGTAAATGCGAAATTTAAATTAAATGATCTAAATGTTCAATGGAATGTTCCTTTCAAAATAGATGAAAAAGAATTTTACTTTTCTTTTTACGAAGTTGAAAGAACTTCCAATATGGTAAATTTAGCTCCAATGGTAATTGACGGAGTACTATCAAGATATGATCATGGCCCGATAATGGAAGATATTTACACAACCAGAAGTGGTACATGGTACATCGCATTAACAGTAAATGATGAAGAGTTTATGGATCCTTTAAAGGAAAACTACCCTCAAAAAGAGGAGGTAATTACATTCTTAAGAAATCTCAAAAAGGAATATCTATCTACTCGTAATTATAGAAAATATTCAATGATGAACTAAATCCTTTATTAGTACTAAAAACAACATCGAATAAAACAATATTGTTTAATAATTAGACTATAATATCGGAATATAAAAATCTACCAAAAACTTTCCTTCTGGATGTTCTCTAAAATCATTATGATATATTTCGAAAGGAGTTTTCTCTGATTTTGTATACCCTTGATCATTCATCCAAACAAATAAACTACTCCAAGATTTCTCAAAATCACTTGGCTTAATTTCCATACTCGCTACGATACTTCTTCCTCCAACAATAGTAAGTGGTTGTATTTCTCCTTCAGACTTAATTTTACGATCCAATAATAGAGAAATACTCATTCGCACTTTATCTATTGATGTAACCTTGAAACTATCGTGAAATACCCTCGCAACTTTAGTGTCTTTCTCATTCATAATGCCATTAGATCTTCCCCATTTAAAGAGTCTTTCAAAAGTATTTTCGATACCTTCTACTCCAATATGTGTAATGCTAGCGAAATGTAAATCTGGTAATTCTTTAATCTCAATTTTTGTATTCATCTCAATCCATTTTAAGTGATTAGTTATGTTGCAAATGTATTGCTCAAACAACAGCTCTTCTTTTCCATTCTTGCTTTTCACTTTTCCAATCTTGCTAAATTTATTGGGAAGCCGTTTTCTAAACTCACTTGGACTTACTCCATAAAACTTTTTGAAGGCTTTAGTTAGTGAAGAATTACTACTAAAACCAAACTGAAAAGCTACTTCGGTTATACTTACTTTTTCCTTATGCATTAAAATAGAAGCTATTTTTTCTAAACGTCTTCTACCGATATAGGAGTTTAAGGTTTCACCTATGATCGCTTTAAAAATACGATGAAAATGAAATGACGAATATGAAGCTACATTTGAAATAATATCTAATGACAACTCTTTATCAAGATTATGATCAATAAACTCAAGTGCCAAATTAATTCTCTGAATATATTCTTTCTTTAGAAACTGTTCTGAATCAAATTCCATAGTATTTATTGTCCACTTTTTAGTCTAAATCTTCTCTACTAAAATCTTTGTGAAAGTCTTTTGTATTCTTAAAACCTAGTTCTTCAAGTTTTTCAAAATATGGAATATAATCAGATTCTGTAAATTCGTAAGAATCAACTTCCCATAAAAAATGTATGATCCATGAGTACCATCTCGCAGGAACTGGATATTTTTTTAGATAAGTTACACGTTCTTCAAAAGATAAATCTTGTTCATCCAACCATTCATCTAAAATTATCATATGCGTTTCTCCTCCCCCCATTCTCCATCCAATACTATACGGATGAATATTAGGTGCATATATCCATGGTGGTGGAATATCACCATACTTTTGTATAAGCTCTTTGCTGTTTTTTATATACCATTCGGCATCTTTATATTTCCCCATCTATCTATTTTTATAGAACAGAGTTGAATATAAAGAATATAAACTAACTAAAATTGTATTTTTAAATTTTGATCAAGATTTGAATTCCATTCAAATTCTATAGTTATTAGAGCCTTTTCTTCATTCCAATCAAATTCTCTAGCTTGATCGCCAATAAGAATAGATGCAGGAGCTTTTGAGATATTATGAATCACTAAAGAGATGCTTCTTTTAGTTTTTTCAAAATTAGCTCCTGTTTCTGCAGTAAAGTTCATTGAAAGTATGGCATCAGCCGTTGAGCTTTCAAAAGTTAAAAGTTCATATTCACCTTTTTCATAGGCATTCGGTGTACTTCCATCATCATCATATAAAATATCACTGCTATTTTTAACCGCCTCGTCATAATAATAATGTAAAGTCAACTCTTTTGTATTATACGATTCTGTGTTTTGTACGGTAGCAACCATGGGTATAAATGCTCCTCCTCTTACAAAAACTGGTATGTGGTTTTCTTCAGTCTCTACTGTAATATATCTTCCTCCTTCATATTTTTTTCCTGAATAAAAATCAAACCAGTTTGCTGTTTTAGGAAAATATACATCTTTAGAAGCTACTCCAGGTTTTACAACTGGAGATACTAAAAAATTATCTCCCCATAAATATGTATTAGAAACTGTTTGTAATTCTTTAGTATCCATATCCTCAAAAAATAGAGGTCTCATTAATGGCATTCCTTTTTGGTTGTTTTCAAATGCCAATGTATAATTATAAGGAAGCATTTGATATCTGAGTTCGATACTTTGCTTAGCTAACTCTTTCGTTTTTGTATCATGAAAAACAGGCTCCGGAGCGATATGTTCTTGTGCATGTGGTCTGTAAATTGGCTGAAAAACTCCGTACTGTAACCAACGTGTATATAATTCGGGATCAAACTTTTCGCCTCCAGCAAATCCTCCTAAATCAGAATGCATATATCCTAATCCCTGAATAGCCATGGATAATGCAATCTCTGTTTGCGGTTGTAAACCACCCCAACTTCTACTGACATCTCCAGACCAAGGGATCATTCCGAATCTCTGAGAACCAGAATACCCAGCACGCATTAAGATAAAAGGACGTTGATTAGGAAAATCCTTTTGATATCCCTCCTGAACCAATCTTGCCCAATCATGACCATATATATTATGTACTTCATCTGCAGATCCTGTAGCATGTAATAAAGCAGATGGATGCACTTCGGGCTCACCTAAATCTCCCCACCAACCAGCAATATTATAGTCTTTTGTATAGGTTTTATAAATATTCCAAAACCAATCTTTTCCCTTTTGATCATAAATATCTACAATTCCAGTATTTCCAAAGTAAAAATCGTAGACGAAAGGATTTCCAATAGAATCTTTACCCAACACTTTTTCAGCTACTGCTTCTTCCCACTTTTTAGAAGTTGATAATATAAATGGCTCTGTAATTAATATCGTTTTGACTCCTTGATCTTTGAAATCATTAATCATTTGTTTTGGATTAGGAAATGAATCCTTTAAAAACTCAAGATTTCCCATATGACCTTTAATATCTTTACCAAACCAATAGATATCCAAAATAACTGCATCCACAGGAATAGAATCCTTTTTAAACTTAGCAATTGTTTCTTTTGTTTCTATTTCAGAATGGTATCCAAAACGACTGGCAAAATTTCCAAAAGCCCATCTAGGTGGTAGCGGTTGTTTACCTGTTAAGTCTGTATATTGATCCATTAAGTCTTTCCAATCATCTCCTGCAACTACCTGATATGTTTTTCTTCCATTTATGGTTTCATAACTTAACGTATTATCTTTCTTGCTATCGATATCAAGAAATCCAATCGGTGCATTATCAAAATGAACGGCATATTTTTTTGATGATAAAACTAGAGGCATGGTATAATTCATCAATTCAGAACGTGTCTCATATCCGTAGTGCGCTCGATTATACAGTTGTAATCGATTTCCTCTTCTATTCATTCCTACTACTCGTGAACCTGCTCCATAAATCACTTCTTCTTTATCTAAATTAAAATTTAAGATCTCTGTAGTATCTGTTTTTACGTACCCATCTTTTTCAGAAATAAGCTCTTTGTCATTGTACAGATAAGATATATGAAAAGGTTCTTTTGAGATATTTACACTAATTCCATTTGCAACTCCATAAGTAATTAATCCATCGGTTTCAGTAAGATTGGCTTCTATTCCATTTTTCAAAATTACTGCATGAGATGACTCATTATAAGTTTCACCAGTAGGTATAAAAGAAGTCTCTGCAATTTTATTCGAATATAATTTGATAATATATTTTCCGTTATCTCTAGGAATTTCTATAAAACCATCTTTTTTATACGTACTATAATTAGCGATGGCATCACTAGAATTATGTTTACAAGAAAGCGATAAAAAGGTAAACACTCCTAAGAGCAAAATAGAAAAAAATCTTGAATTCATTTGGTATAGAGTTTTCGACAATAGATAAGAGTCAAATATAGCAGAATCCCTTTACAATAGGGATATAACAACAATCGCTATGGTCGAATTATTAAATTTTCATCGAAATTCAAAAAACGCAACAAAAATCACAACAGATTACTACAACGTTTTCGTTATACCAATAGACAAGCTGTTCCTTAAACGTAAGCGTATTCATACACTTATACAGTAATATAAAACACCTAACCTTAAGCTAAACATTTCTTGAGATACACTAAACATTTTGGTAATACCGAAACTATACTTTTAGGGTATTAATAACCAATTTAATCTTAATCGTATCACACATGAAAAATCATTCTTACTCTGTGGTAAGTAGATTCAAGAAAACACTATGTGTTTCAGCTTGTTTAGGCTCACTTTTCTCTTTTTCAACTTTCGCACAAAAACAAAATGATGAAACAAAATTATCGTTTGATCTTCCAAAAGATAATCATTACGGTAAAGAGGTTTATGCCAAAGGTCAAGGTAGATCATTCAGAAATTTTGGAGATCTATTATTCTCTAGAGCAGTATTAGAAGCCCCTAGTTTTTCTGAAGGACCAACTTCTGGTTTATTTATTGGAAATGGTCCAATCAACCAACAAGAACTTCCATTTACAGGTAAACAACCGATTCAGGGTTTCTCTGCTGTACTAAATAACTTCGACGGAACATTCACTGCGATGTCTGATAATGGTTTTGGTAGCATTGAAAACTCTGCGGACTATAACTTACGATTATACAAAATTAGACCTAGATTTGAAACGTTCTTTGGAAGAGGTGAAGGAGATATCCAAGTGCTTGATTTTATCGAATTAAGAGATCCTAATGGATTGATTCCCTTTGCTATTACCAACCACTTTAGTGATGAAAGAATACTTACAGGTGCTGATTTTGATATCGAATCTATTCAGAGAACAGCTAATGGCGACTACTGGATTGGTGATGAGTTTGGCCCATTCTTACTGCATTTTGATAAGAATGGTGTCTTATTAGATGCACCTTATGCGCTACCTGATTTAGACAATCCTGGCAAAGAATTAAGAGCTCCACAAAATCCTTTTAGCGAAGAAGCTAGTGCTATTAGAATTATGAATGCAATGCGTTCACATGCACAAGCTAATGGTAGTAAAGCACCAGTAATGTCTCCTTGGTTTGTAATGTTAGATGATAATGATACGAATACATTGGTAGGAAGCAGAAATACTCCTCCAAATGGATTATCAGAGGCTTCTAGCGAATTATTTAATGTTTCTTCTTTAAACAGAGCTGGACACCCTGTTGTTGTATATACTGTTAATGATTCTGAGAACATGAATCGACTATTAGATCTAGATCTGCAAGGTATTATTTCTGATCGTCCTGACTTATTATTAGAAGCAGTTCAAAATTTTGATAAAAACCAAGACGGACGTTCTGACTATTTAGATGAAGAAGGACTGATCGATGTAAATCTTTTTGATGCTCAAGGACATCGCGGAGCTAGAAACTTACGCCCTGAAAACACTTTACCTTCTATGGAAGCTGCATTAGATTACTTAATGCCTACTTTAGAAACGGATTGCGGAATTACCTTAGATAGAGTTCCTGTTTTGGATCATGATCCACATATCGAAGCTGCAAAAACAAGAAAAGCAGATGGAACACCTTATGAATTTGAGGATGAAGTTTTAGTAAAAGATCTTACGCTAGCTGAAATTCAAAATACTTTTATTGCAGACAAAATATTAGCTGGTAGACCTGTACAAACAAATGATCTAGCCTTATCTCCTGTATCTGTAGCTTTTGCTAATGAAAGAGGGTTTATCGATCCTTATATCATGCCTTCTTTGCAACAACTATTTGATTTTGTTGAGTTTTATGTGGAGTATTATAAAAATGGTGCTGGAGCATCAACACCAGATGCTACTAGACGATGGAAAAACGCGGTCAAAGTTCGTTTCAACATAGAAACTAAAATAAACCCAAGAACTGATGTAGATGATCGTGGAGATGTATTCGCAGAAAGAACTGTAGATCCGGAAACATTTACACAAGCGATTGCAGATATTATAGTAGCCAATAATTTAGAGGACCGTGCAGATATTCAAAGTTTTGACTTTAGAACTTTATTAATTTCTCAAAAACAATATCCTTCTATTAGAACTGTTTGTTTATTTGGTGATTTTCCAAAAGTAGGAGATGCTGGTGATGGAACAAATCTTCAGGATCAAAATGGTGAAAACACTCCTTGGTTAGCAGGAATGTACTGGCCATATAGAGTAACAAAATTAGATACACCTTTTAATGTAAAACAAAGTGGTGGTTTTGAGGGAATGGCTTTAACCACTGACAATAAAAAATTACTACCATTATTAGAAAAACCATTAGAAGGTAGCGAATCTAATAACTTATTGATTCACGAATTTGATCTTGCTAGTAAATCATACACAAATAACAAATATGAATATCCGCTGAACGAAAGAGCAACTGCTATTGGTGATTTCATTATGTTTAGTGGAACAAGAGGGTTAATCATTGAAAGAGATGGTTCTCAAGGAGATTTAGAAGGTTTTAAAGCCATCTATGAAATCGAATTAGATCAAGATTCTACTTTAGTACAAAAGAGATTAAACGTTGATCTATTAAAAATAAGAGATCCAAGAAGAATTTCCGAACCAGGATTACCCGGTGATGTAGGAATTGGAAGAGATTTTGCTTTCCCATTTGTTACTATAGAGAGTGTAGTAGTATTTAACCCCTTCCTTATTGGAGTATTAAATGACAACAACTATCCATTTAGTGTAGGAAGACATGTGGGCGAAGGATTACCAGATGATAATGAGTTTATCTTACTATGGTTAGATCAACGATTAGGAATGCCGTGGTATACGAAAGAAAATACTACCTCAAGACTTCAAAATGATGATTTTAAAGCATACCCAAATACTTTTACGAATAAGGTAACTTTTGAGTATGCAAAAAATGACATCAAATCTGTAGCGATTGATATTTATGATATAGCAGGAAATCTTGTGAAAAAAGTGGACAATACATCTAATATTAATGAGAATGGTTTTGAATATACCTGGGATGCATTATCCGACGGAGGTGCTAGAATAGCTACAGGAATTTACTTTGCCATTATAGAAGTGGATGGCGAATTCATTAAGAAAAAACTTGTAAAAAAATAAATCTAATATATTAACCAACTTGTCAAAACCAAAAAAGACCTGTTTATAATGAACAGGTCTTTTTCTACATATTTCTTCTTGTTTCTTATTGGCTTCTAGGATATAAAAAGGATTGCTCCACTTCAAAATCTACCACTCCATCCTTACGTACATCGTAAATAATAAATAATTGACCCCAATACACTCCATCAGTAAAATCTGCGATAATCCATTTATGATTTAACAATCGTACCTTATTAATTGCCATGTTTCCTTCCATTCCTTCATAAGGAACTATTGGATTATCAGCTCCAGCTTTGTTTTGAGCTATAATTTGGTCACTAATCGTTAATTCCAGTTTTTCTGCATCATAACCTTGCTCTTCAAAATAATTGATCGCTTCTTCATCACTTTCCAAAGAAAAATAAGTAAGTTCTAAAACACGATCTATCAACGAATCTCTTTCAAGATTTTTAGTTTCAATTTCTTTATCCTTTTCTGCTATTGTTGCCATTAGATTCTCAATCTTACCATCGTAAGATTCTTTGGCTTTTTTGGCATTCATGAACTGAAATAAAACAAACAAGACAGAAAAAATAAATAAGTATAGAAATATTCTACTTCGCATATTAAATGGTAATTTTTAAATTATCGTACGCCAAAAATACATTTTTTGGGAGTTGTTTTTGCACTTCTTCATGAAAGCCTAGCATATGACTAATATGTGTAAGATACGCTCTCTCGGGCTTTACTTCTTCTATAAATGCCAAAGCTTCGTCTAAATTAAAATGAGAATGATGTGGTTCTATTCGAAGTGCATTGACCACTAACACCTTTACTCCTTTTAATTTTTCGGTTTCTTCTTTTTCGATCGTTTTCATATCAGTTAAATAAGCAAAATCTTTAAACCTAAATCCAAAAACTTGCAATCTATTATGCATGAGATCAATTGGCATCACATCCAGGTTACCCAGTGAAAATGGTTGGTTAGTTAGTTCATTTTCTATAACACTGGGTGCTCCTGGATATTTATTTTCTGAAGAAAATATATAACTAAATCTTTCTCTTAAAGCTTCTAATACTCGTTTATGCGCATATACTGGAATATCACCTTGTCTAAAAAAGAATGGACGTATATCATCCATTCCCATGGTATGGTCTGCATGTTCGTGTGTAAAAAGAATTCCATCAATTCGTGTTACCTTATTGGCTAGCATCTGTTGTCTAAAATCAGGACCACAATCAATTACATACTGATATTTATCCCAAGAGACAAGTACAGATACTCGTAATCTTTTATCTTTTTGATCTTCACTTAAACATACAGGATGTGTGCTTCCTATGATTGGAATTCCTTGTGATGTTCCGGTTCCAAGAAATGTAATTTCCATATTTAACTATGCGTACAAGCAAATGTACTTATAATTTTTTTGCGCCAAAAGTAATTCATTTCTACAGTTATTATTTATATCAATTATAAAATGCGAAAAATTACGTTCACTTTTTTTTAATAATCCTTAATCTATTAGTAACTTTACGTTAAACAAAAAAAGCCCATTTTGCTATGCCTATTACGATTATGGGAGACAAAGAATTTGAGTCTGTCCCTTCAATTAAAAGTAAAGCCTTACGAATTAATTTAAATGCCAATATATATGGTACCTTCGCAGAGATTGGTGCCGGACAAGAAACTGTACGTAATTTCTTTAGAGCAGGTGGTGCTTCTGGTACTATCGCAAAAGCCATGAGTGCTTATGATAAAGATTTTAGTGATGCTATCTACGGAATCGAAGATGATAAACGATATGTGACAGAAGCTCGATTAAAGAAAATGCTGAAGCACGAAGTAAAGTTAGTTGAACAACGTATCAGCAGAGAAAAACATCCAAACAAATTATTTTTCAGTTATGCCAATACTGTTGCTACTATCGACTTTGCAAAAAAGTATAAAGGTCATGGATGGGTAGGTATCAGATATCAAACGAAACCAGATGAAGATTATAATGAGATTATTCTTCATATTCGTTTTCATGAAAATGACGCCAAGTTACAACAGATGACACTTGGTATATTAGGAGTAAATTTAATTTACGGAGCCTATTATAAGTATGATAATCCAAAAAAATTACTTCGATATTTATATGATCATTTAGATAAAGATCAAATCGAAATTGATACCATTAATTTCTCTGGTCCGAGATTTAAGAAAGTAGATAACCGATTGATGAGTTTACAATTGGTTAAAAATGGAATGACGGAAGCTGTAATGTTTGGTCCTGATGGTAATAACGTTTTACCAGCCGCAGTATTATACAAAAAGAACATTCTCGCACTTCGCGGTAGTTTTAGACCAGTGACCAAAGTAAACATGGATATTTACAAGAAATCATTAAATATGTTTCTTAATGAGAATAAAGTAAATAAGAATAAAACCATAGAGATTTTTGAAATTACACTTTCTAACCTAAGAGCAGAAGGAGAAATCGATGAAGAAGATTTTATGTCTAGAGCTAGGTTATTATGTTCATTAGGACAAACGGTAATGATCTCCAACTTCCAGGAATATTATAAAGTTGTAGAATATTTCTCCAATTATACCAAAGAGCGAATGGCTTTATCTATGGGTGTAAACAATCTAGTGGATATTTTTGACGAAAAATATTATCGTCACTTAAGTGGTGGTATTTTGGAAGCTTTTGGAAAATTGTTCTTCAAGGATCTGAAAGTATACCTCTACCCTCTTAAAAATCCAAAGACAGGAGAGCTTACAACCAGTGAAAATCTGAAAGTACATCCAAGAATGAAGGAATTATACAAGTTCTTTAAATATAATGGTAAACTGCAAGATATTGTAGACTATGATCCTACGATTATGGATATTTTCTCCAGAGAAGTTTTACAAAAAATACAAGACGGAGAATCTGGTTGGGAAGAACAACTACCAGAACTTATTCCAGAAATGATTAAGGAGAATAATTTCTTTGGATATAAAGAAACAGAGACCGTTTAATCGATTAGCGCGCTAATTGATGATTTCAGTTCATTATAAGATTTAATATAGCTATCCTTTAGGGTAGCTATATTTCATTATAAACCAACTATACATACAATATAATGAGAGTAACTTCTAAATTTAGAACTGGGTTTTGGATCCAATCATTTATTGTATTTTTTGCTTGGTTATGTATTACTTTAGTAAACATTTTATATCCCTTTAATAACATTCAAATAGATTTTCGAGATATCACCTTATGGATTGGTATTTTTTCAGCGGCATGGCTAATTTTCACAACCAGAAGATTTCTTATCCGCAACTTGAAACAGATTAGCGTGACTGAAAATGAAATATTAATTAAGTCTTTATTAAATAATAAAATTAAATCAATTTCTTTTGATCAAATAAAAGGGTTTAAAACCCGAAGAGAGAAATCATCCGCTGAAGAAGGAACTCAAGTTTATGGTAGCGAAGAGTTTGAAATACAACTAATGGATGACTCTGCGATAAGATTTAACTCTGATCAGTTCAAAAATTACGCTGAATTAAAAATCCTGATATATACAAACTATAAATCAATACAAGATTGAATACATTTTTATATATTAAGAATAAAATGAGAAAAATGTATTACTAATTCAAAAAAGGATTGTAATGCCTATTTCATAAAAGAAAATAAAACCTAGTTACATCAATTTACAGAAATAAAGCACAAATGAAGATTCAAAATATTTTTATAACATTCATATGCTGCCTCCTTAGCAATATAGTTTTAGCTCAAAATAAACATACTACTACTCCACTTTCAATTGGAGAAAAAATCGAATTTGAATCAAAAATTCTAAAAGAAAAAAGAGTACTGAATATTTATGTACCTCATAAATACTCTAAAGATTCTATAAAAACGTATCCTGTAATTTATCTATTAGATGGTTCTATAAATGAAGATTTTATTCATATATCAGGTCTCGTACAATTTGGTTCATTCTCCTGGATTCGCATGATCCCAGAATCTATTGTAGTTGGTATAGCCAATGTAGATAGAAAAAGAGATTTTACCTATCCTACTAATAATAAAAAAGACAAAGAGGATTTTCCTACTACAGGTGGATCAGAAAATTTTATCAATTTTATTGAAAAAGAATTACAACCTTTCATAGAGAAAAAATATAAGACAACTGCTACTAAAACTATCATAGGACAATCCTTAGGCGGACTTTTGGCAACAGAAATTTTGTTTAAAAAACCTAATCTTTTCGATAACTATATTATTACAAGTCCTAGTTTATGGTGGGATGATGAATCGTTACTTACATATGTTCCTGCACCTTATAACTCTGAAAAATCAATTTATATCGCTGTTGGTGAAGAAGGGAAAATTATGAAAAGAGTTGCCAAAGAATTATATGACAAACTGAAGTTACTACAGAACGATAATACCGAATTATATTACGAATTTTTCGAAAAGCAAAATCATGGAGATGCATTACATTTAGCAGTTTATAACGCTTTCGAAAAAATATTCAAACCTAAAAAATAAAAAATGGCTTCTGATCAAAACTTTGTAGATTTTGTAGTAGGACAAATCAAAAATACTGGAGAAATAAATGCAAAAAAGATGTTTGGAGAATATGGAGTATATGCTGACGGTAAAATGTTTGGTCTTGTTTGTGATAATAAACTATTTATAAAACCTACTACATCAGGAAGAGATTTTATTGGAAATATCGTGGAGGCTCCTCCCTACCCTGGAGCCAAACCAAGTTTCTTGATCGAAGAAAAAATAGAGGATTCGGATTGGTTAAGTGAACTAGTGAGTATTACCGTTAAAGAACTTCCTGAGCCAAAACCGAAGAGAAAAAAGAAGAAAAGAACCTGATGCTTCTTAATTATATATAATCAAAAATTTAACTACTTTTTATTTTTAATTCACGTTAATAAAATATTATTTAATGATAAAAAATGAACTCTATCTTTTAACATTTTTAACCTTAGTTTCTTTTAAAGTATTTTCTCAAATTCAATCACACAAAGAATTCATTGATTCTAAACAAATAATGCAATACATTAATAAGGTAGGTACTAACGAAGGTGATATTTATACTTATGGATTATACATTAGATATACGGATAGCGTAAGTATTAAATATAAATTAACAATAGGAAAAAACTGGAAAGAGTCAAACGAATTTGAAGGTAAAGCTTTGTTAGATAATGAATCTATATACAGTAATAAAAGAAAAATAAAAAACTTAAACGATAAAGAAGTTCCCGTATATTCATTTATAGATGATTCAAGTGAATGCAACATTGAAATTCTTATTTCAAAAAATGATACAATACACAGAACAAATGCTCAAATACTTAAGAAATGTAATGATCATATAAAGGAATTAACATCTCCCCTTTGGTTTAAATAATAAAATAACACTTAGATTATTTAGTTTCAGTAAACGAAAAGTGACAACTCATTAAGAATCATCACTTTCATCTTTTCGTTTTTTGGGTAGTCTTTTAGCCTCTTTTAAGCTTTTATTGATCATCCATTCTATCTGTCCGTTCACACTACGAAATTCATCATCTGCCCATTTTTCGATCTGCTTAAACATTTCTGGGTCTATTCTTAGTACGAATGATTTTCTTTTACTCACAATTAAGAATTTAGAGTTCCAGCATTTACTACCGGAACAGCTTCTTTATCACCGCATAAAACTACCATTAAATTACTTACCATAGAAGCTTTTTTATCATCATCAAAGTCTATGATGTTATCCGTAGACAATTTTTGCAACGCATCTTCTACCATACCTACCGCTCCTTCTACTATTTTCTTTCTAGCTGCTACAATAGCAACAGCTTGCTGTCTTTTTAACATAGAACTTGCAATCTCTGGTGCATATGCCAAATATCCAATTCTAGCTTCCATCACTTTAATACCAGCAATTGCCAAACGCTCGGTAACTTCGTTTTCTAAAGCTTCATTTACTTCATCCATACCCGATCTAAGTGTAAATTCAGCTTGCTCATCATCGAAATTATCATATGGATACGATCCTGCCAATTTACGAACAGCAGCATCGGTTTGAACCTTTACAAACTCTTCATAATTATCCACATCAAAAGCTGATTTATAAGTATCTGCTACCTGCCAGACCAAAATTACATTGATCATGATGGGGTTTCCGATTTTATCATTCACCTTTACACGTTCACTATCAAAATTTCTAGCTCTTAACGAAATTTTCTGACGACTAAAAAAAGGATTTGCCCAAAAGAAACCATTATCTCTAACCGTTCCTTTATAAGCTCCAAACAATACCAACACCTTAGAACTATTTGGATTCACTATAAAAAAACCTTTCGCTATTAATATAATTGGTAGTATAAAGATTAAAAATAATGGATTATCCATTGTTACCAAACCTACTATCGTACCTACAATAAATACTAGCAGTACCATAAGCATTACATATCCATTCGTTGCTTTAATTTTAGTCTCTTTATTCATAATGATATTATTTTGATATCACAATAATACTAAATTTATTTGAATTTTGAAAATCACAGATGATAAAACAGGTAAAACTAGCGCGATTATCACATTCAAATTCTTAGAAAGTCTTATAAGAATAAAATAATTATTTACATAACTTAGAGCTTCTAAAACATAAAACAGGTTTATAAACAAATGGCCTCATTTAATATTCAAGTAAATCCAAAAGTACAATCGGTGTATGATTCATATCCCAATCATATTCACCCAAAGATTATGGATCTTAGAAACTTGATAATTAAGACAGCAAAAGAAATAGAAGGAATATCTAATATAGAAGAAACCCTAAAATGGGGAGAACCAAGCTTCTTAACCAAGAAAGGAAGTACAATCAGAATAGATTGGAAAAAAGGCTCACCCGATCAGTATGCAATGTATTTTCAATGCACTAGCAAACTAGTTACCACCTTTAGAGTAGTTTATAAAGACACTTTTCAGTTTGAAGGAAATAGAGCCATTGTTTTTCCTTTAGATTTTAAAATTCCTGAACCAGAACTCAAAAGCTGTATAAAGGCTGCCTTACAATATCATTCTGTAAAACACTTACCAACTTTAGGCATGTAGATCCGCCAGAGTAAGTTGATGATAATTTGATAGGAAAATGTTTTTAGACTTTAAATATTCATCAATTTTATAATGGAATCTATAGAAATCTAATCAGTAAAAATCTCCATAAAGTTCACAGAACATTCAAAGAATATTCAAATAACTTCTCTCGTTTTTAAACTGTTTATGTTTTACTGGCGAGGAGATCCTTGGAACATTGACGCTTCTAGAACAAAGAAAGCCATATGTCTAGTACATATGGCTTTAAGTTGTAAAGGTTAATTTTTAATTAATTTTTTAACCACCCTATCACCTGAATTATTCTTTATTTTTAATAAATAGACACCTTTCGTCAAAGAAGACACGTCTATTTCACTTGATTCTAATTTTTTACTGATTATTTTCTTTCCTTGCATATCATAAATATCTACGGATGAAATATCTAAGGAACTGAAATTTTTAATATAAATAGAAGTATTTGCTGGATTTGGATAAAAGGAAACTATTTCCTCATTAAACTCAATATCCTCATTAGATAGAGTATTATCATGAACCAATTCTACCACACCCCAACAAGAATCAAAAGTACCGATATCTAAAGTGATATTTCCAGAATTATCTGTTTGTACAGAAAGATCCACAGATTGCTTACCAGGAATGTGAAGTTTTGCTCCTACAATAGCATTTGGGAAAACAGCAGATGGAATTTGTACAGAAATATCATTATGGGCTTGAGCAGCATCATTAGAAGCATCATATTTTCTGTTAACTAAATGCAACACATAAGGCGCATCAGGATCATTAGAAGACTTTCTTGGCAAGGCAGAAATTAAATAATTGACCCACTGATTATTACTTAAAACATTAATTTTCCATGAAGTAAGTCCAAGTATATCTCCTGAATTATTCATAGAAACTATATTAATACCACTAGAATTAATAGTTGCATTTTGCTCTGTCGTTAAATATTGAATATCACTATCATGCACTACCACATCATATTGCGATAATTCCGAGGCAGATGGACTTATGGGTTGATCAGGATCCCCGAATATTTTTAGATCAAATGAAATATTTCTTGTTACTAAATAATCAAGTGTTTGACGAGCATTCGAACTGCCAGACATTCCGCCTTCTAATAAAGAAGCGTATACAGAATACGCAAGAGCTACGTTCGACACTGCCTGATAATCATCAAATAAATCACTATGATCATGAACAAATGCGTATAAATCTGCAAAATTTTCCCAACCAGTATCCCAAGTATTGCTTCCTCCTATCCATACTCTACCTGGAATTGTAAAAATAGAACCTGTTGCATATGCTTGTGCAATCCATGCTCGGGCTTGTCTAGGAGAATTTCTATTATACAACGCCTGAAATGCATCTGGATATGGAAAATATATCAAAGTTTTATCAAGAGCTTCAGCAGCTTTATAATGTAATAGTGGCTCTGTAGAGGGACTTGTCGCCGGATCATGAGGATGACCATATTCTCCTGCTAGATATGTTAATCGATCGGAGAAAACAAACCCTCTAGGTTCCACTACGTTTGTAGTTGCTCCAATATCGATACCAGGTCTAATTGTATCTATATAATCAAATAGCTCTTCCATTGTATCATTTAGGGATTGACGTTGGAAATAAACGAAGTCTTTGTATAACGGAATATTGCCATTGATACTATTTGCTCGATTTCTATAAGTTTGAAGCGTGAATCCTCTGTTAATTAAAAACTGACGATAATTGAAATTATCAATATTATTAATCCCTTGATCCATAAGCTGCTGAGTGGTGTACTTATCTTTCATATATGCTCTAAAACCATTCATCGAATGCACAGAAAAATCTCCTCCTAACCAATGTAAAGTTCTGGTAGCAGATGTTTGTGAATCAAACATCATATGTGTTACAGGTGCTAAAGTCATTCTATCTACCTGATACTTTAACCATTCTAAAAAATCAGGTCCCTGATGACTCATCCAACTATGTATCTGGCCATTATATGTACCTCCGTTATCGGCAGCATTTCCCCAATGAATATTATTACCATTAAGATCTTTTGCCCAATACGATTCTGGATCATCCATAAAATCAATCATCCATTTCCATCCCCAATCAAATTCTCCTCTACCGAAATAATACTTACCGTTTGAAGTACGATTTTCGACTTTTGAAACCCATTGATTCATAGCAGCATCAGACTCAATACTAGCATTTGGCATAAATCCCCAAAAAATGCCATCAGCTTTATATTGATCATAATTAAAAGGAGTAGCTGCTGATTCTTGTGTAAATAATACAGTGGATTTATTTATTAAGGAATTAGATGTTTGTGCATAAATATTAATACAATAAATAATAATAATTAGAGTGAGTGAAGTTCTTTTCATAGGTTTTAATTTTTTTCTCAATAATTAACTTTGGGTGATAAAATCATGATCCAAAAATATTTCTACTCCAATAAAATGTTAGAAAAGAAATAGAATTCGTTATAAGTTAACTAGTAAGTGTTTTTTTAATGATTTGGCAGCTTTTTTCGATCTAAAAATAGAAAAAAGCCATATGTCTGAAACATATGGCTTTTAAAAATTATGTATTGTCTAGTTTAAATCTAGTTTATAAAATCTGTGCAGCGTGTTCTTTGGTTTTTACTTTTGTAATTACTTCAGATAATATTCCATTTTCATCAATAACAAAAGTAGTACGATGGATACCATCATATTCTTTACCCATGAATTTTTTAGGTCCCCAAACACCAAAAGCTTCAATAACCTTTTTATCTTCATCCGCTAATAGAGGATAAGGTAGTTCATATTTGTTTTTGAAATTTTGTTGTCTCTTTGCGCTATCAGCACTTACTCCAAGAATCTCATACCCTTGAGATTGAAATGTTTGGTAATTGTCTTTCAGATTGCATGCTTCAGCAGTACAACCTGGTGTGCTCGCTTTGGGGTAGAAAAAAACCACAAGTTTTTTTCCTTTATAATCTTCTAAACTAATGGTATTACCATCCTGATCTAATGCCGAGAAATTTGGAGCTTTATCTCCTGCTTTTAATGATGTCATATTATTGTGGTTAATGATAAAAATTATATTTTGTTTAAACTTTTTTGATAAAGTTAGAACAAAATTATTTTCCTGAAACAATTTTATTAAAAATTTATGCTTTTATTAGATTCCTAAAAACATACAAATATTCATATTTTAGCACAAAAATAAGTTATGACTAAAAAGGAAAAAGTAGATTTCACCATAAATACACTTAAAGAATTATATCCAACCATCCCTATTCCTTTAGATCATAAAGACCCATATACCCTACTGATTGCAGTTCTAATGAGTGCTCAGAGTACTGATGTGCGAGTCAATCAAATTACTCCACTCCTATTCGAACGTGCTGATAACCCCTACACTATGGTAAAGTTATCTGTGGAAGAAATTAGAGAAATTATCAAACCTGTTGGATTAAGCCCAATGAAGTCCAAAGGTATCCATGGATTATCACAAATACTAATTGACCAACACAATGGAGAGGTTCCACAAAGTTTTGAAGCATTGGAAGCATTGCCAGCAGTTGGACACAAAACAGCCAGTGTTGTAATGTCTCAGGCCTTTGGAGTACCAGCATTTCCAGTAGACACACACATACATCGTTTAATGTATCGTTGGGGTTTTAGTAATGGTAAGAATGTTACTCAAACCGAAAAAGATGCAAAACGTTTGTTCCCAAGAGAATTGTGGAATGATCTACATCTTCAGATCATATGGTATGGACGAGAGTACTCTCCTGCACGAGGATGGAATCTAGATAAAGATATTATTACAAAGACAATTGGAAGGAAATCTGTAATTAACGAGTACTATAAAAAATAAAAGACCTGTTTTGGAAACAGGTCTTTTACAAAGTTTAGTTTTAATTTAGAAGCGCTTCAAACTTCATTTTCTTATAATCTATAACACTTAAAGCCTTTGAGTAATTTAAAAGAAAATCTACTGTAATTTTCTTTGGTACTAATTGTTGTTGCTCCTCTTTCTGAGAAGACTTAAAGTAAAATTTTGCCATATTAATTTATCTTAAATTAAGGGTTATTTTTTTATAAATAACGAGGCAAATTCTACTTTATTGCATAAAGAAATGTTAATTTGTTAGAACAATATTATTTTTCTCTATTACTTTTCTTAAGTTAATTAATGCATAACGCATTCTTCCTAAGGCAGTATTAATACTTACACCTGTTTTATCCGAGATCTCTTTAAAACTCATATCACGGTACATACGCATTACCAAAACTTCCTTTTGATCTTCTGGAAGTTCTTGTATAAGGTTTCTTAAATCTTCCTCTACCTGATCTTTAATAATTCTTTTTTCAGCATTTAAATCACCATCACTGATAACAGAAAATATACTAAACTCTCCATTATCCTCGAATTTTGGCATTCTGTTTCCTTTTCTAAAGTGATCGATAACTAGGTTATGCGCAATTCTCATTACCCAAGGTAAAAATTTACCTTCTTCATTATACTTTCCAAGTTTTAGCGTACGAATCACTTTAATAAAAGTATCCTGAAATATATCTTCTGATACATCTCTATCAAAAACTTTAGAATAAATAAAACTGTAAATACGTTGTTTATGACGTTCGATTAGTGTAGAAAGTGCGCTTTCGTCACCTTTGATGTAATTATTAACCAGCACAGCGTCTGAAATAGTGTAATCCTTCATACCTATTACTTTATTTAGTACCAACAAGCTTGGGGCTCGGGCTTTGTTAAACTTTAAAGTAAAGGTGTGCTATAGGCGCTTATTTTTTAGATTTGGTTACTTTTACAGGGGCTAATATAATAACAATCCTTGAAAATCAAACTATTTTGTGTTAATTTTTTTAACTTAACTTTCCGTATAAGTACACTATTATACTTCTTAAGTTATCATTATCTTTGCGCTCACACCGCATATAGACTATGATTCAAGACATTACTACCTTAGATCCCAAACAAAATATATTAATTAAAGGAGCCAAACTGCATAATCTCAAAAACTTAGATGCGGCCATTCCCAGAAATAAATTAGTGGTAATTACCGGATTATCAGGATCAGGAAAATCTAGTCTTGCATTCGATACCTTATATGCAGAAGGACAGAGAAGGTACGTAGAGAGTTTATCTTCATATGCCAGACAATTTTTAGGTCGACTTAATAAACCAAAAGTTGATTACATAAAAGGTATTGCTCCAGCCATTGCTATTGAGCAAAAAGTAAATTCTACAAATCCAAGATCCACAGTTGGAACAACTACCGAGATATATGATTATCTAAAATTACTTTTTGCTAGAATAGGTAGAACCTACTCTCCTATTTCGGGTAATCAGGTAAAAAAAGATACCGTTACAGATGTTATCGAATATGTAAAAACCTTTGAAGAAGGTGAAAAACTATTGTTGTTAGCTCCAATACATGTAGAAAGTGGCAGAACCGTTGAAGAAAAACTAAAAGTATTACAACAACAAGGATATGCACGTGTAAAAGTTAATGAAACGGTATCTAGAATTGAAGATGCCACCATTACTAAAAAAGATACTGTTCATTTGGTAATTGATCGTATTATCAAGCGAGATGAAGAAGACTTTTATAACAGACTAGCAGATGCCGTAGGCTCAGCTTTTTTTGAAGGAAAAGGAACTTGTTTTATAGAAACATTAAAAGATCAAAAAACACGTCAGTTTAGTAATAAATTTGAGTTGGATGGAATAACCTTTCTAGAGCCTAATGTGCATTTGTTTAGCTTTAATAATCCATATGGAGCTTGTCCTGAATGTGAAGGTTACGGAGATGTTATTGGTATTGATGAGGATTTAGTGATTCCAAATACATCCTTGAGCGTGTATGAAGGAGCTGTTTTTCCTTGGAAAGGCGATACTATGAGTTGGTATAAAGATCAACTTGTCAATAGTGCTTATAAATTCGATTTTCCTATACATAAGCCTTATTTTGAGTTATCAGAAGAACAAAAAGAATTATTATGGAGTGGTAACGAGTATTTTGAAGGTATCGATGGATTTTTCAAAGAGCTAGAAGCAAAGGCTTATAAAATTCAGAATAGAGTAATGCTTTCTCGTTATCGTGGAAAAACGAAATGTACCAGCTGTAAAGGAAAGCGTTTAAGACCTGAAGCTAGTTATGTAAAAGTTGGTGGATTAGCTATTACGGATCTTGTAGAAATGCCACTTGATGAACTGGCAACTTTCTTTAAAAATCTTGAACTAAATAAATATGAACTCCAAATTGGAAAAAGACTTTTAAAAGAAATTAATAGCAGGTTAGAGTTTTTACATAATGTAGGTCTTCAATACCTAACTCTTAATCGTAAATCAAATACCTTATCTGGTGGAGAATCCCAACGTATTAATCTTGCTACATCTCTTGGTAGTAGCTTGGTTGGATCAATGTATATCTTAGACGAACCGAGTATTGGTCTACATCCTAAAGATACTGAGAAACTTATCAAAGTATTACAATCCCTTCGTGATTTAGGGAACACCGTTATTGTAGTTGAGCATGATGAAGATATTATGAAGGCTGCAGATGTTATTCTTGATATTGGTCCAGAAGCAGGTACCTATGGAGGTAATTTGGTAGCCGAAGGAACTTTTGAAGAAATTCTAAAATCTGATTCCTTAACCGCTAAATACCTAAATGGAGATTTACAAATTGAAGTCCCGAAGAACAGAAGAACTTCTAAATACTATTTAGAAATCCTAGGTGCAAGAGAAAACAATTTAAAAAATATTGATGTTACTATTCCGCTAGGAGTATTTACAGCAGTTACAGGAGTTTCAGGTAGTGGAAAAAGTACTTTGATCAAAAAAATAGTGTATCCCTCTATATTAAAAAAACTAGGAGGATATGGAGAAAAAGCAGGTCAGTTTACAGAGCTTAAAGGAAATTACAGTAATATCAAACATGTAGAGTTTGTAGATCAAAACCCAATTGGTCGTTCTTCTAGGTCTAATCCTGTAACTTATATCAAGGCTTATGATGACATAAGAAGTCTTTTTGCTAGTCAGAAATTATCAAAAATAAGAAACTACCAATCCAAGCATTTTTCTTTTAATGTGGATGGTGGAAGATGTGAAACTTGTAAAGGTGAAGGTGAAGTTACTATCGAAATGCAATTCATGGCTGATGTTCATTTAGAATGTGAAACTTGTGGTGGAAAAAGATTTAAAAAAGATGTACTGGAGGTAACTTATGAAGATAAAAATATCGACGACATTTTAACAATGACCATTGATAATGCACTCGATTTCTTTGCAAAACATAATCAAACAAAAATAATTAGAAAGCTTCAACCTTTACAGGATGTTGGTCTTGGATATGTACAATTGGGACAAAGCTCCTCTACCCTTTCTGGTGGTGAAGCACAGCGTATCAAATTAGCTTCCTTCCTAGTAAAAGGAAATACGAAAGATAAAGCTCTTTTTATTTTCGATGAGCCTACTACAGGATTACATTTTCATGATATCAAAAAATTACTAAAATCCTTTAACGAACTTATTGACAAAGGTCATTCTATACTTGTTATAGAACACAATCTGGATTTAGTAAAATGTGCTGATTATGTTATTGATTTAGGATTAGAAGGTGGAAATAATGGCGGAATGATTATAGCAGAAGGAACTCCTGAGGAAGTAAGTGCGAACCAAAAATCTTATACAGGGCAGTATCTTGCTGAAAAAATTTAAAAAATTAACAAAATTGTAATATTTGATTCTGTAAAGACATGCGCTCTATTTCGGCTAAGTTCCCGAATAATAAAATGTAAAAAATGTCACTCACAGAACAATTAAAAGAAAAAGCAGCGCTATCCGCCAATAAAATCCCGGAAACTATTCAGAAAATCATGAATAATGGAATTGATAACCTTCGCGATAGTCAGCTTATAACAAGAGCTTTAAAAACGGGAGATAAAATTCCAGAAATTTCATTACCTAATGCAGCAAATAAAACTATTTCTGTACAGGAGTTATTACTTAACAAAAAAGTAGTATTGTCTTTTTATCGCGGAGGTTGGTGTCCTTATTGTAATCTTGAACTAAGAGCTCTACAGCAATATCAAGATAAATTCGAAGAGCTTGGCGCTACTCTTGTAGCAATAAGCCCAGAAACTCCTGATAACTCCTTAAGCACATCAGAAAAAAACAATCTTAGCTTCGAAGTACTTTCCGATATCGATAATAAAGTTGCTAATGAATTTAACTTGGTATTTACACTACCTAAAGATCTTACAGAAGTGTATAAAGGTTTTGGTATTGATTTGGTAAAAAGCAATGGTAATGAAGATCAACAATTACCAATAGCTGCAACTTATGTAATTGATCAAGATGGAACGATCATTTATGATTTTATCAAAGAAGATTATAAAGAAAGATCAGATCCCGAAGATATTTATAATAGTCTTAAGTAGATTATTCTAAATTTTGATTGAGATCCTATTTATCAAACATCCAAAACATTTTGGATGTTTGATTATAATCCAGAATCTTCAGAAGCAACAGTTAACGTCTTAGAAAACAGTTTATATTCATTAATTGGATTAACAAAATTGGAATCATTTTTTAAAGACGCCATTTTATAAGCTTCAAGAAAGTCACTAATCCTATAATCCAATAATTTTGCAGCTACAATATCCTTTTTCCACTCCCCTATTTGAGCTTTGGTCATATTTCCTTTATTAGCTCTTATCGCATGCTCTTTTAATTTATCAGTATACAAAGCACATTCACTTAATAAATACTTAAATTCTTTTGTTGGATAAGAAATATTGGTGGTTTTAGACATTCTATACTTTCTATTATTCTCTATATATGCTTGTCTATCCAGCTTTTTCTTTTGCGAAGTATAATCTAATTTATCCAAAAAATCATCAGTAACAAAGTAAAACTTCATATCATCTAAATTGACAATGAGTGTATTATAATCATTGAAAATTATATGTCTTTCAGATACTCCTAATTCTTTAATACGCCATTCGGAAACCAATTCGTGTTTAGAATATTGGCTGTGCGTATCATTCATCATAAAATAACGACCCATTTTCATAAATACTCCTGATAAAGAGTTTGGTTGTAAAGTATCTTTAATAATAAATGCATTCTTTTTATGCTTTAAAATCTTTTCTTCAATACCAAAGACGGTTGAAACGTTCTTTGATTCTACTATAATCTTTTTAGTGTAGTCCGCATTTAGAATATATTCTTTTTCCTGTCCATATAGTCCAAAAGTTAAAAAACAATATGTAAGTAGTATTATATTTTTCATAGCCCCAATTATTATATTATTTCTCCAATTAGTATTAAAAGTCTTTTCTTTTAACTCCATAAAATTAGATCTAAGCCACCCAAAAAAAATATTCTCATTGTTTTTTTAAATCGTTTTTTCGCTGTAGAACCAATTTAATCGATAAAATTATATTTCACTGATTTTAAACGGATAACACTCCTTATATAAAATTTTTTCCCTGTTAAAAACTGTTTTTTTATCCTATTTCTTCTATACTAAAAGAAGCTCTTTTACTTCCATAAAATAATTTTTGGCACGCCGTTTGGATATACTTTACACAAATAGCGGAAACCGAAAAGCTAATGAGTAGGTATAAACCCAAAAACATTTTAGTTATGAAAAAAGTAATACTTTTTATTGCAGTAATGTTACTAGTTGGAACAGCTGCACAAGCGGCCGATCAAAATAAGTCGGATCAAGTAGATAGGGTTACAAAACGCTATCGTAATGCAAAACCTATTGTATTTGTCGAAAATGGTGTTAGATTTTTTGTGTATCCTAATGGAGAAGTTGACTTTAGAACTCCAAGAAGAAGAAATTATGACAACTGGGATTGGAATTCGTCTAACTATAATACTCCAGGTAACAACAGAAACTATCGTAGACACAACAATCGTTTTACTGTGAAATATGATTATTACGGAAGATTGAAACGAGTTGGCCTTACTACAATAAGTTATAATCGATTTGATCAGGTAAGAAGAATAGGTTCTGTTCTTATCCGTTATAATAGAAGAGGAAAAGTTGCCAAAATAGGTGGATTACATATCTATTACGGAAAAAGAGGTAGAATTAGACATATAGAAGGAAATGTTCATTATACGGGATGTGGATATTGCGGAATAGACGGATGTAGTGCACCACATGATCCTTATTATAACATACAGGGAAGATCCAATCATCACGATTGGAATCAGGAAGATGATTTCTATTTTAAAAACAGAAAAAGAAATAAAAAGCATCATAAAGGAGAGGATGACGATGATGATTAGAATAAATTAGTTAGTTGGTTAGTTTTTGAAAGCCTGTTATCAATTTGGTAGCAGGCTTTCTTTTATGTACTCATAGTTTTAATCAAGTCCACTATCACTTTTAAATTTTTAATATATATAGGGTTTAAAATATAGAAACATATCGTATCCAAAAAGACCTGGGTCAAAACCAAAACACTGTTTATCAAATACTTATCATACAAAAATAGTCTGTTTCATGGAATAAACGTATGTATAATATATAGAGAAAAGTAATTTTTGGCACGCTGCTTGATACTATATAAGTGAGTGCAAAAAACAAATTTTTACACTCTTTATAAAATCACAGATTATGAAAAATATTGTTTTACTTTTTACAGGCTTACTATTAGCAACTTTTAGTGCTAATGCATTGGAAACAAATACAGAAACCGTATCTCGTTATTACAATTACGGAAAATCATTCATCTTTCATGAGAATGGAGTTGAGTTTTCGGTATACGCAGACGGACAATTTGATTTCTATGTAAACAGACCAAGAGGCGGAGTTAGTGTAAATATTAACCGTCCTGGAGTAAACATTAGTTTTAATTCTGGATATAATTATGATGCCTACGTACAGTATGATGATTATGGAGCTGTAGTACAGGTAGAAAATGTACCGATCTTTTATGATTATTATGGTAGAATTAGTCAAGCTGGAGATGTATTCATCAACTACAACCGTTTTGGTAGAGTATCTAGAGTTGGTGGATTATATGTAAACTATAACAGCTATGGTAATTTTGTAAACTGTACTGGATTCATTAATGATTTTAACAGGTATTATGTATACAATCCTTTTCACGCTTATTTTACGGTACCAGTAGTTAGCAGATGTATCGTTTTCAATAGACCTTATAGAAGATTTTATACTCCTTATAGATGTTCGTATAATGTATTCAGAAGAAACTACTTTGATGGATATTATGCAAGACCATATAGAAGTCGTACATATTATAGACCTAATCAAAGAGTTGCGTCATACAACAGAGGATATAGAGTAAATAGAGCTAGAAGTCTTGACTATAGAACTCGAGATAGAAGAACGGAAATGTATAAAAGAAATGATCGTAACTATAATACAGTAAATCGTTCTAGATCAAGAACAGTGAATAGAAACAGAACTACTGAAAATAGAAATTCTTCTAGAAGTACAACAAGAAGTAACGCTATTACAAGAAACTCTAATAGCAGAGATAATGTAAGAACGAATAGAAGTGGAAACACCGTGACTAATAGAAGTACTAGAAGTATTGATACAAGAAGTCAGGTAAGAAGATCAGATAGAACTAGAACAAATGTCACACCTAGAAATACCGAAAGTAGAAATAGAGTACAATCTAATAACAGATCTCAGAGAACTAGAAGTGCTGTAACCAATAATAACTCTAGAAGAGGTTCTTCAAAAGCCAGAACTTCAAGGTCTAACGGAAATAATAGATCTGGGAATGTAACAAAAGGCTCTAATAACAGTCGATATACTAGTAAAGGAAGTTCTACAAGATCTCAAGTAAAAACTAGAAGAAGTAATTCTACGAACAGAGCTACAAGATCTAATAATTCTAGATCTCGTACAGCAAGAAGTAGAAGTTAATATAAAGAATTTATTTTTTTGGTTGGTTAGTTAGAAAATCCCTCAGAGTAGTATGCTTAGGCACCTCGAGGGATTTTCTTTATTATATCATTAATATCATCCGATACTCGTAAGAAATATAAAACACCTACATAAACACCTCCTATAAGTATACTTTTAAAACCTATATTCACAACTGGATGGAAAGTAAAATCCCAAAAATAAAAACCGTATACAAAAGCTAAAATCATGATTACAACTAGAAAAGTCTTTTTAGAAAATGGTTGCATTTTAAACTTTATATTCACTAAAAAAACTTTTGCAGTATTGTAGCAAAATACCGCCATACTGGTAGCTATAGCAGCCCCTACTACTCCATATTCAGGGATGAGTAACCAATTAAGAACAAAAGCAATAACTGCCATGGCAATTCCTATGTATAGAATCAAACGATAATAATCTGAATTAAATATGATCGAATTATTATTGCCTAGCACATTATCAAATAACTTAGCTATTCCGATAAGAATTACCACCCAGATAAACAATTCGTATTCATCCGGAATTAACTCAAAAAGTTGATTTACATTACAAATAATCAACACGAATAATAAACCACTGATTGCGAAAAGATTCAAAGAACTTTTTTTATATAGTATTCTAAGTTGTTCAAAATTCTTTTCATTAATGAGTTTTGCCGTTAACGGATATGTAATTTGATGCATCGCTCTGGAAGGAATAATGATTACACTTGCGATATAAGCACAAATACCATATTTAGCCACATATTCGATAGGTAGATAACGTTCTATCATTGTCTTATCCAAATCAATTAAAAGAGTAGCGACAGATCCTGCCAACAAAATCAATAAAGAATACTTAAATACGTTTATGAAATTAGAAGGCAATGAAAAGCTAAATGAGAAATTTAGCAATCTATATACATAAATAGCCATAATGCATAATCTAGCTATATATACGAATACAATCGCATAAATAAATTGTACTACGGTAATTACTTCTAAATAGACTAAAAATAGTAATACCATAAGACAAGTTCTTACGAACAATTCTTTTAAAATATTACCAAAAACACTTTTAAGTTTCACTTTAGCCCAAGCAAAAAATATTTCGAAATAAGATAAAGCAATAGCGAGCACATAAATGGTCCAAACATAAGGCTGTACAATAGTGTTATCTTCTTCAAAATAACTTAGGACATGTTCATAAAAAACAGTACCTACGGCACCAATGATAATAGCGACGCACATAGGTAAAATAAGCATTATCGTCATAAACTTATTTTGTTCCTTTTTATCGGAATAGGATGAATAAAACTTTACAACAGTATTATGCACTCCAAAAGCCATTAAAGGCCAGATAATATTTGATGCAGAAAACAAATAAGAAATCAGTCCGTAGTACTCCTCTTCCAAAAATTTTGTAAAAAGAAACAAGGTATTAATAGCACCAATCCCAAAACCTAAACAAGTAATGATGACATTTTTGATCGATTGATTAGCAACTATTCCCATTCTTTAATTTTATAGCTTACCGTTGGCTAGACTTTTTAGCAACATAGACATCTCTTTGGTCAAAGATCGTCTACTATATTTTTCAATTCCAATCGCCTGAGAATCAAGTTTTCCTTCTTTAAACTTACTAAAATATTCAAGAAGTAAACGTTTCATTTCATCATAAGCATCGTAATCAAAATATTTCCCGGAATCTGTTTCTTCTATTAATTTAGAAATATCTGCATCTCTGGGGCCAACAGCGATAATAGGTCTTTCGGAGATCATATATTCAAATAGTTTCCCAGGTATAATACATTTTGTTTCTTCTGAGTCAATCTCTATTAATAATAATACCTGAGAACTACGCTGAATCTCTATAGCTTCTTTATGAGAAACATATCCTTTAATTTCCAGAAAATCTGATAAACCTGCTTCTTTAATAGAGGATAAAACATCTTCGCTCACTGCACCTACTAATCGTAGTTTTAATTGTTTTGCAAAATCTTCATTCTCTTGTGCAGTGTCATATATCGCTTGCCACAATCTCTTTGGATTTCGTCCTGATAACAAAGACCCAATATGTGAAATTGTAAAAGTAGTATCTAATCGAATATCAGCAACCTCTTCAGTATCATATCCATTCGTAATTACCGAGATAGGTCGTTTAGTAATATTAGAAAACTCTTCTTTAGTTGTATAACTCGTAACAGTTATGTGATCTGCAGATGACAACACCTCTTTCTCTAGTTGTATATGCTTATCTCTTGCACTTCTTATAAGCTTCAGTTTTTTATGATAACCAATAGTTGTCCAAGGATCTCTAAAATCAGCTACCCATTTAATATCCAGTTTTTTCTTAAGCTCCTTCCCTATCAGATGAATACTATGCGGTGGTCCAGTAGTAACTACAATATTTATATTCTCTTTAGAAATAAGATCATTTAAAAATTTCACAGAAGGTTTTACCCAATATTTGCGCGCATCTGGTATAAAAAAATTACCTCTAATGAACAACATAAGTTTCTGCATGAAAGATTGTTTATCTTTTCCGGCAATGATTCCTTTACTGATGGTTTTAGAATCTTTTTTAGAAAAAATTTCTGCAAAACGATACGGTTCAAAAATTGGTTGTTTAATAATAGTAACATCCGCAGGAATTTCTGAAATCAAGGATTCATCTATTAAAGGATACGTAGGATTTTCGGGAATATATACAGTTGGCTCAATTCCGAATTCCTTGAAGTATTTAACAAACTTGAGCCACCTTTGTACTCCAGGACCTCCCGCAGGAGGCCAGTAATATGTTATTAATAATACTTTCAAAACCTTGTAAGAGTGCTATTCAGAAACATCTGTTTTCCTCTTTTTATACTCAAAAAACAAAGCTCCTAAAAACAATAACCCAAAGATAATAGAACTTGCCAAAGTAATAGAACTTCCTGTTTTTACTACTTGTGGTTCAAATTTAAACTCAATAGTATGCTTACCTGCAGGAACTTTTATACCCCTAAGCATATAATTTACAGGATAAACAGTCTCAGGAGCTTCATCGATATAAGCATTCCATCCGTCTTTATAATAGGTTTCCGAAAAAACAACAAATCCAGGTTTATTCGTATACATATTATACGCTAAATGATTTGGATCTGTTTTCGAAATTGATATGGTAGAAACGCTATCTTTTACTGGTTTGTAACTTTCTAACTCATCTTTAAACTCATTTCTAATAACAGCCGTGTTTTTGGTATCTATATCGTTTAAAGCATCAAATTCAGACTTATAACCATCTACAAATTTTAATTCAGAAACAAACCATGCAGGTCCATTTATGGATGGGTTTTCTTGTACGGTTAATTTTCTATCTTCATTTTGCTGTATTACATACTTAACATTCAACATATTCACAACCTCTAGATTTCCTTGTAAAATGTGTTGATTATAAATATCATCAATCTTCCTAGGTCTTACGGCAGAATATCCATTTATAGAATTGAAGAAGTTATTGGTATGAGAATTTCTAAACCCTCTTGCCTGATCTAATACACGATAATAAGAGTTGTCTTTAAGAATCTGTTTATCAGTAGCTGTTGGCTGAAAATATTGTTTATATTCTCTTTTAGAAATAAAGGAATCACTATCTACACTGCGTCGATCTACACCTCCTAAATCCAGAATCACTAAAATACCAACTCCAACCAGCATTAGATTTTCAGAAATCTTTTTCTTTAAGGTAAACCAAAGTAATCCAGCTATTAGAAGAATAAATAATAAAGATCGAAGACTATCACTTTTCATAATCGTAATACGATCTTCTTTGATGGCATCGAATATAGCAGGTTGTTTAATAGCCACCTGTACATCATTTGGAGATTTAAAACTGAATAAGCTTCCACCAAACAACCAGAATATCAAACATAATCCTCCAAACACTCCTAAAGAAATTAAAAATTTCTTTTGTCTTTCTTTAAACTCTGTTTTTTCATTAAAAAGCTGGTAGAGTCCAAATACTGCTGCAATTGGCACTACAAATTCTAGTAGTACCTGAATACTGGAAACCGCTCTAAATTTATTGTATAAGGGAACATAATCAACAAAAAAGCGTGTAAGAAAATCTAGATTCTTACCCCAACTTAAAGTTAATGACACAATCATTCCGCCAAGTAACCACCAGCGCAATCTACCTTTTACTAAAAGTAATCCCAATAATGCAAGAAAAACAACTGTAATCCCAAGATAAGGAGGTGCTTCTACAAAAGGTTGAGCTCCCCAATATAAGCCAGTAATATTAGCATAATAATCTGCGGTTTCAGGAGACTCGCCTAACTGCAATAGCTTTTGATAGAAAGCTGATTCTTTCCCCAAATCAGAAGCTCTACCTAGTCCCATTAATTTAGGAACGAAAAGGTTTAAAGACTCTAACTTTCCATAACTATACGCCGTTATGTATTCATAATCCAGTCCATTCTTTTCAGAACTCTTCGTTGTGGCATCAGCTAACAAATTTTTACCTCGTATACTTGTTTTTGCGTATTCCGCTGTAGATAATAACGTAGTAGCGTTAGTCGCCAAACCTAAAAAAGCAGCAACGATCAATATTGCTGAAGACTTAAAGAAATGTGGTAATTCTTTCTTTTTGAAAGCATCTATTAAATAACTTATTCCCAAGACAACTACTAATAAACCTAAATAATAAGTCATTTGATAGTGATTAGCCTGTATTTCCAATCCCATCGCCACTGCGGTAAGCAGAAATCCCCAGACATACCGTTTTTGAAATACTAAAAGTATACCAGCAATAACTAATGGAAAATAAGCTATAGCATGTGCTTTTGCATTATGCCCCACTCCTATTATAATAATCAAATAAGAGGACAGCCCAAAGGCCAAAGCTCCAACAATTGCCATTTTCCAAGGAATTCGCATCACCAGTAACAAAACATAGAAACAGGCTAAATACAGAAAGAGATAATCTGCAGGTCTTGGTAAAAACCGAATCAATCGATCCAACTTATCCATATAATCATGAGGAAACTTTGCTCCTAAAGCATATGTGGGCATCCCTCCAAAGGCTGCATTATTCCAAAAAGTTTCCTCTCCGGTATTTTTCCGAAATTCATTTTGTTGCCTAGCCGTACCTTCATATAATTTTATATCATTTTGATATATCATTTTTCCGCTAAGAACAGGATTGAAAAAAACTAATGAAACGATAATAAAACCTAAAATCACGAAGATATGAGGTAAAATTCTTTTTAGATAAGGCATCATGCGAATGACAATTTATGTATGAGCCGCCAAATTAATCAATTTCCTCAAAATCGATGTACTCTCCCACATCTTTATTAGTAGATTTTTGTTTTGGCTTTTTATCAATGGTTACATCATTATCTCCAGAAGACTGAGACTGATTATATTGCTGAAACTGTTGTTGAAATCTTTCTCCAGCTTTCTTTGTTACATATCTAAGCAATAGAGGACCAAATAATCGCGTTAGTATCTTTAATCCGTAATATATCAATAACAGAATGAGAATTACCTTTAATACCCCTAAGAAAGAAGCCTCTTGCATATTATTTTTTTTCAAAAATAGGGAACTCTCTATACAATTACAGGCAGTCAATCCTAAAAAAATGATAAAATCTGCTATATTTGAACCAAATCTATGGAATATGAGCCCTAAATCGATGCTGCTGGTAGTTAGCCTATTGCTACTTGGTCTAACTTCAACTGCTCAATACACTGAAAAGATTAATACAAACAGACCTGGAGTTTCTCAAGGTGCCTTTTCTGTTGGTAATAATGTATTACAACTCGAAGGTGGGTTAGGTTTCGGAAGAGAAAGACATAAAATATTTGATACAAAATCAAGTACATTCAACTTTGATTATAACATAAGATACGGGTTACTTATCGAGCAATTAGAAATTAGCTTAGATGGTAGTTTTAGAAGTGACGGGATCAGGCAAACTATTGGTGCCAACGAACAAAAAATCAGAAAAACTGACTTTGAATCCAATACTATAGGAGTTAAATACCTTATTTATGATCCTTATAAAAAACCTAAAGAAAATGACTCTATCAATTATGATGAGTTAAAAAGTTGGAAAGAACGTTATCGATTTAAGTGGAAAAGTTTAATCCCAGCGGTTTCTGCATACGTAGGTATGAATTATGTAAATACAGATAACGCTTTTACTTTTCCAACGGATGCAACCATAAGTCCAAAAATTGTTATAATGACTCAAAACAACTGGTGGACGAGCAATGCTGGTAGTTGGGTATTAGTTACAAATCTTATTGTAGATAAAATCACTACGGATAATCCCGCTTATGGTTGGATTATCACAAGTACTCATACTCTAAATGATAAATGGGCCATATTTGGTGAATACCAAGGACAAAAGAGTGATTTCTATAGCGATAATATTATAAGACTTGGTGGAGCCTATTTATGGAACCAGGATCTGCAAATAGATGCCAACATTGCCACCAATTTTAAAGATACTCCATCGATATTTAGAGTAAGTCTTGGTGCTTCCTATAGGTTTGATTGGCATCGTAAAGATGAGATTATTGAAAAGCCAGGATTCGAAAGCGGGATCAAAAAGGATGAAAACGAGGAAGAGGAAGATGATAAAGATAAAGATGGCCTGGAGTTAGATGAAGAAATCGAAGAAATTGAAAACGATAGTTTAAAACAAGAGCAAACTCCATTCATTAATGATTTTGAAGATGGTAGTCATCGAGATGCAATGGAGAAAGACCTAGATGAAAGAAGAACAGCACAACGTTTAGAACGCGAACGAATTGAAAAAGAGAAGCAGGATAAAAAAGACGAAAAGAAATTTAAGAAAGAAGAAAGAAGACGTCTAAAACGTGAAGCTAAAGCTGCAAAACAAGCTGAAAAAGCAAAATTAAAGGCAGAAAAAGAAAAGCAAAAAATGATCGAAGACATCGATGCCGAATTGGATAAAATGGAGCAAGACGAAGGTGTGGATGATGAACTGAAGCAGATAGATGAAGAACTCAAGAAGTTGGAAGAGATGGAAAAAGAGCTCGGTTCTGACACGAAACCTGATGCCAAAGAAGATAAAACTGATGACAAGAAAGACGCAGAGGACGAAGAAGATATAGATGCTGCTTACGAGAAGTTACAGAAAGAGCAGGAAAAAGCTAAAAAGGAAGAAGAGAAGCGTAAAAAAGCTGAAGAAAAAAGAAGAAAGAAAGAAGAAAAGAAAAGAAAAAAGGAAGAAGAAAAGCGTAAAAAAGCTGAAGAAAAGAAGAGAAAAAAAGAAGAAAAAGAAAAAGAGGAAAATGATAATAATGATAATTAATCATTAATATATTCCGGAAATAACATCCGAGTTTGTATACCATATGAAAAAGGCTGAGTGCTATTGTACTCAGCCTTTTTTAATTCCATAATTTCCGTAAGTAACGATAAAAACATTTACGCAATAAAATGATAATTCCTAATAAAAGGATGCGCTAAATTAGTATTTCCATCATTTTTTAACATAAAAAATACGCAGGTTAAAATAATTACCTTATATTTGGTTAACCAATTTGGTTGACCAATTATAAACTATGAAAACTAACTTGAAACCAGAATCATTATCTCCTAGAGATGAAATTGAAACGGTTATTTCTAAAATAAGAGAATTAATTATAAACCGTCAACTCGAACCAGGAGACAAATTACCTTCCGAAAGAACCTTATCGGAAAAATTTGGAGTGAGTAGAAGTCAATTAAGACTAGCAATTCAAAAATTAGAGTTTTACGGACTTGTAAAAAAATATCCTAAGAGTGGAACTTTTGTTTCCAAAATAGGTGTAGGTGCATTGAATTCTATGATGGCCAATATTCTACACTTGCAAACACCGGATTTTAAATCATTAGTAGAAACCAGATTGATCTTAGAAACAAAGGCTGTTAAACTAGCCGCCGTTCGCAGAACAGAGCAACAACTTTATCAAATAGAGGTTGCTCATGAAGCTTACATAAATAAATCTATTAATGGAGAGAATGCTATCGATGAAGATCTACTATTTCATCTAAAATTAGCAGAAGCTAGTTGTAATAGTGTTATTAATTCATTAATGCTCGTTATAACTCCTGAAATAATAACAAATTTCGTAACAAATAAAATTTGCGATAAAACCAACTTTTCTACCCTAATTAAAGAACACCAAGATATCGTAAATGCAATAAAAAATAATGATCCAGATCAAGCTACAGAAAGCTTGAAAATACATTTTAATGATTTATACCAATACTGTAGAACCTAATACTCCTTGCCTATGTAAATTAAAACATTAAATGAAAAAAGGACAGGTGAAACCTATCCTCTTAAATTATTCTATTTATCACTTCAAGTTTCGAGAGAGAAGTCTGTTAAAATGAATAATACGCTTTATTACTTAAACAAATACGCATTGACAAAGGTAACAAATAATATAGAGTTAAACCTTTACTCTTGTTAATGTTTAGTTAAGTAATAGCAATACACACAAATTAAAAATAGCCAGTAATGGCTATGTGCTTATTTCTAAAATAAACTAAACAATGAAACGATTACTTGTAAAATTTAAAAGCTTTTTAATGTTTACGCTATTGTTATTGTATCATTTTAACTCCTATGCTCAACAAAGTTATGAGTTAACTGGTATCGTAACATCTGTAGAAACAAACACGCCTATACCAGGCGTCAGTGTTCTGGTTAAAGGAACCTCTAACGGTACAGTTACAGATTTTGATGGAAAATATGCAATACAGGTGTCCTCAGGAGATGTACTTCAGTTTACCTACATAGGACTTACCACCCAAACTATTACAATATCTAACCAAACTACTTTAAATGTGAAAATGGAAGAAGATTCTGAAGCATTAGAAGAAATAGTTGTTGTAGGATATGGAACTAGAAAGAAATCACACAATACAGGTGCTATTGCTCAAGTTAAAGGGAGCGATGTTGCAGCCATACAGGCAACTCGTGTGGATGAAGCCTTAGCAGGTAAATTATCCGGTGTACTTATACAAAATCAAAATCCTGAGCCAGGTGCCAATCCAAAAATTCAGGTACGTGCGGCTTCTTCTCTCTCCGGTGATTCTGGACCATTAATCATCGTAGATGGTTATCAAATTTCTGGAAATTTAGCTACTGTAAATCCTAGCGACATTGAAAGCTTAGAAGTATTAAAAGATGCGGCTTCAGCAGCTATATATGGAGCAAATGGTGCTAACGGAGTTATTTTGGTAACAACAAAAAAGGGTAAATCAGGAAGACCACAATTTAGTTATAATTCATTCATTAGTATTTCCAACAAATACCGAAAAAACATCTTAAAATCGGGACCTGAATGGGCTGCATTTTCAAGACAGGAAATTGCTGCTGGTAATTGGGATTTATCACAAGTTGATCCAGCTTTTGTAGAATACCGATTAAGAGCATATGAAAATTCTCCTGGTGCCATTAGTCCAGAAGACTGGTTATTTAGAACTGGTGTTACTACAAATCATGATTTTAGTATGTCAGGTGGCTCCGAAAACTCGAAGTTTTTCGGATCTGTAGGATACCAAAATGCAGAAGGGGTAGCAATAACACAAGGGTTTGAAAGATTTAATGCACGATTAAATATTGACACTCAATCTGGTGATAAATTTAAAGCTGGATTAAGCTTTAACGGTTTTGCATCTAGAAGAGACATCTTAGCACACGATATGAGAGATCTATTGAGAGCTTATGGTGTTCACCCTGTTTATCATACAGCAGAATCTATTGCATTCGTGCAAGCATTAGATGCGGAAGCACAAGGGTTAGGGTTATCACCTTTTGATAATGGTTATAGAGGTGGTATTGGCCCAACAAGTATCTATGAATTACAACCAGGAGATAGAGTTGATGATTGGCATTACGGTAGAGATAATAACGGAATTGGGGGTTCAGGAGATGCTGGGCCTGCCCAAAAATTAGATAATGCGGATGCTTGGCAAAAAGTTTATTTCGCAAATCTTTCATCCTATATACAGTATGAAATCATGGATGGTTTATTTTTAAAGACCGCCTTAGGTGGAGATTTTAATAATACTCAAAACTACTATTATCAAGGTTTAGGAGCAGATTCAAGAGCACGTACCGATCAAACGGATTTAGACGAGAGTACTAGAAATGCTTCATCTATTTTAAGCACCACCACATTAAACTATAATAAACTTATAGGCAAACATGATATTGATGCAGTGATCGGTTATGAATTTTTAAATAACTACATTAACGGTACTTCTCTTGTAGGTACTAATGTTCCCAATAGCGATATTATCAACTACAATCTGTTAAATCCAGAAGATATTACTACAACGGAAACTGAAATCACGAGATCAAGAAAAAGTGTTTTTGGTAGAATACAATATGCATATGATAATCGTTATTTAGTATCAGCTTCACTTAGAAGAGATGGAGATTCTCGTTTTGGAGCGAACAAACAGTATGGAGTTTTTCCTGCTATGTCCTTAGGTTGGAATGTTCATAACGAGAACTTTTGGAAATCAAATGCTTTAAGTCTTCTAAAACTAAGATTTAGTACAGGTTCTTTAGGAACCAGTTCATTCTTAAATGATTTTGATGCACAAAGCCTTTTAAATCCTATTCCTACAGTTTTCGGTACTGGATTTGGAATTTCTGGTAATGTAAATAACCCTGATTTAACCTGGCAAACGAATACAGAAACAAATTATGGTATTGATTTAGGGTTTGTTAATAATCGTTTTAGACTAAGCGTAGACTATTATAATTCTGACATCGAAGATATGTTAATAGGAAGCACCGTATCCTATACTACTGTTGGTCAACCTTCTATAATAGTAAACAATGGTGATATGACGAGTTCTGGACTTGAGTTTGAACTTTCCGCTAGTCTTATTCAAAATGAAAATTTTACATGGGATATTAATGCAAACCTAGCTACAGTGAATACAGAAATTACTGATCTAGACAATGTAGATGAACTTCCTCAAATTCAATATGGTCAAAGTGGTAGAGGTCCTATATTTAGAAATTATGTAGGTGGAGAAATTGGTGAAATGTGGGGCTTAGAAACTATTGGTGAAGTAGAAATGAGGTTTTTAGAAGATCCTACAAGACATCCTAATAATACTTCGGGAGAATCCTATGTAGTTGATCAAAATGGAGATGGTGTTATCGATAGCGATGATTATGTAAAAATAGGTCAAGCCACACCCGATTTTTATTGGGGATTAAATTCCTCTATGAGCTACAAGGCTTTTGATTTCTCTATGCAATGGCAGGGATCCCACGGAGCAGAAGTATATAATATTGACCCTCTTTACTATGAATCACAATGGTCTGGTCGATTGGTAGATACTTTTGATGCAAATGACGATGGTATTGCAGATCATAATGGAGAGCACTATATAGGTAACAGAAGACAAACCGATCACGGTATTCAGGATGCTTCGTATATAGCATTAAGAAATTTAACTATAGGTTATACTTTAAATAGAGAATTAATAAACAAAATAGGTTTGAATTCTCTTAGAATTTATGCAGCCTCTACTAACCTATTATACATCTGGGGAGATGATTACACTTCATATAATCCAGAAGGTATTGAAACTGGAAATAGCGGTTACGCAGGTCCGACGACATATGGTGTTCAAGTTGGTGCAAGCCCTATTGTACGAAGTTTTACGTTTGGTTTAAATGTTAATTTTTAAAAAAGAAAAAATGAAAAAAATCATTTTATTATTGGCAATGGCGTTATTCATCGCTGCCTGTGAAGATTTAGACCAGGTGCCATCAAATATCGCAAATTCAGATTCATTAACTGATTTTGAAGGTGTTCTTAATGCAGCATACTTCTATCAATTAGGTTCGGTAACTCCTATGGCAGTAATGGGAGATTTTAGAGCTGATAATGCATTAATGATAGAAGAGCCTTACCCGTCTTTTGATAGATTCAATAGTGATCTCATAGTTATGGAAGATCAGTTCTTTGAACCGTTTTATATTGCTTTATATAGATCAATTTTAAGTGCAAACAATGTTATTGAAAATTCAGCAAATACGACAGATGTTGGTGAAGCAAAGTTTTTAAGAGCTTTATCATATTTTAAGCTAGTGCGTGTTTTTGGAGATGTTACTGTAAATCTAAGTTCTGGAGATCTTAGCTTAGATTTAACAAGACAACCGGCTGCGGACATTTACAATAATATTATTATCCCAGACTTACAAGATGCCATATCAGTTCTGAATAATTCTGGCTTATCAAACGGTAGAGCTACACAAATAGCTGCTCAAGGTTTATTAGGTAAAGTTTACATGCAAATAGGCGACTTTACTAGTGCAGAATCATATCTCGCAGCTGTGGTAAATGGTGCAGCAGATGCAGGCGTAAGTTTACAGGCTAACTTTGCTGATATTTTTGGAGATGCCAATGATTTAAACTCTGAGATTCTTTTTGCGACTCAAGTATCAAGCTCAATTCCAGATGAATATGGTTTTACAGAGTTTACAGGTTGGTATATTGGTAATGATTCAAAATCTTTTGAACCATTGGACTTAGATTTAGTAGCTGCATTTGATGCGGCAGGAGATGTTAATAGAAAAGCTCTCACGGTGGATGAAGATGCCGTTAGAGGAATAAAGTATTTATCTGAAAATCCAGATCAAGATTGGATCGAATTGAGATTAGCAGATGTCATTTTATTGTATGCAGAAGCACTTAATGAAAATAATAATGGAGATGGATCTCAATCAGCAACTATTTTAAGTCTACTAGATGATATTAGAACTAGAGCTGGTTTAGCCAGTTTAAGCGGTACCGCAAATACACAAATAGAAGTTAGACAAGCTATTGCAGATGAAAGAAGATTAGAATTAGCCTTTGAAGGACAACGATGGTTTGATCTTGTTAGAACAGGTACCGTGGATGTGGAAATGGGAGAAACTGTTAATCCTAACTATTATGTGTTCCCAATTCCCGATTCCGAAATACTTGCTAGTAATGGTATCATTACTCAAAATCCTGGATACTAAAGTTGTGTGTGTTAAAAAACAATAGGTGAAATTATTGTTTGTTCAGTATCCTATACTCCATTAATCATTAATTTGATTAATGGAGTTTTTTTTGAAAACATCTAAGTTTCTAAATACAATAAACTTATTCTGTAATTTATTAAAATGATACAAATACGTTAAGATGTTTGACAAAAGCGTTATATATTTGCTATGAACTAGCGAAGTTGTATGATTACCATAAAAGAAATTACCTCCAAAGCAGATTTGACCACATTTGTTAAGTTTCCCTTTGAATTATATAAAGACTCTCCTTATTACGTTCCTTCGATTATTAAGGAAGAATTGGATGTAATGAACCCAAAAAAGAATCCTGTTTTTAAAAATGCAATAGCAAAATACTTTTTAGCATATCGCGACAATAAAATTGTAGGTAGAATAGCAGCTATTATCAATTGGATTGAGGTAAAGGAACAAAAAAAAGCAAAAGTACGTTTTGGTTGGTTTGATGTAATTGACGATATCGAAGTTACAAAAGCGCTTTTAGAAAAAGTTACTGAATTTGGAAAACAACATTCTTTAGAATATATGGAAGGCCCAGTAGGTTTTTCTAATATGGATAAAGCAGGTATCCTTATTAAGGGGTACGAAGAGCTTAATACCATGATCACTTGGTATAATTATCCATATTATAAAGAACATATGGAACAACTTGGTTTTGAAGATGCTGCAACTTGGGTTGAATATAAAATTAAAGTTCCAAAAGAGACTAAAGAAAAGGTTATTAAGTTTGCGAAAATAATTAAGGAGCGTTATCAACTTCAACTACTAAAGTTCAGGAAGAGTAAAGAGCTATTAAAATATGCAGATGATATGTTTGATCTACTTAATAAAACATATAGCAGTTTGCAGACCTTTGTGCCTATACAACAATATCAGGTAGAAATGTACAAGAAAAAGTATCTACCCTACTTAAATCCAGAATATATTACCTGTATCGCGGATAACACTGGAAAACTCATCGCTTTCTCTATTGTAATGCCTTCTTTTTCCAAAGCTTTAAAGAAAATGAATGGTAAAATTTATCCCTTAAAGTTTTTACATATTCTTAAAGCACAACGCAGAAACGATACTGCAGCATTTTACTTAATAGGGGTTGATCCAGAATATCAAAACAAAGGTGTTACCGCTTTGATATTTAAAGAAATGAACGAAACCTTTATTCGCAACGGAATTGAAATGGTAGAAACCAATCCTGAATTAGAAGAAAACAAGGCTATTCAGGCTCTTTGGAATGACTACGAACATGAGCAGCATAAAATGAGAAGGACTTACAGAAAATATTTTTCTTAACAAATCTTCAGTTATTTTAATAGATTTTTAATACAAAAAGTTTAAAATTTCCCCATTTATAAGCTATTTTGGAAAGAAATATTATCTCTTTAAACCAAATAGTTATGATCAAAAACATTTTAAACTTAAATGGAGTTAAAGAACTCCAAAAGAAACAACAATTATCTATTAACGGTGGTAGCAGTCCATATTGTAATTTTGGACCTTTAACCTTAGACTGTTCTATTAATACAGATGGTCGTTGTACTTGTGTTAATGGAAGATGTGTACAAGGTCCAGAATATCACTGCCGATAAGAATAACAGTCTTCTAATTACTAATAAATAATAGGTAGATCACTATTATTTCATTACAAATCATTTTTAAACTTAAAATTCTCAATTATGTTACTCAACATTCTAAAAATTCAAGGTGTACAAAAATTAAATAGAACGGTACAAGAAAATATCAAAGGAGGTGATCATCTAAACACTGGGCGTTCTTTATGTTATAATGACTCTGATTGTATTACAAATCATATTTGTTGTACTGGAGTTTGTTTTAATCCCTTGATCGCATTTGAATTACCTAACTGTTAAGGTAATTCACATAGCTATCAAAAAACACAATTTTTATAGGCTTGTCCTTCTCATTAATCATTATTAAAAAACAATATTACTTATTTTAAAACCTATAAATCATGATCAAAAACATTTTAAAAATCGACAACGTACGAGAACTTAAAAAACAAGAATTACAAAAAATTAAAGGTGGAGATGGAGAAGTCATCTGTAATGGTATATTATGTCCTAGAACACATATTTGTTGCGGAGGAGACTGTATTGATCCTGCGTATGCGATTTTAAGCTGTCCATAATAAAACAAAAAAAGCGCTATTTTATTAAATAGCGCTTTTTATTATATAATCGGTTATATAATCTACTCTCCCATTGCTTCTGCAAGAGCAGCAGACATCTTTTTATAAGTTCCATTTTCTAAAGATTCTCGAATAGCTGAAAAAGCATTCAATGTATCTTCTACATCCTCCAAGGTATGCGAAGCAGTAGGTATCAATCTCAATAAAATCATTCCTTTAGGGATCACTGGATATACCACTATAGAGCAAAAGATTCCATGGTTCTCTCTTAGATCTTTAACTAATGCCATTGCCTCAGGTATACTACCTTTCAAATATACTGGTGTTACGCAACTTTGTGTAGTTCCTAAATCAAAACCTCTGTCTCGCAATCCATTTTGTAAAGCATTTACATTTCTCCATAACTTCGCTTTTAGTTCTGGCATTGTTCTAAGCATATCTAAACGCTTAAGTGCACCAACAACTAATTGCATCTGTAATGATTTTGCGAACATCTGAGATCGTAGATTGTACTTTAAATAATCAATAATTTCCTGATCTGCAGCGATGAATGCTCCTGTACTAGCCATAGATTTCGCAAAAGTTGCAAAATACACATCGATATCGTCTTGCACTCCTTGTTCTTCACCAGTTCCTGCTCCTGTAGCACCTAAAGTTCCAAAACCATGAGCATCATCTACGAATAATCTAAAGTTATATTTCTCTTTTAGAGCAACGATTTCTTTTAATCGTCCTTGCTCTCCACGCATTCCAAAAACACCTTCAGAGATTAATAATATTCCACCTCCTGTTTTCTGAGCCATTCTAGTAGCTCTCATAAGGTTCTTTTCGATACTTTCTATATCGTTATGTCTGTACGTATATCGTTGTCCTTGATGTAATCTAACACCATCAATAATACAAGCGTGAGCGTCTACATCATATACAATAATATCGTCTTTACTAACCAATGCATCTATGGTAGACACCATTCCCTGATATCCAAAATTCAACAAATAAGCAGCCTCTTTATGCACAAATTCTGCAAGTTCATTCTGTAATTGTTCATGAAGATCTGTGTGACCACTCATCATCCTTGCACCCATTGGATATGCTGATCCATAAGCCGCTGCTGCCTCAGCATCAACTTTACGGACTTCCTCCATATTTGCCAGTCCTAAATAGTCATTGATACTCCAGGTAACTACTTCTCTACCCTGAAACTTCATTCTATTTGATATTGGACCTTCTAATTTAGGAAATACAAAATATCCCTCTGCTTGATCCGCCCATTTCCCTAGAGGCCCTTTGTCTTTGTATATTTTATCAAATAAATCTCTCATCTACCGTAAATTTGATTTCTTAAGTGTGCGAAAATACAGAAAATTGACGTGATACCATAATAATATACCAATTCACTACAATATCTATTTTTCACAAAAAAAGCATCTGTAAACTATCAGATGCTCTAGTTTATTTTTTATTAAATTTTATTTCACAAACTGGACTTTGGTAGCATCTTCTTCATGAACGCTATCAAAAAATCCTTGTTCCATCATCCAATCATCGCTAAAAACTTTGCTCATATAACGAGATCCATGATCCGGTAATATGACAACAACATTGCTATTTTCGTCAAACTCACCTTGTTTAGCTAATTGCTTTATACCTTGAATTGCAGCACCGCTAGTATACCCTAAAAACATACCTTCTTTTCTTACTAATTCTCTAGCAGAATGGGCGCTATCCTCATCACTTACCTTTTCGAATTTATCGATAATCTCAAAATCTGTAGCAGTAGGTATTAAGTTTTTTCCCAAACCTTCTATTCGATAAGGATAAATTTCCTCCTCGTCAAACTCTTTAGTTTCGTGGTATTTTTTTAATACGGATCCATAGGCATCAATACCCAAGACTCTTATATCGCTGTTCTGTTCTTTTAAATATCTTGCGGTTCCAGAAATGGTACCTCCTGTTCCACAGCAAGCTACAAAATGAGTTATATTTCCTCCAGTTTGCTTCCATACTTCAGGACCGGTTGAATTATAATGAGCATCAATATTTAGCTCATTAAAATACTGATTGATATAAACCGAACCTTTTATTTCTTCATGCAGTCTTTTGGCAACTTGGTAATACGATCGAGGATCATCTGCGCTGACATGTGCAGGGCAAACATACACCTTTGCTCCCATGTTTTTAAGCATCGCGATTTTATCTTTTGAAGATTTGGAACTAACTGCAAGAATACAATCATATCCTTTAATTACGCTAACCATTGCCAGACTAAAACCAGTATTACCACTAGTAGTTTCTATAATGGTGTCACCTGGTTTAAGTATACCTTTTCTTTCTGCCTGTTCTATAATGTATAATGCTATCCTGTCTTTAGTAGAATGTCCGGGATTAAATGATTCTATTTTCGCATAGAAATTCCCAGGATAGCCTTTCATAACTCTGTTTAATTTTACAAGTGGTGTGTCACCTATAAGCTCTAAAACATTATTATAAGCTTGTATATTTTCTTTCATAAGGGTTGTGTTTTAACAAGTTTATAGAACTTAGTGAGGGGAGTCTATAAACTGTTAGAAAAACATTACGAAGTTACGTTAATTTTTTTAATTAATGATTTATACCTTCTAAATCTAATAAAAAAGCATATTCCTCGGCTACCTCCTTTAAAGCTTCAAATCTTCCTGAGGCTCCGCCATGACCAGCTTCCATATTAGTATGTAATAATAATAAATTTTCATCTGTTTTCAATTCACGTAGTTTAGCAACCCATTTTGCAGGTTCCCAATACTGAACTTGAGAATCGTGTAGACCTGTTGTTACCAACATATTCGGATAACTTTGAGCTACAACATTGTCATATGGAGAATACGATTTCATATATTCATAATACTCCTTTTCGTTAGGGTTTCCCCATTCATCATACTCACCAGTAGTCAACGGAATTGTATCATCTAGCATGGTAGTAACTACATCAACAAAAGGTACTGCTGCCACAACTCCATTATATAACTCAGGAGCCATATTCACGATCGCTCCCATTAACAGCCCTCCTGCAGAACCTCCCATAGCATAGAGATGTTTTGTAGAAGTATACCCTTCATCTATTAAAAACCTAGAACAATCTATAAAATCAGTGAATGTATTCTTCTTTTTAAATAGTTTACCATCTTCATACCACGAACGACCAAGGTACTCTCCTCCTCTAATATGAGCGATTGCATAGATAAATCCTCTATCTAATAAACTTAATCTCACTGTAGAAAAATATGGATCTATCGTAGAGCCATAAGATCCATAAGCATATTGTAACAAAGGATTACTTCCATCTTTTTTAATTCCTTTTTTATATACTAATGAAATCGGAACCTGAGTTCCATCTTTTGCATTTGCCCAAACACGTTCGGAAACATAATTCGCTTTATCAAATTTTCCGCCTAAAACTTCTTGTTCTTTTTTGACATGTTTTTCTTTTGATTCCATATCAAAATCAATTACTGAATTAGGAGTAGTCAAAGAATTGTAAGCGTATCTTAGGATTTTAGTGTCAAAATCAACATTTGTGCTAACATAAGCGGTGTAGGTTTCATTATCAAAAGGAAGATAATAATCTTCTTTACCATCCCATCGTTTAATATTTATCTTATTCAAACCATTATGTCGCTCACTGATCACCAAATAATCCTTGAAAATATCCACATCCTCTAGTAATACATCTTTGCGATGAGGAATAAGATCCTTCCAATACTTTTTTGAAGTATTTTCTTCGGAAACTTGCATCAATTTAAAATTCTTGGCTTCATCTGCATTAGTAAGCACATAAAAGTTACCATCATAATGTGCTATCCCATATTCTAAACCTCTAATACGCTCCTGAAACACCTTAAAATCACCTGTAGGGTCATCTGCCTTGAGAATATGATATTCTGATGTTAAAGTGCTACTGGAACCGATTACCAAATATTGTTTAGATTTGGTTTTGTACACAAAAGTATTAAAGGTGTCGTCAGACTCATGATACACTTCTATATCCTTAGATGAATCTGTATTAAGAATATGCCTATATATTTTATGTGACCTTAAGGTCTCCTCGTCTTTCTTTGTATAGAATAAGGTTTTGCTATCTGCAGCCCAAGTACTTCCACCTGTAGTAGTCTCAATTATTTCAGGATATATTTCTCCTGTTATTAGATTTTTTATTCTAATGGTATATTTCCTTCTACTTAAAGTATCTACCCCAAATGCGATTAAAGTATTATCTGGACTAACATTTAGACCTACCATTTTAAAATAGGAATGTCCTTCAGCTTCTTCATTACAATCAAATAAAATTTCTTCTTTTGCATCGAGACTTCCTTTTTTTCTTGCGTAAATAGGATAATCCTTTCCAGTTTCATAGCGCGTTATATACCAATAACCATTTAGCTTATATGGTACCGAAGAATCATCTTCTTTGATACGACTTTTCATTTCTTCAAAAAGGCTTTTTTGGAAGTCATTAGTATGCCCCATCATCTTTTCATTATACTCATTCTCTTGCTCTAAATACTTAATTACCTCTGGATTTTCCTTATCATTTAACCAAAAATAATTATCAATACGAACATCACCATGTTTTTCTAAATGAGTAGCTTTCTTTTCTGCAACGGGATTCTTAACTTCTATCTGCAATTTCTTGATATTTATTTGAACTATACGAAGATGCAAAAGTAAGAGTTACCATTTATATAACCCTTAGACTTTTAGCATAAATCTCTTAGTTTATTAACAGGTAAAATACTAATTTTGTTCTTAATAAATTCTAAAAAAACAAAATCGATGTTTGGAGATATGATGGGAATGATGGGTAAGCTAAAGGAAACCCAGAAAAAAGTTGAAGAAACTAAAAAAAGATTAGACACTGTTATGGTAGATGAATCTAGTTCTGACAATCTTCTAAAAGTTACCATTACAGCAAATAGAGAAGTTAAAAGCATTTCTATTGCAGATGAGTTGTTAAATGACAAAGAACAATTAGAGGATTATCTAATTCTAACAATGAATAAGGCAATAGCCAAAGCTACATCTGTTAATGAGACAGAATTAGCTGCAGTTGCTAAAGAAGGAATGCCTAATATACCAGGGTTAGATCTTTTTAAATAAATGAGTCTATAGAAATAAAAAAAGGAAGCAAATTGCTTCCTTTTTTTATACTCTTTAACGTAAATTAGTTGTTAATCAATCTAAATTCAGTTCTACGGTTAGCCGCATGCTGACGCTCAGTACAAGAAACACCATCAGAACATCTGTTCTTTAATCTTGTTTCTCCATATCCGTTGGCTACTAATCTACTTCCGTTTATACCTTTAGACAATAAATAAGTTACAACTGCCTGCGCTCTTCTTTCAGAAAGACTTTTGTTACTAGACTTTGATCCTCTGGCATCCGTATGCGATGCAATCTCCATTTTTGCTCCTGGATTGTTTGCTAATACTGGCATTAATCTAGTATCGATTATACTTTTTGCCTGAGAAGTAAGGGTAGCACTACCTAAATTCCAGTTGATTGGTAACGCAGAATATTCTACTAATGAACACTCAACTTCTTTCCAAGTAGTTAAACCTCCTTTTTGAGTAAGCACTTCTTTGCTTACTGATTTAAATGTAGCTGGAACTACTACTTCCTCACTATATGCGTCTTTTACCATTACTGTTTTAGTAATCGTTGCATACTCTGCAGGAATCACTTCTTCGATTACTTTTGCAGGCTCAGCAATTACTCTTTTAGTATAAGTACTTGTTAATTCATCTATTGGAGTACTTCTTGTAGTTGCATCTGAACTTAACGTTTGTACAGCTACCGTAGTAAATTCAGCTGGATACCCTTTATAACACCAGTAACGACAATCATCTGGGTTACTAGATGCACAATCTGGAGCAGGAGAACCAAGCTCCCATTGAGCATATGCTGGCTTAATTTCTAAAGTTTCTGAACCTTTCCCAAATTTTGCAGGAATTACAGATAACTTGGATGCTTTTTGCTTCTTAATAAAAGTTACCGTTTCATTCTTATACTTTGCTGGTACATAAGTAAACTTCTTAGTTTCCTCTTTTACCAAAACTCTCTCAGTTACTGTTTCGAAAGTAGCAGGAAATGTTTTTAATTTTCTGTACTCCGGTGTTAGTTGCACTTGTACTGTTTGATTTTCGTAAATATCAGGAGTGGTACAACGTACATAACATTTTCCAGGTTCTGGATTTGCAGGAAGGTCTTGAGCCTGAGCAGCTACACCTACGAATGCAAGGAAAATAAGTAAAATACGATTTTTCATGTTTGATGATTTTTGTGGTTATTATTATGTTACACTTAAAGGTACAAATTTATCCACATCAAAAAGAAATGTTAAAATTAAGATTCCAAAAAAAGAAGTCATTTTCGACGTATTGTTTTTTTACTCGATAAAATACTCAAAAAGGTACTTTTTGAAGTTTTAATCATTTTTGTTTTTCCTTTTATTTCTATACTTTTATAGAAATCAGTTAACATTTTAAAAAACAACTATAATATGTTTGAACTCAAAAATAAAGAGGGATCTAATTTTCATTTTACGCTTAAAGCCAAAAACGGACAGGTAATTCTGAGTAGCGAAGTGTATAATAGTAAAGCCGCTGCTGTTAATGGAATTGCTTCTGTACAGAAAAATTCATCTGAAGATGGCAGATATGAAAGAAAAACTTCAAAAGACGGTAAGTTTTATTTTAATCTAAAAGCAGGAAATGGTCAAATAATTGGAAGTAGTCAAATGTATACTTCTGAATCAGGAATGGAAAACGGAATAAATTCTGTAAAAGAAAATGCTCCTGGAGCGGACACAAAAGAAATATAAAATTCTTAATTAGAATTAAAAGGCTGTTTGAGATCATCAAACAGCCTTTTTTATTTTAAACTTTCGTCAACACATCGTTTATAAAATATTCATGCATTTGGTGAGTGTAATCTAAATGAGTAACGAACCTAAGCTTTCCTTGTCCCATTCCATAAAAATGAATGTTTTTTTCTGCCATCTGTGCTATAAACTCTTCTTCATTTCTATCTATAGTGAATATAATAATATTGGTATCTATAGGTTCCACGCTTTTTACAAAGGATAATGTTTGCAACACCTCACCTATTTCTGTAGCTTTTTTATGATCCTCTATTAAACGATCCATATGATTATCTAAGGCATAAATCCCAGCTGCAGCCATGTATCCTACCTGCCTCATTCCTCCACCTAATACCTTTCTAACTCTTATAGCGTTTTGCATATATTCTTTTTTCCCCACTAGAACAGAACCCATAGGAGCTCCTAAACCTTTGCTTAAACATACAGATATCGTATCAAACACTTCTCCATACTGTTGAAAACCCTGGTTTTTAGCAATAACAGCATTCCATAATCTTGCTCCATCCAAATGATATCCCAAGTTATGTTCTTTACAAACACTTTTTATCCTTAAAATTTCATCAAAATCGTAACACGCTCCTCCTCCTTTATTAGTAGTATTTTCGATACACACCAAACTCGTTAATGGACTATGATAAAAATCTGGTGGGTTGATAGATGATTCTACTTGATCTGCAGTAATCATTCCTCTATGCCCATCAATTAACTTACAAGACACTCCACTATTAAACGAAACACCTCCACCTTCATAATTATATACATGAGCATATTTATCTGCAATAAGTTGTTCACCAGGTTGTGTATGCAATTTAATTGCCGCTTGATTAGCCATACTACCAGAAGGAAAGAACAAAGCCATATCCATACCGAACATGGTTGCTATTTTTTCTTCTAATAAATTTACCGTTGGGTCCTCTTTATATACATCATCTCCTACTTTGGCATTCATTATCGCTTCAAGCATTTGAGAAGTTGGTTTAGTGACAGTATCACTTCTTAGATCAATAATCATATTTTAGAATAAGTAATTAGTTCTTAGGATTTTTAGAGAATATGCGAATGAAATTAAAAATTACATTGAAAGCTTCCTATAGGAGAACCATCAGGAATCTTAGGTGATGACATTGGTTTAAAATCTTTAGGATTAGCTATAAAATTCTCTATCTGTTTCACAAAGTAGGCATTATAAACTTTATTTAATACGTTAGTATTTTGAGATTTTAATAGAGAGCTTATTTTTTGCAACGAATTATAAGCGATAGCCTGTACTTGAGGATATGCGTTTTTATCATTACTTAACTTCATTAAATGCTTTAACGTATTATTTTTTACAACGTTTTGTATTTCATTATAATAATCACTTTTTGATTCTGAATTAAACACTTGTTGTATCAATCTATCGATCACCTCAGATGCCCCTAACGCATTTTTATTTAAACTTCTCTGCTGCACCAATCTAGACACCCTTTCACTATTTAACAACAAAGATAAGCTCATATCACTTGCTGTAGATGCAGCGCTTAAGGCATCAAACCCTACTCCTGTTTTACTTTTAAAAGACTCTCTAGTGCGATTATAACCAAAAGCACGAGGTGGAAATAACCCTAGTTTACTTTCTGGAATTGCTAAAACTTCAGGAGATATGGTATTCAAAATCTGATCTAACGCTTTCTTTTGTTCTTTTACCGGAATTACTTCTACAATCGTTTGTCCATCACCTTTTGTTGCATAATTATAATTAAGACCTCCTATTAATTTTACAGCAGCCTCCGTCTGATATCTATGAAAAAAATATAATGGAACAAACACATCTTCTAAAACAGAATAAGGCTCCCCAGTTCTAATATTATCAGCAGAAAAATTTTTAATCGCATGATTTCTTACTTCTAAAACACTTTTTAATTCTTCAGAAGCATTACTCCCATTATCCCATAAATGAGCTAAGCCGTGAGCTCCTCCTTGCGGTCTTGCATCACTATCAGATATAAAACGTAAACCCGAAGCATAAGCCTCATCTAAAATCTTATTTAATTCCTTTTTCTCGTCAGCTTTACTATTAAACTCAGCATAGCTATAAGCTACAGTTACTTTATCCCAAACTCCTATCTTAGTATCGTAAGCGTCAGAAAAATCAATTTGATTATCTTTTAATCTAATGGTAGGATGCGGATAATCCATAACAGATGCTCTATCACTAGTACTGGCTGCAAAATTATGAGCAAAACCTATAGTATGCCCCACTTCGTGGGCAGATAGCTGTCTTATTCTTGCTAAAGCCATTTCTAACATAAGTTTGTAATTATCATCATTATTAGCAAAAGGTTTATTAGATAATGCTTGCGCTATTAAGAAATCCTGACGAATTCTTAAACTTCCCAAGCTTACATGCCCTTTTAAAATTTCTCCTGTTCTTGGGTCTACCACACTTGCTCCATAACTCCAACCACGTGTAGAACGATGCACCCATTGAATTACGTTATATCGTAAATCCATGGGATCCGCATCAGATGGGAGCATTTTTACCTGAAAAGCATTTTTAAAACCAATCGCTTCATACGCCTGATTCCACCATCTAGCGCCATCTAATAATGCAGACCTTACAGGTTCTGGCGTCCCAGGATCCAAATAATAAATGATAGGCTCTTTAGCTTCACTCATCTTTAGTTCTGGATTTTTCTTTTCTAATCGATGTCTTTTAATATATCTCTTAACGATAGGTTCTTGTATCGGAGTGGCATAATCCAAATATGATATAGAAAGTGCTCCACTTCTAGGATCAAATTCACGTTTTCTATAATTATCATCTGGTAACTGCACAAAAGAGTGGTGTTGAGTAACCGTAAGAAATTTAGCATCGGGAGCAACTGACCAAATATTACCTCTTTTGGGAGTTCCTTTATAGGTCAAAAGTGCTTCAAACTCTACATTTTTTGGAAATGCCTTAGTTCTTTCCAAACTTAATGCGCTTTTGCTCTTGTCTATACTATAATTACCTTCATTTTGATTTTTTAGTCTATCAATAACTCCATGTGTGTCTTGCATCAAAAAAGGAGTAAAATTAATTACATAAGAACCATTTTTATTTTCCTCTATTTTAAAACCAAACAAGACTGATTTCGCAAAGGCCTGTTCAACACTTTTCTTTTCTAATTTATTATTTGTTATTGCTCTATATCTTTGATTCGGTTGAACCAAGAGTAGTTTATTTCCAGCTTTAACAAATTTTACAATAACACCATTGCCTATTTGCCCTCTATCCAATCCAATATCATTAGAACCAAGACCCGAAGCTAACGAGTGAACATATAAAAACTCTTCATCCAATTTATCTACTTCTAAATAAATGGCATCTTTATCTTCGCTATAATGAAAATCGAAGAAACCTTTATATGATTTTAATTCTTTATGTGAATCTAAAAATTGAGCTGAAAGTGATTGAGCAACTATTAAAAAGAAGCAAGAAAAATATAGTCTCATTTAAAAATGATTAATGTGAATTACAAAAGAATTAAAACTATAAAATAATAGCAAAATTATTTCCTACTGAATTGTTAAATCCTATTTTTGTCAAAAAACAATCAAAATATGATCAATACTGAGACTTTACAAGATCTTAGAGAGCGCCTGGTTGCGTTAAGGAGGTATCTTTGACATTGATGCCAAACTAATCCAAATCGCTAACGAAGAAGAAAAAACGTATGCTCCAAATTTTTGGGACGATGCCCAAGAAGCGGAAAAAATAATGCGGGCTTTAAACTCTGAAAAAAAATGGGTTTCTGAGTATGAAAAAGGTGTAAGCCTTATTGATGATCTCGAAATCCTATTTGAGTTTTATAAAGAAGGGGATGCTACAGAAGAAGAAGTAAACAACAATCATCAAAAAGCACTTGATTTAATCGAAAATCTTGAGTTTAAGAATATGCTTAGTGATGAAGGTGATAGCATGAGCGCTGTTCTTCAGATTACAGCAGGTGCTGGTGGAACCGAAAGTTGTGACTGGGCAAGTATGCTAATGCGTATGTACCTAATGTGGGCAGAGAAACAAGGCTTTAAGGTAAAAGAGCTGAACTATCAGGAAGGTGATGTTGCAGGTATTAAAACAGTGACTTTAGAAATCGAAGGGGAATATGCTTTTGGTTGGTTAAAAGGAGAAAATGGTGTTCATCGTTTAGTGCGTATTTCTCCATTTGACAGCAATGCAAAAAGACATACTTCATTTGCTTCAATATATGTTTACCCTTTGGCGGACGACAGTATTGAAATAGATATTAATTCTTCGGACTATGAAATCATTACATCTAGGTCCAGTGGAGCTGGTGGACAAAATGTAAATAAAGTAGAAACTAAAGTTCAGCTTACGCATTTCCCTACGGGAATTCAAATATCTTGTTCCGATTCCAGATCCCAACATGATAATAGAGAAAAAGCATTACAAATGCTAAAATCTCAACTTTTTGAATTGGAACTTAAGAAAAGACAAGCTCAACGAGACGAGATTGAAGCTTCTAAGATGAAAATCGAATGGGGATCCCAAATACGTAATTATGTAATGCATCCTTACAAATTAGTAAAAGACGTAAGAACAGCTGAAGAAACTGGTAATGTAGATGCAGTCATGGATGGAAATATTGACGCTTTTCTGAAAGCATACCTTATGATGATGGGACAAAAAAATGAAGACTAAAAAATAATTATGACAACAATATATCACAATCCAAGGTGCAGTAAATCAAGACAGTGCTTAGCAATTCTTGAAGATAAAAAAGAAGATTTAGAAATTATAAAATACCTGGATACTCCTCTAACTGAAAATAAGCTTAAGGATATCATTAACTTATTAGATATAAAACCAATAGAACTAGTAAGAACTAATGAAGCTATATGGAAGCAAGAATTTAAGGGAAAAGAGATCAAAGATGACGAACTAATACGAATTATGGTAAGTCATCCTAAATTAATTGAAAGGCCTATTGTTATTAAAAATAATAAAGCTATTATTGGAAGACCACCTGAAAAAGTGTTGGATATTCTACAATAAAAAAACCTCGGAAATTATTTCCGAGGTTTTTTTATTTACCATACTATAATTTTCTATTGTGGAATTCCATTAGTTGAAGTCATAGATCCGTTAAAAGTTTCTCCTGCTACTCTAATACTAAAGCTTGTACCACTTCCTGTAGAACCAGAATTTGGTTCATGAGAACCAGTAAAGTTAACTACACCATCTGCTGGCATAGTAAAAGTAAAGCCACTTGTATCATTTTCACCATCTCCATCTACATCTATACATACGATCCCTCCAGGTGCCACACTCCAACAAGTAATCGCTATTCCTAAATTAGCACCACCTGAACTTGTTGCTCTAATCTCAGCTCGTCCGCTTCCATCACCTCCAGAGTTCATAGATAATTCTACTGTAGATCCTGCAGGAGCAGTAAGCACACCCGTAGCTCGATTAAAGTTAATGTTAGATTCTACAATTACAGTACGTGTAACTTCTGTAGCACTATTACCCGCAGCATCTTGGACGTTATATCGTATGGTATATGATCCAGGTAAATTAACATTTACATTACCAGTTGTCTGAATAGATGCTGTAATATTACCATCTACATTATCCGATGCAGTTGCTCCAGGATCTGTAAAACTTCCTCCTTGTTGTACAGTTATCGTTGAAGCTCCAACTAGGGTAATTACTGGAGCTACATTATCTATAACTCTTACTGTTCTAGTAATCGTTGCTGTATTATTCGATGAATCTGTAACGCTGTACGTTAATACATAATCTCCTGGTGTATTCACATCTACACTTCCTGATACCGTTATGTTCGCTGTTATATTACCATCAACATTATCGTTAGCATTAGCACCAGGATCGGTAAAAGTATTCCCTACATTTACAATAAAAGGATTAGCTCCTTCTAAAGTAATAACAGGACTAGTATTATCAATAACGTTTACTGTTCTTGTCACTTCTACATTATTTCCAGACGAGTCGGTAACGCTATAAACGAGTGTATAAGAACCAAGTATAGTTACATCTACTTCTCCACTTACTTGTATCTGATCAGTTAAATCTCCATCTAAATCATCTGTAGCTGTAGCTCCAGGATCGAGAAAAGTAGCACCAAAACTAACCTCTAAAGGATTACTTCCTACTAGAGTAATCACTGGTGGATTATCACTAATTACATTTACTGTTCTAGTTGCTGATACTTGATTACCTGCAGTATCGCTAACAGTATAAGTTAGTTCATATGCTCCAGTTACGTTCGTATTAACCATTCCTGTTACCTGAATTTGTGAAGAAATATCACCATCTACATTATCCGTAGCAGTTGCCCCAGGATCATTAAAAGTTTCTCCTTGTAAAGCAGTCAACGGATTATCTCCTAATAGTGTAATAACAGGATCAATATTATCTATAACATTTACAATACGATCAACAGTAGAGGTATTCCCAGAAGAATCTTGAACGCTATACACTAAAGTATATGTTCCTGGAACATTTACATCCACTGAACCTGCAACTGTAATATTAGCTGTAAGATCACCATCAATATCATCAGATGCTGTTGCACCAGGATCTACAAATGCTTCTCCGATATTAATAGTAATTTCAGCAGCTCCAACTAATTCTATTGTAGGAGGTGTACCATCAGGATCTCTATAGGTTAACGTTAAAGAAGCTTCTCTTGATACGGTAACGGTATTTGAATTATCTACCTGAAAATCCAAAATGTGCTCCCCTTCTAAAGTACCTACATAAGTACCTATACTTTCTCCAACCTGAATCGAAATATTATCACCAGGTTCGAACGTTTCTCCATTATAAACCAGATTCCCTGTATTAGAAGAACTATAGTTCATAACATAGCTTGATGTTCCTGCGGTTTCTGTAATATTAAAATTAATTGCTGCACCGGAATTGGTTGTAAAGATAGGATTCGTACTATCTACTAAAGTTGCTGTAAACGTAAAATCCGGAGTTTCACCAACCACGATATTCAACAATTGAGATTTAGAAACCCCTAAACTACTAGTAACCGTAAATTCAACATCCACTGTTCCTAAAGCTACTCCTGTAAATTGCCATCTAGAATCTCCAACTGAAATCGCTCTTGACGTGTCCGGCTCCAAATCATTATCATCTACGCTAATAGTACCTGCACCCTCTGTAGTTATATCACTAGGTGAAATAAAAGTATATGCAATTTCATAAGTAGCACTACTAATTTCTGCAATGGATAAATCTAAATCAATTTCACCACTCACATAAGTTGTTTCGGAACTTGCTGCTACATCAAACGTAAAATCGGTATCATTCACGTTATAAGTCAACACAAACTCTTCTTCTCTTTCCTGTGCATCTCTTAATGTTACTGCAACTTTATTTACACCAACTAAGGTTCCAACATATTCTATGGTAAATTCAGGTCCAGCAGGTAAATCAACAAATTCATTTTCAGAAATTTCAGTTTCATTTAAAAAATAAGAACCTGAACCTTCTGTTACGTCGTACTTTATCTGATAATCTCCTGCCGCTATATTATCGATACCGACAATAGTAAATGTCGTTTCTTCTTCTGTATTAACAAAAGCGTCAAAAGTTGTTTCGTTGAACTCTACTTTAAAAAAAACTAGTAAATCTTCCGTAATCTCCTTGTTACAAGCAAAAAGCACAAAAATAAATACTAATGCAGTTATTGTGTATTGAAAAGTTTTTTTCATTGATTTCTTTTAAGTTTTTAAGATTTCGATATCAAAATATGAAAAGGGGTTATTTTAATATCAGTTTTACTCCAATACCAAAATAAGGAGTCAATTCACCAATTTCACTATTGAAATGATATATTTCTTGTGCTTTTATATTAATGGCTATTGTAGGTATTAAAAAGATATCTGCATCTAAACCTGCATAAGCTCCAAAAACAATTTGACTTGGTTCAATATTTAATGTTTGACCATTTTCGAGCGTTTCATCTCCGCTATTGATAACCTCGCTCCCTACTGTACCACCAGCTCCTAAGGAAAGCGCAAATGTTCTTTTATTATTTCGCAAAACATCAAAAAAGAAACCTGCATTAAAAGAATAAAGATTTACAGGCACTTTTATATCATTGACCTCTAATTTTGTAAAATTCCCTTGAAGACCAAACTGCAAATAATCGAATTCATTTACTTTATAATCTAAGGTTGCTAAACCACCAAAACCACCATCTACATAACCTCCGGTTATTGATAGTGCTGTTTTATGACTCTGCCCATACATGGAAATTGAAGAGCTAATAATCAATACTAATATGAGAAGTGACTTATTCGTAAGAAGTTTTTTCATAAACCCTATTTTATCTATTTGTGAGATTTTTTTAAGCTTTTTTCCGCAAAATTATGTGCAAAACTAAAAAACGCTAACGGATTTTACACTATTATTATTGTAACTAAATTCTTTCAAATCCTAATAAAATTTACAATTATTACATTTTTGTTAATTCTATTTAACAGTTAGCAATAATTAAACTATTGGTTTTAAATGCCTTATATTATTTAACAGTGCTTTAACCGATATCCTACTACTCTAAGTATATTTTTGGTCACCCAACATAAAAATATGAAACAAATTATTTCGCTAGTACTAGTTTTTATTACACTAGCATCTTTTGGACAACAAAAGACAATAAAGGTTACAGGAAGAGTAATTGACAAAGAGACAAATGATCCTTTAGAGTATGCAACTATTTCTTTTATAAATCCTAAAGAAAATAAAATCGTTACTGGTGGAATTACCGAAACCAATGGAAACTTTAATATCGAAGTTCCCGCATCGATATATAATATTTCTATTGAATATATATCATTCAAAACCGTAACACTAACAAAACGAAAACTTTTCACAAATACTAACTTAGGTACTATATCCCTAGGATTGGATACAGAATCTTTAGATGACGTTGTTGTTATTGCAGAGAAAACAACCGTAGAAATAAAACTTGACAAAAAAATCTATAACGTAGGAAAAGACCTTACTGTTAGTGGTGGTACCGTAAGTGATGTTTTGGATAATGTCCCTTCTGTTTCTGTTGATGTTGAAGGAAATGTTGCACTACGTGGAAATGACAATGTAAGAATACTAATAAATGGAAAACCTTCTGGATTAGTTGGACTTAATAGTACGGATGCATTACGTCAGTTACCAGCGGAATCGATTGAAAGAGTTGAAGTAATCACCTCTCCATCCGCCCGATATGATGCCGAAGGAACTGCCGGAATATTAAATATCATTTTAAGAAGAAGTAAATTACAAGGATTAAACGGAGCTATTACGGTTAATACTGGATTTCCATTACAAGCTGGAGTATCTGGAAATATCAATTATCGTACAGGAGACCTAAACTTTTTCACTACTTCAGGATATAATTATCGCGAAGTTCCTGGTAATTCTCTATCGGAGACACGGTTTTTCAATATTGATCGAGACATGAACATAGATGAACCCGATACTTTTCTTAATGAAGAAAGAGATTTTGACAGAATTAGAAAAGGAATAAATACAAATGTAGGAGTAGAATGGTATATTAATGATTCATCTTCTCTTACAACCTCTTTTCTTTACCGATCAAGTGATAATGAAAGTAATACTACCAATTTAATAACAGAACCAGACGAAAATGGTAACATTTTAAGTAGTAATCTTCGTTTTGACCCAGAAGTTGAAGATGACGAAACAAAACAGTACTCCATTAACTACAATAAAGATTTTAATGATAGTGGTCATAAGCTTACTTTCGATTTTCAGATAGAGAATAGTGAAGAAATAGAAGATTCAAGAATTACTCAAGAAAATATTTCTACTGTCGAACTTGTAAATACTTTAGAGAAGCAAGATCGTATTTTGATACAATCTGATTATGTACTTCCTATTGGAGAAAAAACACAATTTGAACTCGGTTATAGAGGAAACTTTAATGAATTAGATACCAATTTCTTAGTAGAATTTGATGACAATGGAAACATAACTACAGACACTGATTTATCAAACAATCTTTTATTTAAAGAACAAGTAAATGCAGCTTATACTCAGTTAGGAAGTAAGACCGGAAAATTATCATATCTTTTAGGATTACGAGTAGAAGGCACAAGAATAACAATAGACCAAAAAACAAGTAATGATTTTAACAAAAAGATTTATACAGATATATTTCCTACGATCAATCTAGGATATCAATTAACGGATAAGCAAAGTTTAACACTTGGCTATAATAGAAGGATAAGAAGACCTCGTTCTAGATTTATCAATCCTTTTCCATCTAGATCTAGCGCCACAAACATATTTCAAGGAAATTCAGATTTAAACCCAAGTTACTCTAATGTTTTTGATCTCGGATATCTCAATAGACTTGGAAAACTTACTTTAAATTCTTCTATATATTATAATCGATCTACCCAAATATTTACATTTATTGCAGAAGATACTGGAGATACAGCAATTATAGGAGATGGTACCGAAGTATCAGTGATTAGACGAAGACCCATTAATTTATCGAGCTCTGATCGTTATGGTTTTGAATTTACGCTAACCTATAGCCCAAATAGAAAATGGAGAATCAACGGTAATTTCAATGCGTTTCAAAACAGTATAAGAGGAGATTTTGATGGTCAAAATTTTGATGCAGATAACTTTAGTTGGTTCGCAAGATTAAACAATAAAATTACGTTACCTGCCAAAATAGATTGGCAAACTACAGCTTTCTATGCAGGTCCTAATGAAAATGCACAAACAAAAAGTGAAGGTTTATTAAGTGTGAACTTAGCTTTTAGTAAAGATTTGTTTAAAGAAAAAGCTTCTTTAACCTTTAATGTAAGTGATCTTTTTAACAGTAGAAAACGAAGAAGTGTTTCAACAACCGAAACCTTTGTTACGGATAGTGAATTTCAATGGAGAGAACGTAGCTTTACGTTATCATTCACCTACAGGTTTAATCAGAAAAAGAAAAGACAACGTTCAAGAAATAATTTTGGTGGTGGTGATGAAGAATTCGAAGGTTAAAAATAACATCCTATTTAACAACTAGATATGGACACTAAGTAAAAAAGGAAGATCGATTGATCTTCCTTTTTTTACTATATATAACTAATACTTTCTTATACCTATGCTTCTCCTCTAGCCTTGCGTTTTGCTTCCTGCTTTAATTTGAAGTTTTCAATAGTAGCTCCAAAAATCCAATAAGGAACTACAAATGTTAATAAAAATATCATTAACCAAAATCCGATGGTTAGGATTGTTAGGAATGCTAAAAAACCAAGGTACTGATCAAATTCGAACATAATAGTAATGTAATTTCAATTTTTGCCAAAGATACTAACTCTTATATTTATCTCATAGCATAAATATGATTTATTTTTAAATCAAAATTTTAGATCAATTTCGGCAATCTTTATTCCCAAAAAGCTATTCAAATTCTTAAATTTGCCGTTCGAAAAACAAATCATCATAGCTATGGAATATAGAATAGAGAAAGATACGATGGGCGAAGTAAAGGTGCCTGCTGATAAACTATGGGGAGCACAAACAGAACGTTCCAGAAATAATTTTAGAATAGGAGCACCAGGTTCAATGCCATTAGAAATTGTATACGGGTTTGCCTATTTAAAAAAGGCCGCTGCATTTACAAACTGTGAATTAGGAGTATTACCTATAGAAAAAAGAGATCTTATTGCGCAGGTATGTGATGAAATTTTAGAAGGAAAGCATGATGATCAGTTTCCATTAGTAATTTGGCAAACTGGTTCGGGTACACAAAGTAACATGAATGTAAATGAAGTTATTGCTAACCGTGCGCATCAAATAGCTGGAAAAACCATTGGAGAAGGAGAAAAAACTATTCAACCAAATGATGATGTAAACAAGTCACAATCATCTAATGACACCTTCCCTACTGGAATGCATATTGCTGCTTACAAAAAGATATTAGAAGTTACTATTCCTGGAATTACCCAACTTAGAGATACTTTAAAAAAGAAATCAGAAGCTTTTAAAAATGTAGTAAAAATCGGTAGAACACATTTTATGGATGCTACTCCTCTTACTATTGGTCAGGAACTATCTGGATATGTTTCTCAATTAGATCACGGGCTTAAGGCTTTAGAAAATACGTTACCTCATTTGGCCGAAATTGCTTTAGGAGGAACTGCTGTTGGTACTGGTTTAAATACACCTAAAGGATATGCAAAAAGAGTATCTGAATTTATCGCTCAGTTTACTGGTCTTCCTTTTGTAACTGCAGAAAATAAATTTGAAGCACTTGCAGCTCACGACGCTTTTGTAGAAACTCATGGTGCACTAAAACAAATTGCAGTATCACTTAATAAAATAGGTAATGATATACGTATGTTAGCTTCTGGACCAAGAAGTGGAATCGGAGAACTAATTATTCCTGCTAATGAACCAGGAAGTTCTATTATGCCAGGAAAAGTAAACCCTACACAATGTGAAGCATTAACAATGGTATGTGCACAAGTAATGGGTAACGATGTTGCTATTAATGTTGGAGGAATGCAAGGTCATTTTGAACTTAATGTGTTTAAACCTGTAATGGCTGCCAATTTGTTACAAAGTGCTCAATTAATAGGAGATGCTTGCGTTTCTTTTGAAGAACATTGCGCAAAAGGCATTGAACCTAATCAGGCTAGAATTACTGAGTTATTAAATAATTCATTGATGTTAGTAACAGCATTAAATACCAAGATTGGATATTATAAAGCTGCAGAAATTGCCAATACAGCTCATAAAAACGGAACTACACTAAAGCAAGAAGCTATTGCCTTAGGATATGTTACCGAAACTGAATTTGATGAATGGGTAAAACCTGAAGATATGGTAGGTGCCATGAAATAATATAAGTTGTATAACTTCAAAAAAGTCAGACTTTAATGGTCTGACTTTTTTATTTATAATTTTTAAGAAGCATTAAAAAACTCTTCTAAATATGTTCCAAGTGTATAGGATTCAGGAATATCCATCTTCTTTTTAATTCTACTTCTAGAAGTTTTTACAGTATCAGCAGAAACTCCTAAAATACCAGCAGTTTCTTTAATTGATAAATTAAGTTTTGTAAAAACACAATATCTAATTTCGGTATTGGATAATTGGGGATATACTTTTTTAAGTTGGGTTATGAGACCAGGATATCTAGATTCTACTCTATCTTGAATTGCAAACAGATCATCTCCTGACATCATTAACCCTCTCAATTTGTTCTTAAGTTTTTTTATCTGGGGGGTTGATTTATCCAACTTATCCATTTCCGTTTTTAACTCTTCAAACATTTTTTGACGATTTGTAATTGCTACAACAGTCATGTTCAATTCGTTTTCTCTAAGTTGGATCTTATCTTCTAATAACTTCTTCTCTGTTTTCTTGAGTTTAGTTAATTCTTTATTTACTCTTATATTTTTTATTAATAGAAAAAAACACAAAACTCCTATTAGGGATAAAAGCGTCACTCCAATTATAATATTGAACTGTCTTTTATTTTTCGTAATCAAAAGTTTATTCTCTATATCCAGCTGTTTATTCAAAAGTTCTTCTTCAATTAGCTTATAACCTATTTCGTTATTTTTGATTATTTCCTTATTATTTAAAATTGTTAAACTGTCTTTAATCGCATAATACTTATCCTTGCTTTCTTTTGCTTTTTTCCATGAATTTTGTTTGGCATACACTTCAGAAAGCTTATGAAAACTATCCATATTCTTTCGATCATCTTTTTCTCTCTCTATGGATTTTAAAAAAAGTATCTCGGCATCTTGTAATTTATTCAACCCTAAATAAATCATACCCAAATAAAAATCTTTGTCCCAATTATACTCTTCACTTATCAAATGGTATATTTTTTCCGCTTTTATATTTTCATTTTGGAGCAAATAAACATCACACATACTTTTAAGGATATCATTTTTAATCAATTCATGATTATTGCTCTTAGTTAATTCCAACCCTTTTTCCAACCATATTATAGCATCGTCAAACTTTCCTTGCCTTTTGAGATTCAAAGCAATATTCTGGTGCAGTTGACTATAATGGATTGAAGCAGAATCAAAATTTGGATCCTGTAAGATTTTTATATAGTATTGATGAGTCAGCTCATAATCCCCCAACAAACTATAGGTAGATGCTATATTTGTTTGTAATGCTCTTAATATAGTTTTATGTTTATTGGAATCCTGTTTTTTATAAAAATCATATGCCTTTAAATTTACTTCTAGGGACTTTTCATAGTTCTTAATTTTCCCATAAATACTTCCTAAAGACAAATAAGAATTATGCAATTCTTTATCCAAATTATTCTCTTTACAAAGTTTTATAGAACGATTCACATGATAAAATGCACTATCAACTATATCACGCTTTCTATAATAAAAGCTTAATATCATATGTGCTTTACTCATCCCAACAAAGTATTCGATATCCGAACTCATATCTAAAATTTCCTTTAGCTTTTTAGGGTCATTATAATTTCTGTCTAATGAAGATATTAGGCTATCAATTCTTTTCGCTTTAGAAAGATTATTTTCTTTCTGGGCTAACATAAAATTGGATATAAAAAATAAAAAGAAAAACACTTTCAATATTCTTTGAAAACTAATCTTCTTACTATGTACAAATGTTGTTTTAATAATTAACTGATTTAATTTTAAGATCGACTTGAAATAAATTAGATACTTCGCTCCTTTAAATAAAGAAAAATAACTGACTTTATTTTTAAAAAAGTAACACTAACATAAAAAAACAAAACATTACCTACTGATTAACAATATATTATAAATTTAAAAGATTACAATGTTTACATTTTATCAACCTCATAATACGAGTTTGATTACATCAAATCAACCTACATAATATAAAAAATAACAATCCCCAGTGCTAAATTTGCAACCTAAAACGACGATCTACAATTAAATCCAGAACTAATTATAGAAGTTGCTTTATCAAATTAAATAAACTTTAAACTAATAATTTATTAAATAAACTTTTCTAGCGCAAAATACAATCTTTCCCACCTAGTATTAATTCGCATATTACTGCAAGTCCTTTAAAAACAAAGATTCTTTAGCTAAACAACATCTAAAGATACTCTGTGCCTATGTGTAAATACCTAAGAGGTATACATATTAATGCTAACGTAAACAAATGCCATGAAAAAAATTAATCTAAAAAGATGTATTCATCTTTTACTGACCCTTATCTGTTTTTCATTTTCTGGAAAAGCTCAAATGTTGGATATGAGTGCCATTATTCCCACCAATACTGCTACTCATAAAGTAATGAATTCTGGAGAGTGGGACGACCCTAACACTTGGGATTCAGGAACGGTTCCTGGTTTATCCTCTATTGTAATTATACCTCAAGGAAAGTATGTAACCTATAATGTCAATAGTAATGCTCACATATTCGCCATACGAAACGATGGTAAAATGATTTTTAGAGCTCCAGCAGGTGCTAGAAGAAAACTAATTGTAGATACCTTTTTTTGTGGTATGATGTCAGAATTAGATATCAAAGCTGATCAACCAACAGATGGTACTATTGATATTCATTTTAAGGCATTCGATATTGAAAAAAAGAAAAATGGTCAAATAGGTGGAAATCGATGGAATGCGCAAGCCAGAAGTCATTATTCTGATGGAAAACGAATGAACGATCATTTTGGAAATCGATTATTTACCGATGGACCTGGAGTTTTAGGTAGATATGAATGGGACCCAACACAAGCTTCATTAGGATTAATGACTATGAATAAAGTAACTATAATTGGAAAGGAAAAAACTCCCTTTTTACGAACTACCGGTCCTACAGTAAGAAGAAGAAATAAAACAACTCTTGAAGACACTCCTATAAATTGGAAAATAGGAGACGATGTGGTTTTATCAGGTACTCAAGGTATATTTAGAGTTAGAAATGATGGTATCAGAACACAGGATGAAGAATTCGTGATAGAAGCCATAAATGAATCAACCAATGAAGTAACTTTTAATACCCAGACAAGCTATGCTCATATGGGAATACCAGAAGCAAACCTTTTTTGCCACCTATCAAATTTAACCCGAAACATTACTTTTAAATCTATTGATTTTACGGACAGTAATAAGAACGTAAATGATGACATTACCCGTCGTGGTCATACCATGTTTATGAATACTACCAATGTCAAAATTCATTTTGCAGCATTCAAAGATCTTGGTAGAAGTAATAAACATAATATCCTAGATGATTTTAAGTATAACTTAAGAAAAACAGGTGAAGTAGATGAGGATGGAAAACCATTTGTTACCATACGAAACTTTGTCGAAGAAAAAGCAGAACCCCGAGATATTGAAAATCAAAGAGGAAGATATGCAATGCATTTTCACAGAATGAAAGATTCTCAAACCAAAATGGCTGAAGCACATGGATTAGCCGTTTGGGGTTCGCCTGGTTGGGGTATGGTACATCATGATAGTCATGCTTCTTTTGCAAATAATGTTGTTTATTTTGTAGATGGGTCTGGTATGGTTGCAGAAAGTGGTTCTGAAACTGGAATATGGGAAAATAACATAGTTACAACCGCAAGACCGGATGGAAGAAATTACTACTATGCCGATATGGATCGAGATGCTCCAAGCGCCCTAAACGCTATCGTATCTGATCTATTAGATGATGATTTCAGAATTGGAGAAGCCTATGGATTACAAGGACGAGCGGTAAGAATGGTAAATAACATAGCCGCCTCATCAAGAGAAGCTTATGCCTATGATGGTGGTGGAACGGTTTTAAGTATTAGAGATAAAGTAAGAACCAATGTATATCCAGAAAATCTATTCCCTTTGCAAGAGTTTATAGACCCTGCAGCAGCACCATTATTAGAATTCAATAACAATGAAGCATATGGATGTAGTAGTGGATTTAGATCCAAAGATAGAGCCGCTCAAGCTTTTCATCACAGACTTTCTATTATAGATAACCACACTACATGGAATACAGGTAGAGCCATGTATATTACCACCAATTTTGGATATATGGTTCGTAACGGAAATTATTATAATGGAGACAGTGCGGGTCTTATAGGTGGTGACTTGGATAATCTATGTTTGGTAAATACAACATTTCATAATTGGAGCGGTGATGGATTTACCGATGGTCGAGGTACCGATACCAACCCTCAACATAAACTTAACTTTGTAAATGTAAAAATTCCTGGATTCGATAGAAATAGAATCTATAGGCAATTAGACCGAAGTAACCAAAATATATACAATGCTTCTGTATTGGATGCAAATGTAGATGTAACTTTTACTAGAGGCAGTAATATGGATACTAGAATTAATACAAATACTGGAGATTACATCGCCGTGGTTAATGGAATGATAACAGATCGATTAGGAACGTACCCTTTTGGACATGCATATGCTAGGAGATTTCCAACCATTAGAAATAGAACCTATGATTTCAAAAACAAAGAAACTCTTGAAAATTATGTAAGAACTTATGGTATAGAAGAAGATGATCTAGGTACCTACACTACTCTTACCGAATTTATAACAGATAGAGGAACTGGTGAGACTTTTGGTATTGATTTTAGAATCAATATTATTGGACTTGATGCTGAAGATTACAGAGATAATCGGGCTCCAGAGCTAACCATGATTAGCCCTAATGAAGATGAACCATACTTTGAAGGTGATAATCTTATTGTTCGTGCGGAAGCAAATGACCCAGATGGAGAAATTAGAGAGGTTAGACTATATCTAAATGGAGAATTAATTCGTATTGATACAGAAGCGCCTTACGGATGGGGTGGAAATCCAAAACTACAAAATCTAGCTACCGGAAACTATCGAGTACGAGTAGTTGCCATTGATAATGAAGGATTAAGAACTAAAAAAGTTATGATAATCCAAGTGTTACCAGAATCATTAAAAGAATCAGGGTTTGGTGATCAAAGCAATAATGAAGCTACTTTAATGATATCTCCTAATCCGGTTAAAGGTACTTATGTCAATATATTTCAAAAAGGAAATTGGTATTTACGACTGTATGATATTACGGGAAAACAAATCATGAATCTAAATCCAGATAATCAAGTTATTAGCTTAGATATTTCTAATTTACCTAGCGGAGTATATATTCTTAAATCCGATAAAACCAGTAGTAGGTTTATTATTAGCTAATTTCAAAAAATTAAAATTTAATATTAAAAAAACCGAATGTAAAAACATTCGGTTTTTTTGTCCCCACTATTATAACTAACTATTAGAATTTCCCCCAAAATTCTAATAAATTGTTTCTTCCTTTTTTAAATACCAGATTTATCTGTGTATTGCGTGGCTACAAGCCTTCGGAAGTTCTCTTAAAAATTTTTTTAAAAACTTGAAATTAATACGAAATGGTTTCATAGTATCTTGTGTAAAGTTGTTTAATAGAATTTGGATTTTAATATGGTGTAAAACTAACTGCTCTAATGATCTTGCGAAATAGGTGAAAACACTTGAATTTCGTCTTTACGTATAATTTGCCTCTTATTACCTATGAATAGCGTGGCTGCTAGCTTTAGGAAGTTCTTGTAAAAAATCTAAAATAAAACGGAAGTTAATGCCTAATAAGTTCATAATATTATCTGTGTAAATGGTGAATATCTCTTTATTTATATTTCTGGTACAAATATACTTCAGGAAAACACACAGCACAATGGGGGAAAACACCCGAAATTCATAGTGACAATCCCCCTTTATAAAACAAATCATTGATAATCAGCTGTTTAAAACCATTCAATAATTTTAAAAAACAAGATTTATTATCTAAACTTTAATACTATCTTTAAAGTAACAATCATATCAACCAAAGTGAACTACTAAAACTAAGATCTAAAAAATGAAGCAGTTATTTCTTCTATTACTTTTAATATTACAATTAATCGGATGTAATCAAAATACATCGGAAGAAGTTAAAACTGATACAGAAAACCCCAACTACATAAGTCATCGTAATTTATTAAACACTGAATTCGCGAAACATAATTTCAAAACCGAAAAGCAGTGGGATAGTCTACACAAGATCTCAATTAAAAAGAAAAATCATCCAAATAGTACACTGCTTCCAGGTGTACGAACCTTTGGATGGCATATCTATCCAAACGGATCAATGTATAAAAATTATAATTTTTCATTGTTATGGGGTGTTTCCTATTTTTCTTATGAAATACAACCTAAAACAGGAAGTTATAAAAACATTCATCAGTGGAAAACTACTGCTCTTATAGATAGTGCAAAAACAAAAGGATGTAAAGTTTTTTTATCTGTTTCGAACTTTGGAGCTAAAAACAATCGTATTTTCTTAGAAAACAAAAAAGCTCAAAAAGTATTAGGAGATAGTTTAGCTATTCTATTAAATCAGCGATCTGCAAATGGAATAAATATTGATTTTGAAGGTGTTTCTAGAAAAAACAGAAAGCAATTCTCTCAATTTATTATCAATATTTCTAAACATTTGAAAGAAGTAAATCCAAACTACCAGGTTTCTTTATGTCTTTATGCAAAAGATTGGAATGATATTTTTGATATTAATGCTATAGATACATATGTTGATTTTTATACTTTAATGGGATACGATTACTTCGGAAGTTTTAGCAAAATTACCGGTCCTGTTACACCATTTGCAAAAACCAAAAAATTTGGAAAAGGATTACAATCTTCTATTGATTATTATCATAACAAAGGTGTACGTTTTGACAAACTCATTGTAGGATTACCCTATTATGGTGCAGAATGGTATACGAAAAAACCAAAAATAGGAAGCACCGTAAATACATTTAAATCGCATCCGCGCTATCACACTATTAAAAGCACCTATATAGATTCATTAAAGATTTCTGTCCAATTTGATCCCAAAAGCTCTTCTAGTTATATGGTTATGAAAGATTTCAATAATGAGGAATACAGACAGCTTTTTTTTGAAGATGTGAAATCTTTATCTATAAAATATGATTGGGTTAAAGAAAAAAAGATTTCTGGTATTGGTATTTGGGCTTTGGGATATGATGAAGGATACGATGAATTGTGGGATTTGATAGCAGAAAAATTTTCAAAATAACTGAACATCTATAAACGCATACGGCATTTTTTGAAAAATATTTGATAGCTATTTCATTTTGTGAAACAGAAAAGTATCTTCATTTTTGTAGTTAATAAATCTTACCTACCATTAAAACTAAAGTATCTATAAACAAGTTCTCTAAGGCACCTGTACAAACAAAAAAAAGAATCGAAATCTTAGATGTTTACAGAGGTTTTGCAATTCTTGGAATTTTTGTTGTAAACATAGTTATCATGAATTCCACTTTTCTAAATCAAGACGAATTCGCTAAACAATGGACTTCTATTATAGATCAAATTTCCGAAAAAATTTTACAGCTATTCTTTTACACAAAGTTTTTCCCGATTTTCTCTTTATTGTTTGGTCTGGGGATTTCGATGCAGGCCATTAAAATGTTAGACAAAAATATGTTGTCATTTTCTTTTTTTAGAAGAAGAATGCTCTTTTTATTAATTATAGGTGTTTTACATATAATTTTATTATGGTCCGGAGATGTACTCAACCTATATGCTATATTAGGACTATTTATTACATTATTAATAAAAAAATCAAACAAACTAGTCCTCACTCTTTCTACTATCCTTCTATTATTTCCTTTTTATGATCAACTTTTAGTTTTTTTGTTTGATTTTATAAACTTCAGATCTGAGACCTACTTAATGGAATATACTGGGACGACAGTAAATCAAATCATAAAGAATGGTACTTATTTTGAAGGAATGAAATTACGATTGCTGGAATATATTTCCAATATTCCTATGCTGTTTGGTTTTTTAGCACCTGTAGCGATATCAATGTTTCTTCTAGGTTTATACATCGGAAAAAACAAAATCCATGAAAATTTAGATGTTTTTATAATTAAGATTAAAGCACCAATGTTATTAGTTACCATAATTTCTAACATTTACAGATTAGTTTTTCTTTTTATACTTCCAGAATATGAGGTTTACAATAATGAATATTTCAAACCAATATTCATAAAACTAATGGTACTTTCTGATGTGTGTATGGGCTTATTTTACCTTTGGGGAGTTGGATGGCTTTGGTACTATTCTAAATTAAAGATGATTTTATCTCCTTTAAAATATGCAGGAAGAATGGCATTAACCAACTATATTACACAAAGTTTAGTAGGTCTTATCTTATTTAGCTCTGTTGGTTTTAAACTTTACGAAACTCTAAGTCCTTCTGCTGCATTAGGAACAGCATTTATTGTTTTTATCTTTCAGCTGATACTTAGTAAAGTATGGTTAAGTTATTTTAGTTTTGGTCCTTTAGAATGGATTTGGAGATGTCTTACGTATAAGAAAGTATTTCCAATAAGAAAAGCTTCATAAATATTAAACCCAGCTACTAATGTAACCGGGTCAATATTTCGTAAAGATTATTTTTCTTAAAAAATTGATTAACGCTTAAACCATTACGGCACTAGTGGCTGAAACCTTTTCCAGTGCTTGCTCAAGATCCCAAATCAAATCATCTGCGCTCTCTACACCAATAGATAATCGTACCAAATGATCTGTAATATTCATTTGTTGCCTTTGTTGCTCATCCACTCCTGCATGTGTCATCGTTTTAGGATGCTCTGCCAAACTCTCTGTACTACCTAAACTTACTGCAAGTTTCATTAACTTGAGATTGTTAAGAAACATAAAAGCTTCTTTTTCTCCACCTACGATATCAAAAGATACCATAGCACCAGGAGCAGAACATTGTTTTTTATAAATACCATGCGCCTCGGTTCCTTCTTCTAACAAACCTAAATAATACACTTTCTCAACTTTGGGATGCATGTTTAGGTAATTTGCTACAACTTGTGCATTCTTTGTCTGTTGATCCATTCGTACTTTTAAGGTTTCTAAACTTCGTAACATCAACCAAGCGGTATGAGGACTGACCATATTCCCTAAAAACGTTCTTAATGTTTTTACGCGAACCATTAATTCAGCATTTCCTAACACCGCACCTGCAATTAAATCACTATGTCCTCCAATATATTTAGTTGCTGAATACAATACCAAATCTGCACCACATTGCAAAGGATGCTGCCATAACGGTCCCATATAGGTATTATCTACAGCTACTAATGCTTTTTTATCTTCTGAACTATATTTAGAAGCAATTTGACTAAACTTACTAATATCTACAATATCATTTGTAGGATTGGCAGGTGTTTCTAAATAAATCATCGCCAACCTATCAGCCTTACCAGATGCATCGATCATCTTTTCTACTTCTTCAATACTCTGATTAGGCATAACACCAATCGTATGCACTCCTATTTTATCTAAGAAATGATGTATAAAATGATCTGTTCCTCCATATACTGGATTGCTATATACTAATAGATCACCAGGTTTTAAGAACTCTAACAAAACAGTGCTTATCGCAGACATCCCGCTTTCGAAAACAGCACAGTCGTCTGCTTTATCCCAAAGACATAATCTATTTTCTAATATTTCTAAGTTTGGATTGTTAATTCGGCTATAAATTAAACCTAATTCTTCTTTCTCAGATTTTTCTCTTAAACCATAAGCTAATTCGAAAAAAGCTTTTCCCTCTTCTGCTGTTTTAAAAACAAAAGTTGATGTTTGAAAAATTGGACATTTAATTGCTCCTTCAGATAATTCAGGTTTATAACCATATGTCATCATTAAGCTTTCTGGACTAAAATCATGTTCGTTCATCTGTAGATACCTTTTCTATTATTGATACATCTATTAAAAAGAAATATTCCTACTTCTTAGCAGTATAAAATTACCAAACAAAGAAATAAAACCCATAAATAGATAAATATTTAGAATTTAAAATAAAAAAAATGATTTTTTAAAGAATAATATTCTATTTTTAACTTAAAAAACATCTACTATTAGAAAAAAAATATGGATAAAATAGATCGATCAATACTTAACTTATTGCAGAAAAATGGTAAAATTACCATTAAGGAGATTGCAGAGCGACTAAACCTTACTACGACCCCAATATTCGAACGAGTAAAAAAACTAGAAAAAGAAGGTTATATAAAATCGTATAAAGCGATACTAGATAGAAAAAAGGCAGGATTACAACTTATGGTATTCTGTAATGTTACCTTAAACCTTCATCAAACGGATTATCTTAAAAAGTTTGAGAAGGATATTCAGCAATTTCCAGAAGTTGTAGAGTGTTATCATGTTGCTGGAATGTTTGACTACCTTATTAAAATCTATGCAAAGGATATGGAAAGTTACCAACACTTCCTTTCTAATAAATTAGCATCTTTAGAGAATATTTCTAAGGTACAAAGCTCCTTCGTAATGACAGAGGTAAAAGACTTTTCTTTTCTCCCAATTCCTTAAACTATTATATAAACGTTAAAATACAAACTCAAAAATAGAATGATTTATACCTTTGTTTGATAGACACACCTTTTATTACAATGAATTCAAAAGTTCCCTTTCTTTTACTTTTTACTTTTATTAATATTTTATCTGCTCAAGATGATACAGAACCTCAAAAAAGGACTTTTCATTCCGAAACAAAAGTCGTTATTGACAATGATATCTTTGCAGTTTTCAGAGATTCTGACAGATATTATTCTTATGGAATTGGATTAGAGTACGCTTTCAAAAAGGAAAAATTCTTAGGCTTACAAAAATTATTTAAAACCAAAAAAAACGTTTTCTATTCAATACGCTTAAAAATAGAAGGTTACACACCTTCTGGAGTTCGCGAATTTGCTTTGACACCTGAAATTGAAGATCGAGATGATTTTGATCGTCCATTTGCAGGATTATTATATGCAACCCTTGGTGCCACTTATACTTTTGAAAGATCTTTCGTGAAATCAGAAATTTTAACAGGTATCATTGGACCTTCATCGCAGGTGGGAGCAATACAGGATTGGTTCCATGAAAATATCACTGGAGATCCTATCTATGATGGTTGGCAATTTCAATTAGAAAATCAATTTATATTAAATTTTAAAAGTTCTTTACTATATGATTTCAATCCTTCTGCCAAATGGTTTCATATCTATGCAGGAGGAACAGCACATCTAGGGAATTTGTACATAAGGGCTGCACCTACCGCAGGTTTTAGAATCGGTAAATACAGAAGTATTACAGAGTCTAGCGGTTTTCATAATTCTATATTACTACCGAAGAAAAATTCCGAACTATTTTTCAAATTTAATGTAGAAACTCGTTTTGTAGCTTATAATGCAACCATACAAGGAAATATATTCGACGACAAAGCATATGGAGTGGATGAGCTTAACAATATTTCATGGCATCTTAGTAGTGGCTTGTTCTATTCTTTGAATAGATTCTCAATCAACTTTATCTATTTGTGGTCAACAGGAGTATTAAATGATACTGAAAATCATGGATATGGAACATTTAACGTAGCATACAGATTTTAAGAGCATAAAAGAAACTATCCCATAATTTTTACCAAAAGTTCTTTTAGAATATCTCCGGGAGGAAGACTTGCTGCCCCTACTCCTTTACTCTTTACATCAGCTTCTCTAAGAAGTGCTATAATCTGACTCACTTTTTTCATTGGATAATTTCTACTAGCATCAGAATAGTCACTAACAAAGTAAGGGTTTATTTTTAATGCACTGGCTACACTACGTTGTGATTTATCTGCTAAACCATGATATTGTAGCACCTGAGAGAAAAAACTATACAGTAACGAAATAGTAACTACCAGTGGATTATCCTTTGGATTCTGAGCAAAATAATTGATAATTCTATGTGCTTTAACAATATCTCGGGTTCCTATAGCCTTTCGGAGTTCGAAATTATTGAACTCCTTACTAATCCCAATATTCTCCTCTATTTGATCCGCCGTAATGGGTTGACCTTTAGGTATAATTAATTTTAACTTCTCTAATTCATTATTGATCTTGTTGAGATCAGTCCCTAAAAACTCTACTAACATTTGCGATGCTTTGGGATCTATGGTATATTTAGATCCCGCTAACACTCTTCTAATCCAATCTGCAACCTGATTTTCGTACAATTTCTTGCTTTCGTAAATCACACCATTTTTAGCAACAATTTTATATAACTTCTTTCGCTTATCTATCTTCTTATACTTATAACAAACGACTAAAACCGTTGTCATCTGAGGATTCTCAGCATAGTCTGCTAATTTTTCTATTGTTCTCGATAGATCTTGAGCTTCCTTTACAATAACTACCTGTCGTTCTGCCATCATAGGATATCGTTTTGCATTAGAAACAATATCATCAATGGTAACATCGCGGCCATATAAAACCATTTGATTAAATCCTTTCTCTTCTTCGGCTAAAACATTTTTATCGATATACTCAGAAATCTTATCTATATAATAGGGTTCTTCTCCCATTAGAAAATAGATAGGTTTAATGTTTCCATTTTTTATATCGCTTACGATCTGTTTTACTTCATCCATTCAGAAAAAATCATCAAATTTGTGGTATGCAAAAGCTTAATTTTCCAGCATATCAATTTCGATTCAAAAGTAGCGAAAATAAAATTTCTATTTTCGACAGAATTCGCAAAAAATTCATTATCCTTAATCCAGAAGAATGGGTTCGACAGCATACTATTCAGTATCTAATCGAAAACAAAAAATACCCAGAAAGCTTGATTAATGTGGAGAAACTAATTAAGGTAAATGATTTAAATAAGCGTTATGATATTATCATTTTTAATCCAGATGGTAGTATTTATTTAATCATAGAATGTAAATCCCCTACTGTAAAAATCACACAACAAGTTTTTGATCAAATCGCTCGTTACAACCTGGCGCTTAATGCAGAATATCTTATGATCACTAATGGGATGAATCATTATTATTGTCAGTTGGATTATGCAGAAAAACGGTATAGTTTCCTAAAGGATATTCCTGATTATAAATAGTTATTTAGTATTATTTCTTTTTAATTTGCACCTGTGAAAATAGCTATCGTCATATTAAATTGGAATGGACGCTCCTTATTAGAGCAATTTCTACCTTCGGTTTTAAAATATTCTAAAGAAGCAAAAGTCTACGTTGCTGACAATGCATCTACTGATGATTCAGTAAGCTACTTGCATACTTCTTATCCAGAAGTCACCGTTGTACAAAACGAAGTAAATGGAGGTTATGCTAAAGGTTATAATGACGCGTTAACAAAAATTGATGCAGATATCTACTGTTTATTAAATAGTGATGTAGAAGTTTCCGAGGGTTGGCTTACTCCTGTTATTAATACCTTTAAAGCTTCTGAAAAGGTTGCAGCAGTTCAACCTAAAATTCTTGATTACAAGAAGAAAAATTACTTTGAATATGCAGGGGCCGCTGGTGGATTTATCGATCAATTTGGATATCCATACTGTCGAGGAAGAATTTTTGACACGCTAGAAGAAGACAAAGGGCAATATGATGATGAACGGGAAATATTTTGGGCTAGCGGAGCTTGTCTTTTTATTAGGCGAAATGTTTTCGAAGAAATGGAAGGTTTGGATGAAGATTTTTTTGCACATCAAGAAGAAATAGATCTTTGTTGGCGAATACAAAATAGTGGTTATCAGATCAAATATGCAGGACAGTCTAAAGTATTCCATTTAGGTGGCGCTACACTGGATGTAATGAATCCACGAAAAACATTTCTTAATTTCAGAAATAATTTATTAATGATTCTAAAAAATACTTCTGGAATGTATGGCTGGTTCATTATATTTGCAAGACTTTTGTTAGATGGAATCGCAGCTTTAAAATTTGTATTTGAAGGAAAAACCTCTCATTGCCTAGCAATTCTTAATGCACATTTCAGCTTTTACAAAAAACTGCCAACTTTTGTTAAAAAACGCAAAAAATCAGGGGCTAAAAGGAAATATTATACTATTTCTTCCGTTGTATGGCAGTATTATATCTTGAATAAAAAACTATTTAACCATTTGTAAGGTTATATTGATTAAATAATTGTTAATACAACGACATTACGTCACAATTTTAATAATTTTGAGTCTCTATAACCAGAATAAGACTAAAAACACGTTTTCTAATGAAAAAAGCAATGATTATCGGAGCTTCTATGGCTGTTTTATTATCTTCTTGTGTATCACAGAAGAAATATGCAGATCTAGAGGCTAAACAAAAAGAAACACAAGATTTATTAAATACAGCCACAGTAAAATTAAATAGCTGTTTAGAAGAAAAAGCTAGCGAAAGTTCTGAACTTAAGGTTTTAAGAGATCAAGTAAATAATCTTAAAAACCAAAATTCTGCTTTATTAAACAATGTTGGTAATCTTGCAACTTTATCAACTAAAGAAGCAGAAAACTTAGAAAGATCTTTAGAAAGTATTAAAGAAAAAGATCTTCAGATCAAGACTATGAACGACGCTTTAAATAAGAAAGATTCTGTTACACTAGCCTTAGTAACAAGTTTAAAAGGAGCACTTGGAAACTTAGCAGATGAAGATATTGAGGTAAATGTAGAAAAAGGTGTAGTATATGTTTCTATTTCTGATAAACTTTTATTTAAGAGTGGAAGCTATAACGTTTCTACCAGAGCAAAAGAAGTATTAGGAAAAGTAGCTAAAGTAGTTAATGACAAACCAGACATCGAATTTTTAGTAGAAGGACATACTGATAATGTGCCTATTAAAAACAAAGTTTTATTAGATAACTGGGATCTAAGTGTGAAAAGAGCTACATCCGTTGTGAGAGTTTTACAAAACGAATTTGGTGTAGATCCAAAAAGAATGACCGCTGCAGGACGTAGTTATTATATCCCAGTAGCAGATAACTCTTCAGCTGCCAATAGATCTAAAAATAGACGTACTAGAATAGTTGTACTACCTAAGCTTGATCAATTCTATAATATGATAGAAGATGGTATGAAAAAGGCTACTGAAGGTGGTAACTAAAAAATAATAAAGTATTTTTGAAAAAGGGTTAATCGTTACGTTAACCCTTTTTTTAATTTTGTAGAAAACAAATTGGTATAAAAATTGAATCTAAATCAACCAAAAACTTAATTATTTAGAAATCAATTCATATTTATAAAATATAATGAGAAAATTATCTATCCTCGTACTTTTTCTTTCTTTTATAACTGCAAATGCACAAAATAAATCCAATACTTCTATTGGAGAAAATGAAAAATTAGTATATACCGCTTCCTATAATATGTCAGGGCTATTAACCAACTTAGCTCAGGTAACCATGCAAACGACAAGAGTAAATACTGGAAAGAGTAATTACCTACGCTTAAAATGTAATGCCGCTACGTATTCTAAGTGGGATTCTTTTTTTAAGATCAGAGATGTATATGAAGCTTATGTTAATCCAAGTAATTTAAAACCGTATTTATACAAAAGGGATATCAATGAAGGTGGTTACATCAAAAAAGAAAAATATGTTTATAGTTATAAAAAAGGAACTATAAAAGCTACTATGCAAAAGAAAAAGGAACCTAATACCAAAACGCTGAAAATGGGTTCTAACACTTATGACGTAGTTTCTACATTATACCATATCCGAAACATGGATATTGAAAAGGCTCCTGTTGGTACGAATCAAAAAATAACCATATTGTTTGATAGAAAACCTCAAACTGCATATCTAAAACTACTTGGTAAAGAAACAATCAATACCAAAACAATGGGTAGTAAAGAATGTTACAAAATAGCTGTAAATAATAATCAGCTTAAAGGAACTAATAAAAATATTGTATATCTTACCGCAGATGCGAATAAGGTTCCCGTGCTAATTAAATTTAGTATTCCGGCTGGTACAGGTCAACTAACCTTAACTCAGGCTTCTGGTTTAAAAAATTAATCATGAGAATTGTATTATTATCAGTTGCAGCAATTGCAGCTTTTCTAGGGATTATTATGGCAATACTTCCTTTTGGAACTATTGGAGTTTTGCCAGGAGTTGTTGCGCTTATTGCTGGATTTGGAGCTTATTATTTCTCCAAAAAAAATGATAAACCCCAAAAATTATCAATACTCTTTCTAACAATAGGAATATTAGTGGCTATAGCTAGTGGCTCTAAATCTTTTTGGGTAAAAGATGAAGTTGCTGTGGATACTGAGTTTCAACAGAAGGAAGAACAAAGTAAAGAAGAGGCTATCGAGGAACTCAAGGAAATTGAAAGTGAGTTAGAAGAAATTGAAGGAGATCTCGAGGAAATAGAATCTGAATAAACAATTCCTGTTGTAATTAAAGAGGTATCCCAAATAACTACTATGAATTTAAAGTATTTGGGCAATAAAGTTTTAAATAATAACTACCAACATATTAGTTGGATATATAAACAAATTCAGTTTTTGACAATCTCGTTTTAAGGTATCAAAAACTGAATTTGTTACGCTAAAGATTCATCTCTATCTCCCCTAATACTTCTTTCATAGGATTTACTATTTTATAAGTTCTATAATCAATGCAGAATTTTTGGATATTGCAATGTGATCAAGATTGCTAATCAACTTATTATTTATAATATCCTTTCCACTAGTATATCCATTTAGCGACTTCTCAAAACGTTTTAAATCAAAATCATTATAATTCTTGTTACTATTATTTATGATGATCATGGTGTTTTCGGTTTCTGTATATCTAAAATATACATACACGTTATCCCTAGGTTGATAATGAGTTAATTTCCCATTATGTATAGAAGATGCTGTTTTTCTCCAATTTAGAATTGTCTTGATATAGTTAAATACTGCTTCTTCTTCAGCTGTTCTGCCCTCTTTTGTAAAAGCATTTCTTTTATCATTTTTCCAGCCACCAGGAAAATCTTGCCTTACTTTTCCATCGGGACGTCTGTTTTTCATTAAAATCTCATCTCCATAATAAATTTGAGGTATTCCTCGTGTAGTTAATGTAAAAACCATACTAAGTTTTAGCTTGTCTACATTTTCATTCAATAAAGCTAATAAACGATCAACATCATGATTCCCATTGAAAACTTTGTTATTTGCAGCATTTCCATACACAAAATCCTCTGCTAAGGTCTTATACAATTCCGAGATGTCACCATCTTTTCCAAAAGCTCTGATTATAGAGTAATATAAAGCATAATCACTAATGCTACTAACATGAGGAGTATATCCATCTCTATTTGACTTATCATTATTCCAATATGACAGATAAGAAGCTCTTTCAGCCCATGTTTCTGCGACCATATAAAAACCTGGGTATTCTGTAGTTAATGCTTTCATCCAGTTAGACATAGCATGTTTACTAGGATACGGATAGGTATCCAATCGGATTCCATCAATACCAGCATAAGTAACCCACCAAATAGAGTTTTGTATCATATAGGTTTCTAAAAACGTATTCTCTAGATTCAGGTCTGGTAAGTTCTTATCAAACCAACCTCTAGTTAATAGTTCATAATCATCAGGCGACACATATGGATCAGAAGAAGCGATATTGGTAAAATTACTTCTTGTAAAAGTATCCCACTGATTTAACCAATCTTTAGATGGCAAATCATTCATCCACCAATGTCCAGAACCACAATGATTAAACACCTGATCCATAATTACTTTCATTCCCTTTTTATGAGAAACATCTACGATTTTTTTATAATCTTCATTGCTTCCAAATCGCGTATCTGTTTTATAAAAATCAGAAATTCCATATCCATGATAAGAATATGCAGGTTGATCATTTTCTAAAACTGGATTCAACCATAATGTAGTAGCTCCTAATTCTTCTATATATGTTAAGTTATCCAAAACACCCTGTAAATCTCCTCCATGTCTTCCATTTTCATTATCTCTATCTACTTTTTCCAAGGTTTCATCCGTAGAGTCATTGGTGATATCTCCATTTGCAAAACGATCTGGAGTAATAAGATATATAACGTCTTCTGATGTAACTGCCTGACCATTATGAACTCTTTGTGGTTTTGGTTTTAGTTCATAAGCATATTCAAAATTTTCTTTCCCATTTTTGAATTTTATAATTACATCTCCTGGTGTGGCTTTCTTTGAAATGGTAAGGTTTAAAAATAGATAATTCTTATTAGCCACCTTGTTTACGCTTCTTAACTCAACATTTTTATTAGATATTAAAACATCATAATCTGCTACATTTTTCCCGTGTATTAATAGTTGTACATCAGGATTTACCATATCTACCCACCAAAAAGGCGGTTCTACATGATCCAGTTGTTTTACCTTTTGGGATAAAACACTTATAGAGATCAATAATAGTGTACTCAACGAAAGAAGAGTTTTCTTTGAAAAAGTTTTCATCGTTTGTAAATTGTTTTAGTGTTCAAAAGAAATGGACCAATCCAACTTTAAAACAATAGTTATGAGCATCCATTTAAAATGAAGTTTTTAATTATTTCATCTTCAATAAATGAGCTTTTTAAACTATTATCAATTTTGTTATACGAATGATTTTATGATAGGGACAGAAAACTACGAATACCGTATGCACTATTAACTATATACTATTTTCGTTGAATCTTGAGAAAGAACTGTTGTTTGTATAAGATTAAAGGTTATCCGTACTGATTTTTATTAAATCTTTGATTTTTTTTAGATTTTAGTTTATAAGTTCAAATGAAATATGAGGCATATGCTGATAAAAAAAATATTTTCCAATAAGATTCTTAGACATATTCTTTATTGGATTTGTTTAATCATATTTTTTGGTATTACCTGGGGTACTTACGATAATGACTACGCAAGATCATTCACTATACAAACATTTAGCTTGCCCGCAAGAATGTTATTGGTTTATATCACCATCTATGTATTACTACCTAAGTTTTTTAAAACGAAAAGATTTGTACTATTTATTATATTCTATGTTATCACCTTATTAGTTGTTAGCACCTGTATTCAAAGACCAATCATCTACTTTTATGTACAACCAAACTACCTTCCTGGATGGCAAAGCGAAGGGTACTTTACTATTACTGAACTGGTAAATACTATTTTAGATGTAAATATTGCTGCATTAGTTCCATTAGGAATTGTTTTTTTTAGGTTTTACTTTAATGCACAACAAAAAACACTAGAATTAGAAAAAGAAAAAATCGAAGCTGAACTTATACAACTTCGCAATCAAGTACATCCGCATTTTTTATTCAATACACTTAATAATCTCTATGCCCTAATCCTTAAAAAGTCAAATGATGCAGAGACCGCGGTATTAAAATTATCTAAATTGATGAGATATATGCTGTATGAGGCTAATACCCAAAAAGTTTCTCTTAGTAAAGAAATAGATTATTTAAAAAATTATGCGGATCTGGAAAAATTAAGATTTGGTAATTTTGTGGAGATTAGTTTTCATTATGAAATGGATAACGATTATCAAATTGTTCCTTTTTTATTAATTCCTTTTGTAGAAAACGCGTTTAAACATGGAACTTCTTCTTCGGAAAAATCATGGATTGTAATTTATCTAAATGCAAAACAAAATAAGTTAATAATGCAGATTGAAAATTCAAAATTCCCTGATCATAATACCGAAGAACAATTTATTGGTGGGATTGGCTCCAGAAATGTAAAAAAGAGATTAGATTTACTATATGCCGACAACTATTCTTTGCACATAGAAGATAATAACCAATCCTTTGAAGTGGTCTTAACATTAAATTTTACGTATCAATCTTAGATGAATCCAAAAATTAAATGTCTTATCGTAGATGATGAACCGCTAGCTCGAGAAATAATAGAAAATTATATTGCTAGAATAGATCAACTAGAATTGGTACAATCCTGTGCAAATGCTTTGGAGGCATTTCATAGTATTACTAATAGCATTATAGATCTGATTTTCTTGGATATTCAAATGCCAAATCTAACTGGGATCGATTTTTTAAAAGACATTCAGCCTATACCAAATGTCATTTTTACAACAGCGTATAGTGATTATGCGGTAGATGCCTTTAATCTTGAAGCAATCGATTATCTACTAAAGCCTATCGAATTTTCCAGATTTTTAAAAGCTATTAACAAAGTACTTAAACTTTCTAAAAACGATACTACTCAAACCAACACCTTAGAGACGAACAACTCGAATATCTTAAGCGATTACAATACTACTTTTATATATCTAAAGGTTGAAAAGCAGATGCAAAAAATCTTTCTAAAAGATATTCTTTATATCGAAAGTCTGAAAAACTATATAAAAGTAAAAACACTAGAAAGAGAAATTATCGCATATAAAAGCATTAGCCATATGGAGGGTATTCTTCCTACTAGCAAATTTCTTAGAGTACATCGTTCTTTTATAATCGCAATAGATCATATAAACTCTTTCTCTACCAGTGAAATAGAACTTAGAAGTCTAAAAATTCCTGTTGGTAGAAACTATAAATCCAAGGTAAAAGAAACTCTTGGATACTTTTAAAATTATTACGCGTTTAAAAATTCGTCAGTATCTAATGAAAAATCTTTAATATCAAAAGAAATCTCTTTTAATCCATCAGAAAAAGAAACCACAAAAATCGCTACTACTACTAGATAAAGTTCTGCTATTTTTTTCATAATTATAATTTTAAAGATTATTATCTAGGTTAAATTTACACTGAATATCAATAGTTTAAAAGCTCTAAATTGACCAATATCTATTCAATATTAACCTATCAAAATCTATGGCATAAAAAAAGCAGCGTGGTTAGCGCTGCCTTTTTATCTAGTGGTTGAGTTAATAAAACAATTAAATACTAACTTTCTTTATAAAGGTTCTGTCTTTTAAAGAGAAGTAGAACTGATACTCTCCTTTTGGCATTTTAGAAAAATCATATGTTCTTTTAAATAATGAATCTTCATTACCAGTTACTTCTTCTAATAATCTGAAATCGCTATCATAAATCGTAAGATTTAATGGTGATTTTTCAGTATTATTAAACATTACCTTAATGATATTGTTATCTGTCTTAACTAACGGTTTGAAAACAGTTACCGCAGATTGGTTTACTAAAGACACTCCTTTTTTGTTCTTTAATAAAGGTGTTACCTTAATTTCATATGGAGTCTCTGTCTCTACAAAATAGATTCCATCAGAAACATTACTAAGGTTAAAATACTTTTGATAGCTTGGAGTAGCATCTAACGTAACATTAAATAATACTTCTCCGTCATAATCTTTTAAAAATAACTTTTCTCCTTTTTCTACTTCAGTCAAGGATACATTAACCATTGACGAATTTGTGATTTCAACTGAAACTCTTCCTGCAGCATTAGCAATATTACTTGTAATGATTACAACTGCAATCAGGCATACATTAATTACTCTTCTCATAACTTTAGGTTTTTGTTGTTGTTAATAATTTACACTGCAAATATAAAACGGTAAACAAGTGTATAAATACATCTATATTTGCATATATATGTTCTATTTTAACCTACACATATACTATGAAATCACCTTAAAGTTAATTTAACATATGATTTATAATATTTTACATTTAATTAACAAAATAGATTTTTTATCTTTACAAAATAATTATAAAGAGAAAATTCCCCATTTATGAAAAAGAATATAAAACCTGCCTTAGAGAAAATAGTTCCAGAATTTGGTAGTTCTTTCTTCTATGAAAACTTCTCTCAGGAAAAAATGAATAAAGAACCAATTTGGCACTATCATCCTGAAATTGAAATCGTTTATGTAAATGGTGGAGCTGGAAAACGCCAAATTGGTAGTCATATGTCCTATTACAGAAATGGCGCATTAATGCTTATAGGATCCAATCTACCTCATTGTGGTTTTACAGATAAATTAACGCTGAATAAAAGTGAAACTATTATTCAAATGTTACCTGATTTTCTTGGAAATTCCTTTTTCGACATTCCAGAAATGAGTGGCATTAACCAATTATTAGAACAAGCAAAAAAAGGAATTGTTTTTCATGGTGATACCAAAAGAAGAATAGGTGCACGTATAGAGGCTTTAGGATTATTAGATCCTTTTGATAGGTTATTAGGTATACTTCAGGTGTTTAAAGAAATGCAACAGACAAAGGATTATTCCATTTTAAATGCGGAAGGCTTTATAATTGAAACTTCATTACAAGATAATAACCGTATCAATATGATCTTTAACTTCGTGCAAGAAGAATTTACGAGACAAATTCCGTTAGAAGAGATTGCTGATAAAGTAAGTATGAGTGTTCCCGGTTTCTGTAGGTATTTTAAAAAGAATACAGGCAAAACGTTTATTCAGTTTGTGAATGAATATAGACTAGTACACGCTGCTAAGCTACTTCATGAAAAACAAACGAGTATTACGGATATATGTTTCGAAAGTGGTTTTAGTAATTTTTCACACTTCAATAAACTGTTTAAACAATTTACAGGCAAAACACCAAGTACTTATAGGAATGAATTAAAATACGTGATTTCTTAAATTACTTAGATAATATCTATAGTACCTTTCCCTTCTCTGACTAAAACTGGCTCAAATCCAGTGAGATCAATTATCGTAGAAGCAATATTGCCACCATACCCACCATCGATAACCATATCCACTAAATTATCCCATTTTTCTAATATCAGTTCCGGATCTGTAGTATATTCTATGACCTCATCCTCATCATAAATAGAAGTAGAAACAATAGGATTACCCAACGTTTCTACAATAACTTTACAAATGTTATTATCAGGCACCCTAATTCCCACAGTCTTCTTCTTTTTAAAAACGGTAGGTAAGTTATTACTACCTGGAAGAATAAAAGTATAAGGTCCAGGAAGCGTTCTTTTTAGAAGTTTGAATGTCCTATTGTCTATTTGTTTCACATAATCTGACAAATTGCTAAGATCGCTACAGATAAATGAAAAATTAGCTTTGGCTAGTTTAACACCTTTAATTTTAGCTACTTTTTCTAAAGCTCTGTTATTGGTAATATCACATCCTAACCCATATACCGTATCTGTAGGGTAAATTACCAAACCTCCATCCCTAAGACAATCAACTACTTTTTTAATTTCTCGTGGATTTGGATTTTCGTTATATAGTTTTACTAGCTCTGCCATACCTATTATCAGTGGTATAAAGATAGTGCTTTATCGTATACTTTATTAGCTATTACTGCTGTATTTATGATCTTTTTGAGGGTATGCACAAAAATATTAAAGCTATTAATTTTATTTTTTTTTGAATTTAAAATACTATATTCCTCAAGGAATCATACTTTTTGGAACCAAATAAACTACTTTCGCACAAAAAATGATATAGCAGTGACTTTTAAAGATTTAAACTTAAGTACACAACTCCTCAATGCTCTTGATGATATAGGATTCGAAACCCCCACTCCTATTCAGGAACAAGCATTCTCTGTGGTAATGTCTGGTAAAGATGTTGTGGGTATTGCGCAAACAGGAACTGGTAAAACATACGCTTATATGTTACCAATTCTAAGAATGCTAAAATATTCTGTTCAGCAAAACCCAAGAGTTTTGGTTTTGGTTCCAACTAGAGAATTGGTAGTACAGGTTGTAGACGAAATTGAAAAACTATCTAAATATATCAATGTACGAATTGCAGGAGTTTACGGTGGAACGAATATAAATACTCAAAAACAGATCGTATCAGAAGGACTAGATATTATTGTTGCTACACCAGGGCGTCTATATGATCTTGCCGTAAGTAGAGCATTACAATTAAAATCTATTCAAAAAGTAGTTATTGATGAAGTAGATGTGATGTTAGATTTAGGGTTCAGACATCAATTAATGAATATTTTTGATGTACTTCCACAACAACGTCAAAATATTATGTTTTCTGCAACCATGACCGAGGATGTGGACAAATTGATTACAGATTTCTTTAGAAAACCTATAAAAGTATCCATTGCTAAAAGCGGTACTCCACTAGAAAATATAAAACAACATGGTTATAAAGTTCCTAATTTTTACACCAAAGTAAACCTCTTGGAACACTTACTATCTGATACAGAAGTTTTTCATAAAACGATCATTTTTGTAGGTTACAAGAAAATAGCCGATCGACTATTTGAAGCATTGGACCAAAAATTCCATGATGAAGTTTGTGTGATTCACTCTAATAAAACACAAAATTATCGATTAAGAAGTATTGAACAATTTAGGGAAGGTGAAAATAGAATTCTGATTGCCACAGATGTAATGGCCAGAGGATTGGATATCGAAAATGTAAGCCAAGTAATAAATCTTGATACTCCTGAATATCCAGAAAATTATATGCACAGAATTGGAAGAACTGGACGTGCCGAAAAAAAAGGAGTTTCTTTTGTGCTTACTACAGAAAAAGAAGAAGAATATCTAGAATCCATTGAAACACTAATGGATATGAAGATTGAACAATTAGATCTTCCTGATAGTATTGAAACTTCGGACCAATTAACTCCAGAAGAACAACCTAAAGTAAAGGAAATATATAATCCTCATAAACGTCCTAATGATGAAGTTGGAGCTGCTTTCCATGAAAAGAAAGACAAAAACAAAAAAGTAAATCTAGGAGGTAAATATAAAAGGGAAATTAAAAAGAAATACAAGAAACCAAAGACCAAAGGAGATAAAACTTTTAACCTAAAACATAAGAAAAGGAAAAAGTAATACTAAAATGGCTTCAGTTTTTGGACATGCACTAACGGCTTATGCACTTGGAACAAGTTTCAGTGAAGAATTAAGAACCAAAAAGCTTTGGATCCTCGGGATACTTTGTTCTATACTTCCAGATGCTGATGTTCTAGGTTTTAAATTTGGTATTGCCTACGAAGATTTCTGGGGACATCGAGGATTTACCCATTCATTTATTTTTGCAATCCTGGTCGGTTTTTTAATTACCGTTATCTGCTATGGCAAAAAACTAACTTCTAAAACAGGATTATTTCTTATCCTCTACTTTAGCATATGCACCGCTTCTCATGGAATTTTAGATGCCATGACTTCAGGAGGTTTAGGAATTGCTTTCTTTTCTCCTTTTGATAATAATCGTTACTTCTTTCCATGGCGACCTATCCAAGTTTCACCAATAGGTGCCAGTAGATTTTTTAGTGTCTGGGGAATTAAAGTATTGTTAAGCGAACTTTTATGGATCGGTATTCCATCAGGTTGTTATATATTAGCTATGAATATTTTAAAAAGAAAAAAGTCCTCCTAATTCATGACTAAACAGCGACTAAGATTTATTTCACCTATTTTATTCGTTCTTTTTTTATGTTGTAAATCCAAAGAAGAAGGAAAACATATAGAGGTTTCCCCAAACTTAAAACTTTCTAAAGTAAACGATAATGGCTATGTCCATATTTCTAAAATTTTCTTAGACAATGGCAAACAATATAATTGTAATGGATTTGTATATGTAAATGATGACGAAGCTTTTATTTTTGATACACCTGCCAACGATATTGCCTCCGAACATTTAATCAAATGGCTTCAAGACGACAAGAATATTACTATCAAGGGAGTTGTTTTTAATCATTTTCATAGAGATTGCCATGAGGGAATGGACATCTTTAAAAAATATAATATCCCATCTATTGCTTCTAAACTTACATCCAAATTAATGAATCAAAAGGAATATGAAAGTCCAGATCAAATATTTGAAGATTCTATTGTATTACATTTAGGTGATAAAAAAATAGTAAATACTTTTTTTGGAGAAGCACATAGCGAAGATAATATTGTCTCTTATTTCCCAGATGATCAAATTCTATTTGGGGGTTGTATGGTTAAGAGCCTTAAAGCTTCTAAGGGAAATCTAGAAGATGCCAATACCGATGAATGGTCTCATACTGTAAAAAGAGTAAAATCGAAGTATCCAGAAGTACAAACGGTGATTCCTGGTCATGGAAAAATTGGAGACATTACGTTATTAGATTATACTATTTCCTTATTTCAGAAATAATTAACCGATTGAAATAAGCTATAAAAGCAAACAGATGAAATCCACCACAAAAGAAACTTCTAAGAAAAAACCAAAAGTTAGCATAATTACCGCTTTTAAAACTATAATATGGCCCAGAAAAAATCTGGTATTCATAGGTTTGATTTTAATCGTTTTTAATAGAATTGCCGGACTAATTTTACCATGGAAAAGTAAAGCTTTGTTAGATGAAGTGATTCCTTCAAAAGATCTCGGCTTATTATACGAACTATTAATCATAGTGGGTGTAGCCATATTAATACAAGCAACTACCTCCTTTCTATTAACCAGAATTCTTAGTGTACAGGCGCAATATCTAATTTCTGAATTAAGAGCACAGGTACAGAAAAAAGTTTTATCATTACCAATCAGTTTTTTTGACAATACTAAATCAGGTGCTTTGGTATCAAGAATCATGAGTGATGTTGAAGGTGTAAGAAATCTAATCGGAACTGGTCTGGTACAAATGGTAGGTGGAATATTCACTGCTTTAGTTTCTTTGGGGATTCTGATTTATATAAATCCTTGGATGACACTTTTTGTGCTAGTTCCCGTAAGTCTTTTTGGAATTGTAGCACTTAAAGCATTCAAATATATCCGTCCTATTTTTAGAAAACGCGGACAAATTAATGCTGAAGTTAAAGGTAGACTAACAGAAACCTTAGCAGGTGTGCGAGTGATTAAAGGGTTTGGTGCAGAAGAACAAGAACATAAAATTTTTGAGAGTGGTGTTGATCGCTTATTCCAAAATGTAAAAAAGAGTTTAACTTCAACTGCCCTGATGACCAGTTCTTCTACTTTTTTATTGGCAGGCATTGCATCTACAGGTATTATGGGAATTGGTGGATATTATATGATGCAAGGTGAAATGACAACAGGTGATTTCTTATTCTTTACTATGGTTCTGGCATTTATGATCGCGCCGATCGTACAAATGAGCAATATTGGTTCTCAATTAACCGAAGCGTTAGCAGGTTTAGACAGGACTGAAGAGTTAATGAATATGGATCCTGAAGAAGACGCAGAAAAACGAACAATCCTGCTAGATACTATAAAAGGAGACATCCTGTTTGATAACGTATCCTTTTCTTACGAAAAAGGTAAAGAAGTATTGCACAACATTAGTTTTGAAGCACCTTCGGGATCCGTAACAGCATTAGTAGGAAGTTCCGGTTCGGGAAAATCAACCATAGCTGGGTTGTCTGCTACTTTTTTAAATCCGGAATCCGGTTTAATCACTATAGATGGTAATGATATCTCCAAAGTTAATTTGAGTAGTTACAGAAGGAATTTAGGCGTTGTATTACAAGATGAATTTTTATTTGAAGGTACGATTAGAGATAATATTCTTTTTCCAAGACCTGATGCTACCGAAGAACAATTACGGCAAGCCGTAAAAGCAGCTTATGTAAATGAATTCACAGATCGATTTGATGATGGTTTAGATACCTTAATTGGTGAACGAGGAGTAAAACTATCTGGTGGTCAGCGACAACGGATTGCTATAGCACGAGCTATTCTTGCAGATCCAAAAATCATTATTTTAGATGAAGCTACTTCTAATCTCGATACAGAAAGTGAAGCTTTAATTCAGAAGAGCCTTAATGAATTAATGAAAGGTCGCACTACCTTTGTAATTGCACATCGATTAAGCACTATTAAAAAAGCAGATCAAATTTTGGTTATAGAGGCCGGTCATATTGCAGAAAGAGGGAATCATGATGAACTTATTACTGCAGAAGGAAGATATTTTGATCTTTATACCTATCAGGCAAGGATCTAAAATTATTAAAACTTTCCTAAATCTGTTAAAAATCAGGTAATCATTCGACCAAGTTAAAAAAGTTGAATGAAAAATATTCTAATATTGTGTATTGTACTTTTTAGTATTAAGGAAATAAATGCTCAGAAAGTTGTACAAAAAGAAGGATATGAGTATTTCTTAGATTTTTTTACTTCTTCAGATCTAAACACCCATAATACCGCATACACTTATATCGATTACAACTGGAAAGAAAGTTTTGAAATACTTGCGATAGAGACTCTTTACTTTTTAAACAACACAAAAACTTCAACCAAAATCCTATCGTTACTAGAGAAAGAGACTGAAAAAAATTATGGTTACGATTTTAATGCATGGTATAAATATATTTGGAATAAGGCTCCAGCTTATAATTCTAATTATTACAAATTTAAAGGAACATTACATCACTACATCGATTACAAATTTTCAAGATATTTTTTAAACAGAGAACAACAATCAACGATTCGATTGGATGAAGTTCGTTGGGGAGGTGTCGTACAAGACGGTATTCCACCTCTTAGAAATCCTCTAATGATTACTGCAAAACAAGCTACGTATTTAAAAGATGATCATATTGTTTTTGGCATCGCTGTCAATGGTGATGTTAGAGCATATCCTAAACGTATTTTAGCTTGGCATGAAATGTTTACAGATACTGTTGGAGGAATTCCATTAGCAGGAGTTTATTGTACACTATGTGGAACCGTAATAGTATATAAAACAAATAAAGACGGAGTACAATACGATTTAGGAACTAGTGGATTCTTGCATCGTTCTAACAAACTGATGTACGATAAAGAAACTCAATCGCTTTGGAATACCTTATGGGGAAAACCCGTAATAGGTCCATTGGTAGGAAAAAATATTGAATTAGAATATCTCAGTGTGGTTACTACCACCTGGAGAGAATGGAAAAAGAGACATCCAGAAACATCTGTACTATCCTTACGTACAGGACATCAAAGAGATTATAATGAAGGTGTAGCATACAAAGATTATTTTGCTACGGATAATTTAATGTTTAACATTCCTAAAAAAGATAAAAGGCTTAAAAACAAACAACAAATACTAGCCATTAGACTTCCTGATCAAACAGAAGAAAATTTCGCGATTTCCTCCAAGTTTCTTAAGAGAAAAAGAATATTTAAACATACAATTAGCAACAATAACTTCACGGTATTTACTGATAAATCAGGAGCGCATAGAGTATACTTCACAGAAGATGTTGAATTCACAGATTATGATAAAGGTATTGAAGCGACTGATAATAATGGTAATACTTGGCAACTCACAGAAGATGCTTTGATACATACAACTACTAAACAAAAATTAGCACGCTTTCCTGCCTACAATGCCTTTTGGTTTGGATATCAAGCTGCTTTTCCAAATGTTACTCTAATTAAATAGGTTACTTAAGATCTTCACTTAGTAGTATTAGATCCGTATCTACAAACTCCCTAAAATTATCTTCGGAGGGATGACCTACAAAAGGGGCGTGAAAAAAAGAAGGAGTATCATTTCTCCAGATCATGGCATAGGTAATACTGCTACTTCTGATAGCTTTATACAGACTATTCGTCCACCAATCAGTCTGAGTTACATTTTCTATCCCTGTTTCGGTAAGTGCAAATAGCATATTTCTTTCGGTAGCAATGTCTTCAACAATTTGTAAATTTCGTAGAGCACTTTGCAAAAAATTACCATTTTTAAAATCATATACATCTACGCCCAGCATATCTACATATTCATCTCCTGGGTAGTTTCTCATATACTCTTCTGCACTAGAAACCCAATTTGGCGCATAGATATAAATCAAGTTATGTACATCCAAATCTTCAGACAAAATCCTTACTGTATCCTTATATAATTGCTTGTACTCCTCTGTAGTTCTGAAACCTTCTCCCCAATAGAAAAAATTTCCATTCATTTCATGCCAAGGTCTAAATAATACAGGAATTGGATTTCCTTCTGAGTCTTTAATATTTTTGAAAACTCTTGCTGCTTTTGCCAGGTTATCTAAAAACTTGTCTCTGTACTTTCCTCCTTCTAACATATCAGGTACTACTGTTGTTAAAACACCTGCGGAATTATTTGGGTTTACCATATGCCAACTCATAGTAATGATACTACCATTGTTATGAGCTTCTATGACAGCATTTGTGAATTTCTCAATAAAATCATTTATAATAAATTCATTCTGAAGGCTTATCAGTTCTAGATCAAATCCAACGATAGCTGGATAATCTTGAGCTACTTCTAAAAAATCCTCGTCTAATTTATCTGGCATCGGAAAGTTATTACCAGTACCGAAAGGAGCTTGTTGACCAAAGGCAATTCCGTTTTGTGTTAATTCTATAAGTCTATTGTATAAATCTTTGGCTTCATCGCATAAATCATTATCCGCAAAAGAACCATCGTTAGTGATTAAAGGTGGAATTCTTTCTGCGTTAGGATCAAATAAACTTTCTTCTTCTGTAGAGCAACTTAATAAAAAGAAGGAAATAATTATAAGAAAGAATCTACCCATACTTTTTATAGTCGAATATATTCTAAAACCTTACATCGAGCTATTTTAAAAACATTATTTAGTCATTTTTTGAACCTTAGCAAAATAAATAAAACCTCGACCTATTAGTTAGTGATCAAGGTTTTAAGTTTCCAAATACAATTCTTACTTTCCTGTAAGTGTATGTTTTTGAACTCCTTCTTCAAATATCATTTGATTTTCATATAGAGATTAAAGCTATCCATCTCTTAAGTCTATTTTCTTTTGAAATTCACTTTGTTTCCATTTAACTCCAACACCATTTCATTCTCAGTCGGATGAAAAAACAAAGCCGCTCCTGCTCTATCAGAAATAAATTTATGATTACTATACCCTTTTAATGGAAATGTAGGACCATCTTTTGCGTCTGCTATGAGCACAGTATTTTCTTTAGTAATGGTTATCTGAAAAGGAAATGATTCGCTTACATAAACACCTAAATATTGGTCTAATTCTTCAGTTGTAAATTTTAATGTTTTCTCGAACTTAGGAAGTTGATAATTATTATTATAATAACTATCCAACACATTAATAATGATACTGTTTGGAGACATTACTACTCCATTTCCTATGTAGGAAACTGCAATTTTTTCTTCTGGCAAATATAATGTAAGCGACTGAAAACCATCAATACCTCCATTATGACCATAAGCTTGTTTATTAAAGAAAGTTTCTCCACTGATTCCCATCCCCATTCCTTTTGAAATATCCATCATTTTATCTAATGAATTTTTTGCAACCAATCTACCAGAAAAAAGATTCTCATAGAATACATTTAATTCTGTAGGAGTAGAAACAATTGCTCCTGCACCGATAGGAACACTCATGTGTGTTTCATTCTTCACCATATTCCAATTATCTTCTTTTAGCACATAAGATAGGGCTTCGTTATTTTTAGAGTTAATTTTTTTACCGTAGGCAGTCCTTTTCAGATCTAGTGGTTTGATAATTCTAGCATGTAAAATTTCTGCATATGTTTTGCCTTCTATTTCTTCAGCTATGTAAGAAAGTAATAAATAATTGGTGTTAGAATATCTTGTCTTAGCACCTGGTTCGAAATTCACCTTTCTCTTTACTAATCTTTCTAACATTTGTTCTCTAGTATTTGGCAAAATCATCCAAGTTAAAAAGTCTTCATCTTCGGTTAAATTAAATAAACCACTTCTATGTCTTAGTAAATGTTCTATGGTGATCTTACTTGCATTCGGTATTTCCGGAAAATAAGTGCTCAAGTAGGTATCTAAACTTAATTTTTGTTCATCTACCAACTGCATAATTAACGTAGCTGTAAAAGTTTTTGTAATAGAACCGATACGATACTTCGTATTTTTATCAGGCTTTATTTTATTCTCTATATCAGCATATCCTATGGAATTAGCATATACTTCTTTTCCATTTTGAAATATGGAAATACTACCCATTCCTTTATTATTTTGATCGATGATGGTAAACAAGCTGTCTAATTTTGTTTTATTGAAATTCTGTGCGGTGATACCTAAACCGATCAAAAGGAAAGGTATAATGATCATTTTTTTAATCATATCATACATATTTTGTTTGGAAATGAAGTAAGCAAGATCCTTCTCAAAAGATTATTTTGATAGCAACTTCATTATGTATTTAAGTGAAATGTTATTATGAAAAGAATCAAACAAATAGATACTTGTTTGATGAATAAAAACGGTTATTCCGATTCTTTAGCAATCCAAGTAAAAATTATAGAGGCCGATCTTGAAACTATAAAGACAAGAAAACCAAAAATTGGAGGTAATGCAGAAACCTTTAGTCCACCAGCGAAGATAGGTGTGGATATATTGCCAATTTCTTCTAATTGATCAAACATTCCTACAATACCAATTAGTTGTCCAAGCATTCCCCATACTAAAGTTAATAATCCAATTGAGTTTAGTAATTGAATATTTTTTTGAAGTCCTTTCTGCTCATTTCTCAAAGAAATAACTCCTCTAACGATAAGAAACAATACCAACAAAAGCATCAATAGGATAGGGAACATAAAAAACATTCCTCCTTCTTGCAATCTCGCGAAGAATGTAGAGAAAAAAGACCTGCTTTCAGATTGTAAAAGAAATAGTGATATCATAGTAAGTAATTTTGAATTAAACATATTCAAAACTAGTTTCTAAAGTAAGAAGAATATTTTTTTTGCGCTTATCTACCAAATTCGTTTCGTATTTAGCTTGATTCGTATAGTGTTCAGAAAACAACTATGTAATTTTGTTATAATAAGTACTAATTCCGTTATTCATCCAAAAATACTACTTGAAAGATAAAAAATACTGATATTGTACTTAAATATGATTTCTAAAGATACGATTCTAAAAAAACTAGCTACCATATTACTACATTCCATATTTTGGACAGTAGTACTGTTTGGGTATACCTATTTTTTTGGTTACAATACAGAGGATATCAATTACGTATTTTCTTTTTCGTTATTTCTTATGCCTGTTACCATAGGAACTACGTATACAGTAACAGATATTTTAATTCCACAATATTTAATAAAAGAGCGATATGCACTATTCCTACTTTATTGTATTTATACTTTAATCGTATCAGCTTTTTTTATCGTTATCTCCTTCTTTTATGGTCTTATCTTTTTATCCTCACTAAAATATGAAGGAATGGCTCCAATGACAAGAAGTCCATTTTTTCTGTTTGTGGCTGTATATTTTGTTGTTTTCATTGCCAGTGCATTAAATCTGGCTCAACACAATTATAAATCAACCACAGCGAATCAGGCACTAAAAAACAAAATTTTGGAGGCTCAGTTAAAACTGAAAGAACAGGAACTGAACTATCTAAAAATGCAGATTCATCCACACTTTTTATTTAATACATTAAATACCTTATATGGCTTTGCTTTAAAAAAATCTGAGGATACTCCAGAGATGATTCTAAAATTATCAAACCTTTTGGATTATCTACTCTATCAATCCGATAAACCTCTAGTACAATTGCAGGATGAGATAAACCATATAGAAGATTATGTTACATTGGAAAAAATGCGTTTTAGAGATGTATTAGATATTTCAACAGATTTTCAAGATATTAATACCAACATTCAGGTAGCACCTATGCTGTTTATTCCTTTTGTAGAAAATAGTTTTAAGCATGGACAAATTATCGATCAAAAACTATCCATTCATATGAGTTTAACATGTAAAGATCATGAGATTTATTTTTCTATAAAAAATTCAACCCTTCCAGGCAATAGTGGCGATCATAAAGGAATAGGATTAAGTAATATCAAAAAACGATTAGCATTAGCATATAAAGAGCATCATTCTTTAGAAATTACTGAAAACAAGAATTGGCATATTGTAAAATTATATCTAAATACTAAAAACACTACAGCTTATGAATCCTAAAATATCTTGCATCATTGTCGATGATGAACCTACAGCAAGAGATATTATTGCTAGCCATTTAGAAAAAATCGATCTCATAGATGTGGTTGCTGTTTGTGCTAGTGCCTTAGAAGCTTTTAATTGTATTAATGCTAATAAAATAGATTTGATTTTTTTAGATATCAATATGCCTGAAATATCTGGAATATCCTTTGCCAAATCGATTAATAAAGAAATTAAAATAATTTTTACTACCGCATATCGAGAATATGCTATTGACGGTTTTGATCTACATGCTGTAGATTATCTTTTAAAACCAATTTCTTTTGAAAGGTTACTAAACGCAGTGGATAATTATTTTGAAATACATCACAAAGTTTCCAATACTACTACTGAAGAGATTCAATCAAATGATTTTATGTTTGTTAGGTCAGATAGAAGGATGAAAAAAATAGATTTTTCGGAAATTATTTATGTAGAAAGTTATAATGATTATCTAAAAATTCATTGTGATAATGCCACTATAGTAACCAGAGAAACTATCAGTAATATTGAAGCAAGGTTACCTGTGCAACAATTTATGAGAACCCATAGATCTTTTATCATTGCAATCAAAAAAATTGATTCTTTTTCTAATGAAGAATTGGTACTCAGTAATAAATCAATTCCTATCAGTAGAAATTACAAAACTCAAGTTTTAAATAGGTTAGAAAACATCTAATTCTAACTAAAGAAGATTACTCTTTTGAGATTATCTATTCTTTCTTTTGCAACATTTTTTAGGGGAAAATGTCATTTAGAAAACTTTAAAACTTTTAGAAATGAGAAAACTATTATTAATGCTACTAACCGTAATTCCTCTATTTACCTCTTGTAATAAAGATGATGATGATTCGTTCCGCAACAAACAATATACATTTACAGAAGTTAACAATTCTGGTATCTCAGGAGTAGTAATGATAAGAGAAGTCGGTGCTGTTAATGCAGAAAGTGCAATTACCATTTTCTTAGAAGGATCTAATGAATCAGATTCTTATTTTACCAATGTATATACAAACTCTGTTTCTGAAGAAGGAGAGATTATCATACCATTAGAGCAATTTGATTCTGAAGGCTATAGTAATACTTACGTTAATGGTTTATATCAAAATGAAGAATGGGATCCAGAAAACCCAATTTCATATGATAAATTAATAACATTTGATGGGCACATTCTTATTCGTTTAAACGGAACTGATGGTCCGGTAGTTGCCACAGCAAATATTGGCAGTAATGCGAACTAAAAGGTAAAACAAAAAAGCGAGCACTGAGCTCGCTTTTTTATGTATATCCTTAAACTTTTACACGTGTAAAGCTCTATTATCTGTAGCAGCTAATGCAGCCTCTTTGATAGCTTCGGTAAATGTTGGATGTGCATGAGACATTCTAGAAATATCTTCTGCAGATGCCCTAAATTCCATAGCAGTTACAGCTTCTGCAATAAGATCTGCACAACGTGCTCCTACCATATGAACACCTAGTACCTCATCTGTTTTCTCATCTGCCAAAATCTTCACAAACCCATCAAGATCCGCACTAGCACGAGCTCTTCCTAGCGCTCTAAATGGAAACTGACCAGATTTATAAGCAATCCCAGCTTCTTTTAATTCTTCTTCTGTTTTACCTACAGCCGCAACCTCAGGCCAAGTATAAACTACACCAGGGATAAGATTGTAATCAATATGCGGTTTCTGACCTGCTAGTGTTTCTGCAACAAAGACACCTTCTTCTTCGGCTTTATGTGCTAACATCGCTCCTTTTATTACATCACCAATTGCATAAATATTACTAGCTGATGTTTGTAAATGATCATTTACTTCTACTTGTCCTCTATCATTTAGTTTAACTCCTGCTGCTTCAGCGTTTAATCCATCTGTATATGGACGTCTCCCTACAGAAACTAAACAATAGTCTCCTTTAAACTCTATTGGATTTCCTTTTTTGTCATCCGCAGTAATAGTCACCTGTTTCGCTGTTGCCTTTACTCCTGTTACCTTATGCGAAGTATAAAATTTAACCCCTTGTTTCTTAAGAACTTTCTGTAACTCTCTGGATAAAGCCTTATCCATTCCTGGAATAATTCTATCCATATATTCTACTACAGAAACCTCAGCTCCTAAGCGACGGTACACCTGCCCTAGCTCTAAACCAATAACACCTCCACCAATAATTACAAGGTGTTTAGGAACTTCTTTAAGTTTCAATGCTTCTGTAGAAGTAATTACACGCTTTTTATCAATAGTAATAAAAGGTAAGGTAGAAGGTTTTGATCCTGTAGCAATGATCGTCTGTTTTGCTTCTATAGTTTCTACAGAGTCATCATTTTTTGTAACGTTTATATGAGTAGCGTCTTTAAAAGAACCAATCCCCTCATAAACATCAATTTTATTTTTCTTCATTAAAAAATCAACTCCTCCTGTTGTCTGATCAACTACAGCTTGCTTGCGGGCAATCATTTTTTCTAAGTTAATCTTTACATCTCCCGGAATTTCAATCCCATGATCTGCAAAATGCTTTATTGCATGCTCATAATGATGTGACGAATCTAGTAATGCTTTACTAGGAATACATCCTACATTAAGACAAGTTCCACCAAGTGTTGAATATTTTTCTATTATTGCAGTTTTCATACCCAGTTGTGCACAACGTATTGCTGCTACATATCCACCAGGTCCGGAGCCGATCACGGCTACATCATATGTACTCATAAAGAGATTTTTATATTGTCTTATAAAATTTTTAGAATAACAAATGTACAAATGTTTTGCTTCTTACAGAAGTGAAGATCTTATCAAATTTTTATTATGAAAGCAATATTAGTAGTGGTTAAAAAGTTATACATTTAACACGTCGATTAGCTTTTCTAAAAATCATACTATTTTTTAAAAGCTTTTTGGATATATTTAAACAAAATAGCTAGTTAATAATGCGATATTTATCTTCTCTTCTCCTCCTTGTTCTTATAGTTTTATGGAGTTCTTGTCGTAAAGATTTTGAGTCTGGTCCGAGCACTGGTAATCTGCAGTTTTCAACAGACACCTTATTTTTAGATACTGTTTTTACCAATATTGGTTCGAGTACCTATAGTTTTAAGGTATACAATAGAACTAATGATGATTTTACAATTCCAAGTATAGCATTAGAGAGAGGAGAAAGTTCTAATTATCGATTAAACGTAGATGGAATACCAGGAAAATCTTTTCAAGATATTCAAGTATTGGCTAAGGATAGTATTTTCGTATTTGTAGAGACTACGACTGATATTACACAACAAACAGGTGATTTAGAATTTTTATATACAGATCGAATTTTATTTGATCCTACAGGTAGTCAGCAAGATGTGGATTTAGTAACGCTAGTAAAAGATGCTGTATTTCTATTCCCCTCTAGAGATGATGATGGAATGGTAGAACAGCTTCCTATTGGCAATGAAGGTGATAGTATTGAAGGGTTCTTCTTGGAAGATGATGAGCTCAATTTTACCAACGAGAAACCTTATGTAATCTATGGTTTTGCGGCCATTCCACCTGATAGAACGTTAACTATAGATGCTGGAGCAAGAATTCATTTTCATGATCAATCAGGGATTATTGCTGCAAACAACTCTACACTTATAGTTAATGGCGAAGTAAGTTCGAATCCAGAGTTATTAGAAAATGAAGTGATCTTTGAAAGTGATCGATTAGAACCTGGATTTAGTGAGATTCCTGGTCAATGGGCTTTTATATGGCTTACTGCTGGTAGTACAGGACATGTCATCAATCATGCTACGATAAAAAACGGAGCCGCTGGAATAATTATGGATTCTAACGACGGAGGCCCTGATCCTACATTAACTATTACCAATTCTCAAATTTATAACCACTCTGCTTTCGGAATTTTAGGAAGAACAGCCAATATCAGAGGTGAAAATTTGGTCATCAATAACGCAGGGATACATGCTATGTATGCTTCATTCGGAGGTACTTATAATTTTAACCATTGTACATTTGCGAACTATTGGAATGTAAGTTTTAGAGATACACCTGCATTGGCTATAGACAACATATTTGTAGTGAGAGATGATGATGGAAATATTACAGAAATTTTAGCAGAAAATCTTGTTGAAGCTAATTTTACTAACTGTATCGTATATGGAAATGAAAACCTAGAACTTGGAATTACCAGAGCTGAAGGGACAACCTTTAATTATAATTTTGGAAATTCTCTTATACGTTTTAATGATTTCAATGGTCAATTTTCTGACAATGCCTTATACGATTTCACTGATAATAGTTTGTTTAATAATGTTATTTTGAATGAAGATCCTAGTTTTAAAGCTCCTTTTGAGAATGAGTTGAATATTGGTGATGATTCCGCTGCAAACGGACAGGCCTCTACTCCAACTATGGGTACTGATATTTTAGGTACACCTAGAGATATGACCGCTCCAGATATTGGCGCTTATGAAAGTATTATTTTCGAAATGGAAGAAAATTAAATAACCATACTTCTTTTTTACTATGACGATATCCAAAAATAATGAACTTTTTATCTTAGGAACCAATGCTCTCTTAATAACACTTTTCCTATTTTTTATAGATGAAGGTAATTACAATTTTAATTGGATAGAGGAACCTTTCGTTTTGGTGATATTTGGAATCTATGCCATTCCGATTTTCTTAGGTCAGTTATTTATTTACAAGGTATTTCTTAAAAATAGTAAATCAACCAAAAAAATAGTGCTAAGTATATTTGGTGGCTCTATCATCGGAATAACAGCTACAGTAAGCATCTTGCTTAGTGGGATACTTACATAAAAAAGGAGATTAAAAAATTACTTTTGTATTCGGTAACTGTTCTTTTATTCTTTCTTTTTCATTTTCAGAAAAGTTGTTTTTACTAAGTTCTAAAACTTTTAACCCAGTAAGACCTTTTAAATTTTGAGGCATAAATTGAAAGTTGTTATTTCGTAATAGAAGTACTTTTAAACTTTGTAAAGAATCTACTGCAGCTATAAGATTGGAAAGCTGAAGTTTTGGATTAGCATCCAGAACCAGCCCTTCTATATAGTTTAGTTTACTAATGTTTCTGGGGATTTCAGCAATTTCATTATTAGATAAAACCAAAATCTTTAATGATTTTATTTGTTCAACTATAGAAAATACTTGATCCAAATCAAGCTCTGGATTATTATTAAGATGTAGCTCTTGTAACACATTACACTTAGAGAATTCTTCTGGTAATTCCTTAAGATTGTTTTCACTCAAATACAAAAAGTCTAACTTTTCTATTTGGGTTAATACTTTGCTGGCTTGTAAAATATCTAAATTTGGATTTTTAGCCAAATCAATCTCTCTTAGATTCGGCAATTCGCTCAAAACATTCGGTATTTCATTAAAATCATTACCTCTCACATTTAATACTGTTAATTGGTTCATTTTACCAAACTCTGGTGGTAAAGAAGTTAATTTATTGCCTTCTACATTAAGAAGTTTCAATTTTGACAACCTTAGTACCTCATTAGGAATCTTTTCTAAATTACAATCCTTAAGATATAATGATTCTAGTGTCGTTAACCCATCTATAGATTCTGAAAACAAATCTAACTCTTCACAATCTAGAGATACACTAGTTAGCTTTTCATTTCCTTGTACCGCATCCTTTAAGATCAATTTTTCGGTGCTTTGAGCACTCATAAAGAATTGTATGCATATCAAACAAATAAGAAATAGTATTGCTCTCATTGCGTTATCCTTAACAAACATAAACTATACATTTTCCTTTGTATATCCTTTACGAACAATCATATAAGATATAACTCCAACTACCATCCAAATACATAATATACCAAAATTGGCTTGTAGTTTATATTCTCCAAAATCCATTTCGAATAACAATGTTAAAACACCATTAACACCTCCATGAGCAAAAACCGCTGGCCAAATACTTTTAGATTTAATTGTCAATAGCGCTAAAAAACTTGATACAAACACTGTATTTATAGGAAGAAAAATAAAAGCCCCCAAAATTGGATATTCTGGATAATTAAATCCATCTAAAACGATTGGTAAGTGCCAAAAACCCCAAACCAATCCTAAAAAGATAATTGATTTTAGCAAACTGTTTTGCTCTAATAATTTCTTTTGTAAAAAACCTCTCCAACCAACTTCTTCCCCAAATGCTAGTAAACTGGCAACTAAATTAACAACAAGCATTGTAATGAAAAAGTTAGCCCAGAAAAAAGAAATACTTTGATCTTCATTTCCTAAAAGCAAGGACAAATCTATATTAATAACCTTATTATCATTAATTAGGTATTCATGATTAATTCCCCAACCAATATTTTCAAATACTAATCTACCAAGTAACGTAATAATTATAGGAACAAGTAAACTTAATAGAAGATACCAAAATGTACGAAGTTTCCAATCAATATATTTTAAACCAACCTTATTTTTTACCAGATAAATGATGGTCCCAATACATGGAATGAACATAGCTAGAACCATAAAAGGTTGAAAAAACTCATACTCTTGTCCTCCATTAAGAATAATAAACATTTGTACTAAATATGTGGCTAACAATAAGAGGATAAGGTATATCCAAACACTTTTTTCTAATTTTATCATGGCTGTAAGTTTCTTATCTTTTTATCAATTATTATTCCGCTTTATTTGTGCTTAAAAAAAAAGGACTGTCTCTTATTCATAGAACTTCAAATTCTTATAAACCATAGTTTTATGGTTTTCTAGAAATGGTTTCAAAATTATTTTAAGGTTTTTTAAATATATGTAACTTTCCCTTCTTTATCCATCTTTACAAAACGAAAAGTAAAAATCATCAAAATTCAAACTTTTGAAATCTTATTTATTTACATCAGAGCGACTTGGCTTTCGTAATTGGTCCATAGAAGACTTAGACATCTTGCATACAGAGGTTAATAATGACGACGATGTTATGGAATTTTTCCCATATAAACCTACATTGGATCAAACCAAAGATTTTATTCTTCGAATGCAACAACATTATGAACGCACTAGCTTTTGCTATTTTGCAGTAGACTTATTAGAAAGCAAAGAGTTAATTGGTTTTATTGGACTTAGTGAACAATCGTATCTTGAAGAGTTAGGAACTTTTGTAGATATTGGATGGAGATTAAAAAAATCAACTTGGAGAAAAGGATTAGCAACAGAAGGTGCAAAAGCGTGTTTAGCATATGCCTATGAACATTTAAAATTAGAAGATATTTATTCTATAGCACCTGAGATAAATGAAAATTCTATAGCTGTAATGGAAAAGATAGGAATGAAACATCTAAAAGTTTTTGATCACCCTAAATTATTAGGTGATGTAAGGTTAAAAACATGTGCTCTCTACCATAAAAACATTAGAAACTAATATATCCCATATTTCTTTGCTACATTTAGGACTTTATATCGTTATTTATTTATATGAAAAACATAACCAATAAAATCCGAATTCTAGTAATTTTTTCGCTAGTGTTGCTTAACGTTAGTTGTGATCAGATTTCAAAAACTGTAGTAAGACAAACTATTGAAAAGGATGAAAAAATACACCTTTTTGATGACAACTTTGTATTAACCAAAGTAGAAAACACTGGTGCTGCTTATAGTTTAGGATCAGATCTTGCTCCAGTTCTAAAAATTATTTTATTACAAATATTACCAATTCTAGTACTACTATTTTTACTTAGACTTCTTATTATAAAAACTAATTACTCTAAAGAAACTATTGTAGGTTTTACTTTTATTATTGGAGGCGGAATTGGAAATCTTTATGATCGCATTGTTCATGGTTCGGTTACTGATTTTATGATCATGGATATAGGAATTATAAAAACTGAGATTTTTAATATGGCTGATGTTTCTATTATGTTGGGTTCCTTCATTATTTTAATCACTGCTTTGATTACCAAGAAAGATACTTTCTTTAGAGAAACTACGAATTAATATGGCTTGGATACAGGAAATCACTTTCGAAAATGCGAAAGGACAGCTAAAACGACTTTATGAACGAGTTAAAGGACCAAATAATAATGTCGATAATGTCTTATCCATTCATAGCCTAAGACCTCATACTTTAGTGGGTCATATGGGATTATATAAAAATGTATTGCATAATTCTAATAATACATTACCAAAATGGTATTTAGAAACGCTAGGTGTCTATGTAAGTTTTTTAAATCAATGTGATTATTGTGTCGCACATCATAGCGCGGGATTAAAGCGTTTACTTGCTGATGATCTAAAATTCGAACAAATCGCCAATTGTATTCAGAAAGATGACGCAGCTTCTTATTTTGATACAAAATACCTTGAAGGAATGCAGTATGCTAAAAAATTGACCTTATCCCATCATACTATTACAAAAATGGATATTGATTCGTTGAGAGATCATAATTTAACGGATGGAGAGATTTTAGAAATCAATCAAGTGGTAAGTTATTTTAATTATGTAAATCGTACAGTTGTCGGACTTGGAGTAAATACTGATGGAGATATCATAGGATTATCTCCAAATGATTCTAACGATCCAGATAACTGGGGACACTCTTAAAAAAACATCAACTAGGCTGATTGTGGATAAATATCAGTTCTCAAGAGGTTCCCTATATTTTACAATATCGATTCCTATTCCATTTGGATCTTCGATAGCAAAGTGTCTTTCTCCCCAAGGTTCATCTCTTAATCCAACTTTAATAGCTATATCTTTTGTTTTCATCTCTTCATATAACTGATCTAAATCATCCACTTCGATTGTTAGATACATACCTTGTCCCATAAAAGGTTTATGAAAAAATGGCTGCTGTGTCGGATGATTGGGTAAAAGAAAACTTAAAGTATCCCTAGCATTAGGTGTTTTGAGAAGAAGATAAAAATCATTTTCAAATTTTACAGCAAACCCCAATGCTTTAATGTAAAACTCCTTGGTCTCTTTTAATTTAGTTGTTAAAATACCAGCATTTAATCTCATTATAAAAAAGGTTTTAGTTGTATCCTAAAATTACAATATTCACCTTTTTTTGTTTATAGATTTAATCAATTATTAACAAGTAATGTCATTGCGATTTCAACCAGTCAGATTTTTTTAGCGTATAGAAGTTGAGTATTTCATTATCATATTCAAAAGTCTCCACAAACTGTAATCCCACTTTTTTTAGGACTGTATTAGACGCGATATGTTGGATTTCTGCTGCTGCACTAATTTCTTCAAGATTTAATTTTTCGAATCCATACTTTAATGAAGCTATCGCCGTTTCTGTGGCGATTCCGTTTCCCCAATATTTTTTTATAAGTCGATACCCTATATCGTAATAATTAAATTCCTTTCGTAATTCTTTCTCATATTTTAGACCAGACCAGCCTATAAAATCATTCGTTTTCTTATCTATCACTGCCCATCTGCCTATTCCATTGTCGATATACTGAGCTCTTATCATATCAATAACTTTTTGTGCCTCTTCTATGGTTTTTATAGGTCGTTTACCCAAAAACTCATGAACATCAGGATCAGAATCTAGTTCAAACATTCCTTTATCATCATATGTCTCAAGTTCTCTTAAGAAGAATCTGTCAGTTTCTACGTGTATTTTCATTTGATATACTTTACATTGAATCCTTTCAACACTTAGTTTGAATCATCTATTATGCTCTAAAACTTATTCTTACTCAATTTATTAATTATAATTTTATCATACTAAATTATTTAATGTTGTTTTTAAGAAGCTTTATACGCTACATTAATAAACAAAAAAAGCGTAACCTTGGGTTACGCTTTTCGAATACAGTTATTTTATGTCAATGATTATACTACAAACAAAGGTTTGTCTGCCATCATTGCATTTACATCATTTGCAATATTATGCAGCTCTTCTTCATTTTCTACGTTGTTAATGACACGATCTATTAGCTCTACAATTGCCAACATATCATCTTCTTTTAATCCACGTGTTGTTACTGCAGCAACTCCAATACGAATACCAGAGGTTACAAACGGAGATTTATCATCAAACGGTACCATGTTTTTATTTACCGTAATTTCTGCTACTCCTAAAGCCTCTTCTGCCTCTTTACCAGTAACCCCTTTATTTCTAAGGTCGATTAACATCATATGGTTATCTGTACCTTCAGAAATCACTTCGTATCCTTTCTTTACAAATGCATCTGCCATGGTGGCTGCATTTTTCTTTACCTGAATAATGTAATGTAAAAACTCATCTGTTAATGCTTCTCCAAAAGCTATTGCCTTTGCAGCAATAATATGCTCTAACGGTCCTCCTTGATTTCCAGGAAAAACAGCACTATCTAATAAAGAAGACATCATTCGCTTTTTACCACTTTTAAGGGTAATACCGAATGGATTTTCAAAATCTTTACCCATTATGATCAGTCCTCCTCTTGGTCCTCTTAATGTTTTATGAGTTGTTGTTGTTACAACGTGACAATGAGGTACTGGATCTGCGATAACCCCTTTGGCGATTAAACCAGCAGGATGCGCTATATCTGCTAACAAAATTGCTCCTACACTATCAGCAATTTCTCTAAATCTTTTGTAATCGATCTCTCTAGAATAAGCAGATGCTCCTGCAATAATTAATTGAGGCTTTTCTGCTGTAGCAATTTCCTGAATTTTATCATAATTCAATCTACCTGTCTCCTTCTCTACACCATAAAAAACTGGATTGTATAGTTTACCAGAAAAGTTTACCGGAGATCCATGTGTTAAATGTCCTCCATGAGAAAGGTCAAATCCTAAAATTTTATCTCCTGGTTTAAGACAAGCATGGTATACTGCGGTATTTGCTTGTGATCCTGAATGTGGTTGTACGTTAGCATATTCTGCTCCGAACAATTCTTTAGCACGATCGATAGCGATTTGCTCCACCACATCTACCACAGAACATCCTCCGTAATATCTCTTACCAGGATATCCTTCTGCATATTTATTAGTTAAAACTGAACCGGCTGCTTCCATAACCTGTTCACTTACAAAATTTTCTGAAGCGATCAATTCCAATCCGTTGATCTGGCGCTCTTTTTCGTCTTGAATTAAATCAAAAATCTGCTCGTCGCGTTGCATGTTGTATTGTTTATAAAATAGATCTTCAAAAATAGGAACATTCCATAAAATAAATCTATGGAATAACAATAAATTTCAACATTTTCTTCACAATTAAAAATATCACATTTTTTAGTTAACTTTCACAGAAATAAAATATATAAAACGTTCTATTATTATATATTTGATCATAAGAAGTACCAACACTTATTAAAAGAAAAATAATGCCCTTAACAGCAAATAACCCAAATAGAAAAACCTGGATCGATACTCCTACAAATACCGATTTTCCGATTCAAAACATTCCTTTTGGCGTATTCCTTACCAGAGATGACGTCATTACTATAGGAACCAGAATTGGAGATACTGCTATAGATCTTGGTGCTTTGCATCAACTAGGTTATTTTGAAGGAATTCCTCTAACCGACGATATTTTTTTACAAGATTCTTTGAATGATTTTATATCCGATGGTAAAAAAACCTGGAGACTAGTACGCAATCGAATTGCTGAAATTTTTGATGCAAAAAATAATGCACTAAAAAAGAATAAAGAACATTGCAAAATTGTGCTCTTTACACTAGATGAAATTGAAATGCAGTTGCCAGTTACCGTTGGTGATTATACAGATTTCTATAGTAGTATTGAGCATGCTACTAACGTAGGAACCATGTTTAGGGATCCAGATAATGCGTTATTACCTAATTGGCTACATATCCCAGTAGGATATCATGGTCGTAGTAGTTCTATCATACCTTCAGGAATTCCTGTGCATAGACCACAAGGGCAAAAACTTATAAATGGGACCGAAAAACCTATTTTTGGACCATCTAGATTGGTGGATTTTGAATTAGAGATGGCGTTTATTACTACAGATGCCAATTTACTAGGAGAACCTATACCTATTGAAGAAGCTGAGGATTATATTTTTGGTTTAGTTTTATTTAATGATTGGAGTGCCAGAGATATTCAGAAATGGGAATATGTTCCGTTAGGACCATTTTTAGCAAAAAACTTTGCTTCCTCTATTTCTCCATGGATTGTAACACTAGATGCACTAGAACCTTATCGTGTTGCAGGGCCAAAACCTATCAAAGAGCAGCTTCCTTATTTACAATATGAAGGCGATAAAAGTTTTGATATTCATCTAGAGGTAGCCATACAACCAGAAAAAGCAAAAGAAACTGTTGTTTGTAGAAGTAATTTCAAACATATGTATTGGAACATGTCTCAACAGCTAGCACATCATACAATTAATGGATGTCCTGTAAATTCTGGAGATATGATGGGTAGTGGAACGATCTCCGGTCCTACTCCGGATTCTTTCGGATCTATGTTAGAACTTAGTTGGCGTGGAGAAAAACCGGTTCAACTGGATGAAGGAGGAAGTCGTAAATTTATTGAAGATAACGATACCGTAATTATGAGAGGGCATTGTGAAAAAGATGGTGTTCGAATAGGATTTGGAGAAGTGTCTACCAAACTGTTACCAATATTTAAAAAATAAAGATCAACAATTCTTAAATAAAAACCTCAAAGAGTGACTTTGAGGTTTTTTTGTTAACTTTTGGCATCAAAATTGAATAAGTGTCCCCCAAACGCATGATATTATGAAAAGAAAACTACTTGTATTTTTAATCACTATTGCTTTATATTCCTGTGGTGGTAAAAAAAAGACGGTTACTGCATTAAATACTGGTAACTACGATCAAGCCATCAATACTTCAGTAAGTAAATTAAGAACTAATAAACACAAAAAAGGGAAGCAAGATTATATTCTTATCCTAGAAGAAGCTTTTGCCAAAGCTGTAGATAGAGATATGAATGCGATCGCTTTTATGGAAAAAGAAGGAAATCCTGCTAATCTAGAACGTATTTACAACTCTTATAACACCCTTAAAACCAGACAAGAAAGAATTAGACCGTTATTACCTCTATTCCACGTAGAACAAGGGCGTAATGCAAATTTTACTTTTGATAATTACGATGATGAAATTCTGAATACAAAAGAACAATTATCAACCTATCTGTATGATAGTGCAAAATCCCTGTTATCCAAAGCAAGAAGAAAAAGCGATTATCGCAAAGTATATGATGATTTGGTGTATCTAAATAAAATTAATCCAAACTATAAAAACACCAATGATTTAATTGAAGAAGCTCATTTTAAAGGAACTGATTTTGTAAAAGTAAGTTTGAAAAACAACACCAATGTGATCATCCCAAGGCGTTTAGAAAATGACTTATTAAATTTCAGTACATATGGATTAAACGATTTATGGACTGTATACCATAATGAACCACAACGTTCTATAAATTATGATTATTTAATGGAAGTGTCCTTTAGGGAAATAAATATCTCTCCAGAACAGATTAGAGAAAGACAACTAGAACGAGAAAAATTAATAAAAGATGGTTGGGAATATCTATTAGATGAAAATGATGATTTCGTTTTGGATGAAGATGGAAAGAAAATTAAGGTCGACAAAATGGTTACTGTAAGATGCGAATATTATGAATTTATGCAGTTTAAAGAGGCTCAAGTGGTCGGAAACGTTCAATATCGTAATCTTAACACCAAACAATTATTAGATGCTTTTCCTTTATCTAGCACCTATGTTTTTGAACATATTTATGCTAATTATAATGGCGATAAACGTGCTTTAGATGATGACTTAATTAGATATTTAGGCTTACAAGCTGTACAATTCCCAACTAACGAACAGATGGTATACGATTCTGGTCAAGACTTAAAGAATAAACTAAAAAGTATTATAACTAGGTATCGATTTAATTAATACTTTATCGTAAGTCCTAACTCAGAAAAAACTTTGTTATTTCCCTGTTTTTGATTATCAAATTCAAGAGTTAGATGAGATCGATTACTCTTTATGAACGATATATTTGAGAGCTCACTAAAATAATTAGTGAACTCTTTATATTTTTCTATAGTATTAACTTCAAATTCAACTTGAGTTAATGATTTGATTCTGTTTAAATGAATTTTAGGTTCATTATTAGCCTTCTTTTCATTTCTGTAAGGAAGCCTAAAAGTCCACGGTAACACTGGATTTTCGTTGTTAGAGATGATGTCTATCGACATCCCTTTCGGGAAATAATCTGGTTGATACACCTCGCTGTTTTCAAAAAGTTGATCTGTAGCTTCCGAATTTACCAAGCATAATCCATATCGTGAGTAACCATTTTTAGTAAATTGAGAACGCTCCCAAAGCGTCGTTGGCGAAGTAATATCATTTTGAATTTCTTTTTCATTGATAACCCATAAAACCTCAAGAAAGAAATTTTCGAAATAAAACTTACGATTTGTAGTGCCTTGCCCTGGATGAACTCGACTACTACCTTCTATGAAACCAAAATTGAGTAAATCGTCTGCTTCTTTTCCATTATTATCAGAAAATATAAATATATGATCAACTTCCATTTTCATTTAATAATAGTGCTAACTTGTAATCGATATACTCTACACAAACTGATGCAATACCTGAGCATCTATAGCGCTATGCGAAGCATGATGCACTGTTTCTCCATTTCTAATTACGATAAACTGTGGAGACTCATGATACACCTGAAATTTAGCCGCAATTTCGGATGAGATATCTCTGTGATTTAATAAATCTAAATAATATAAGTCTACCTGATTTTCAGAAACATCAAAACTACTTTCAAAATTTTTAATCACCATTCTACTAATCCCACAACGGGTAGAATGTTTAAAAATAGCTTGCGTTTTACTCTTTGAAGCTTCTGCAATTGTATCTAATTGCTCCAAAGATTTCAATTCTTGCCAAGGTAAGGCTTGTTTTTCTTCTTTAGGTTCTTTGTCTTCTGACCCAAATATTTTTCCGAATAATCCCATGCAATTTTTATTTATTAAGTCGTGCAAAAATACTAAAAATTACGGCTAGATTTCTATTCCAAAAAAATAGCGAGTTCCTAAGAACTCGCTATACCAATAAAACAAATATACAATCAAGGATTCTATGATTTTATAAATTTTAAAACTGCTTTAGTCTTATTTTCTGTAAGTATATATAAGCCATTGCTAAGCTCGGAAACATCAACCTGTGTAATCTTATTAGAAAGTTTTACTTTCTTCACTACCCTTCCGGTTAGGTCTGTAATTTTAAACTCGTGTTCTTTTCTTAAACCTATTAACGATATTGAAGTTTTTGCAGGGTTAGGGAATATAACCACATCTTGTAAATCAAAATCACCTACAGATAAAGCAGAAGTAGAAAACTCAATACTATTGATGTTAAATAAAAATCCGTTCCCTCCACTATAAGAAAATCGAATATTTTGATTACCAGAGATAAGATTAACAGAAGTACTAATTGTATTCCAGCTTTGCCATCCTCCAGTATTCGAAACATCTACGGAACCTATTACTGTTTGATCATTCAAAATATTAATAGTTCCTCCTTGAGAATTGGATGCTATTCTAAAAGACACTTCGTAAGTTCCATCAGTTTCAACAAAAGATTGATATGTGGTATAATCACCATTTTCTATATAGCCAATATTCATGCCTCCACCAGTATCACTTGTAGTTTCCCTCTGTATACCTTGAGCTGTCGTATATTCTTCAGCTTCAATGATTCCAGGAATAGTATGTAAAATTGTACATGTATTAAGTTCATCTACAGGACAATCATCATCAGCATTAGATACATATCCTGTTGGTTGTGTACATGCAGAAACAACATCAGTATTATCTCCTAAACCATCATTATCTGTATCCGCATACCAATTAGTGGGATTAGTACAATTTTGAACACAGTTTTCATTTTCTCCTGGTAAACCATAACATCCTAATCCATTTGGCCCCAGAGTGATATCCCAATCAATTCCTGCAACCCAATTATCACCATTAAACTCATATGCTCCAGCATCTGGATTAGCTCCATTAAATCCATCGGTAATACCATTGATTACTCTTCCTGCATCTATGGCAGCAGATCCCTGACTTAAGTTGAAATTTCCATTGGCAATACTTATATAAGAATCCGAATTGACGACTATATTATTTTGTTTATCTGACTGTGGTTCCCATTCTCCTTTAAAGCCCAAATTATTCCATACCTTCACATTGGTAAACGATGTTCCTTCTTTATGCCAAGCTCCCATCTCATCAGAGTTGTTATAAAAGGTATTATTAAAAACATCTATATCTTTTCCATCCCAATTGATTTGAACACCTGTCCATTCTGTATTCCAAACCACATTATGATGTACAGAAAAAGCTTCTGCATCATTATCTAAATAAATCCCTGCTGCTTTATTTTTAGATCCGCGAGAAGCAGTATCATGAAACCAATTATGGTGTATTTCTGTGTTTTGTGGTCCACCAACGGTGTAAAAGGTTGCACAATCATCTGCTATTAAATTACTTCGATATACATCGTTATAGGCAATCTCGCATCGGTTTCCATTAAAATTGATACCATCTCGCCCTCCATTAAAAATAGTATTGTTCAAAATTTTATTATCAGTTCCTCCTCTTGCAACTAAAGGGGCATCATAAGATCCTAAATAATTAAAATCATGAATATAGGAGTTACGGACTTCGTTAAACTGTCCTCCCAAACGTAATCCAGTAGCTGCGCTAAATGCTATCTCGCATTTTTCTATCACATTTCTTGAACCATTTACCTCTACGCTAGGTTTTCCTGCATTAAATCCTCTGAAAATTCCTTGTGTATGATTACCATAAAATGAAGAAACTCCAAATAACACATTATTATTCGAATTGTTCTTTAACTCTATGGCTCCGCCAAAAACAGCCAAATTTCTAACTTCTATATAGTTTCTACCATTAAGATCTATAGTTAATCTTCGTTTTCTCATTCGCACCATACCGTCTTGTGGAGCATTCCCATTCGGTAATTGTACAAAAAGTTCCTTGGTGTTTTCGTTAAACCACCATTCATTTTGATAATCAAGAGCTGCCTTTACACCTTCTAAATAAAAGTCACCAAAATCACCAGGAGCATGAAAAGTTCTAATCCATGTTGGATTTTTGTCTAGATTAAAATTTACTCTTCCTGCTGAACTTGATGTAATAAAAGATTTCCAGGCAATCCAACCAGATCCTGGTTTATCACCATAAAAAAATACAGAACCTCCAGTCCAATCGATATTTGGGATTTGTGATGAAGTTAAAAAAGCATTATTTACCACATCTGGCCCACTTCCACCATCATTACGCAAAGAATTGAGTGTAAAAGGTTCTCCGTCTGTATTATTTGGCCATCTTGCAAGATCTAATGCTGTGCTTCCATTCATCACAAAATTTTCTTGTCCCAACGAATCAAAATTTATCGTTGTTTTATAAATAGTTCCAGAATCATTGGACCATCCGCTAAGTGATTGCATTGCAGAAATAATCACTTTTTCACCAGGATATGATGTAAATACAATTGGATTTCCAGCAGTACCTGAATTCGAAGGTTTGAGTATCTCTTCATAAGTACCTTCTCTAATATATACGATATCTCCAGCAACAGCTACAGATGCTGCTTTAGTTATTGTCTTGTAAGGATTGTCTATAGATCCATTATTAGCGTCATCCCCATCCATAGCTACATAAATATCTCTTGAATACGCAGTACTATTAGATAAAAATAACATAGCAATACATACTATGAGTGTTTGTTTAAAAGCGTCCATGTGATTAGTTGTTTTTTTAGAGGCTAATGACCTCTTTTTTTCCAATTTTGGTTGAAAATATATCACTTATCATAAGGGTTACTATGTAAAACTAGAATTCGTTTGGAATGATTGAGAATATGTCAACTTATCAATAATATTTAAAAAAGTATCATCTATCTATAACAAATAAAATACTTAGATACTACGATAGAATTTGTATAAATTAATTATCTTAAGGTTGCTAGTAACAAATCAAATCTACAACACAAAAAAGACAAAACGTCACAAAAAACAAGAGGTTTCACGACATTTTGGCATTTGTATAACAAAGGAATGCTATTTGATTTTAGCTAGTTCAAAACAAAAAGATACACTATGAATTTCAATAATTTCACTATAAAATCACAAGAGGCTATACAGCAAGCCCAACAGCTTGCTCAGAGTTATGGTCATCAACAAATAGAAAACGAACACATCTTTAAAGCTATATTTAATGTAGATGAAAATGTGCTTCCTTTCTTGTTAAAAAAACTAAATGTAAATATTACTATTTTACAACAGGTATTAGATAGTACTTTAGAAAGTTTTCCAAAGGTAAATGGAGGAGATATGCAATTATCTCGAGAAGCGGGAAAATCTCTTAATGAAGCTAGTATTATTGCTAAATCGATGCAAGATGAATTCGTTTCTATTGAACATTTGATCATTGCTATTTTTAAATCTAAAAGTAAGATTGGTCAAATCTTAAAGGATCAAGGAGTTACCGAAAAGCATCTAAAAGAAGCGATTAATGAAATTAGAAAAGGAGAACGAGTTACTTCACAAAGTGCAGAAGAAACCTATCAATCCTTGAGTAAATATGCTAAAAACTTAAATGAATTAGCTGAAAATGGTAAACTAGATCCTGTTATTGGAAGAGATGAAGAGATTCGTAGAATTCTACAAATCTTATCCAGAAGAACAAAAAATAACCCTATGCTGGTAGGAGAACCTGGAACAGGAAAAACGGCCATTGCAGAAGGATTAGCGCATAGGATTATAGCAGGAGACATTCCAGAAAACTTAAAGGATAAACAAATTTATTCTTTAGATATGGGAGCACTAATTGCTGGTGCAAAGTTCAAAGGAGAGTTTGAAGAGCGATTAAAGGCAGTTGTTAAAGAAGTTACTGCCAGCGATGGTAATATCGTGTTGTTTATTGATGAAATACATACGCTAGTGGGTGCTGGCGGAGGTCAAGGTGCTATGGACGCGGCAAATATTCTAAAACCTGCATTAGCGAGAGGAGAACTAAGAGCTATTGGAGCAACTACATTAGATGAGTATCAAAAATACTTTGAAAAAGACAAAGCATTAGAACGACGTTTCCAAAAGGTTGTAGTTGATGAACCCGACACAGAAAGTGCTATCTCTATTCTTAGAGGAATCAAAGAAAAATACGAAACACATCATAAAGTAAGAATTAAAGATGAAGCAATTATTGCCGCGGTAGAACTTTCTCAACGATATATAACAAATCGTTTTTTACCAGACAAAGCTATTGATCTGATGGATGAAGCTGCTTCTAAACTTAGAATGGAAATCAATTCTAAACCTGAAGAGCTAGACGTATTAGATCGAAAGATTATGCAATTAGAAATTGAAATTGAAGCGATTAAACGTGAAAATGATGCTTCAAAACTAAAATCTTTAAATGCAGATTTAGCAAACTTTAAAGAAGAACGCAATGAGATTTTCTCCAAATGGCAAAGCGAAAAAGAAGTTGTAGACGCTATTCAGAATACTAAAACTGCCATTGAAGAATATAAACTTGAAGCAGAACGGGCAGAACGTAACGGTGATTATGGAAAAGTAGCAGAATTACGCTATGGAAAAATTAAAGATGCTCAGGAAAATTTAGAAGTATTACAAGAACAATTGAGTCAACAACAACATAAATCTTCTTTGATTAAAGAAGAAGTTACTAATGATGATATTGCAGAGGTTGTTGCCAAATGGACCGGAATTCCTGTAACTAAAATGTTACAAAGTGATCGTGAAAAACTTTTAGTTTTAGAAAAAGAGTTACAAAAGCGTGTCGTTGGGCAATCTGAAGCAATTCAGGCAGTAAGTGATGCTGTTAGACGAAGCCGTGCAGGATTACAAGATCAGAAAAAGCCAATTGGTTCTTTCTTATTCTTAGGAACCACAGGAGTTGGTAAAACCGAACTTGCTAAGGCATTGGCAGAATACTTATTTAATGATGAAAGTGCCATGACTCGAATTGATATGAGCGAATATCAGGAGCGACATTCAGTGAGCAGATTAGTTGGTGCACCTCCTGGATATGTAGGATATGATGAAGGAGGACAACTTACAGAAGCAGTAAGAAGAAAACCATACTCTGTTGTACTGTTAGACGAAATTGAAAAAGCACATCCAGATACGTTTAATATCTTATTACAAGTACTAGATGAAGGTCGTTTAACAGATAATAAAGGAAGAACTGCTGATTTTAGAAATACAATTATTATTATGACCAGCAATATGGGAAGCCATATTATTCAGGAAAAGTTTGAAGCTATCAAAGATATAGACACTGCAATGGAAAGTGCTAAAATCGAAGTATTAGGCCTACTGAAACAAGCTGTACGTCCAGAATTTCTTAATAGAATTGACGATATCATTATGTTTACTCCATTAACTAAAGCAAACATCCAAGAAATCGTGAGATTGCAACTAAAAAATGTTTCAGTAATGTTGGCACAACAAAATATTACCTTAGATGCTACTGAAGAAGCGATTAACTTTTTATCTAAAAAAGGGTTCCAACCAGAATTTGGTGCAAGACCTGTAAAAAGAACGATACAAAAAGAAGTGTTGAATGCGCTTTCCAAAGAAATCCTTGCGGGAAAAGTATCTACCGATAGTATTATATTATTGGATGAATTTGATAACAATTTGGTATTTCGAAATCAAACAGATCTTGTGATGTAATAAACTGTAATTGTTTTAAATATATACCTTTATGAAGGGCAAATTTTAGTAAAATTTGCCCTTTTCTCGTTTTATTAAAAAACTTTTGATCATCTCTATCTATATGAAAACACTTGATATTACGGTTTTACCGTAGTTATTAACAAATACATTCTTACATAGTTGATAAAATTTTCTTACGTGAGATGAACTTTTAAGTAACTTGCCATCGATGAAACCAGCTTTAATTGTATATATCTACCTCTGCGCATGCACTTTAACTTTTGCTCAAAGTAAGAAAGAAATTTTTGCTGATATTAAGAACAAGTATTCATTAATTAGAGAATTAGTAGATAATAATACACTTAGACAATTTTATACCGATTATACCTGTGAAGAATCTCTGGAAAAAGGCTCCATTACATTCTATTATAATAGTAGGGAATTAAAACTTATTGTACATCGGTATACCCAAGGGAGAGTTTCTTATGAAGATGAATACTATGTTTGGGATAATGAATTATTTTTCGAATTCTCTAAACACAAGGTCCGATATAAAGACTATAAGCACTCAAAAAAGAAAAAAGTTAAAAAAATAGATGTTGTTCTCAACTTAGAAGAACGATTCTACTTTTATAATTTACTTCCTATTAAATGTCAATTCAAAGATTTCGAAACTAGGAGTAATAGAAGTAAAAACCCTAAGACCAACTATGTAAGAAACAAAAATACTAATTGCGAAGAAGCTGGCAGAATTCTTGAAAAATATAACATCCTATTAGATTTTCAAAATACAGAAATGGTTGATACTTGTGCTCTACCAAGAAGTATTGCAAAAATAATATCAGATGATGTTATTTATGGAAGTCTTGGTAGAAACTAATTTTAATGAATTATAATTCTTTTAGTTTCTGATTGTTGATCATAATACATTTTAGCAAAATAAACGCCTGGAGAAAGATTGAGGTTTACCCTTGTATTCTCTGCAATAGGTTGTGTTATTAATATCTTACCTAGTGTATCAAAAATCTCTAACCTTCCTTCTCTTCCATTTGTTTGGAATGTTATATAATCTCTTGCTGGGTTAGGATATATTAGAAACTGTGATTGTATATTTTCTGAAACTGATAACGTATTCGACCACGGTTGCCCTACATTGTTACCCCAAATATACTCTACCAGATCTGGTTGATCTATGAACGGATTGCGATTAAATTGCCAGGTATAAATAACATTATTTCTATTCATCTCAAAATCGTCTGGTGGATCATTACGATGCCAATCCAATAAGGTTGTTAAATCACCTAATTGACCAACAGTAGAATTATCTGGATTACCACTCACTACATCTAATCCATTATAACGTACGGTAAGAAAAAAGATACTACGTGCTACATCTCCTTGCCAACTTCCTTGATTTCCAGATGGGCCACTATATTCTCCATAATCCTGATTTCCTCTAGAACTATTCTCTGGACCATCTGTAGCTCTCAATCCATGGGCATCTGAATTAGCATGTCTTAATGAATCTGGTCTGGTTACTGTAAAGACATCTATACCATCTGCTATATCATCTTCTTCTATGCTATTAAAACCACCTCTAGATCTTGGATATGTATGTTCTCGATTCCATTTTCCTACATTACTCCCTCCACTAGACTGAAAATCTAATTTAGGGCGTTGTTGTTCTGTATACAACAACCAAACTTGATTACTATTTAACGGACTCTGATCAGCTTCTTTTAAAATATCGATAATGTCCGTGTACGTTTGGGCTCTCACGACTGAAGGATCTGCTATAATATCCTGGATTCCCTGAACCAAAACTCCATCTGATAATCCTTCTATAGCATTATAATAATCTTCTGGCGCTGTAGTAGTAACATTACCATATGTAGGATTCAAAGGAGTTCCCCAAGAAGCAACAGCAAAATCATTATCAACTATCCTGAGTTCTTTATTGTCATTAGTAAGTTTAAAATCATCTGGAATAGTTCCAAATGTAATTTTCATTACCTCATCTCCTTCATCATCCACATCATCTATCAATTGTATAGAGTTGGTTGTTGTATTTGTTCCGTTAAGAATCGTTACCGAGGTACTCCCAGAATAATCATCAGTTGTAAAATTTCCTTTGGTAATTGAAACCTCAAAGGTAAGATCGCTAGTAGCATTTGTTTCTGTAGTAAAAACCATATCAATAACGTCTCCTTCATCATAACTCTCCGCATTTGTTGAGATGGATATTCTATTAAACTGAATACCACTCCCATCATTAAGAGCTCCTGGTGTAGGGGTAGTTACTGTATAAGTACCATCTGCATTACGTTGAATCGACTCCGTAGTTTTATTGTTATTTTCGTCTTCATTAATTTGTTCGGTAAGTCCTAATAAGGTCATTAGTCCCATATCATCAGCATCGTCCGTATCATGAATTAAGGCATCAATTAAATTATTGGTAGTTGCCAACGTACCTTCTGGAAAATCAGTACCATTTCCTACATAAACAGCCACAGCATCCGCTCCGTTTTGGATAGTATTTTCGGATAACATCAAATCAGGAACTGGTGAAACTTCTGGTCCACCTACTAAAAAAACACCATTTGCATCTGTAGTAAAACCATCCAAATCTAAACTAAAATAACTAGAATCTCCTCCACTCGTTGAACCATTAAAAAGAACTAAAACGAATCCGTCTAGAGAGAAATTTGGATTATCCGATTTTAGTTCGATAAATTCTTGTGTATCCGTGCTAGGAGTATCCGAATCTAATTCGTTAATTACTAATTGCCCAAACGACAATTCCATTAGTAAACAGACAAAAATTGTAACATAAAGATGTTTCACAAACTTAATTTTTTAATGATAAGTTACTATATTACTGCAGCTTACCATATATTATATTCATAAAATAATAGCAGAACAAGATACGTATAATAAGTAGTTTATTAGATTATCTTATTATTAAAAAATTAGAAAAGAATTCGAGTTCTAAAAAAGCATAATATGTTAAATTAAAAACACAATATACCAATTGGTATATTATTCATTATATTTGATTCTGTAATTAAATATTGATGTACACTAAAGCTGAAAAAACTACTGAATTTATTATAGAGACCGTTGCGCCTATTTTTAATAAAAATGGATATGCAGCCACAAGCCTTAGTGATATTACAAAAGCAACAGGTTTAACCAAAGGAGCTATTTATGGTAATTTCAAAAATAAAGAAGAACTAGCCGTCGCTGCTTTTACCATGACAGTAAAAAGTATGCTCAGACGAATTACGGAGCATCAATCTTTAAGTAACTCACCAATCCAAAAACTCTTTTTAATCTCCGATTTTTATAGAAACTATTATAATTTCAGTCAGGAATTAGGAGGATGTCCAGTATTAAATATGGGCGTAGATGCTAAACACCAAAATTCAGCGCTTTTTAATTATGTTCAATACACCATAAACAAAATTCAAAATAATCTTGCATTACTAATTGATCAAGGAAAGGAATTACAGGAAATAAAACCCAATATAGACTCTCAATTATATGCCAAACGATTATACACTATGATTATTGGCGCCATATTTATGACACATACTATGGAAGATAATAGTTACTTATTACAAACTATGGATCAAATAGATACAATGATTCAATCCGAATTGAATCTCTAAATATTTTTTTAAACATTAATATACCAATCGGTATAAAACTTAAAAGTTATGACAACATTACCAAAAACCTTAGAAAGTAATGCTAAAATCAGATTTCAGCACTGCGATCCCTTCAACCACCTCAATAATGCTGAATATATAAACTATATGATTAATGCCAGAGAGGATCAAATCATAAGTAATTACAATTTAGATCTTTTTAAAATGGCCCGAACTCAAGGAATAAGTTGGGTAGTTGGAACAAATCAAATTGCTTATTTACGTCCTGCATTTCTTATGGAAGATATTATTATAGACTCTCAGCTTTTTTCCCTTACAGAAAATGAACTACATGTAGAGATACGCATGTGGAATCACGATAAAACCGAATTAAAAGCTGTGATGTGGAGTTCTTTTGTTCACTTTAATTTACTAAAACAAAAACGATGGAATCACACGAATGAATTGATGGAATTATTTACATCCATTGTAAATCCAATTAAATCACTTTCATTTAATGAAAGAATTTCTCAATTAAAACCACAAAAAGTGTAACATATCTTCTGGAGAGCAGTCTTATAATATACATCAATCAACAAAATCTAACCATTTATGAAAACTTCTGACAATCTTGGCTCCTCTCACAAGAAGAGAAGTTCTTATTTTTTTATTGCATTTTTTATAATTGCAATTTTATCCATGGCAGTAGTAGCCTGGAAATTAGGAGTGTTTGGATAATATTTTCAAAGTAATTTGAAAATATCAATATAAATCAAAGTCGTATTTCTTTATACTTGGGAAATACGACTTTTACTGCTTATTGTTATTTAAGAAATTAAATCAGGCCGATTTCAATTTTAATTAATGTATTTAGTTTTACATCCATAAAACATATTCCTTTTTACTAAATCACAGATATTCTATACTAAATGAAGATTAAGTTCGTTATGTGGAGATATTGTTAACCAGTTTTAATAACGTCTCAAACACACATCATGAAACTAAACTTTACACACTTAAAAACATCAAAAAAATCTTTTTTTCTTATTACCTGCACTTTATTTTTATTTTCATTTTTTAATTACACTATTGCTCAAACTCCCGTAGAAAGATATGGAAGACTACAAGTCAATGGAAGTCATGTTACTGCAGAAAACGGTGATAAAATAAGTCTAGCTGGTATGAGTCTTTTTTGGAGTAATGCCGGAGATGGAGGAGATTTTTATAATAGTCAAACAGTTAATCATCTTGCAGATGACTGGCAAAGTCCAATTATAAGAGCCGCACTTGGAGTAAAAGAAACCTGGGATGGAGGTACCGGATATATTGACAATACCGCTGCTCAAAAAGCCAAAATAAGAACAGTGATCGATGCTGCTATCGCCAAAGGAGTGTATGTAATTATCGATTGGCATACACATGCAGCAGAAGTATATACAGATGAAGCAGTTGCTTTTTTTACTGAAATGGCAGAATTATATGGATCTAATGATCATGTGATTTATGAAATTTATAATGAACCTATTGGTCAATCTTGGAATGATGTAAAAAGTTATGCTCAAGAAGTGATCGCTGGTATTAGATCCAAAGATCCTGATAACCTTATTATTGTTGGTAGTCCAACTTGGTCTCAGGATGTAGATCAAGCTGCCGCGAATCCAATAACGGGAGATCCTAATTTAGCCTATACACTACACTTCTACGCTAATACACATAAACAATTTTTACGAGATCGTGCCTTAGCAGCTATGAATGATGGTATTGCTTTATTTGTAACCGAATGGGGAACTACGGATGCTAGTGGAGATGGTGGTTATAATCCTCAAGAATCTCAAATATGGATCGACTTTATGATTCAAAATAACATTAGTTACGTAAATTGGACGGTATCACATAAAAATGAAGATTCGTGTGTGGTAAGTCCAAATCAAGGATTACAAGGACTTCTTAATGGTAACCTAACTACATCTGGAACGTTTATAAGAAATCATATTCTTTCTAGAGCACAAACACTAAGTACAGATGATTTCGTAATTGGATCAGAGAAACTATCATTGCAACAAAATCCTGTAAAAAACATCCTATCTATTAACTCTTCTACTATCATCGATGACATTACAGTTTTTGATATGAATGGAAGGTCTGTACTCTCGAGAGATATTAATCAAGATAATCCACAAATAGATATTACCACTTTAACAACTGGTAAATATATTTTACAAGTGAATGGCAATAATAGCAGTGCCACTACAAAATTTATAAAGATTTAAAGAGTACCATAAAGCAAAAAAAGACCTTTCAGTTTTACAATTGAAAGGTCTTTTAATTTATCACACTAAAAAAAATCTCTAATTTCCAGCATTAGCACAATCCAAAGGCAAAAGTGCCAATTCATCTGCATATGCCAGTTCACTAGTACATTCTAAATCTCTATACTCCTCTACTGTATCCTTTATAGCTTGACAAGTTGTTTCATTCTGATCTGCTTCATATGCTTCTATAGCAGCTTCTACAGATAGTTGTAAAGCGTCTTCTGCTACGTCACAAGCTGCGTCTTCCACATCATCTCCATCACAAGAAATACAAAATGATCCAACTAATAATAAGGTAAAGATTGTTTTTTTCATCATTGTTTTTTTAAAGTTATGATACAAATATCTTGTTTCGTACTACTAGTAAGTATCTCTAAAACAATTTTTCTTAACTCTATTCAATTTCATCAAAAATGCTATCACAACTAAACATATAAATAGTATTTTTGGATACCCTTGATATCATTACTATTATGCACTCCAAACTAAAATTACTCAGCATATTTATTTCTATATTTTTTTTTCTAGTTTCTTGCAAAAACACGAATAAGAACTCTAATAAAAATAAAATCTTAATTAATTACTTAGACGAATATGTAATTTATAACGATACCATTTTTAAAGAATCCAAAATAGGGGGATTATCAGGTATCGATTATAGCAAAGATGATAAATCTTATTACCTCGTATGTGATGATGCAAAAAAACCTAGATATTACAAGGCTTCTATTCTATTAGATAACAATCAATTTAATTCGGTGGAAATAAATGAAGTTGTAGAACTAAAAGACACAATACATCAATTTTTAAATAATAACATAATCGATTTAGAAGCTATCCGAACTTTTGGAAAAAATAAGCTAATATTCGCTAGTGAAGGTTCTATTAAGAACGACTATAATCCTTCTATTTTTATTACAGACCCATATGGGAATTACTCAGAAAGCTTTTCATTACCTACATACTTTTTAACGGACACAAATTCTAGAAATAAACCTAGACATAATGGTGTTTTTGAGGGACTAGCTGCAGATATTACAAATGATGGATATTGGGCAGCAATGGAACTTCCTTTAGCATTGGATGGTAAAGAACCTACTTTTAATCATTCTGGAGCTCCTGTTAGAATTACTCATTTTAGTACGAAGACAAATCAAGCAGATTTTCAGTTTACTTATCCTTTGGATAAATTAACAAAAGATCCTAAAGGCAATTTTGGGGTAAATGGAATTACTTGTCTCCTACAATTATCCCAAAATGAATTTATTGTAATAGAACGAGCATATTCTGAAGGATATGGAACACAAGGAAATACGGTGAAAATATATCTTGCAAGTATTGAACACACCACGAATACTTTACCTTTCGATACGCTACAAAATAAAGAATATAAGGTAGCGAAAAAAGAACTACTTTTTGATTTTGAAACCGTTAGATCGCAATTAACCGATAATATTTTGGATAATATCGAAGGCATAACACTCGGACCCATTTTAGAAAACGGAAATCAATCATTAATTTTAGTGGCGGATAATAATTTTAGTCCCGTTTCAAAACAAATAAATCAATTAATCTTACTGGAACTTGTTAAACCATAATATTCTAACTTATGAAACTCAATATAACAATCTTTATCTTTTGTTTATTTTCTCTGCACGGATACAGTCAAGAAACCGATAAAGAAGCATCAACGACTACCTATATCTTGGTAAGGCATGCAGAAAAAGATATAAGTAATCCAGAGAACAAAAACCCTGATTTAACGGAAGAAGGTATTTCAAGAGCTAATAGATTGGTGAAAATTTTAAAAGATATCCATATCGATATGGTCTATAGTACGGATTACAAAAGAACACTACAGACAGCTGCTCCAATAGCGAAGGACAGAAATATAGAAATTGCATTATACAATCCGAAGAAATCGTATGACGAAACTTTTAAGCAAAAAACGCAAGGAAAAACAACAGTAATTGTAGGACATAGCAATTCAACTCCAACCTTTGTTAATAAAATCATTGGACAGAAAAAATATAGCAGTATAGATGAAAAAGATTACAACAAACTATTTATCATTTCTTTACAAAAAGATGTGATAACAGATATGATGCTTAATTTCGATTAGAATAAATTATTTTCATCATATACATAAATGTCTTTGAGTTCTATTTTGGACAATAGTTTTAACGCTCCCTTTTCAAAAAGTACATCTAAATCCGATAAGGGAGTTGACATATCATCTGTTTTGTAATTGTTGTAATCCACAAAACGAATATTTTTAATAACTCTATCGTTATATGCCTGTCTGAAACGTATTCCACCTCCATCAACAGCATATTTATAAGCGAGATAGTCTACAGTGAACTTTTCTTTATGAATCCAATATAAAAACTCATCTTCAAAATCTGTTCCTCCTCCTTCTTGATCAAAAGTTACTTTAATTTTATAATAGGGAAGATTATTAATTTTTGATTCACCCACTAACTCCTTATTCACAGCTGGAGCATTTAATCCATAGGGTAAATTAGCAAAATAATGAACCGAATTTACCCCATCGCTAATTTTGGTGATTAATGAATCTGCAACGTTAACAACACAGTTTTCTACAGATCTGGTCAAACCATCGTTCGCAACAATATCATGAACTATTCCTTCTTTACCAAAGATCTTTCGTTCCAGAAGATAATTCCCATGATCTCTTGTACTTATATATTCTTTATCTCTAAAATTGAAACGTATTTTAACGGCATCAAATTTAGCTCCTCCAGCTGCACTTATTGTTTTATCAATAATCTCTTGCGCAGAATATTGATCTACTAGAATATCAAAAGACATTAAAAACAATACCATTGTAAATAGCATGAACTTCTTCATAAAATCTTGATTTATTATTGTGCTAAAATACTTTTTACCAATTTCAAATTTGTAAGAGTTTTGTTAAACTAATATATGATTAGAAAGTTGCAAAACTAATATCTCCTAAGTCTATTCTTGAAAGTAAAACTTTCATAACAATACCTAATTTTAAGTTTATTTTTTTTTTAAATCTTCAAAAAGATAATTAATTTGCAATGCCTAAAATCTATGAACATTATGAAATATTTATTACTTTTTTTGGTTGGATTTGCTATCCAGCCAATACTAGCGCAAGATTCCGCTGCTTATGAAAAAGCTACAAAGGCTTTTCAGGAAAATTTCAATGCCCAAAATATAGATGCTGTTTTTGATTTGTACGCTACCGAAATGCAAGAGGAAATGACCAAAGAAGGAGTTACTCGTTTTATTAAAGGATGTCATTCGCAATTTGGAAATTTAAATACAGTAACTTTTATAGAATCTGCAGAAGGTATTAATAGTTACACAGCTGCTTTTGATAATATTAGTTTGGTTATGGAGTTAAAATTAAATCCTGACGGAAAAATAGCAACGATACAATTTCAAGAACCTTAAAAAAGATTCTAATCATATATTATAATTTACAAAGCTTTCTATATAGAAAGCTTTTGTATTTTTGTACTCTTTGCAAACATTCTGCATTACCATATGAACAAAAATAAAATTAATATACTAAACAGAAAGGCCAAATTCGAATATGAATTTTTGGATAAATATACTGCTGGAATTAAACTAGCAGGAACAGAAATAAAAGCAATTAGAGAAGGTAAAGCTGGTATTGCCGAAAGTTTCTGTGAGTTTCATAACGGAGGAGAACTTTTTGTAATCAACATGCATATAGAAGAATATTCTCATGCTACTTATTTTAATCATAATCCAAAAAGTGAACGTAAATTATTATTAAATAAACAAGAATTAAAAAAGCTCGAAAAAGAAGTTAAAAATTCAGGACTCACCATTATACCCACGCGACTGTTCATTAATGATAGAGGACTAGCTAAACTTGATATTGTACTCGCCAGAGGTAAAAAACTATACGATAAGCGAGAAACAATTAAAGATAGAGACAATAAACGCGCGCTGGATCGAATAAAAAAGAATTACAAGTAGCCTTCTACCACAGAAACTTTATAAAAAGTATTAATTTTTATTTTCTAATAAAGGTACAAAGCGGAATTCCCCAAACTCATGTTTCTCAAATTTGGTATCACTTTTTCGGATAAACAAAGTCATTATTTGCGGATCATTACCTACAGGAATAACTAACCTACCTCCTATTTCTAATTGAGCTAATAATGGTTTTGGAACATAAGGAGCACCAGCAGTAACTATAATCCCTTTGTAAGGTGCAAATTCTTCTAATCCTTTATAACCATCTCCAAAAGACAAATGTTTCGGTCTATAACCTAATTTAGGTAAAAACAGCTTCGTCTTTTTAAACAATTCTTGCTGTCTTTCTATACTATATACTTTACATCCTAGCTCACATAATACAGCTGTCTGATAGCCCGATCCGGTTCCTATCTCCAATACTTTATCTCCTCGTTCTACCTGTAATAGTTCTGATTGAAATGCAACTGTATAAGGTTGTGATATCGTTTGATCTGCTCCGATAGGAAAAGCTTTATCCTGATAAGCATGATCATCAAAACTAGAATCCATAAACAAATGTCTAGGAATAGTATTAATTGCTTCCAAAACGGATGTATCTTTAATGCCTTTACCAACTAATATATCAACTAGTTGCTTTCTCTTTCCAGCGTGTTTTAGCGTATCTTTAGATTTCATTAGGGTAGATTAACAGGCTAAAATTACATAAAGATTTTAAAGAATAAAGAAGAAACTTATCATTAAAATGAATATTTTTTATTTTAGATAGAATTAAGATTTAGAATTTATAAATAATACTATTTTTGTGTAAAATCTTTAATTATGCTCAAAGCCGGAGTACTTGGCGCAGGACACTTAGGTAAAATCCATTTACGTCTCCTAAAACAATCCGAAAATTACGAACTCGCTGGTTTCTACGATTCCAGTGAAAAACAAGCAAAATCAATTTCCGAGGAATTTGGTTACACACTTTTTAACTCTGTCGAAGAATTAATAGAGGCTGTTGATGTAGTAGATATCGTAACACCTACTTTTGCTCATTTCGATGTTGCCAAAAAAGCTATAGAAGCAGGAAAACATGTTTTTATAGAAAAACCAATAACCAATACCGTAGAAGAAGCTGAGAAGCTTATTGCATTAGCAAAAGCTCATAATGTCAAAGGACAAGTTGGACATGTAGAACGTTTTAATCCTGCCTATACCGCTGTTGCTGATAAAATAGTTAATCCTATGTTTATCGAAGCGCATAGACTTGCAGAGTTTAATCCTAGAGGAACAGATGTACCTGTGGTTTTAGATCTTATGATTCATGATATTGACGCAATTCTAAGTGTCGTTCATTCTGAAGTAAAACATATTAGCGCAAGCGGTGTATCTGTAATTAGTGAAACACCTGATATTGCCAATGCTAGAATAGAATTTGAAAACGGTTGTGTAGCCAACCTCACGGCTAGTCGTATTTCTCTTAAGAATATGAGAAAAGCAAGATTCTTTCAGAAAGATGCTTATATCTCCGTAGACTTCTTTGAAAAGAAATGTGAAGTAGTAAAAATGAAAGATGCTCCAGAGAATCCTGGAGATTTTGATATGATTTTGCAAAATGCAGAAGGTGTTAAAAAGCAAATTTACTTTGATAACCCTGAAATCCCTTCTAATAACGCCATATTAGACGAATTAGATACTTTTGCAGAAGCTATACAAAATGACACAACACCTATTGTTTCCCTTACTCAAGGTAAAAAAGCATTAGAAGTAGCATTAAAAATAATTGAGTGTTTCAAGCACTAAACATCAATCCATAAGAAAAAGCATAAACAAACATCTCATTCACTAGTTATTAGTGAATAATTATAACTATAATACATGAAAAACGTAGCAGTAATCGGTGCGGGAACAATGGGAAATGGAATTGCCCATACTTTTGCACAAAAAGGTTTTAAAGTTCAATTAATAGACATCTCTCAACAGTCATTGGATAAAGGATTGGCAACAATCACAAAGAATCTAGATAGAATGATCGCTAAAGAAAAAATTTCTGAAGCGGATAAAGAAGCCACTCTTGGAAACATTTCTACTTACACTAATATAAGAGAAGGAGTAGAATATGCTGGACTTGTAGTAGAAGCTGCTACCGAAAATGTAGAGTTAAAACTAAATATCTTCAGAGAATTAAGTGATGCTTGCCCAGAAGATACAATATTGGCGACCAATACATCTTCAATTTCGATTACTCAGATTGCTGCGGTTACTAACAGACCCGACATGGTAATCGGAATGCATTTTATGAATCCTGTTCCAATAATGAAATTAGTAGAAATCATTAGAGGTTACAATACATCTGATGAAGTGACCAATACTATTATGGAAATGTCAAAAACTTTAGGTAAAGTACCTGTAGAAGTAAATGATTATCCAGGATTTGTAGCTAACAGAATTCTAATGCCAATGATCAATGAGTCTATAGAGACATTATACAACGGTGTTGCTGGAGTATCAGAAATTGATACTGTGATGAAATTAGGTATGGCACACCCGATGGGTCCGTTACAATTAGCAGATTTTATAGGATTAGATGTATGTCTATCCATTCTAAATGTAATGTATGATGGATTTAAAAATCCTAAATATGCACCTTGCCCATTATTAGTTAATATGGTAATGGCTGGTAAATTAGGAGTAAAAAGTGGAGAAGGTTTTTATGATTACTCAGAAAGCCGAAAAGCTGAAAAAGTAGCTAAACAATTCTTATAGGATATAGTATCAATTCATATAAAAATACTTGTCAATGAAAACTATTTTATACACAACTTTCATTTTGGCAAGTTTTTTTTTGTTTAAAGATATTCTCCATACAAGAGAATTTTCGGATGGTAGAAATACGACCAAAGGATCGCAAAACAAATTCCATAAATATGATTCTATTTTCGCAAAGCATCCAGAATTCATAGCCAAAAGCTTTGATTTCCCTGTTGGGAAGCCTAGTGCTAAAGGATATTATAATGCACAAGGGTTTCAAGTAAATTATCATTTAGGTGATGACTGGAATGGTGTTGGCGGTGGTAATTCGGATCTTGGAGATCCCATATATTCAATTGGTAATGGATATGTATCATTTGCGTCAAATATTGGTGGCGGATGGGGAAATGTAATTCGCGTTATCCATAAATATAAAGATGCATATTATGAATCGGTATATGCGCATTGCGAGTCCATTAAAGTTAGTAAAGGAGATTTTGTAAAAAAGGGGGAACTAATTGGAACCATTGGTAATGCAGATGGAACTTATTTAGCACATTTGCACTTAGAGATTAGAGATGATATCTTTATGGACATCGGTCCAGGATATTCTGACAATACCGAGGGATATTTAGATCCTACCAAATTTATTAACGAACATTAAAACAACCACCCATGAAAAGATCTTATTTTCTTGTAATGTCTGCATTAGTATTTATTGTTTTTTCTTGTAAACAAAAGCAACAAAACGAACAAACAGATGACTTCAATACTGAAACTGAAGGTTATCAAATTGTTGGAAACCTGAAAAACATACCTGATAGCACTTGGATTTATATTAATAAAGACAATAAAATCGTAGATTCCACGCAGATTATAGGAGAAAAATTCGAATTTACGGGATCTGTAGATGAACCTTCCTCGTTTTTCATGATGGTGGGTAAAACAAGAAAGCCTGAATTATTTGTAGCTTGGGTTGAAAATCAAAGAATGACTATTGAAGGAGAAAAAGGAAACATACGAAATGTAAAAATTTCTGGTAGTAACACTCATAAAGAATATGATATTTTAAAACAGAGAACGGATAGTCTGGAAGCTACTTTTGAAAATGTAATAAGTCAATTTCAAAATCCAGATTTTGAAAAAATGAAACCGGAAGACAGAAATATCTTAATAAAAAAACAGAATGACATTTTAAAATCAATAGATCAAGCAGGTCAAAACTTCGTTAAAGAATATCCAGACTCCTATGTAAGTATTTCTAAACTTAATGATAATGGACCAAATTGGGGAAAAGAAGTTATAAAAACCCTCTATAAACCTCTAACAAAACGAATTAAAGAATCAAAATATGGGCAATCCGTCAAACATTTTATTTCACTTCCTGAAGTACCAAAAATTGGAGAAAAATTTATTGACTTTGAGTTAGTAGATATAAATGAAAAATCGATAAAAATTTCAGATGTAAAATCAAAATATGCTTTGATAGAATTCTGGGCTTCATGGTGCTATCCATGTAGAAAAGAAAACCCTAATCTTATAAAAACATATAATACTTATAAAGACAAAGGTTTCGAAATCATTGGAGTATCCATCGATAATGATAAGAAAAATTGGATTGATGCGATTAAAAAAGATTCTCTTCCTTGGAAACAAGGAGTTGACCTAAAAGGCTTCAAAAGTGATATTGCTTTAACATATGGAATCAACGGAATACCTGATAACTTCCTTATTGACGAACAAGGAATAATCGTCGCAAAAACATTAAGAGGAAATGCCCTAGAAAACAAATTAAAAGAGTTATTCACTGAATAAACTAAAATCTATCATAACACATCTATAAATGGCAAAAATTCATCCTTTCAGAGCCGTAAGACCGACTAGAGATAAGGTAAGTCTGATTGCCTCTCGCTCCTATCAAAGTTATACTCCAGAAGAAAGAGATTCGAGAATGGACTACAACCCCTACTCTTTTCTTCATATTGTAAATCCAGGTTACAAATATCATAAAGAGATTTCTGGAGAAGAACGTTATAAATTAGTACGTAATCGGTATTTAGAATTCAAAGAAGATGAGATTTTTATTCAAGATAATACGCCATGTTATTATGTGTATAAGATTGTAAATCGAGAACAAGAGTCTTTTTCAGGAATTATTGCAGCTGCAAGTGCTACAGACTATGAAAATGATATCATTAAGAAGCATGAAGATACCTTAGCCGATAGAGAAAGTACTTTTAAACAATACCTAAAAACAGTAGGATTTAATGCAGAACCTGTATTACTAACATATCCAGATAATGATGATATCACAAGTATCATTGAAAAAGTGATTAAAGAAAGAGCTGAATATGAATTTACTACTACATACAGAGATACTCATTATCTATGGAAAGTAGCTGATCCAACCAACATCGAGCAACTAAAATTTGCATTCGAGGGTATGAAAACCATCTATATCGCAGACGGACATCATAGATCGGCCTCATCTTACCTACTGGCAAAAGATCTTTCTAAAGAAAACCAAGAACATAAAGGTATAGAACCCTATAACTTTTTCATGAGTTACTTAATTCCGGAATCTGACTTAAAAATTTATGAGTTTAATAGATTAGTCAAAGATCTAAACGGACTGTCTAAAGAAGAGTTTTTGATACGGTTAGATGAATGGTTTAGAATAGAAAATAGAGGAATAGAAGTATACAAACCTTCTAAACCTCATCACTTTAGTATGTACCTAGATGGTGAGTTCTATTCTCTATATCTTAGAAAAACCATTTACGAATTTACAGATGCTCTGGCAGAATTGGATGCACAAGTATTATTTAAGACTGTATTAGAACCAATATTGGGTATTAAAGACCTTAGAACCGATACCAGAATAGAATATTCTCATGGTAAAAACGATATTGTATACGTAAAAAGTAAAGTAGATCTAGGAGAGTTTGAAGTTGGTTTTGGTTTATTTCCTGCCACAGTAGATCAAATGAAAAAAATTGCGGATCAAGGTTTAAAGATGCCTCCAAAAAGCACTTACATTGAACCCAAATTACGAAGTGGAATTACCATTTATGAATTCTAATTTGTAATTATTATTTACTATTTACTAAAACTAAATACAACCTCTCATTTCTCTAAATTTAGGTATATTTACGGCTTATGAATTCTATTGCGGAAAACTTAAAGCACATTGAAAATACACTTCCTAGTGGAGTAACTCTTGTGGCAGTATCTAAGACAAAACCTATTCCTAATCTTATGGAGGCCTATAATGCTGGGCAACGTATTTTTGGAGAAAACAAAATTCAGGAAATGACCCAAAAATGGGAAGAAATGCCAAAAGATATTTTGTGGCATATGATTGGTCATGTTCAGACGAATAAGGTGAAATATATGGCTCCTTATGTGGATACTATCCATGCAGTAGATAGCTTAAAACTTTTAAAAGAAATCAATAAACAAGCACTTAAACATAATCGAAAAATCAATTGCTTACTACAAATTAAGATCGCTGAAGAAGAGAGTAAATTTGGATTAAGTGAAAACGATGCGATAGACCTCTTAAAATCTGAAGAAGTACAAAAACTAAGAAACGTAAAAATTAAAGGTCTTATGGGAATGGCAACTTTTACTGATGATTCTAATCAAATTAAAAACGAGTTCGATAAAATTCAGGTACTTTTTAAACAACTAAAAACTACATTTACAGAATTTGATACTTTATCAATTGGTATGAGTGGTGATTATAAAATTGCCATGGATTGCGGCAGCACTATGGTAAGGATTGGAAGCTCTATTTTTGGAGCAAGAAACTATTCAATTTAAAAACACTATTTTAGGTCATTATTAGATAAATTTAGACTACCCCACCCAGTAACGTATGATGTACGCGATTTTAGATATAGAAACTACAGGAGGAAAATATAATGAAGAAGGAATTACAGAAATTGCGATTTATAAATTCGACGGGCATAAAGTTGTAGATCAGTTTATAAGCCTTATTAATCCAGAAAAACCTATTCAACCATTTGTTGTAAATCTTACTGGTATCAACAATAAAATGCTACGTAATGCACCAAAGTTTTATGAAGTTGCCAAAAGAATTGTAGAGATTACTACTGATTGTATTATCGTAGCACATAATGCCTCTTTTGATTATAGAGTATTAAGAACTGAATTTGATAGACTTGGTTATGAATACGAACGTCAATCTTTATGCACTGTAGAGCTTTCTCAAAAACTTATTCCCGATCAAAAATCATATAGTTTGGGTAAATTAGTTAGAAGTTTGGGCATAGCCATTTCTGACCGACACAGAGCCACAGGAGATGCACAAGCAACCGTAAAACTCTTTAAATTATTACTTTCTAAAGATGTTGAAAAAACAATACTAAAAGAAACGGTAAAACTAGATACTAAGAAAAAGGTAAATGATAAATTACTTCGACTTATAGAAAACTTACCTTCTGCAACTGGCGTATATTATATACATCGCAAAGATGGAGGAATCATATATATTGGTAAAAGTAAGAATATAAAGAAGCGTGTTACACAACATTTTACCAATGAAAATAGGAAATCAAGAAAGATTCAGGAAGAAGTTATCAATGTAACTTATGAAATTACAGGTAGTGAATTAGTTGCCCTATTAAAAGAAAATGAGGAAATAAAACGTAACAAACCCAAATACAATAGAACGTTTAAACGAACTAAATTCAATCAGGCGCTTTATGAATTTACGGACGAAAATGGATATTTAAATCTTCAGGTAAAAAAGGTAGATCGTCGTAAAAAGAGTATTACCACTTTTACCAATAGACAGCAGGCCAAATCATTTATGTATCGCTGGGCAGAAGAATATAATTTATGCTTACGGTACCTGGATCTTGACAATAATAATGAAAAGTGTTTTAAAAATGCAACCCAAAAATGTAATGGAGCTTGCATCCAAGAAGAATCAATAGACACCTACAACGACAGAGTGCGAGAACTAATATTCAAACATACTTTTAGAAATAAAAACATGATGATTATTGATAGAGGTCGTGATATTGATGAACAGAGTGTTATTTTGATTGAAGAAGGTAAATTTATGGGTATTGGTTATTTTAATCTTAATCATCAAATTAATAATATCAATATTCTAAAATCTATAATCACTCCCATGGAGCATGATAGAGATGCTCAGCATATTATCCAGAGTTACACAAGACAACATAAAAGACTGAAAGTTGTCCCTTTGGATAAAAATAAAAGTAACTCCTAAGGGTAACATTTCTTTAAAACAAGCTACTATATATAAAAGTACCATTATGTTTCGATCATTTTTGATTACTGCTATTCTATTATCTTCATTTTTCTGTACCTCTCAAGAAAATTACAACTCCAAAAATTTAATTGTTAGTAAAGCTGATCTTAAAGGAACTATTTATAAAAAAGACACAACGGCTAATGCATTCTATATATATGAAAAAGGATATAGTAGAATCGAAAATAGCGGAAACTATGGCTTATTAACCGATTATAGTGGAAAAATAAAGATTTTAAATCAAGAAGGGTTTGATAGTAGTATTTTCGAAATATTACTTTATAATAATAAAAGTAAAAAAGAAATCTTTAGAGATCTTGTAGCATACACTTATAATTTAGAAGATGATAAAATAGTAAAAACGAAACTAGAAGAAGACAAAATATATACAGAAAAATACAATGAACACTACACGCTTGTAAAATTTACCTTCCCAAATATAAAACCAGGCTCTGTTCTCACCTATTCCTATCAAACAGAATCGCCATTCACTTTTAATTTTAATGGATGGGATTTTCAGGACGATATTCCCAAGTTGCATAGCGAATACGTAGCAGACTTGCCAGGCAACTATGTATATAATATAAGATTAGTGGGTACACAACCATTAGATACAGAGGATAACTCTATAAAAAAGGGCTGTTTTGATATTGGATATGGAAGAGTTGCTGATTGTGCGCATAGTAGATATGTGATGAAAAATATTCCGGCTTTCAAAAAGGAAAAATTTATGACTGCCAAAAAAAATTATTTTTCCAGAATAGAGTACGAATTAAAGGAATTTAAGGGTTTTGATGGTATCAATAAAAAATATACAGAAACTTGGGAAAATGTCGACAAAGAATTAAGAACCGAAAAAACAATTGGACAACAACTAAAAAAGATTAAAGCTACCAAAAATATTCTTCCTGTTTCACTTGCTAATATGCCTCTAAATTTAGAAAAAGCAAAAGCCATTTTTAGATATATTACGAATAATTATAGCTGGAACGAGGAGTACAAAATTTTTAATGACGTAGACATTAAACAAATTCTTAAATCCAAAACTGGCAACGTTACTGAAGTAAACACTTTACTACATAATGTCTATAAACAACAAGGGTTTACTGTGTTACCCGTATTATTATCTACGAGAGAAAATGGTTATGCTACTAAAATCCATCCTATTCTTTCTGATTTCAACTATCTGATTGTACAATTAGAAATTGATCAAAAGAAATATTTACTAGATGCTACTGAGAAAACCTTACCCTTTGGCGAAATTCCATTTAGATGTTTAAACCAATATGGTAGACTCTTAGATTTTAAAAATGGAAGTTCTTGGATAGATATTAAACCTAAAAAACGTTCTTCCTATTATTATAGAGAAAAACTCATATTAACGGAAGATATGAGTATCCAGGGAAATGGAAAATATACCTATATAGGCTATCACGCATATAATAATAGAAAATTTTTAGATCGAGTTGGCAAAGAAAAATACGTTCAAAAAATGATGGATATCGATGAAAATTTATCTATCGTAAAAGCCGAACTCCAAAATGCTAATGAGTTAGATAAACCTTTTATAGAAGAAGTAGCATTTACCAAAATACCTGAAAAGATAGATGACATCATTTATATAAAACCATTTACTAGAATATTTTTTCAGGAAAATCCATTTAAATTAAACGAGAGAACCTATCCTGTAGACTTCGGTTATAAAGATACTCTTACTTATATCACCTATATAGAAGTTCCTGATAATTATCAATTTATAGATATTCCTAAAAGTAAGAACTATGCGTTGCCAGGAAAATCTGGAAAACTTGGGTTAGATTTCAAATTACAAGATAACACATTGATCATCAGTCATACTGTTATCCTATTATCATCGTATTATCCAGTGGATTATTATAGCGCATTAAAAGAATTCTTCAATCTAATTGTAGATATGGAAACCAACACCTTAATAGCCATCAAAAAAACAAGTTAATTTTTTAGTATTTTCGCTAAAACATTCAATTTTGAAGGATACTTCCAAAAATAAAAACTGGAAACATCAATTACATGAGGTAATTTATGAAGCAGACACAAGAGCCGGTAAAACTTTTGATCTGATCATTCTTATTATCATCCTTGCCAGTATTGTACTGGTCATGTTAGAAAGTGTATCGTATATAAATGATAAATATGCTTCATTATTCAATATCTTAGAATGGATTATTACAATTGTATTTACCATCGAATATTTTTTAAGAATTATTGCAATAAATAAGCCTAGAAAATACATTTTTAGCTTTTATGGGGTCATTGATTTACTATCTACAATTCCAAAATATCTTTCCATTCTATTCGTCGGTACTCATGCGTTGGTAGCGCTAAGAGCGCTTCGCTTACTAAGAGTTTTTAGGATTTTGAAATTAGCTCGTTTTATAGGAGAATCTAATAATCTTGTAAAAGCATTAAAAGCTAGCAGAGCTAAAATATCGGTTTTCTTATTTGCGGTATTAATTGTTGCCATAATTTTAGGAACTGTTATGTATTTGGTAGAAGGTCCAGAGCATGGCTTTAACAGCATACCAAGAAGTGTTTATTGGTGTATCGTAACACTTACTACAGTAGGATATGGAGATATCTCACCAGAAACACCATTAGGTCAATTCATCGCATCTATTGTTATGGTTCTAGGTTATGGTATTATAGCAGTACCTACGGGTATTGTTAGTGCAGAATATACGCAACAAATAAAAAAGAATCCAATCAATCTAAACACCCAGCATTGCTCAAATTGTCTAGAGAGCAATCATTTAGACAATGCCAAATTCTGTCATAAATGTGGACACACCTTATTCAATGATTAATAATACTCTTATCGTAGTAGTTGGTCCTACCGCCATTGGAAAAACTAGTTTAAGTATCGAACTAGCGAAACATTTTAATTGTGAAATTGCATCTGCAGATAGCAGACAATTTTATAAAGAAATGCGAATTGGTACCGCTGTACCCAGTGCTGAAGAATTACTACAAGCCAAACATCATTTTATACAACACAAAAGTATTCATGAAAATTACTCGGTTGGAGATTTTGAAAAAGACGCAATTAACAAGTTAGAATCTCTATTTGCCACTAACAATTATGCTATTTTAGTGGGAGGATCTGGATTGTATGTAGATGCAGTTACCAAAGGATTAGACAACTTTCCTGAAGTTCCAACTGATGTTAGAGAGCAACTACAAAGAGCCTACAAAGAAGAAGGCATTGTCTATTTACAAAATCAGTTGAAAAAACTAGATCCTGTTTATTACGAAAAAGTTGACATTCATAATACACATAGAGTAATGAGAGCTCTAGAAATATGCATTAGTACTAATAAACCATATTCTTCTTTTATTACTCAGCCAAAAAAGAAACGGCCTTTTAAAATTATTAAAATCGGAATCACTGCAGAACGACCAACTATATATGATAGAATTAATCAAAGAGTTGATATTATGCTAGAAGAAGGATTGCTAACTGAGGTAAAGAGCTTATATCCTTTTAAAGAACTCAATGCGCTTAATACTGTAGGCTACAAGGAGATTTTTAATTACATGGACGGTATTTGGGATCTAGACTTTGCTATTTCTGAAATCAAAAAAAACACAAGACGTTTTGCCAAAAGACAACTCACCTGGTTTAGAAAAGATGAAGAAATACATTGGTTTGATTATGTAGCACCCAGAGAGCATATTATAGAAACAATTCAAAATTTTAGTCAAAATAAAAACAACGGAAACTAAAGAAAAATATTGAACCTATTAGTTTTTATTGAAACAAAACTATTAGATACTTATTCATGTATAGATATATAAAAACCGCTTTAGTTATTGTTCTAAAGCGGTTTTAGTATATAGATAATAATTTTATTACCGTTATTGAGATCGGTTTTTATGATTCGTCACTACGAACTACTAACCTAAATCCTTCTCCGTGAATATTTAAAATTTCCACGTTTTCGTCTTTCTTTAGGTATTTTCTAAGTTTAGCAATATATACATCCATACTTCGAGAAGTAAAGTAATTATCATCTCTCCATATTTTAGTTAATGCCAATTCTCTAGGCATTAAGTCATTTAGATGTAACGCTAACAATCGTAATAATTCATTTTCTTTAGGGGATAACTTTATCGGATCTTCTTCTCTAAAAGTTAAAAATCTTAATTTTGAATTTAAGTGGAAACCACCGATTTTAAATTCAAATTGCTTACTATCTGCAACAGACTCAGTTGTTTTACGCTGCATTATAGCTTGTATTTTCATTAAAAGCACTTCACTATCAAAAGGCTTATTAAGATAATCGTCTGCTCCTACCTTGTATCCCTTTAGAACATCCTCTTTCATTGCTTTCGCTGTTAAGAAAATGATAGGAACTTCTTCATTCTTATCTCTTATTTCTTTTGCCAAAGTAAATCCATCTTTATAAGGCATCATTACATCAAGGATACACATATCATAGTCGTCCTTTTTAAATTTTTCGAAGCCTTCCATACCATTTTTAGCATGTACAACATCATAATCGTTCATAACAAGATAATCCTTTAGTACGGTACCAAAGTTTGGATCATCTTCTACAAGCAAAATCTTTTTGTTTTCTGTTTCCATAATTTAAGATATTAACGGTAATTTAGTTATAAATGTGGAGCCTTTTCCCCTTTCGCTCTCCACCCAAATTTGACCATGATGGTCATCTATTATTCGTTTTACGTAAGTTAATCCAAGTCCATGTCCTTTCACGTTGTGTAAATCTCCTGTATGCTCTCTAAAGAACTTTTCGAAGATTTTCTTCTGCGCCACTTTACTCATTCCTACTCCCTGATCACGTATTTTAAGGACAATACTATTTTTTATATTTTCTGTGTAGATATCAATCTTTGGTGCTCCTTCCGAGTACTTGATTGCATTATCTAACATGTTAACCACCACATTCGTCATATGGCTATCATTAGCCAAAATAGAAGATTTTAACGCTCCTAAATGCGTTTTTATATACCCTTCTCTATTTTCGACTATTAAAGAAACATGAGTTATAGCATCTTCTATAATATCATGTAGCTCTAGCCTTTCTTTCTTAATATTTAACTCATTCTTCTCTAATTGAGAGATTCTTAAAACATTCTCTACTTGCGTAAGCATCCTTTTGTTTTCCTCTCTAATCATGCTCATATAACGCTTTCTCTTTTCCGGATCATCCGAAATTTTTGGATTCTTAATAGCATCAAGTGCTAAATTTATTGTAGCAATTGGTGTTTTAAGCTCATGAGTCATATTATTGATGAAATCCGTTTTTATTTGCGATATCTGACGTTGCTGTAACAGCTGTGACAATGCACTTGAATAAGCTACTACAATAACCAACGTAAAAATAATTGACAAAATTGCCATTCCTTTTATTGTCGATAAAATATACCTATTCTTACCTGTAAAATTTACATATAATTGATACAAGCTAGAACCGTCTTCATTATTAACAAAAAGAGGCACGGCAAACGTATTCCCATCACTTTCTGTGGCACTAAAATCTTCAGAACGTACTCGAGTAGCCAATGCATTACTGTATATAGCATACTCAAAATCAACTTTCATATCTCTCTCAGCTAACTCTTTTTTCAGCAATCTTTCTACCTCTTCTTTCTTTACTCTCCTATGTATAGGAATAAAATTAGCCAGCTGATCTATTACAATTTCATAATCTCTTCTTTGCAAATCAGTAAGCGTACTTAGTCTATCCAGTTTTGATTTTGATCTTTGCTTTGTTTGATAAGCTTTTTTCTTATCATCGATGATTTCCGCATTTCGATTTAAAATATCCTTCAACCTTACGGTATCAATATTAAAATCTATAAATGAAGAAAATAACTTAGAATCTTCTTCCAGAACACCATCGCCAAAAGCAAATGACCCTTTATCAAAACCTATGTCTAAGAGCTGCTGTATTGTTTTGCTATCAGGTTGTTTTATACTATCCAGAATCTCTTGTAACGGATAGTACATTTCTTCGAATTCCCTATATTCAATTTTATTGGAAACAGATATTAAAATTTGCTTTGCATTGAAAGAGAACTGTTCTCTATTGTTCTCTACCGTATTCTGAATCCAATATCCCTGAACAAAAATAATCCCGATTAATGATAAACTCATTAAGAGGATCAGCAATGCGAATAACCTTTTATTCATAGGTCAAAAGTAAGACTTTAACATTTAGCTACTTTAGGGTTTAACCAAATGTTAACAAAATGAAAGATTGTGAAAATTACCCAATCAAAGAATGAGTTTATTATGGATTTTATTAACTTGAAGCCAAGTTTTCTCTAAATCTGTATTTTTTATTACAAAATCTGCTAACGGAATCTTCTGAACATCTGTCCATTGATTTTTTAGTCTCTTTAGAACCTTCGATTTCGTCGTGTGATCTCGTTTTATAACTCGATTTATTCTTATTTCTTCTGGAGCTGTAACCAGAATTGTATAATCACATTTCTTATAACCACCATTTTCAAATAGAATAGCTGCTTCTTTAATTACATAGTTTGATTCTTGCCTATTCTTCCAAGATAAAAAGTGATTTGCAACTGCAGGATGTACAATGGCATTCAGTTTTTCTAATAATTTATTATCATTAAAAACAAGATCTGCTATATAATTTCTATTCAATTGATTATCCACATATGAATCTTCCCCTAATAGCGCCACAATCTGATTTTTGACTTCTACCTCCTCATGCATCAATTTTTTCGCTTCATCATCTGCTATATAGATTGGAACTTCAAGTTTTGCAAACATTTTTGCAACTGTAGATTTTCCACTACCAATACCACCTGTTAATCCAACTACCTTCACTTTTTTATGTTTCATCAATGTACATTCAGAAAATACAAATGTGCTATATACTAATTAAGAATTACAAATTGCACTTGTTTATCTTGTAATCTTACGTCATGTATGGATTCTGGCATATCTACTAATTCCAAAATCAAATAAGGACTATCAGCAGACACCTTATTATAATCTGCAAGAACTTTAAAATCTCTTAAACTGATTTCATTATACTTATCGAGTCCTACTCTATACACAACTTTAACTTCTTTTGGAAAAATTTTAATTTCTTTTCCTTCAGGTACATTCATCAGAGTAATCGGGATTTCCTGACTCCCTTCGGTAAACTTACTTACAGCAATACTTGCCTCTACTTCATTTGGAGCAACTACTACTCTAGATGGCAGACTGTCTGTTTTTATTGCCAAAGTGGTTTTATAATCTGTATTTAAACCTTCTAACTTTAGGTCTTCTGTAGTCACATAACTTATGGTATCAATAGTATTTTTGGGGCCATTTATTTTTACCGAATCTGGCATAAGAACCACTCCTTTATCACTTCCGTAACCTGCTGCATACTGTAATTCTTTAGATACCTTTACTGGAATCATTTTTTCTAAATTTACATCTAGCTTAATTCGCAATGTATCCTTTTCTGAAGAAAGAATCCTTCCTTTAAAATTTAATTTTTCTTTTAATGATTGATTGGCTTTGTTTACATAAAAGTAATATTCATTTTCCGAGGTTTCAATCGCTTTTGAAATATCAAGTTGTAGTTTAGGCTTGCTCCAAGTATGATTGATCAGTCTAAATCCATTCCCATTAAGTGTTAATTTTAATGTCTGATCACTTCCTTCATGTAAAATTCTGTCTTTAGGAAAATTGGTATATTGAATATCAACTTCTACTTCTTCAGTATAATTTTTAGAAAACTGTATAAACAACCAAAGAATAGAAGTAAAAACCAAAAAGAAAAGAAATGTTTTTACATTATTTCTTTTTAGAGAAAATCGACTTAATTTATTTTTGGACATATTTTGTTACTTTGAAAAAAACAGCTTTTTAAACTTTTGCTCTGGACTCTTTTTCAATAGATGAATATAATAATAAGATTTTAGGAATCCTTTTCCATACCCATAAAACTGAACAAATACTGCTATTACTGCTTGTGTTCCAATAGAAAAGCTTCTATAACTTAGGGTCGCATTGATCAAAATGATCCCAAAATACACTCCCAATAAAGCTATAAAATACCAATATCCTACTAATAAAGACAACAAAGAAAATATCGTGTAGCCCAAAAATAAGGTCGGAAACCAATAGGTAATTTTAGCTGTTTCGGGATGCCATAAATTAAGAATAGGACGAACTTTCCCAAATTTATTAACTTGAATATAAAATTTATTCCAAGAAATTCTTCTTTTGTGAAATACTTTTGCTTCTGGAATCAAAGCGGTTTCATACCCCAACTTCCACAATCTAATGGTAAGATCAGGATCTTCTCCTGGATGAATATTTCCAAAACCTTTTGAAGACTCAAATGCCTCTTTGGAGATTCCCATATTAAAGCTCCTAGGCTGAAACTTACCTACATTTTTCTTTCTTCCTCGTATTCCACCAGTAGTAAGATATGAAGTCATACTAAAACTGATAGCCTTCTGAAGATCTGAGAAATCTCTATGAGCATCATCAGGTCCTCCAAAACAATGGACAAATTTATGAGAAAGAAATTCATCTACCTTTTTTAGATAGTCAACAGGCAAAATAACATCGCTATCCAATATCAGGAAATAGTTTCCTTTTGCCTTTTGCATCCCAAAATTTCTAGAATCACCAGGTCCTGTATTTGGTTTTTGATAATAACTTATCTGTAATTTATCCGTGTATGATCCTATAACATTTTCCGAAGTTTCTGATGAGCCATCCTCTACAATAACAATTTCATAAGATTTCGAATAATCTAACATTGTCATGCTATCCAATAATTCATCTATTTCATTGGGCCTATTAAATACAGGTATGATGAAAGAAAAAGAAACACTCATTAGACAAAGGTAAATAAATAGGTTTGTTTGATACGTTTAGGTTGTGGTTCAAAACTAAAAAAGCTTAATTCTCGTCGAATTAAGCTTTCATAATCCATCATGGATTAGATGATAGTTTTATTCTTCATCTACAAATTTCTCCATCACCATTTGGCTTACTCCCATATTAGAGAAACCTCCATCGTGATATAGATTTTGTAGTGTAACTTTTTTAGTAAGATCAGAAAATAAGGTAATGGTATAATCTGCACAGTCATCAGCAGATGCATTCCCTAACGGTGACATCTTATCAGCATACTCTATAAATCCATCAAACCCTTTTACTCCTTTACCTGCTGTTGTAGGAGTTGGAGATTGAGAAATGGTATTTACTCTTACTTTTTTATCTCTTCCGAAGAAATATCCAAAACTTCTTGCAATCGATTCTAGATACGCTTTATTATCAGCCATATCATTATAATCAGGAAAAACACGCTGCGCTGCCATATAGGTTAAAGCTACGATACTTCCCCATTCATTCATTGCTTCTTTTTTGTAAAGCGTCTGCATAGTTTTATGAAAAGATAAGGCAGATACATCCCATCCTTTTCCACTCCAATCATAATTTAAATCTGTATAATGACGTCCCTTTCTAACATTTACGGACATTCCTATTGAGTGTAATACAAAATCTAGTTTTCCGCCTAAAATCTCCATTGATTTCTCCACTAAATTTTCCAAATCTTCAATGGAAGTAGCGTCTGCAGGTATAATCTCAGAATTTGTTTTTTCCGCTAATTGCTTAATTGCACCCATTCGCATAGCGACTGGAGCATTAGTAAGCACAAAACTCCCTCCTTCTTCATAAACACGTTCTGCTGTCTTCCAAGCGATTGAATTCTCATCCAACGCACCGAATATAATTCCTTTTTTGCCTTTTAATAAATTGTATGACATTTAATCCTAAATTATAAAATGATTTATGAGTGGTAAAGATAACAAAACGACTGTAATCAAAATGACACTCTACCTATTTTCGTATTAATTATGCAATAATGATTTTGCGTGTGTTAAAGCAGAATCAGAAACTTGCTTACCTCCAATCATTTCAGCAATTTCTCGTATTCTATCTTCTTCGTTTAACAATTTCAATCTTGTTACCGTAACATTATTTACGTCTTCTTTAAAAACTTTATACTGTTTATTACCATTAGCGGCTATTTGTGGTAAATGCGTGATACTAAAAACCTGAAGATTCTTACTCATCGTCATCATCAAATCAGCCATTTTATGAGCTATTTCTCCAGAAACACCTGTATCAATTTCATCAAAAATTATTGTAGGTAATTGAGTATATCTAGAAAGAATAACTTTAATACCTAACATAATTCTGGATAATTCTCCTCCTGATGCTACTTTCTTCAGCTCTCCATAAGTACCTCCTTTATTCGCAGAAAACAAAAACTCTAATTCTTCTTTTCCATTAGAAAGATATTTCTCTTGTAGCAACAAAGACGTTTTGAAAGTTGCGTTAGGCATTCCTAAACCTTTTAAAATACCTTCCAGCTCCGTCACTAATTTTGGTAGTGCTTTCTTTCTTTTTGAATGTATTCTTTCTGCAACCTCATCCAACTGCTTTTTAATAGTCTCTATTTCTTTTTGGATACCTTCTATATCATCAGAAAGTGATTCGGTTTTAGAAACTTTTTCTTGTAATTCTTCTTGGATTGTTAGTAACTCTTCTATCGAAGAAACTGTATGCTTTGTCTGAAGATTATGTATAATCTGTAATCGATTACTAACTTCTTCTAATTGTTCTGGATCGGCATCCAGTTTTTCTAATTCATTTTGCAATGAATCATTTACATCCTCTAGTTCTATGTATACACTTTCAACTCTATCGGATAATTCTTTTAGACTACTAGAATACGATGCGATTTTGGAGAGATTATTTTTTACGGTATTCAAAAGATCCGAAATTCCGATTTCCTCAGAAGAAACCAAAGACACAGCGTTAGATAATCGTTCTTGTATTTCTTCAATATTAATCAACGTCTCATGACGTTCTTCTAATTGTGCTAATTCTCCGGATTGCAGCTTTGCCTCAACCAATTCGTTTAACAAAAAGGAATTATAATCATGTTCCCTTGTTAATTCATGCTGACTTTCCAGCAATGTTCTTTGCTCTTTTTCTTTTATTTTTAGGAGAGACAATCCTCTTTTATAAGATTCTATTTCTCTTCCTGCATCTGACAATGCATCGAGCACTTCAAATTGAAAATCATTTGTCGTTACTTCTAATGTCTGATGTTGACTATGAATATCAATCAATCGAAGTCCTAACTTGTTCAACGAACTTAGCGTTACTGGAGTATCATTAATAAAAGCTCTGGATTTACCTGATGGTAATATTTCTCTTCTGATTATTGTTTCGGTTTCATAATCCAAATCTTCTTCTTCAAAAAGAGAAGCTAAATCATACTTTTCTATATCAAAAACACCTTCTATAGTACATTTATTAGCGCTATCTTTTATACTAGACAGATCTGCACGTTTACCAAGCAAGAGACCTAAAGCTCCTAATAACAAAGATTTACCAGCACCAGTTTCTCCGGTTATAGTTGTCAAACCAGTATCAAATGAAACTTGTAACTGTTCTATTAAAGCGAAGTTTTTTATTGAAAGACTTCTAAGCAAAGGATAATACTATTTTGTGATTTATTAAAGGAAGTAAAGATACTATAGTTTTAAAAAGATTTCAATGACAAAATAGAAAAACTTATAACTTTATCTCAGCCCAATTGGTAGCGTATGTTGGGGCTATTCTTCCTAAAATAGAAATAGTTTCTGCAACGTTTAGCGCTGGTCCACCTGAAAGAATTTTAGCTACTTCATCTGCTTTTGCATCAAAGAAAACTCTCATGATATATGAGTTTGGTCGGGTTCTATGCAAACCTTCTAAAGTTTTCATAGATTCTAAAATAGATTCCTTTCCTTTTTTCAGATCATTATTCATAATATCAAGACCTTCTCTATGATAAGTATACAATGCAGTTCTGTATCCATCAAAGGTACCAGATAATAAATCATCATTTAATCTAAATCTGGTTTGTGGTCCGTCTTGTCCATTCCAACCCAAAGTATTACTACCTTGTGCATTACCTACAATATTTTTTGCCTCCTGAAAATAATTGGTACCTGAATTTAATTCAAAAGAATCTGCATCAACACCTAAAATCGTATATAGATAAAAAGCAACTACTGATATTAGATTAGATTCGAAATTATTAGGATTGTAATTTAATGGCTGAAACTCTAAATACCTAAAATTAAACTGTTTGTCATTTATATTAAGAATGGTAGTTTTATAATTAGATCCATATACAGGTCTTGAAGCTTGAACCTGCAGGGTAGCATTGAAACTATCATTATCGTTCCCCGTAATGGTTATAAAAAAACTACAATCAATTCTTTCTTCATTTCTATAATCCGTTTCAGTCCACTTTGTATTATTTATAAATTCTGCCACAGACCTCTCCAAGGTTTTAAAAACTTGCAAGTTTGGATTTCCCGTTTGTTCTGCATTTACTACAACGGTAGCATTAAACTCTTGAGCATTTGCAAAAATGCATGATAAAAGTAGTGTAAGAAGAAAAAAATTACGCATTACGTTGTGTATTGATTTCGTTAAAAATATCCTGTGCAACTTCAGCTTTGGTCTTTAAATCAAACGCTTTAATTTCCATTTTATGATTAATAAGCGTCACTTTATTAGTCTTCCCCTTAAAGCCAGCTCCTTTATCATTTAAAGAATTTAAAACTATTAAGTCCAAATTCTTCTTTTTCAATTTTGCTTTGGCATTCTCCTCCTCATTTTGTGTTTCTAAAGCAAAACCAACTAAAAACTGTTCTTTCTTAACGGATCCCATCCATTTAAGGATATCCGTAGTACGTTCTAATTCGATTGCAAAGCTACTGTCGGATTTTTTAATTTTTTGATCGGAAACATTTTTAGGTCTATAATCAGCCACAGCAGCAGAAGCTATAGCTATATCACAACTCTCAAATTCCTTTTCAACCGCTTCATACATCGATTCAGCATTTACCACAGGAACTACATTAATTAATCCATGATCTACTGTTAAAGAAGAAGGGCCTAAAACCAATGTTACTTCCGCGCCAAGCGATGCCGCCTGAGAAGCCAGTTCGATCCCCATTCTTCCTGTAGAATGATTTCCTATGAAACGTACTGGATCTATTGCTTCATATGTCGGACCAGCAGTAATTAATACTTTTTGTCCTTTAAGTGGTAATTTTTCTAAGATATCAGCTTCGATAAAACTGATAATGTTTTCAGGCTCTGCCATCCTTCCCTGTCCTACAAGGCCGCTTGCTAATTCTCCAGATTCGGCAGGAATCATAACATTACCAAACTCTTGCAGTTTTTTGAAAGTTTCGTGAGTAGAAGGGTGATTATACATATCCAAATCCATCGCTGGAGCAAAATACACAGGACATTTTGCGGACAAATATGTAGCTAAAAGAAGATTATCACTATTACCTGTAGACATTTTAGACAAGGTATTAGCTGTAGCAGGTGCTATGATCATAAGATCTGCCCATAATCCCAGCTCTACGTGATTATTCCATTCGGCGTTTTCATCTTCCTCATCATAAAAAGAAGAATTTACCGGATTCTTTGATAATGTAGAAAGTGTAAGTGGAGTTACAAAATCCTTTGCTGCAGGAGTCATAACTACCTTTACCTGTGCGCCTGATTTAATAAACAAGCGCACTAAGGAAGCTGTTTTATACGCAGCGATACCAGCGGTAACACCTAAAAGAATTTTTTTACCGCCTAATATTGATGCCATAAATTATTTATAAAGATTCAGAATCTGTTTTTGTATTTCTGAAGTAAATTTTACCTTCTAACCACTCTTGCGCAGCTAGTGAATGAGGTTTTGGTAATCTTTCGTAGAATTTAGAAACTTCTATTTGTTCTTTATTCTCAAAGATTTCTTCTAAACTATCATTATAAGTAGCAAACTCATCTAGTTTTTCCAAAAGCTCCTTTTTAATATCCGTATTAATCTGGTTTGCTCTTTTAGATATTACAGAGATTGCTTCGTATATATTACCTGTTGGTTGGTCTACTAAGTTTTTATCAATAGTAGTAGTATTTACAGGCGCATTACTTTTTTTCAAATCCATCTTCTCCTAATTTTCTATTTATATTTTTCTAAACGTGTCTTAATATCTTCTGAAATTTCTTCAGCATCGGCAGTAAACTCACCTTCTTTGTAATACTTTTTGTAATTATTATAAAAACTTTCGGCAGTTTCTAATCGTTCTTTTACAAAAACTTCATAGCTACCAATAGCTAATAAATATTGTGATTCTAGCTTGTAATATAATGCTTTTTCTCTAAAAACAGAACCTGGATAATCTATTAGATAGTTATCAAAAGCTTTTATAGCCACTTTATAATTCTCTCTATGATGATATTGTTTTGCTATTTCAAAAGCCTTTTTTTCTTTTTTGTTTCTTAATTCTGCAACCAATTTATTGGCTTCTTCCAGGTTTTCACTATCTGGATATGCATTAATATAAGCTTGTAACTTCTGAATTGCTTCATCTGTTTCTTGCTGATCTAAACTATATCTAGGAGATAATTGATAGTAACTCTTAGCTCCTTTATAGGCAGCTTCTTCCCTTTTCTCACTATTCGGATATGATTTAGCAAATCTTTCAAACTGATATCCAGCAAGGTAATAATCCTCTAAATTATAATACGTATCAGAGTAATAATACATTACCCTTTCTGCCTGAGGCTTTCCACGAAACTGCGGCACGATTTGCTCAAAGAGACGTAAAGCTTTTTTATACTTACCCTCTTTATACAATTCTTCTGCTAACTTATATTTAGGCCCAACTTCTTCTTCTTTAAGTACTTTTTGATACTCACTACAAGAACCTAATACCAATACTAATGTTAACAAAAACAATAATTTCTTCATATCTTAAAAAACATCTGGCAAAAATAGATATTTCTACCGTATTACAAAAACTTTAATTGATCTATTAAATAACTAAAAGAAGAGGTCATTGTTGCAAAATTGTGACATAAAAAAACAGCTGCTCTATTTCTCTGAATTATACACCTTGGTTTCACTTATTTTATCATGATCCAACACTGTAAACCCTTCATCATCATAATGAAATGCAGGAACGAAAGATTCATCAATTTTGAGATCATTAAGAACATAAGAGTGCACCTGATGAACTTCTTGAGTAAAAGACTCATCATAATAACTTATCAAAATCAGGACTTCTCCGTGTAATTTAGATAAGTCTTCGCGTTTAAACTCCGCTAATGGACTAGTTTCTGTAATGGGATGCACTATGGTCCAAGTAGTAGGCAGATAAGTAATTTGACTTCTTTCTAATTTAAGATTGTAAAAATTATTTACATATTTAGCACCTTCTGTTTGTTGAGATAGCGCTAAGGTAACTTCAGCTTTTGGACGGATCATTACATTAGTACTTCGGCTCATTAACCGGAACATAATACAATCATTTCCATTATGTTCTCTGAGCACCATTCTTTTACTAAATCTTATACTCGATTTTGGTTTAGAAAATCTTCCATACAACAATCCTGTAATAAAGGAAAAACTTAAAAGTCCTACTAACGCTTCTATAGAAGAAATTACCCCAAAAACCACTCCCTTAGGAGCCATTGCTCCATACCCTACAGTAGTTACTGTTTGGGCAGAAAAAAAGAATGCTTTTAGAAAATCACCAAATAAACTACCTGTCGGAACTGTAATCGCAGAAATACCTATAGACACATAGATTATAGCAAAAACTGAATTTACAAAAACATACCCAAGAAATACCCAGCAAAAAAACTTCAACCAGCTGATACTAATCAAATAATCGTAACTCCTTGAAATCGAAGTACGTCTATTGATATGTTTTATATTAAAAGAACCATCAGAAGTGATAAATCGTTTCGCTAACTTATCTGATGATAAACCAATCCCAGGATCTTTTATTTTTTTTGCCATAAAAGCTTGTTAATTACTTTTTACGAACTCTTCTATTTTATCAGCTAAATCTTTAGAAACAGGAACTAAAGGTAATCGTACATAATCATCACAAACACCTTTTTTCTTTAAAATATTTTTTATACCCGCTGGATTACCTTCCTCAAAAGCATAATCCAAAACAGGTAACAATTTATATAAAATTTCAAATCCTTCTTTAGTATCACCAGAAAGTCCTAACCTAATCATGTTGGAAAATTCTTCTGGAAACCCTTGACCAATTACACTAATTACTCCATCACCTCCAGCTGCTACCAAAGGAAGTGCTAGCGCATCATCTCCAGAAATCACCAAGAAATCTTTAGGCTTATCTTTTAAAATTCTAAGTACTTGTGTAAAATCACCTGTCGCTTCTTTAATTCCAACAATTTTATCTAATTTGGATAATCTTAATGTTGTTTCTGCACTCATATTTGTTCCCGTACGTGAAGGGACATTATATAACAACACAGGTAACGGAGACTGATCATTTATCATTTTGTAATGTTGATAAATTCCTTCTTGACTTGGTTTGTTATACATTGGCACAACTGATAAGATAGCATCAAAATCTGAAGTATCCGTATCTTTCATTTCTTGTAGAATCGCTGCGGTATTATTACCGCCAATACCTATAACTAAAGGTAATCTTTTGTTATTTATTTTTACAATATGCTGTACTAACTCCTTTTTTTCTTCTTTTGAAAGTGTAACTGACTCTGCTGTAGTTCCTAGTACAACTAAGTATTCTACACCGCCATTTATACAATATTCTACTAACGATTCTACTCCTTTGTAATCAATTGAACCATTACTATTAAAAGGCGTTGCTAATGCAACACCAGTTCCTTTCAGAAAAGCACTCATATTATATTATCTGTAAAATTTTTAAATATTTTTTTAATTCGGAAATAAAAAGGTTGGTGTCTTGATCGGCAGAACCTATTACGAGATCATTAATTCTATTATCAATCTCAGCAAAACCAACTTTAAACTTTGCTTTGGAAGCGGCAGCAACATAATCTAACTCCAATTTACTTTCGGAGTAAAAATTGATTAAAATGTCATAATCCTTTTTTATAAAATCATTCAAAGAATTACTCTTTACAGCACCTCCAACACCAAAACTTTTATCGTTGTAATAATCGGCATCTTTATCATCTGAAATTTCTTTCTGGTCTTCCTTATACCCCATTACTTTCAAGTTATCGGACTTCACACCAAGTTCATTTGCCAACTTAACCACCGACAAAATGTTAACGGATTGAGAAGCATCAATCAAAACTGCTAAATTTCTAATATTAGAAACTTCTTTAGCTCTGGATTTTCTTGATTTAATATGAGATTCAACACTCTTTTTTAAAGCATTTCGCTTTAGACCTTTTAAAATCATTTACAATTAAAGATTAAATGGCAAATGTAGGTATTTTCAATTTTAAATAACACTACAAAGCCTAATATAAATTAAAAACTAAACAATATTTAACACAAAAAGTTATATATATAACAAATAAATTTAATCTGTTTGATGTAGATTATATCGATCAGATTAAAGATATCTATGGCCTACTTCATTATTATCTTTCAGCTTTACCTCCATAAGAAACTTCAAGAAACAATATAAGCCAATAATCTCCGTAACATTCGCAAGTACCGTAAAAACCTTACTGTAGTAATAAAAATGATTGATTAAAACCAAGGCATTTACAAAAAGACAACAACTAGCAGAGATAAATAGCTTAAAATTACCTTTATATTTATCTGCGAGATAAATCACAAAACACGCCCCTACAAATACAAAGAGTGTAAACATTATTGCAAAGAATGAAAAAACAACATCCATAAGCGTTGGTAATACCATTTGAGAAACAGAAAAAACCAAATATGCCACCAGGAAAAAACTTATAATTATAGGTAATGATGTGAACCTGGTAATTTTGATATCCTTTAGAGTTATATATTTCCTTAATAAAAAAATATTCACCAGATAGAATAAAATTATTGTAAGCGCTACATGATTAAAATATTTATAAAAATCCAAATAAATCAGAGTATCGCTAGCCATCAGTATTACCATACTTAACGAATAACAAAACCAAATAGATTTTTTATCCGAGACACATATAAAAATAAGCGATAAAGGAATTAATGGTTTAACATATACCAAATGTATATTTTCACAAAGTACTGCAGTAAACACAACCACAATAAAGGAAAAACCAAAAAATAAATATGCTAATCTACTATTCTTCTCCACCTAACTCAGTCTTGGTAACTTTAATTACGCTTTCAAAATAATCATTTCAAATATGGTATCAAAAAAACTCAACAGTATTAGGTTTCAGGTCATTTTGTTCAATAAAAAATTTAATTAAAAAGTAATGACCAAAAACTTGCAGAACATTGCTCAGAATAACAAATACATCTAAATGAATATACAACTTGTTTAATACCGTAATAATATTCACAATCAGAAAGCTTGAGGCAGCCACCATAAGCGAATAACTGATTACTGTTCTGCTGTTTAAATAAATATAATAACAAAGTCCTATGAACAAAATAAATAAAACAATAAAAACATTGAGATACAATTGATCCTCCGATATACTACCCGAAATCATGTCTGCAACAGAATAAATCACATAAGATATCAATCCCATAGTAATTAACAACTGTATCGTAAAGATCTTTTTAAATTGTATTTTAATTCTTTTTAAACTCTTGCGTAGTAGCAGAATATTAAAACAGTAGTACAAAGACATCAATACATTAATTATCCTGAAATATTTTTTAAAATCAATGACCGCTAAGATTTCAGAAATCAATACGAACAACAACCCCAAAACAACTAAATATTGTATCCTTTCTACCTTAGACACATAGATCAAAAACACAGAAGAAACCACTAAAGTTTTAGTATAAACTAACCAATTTTCATTAAAAATGGCTGTTATTAGAAGTAAAACCCCAGAGATATACAATAGTCGATAAGAAAGTTTAGTTCTATCCAAAATTACTTTAATTTACATTCTAAAATCCTTCGAACTCTTCTGATTTAAGATACTTATATTTTGTAATCATGTAGTTAACCAAAAACACTAAAGCCAATGGTTCACAGATTAAACGAATCACTTTTAACTCATTGGATTCCAGATAAAAATGATCAATAAGCAAAATAAAATCACTAAAGGAAAAATTCAGCATTGCTAAAAAAAACCACAATGACTTTTCTGATCTAATATTAATGTAGTGCATTGCAGCTACAATCAGCAAAATATATAGTAATAATAGATGAAGAAAACCTATTAAACTTAGACTTCCCATAGGTTCTCTAAGCACATAATAAGTCATAAAAAATATAGCCGTGTATAAAGAGCTACCTAACACCAATGTAAAAACATCTCTTTGATTGTATTTAAAAAACTTATGATTGTAATACAAAAAATAAAACAATATCAGATATCCAATAATTCTGATAAACATAATATCTCCAATTGTTATTTGATTATTTAATATCGCTATTAATTCTGCGAAAAAAAATATTGAAAGAACAATAAAATGAAGTAGTTTACTTTTTTTACTACTCCAAAAATATAGCATCAAAATAATCATAAACAGCAAAGGTTTGCTAAAAGTGTATAACAGCGGAAACTGAAACACAAAACCTACTACCTGTAAAACAATCAAAAAAGAAATTAAAAATCTTAGTAGTTTTCCTCCATCCATTATGATTTAATGTAAAAAAGTGCAAATATTCTTCACTTCTTACTCCGTTTAACAATTTTTCCTTTGGTTAAGATACTAAATTTCAATTAAATACCTAACACAGAAATTAAACTTCAATTAATTTTTTATTTTAAGAGAATCAGGACTTGAAATTTTAAATTTCACCAGAAAGTATACTGCCAACAATTGGTAGATGGAATTAATAATTTTTAATTCTAATGAAGGAACATAAAATCGATCCAATGCAAAACAAGCATCACTAATTACAAAATTAAGTATCGCAATCACAAACCAAAGAGATCTAGGAGACCTAATATTTACATACTGAAAGACAGCACCTATTAAAAGCAGATATAGAATAATTATATAGATAATACCAAATGGTCTTATAGCACCCATAGCCTGATTCGTAACTGCATATATTTCATAGACAATAACCGTCCACAAAACTAAAAAGGCCATCAGATATACAATATCTATGTTATTGTAATCTATTTTTTTATGATTTCGATATAGAAAATAGAATAAGATGAAATAACATATAGTATAGCTTAACAAAACATATCTAAACCCATTCTCTATTCCTGTAAGCAAAAAAATATCACCTAGAAAACAGAGGAGCAAAACAACTGCAAATAACGAATCAACCTTTTTGACATTAAACCAATACAACATAAAGAATAAGGGAACAGTCATTGGTTTCACATACAACTCCAAAGCAGAATTCTGCAAGATTGTACTAAGAACACATAAACTTCCTGTTAGCAATAACAATATTTTAATGAGTGTTCTTATTTTCACGTAGTTATAATTACTTTATTAAGAATTCATACAAAATCTATCCTGTTCACATGATTCAAAATTCAATTACAATTATCTCTTTATTCCAATAAATTTAAGAAATCCTCTTCGGTAATAATAGCAATCCCCAGCTTATTTGCTTTTTCCAACTTACTTGGTCCCATATTAGCTCCAGCTACTACATAAGATGTTTTAGAAGAAATTGAACTAGAAACTTTCCCTCCATTATCTTCAATAAGCTTCTTTAACTCATTACGAGAAACCTTCTCAAAAACTCCCGAAACAACAAATGTTTGACCATTTAATGTATCTTTTTGATTAGCTAATTTCTCCGCTGAGATTTGCAATTGCACACCATAATCTAAAAGTCTAGTAATAAGTGTTTTATTAGATTCCGTATCGAAAAACTCTTTAACGCTTTGCGCTATTTTGATTCCAATTTCGTCAACACTTACCAAATCCTCTTCTGAAGCTTGCATAATCGCTTCGATTGTCTTGTAATGTTTTGCTAATTTTTTAGCTACAGTCTCTCCTACATACCGAATTCCTAAGCCAAATAAAACTCTTTCGAAGGGAATCTCTTTAGATTTAGCAATTCCTTCGATGAGATTATCCGCACTTTTTTCGGCCATACGCTCCAGTGGAATAACTTGTTCTTTTTTAAGCATATAAAGGTCTGCATAATCTTTGATTAAGCCTTCTTTTACCAGCAATGCCACGGTTTCTCCTCCAAGACCTTCTATATCCAGTGCTTTACGAGATATGTAATGCTGTATTCTACCCACAATCTGCGGCGGACATCCGTCTATATTCGGGCAATAATGCTGTGCTTCTCCCTCTTTTCTTATTAATTCTGTACCACATTCTGGACAAGAAGAAATATACACAGTTGGCATAGAGTCTTGATCTCTTTTTGTGAAATCTACACTTACAATTTTGGGAATGATCTCGCCTCCCTTTTCTACAAACACCGTATCATTCTCTCGGATATCAAGCTTTTGAATTTGATCTGCGTTATGCAATGAAGCTCTTTTTACTGTAGTACCTGCCAACTGAACAGGCTCTAAATTAGCAACTGGTGTTATAGCTCCTGTGCGACCCACTTGATAAGTTATTTTATTTAGCTTGGTAATTGCTTGCTCTGCCTTAAATTTATAAGCCATTGCCCATCTTGGAGCTTTTGAAGTAAAACCAAGCTCTTCTTGTTGTTGTAAATCATTTACTTTTATGACAACACCATCTGTTTCATAAGGTAAATCTCTTCTTTTTTCATCCCAAATATTCACAAACTCCAACACTTCATCTATAGAATGCACTAAACGTGATTCTTCTGGAACTTTAAACCCCCATTCTCTAGCTTTTTCTAAACTTTCATATTGTGAAAAAATACCTAATCGATCTCCAGCCAAATTATACAACAAACAATCTAATGGTCTTTTTGCAGTTTCACTACTATCCTGAAGCTTCAAACTTCCAGAAGCAGTATTTCTTGGATTTGCATAAGGTTCTTCTCCTGCTGCTATTCGCTCCTGATTCATTTTAGCAAAGCCTTCATAAGGCAATACAATTTCTCCTCGGATATCAAACTTTGCGGGATAATCTCCTTTTAATTTTAAAGGTACAGACTTAATTGTTTTTACATTGGTCGTAACATCATCGCCCTGGATTCCATCACCTCTGGTTACTGCACGTAATAACTCTCCATTTTCGTACGTAAGACTAATAGAAGCACCGTCATATTTAAGCTCGCAAGTATAACTTACATCGCCATCAACCAATTTCTTAATTCTAGTTTCCCAATCCAACAAATCTTCTTTAGAGTAAGAATTATCCAACGAGTACATTCGTTGCTCATGAACTACTGTATTAAAATTTTTAGTAACCTGCCCTCCTACTCTCAAAGTTGGTGAATTAGGATCATAAAACTGAGGGTGTTTTTCTTCTAAAGCTTGAAGTTCTTTAAGTTTCATATCGAACTCATAATCACTTATAGTAGCTGCATCTAAGACATAATAGTTATAATTATGTTGTCTTAATTCTTCCCTTAATTGATTGATTTGTTGTTCTATATTCATTGTTGTGATACCGTTATGCTATTATTTTATTGCCTCTTCTATTAGATTGATAACGTCCTTAATTTCAATCCCAAGATATTCCGAAAGTTTTTGTAGAGATTCTTTTCCTTTTATAAAAGTTTCCGCTGTTTTTCTTGTCCAATTAATTCCATCTATTCCAGCTTTAATCTTATCAAAAAAACGCCTAAAACGGTTTTTAAAACCACTTTTTTTCAAATCTTTAATATTTTCTTCATTAAGAAGATCTAAATCTTCCTGAAGCTTCTCAGCATCGTCAAATAGTTCTGTATTTCTTAAATTATTTACAATAAAATCAAATGCATCTTGAAAATGAATAATCTCTTCTTTTGAAAATTCTAAAACTTGAGACTGATATTGAAGTTGAGATTGTTCTTGGTTTTGATTTATATTTAAATTAACCCTTATTGGTTCTTTTTCCCTATTTAAAAACAAATTACGAAACTTCGAAATATCTTCTTCTAAGTATTTAATTTTATAATTAGCGAAATCAAGGTTTGTTTTAAACTGTTGAATTTGGGCTTTATATTTGATTTCTAAAAACTCTATTTCCTTGGTTAATTCTTCAACAATTACTTTATCTCTTAAAGACAGGTTTAAATTGTGAACCAAATTGACATATTCATTGATATATAGCCGAATATCTTCAATATTCACATCTTTATCAACCAAAATTTCCAACTCTAAACCTTCAGATATTTTATTTATTTGAAACTCTATTTGAATCCCCTTAGTATCTTTAACATACTCGTCAAAACTTATTAAATATTTAATGAATGCATTTCTTAAAAGGTCATGAATTTTAATTTTATCTTTATAACTCTTTTTGTTATTTAAAAAATAATTATGAATAATTTTCCTAGCAAGGTCAATAGTCACATCCTCTTTTTTAAATGAAGAATGTGCTATGATTGAGATCAGAGCTCCTTCCAACACATTTATGTTAGTTTTAATATTATTTGCCAAAAACTCCACAACATCTTCTGGCATTTCTATGCCATCTCTATAAAGTTTATTTTTGATAATAGATATTTTGGTCTCATAATCCGGTTGATGAAGCTCGGCAGACAATCCTTTTTTAATTTCGGAACTCAAACCCTCATCTATTCCATATAAATTCAGTGGAACTTTGTTACAAGTTAATATTACCTGCTTACCTTCTTTTCTTAAATAATTAATAATATAGAAAAACACATCCTGTGTATCTTTTTTTCCTAATAATAATTGGACATCATCTACAATTAACAAATCAAGAATTTTGTACAATTGAATAAAATCTTCTCTCCCATTATTCTTAATAGAGTTAATATATTCTCGTGTAAATTTTTCTGCCGAAATATATAAAACTGTTTTTTCAGGATAATTGTCTTTTATGTTTACACCTATTGCATGTGCCAAGTGTGTCTTACCTAGCCCAACTCCTCCAAAAATTAACAAAGGATTAAAAGACGTTTCTCCAGGTTTGTTAGCTACTGCCATACCAGCAGATCTTGCTAAACGGTTCGAATCCCCTTCTATAAAGTTATCAAAATTATAATTAGGGTTTAATTGAGATTCTATTTTTAAACTTCTAATCCCTGGAATCACAAATGGATTTTTAAGTTCGGGGTTTTTACTTCTAATAGGAATATCTACTTCTTGAGAACTTATAGTTTTACGAGAAGTACTTGGTATTTTCTCATAAAACGCTTTTTTTTTTCCAAATACATTCTCCATTTTAATAATATATACTAACTTAGAATGTTCGCCTAATTCCCTAGTCAAAGATAACCGTAAAAGTTCTACATAATGTTCTTCGAGCCACTCGTAAAAAAACTTGCTAGGTACCTGGATGCTCAAAGCACTATCAGTAAGCTTTACAGCTTTAATAGGTTCAAACCAGGTTTCAAAAGCTTGTGGAGTAATTTTGTCCTCTATATATAACAAACAATTATTCCAAACTGAGTCTGCCGTTTTATCCATATCAAGTTCTATCTGGTTGCAACCACTTCGGCACTTGTGCAGGTTCAAATGACTTCATTTTTTCTAGTAACGAATCGATTTGATCATCCACAATTAGAAGATCATAGTTTTCTTGTTTTAGAAAGCCACTTTTTACCATATTCTCTAATAAAAGTAATAAATGATCGTAAAATCCATTGATATTCAATAAACCAATAGGTTTTTGATGCAACCCTAACTGAGACCACGTAATGATTTCAAATAGCTCTTCTAAAGTCCCAAAACCACCAGGTAAAGTAATAAACCCATCACTAAGATTATGCATTTTCATTTTACGTTCGTGCATATTTTTAGTTGTTATCAGCTCAGTTAACCCAAGATGAACAACTTCTTTTAATTTTAGGAAATCAGGAATAACTCCTACTACTTTTCCTTGATGATTAAGAGCGCCTTCTGCTACTTTCCCCATGATACCGATTTTAGCTGCTCCATACACCAAGGTAATTCCCTGATTAGCTAATTTTTCTCCGAGCAATAAAGCATCACTTACCGTTTTGGTATCATTGCCTTCGCTACTTCCGCAAAAAACACAAATAGAAGTTAGATTATTCATTAATTATATTTTTAGTATTACAGGCACGGATCATTCGATCGTTACCATTTATATCTTTACGAAGATCAATAAATTCATATTCGTATTCCTGAATCATATTTTTAGTTTCGACACCAAGGTATTGATTAATTTCAAAATATAAAGCACCGGTATCAGTCAAACCTTCTTTAGCAAGGGCAGTTATTTTTTCATAAAAAATTAAAGGATTTTCATCAGAAACGAACAGTGCGATACTTGGTTCATTTTCTAATACATTAGCCTGAATTTCTTCTTTTTCTAATTCTCTAACATATGGGGGATTGGAAACAATAATATCAAACTTATGAGGTAAAGAATTCATTTCTAAAATATCCGAATGCATAAACTGAATATCTACCTCATGATATTTGGCATTGAATTTAGCTACTTCGATAGCTTGTTCTGAAACGTCTATAGCGTAAACATCAGCATTAGAAAGCGCTGTAGCTAATGAAATAGCTATACAACCACTACCTGTTCCTATATCTAAAATAGTAAGTTTACGAGTATTGTTGATAGACTGCCAATCTTTCACTATCCAATCTACCAATTCTTCAGTTTCTGGTCTGGGAATTAATACGTGCTGATTCACCTTGAATAAAAGTCCATAAAACTCGGTATCCCCGATAATGTACTGTATAGGCTCTTCATGTAACAATCTTATTTTTGCTTCTTTAAAATATGAGAGATCCTCTTTATTTAGAATCCTATCCAGCTCTAAAGCTATATTCACACGTTGTAGACCAAGTTTATACTCCGAAAGCAAATAAAAGAACGACCTAGCTTCTTCTAAACCATACAATTCTGATAGTGAATCAATAAAATCTTTTCTAAGATCTTTAATTTTCAAATCTATAAATCTTTAATCATCCAAGCCTGACAACTGTAATGCCCTGTATCTCCCATTGGAGCATCTAAGTAAGTAAAGCCAACTTTAGCATACAATTTCCTTGCGTCTTTCATATAAGGCATTGTCTCCAAATAACATTTTGTAAATCCTTGTGTTCTAGCAAAATCAAGACAGGTATTCATCATTTGATGCCCTAATCCTTTTCCTCTAGCCTCCGGTAAAAAATACATTTTTTGAAGTTCACAAATCTCGTCACTTCCTTTTTCTAATTGAGCAATCCCTGCACCTCCAATGATTTTCTCATCCTCTTCTACTACAAAATATTCTTTCCTTGCGCCTTCATAAGTTTCAAACATTATATCCAGCTCTTTATCCTCATAAGCAGTACCTACCTTAGGAACTCCCATTTCTATTAAAACCTCTCTTATTACAGCTGCTAAAGCTTTATTATCTTCTAGAGCAACTGGTCGTATTTTTATAGTACCCATTCTAATATTAAATGTTACTTTTGTGATTACAAAAAGTGACTTTATTTTGTTTCATAAACGAACTGAAATATACATTAAATCTGCTCAGTAATCAATGAAGAAGTTTCTATTCTTATCAACAATATTTCTTATACTACCAAGCTGTTCTTTATCTAAGAAACCTGAGTTCGAGCGCATCTCTAAAATAGATGTTAAAAACGTAAGTATGCGTAATATAACAATCCACGCAGATGCTGTTTTTAACAATCCAAATAATGTAGATGGAACACTTTCTATCGAAGATATGCACGTTTTTGTTGATAACATTGATGTTGGTGTGATATCCTCCAAAGAATTTGATGTTCCATCGAAAAATGAATTTAAAATTCCTTTAGAAGGAACATTTTCACTTTCAAAAATATATGAAGACAATAAGAGTAATCTCTTAAATAGCGTGCTTAAAATCGTTCAAACTGATTCTATTCATATTCAATACAAAGGGAATATAAAATATCATTTTGGAAATTTTTCTTATCCCTATAAAATTAACAAAGAACAAAAAGTTAGTTTAAAATAAAACTTTGGATATACACAAAAAACATATGCATCGATGCATTCAGATTGGAAAGAATGCCCTGGGATCCGCTAGACCTAATCCAATGGTTGGATGCGTAATAGTACATGATGAACACATTATAGGAGAAGGCTTCACTAGTGCCTATGGAGGAAATCATGCAGAAGTTAATGCAGTGAATTCCGTAAAAGATAAATCCTTATTAAAAGAAGCAAGTCTTTATGTAACATTGGAACCTTGTTCCCATTTCGGAAAGACTCCTCCCTGTAGCGACATGATTATTCGAAATCAAATCCCTAAAGTATTTATCGGTACTATAGACACACATAGTAAAGTAGCAGGCAGAGGCATCGAAAAACTCAAGAAAGCTGGTTGTGATGTAACGGTTGGCGTATTAGAGGATGAGTGCAGGAAACATCACAAACGTTTTTTCACTTATCACAACAAGAAACGGCCTTACATTATTTTAAAATGGGCTCAAACACAAGATGGATTTATTGCTCCCGAAAAAAGTTCTGAACGTGCTCCAGTTTGGATCACAAATTCAAATTCTAGACAGTTGGTACATAAATGGCGCGCAGAAGAGCAAGCTATTTTAGTTGGTAACAAAACGGTTATTGAAGATAACCCAAAACTTACTACTAGAGATTGGTCTGGACATCATCCGGTAAGGGTTCTTATTGATTTGTCTAATAAAACTCCAATAGATTCTTCAATTTTAGATAAAACAGTAAAAACAATTGTGATTACCTCTAAGAATAATATCAATAAAAATAGCTCCAATCTGATTTATGAAACTATTGAGCCGGGCAAACAAATTACAACAGATATTTGTAGAATTCTCCACAAACATGAAATACAATCTGTAATAATAGAAGGTGGCAGTTTTACCATACAATCTTTTATTGATAAAAATCTTTGGGACGAAGCAAGAATATTTAAAGGAATCACTAATTTCTCAAAAGGCACAATAGCTCCTAAGATTCATGGAAAACTAACATCCTCTGAAAAAATTTTAAATGACACTCTAAGCATATACATCAATGATCACAACAATCATTTTTGATTTTGGCGATGTGTTTATCAATCTGGATAAACCAGCTACCGAAAAAGAACTTAAGAAATTAGGCTTGCCATCTATTAATAAAGAACTATCAGATTTTAATAAGTTATATGAAATTGGTAAGATAACTACATCCGATTTTATTGATCATTATCAAAAAATCATCCCAAACACTACAAAAGAACAGATTGTTTATGCATGGAATGCTATTTTGAAAGAATTTCCAGATAAACGATTAGACTTTATTAAAAAACTTTCAATTGAAAAGAAATATAAATTATTATTATTAAGCAATACCAATGAATTGCATATTAATTGGATACAAGAAAATATTTCTTTTTATCATGATTTCAAGTCTTGCTTTGATTCCTTTTATCTATCTCATGAGATTAACTTAAGAAAGCCTGATTCTGATATTTTTCAATATGTTTTAGAAGAACACAAGTTAGCTCCCGAAAATACTCTATTTATCGATGACACTGAAGAAAATACGATAGCTGCTCAACGATTAGGGATAAAAACATGGAACAACAATCCAGTAACCGAGGATATCACAGAATTATTTTCTATAAAATCTGATTTATTTTGATATCCCTATTACTAAGCATACTTTCTTCAAGCTGGATATTAATTACTTTTAAATTATTTAGCAAATACAAAGTAGATACGTTACAAGCAATCGTTGTTAATTACATTGTTGCTTCTACTTCTGGTTTTATCGCATACCAGAAGCCTATAGAGGTTAGTAAAATTGCTGAATCCAGTTGGTTTTACACCACCATTATTTTAGGTTTAGTTTTTATATTGGTTTTTAATCTCATGGCTATAACCACACAAAAAAACGGGCTTTCTGTAGCTGCAGTTGCAAGTAAAATGAGTGTAGCAATACCTGTAATATTTGGCATTCTAGTTTATAAAGAAAGTACAGGGTTTTTAAAAATCTCAGGTATTTTAATTGCACTGATTGCTGTTTATCTAACATCGGTAAAAAACACTAGTGGAATCTCTATAAAGACACAAAACTTAATATTTCCATTATTAGTTTTTCTTGGTGGAGGAATTATCGACACAAGTTTAAAGTTTATGGAAAAAAATCATGTAACTGAAGAAGAAACCGCTTTGTTTTCGGCTTGTATATTTGGTTCTGCCGCTGTTATAGGAATTTGTATCTTATCTTATAAATTATTTAAAAAAACTTTAAAAATAGCTCCAAAAAACATCATTGCAGGAATCTGCTTAGGTATTCCGAATTATTTTTCAATTTATTTTTTGATTCAAGCATTAAGAAACGATACTTTAGATAGCTCAACGGTTTTTATCATTAACAACGTTGCTATATTATTATTATCTACCATTGTAGGAGTGCTATTTTTCAAAGAAAAATTAATACAAAAAAACTGGTTAGGTATTATATTAGCAATAATTAGCATTCTGTTAGTTACTTACTCTATTTAATAACATTGAACAATAGCGATTTATATAAAACCATAGACTCTCCAGGAGAAGAAGTCTTATTTAAAGATAAAAACAGTAAATTCTTTGGATATTCATTTCCTATTTCTAGGGAGGAAGATGTTAAACCAATAATTGAATCTTTAAAAAAACAACATCATGCCGCTAGGCATTGGTGCTATGCCTGGCAATTAGGTGTAGAAACTATCCAATATAGAAGCAATGATGATGGAGAACCTTCCAATTCTGCCGGACAACCAATTTATGGTCAAATACAATCTTTCGAAGTTACTAATATCCTTGTGGTAGTTGTACGATATTTTGGTGGTGTTAAGCTCGGTGTTGGCGGATTAATTAACGCCTATAAAACGTCTGCTAAATTATCACTCGAAGCTTCAAATGTTATAGAAAAAACAATTGATATTAAATTTTGCATCACTTTTGAATACAAAAACATGAATAAAGTAATGCGAATCATCAAAGAAAAAAAGATCAAGATATTAGATCAAAAACTAGAATTAAACTGTAAAATATTTATTTCTGTAAGAAAAACAGTCTCCAGTGAAATAAATGATCTTTTCTCTACGTTGTATGAAGTAGAAATTGAAAGATTAGCTAGTTAAGGTATTTTCTATAATTTCTAATAAGTAGGGAGGACATAAAATCGGCTTTCGTGTTTTCGTATCGACAAACACCAAAGTGGAAGAGGCAATTGTTAATAAATCTTGATTCTGATTGTATATTTCGTAGTCAAAAACAATACGAGCCGTAGGAATTTTCTTAAGGAAAGTTTTAACAGTTAATTCATCGTCAAAGAAGGCAGATTTCTTAAATTTAAAGTCTAAGGTAAAAACAGGAAGCATCACACCGTTCTCCTCCATATTCTTATATGAAATACCTAAACGAGACAACCAATCAATACGGGCTAACTCTAGGTATTGTGCGTAATTACCGTGGTGTACAACACCCATTTGGTCTGTTTCAGAATATCTAACTTTTAATGAAGTTTCGGAAGTGATTGACATATATTTAATTATAAAAAAAATGAGCCATTTGGCATTAGAATCATTAAAGTATGCGAAAAAATTATTTAAAATTCAACCCCAAATTCGTTTTTTTTTTACATTTTTTGTTCACATATTTGTCAAGCAAAAAAAGAAGGAACTTTTTCAACAATTTTCCGTTAATAACGATATTAAAGTAATCTAACCACTCTAATGAATTTAACTGCGCAATCAGTTTGGGATAATTGTCTGTCGTTTATAGAAGATAACATTACCCCACAAGCTTTTAAAACCTGGTTTGAACCTATTAAAGCTGTAAAGCTTACTGATAGTGCTTTGAGCATCCAGGTACCTAGCAAGTTTTTTTACGAGTGGCTCGAAGAACATTATGTAAACCTTTTGAAGGTTTCTCTTACTCGAGAATTAGGAGAAACAGCAAAGCTGGTTTACATTATAAAAATGGAAAATACTTACGGTAATAAAAAACCATTTACAGAAAAGATTCCTAGCTCTAACAGAACACCTGTAACTTCTCAAGAAGTAGACGTACCTATTAAGAGTAAAAATCCAGAACTTAAGAATCCTTTTGTAATACCTGGTATCCGAAATGTAAAAATTGAATCTCAACTAAATCCAAGCTATAATTTTGATAATTTCCTAGAAGGAGACTCTAACCGTTTAGCAAGATCTGCAGGTATGGCAGTAGCTAACAAACCAGGAGGAACTTCTTTTAATCCTTTGTTAATTTTTGGAGGAGTTGGATTAGGTAAGACACATTTAGCACATGCAATAGGCGTAAATATAAAAGACAATTATCCAGAAAAAACAGTTTTATATATTTCTGCAGAAAAATTTACACAGCAATACATAGAGTCTGTTAAAAAGAATAATAGAAATGATTTTATACATTTCTATCAAATCATAGATGTTCTTATTGTAGACGACATACAGTTATTATCTGGAAAAGCTGGAACTCAAGATGTTTTCTTCCATATATTTAATCATTTACATCAAAATGGAAAACAGGTAATTCTTACCAGTGATAAGGCTCCTGTAGATATGCAAGATATCGAGCAGCGATTACTATCACGTTTCAAGTGGGGATTATCAGCAGAATTACATCAACCAGACTTTGAAACCCGTATATCTATAATTAAAAATAAACTTTATAGAGACGGTGTAGAAATGCCAGAAGATATAGTTGAGTTTTTAGCTAATAATATAAAAACAAATATCCGAGAACTAGAAGGCGCCATTATCTCTTTAATAGCTCATTCTTCTTTTAACAAAAAGGATATTACAATCGACTTAGCGAAAGCAATTGTAGACAACTACGTTAAAAACACTAAACGAGAAGTTTCAATTGATTATATTCAAAAAGTAGTAAGTGACTATTTCCAAATGGATGTAGAAACTCTGCAGTCCAAAACTCGTAAACGCCATATCGTACAAGCAAGACAATTAGCTATGTTTTTTGCAAAAAAGCTAACAAAAGCTTCATTGGCTAGTATCGGTACTCAAATTGGAAAAAGAGATCACGCGACAGTACTGCACGCTTGCAAAACTGTGGACAATCTTTCTTCTACAGACAAACAGTTTAGAAAATACGTAGAAGACTTAGGTAAAAAACTTACATTATAAACAAAACATTTAATTAATGAAGACTAAAATTCTAATGGTTTGCCTTGGAAACATTTGCAGGTCTCCATTGGCAGAAGGTATTTTAGCTTCTAAACTTGATCCTGATCTCTATCAAATCAGTTCTGCTGGAACAAGTAATTATCATATCGGAGAAAAACCAGATATGAGATCTATACAAACAGCTAGAAATCATGGTATAGACATTAGTAATCAAAGAGCTGCACAATTCACTGTTAGTGACTTTGATTTATACGACATCATCTATGCCATGGACAACTCAAACTATCAAAACATCATAAAATTGTCTCGCAATTCTAGCGATAGAAAAAAAGTAAAACTGATTTTAAACGAATTGCATCCTAACGAAAATCTAGATGTGCCAGATCCATACTACGGAGGAGATCAAGGATTTGAAAATGTATTTGAAATGTTAGATAAAGCTTGTGACCAACTAATCCAAGAGTTATAACAAATAAAGATCTTACAAAACAAAGTTTTTGTATATTTAGTAAGCATTAACTACTTAAAATATTACATTCTTTGAAAAACATTACAGCGTTTTATGATAATTTAATATGTATTCATCATACATCTAATCATATTAACAACAACCACATTAGTTCATTTAATCAAAAAACTATTATTTTATAATTATGGAATCAAAACCCCTAGATCCCAAAGGAAAACTATATCTAATACCAACTCGATTAGGTGATGATGTTCCTTTAGAAGTATTACCGATATCAATAAAAAAAGTTTTAGAACAAGTAAACCACTATATTGTCGAAAACGAAAAGCCTGCAAGAAGGTTTATTAAAAAGGTAAGTCCAAGTAAATCTCAGAGATCGCTAATCATTCACTCAGTGAATAAATACACAGATGCTACGGAAATACCAAATTATTTAGCTCCCTGTTTAAATGGAGAATCTATTGGATTATTATCAGACGCTGGATGCCCCGGTATTGCAGATCCAGGAGCAGAAGTTGTGAGATTAGCACATGAAAAAGGAATCCAAGTAACACCGTTGGTAGGACCATCTTCCATATTTTTAGCAATGATGAGTAGCGGAATGAATGGCCAGAACTTTTGTTTTAATGGATATTTACCAATAGATAAAGCTGACAGAAAGTCCACTATCAAATCCCTTGAAAAAAATTCTTTAGAAAAGAATCAAGCTCAAATCTTTATAGAGACTCCGTATAGAAATGATAAAATGCTAGCTGATCTTACCACTATTCTAAATCCAAACACTAGATTATGCATTGCTAGTGATATTACACTGACCACAGAATACATACGTACCAAAACCGTAGAAGAATGGAGAAAAGAACAAATTGAGCTTCATAAGAAACCTACAATTTTTATTATCCAAAAAGATTTTTAGAAAATACAAAAATTAAACTAAAACTGAACTTTAGCTTTTCTATTCGGAACTACAAAAGAAGTATCAAATCCTGAAAAACGTTTCATGTAATAACGAATTGTAGTACCAAAAGCATCCGAAAAACCATCAACCCCTCCACTACGAAGGTATTTCTTAACAGCTCCTGGGCCAGCAAGATGTGCCGCAGCTAATACTCCAGACTCGGTAACAATTACTCCATTCATCCTCTTACCAGTAAACCATTTAAGATCTCTACGTAAAATCCATTTATTTCTAGAAAGATTTGCGTAAAATGCTTTTTCCTGTAACTCTGGGTTATTTAGAAAATCGTTTTTATTCTTAATACCAATTAACGCTAGTGTTCCCATACCAAATTGATATTTACCCATGTAGCCAAATTGATTCACTACCCCATAATCTCCTCTAGATTCCTTAAAAGCTAAAGCTTCTTTAAAACCTACATATGAATTACCTAATTCTGGATAAATTATAATGTCGTTAAGATCATCTTCAATCTCATTGAAATTGGGTGTGATGTAGTAGAGATCCAAGCCCTCAGTGCTATAAGAACTTAGATCTACTCTTTTTTTTGGTGTAAAACTTACTAAAACAACTCCCCCGATTGTAAGAATTACAAAAAGTCCAATTATCCTTTTTATCATATAAAAAATTTCTAAGTAGACACTAAAAAAGCGTTCCCCTCTACTTAAATTTTTGCGGTGCAAATATACAGCTTTTTTTTAAACAAAATAGGTGCTTATGTTAAATTTATTATAATGCTGAAAAACAGTATTTTACACTAAAAAAAGAGTTAAAAAAGCACTGAAAAAGTCAAAAAAAGTCTTAATTCTTACACTTAAACGTCTAACAAGCAACTTTTGTCGATAAAAATTAAATCAAAGTACCGTGGAGAAATCCACAACAACTCAAACGATTTTGTTAATAAATAAAGTCGAAAAACAATAAGTCTTCCGTAAAATCTTTATTTTTTTCCTACAAAAAAGCTAAATGATTTATCGTCTTACGCCTTGCTTATTAATCCAATTTATATATTGCTTTTTATTACGATTATGTTGTTCAATACTCTTAGCGAATTTATGATAACCAAAGTTTTCCACATTCGCTACGAAAAAATAATACTCATGCTTTTCATAATTAAGAACAGCGTCAATTGAAGAGATATCAGGCATCGTAATTGGACCTGGTGGTAATGTATTGTATTTATAAGTATTATAAGGACTATCTAACTCTAAATCTTTAAACAAAACTCTTTTGATTACTATATCCCAGTCATTCCTATGCTTCTTAAGTGCATATATAACGGTAGGATCTGCATCGAGTTTCCATCCATTATTATACCGATTCATATAAACTCCAGCTACTCGAGGTCGTTCATCCACTTTAGCAGTTTCTTTTTGAACAATAGAGGCTACAGTAGTAACTTCAGTAGCAGTTAAACCTATTTTTTTAGCTTTCGCTTTTCTTTTATCATTCCAAAAACGATTATACTCCTTTAACATACGGCTTCTAAACTGCTCTGCTGATGTATTCCAAAAAAATTCATACTTGTTAGGTATATACATGGATAACGCATTATCAATAGTAAATCCATTTTCGTTAATAAAGCTTTCATCCTTAAAAGCTTTTACAAGAGAAATACTATCCGCCTCTATCTGTTGTGCTACTCTACCTGCTAAATTCTCTAAACGCTCTTGATTATTAAATGTCAATTGAATAGGAGTATTTTTACTTCTTAACAGATCCACAAGTTCATTATTATTAAGCCCTTTTTTAATAATATATCTTCCTGCTTTCACTTTATTAGCATACCCTTTTTTTGCAGCAATTTTATCAAAACTATAAGGATCCTTTAATAAAGGATGTATTTCTTTTTTCAATTCCTGAAAAGTAGTTCCTGAAGGAATAAATACGGTCTTAGTCTCTACTTCAAAATTTGTATTAGGAGAAAATACAGCGTTATATACATAATACGCAAACCATCCTCCTGCTAATAAACCGATAAGTGCTATTAATAATAATATTCTTTTAATGTACATATATATATTGATATAATAATTCATTCTTGTAAATACCATTTACAAGATTCCATTCTTTTTTTATTCCTACTTTCCGAAATCCTTCTCCTTCAAAAAGTCCTATGCTTGCTAAATTATCATCTGCAATATTCGCATATAGTTGGTGTAATCGTAGATGAGTATCGCCATATTTTTTAATTAGCCGTAAGGCTTCTTTACCATAACCTTTTCCTCGTTGCTCTGGCTCAGCAATGATAATCCCTACTCCTGCTCTATTATGTGTTGGATTAAAATCAAACAAGTCAATTAATCCAATAGAAGCTCCGTCATTAGTACTTATTAAAAGTCTTAATTGTTTAGCATCATATATATCTTGATGTGCATTTTCTAGATATTGCTTGATCAAAAAGCGTGAATAAGGGGTCTGTGTTGTACTCATTTCCCAAATCCGCTCATCATTCTCAATAATATATATAAAATCTAAATCTTCAGGCTCTAGTGCTCGCAGATATATATGCTCACCTTTTAATGTTAACATATAATTTCACCTTTAAAAACTTGTTCTGCCGGTCCAATAAGAAATACATCTTCATAACCATTATCAGTTTCACGGAAGGTAACTTTCAATTCTCCTCCTGGAGTTTTGACCTTAACCTCTTCTTTGTTTGTATTTTTGGTAGCGTGCATAGATAGTGCTACCGCAGTAACTCCTGTTCCACAAGATAATGTTTCGTCTTCTACTCCTCGCTCATAAGTTCTTACTGAAAACATATCATCATTTTGTTTTTGAACAAAATTCACATTACTTCCAGCTTCAAAATAAGGTGCTCCATTTCTAATTTTACGTCCAACATTAGTAACGTCATAATTTACTATATCATCAACCATAGTGACATGATGCGGAGAACCAGTATCCAAAAACAGATGGGAATCATGCTTTTCTATCTCAGAAACATTTTGCATTTGCAAATACACCAAACCATCTTTAATTTCAGCTATATGCTTACCATCTATTGCTGTAAAAACAGCTTTATCTTTAATAACTCCTAAGTACGCCGCAAAAGCAACTAGGCATCGTCCGCCATTACCACACATAGTACTTTCGTTTCCATCGGCATTAAAATAAACCATGGTAAAATCATCCTCTTCATTTCCTGGAAGCTCTAATAACATTAGACCATCTGCACCAATACCAAATTTTCTGTCACAAAGTCTTGCAAATAATTTGGTATCATTTTTGGACAATATCGAATCTCTGTTATCGATGATTACAAAATCATTACCTGTACCTTGGTATTTATAAAAAGTTAAGTTCATTATTTTAATTCAAATGTAAACAACAAAGGTACAAAGAAAGTATCCATATAATCGTTGTTAATAGAGCGTTAAATATCGAAAAAAAATATACTATAATTGTAATTTTAATTGTTATCAACAGTCTATAATATAGTACTAGTCAAATTAAACGAAAAAAGAAAAGAAGATGAAAAGATTTTTGAGCTTATTGGTTGTCGCTATTTTAGCAGGTGTAATGACGTTAGGAGCGTATAAAATATTTCTGGAAACAGAGCCTATCGTAATTACCAAAAACGAAACTACTCCAAAAACAAATGTAATACCCACAGCATACAATGCTACAAATTTAAGTACCGCTCCAACAAATATTGATTTTACCGTTGCAGCAGAAAAAACAGTAAATGCAGTTGTGCACGTAAAACAATACGGAATTACGAAAACTCCTAGAAATCTGATGGAATATTTCAGAAACGGTGGTTCTACAGAAAGAAGAATTCAAGGAGCAGGTTCTGGAGTTATTATAACAGAAGACGGTTATATTGTTACTAATAATCATGTAATTGATGGAGCTACAGATTTAGAAGTTACTTTAAATAATAATAAATCATATAAAGCAGAAATCATTGGTACTGCTCCACAATCGGATATTGCGTTGATTAAAATTAATACCGATGAAAAATTATCGTATATCCCATTTGGAAATTCTAATACTGCCAAAATTGGAGAATGGGTACTTGCGGTTGGAAACCCTTTTAACCTAACCTCTACCGTGACTGCAGGTATTATTAGTGCAAAATCAAGAGATTTAAATGAATATGATGGTAATTTTCAATCCTTCATCCAAACAGACGCAGCCATAAATCCAGGAAATAGCGGTGGTGCTTTGGTAAATACGAGAGGAGAATTAATCGGAATAAACACTGCTATCACCTCACAAACAGGAAGTTATGTAGGATATGCTTTTGCCGTTCCCTCCAATAATGCCAGAAAAATCGTGGAAGACATTTTAGAATTTGGAGATGTACAAAGAGGTATTTTAGGTATCAATGGAGATAATCTTACGAAGCAAGTAATGGAAAAATACGACCTTAATGAAACACAGGGAGTTGTTATAACAAATGTAGGAGAAGATAGTGGTGCTAAAAAAGCAGGGCTTAAAGAAGGAGACGTAATTAAAGAAATTGATGGCTTAAAAATCAAGAAATTCTCAGATCTAACTGGATATGTTAACAGTAAAAGTCCGAATGATGTTATTACTGTAAAAATATTACGAGAAAACAGAGAATTAAGTGTACCTGTTACCTTAACCAAATACGTAATACAAAGATATAACATTGAAGATGTAGGTGTAGAGGTAGCTAATCCTAATCCAGATTATTTAAAGAAATTTAATTTAGACCATGGAGTTATCATTAGCAAAGCACTAAGTCCAAGAATGCAGCGATACAATTTAGAAGGCTTAATTATTAGTGAGATTGATAACAAAAAAGTTAAAAACGTTTTACAAGTAAAACAGATCATAGAAAGCAAATATCCTGAAGACGATATCACGATCAGTTTGATAGATCGTAATGGAGAAAAGAGAGAATTTGTTTTTCAGAATTAAGAATTATTGAGCATTATATATAGAATCCCATTGTTTACAAAAAGCAATGGGATTTTTATTTAAAAAAAGCTTTACGAAAACGTTTGAAATTCATACTTTTGCGCGAAATTTCAAGATAGTAAAACACAACAACTATGAGTTCTAACGAAGTTTATGAGAAAGAACTTGCCTTTCAGGCAGATAGACGCCGTGCTACGGTAGCATTTATTAAAACTGTAAGCGATTTATGGTACGATAATTCTATTGAATTAGTTTTATTCCGTAACCAACTAATCGACAAAAATGTAAGTGAAATTCTTAATTTACATGAGTATGCAGGAGAATTTGTTCAAAAGCCTATATCAATATTTGATTCGGTTGAAATTGCTCAAGCGATAAAATTGATGGATTTACCTCCAGCAAAATTAGATATCGGTAAATTAACGTATGAATATCACCTTGCAGGAAATGAATATGACTCTGCAACGAGCTTCGTTATGAACAAGCTTAAGGATGCTAAAAAATTTAAAAATATTTCTCCAAAAGATGTAGTTCTTTATGGTTTCGGAAGAATAGGACGATTAGTTGCAAGAGAACTTATGACCATTACTGGCAAAGGGAGTCAGCTGCGTTTAAGAGCCATCGTTACCAGAGGTGCTATTACCGAAGAAATCTTAGAAAAAAGAGCTTCTCTTTTAAGGAATGATTCAGTACATGGTGAGTTTGCTGGTTTAGTAGAAACTGATATTGCCAATAGCTCTCTAATTATTAATGGTACTACTGTAAAAGTAATTAGTACTAACAACCCAGAAGATGTAGATTATACTTCTTTTGGAATTGACAATGCCTTATTGATTGACAACACAGGTGCTTTTAGAGATAAAGAGGCTTTAAGCAGACACCTAATTGCTAAAGGTATTGACAAAGTATTACTTACCGCACCTGGAAAAGGAATCCCTAATATCGTTCATGGTGTAAATCACCAAGAACATAACCCAGATAAAGTAAATATCTTTTCGGCAGCATCTTGTACCACCAATGCGATCACTCCGATACTACAGGCAGTAGATGAAAGCTTCGGAGTTATCAATGGACATTTAGAAACGATCCATGCATATACTAACGATCAGAACTTAGTAGATAATATGCATAAAAAATATCGAAGAGGTCGTGCGGCAGCCTTAAATATGGTTATTACTGAAACCGGCGCAGGAAAAGCTGTTTCCAAAGCATTACCTAGTTTTGAAGGAAAACTAACTTCTAACGCAATTAGAGTTCCTGTTCCTAATGGTTCTTTAGCGATTCTTAACCTTAACTTAGAGAAAAGCACTACTAAGGAAAGCATGAATGCCATTATTAAAAAATATGCTCTAGAAGGAAATTTAGTAGAGCAAATCAAATACTCTCTTGATAATGAACTAGTATCAAGTGACATCGTTGGTTCTTCTGCTCCTTCTATCTACGACAGTAATGCAACTATCGTTGATACCAAAGGAAAAAATGCAGTTTTATATGTTTGGTATGATAATGAATATGGATATAGCCATCAGGTAATCAGACTTTCTAAATACATTGCTAAAGTGAGAAGGTTTACATATTACTAACAATTAAAATTAGTTAGAAATAATATTAAAAAGTCGTTATCACAGTGTAACGACTTTTTTTGTTAGTCATTATTATGACAATTGTAAAACTCTTTATCTCAGCATCTAATAGACAATCATCCTATTCATAATGGCTTCGTTATTGCTTTTTCAAACCCTCAATTTAGAGACTGATAAATAAATATCATGCATTTAAATCTTTTAAATCGCTTACAATATCGTATATTTATTATCGTTAGAATAAATTAAAGACTAACGTAAAAGAATGAAATCTGTTTACCAAAAGGATCATAGAATTTTGCAAGTAATATAAATTGATCCAAAACAATTCAGGCTTCAATCGACCATTAAAATTACAAAAACTCACACATGAAATTATCAAAGTACCTATTAGTTTTCATAGCTTTTCTCCCCATCTTTGAAACCATTCAGGCACAAGAAGAAGAACTAACTGCAGAACAAGCACTCAAGAAAGAGAATATCAAAACTCAGTTTGATGTCGTAATTAAAAAATCTGGAAGATATCAAGAATACAAGGTAGTAAAACGAGTATGGTTAGATAAACTTAAAGGAAATACTATCGATTCACTTAAAACATTAGAATCGAAATTAAATAGTTCTAATCAAAAAATTATAGCACAGCAAACTTCTATTACAAACCTAGAAGCCTCTTTAGCAAAAACTAACGAAGATTTATCCGCAGTTACCGAAGAAAAAGATAACATGACATTTTTAGGAATGTCATTTACCAAAGGAAGTTATAAAACGATGATGTGGACTATTGTTGGTGCTCTGCTTGCTTTGTTAGCATTTTTTGTATTCAAGTTTAAGAATAGTAATTCTGTAACAATTCAGGCTAAAAAGGCTTTAGCTGAGACAGAAGCAGAATTTGAAGATCATCGACGTAGAGCATTAGAAAGAGAACAAAAAGTAATGCGTAAACTTCAGGACGAGATCAACAAGCAACGCAAAGCTGGCGCTAAGTAGATCATTTTTCTGGATTTTATCATATAGTTTTGCATCTTTGCATTTTCTAACAATAAGAAATGCGAATAGATATAATTACTGTAGTTCCTGATATCTTAAAAAGTCCTTTTGAAGCTTCAATTATGAAACGTTCTATCGAAAAAGGACTGGTAGAAGTGCACTTACACAATCTTAGAGATTATACTTCTAACAACTACAAACAAGTAGATGACTACCAATTTGGTGGCGGTGCAGGTATGGTTATGATGGTAGAGCCTATAGACAAGTGCATCTCTAAACTGAAATCTGAACGCACTTATGATGAAATCATTTATATGACTCCTGATGGAGAAACTCTAAACCAAGGAATTGCAAATCAATTATCTCTAAAAGGGAATCTTATTATCCTTTGTGGACATTATAAAGGTGTTGATCAAAGAGTAAGAGATCATTTTATCACCAAAGAAATCTCTGTAGGAGATTATGTATTATCGGGTGGAGAATTAGGAGCACTAATTTTATGTGATGCAGTGATTAGATTAATTCCTGGAGTTCTCGGAAACGAAACTTCTGCATTAACTGATTCTTTTCAAGACGACTTATTGGCTCCACCAATTTATACAAGGCCAGCGGATTATAAAGGATGGAAAGTACCTGAAGTTCTAACGTCAGGTAATTTTCCTAAAATAGAAGCTTGGAGAGAAGAACAAGCCTATCAAAGAACCAAAGAAAGAAGACCTGATTTATTAGAAGAATAAACAGACATATTTATTTTTATCAAAAAAACTTCCAAATCATTAAATCACAGATTAGAAATTAAAGATAGACCGCTCAAAAACAGCAAGTAACATTTACTAAAAAATACTTGCAAATAATTAAATAATACTTATTTTTGCACCCTAATTAAAATAACCTCTGGCGAAAATCGTGAATGTTGTTTTGATAAAACATAAGTAAACTACTTCAAAAATGGAAGATTTAGTAAAATTCGTACAGAACGAATTTGTTACAAAAAAAGAATTACCTGAGTTTTCTGCAGGTGATACAATCACAGTATATTACGAAATTAAAGAAGGAAACAAAACACGTACTCAGTTTTTTAGAGGTGTTGTAATCCAAAGAAGAGGTTCTGGTGCTAGTGAAACATTTACGATTAGAAAAATGTCTGGTACTGTAGGTGTTGAGCGTATTTTCCCAGTTAATTTACCTGCACTTCAGAAAATCGAAGTGAATAAGAGAGGAAAAGTACGTAGAGCACGTATCTTTTACTTTAGAGAACTTACGGGTAAGAAAGCTCGAATCAAAGAAAAAAGAAACTAAATTATTCTTTATTTCACAATACAAAAAGGTTGTCATTGGGCAACCTTTTTTTATGAACAAAAGTTAACATCTTAAGTTCATAACCAGTTGATAACTAAACTTATACAAAAAATTGTATTGCAAATTAATTTTAAGTAATTTTAATAAAGAAATTTTATAATAGCTGATAGTGATGACACAAGGATTCCTATCTTATAATTTTTCTAAACTCGTTCTTTGAACATTTTACATAAACCATCTTAAGATTAGGATAAATATAAAACGAAAGTTATTTTTTTGAATACATCATTGAAATTAATTTAAAGATCTACTTTAAAATCATTTTCAGCATGAAATCCAAAGGAAAAAATTAAGTTTTGACACCTTTTTAATTTTAAGTGGAAATAGACTATTCGGATGAAAAAACGCAAAATTACATAAGTAATTTATACACAAAAGCGTTCGCAATAGTCTAAAGGTAGTATTTAAATCTCATATACTGTTATCAGTTTAAAACTGCCTATCTTACAGAAACTATCTTTTTGGTATAACAAACGAAAGTTATTATTTCATAGCGGGTAAAACAGCTAACAAAACTTTATTTCTGTACAAAAGCCATATCAAGGTATTCGTATTATGATATGGCTTTTTAATTTTTAAAACGATTCTTAAAATTCTCTTCTTTTTTTGCGAGTCCCATTTTTTGAACCTAATCTTTTTTAAAGATATTTAATTCAAGCTCTTTAACGCAAAACTAACAGTAAACAGGTTGCATTTACCTGCCTATATTTGTATCTTCGCGCTCGGAAAATATTACTGTGAATTACCATAGCCTTACACTGGTAATCTTGTAATATAAAGTATGAAAGGTTAAACAACCTATCGTTTTCTAAACAGATCGTATAATACACACAAGATATTACACCGAATGGCAACCGGATATCTTACTAAAAATTAAAAAATATGGGAATTGAATCCTCAAAAATTGTGTACACTAAAACTGATGAAGCACCTGCATTAGCTACATACTCTTTTTTACCAATTGTAAAAAAATTTACTAAAGCAGCCAATATAGAGGTTGAAACAAAAGATATTTCACTAGCAGCAAGAATTTTAGCTGTATTCCCAGAAAACCTTTCTGACAAACAAAAACAAGCAAATGCTTTAGCAGAACTTGGTGAATTAGCATTAAAACCAGAAGCTAACATTATTAAGCTTCCTAATATTAGTGCTTCTGTTCCACAGTTAAAAGCTGCAATTGCAGAATTACAATTACAAGGTTTTAATATTCCTAATTATCCAGAAGAGCCAGAAAATGATTCCGAAAAAGAGATTAAAGGAAGATATGATAAAATAAAAGGTAGTGCCGTGAATCCTGTATTACGAGAAGGAAACTCCGACAGAAGAGCGCCAAAACCTGTAAAGCAATATGCTCGAAAGAATCCACACTCTATGGGTGCTTGGAGTAGTGATTCTAAAACACACGTTGCCACAATGTCTAGTGGAGATTTTAGATCTAATGAAAAGTCTGTAACGATGGCTAATGCTGGAGATGTAAAAATTGAGTTGGTTGGTACAGATGGAAACACTACAATATTAAAGGAAAAAACCGCATTACTAGAAGGTGAAATTATCGATGCTACGGTAATGAGCAAAAAAGCATTAATAACTTTCTTAGAAGAGCAAGTTGCAGATGCCAAAGAGAAAAACGTTTTGTTCTCTTTGCATATGAAGGCAACCATGATGAAAGTATCCGATCCGATTATTTTTGGTCACGCCGTAGAAGTATTTTTCAAAGATGTTTTTGAAAAACATGGTGAAACCTTAGAAGAAATCGGTGTAGAAGTGAATAATGGATTCGGTGATCTTGTAAACAAACTAAAAAGAGTTACTGACACTGCTAAAAGAGCTGAGATAGAAGCAGATATCAAAGCATGTTATGAAAATGGTCCTAAACTAGCCATGGTAAATTCTGATCAAGGAATTACCAATCTTCATGTACCTAGTGATGTAATTATTGATGCTTCAATGCCTGCTATGATTAGAAATTCTGGTCAGATGTGGGATGCTGATGGAAATACTCAAGATACTAAAGCTGTAATTCCAGATAGTAGTTATGCAGGTATTTATCAAGAAACGATTGATTTTTGTAAAAAGCATGGTGCTTTTGATCCAACTACGATGGGAACTGTTCCTAATGTAGGTTTAATGGCTAAAAAAGCAGAAGAATATGGATCTCATGACAAAACTTTTGAAATTAAAGAAAATGGAACTGTTCGTGTTGTAGATGCGACTGGTACTGTGTTAATTGAGCATGAAGTAGAGCAAGGAGATATCTGGAGAATGTGTCAAACGAAAGACGCTCCCGTAAAAGATTGGGTAAAATTAGCTGTTAGTAGAGCTAGAGCAACAGATACTCCTGCTATCTTTTGGTTAAATAAAGAAAGAGCTCATGATGCAAGCTTAATAACGAAAGTTGAAAAATATCTTCCTGAGCACGATACTAATGGTTTAGATATTAGAATCATGTCTCCGGTAGAAGCTACTCGATTCTCATTAGAAAGAATTAAAGAAGGTAAAGACACTATATCAGTTACAGGAAATGTACTGCGTGATTACAATACAGATCTCTTCCCTATTCTAGAATTAGGAACAAGTGCAAAAATGCTTTCTATTGTACCATTAATGAATGGTGGTGGATTGTTTGAAACAGGAGCGGGAGGATCAGCACCAAAGCATGTACAACAGTTTAATCAAGAGGGTCATTTACGTTGGGATTCTTTAGGAGAGTTTTTAGCTCTAGCGGTTTCCTTAGAACATTTGGGAGAAGTTAATGATAACCAAAAAGCACTTGTAATAGCAGAAGCATTAGATAAAGCAACAGAGGAGTTTTTAGAAAATAAAAAATCTCCATCTAGAAAAGTGAATGAACTTGATAATAGAGGAAGTCACTACTATCTTGCTTTATATTGGGCTCAAGCATTGTCGGAACAAACAAAAGATACTGAGTTACAACAACAGTTTTCTTCAATTGCTAAAGATCTAGGTGATAATGAAGCTAAAATTATCGAAGAGCTGAATGGTGCGCAGGGAAGTGCTGTGGATATGGGAGGTTATTACTGGCCTGATGTAGTTAAAGTAGAAAACGCAATGAGACCAAGTGAAACATTAAATAAAATCATTTCATAAGTTTTTAAACAAAAAACAACTTATATAAAAGCCTGAAAACATTACGTTTTCAGGCTTTTTTTTTATAAATATCTACAAAAATTTATAAGTAGATGCAACCCTTTGTTTTTTGGTTTGTCAATAATAATAGTTAGAAATAAAAAGTTACTCTAGAAAGACTGATAACTAATCATAAATAATTGAAAACAAATATTCTTTATACGCATAAAGATCTTATAGAAAAAAGCAAATCTGGCGATCGGGTTTCGCAATATCAGCTATATAAGTTATACGTAGATGCTATGTACAACGTGAGTATGCGAATATTGAATATTAAGGAGGATGCTGAAGATATTATTCAGGATAGTTTCGTAGATGCTTTTAAAAACCTAAACTCATTTCGATATGAAAGCACTTTTGGTTCTTGGTTAAAGAGAATAGTTGTTAATAAAAGTATTAATCATCTAAAAGCAAAAAAAATACCTGTAATACCATTAGATCATCATGAATATCATATCAGTGAAGAGATTAACAAATCAAATATAACACCAGATATAAAAAAAATTAAACAAGGAATTGCAGCATTACCAGATGGATATAAACAGATTATTGTCCTCTATCTTATCGAAGGATACGATCATAAGGAAATTTCGGAAATATTAGGAATTACTCATTCCACATCTAAATCGCAATACCACAGAGCTAAGAAAAAACTAATTCAAATCATAAACACATTATAATATTATGGATGATTTTGAAAAATATATAAGAGAAAATAAATTACTATTTGATGAACATAAAGCTGATGAAGATAAAATCTGGGCAGACATCGAATCAAAACTTGATATCGAAAACAAAAAAGAGTCGGTAAGATTTGTTATTTGGAAATCTCCATTTATAAAAATTGCAGCCGTTATATGTGTCCTTTTAGGAAGTTTTGCAATGCTAAAACTTGTTACAAAAATTAACACCAATACTACTCACAAAAATGCTGCGATTCATCAAGAACTAAATGATATTGATAATTACTATAAAGGGTTAGTATCATTTCAAGTTGCGCTGGTAAAAGAACATTCAAAATTATCGGCGAGTGATAAAGAAGAATTCCTCTCTTTTATGGATGACCTGGATAAAGAATATATGGTATTGAAGGAAGAAATGAACGCTAATCTAAATAACGAATACATTTTAGAAGCCATTGTACAGAACTATAAAAAAAGAATTGAACTAATAGAAAATCTTTTAGAACAAATTAAAGATTCCAAAAAATCTGATGATAATGAAGGATATATATTATAAAAGAATAACTCTCATCTTATTGATAATTCTCCAGTGTTATCATCTGCAAGCTCAGGAAAAACTATCAAAATCGATTGAAAAAACATATGATTTCACAAATTCAGGAACCCTGCAATTAGAAAACAAATATGGCAACATTATTATTGATGGATGGGATCAAAATAAAATAGCAATTATAATAAATGTCTCTGTCTCAAAAAAGGAAAAAGACGATGCTCAGGAATTACTAGATAGAATTCGCCCATCTATTCATCAGGCTAATGGCTTTATAAAGATTGTTTCGGATATAGAAGAAAAAAATGACAACTTCTTTACAAAAATTTTTAATAGTGTAAACCCATTTGATTTCGACAAAGGAAATGTACAAATAGACTACAAAATCAGCTTACCCATAAATGCCGAAATTCAACTTACAAACAAGTTTGGAGATATCATAATTAGTGAATGGGATGGTAAACTGACATCAGATTCACAACATGGCGATATGTGGATCAATAATGATATTATCAATGCCAATATAAACATGACATTTGGTAAGCTACAGACCAAATCAATATCCTATGGAAAGGTCGAATTAAAAAACAGTGAATTTGACCTTCAAACCTCTAAAAACCTGAGAATACTCAGTAATGGATCAACGATCAATATTGAAAAAGTGAATCAGCTTCAACTATATTCCAGTAAAGACAAAATCTTTTTAGGAAGTATAGAAAAAATAAAAGGAGAACTAAAATTTTCTACAGTTTGGCTAGACAATCTTATTCATGAAATTGACCTCATTATGGATGTCGCAGATTTTAAAGTGGATAGGATTACAAATCCTACTGCAAATGTGGATATCAATCAAAAATCTTCAGAAATCAATATTGATATTTCTAATCTCAACTTTGATTTCGAAGCATCCCTAGAGCAAGGTTTATTAAGAATTCCTAAAACCTTCAAAAACATTAAAAATAAAATGATTGACGACAAAAAAAGACTACGCGAGATTCAGGGTACCTACGGTTCAAATCTAGAGAAAGGAATATTCAAGATTACAGGAAGAAAAGGGGTAATCATACTAAAGGAATAACAACATTACAATTACAACCATTTATCAATTCAACAAAACAAATCAATATCAATGAAAAAAACAATCCAACTACTAATCACACTGCTAATCGTCAGCTCTAGCCAAATATATTCTCAAGATAAAAATGACAGTGATTATATAGAATTTAATGACCGTAAAAATATCGTTCACGGAGTATATCTTGGTTTTAGCACCAGTTATGGTGAGATTGACGGAGAAGAGACCGGATTAATCGGACTTAAATTAGCATATGTTGCTAATCGACAGTTTGAAGTTGGTTTCGGAATGAAAGGTTTCTATTCACAACAAAACTTACCAGGAATATCTGCATCTAATGATGAAGACTTGATCGGAGGATATGCCGGAATGCATTTCGAACCTATATTATTCAGTAAATCCAGAGTAAACCTATCATTTCCGTTACTTGTTGGTTTTGGAGGAGTTGGTTATATCGATGGACAATTAAATGATGGTGAGTTTAATGAAGATGATTATGAATGGGATGCCATATTTGTAGCAGAACCTGGAGTAAATGTATTATTTAATATTTCACGGTTCATACAGCTTGAAGCAGGAGTAAAATACAGATTCTCTAGTAAGTTTAATATTCATCCTAGTGGAATTGATAGAATTAATGGGTTTTCTGCTGGATTGGGGATAAAGATTGGTGTTTTTAATCTTGGAAAAAATAGATATAAGAAAAAAGCACCTAAAAACTAAGAGAGAAACACCATCAACCGAAGGTGGTTTAAATCTTAATCTTGGAATTGCATATGATATCACCAAAAAAATCTTTGCTCAGGTACAATATGATTTTAGCAGTATCAGTGCGCCAAATGATATTCCAGATACTTCATTTAACACACAAATACAGTTACTTAAAATAGGAGTCGGATACAGATTTTAATAACAAATTAAATTTAGGCACAGATGTTGATATTAATTATTTATAAAATGTTACAAAAGCCCCAAATGAAAACTAAAGTTATTGTTGAAACCAAAAAAATAGAGACTAACTATGTATTTTCAGAAAACAACCAGGTATATCTTAAACGCAAATCAAATACTAATTCCACAAATAGTAATTCTGTATGCTCCGAAGAATGGTTGCCCATTGCTTTTTGCTGGAAACCTGAACTAAAATCCAGTTAATTTTTTGTTACCAATAATAGGTCTGTCTGGTTATGTAATACCATGCAGTTTTTATTTACAATTCGATAATGTAACAAATTATCAATACGATCTTCTTATTGGTATATTTCATAAAACAAGTCCTTAATTCTATAAAGAATTGAGTATGTAAGGCTATCAATAAATAACATATATTTAGGAAATGTATACGGTTTTAAAGCTCTATTATTTAGTACTTTTGAAATAATCGTACGTATTGCAAATACTTTTAAAACCGTACAAATATTAAAAATACAGCTTTTGAAAAAGAACATTTTATGTAGCCTTTTGGCTATTTGTACTCTACAGTTTGCCATATACGGCCAAGAAAAATTCACAATTAACGGAACAATTTCAGAAAAATCCAGTAACGAAACCTTAATTGGTGTTAATGTACTTTTCCCAGAAATTGGAAAAGGTGTAGTTACTAATGAATATGGGTTTTATTCTATCACCTTACCCGAAGGTACTTACAAACTACAAGTTAGTTATTTGGGATTCAAAGATATTATTCAGGAAATTAATCTAAATGAAGATAAGAAACTCAATTTTCAATTAGTTGAAGCTTCTGAGATGTTAGATGAGGTAGTCATCACCGAAAATGTGGAAAAAGTAAACATCAAAACACCACAAATGAGTCTTAACAAACTTACGGCAGGAACTATAAAACAAATTCCTGTAGTACTTGGTGAGGCAGATGTGATTAAATCTATCGTATTACTACCAGGAGTCACCAGTGGTGGTGAAGGAGCCTCTGGATTTAACGTACGTGGTGGTGCAGCAGATCAGAATCTTATCTTATTAGATGAAGCCACTATTTTTAATTCGTCCCATCTTTTTGGTTTCTTTTCCGTTTTTAATCCAGATGCCATTAAGGATATAAAACTTTATAAAGGTGGAATTCCAGCTCGTTACGGTGGCCGTGTATCATCGGTTTTGGATATTTATCAAAAAGAAGGAAACAGCAAAGAATATCATATCAATGGAGGATTAGGGTTAGTAGCCAGTAGACTATTAGCCGAAGGCCCCATCGTAAAAAACAAAGGAGCTTTCCTGGTAGGTGGTCGAGCATCCTACGCACACCTATTTCTGCCTCTTGTAGATGATGGAAATGATAATGTTGCTTATTTCTACGACCTGAACACAAAACTTAATTACAAAATCAACGAAAACAACAATATCTTCTTATCAGGATATTTTGGTAGAGACGTTTTCGCGATTAGTGAAAGCTTTAGAAACACATATGGTAATACAGTTTTAAATCTACGATGGAATCACCTATTCTCCGACAAATTATTTTCTAACTTATCACTCATCTATTCAGATTACTTCTACGGATTAGAACTCGACTTTGTAGGATTTGAATGGGATTCTGGTATCCGAAATTTTAATTTAAAATACGATCTGAAACACTATTTAAGTGATAATTTTCAGTTGAACTACGGAATTAACAATATTTATTATCGATTCAATCCTGGGGAGATTAAACCAAATAGTGATGATTCTGGTATCATTAGAGATAAATTAATTGACAAATACGCGAATGAATTCGGAGTATATGTAGATGCAGAACACAAAATATCTAACAACTTATCATTGCAATATGGAATTCGATTAAGTAACTTCATACGATTGGGTCAGGATGAAATAAACATCTACGAAAATGACAATCCACTTCTATTTAATGAAGAGTTACAAATTTACGAGTCTGCAGATCCTATTGGAACTGAAAGCGTAAGTAGAAGTGCTCAATTAGCCAACTTTACAAATCTAGAACCTAGAGTTGCCTTAGCATATGCTTTTAATGATAATACTTCAATAAAAGCGAGTTATAATAGAATGGCACAATATCTACACCTTCTATCCAATACCAGCTCTCCTACTCCACTGGATGTTTGGACACCTAGTGGAAGATTTGTAAAACCCCAAATGCTTAATCAATATGCCATTGGATATTTTAAAAGTATTAAGGATGATGCTTATTCTATTGAAACAGAAATATTTTATAAGGATATAGAAAACAGAATTGATTATATAGATGGTGCCGAACTTATTGCTAATGATGCTATAGAAAGAGAAATTCTTAATGGAGAAGCCAGAGCTTATGGATTAGAATTATTAATTCGTAAAAACGAAGGAAAATTCAAAGGTTGGCTTGCATATACCCTTTCTAAATCTGAACAACGTACACCAGGAAGAACACCAACAGAAACAGGAATCAATAATGGCGAATGGTATAATACTCCATACGACAAAACTCATGATATATCCTTTAATGGAAGTTATGAGCTAAATGAAAAATGGAAATTCAATGCCAATTTTTTATTCCAAACAGGACAACCTACCAATTATCCAACAGGACAATTTGAATTTCAAGGTTTAGTAGTTCCGGTATTTGATGGTTTGCGTAACGATCAACGATTACCATCATATCATCGTTTGGATATTTCGGCTACACTTACACCTCGAAAAAATAAAAATAGAAAATGGCAAGGCGAATGGGTTTTTAGTGTGTATAATCTATATAATCGTAGAAATGCTGCGTCTATAAATTTTAGCCAAAACACAGAAACCCGCGTAAATGAAGCGGTACGTACTTCTATATTCGGAATCGTGCCAGCTGTAACTTATAATTTTAAATTTTAGCATTATGAAAAAATTATGCTTTTATATCATAGGACTTTTAATCATCACTAGTTGTGAGGATGTTATTGATGTTGATGTACCTAATGGAGAACCTAGACTGGTTATTGACGCTTCTTTTGAAATTTACTTAGATGAAACACCTGTTGATGCTTTAGGTGGTGTAAGACTTACACTTTCTGCACCTTTCTTTGATGATAGCGTTCCTACCGTTAGTGATGCCACTGTTTTTATCACTAATCTTTCGGACAATTCTATTATTAATTTTGTAGAATCTTTAGGTGAACCAGGCTTTTTCATTCCAGAAGATCCAAATGTAATTCCAGAATTTGATATTGATTATGAACTTACTGTAATCTATAATGAAGAAACTTATAAAGCTATCACTCAATTAATCCCTACAGTAGCTATTGACAATATAGAACAAGGAGATGGAACTTTGTTTGAAGGTGATGAAACTGAAATAATCGTTTTCTTTACAGATGATGGCAACCGAGAAGATTTTTACTTATTCGATTTTGACTTTAACTTATACCTTCCAAGCGAAGACAGATTTTATCAAGGAGAATCATTTAATTTCTCTTACTTCTACGAAGATATGGTCGGTGGTGAAGAAGTTACTATAAAAATACTAGGTATAGATGAAAGGTATTTTAATTACTCTAATATTTTAATTGAACAAAGCGAACAAGAAGGTGGAAACCCTTTTCAAACACCACCTGCTCAAATAAGAGGTAATATTATAAATACAACTAATCCCGATAATTATGCTTTAGGATATTTTAACCTTTCTGAAGCAAATCGTTTTCAATTTACTATTGAAGAGTGATCCGAAAAAGCTGTATTTTTGAAGCATGAGTTTTACCAAAACAACAGAACAGGCTTCTAAATATAATCATCTGGAAAAGATGAGTATTTCTGATTTGCTTAGTAATATCAATAAAGAAGACAAAACCGTACCCGAAGCGGTAGAAAAATCAATTCCACAGATTGAAGTTTTAGTCACTAAAATTGTTGAAAAGCTAAAAGTTGGTGGAAGGCTGTTTTATATGGGTGCAGGTACTAGTGGTAGATTAGGTATTGTAGATGCCAGCGAATGTCCTCCAACTTTTGGAGTATCTCATGATCTTGTTATAGGATTAATTGCTGGTGGTGATACTGCTATACGCAAGGCTGTGGAATTTGCAGAAGATAGTACCGAACAAGGATGGAAAGATCTACAATCTTATCAAATTTCTGACAAAGATGTGGTAATTGGTATTGCAGCTTCTGGTACTACTCCTTATGTCATTTCGGCATTAGAAAAATGCAATCAATCCAATATTATTACAGGGTGTATAACCTGTAATGAAGGTAGTCCGTTAGCTATTACTGCACAATATCCTATTGTGGTAACTGTAGGACCCGAATTTGTTACCGGAAGTTCTAGAATGAAAGCAGGTACTGCCCAAAAACTAGTGCTTAACATGATATCAACTTCAGTTATGATTCAGTTAGGCAAAGTAAAAGGAAATAAAATGGTAGACATGCAACTTAGTAATAACAAACTAGTTGATAGAGGTACACGAATGATTATGGAAGAATTAGGTATCGAACGAACTCTTGCAGCAGATTTATTAGAGAAACATGGTAGTGTACGAAATGTAATTGATAATTATGGAGCCTAAAAGAACAGATAAAGAGTTATTAGGAAAAGGAATACAACGTATGGCTATTTCTTTGATTTTTATGTTTATTAGTCCAGTGATTATCCATTCAGCCTTTAAAAATCAGGATCATCCTTATTATTACCTAGTTTTAGTTTTAGGATTATTAGGAGCGTCTTTTGCTATATTTATGGCGTTTAGAGGATTAAAAACTATTATGGATGCCATCTTTGGAAAAAAAAAAGATCGCTAATAGACTTTCTTTTATTATACTGCAATACATAGAATGAACATTAATATAACTTTTACTTTAATCATAATTGGCGATGATTAAAAAGTAAGAGGATAACATACCTTATTCAATATATCAACATAACAGCTATAAACTTATTATAGTTTTAGTAAATAGAAAATATTAATAAGTAGTAAAATCATATCTGGATAGTAACCTTATGTCAAATCCCAAATTATAGAAGATTAAATTTTGTAAAATATTAAATCCCTTCCCTTTTATTTATTGGAGTAGTAGGATTATAACCAAACCCAGAAATTTCTAATTCTACATTCAATTGATTTAAAATATATCCTATAGTAGCATAATGATGAATCGCATGGCTATTAGCATGTGCCAAGATACTTTCTAATGTATAATTAACAGTTACTTTACCTTGCCCCATATTATCAGTAACATGAATCAAATAATCTGTGTTAGCATCTATATAAGAGAGTAATGTTTTCTGCAACATATATATATGGTCCTTTGCTGCATCAATATTGGTAGATAAAATTTCATCTCTCTTACGTGCAGTAAGATCAATATCATTTGTATCTAATCCATCTATAATACAATCAAAAAAATCAAGAGTATGCCTTATATGCGAACCAATACTTGAGTAATAAGGTCCTACAGAAGCATTACAGTAAGTTTTTAAATCTATTGCGTCTAATAACGCAATTGCATTATTGAGATTGTGGTTTATTGAGGATATTATAAGTTCTTTCATAGGGAATATTGACGTAAGATACACAATAAACTTACATAATAACTTTTGAAAAACGTTAAAATTATAAATAACGCAGAGAAGTATATACTACTCAATATCCAATATCGTTATTGATAAATCAAATGATAACCGCCGTTGGTAAACAGTAGGACATCTATCACTTTACTTATGGGTTTTCCATAAAAATTAAGACAAAGTGCGTATTTCATCGATTAATGACGTTTATTTTTGGATGTTACTTGGAAAATATTGTATACTTGTACTGTTCATTAAAAAGCCCCATACAAATGAAAAGGATAGCATCAATTTTATTTTTACTTTGTTTTGTTAACCAAATTAATGCCCAAGATCTTTATGAAGATGCCTTAACAGCCGCTAGCTATGCATACTCTCACTCTAAGAAAGCTCATGGTGCCAACAATGTATTCCACACTCAAGAATATGCTGATAAAGCTATAGAAGCTTTCGAAAAAGTAGAAGCTCTTGCCGACAAATGTGGATGTGATGATGCTAATGAAACAGCTTATCAAGCTAAAACCAAAATGGTAAGTTCTATGGATCAGGACACTTATGAGCGTAGTAGATACTATGCTAAACAAGCGAAGGAGCTTGGTCCTAAATTATTAGAGCAATTAACAAATTGTCAGGCAAATAAAGGTAGTGATTCTTATTCTGAAGATATTGCTGATGTAAGTGAGGAAGAAGAAGCTATTGCTGCTGCTTCTGAAGAAGTGGCTCAAAAGCAAAAAGAATTAGAAGCGCAAAGACGTCAGTTAGAAATCGAACAACAAAAACTACAAGAGCAAATTGCAGCACAACAAAAAGCGCAAGCAGAATTTGAAGCACAACGTGCAGCAGAATTAAAGCAACAAACTGCAGTAAAAGCAAAAGCTGAGCAGGCATTACAAAAATTAGAAAGTGCTTTACAAGAATTAAGTATTGCTTTTGATGACAATTCTACGTTTGAAACTCAAAAAGATTATGTAAGAAGTGAAAATGATTTAATGAACGAAACTCTTGACGATACAAAAAGTTTCTATGTAAATAGAGCTAAAGAATTAACCAAGAGTGCTATGCAACAATTCGCTGGTTACACAGAAAATTAATACAATTGAATTTTATTTTGTAGCCCCAAAATAAAATTTTTCAGAGACGGCACTTTTAACTAAGTGTCGTTTTTTTTTGCTGTAATCCAAACAAAACAAAGTATCAATCTTGAATAATTTGGAATTATTCCATAAATTTGGAATAATTCCAAAAAAAGTAAAATTGAGAACTATACTACATTTAGACTTAGATACATTTTATGTATCTGTAGAGCGACTCATAGACAGTTCTTTACAACAAAAACCTTTGCTAGTAGGGGGAATTAGCGATCGAGGTGTTGTAGCGGCTTGTAGTTATGAGACTAGAACATTTGGTGTACATTCAGGAATGTCTATGAAAATAGCTAAAGAATTATGTCCTGAAGCTACTGTTATAAAAGGTAATGCAGGCACCTACAGTAAATATTCTGATATCGTTACCGAAATCATCAAAGAAAAAGTTCCTGTATTAGAAAAGTCCAGTATCGATGAGTTTTATGCTGATCTTTCTGGAATGGATAAATTCTTTGGTGCCTATAAATATGCATCAGAATTAAGGCAAAAAATTATATCCGAAACTGGATTACCGATCTCTTTAGGTTTTGCTCAAAACAAAGTAGTTTCTAAAGTAGCTACTAATGAAGCGAAACCCAATAACCAATTAAAGATTGATTTTGGTAAAGAAAAACCTTTTCTAGCTCCACTATCCATTAAAAAAATTCCGATGGTGGGTGATAAAACATTTCAGACACTTCGTAATCTAGGAGTTAGACAGGTAAAAACAATACAGGACATGCCTGTAGATGTTATGCAAAGAGTGTTAGGTGCCAATGGACTAACGATTTGGAAAAGAGCAAACGGAATTGATGATACTCCTGTGATTGGTTTCTCTGAACGAAAATCAATTTCTACAGAGAGAACATTTGATAGAGATACTATAGATGTGCATAAACTGCGAAATATTCTAGTTGCAATGACAGAAAACTTATCTTATCAGCTACGTAGAGGAAATAAATTGTGTGCGTGTGTTGCTGTAAAAATTAGATACTCTGATTTCAACACCTACTCTAAACAACTTAAAATACCTTACACTAGTGCTGATCATGTATTAATCCCAAAAATACTTGGACTATTCGAAAAACTATATCAAAAAAGACTGTTAGTACGTCTCATAGGAATTCGATTTAGTCATTTAGTAACAGGAAACTATCAGATTAACCTTTTCGAAGACAATGAAAAACAGTTAAATCTTTATAAAGCTTTAGATCATATAAGAAATCAATATGGAGATCGAAGTGTTATTAGAGCTGTTGCTATGGGATCTAAAACTATTGGCAGAATGCAAAACCCTTTTAACGGTCAACCGCCAGTCGTATTGGCACATAGAAAACAATAAAAATAGATTTTATATTTCGTGTATCTAAATTGTCATTCATATTATAGTCTAAGATTTGGAACTTTTTCTGAAATTGAACTACTAGAATTAGCTAAAGAAAATTGTGTTGATTCTCTGGCTTTGACGGATATCAATAACACATCAGCATGCCTTAATTTTATTAGAAAAGCCAAAGAATACAATATTAAACCAATTGTAGGTATTGATTTTAGAAATAATCATCAGCAATTATATGTAGGGCTTGCCAAAAATAATAAAGGATATAAAGAGTTGAATGACTTTCTATCGTATCATTTACACAATAAGATAGCATTTCCAGAAACCGCTCCTCTATTCCAAAATGCTTTTGTCATATATCCATTTAAACAAATTATAGGAACCCTAAAAAAAACATTAAATACAAATGAATTTATTGGTGTTACCATAAAAGATATTCCAAAACTTAGACTTTCAAAAATCTTACTATTAGAAAATAAGCTTGTTATTCTTCAGCCTGTAACTTTTAGGTCTAAAAAAGATTTTAATACACATCGTTTACTAAGAGCTATTGATAATAGTATTTTATTAAGTCGATTACCCGAAGATCAGCAAGCTTGTTTTTCTGAACAAATGACTCATAATGATCAAATTACAAAAGAGTTTCAGGAATTTGACTTCATCATTAGAAATACCAAAAACATAAGCAATCAATGTACTATCGATTTTAATTTTTCTAAAAACAAACCCTCTTTAAATCAAAAAATATATACAGGAGATATTCAAAAAGACAACGAATTATTAAAAAAATTATGTATAGAAGGATTGCCTTATAGATATTCAAATCCAAATAAAAAAGTAAAAGATCGATTAAAAAAAGAACTAGATCTCATTACAAAAATGAATTTTGTATCTTATTTTCTTCTCAATTGGAGAATCATTTCATATGCCCAAGAACAAGGCTATTACTATGTTGGTCGCGGTAGTGGAGCTAATAGTATTGTTGCATATTTACTTAAGATTACGGATGTGGATCCTATAGAGTTAGATTTATATTTCGAACGTTTTATCAACTCACATCGTACCAGTCCACCTGATTTTGATATTGACTTCTCTTGGAGAGATCGACAGGATATCACACGTTTTATCTTTTCAGAATTCAATAATGTAGCATTATTAGGAGCGTATGTTACATTTCATTATAAAGGAGCAGTAAGAGAATTAGGAAAAGTATTTGGGTTACCTAAATTTGAAATTGATAAACTTAGTGGAGGTGATTATGATTATAACTCTTTAGATCATATCCACAAATTAGTGATTACTTATAGCCAGCTATTACAAGGAATTCCTAACTACATTAGTATCCATGCCAGTGGTATCTTAATCAGCGAACAACCACTCCACAATTATGCAGCCACAGATTTACCTCCAAAAGGTTTTCCGACAGTACAATTTGATATGATCATTGCAGAAGATTTAGGACTTTACAAGTTTGATATCCTAGGTCAGCGCGGTTTAGCAAAAATCAAAGAAGCTATAAACATAATTCAATATAATCAACCTGAGAAAGCTAATTTCGACATACATGATATTGAAAAATTCAAGAAAGACCCTAACATAAATGCTCTGATTAGAGATGCTAAATGTTTGGCTTGCTTTTATGTAGAATCTCCCGCTATGCGTATGCTACTAAGTAAGCTAAAAACAGATAATTATTTGGGATTGGTAGCGGCAAGCTCTATCATACGACCTGGAGTAGCCAAAAGCGGAATGATGCGAGAATATATTTTAAGAGAGCACGATAAAAATAGGCGTAACAACTCCCACCCTATTATGCTAGATCTTATGAAAGATACTTATGGCATTATGGTATATCAAGAAGACGTAATTAAAGTAGCTCATCTTTTTGCTAAACTTACCTTAGATGAAGCAGATGTATTACGAAGAGGAATGAGTGGTAAGTTTAGATCTCGTAAAGAATTTAAAGAAGTACAACAAAAATTCATTCAGAACTGTAGGAATGAAGGGTATGAAGAACAGCTTATATTCGAAATATGGGATCAGGTAGCGAGTTTTGCTGGTTATGCATTCCCAAAAGGACATTCGGCCTCTTATGCTGTAGAAAGTTACCAAAGCTTATTTTTAAAAGCTTATTTCCCTCTAGAATATTTAGTAGCTACTTTAAATAATGGCGGAGGATTCTATCGACCAGAAGTATATTTACATGAAGCTAAATTACTAGGAGCCATAATTCATACACCTTGTATTAATGTTAGTCATTATGAACATATTCTTAAAAACAATCATATTTATCTCGGGCTAAACATTTTACGAAACTTAGATCATAAAACATCTGAACTCATACTATTAGAACGTCAAATACATGGAGCCTATATTTCTCTTAATGACTTTATTGATCGCGTTCCTATAAGTATAGAACAGATAAGTATTCTGATTAAAATAGATGCTTTTGCTTTTACCAAAAAGAACAAACATGAATTATTATGGGAAGCTCATTTTAAATTACATAGTATTTCGTCAAACTATGACCAACCTCTTTTATTTAAAGAAAAGCGTACAGAATATAGATTACCTGAGTTCTCAACTTCTAAATTAGAAGATGCTTTTGAACAAATTGAGTCTTTTGGATTTCCAATTTGCGGGTATTATGAGATATTAACCACGAAACCTGTTAATCAAAATAGAGCAAATGACTTAAAAGCATATCTAAATAAAAAAATTGATATTTATGGCTATCTCATTGCCATGAAAAATACAAGTACTTCCAATGGTAAAAGAATGGCTTTTGGTACTTTTTTAGATCAATTTGGTGATGTATTTGACACTGTACTATTTCCACCTGTACAAGAAAAATATAAATTAAGACACAAAGGTATTTATCGCATGTATGGCAAAGTAGTTGAAGAATTTGGGTTTTTAAGTATCGAAATTATCAAAATTGTAAAACAAGACTATATTCAAGATCCACGATATGCTTAACAAATTAGTTTAACTTATGTTCCACCACAGTCATACTTTATTTTTACTGCTTGCAAATCCTCCCATATAGGTTCATGAAACTCTTTTGGTGATAATCTAAAATAAACAATATACCTCTTTAAAACACTGCAATATGAAGAATTTATCTTTGCATTGAGTACTATTTTTTCACGTTTAAAAAAGGCATCGTATACTTCAATTTTCCCTTGAAACATTGAATTTAGTCCTTGAGACCTATAAAAACTAACTTTTGTTTTTGGCAGTTTTTTAAAAAACTTAAGCTTTGTAAGTAATCCCGTTTTCATTAAGCCAGTAAAATATGTGTCCATATCAGAGGTCACTCTTAAGGCTGTCAAATCTGGATCATCTTCTAAAATCCATATAAAAACATAACTAAAATAATCTTCATCATTTACATCTCCCCAACCTTCTGCAAAACGAATATGCTCTTCTCCTTTGTAAGGAAGTGATCTTGCAAAAATTAATGGAAATTCTAATACTTCTTTTCGCCAAGTATGAGGTGCATCTAACAAATTTTCAATCTTAGTCGATTTACACCCATTAATCATAATTATAATCACTAAAATTATAATATTTTGTAATACTCTCATTTGATAAACTTTGCTTTACAGCGTACAAATCAATAGCATTAAGGAGTAAGAAAATAAATTATGTGATCGATAGGATATATTAGGGATGAATAGGAAGGTTATAAAAATTATTAGTAATAAAACTCAGAGGCAAGTTAATCTTCATCGGAATAAACGCTATGAAACAGATCTATTTTAGATCTTGAAACGGGTATTGCTTCTTGTAATCCACTTACTGTTATTGTGTATCCTCTTTTATTTCCTCTTACTTTTTCAATTCTATCTGTATTTATCAAATAAGAACGATGACATTTAAATAAAAAAGGATATAGATCAAGTTGTTTAGTAACTTTTTCCAATGTACTCCTAAGTATATAACGAGAAACTTTTCCTTCTTTGAGATAAAAGACTTCCATATAATTACCACTGCTTTTTATCAGCAATATTTCTTGAGGAAATACTTCTAATATATCATTTCCAGTATCTGATAATAAACATACTTTATGCAGTGATAAGTTAAAATCTTCACTTCTATCCAAGTTTGAATTTACATCGCCAGTAACTAACTTAAAATAATGTTTAATGAATAACGAAAGTGGTATAAAAAACAATTCAAAAATCAAGAAGTATTGGAGAGATAAACCCAACCAATCTACAAAACGTATATTTCTAAAACCACCTGAAATTAGATTAATTAAAAAAGTGACTCCTAAAAACAAAGTTATATCCAATAAAACTTGGATACATAGATATTCATTTACAGACCTTTTTCTAAAAATGCTATAAGTAACTTTTCTAGAAGTAAAAGTTATTAATAATACAATTATCGAAGATAGAAATGAATCACTCAACAACTTACCATATTCGTAATCATTATAACCAAACGGTTGAAATAATAATAACAGAAAAAAAACAGAAACTCCTAATGTGATTGGGGTAACGACACCTTCTTTTGCTAACCACTTGTTCAAACCTAAGGACATTTAAAATAATATTGTTATTCTATAAACTCTAATTCAATAGTAATCTAAAAATAGTACGAAGCATGACAAAATCAAAAGTATCTATTAAATCTTAATATTTATTTATCAGTTTGTTACGATACGTATAATCACTAAAATATCAAATTAGTGGAATTTTTAATCTATAAATTAAATATTATGTACAAAAAGATGTTATCAATCCAAGGTATTAATTAATTAATTAATTACACAAAGAAGAGCAATCCTATATAAAAGGTGGTTATCCATCGAGTTGTCCTTTCAATGGCAGTGTTGCATCTCAATGTAGACCCATTCTTCCTGGTTTTCCAGTAGCACGTATTCGTGGTTGTTCTCTGAGTGCTTTTTAGTTCTTTGCTGCTATGAGCAGTAAAAGTTATGTATTCTATACAGCTTCAGTTTACTGCATAAAAAAACCCTTCATTGTCATAATGAAGGGTTTTCAAGGAAGGCGGCGACCTACTCTCCCACGATTGTAGTACC